>NZ_BAAIAK010000001.1:0-1120876 GCF_054600775.1 Pseudomonas sp. MHK4 | reverse complement strand
CCCAAGTTGCAGGTTTGGTCGGGCGCGGGGACGTAAGTCGCTGTCGCGACATACGCGAAGTCGGGTGGCAAATCCGCGGTGAAGGTAAAGGAGTTGGACTTGTCAGTGGCTGAGCAGCCAGCAGCAAGTGCCAGACAGCTTCCCAGGGCCAGACATTGAAGTCCCTGGCTCATACGGGCCCCTCTCCCTGCCAGTACCGTACTTCCTGATACACGCGATCAAAGTGCGTCGACGTGTTTTCATTCGGTCTAGGCAACCAGGACCGGGGCAGCAGATATCCCGAAGCTTGCAGACTCTGCGTCAGTAAAAAATGCACCTGCCCAGGCGTATGCCAGCCCCAGGTGCCGGCCAGGTCGAGTTGAGCACGCAGCCAGGTATCGACCTCCTGCTGCTCGGCAAGATCGGCTAGTGCATCGGTATGCTCACTCATCAGATAACGGCGACTGTTGTCGAATTGCACGCTGGCAAAGATGGCCTCTGGCGCGGGGGTCTTCAGCCATGCAGGATCAGACGGTAACGGGTGCATACCTGGATTGGGGTTGTCGGTGACCGTCCACTGCTGTGCCTGCCAATAACACACGCTAATCATTGGCCCGAGGTATTCGGGATACTGCTCGGATCGCAGATAGGCCAGCGCGCGCCCCAGCACACGGTTGTCGTGCAAACGGTAGAGCGCCTGATTCTGCCGCTCTGCGGTCACAAGGCGCTCTTGCCAATGGGTGGTGATCGCATCGAGGTCCGTTTCGGCTGCACTGGCCAACCAGCCCCAATGGCGCTCAGGCCTCTTGAGCAAGGCCTGGACAACGGGATGATCCAGCGACGCCAGCTGAAAAAGGTACGGGCCGATGTTCGTCAACGACTCAGCCGGCGTGCCGATGTACAAGTTGCGGTACCGGTCGGGTCCGAGCTCGTTGGCCAGGGCATTGCGCTCATCGAGTTGGCCGTCAGCGTCCAGCACCAGGTACAGGAGTCGTCCCGGCTGGGCTTGGGTATCCAACCATTGTTCCAGCGTACTCATGCCATCTCTCCAAGGTTGCACAGGCCATCGCGACAGGCCTCGCAGAGCGGGCAGTAATCCGCTGCCTGTTGTTTAGCGGCGGTCACGATGGACAGCGGACTGGCGATGATCGCTGGCGGCGTGCTGCCCAGCGCCTGTGCCGCCTGTAGCGGTAGAATCCCGACCATGGGCGCACCGCCCTGAACGATCGGTACGCTGCTGAAAATCCCCCCAAGGTCCATCACGAAGTGCTGACCACCGGCTTTCAAGGTGAGGCTGGCTCCAGCGTCGAGGATCAGATTGACCCCGGCCTTGAGGTGCACTTGCTGGCCGGCTTCGGCCACCAGCGCCTGACCAACACGGGTGTGACTGCTGTTGGCGACTTGCAGGTAATCGTTGGCCTTGAGCTCGACCTTGCGGTCTGCCGTGACGGTGCGCTGGTCTTCCGCTTCCAGCACCGCGATGCTGTTGCCCTTGATGGTTTCGTGGCGCTCGTTACCCACTTCCAGTCGGCTGTCATTCCCAACCTTCTGCTGCAGGTCCCGTTGCGCGCGCAGGTAGATCAGTTCCTGGCCGGCACGGTCCTCAATCGACAGCTCGTTGTAGCCGCCACTGGCGGGCGAGCTGTGGCTGCGCAGCACGGTTTTGGTCTTGTGCTCCGGCAACGGGTATGGCACGGAATTGACCTTGTTCGGTACGCAGCCGGTAATCAACGGATGGTCCGGATTGCCTTCGAGAAAGGTCACCACGACCTCCATGCCGATGCGCGGAAGGGTCACCGCACCGAAACCCTCCCCCGCCCAGCTGGAGGACACCCGTAGCCAGCAACTGCTCTGTTCGCTGCCCAATTCGGCGCGGTCCCAAGGGAACTCGACCTTGACCCGGCCGTATTCATCGCAATAGATGTCCTCGCCTTGCGGTCCCGTGACGCGGGCGGTCTGGCAGACCAGCACCGAGGGGCGCAACAGCAGTGGCGGACGGTAGAACACGTCCCACGGCGTCGCGCTGAAGTCGTTGCGATAGCCCTGGGTAAAGCCGTCGTTGGGTTCAACTTCTCGGGTAATCGCTTCTTCCAGCACCTGGGGCTGTTTGCCCACGTGATGCACACGGAGCAACAACCACAAGTCGTTGTACGCTTGCCGCGGATGCTCGGTCAGGCCGAACAAGTGGCCGCTGCGCAGGAACGGCTGATCGCTTTTGCCCTCGGCCAACTGGTAGTCGCCGCGATGCCGTTCCAATGCCTGGCGGGCCAGTTGCTGGCCGTGCTTTTCCGTGCTGAACGGCGCCGGGTACCGGTAGTCTTCCAGCGTGGGCGTGAACTCGGCAGTGACCTGCTGTTCCTGCAAGCGGCTGGGGCGTTCGAAGTCGTAGCCACGGCGCGTGGTGGTGCTGGTGCGGGTGCTGAACCGCTGGGAAAACTGGCTGACCACCGGGTGCTCCGCCACCATTGCGGAGCCTTGCTGATAGGGTATTTCGCCCAGCGTGGGAAAAAAGGTCTGATGGTCGGAGAACACCAGATGATGCCCGTCCGGACTGTGCTGGTAATGCCAGGCAATACCGTCTTCGCTGCACAACCGCTGCAGAAACTCGAAGTCATTTTCCGCATATTGAGTGCAGTATTCGCGCACCGGGCTGGTGCTGACATGGAAGGTATAGGTATCGGCCAGGATGCCGTGTCCCTTGAGAACCTGGACGATGATTTGCGGCACCGTCAGGTTCTGGAAAATCCGTTGGTTGTGGCTGAACTGCAGGTAGTGCAACGCCGGTACCAGGGTCAGCTGATAACGGGTCAGGCGCCTGCCGCTTTCCCCCACCCACACATCTTCGATGCGCCCATGCAGACCTTCGCCGTTGAGTCCAAAGCGCAGAAAGGCCGGCTGGCTGAGCAGGCTTTGCAGATCAAAATCCGGGTACTCACTGACCAATTCCACCTGGATCGCATACAAGGCGCTGATGGCTTCGATCCCCGCAAAAGCCAGGACCTTGAAATCATGGCGTACAGACGGGATCAGCAGTTCGAAACGTACGGTATTGGCCGACGCGAACATAGGCTTGCCCTTAAGCTGGAAGAGAAGAAACGCAGGCTGATGGCTTCACCGCGAGGGTGAATGCGGCCGTCAGCCAACAAACGCATGGGACAGCAGACGCTGGCCCATGCGGTGTGTCTTAGCCGACGACCGGCGTACGCCAATCATCGGAACCCGAAGTGCCGCACACTTCATGGGTCCAGGTGATTTTGCGATAGGTAAAGTGCACGTCTTCCAGATGAGTGAAATGCGCGTTCGATGGGTCCTGACAGTTGAGCATGTAATCTTTGATGTCGACGATGATCGCGTCTTCCAGGGTGGTGGTGTAGTAGTGCTCCTGAATACCCTTCCCCGAAGTGCGATACCACTGGATCTCGATCTTGGTCAGACGCTCACCGGAGGTCAACGCTGCCAGCAGCAGAGGAGAAGCCTTGTCGAAAACCTTGGTGATGACCACCGGTTTATGGATACGTTGGCCGGTGGGTTGGCCGGATTGCGGATCACGCGGGATGATCACTTCGTGCTGGAAACCTTGAACCATGACTTGGTTTTCATGACCTTCCTGGTAGGTATTGCCCACCGAATCCGCGGTGAAGGCACCCTCGGTGATTAAGCCAGAGCGTGTGCCGGTGATGGACATGTAAGCGGGTGTAGCCATGGAGGCTCTCCTTGCTGAAAAAAAGGAGACTTGAAAGGCCAAATTGCCGGTCAAGCCTGGACCAGATATCATCAAGGTTCATGCCAACTATTAAATATTCTTAAATAACAATAAGTTAATAGTATCTCCATGACCGAACTTCATTTTTCCGGAGAAAATACGCTTGAAGTGCGCAAGAAGTTGCGCAGTACTGCGCAACTTCTTGCGCACTTGACTGCAGCCCTTGTGCGGCGCGGCCTGGAGTAGGATCGTCTAGTTTTTTATGAAAATGAGTGCGCAACTTCTTGCGCACACTGACCATAAACCTTCAACCGCAACTCGGAGGATTTTCAGATACCGATGACATGGAGTCCTCAACGAGGAGAGTTTTACCGTTAAAGTAGATGTCCACTTGCTACCTCGTACAGCTGGCGGTACGCATCCACTAGTTGTTCAAGGGCGAAGGCGCGATTTCGCCCACTGGGATTGGGCAGGACCCAGACCGCGGCATTGCCAAAGGTTTTCGGCTGCGCCCCCCAGGCAACGTCGCGCTGGCCGGACAAGGCGCAGTACGCCGCCTTGCCGAGAAATGCCACGAAACGTGGCGCAAACCTGCTTATCTTTTGTTCGAAGGCCGCCGCGGCCTCGACAAATTCATCGATCGACAGCTGATCCGCGCGCGCCGTCGGCCGATCGACCACTGCGGTCAAACCACAGCGATATTCGAGGATGGACCTGTCTCGTTCCGGTAACAGTTGCTGTGACGTAAAACCGGCGAGGTGCAGGGTGCGCCAAAAGCGATTGCCGCGCCCGGCGAAATGGTGCCCCTGGGCCGCGGCCATAATGCCGGGGTTAATCCCGCAAAAAACCACGTCCAGGTGCTCCGCCAATATATCGTCGAGCCCCTCAGCCACCGCAGATCACACCAATCGCATTGCGTGCGAGCGCCGTCAACTCTGCACGGGACTTGCCCGCCCGCGCACGGATCGAAATGCTGTGCAGCAGCGATGAAGCGAGTACGGCCAGCGCCGCTGCATCGACATCACTCTTGAGCTCGCCGGATTCAATGGCAGCTCGCAGGCGCGCCTCCAGATCGGCATCCAGCCGGCTCAGGCGATCGCCCAGCACCTCACGGATCTGCGAATCCTCGACGGCTTCGGTCGTCGCCGTGCCAATCGCGAAACAGCCGCGTGGCTGGCCCTCGCCCGAGAAATAGATCGACAACTGCCCCTCATAGAAGCGCATCAGGGCCTGGCGCAAAGTCAGTTCGCGGTCAGTCAGCGCGGCCTGCATGTCGGCGGCGGCAAACTCCCAGTACTGCTCGAGCGCCTTGATGTACAGGGAATGTTTGTCACCGAAGGCCGCATAGAGGCTGGGGCGATTCATCCCGGCCGCCGTGGCGATGCTGTCCAGGGAGGCGCCGGAGTAGCCGGTGCTCCAGAACACACCGAGGGCTTGTTGCAGCGCTGTCTGCGGGTCATACGCGCGGGGCCGGCCGCGGCCTTTGCCCTCTGTCACTTTATTTTGTGCCATGTCGTACAAAATCCTTGCAGGAAGGTGGGTGAGGGGATATTTTTACACCATCGCACAAAAATAAGGAACCACGAATTCCTTGATCCATGTTTGTTCAAGCGAAGCTCGAACCGGGTGTTGCAGCGACTAAACAGAGGCGGCGGAGCGATCCTCCCAACCGCCTGCGGGTTTGTTTTCCAACAGCATTTATTCATGCCGGTGCCAGGCGATAACGCCAGGCCCGAATTCCCGGTTAAAGGTGCATTCGATCATGACTACGCAAATCGACATTCCGGCTTCCCAGGCCTTCGAGGCCCAATCGCCCATCAGGAAACCCTTCAAGGAGAAGCTGCGGCCCTGGCTGATGGTGGGCTTGCCCGCCCTCTTCGCCGCCGTTGGCTACGCCCACTACGTTGCCGGCGTGCCTTTCGTCACCACCGATAATGCTTACGCCCGGGTGGCCAAGGCCTCGATCAACGCGCGGATTTCCGGTCAGGTTGTAGAAATCGCCGTTGAAGACAATCAGAAGGTCACCAAAGGCCAGGTGCTGTTTCGCATCGATCCCAAGCCATTGCAGATCGCGATCAATCGTGCCGAAGCGCAGCTGAGTGTCGCGCGGCTGCGCATCGATGGCCTCAAGGCTAGCTATCGCCAACAGCAGGCGGAATTGCAATCGGCCAAAGAGTCGGCGGACTTCGACCAGAAGGAATTTGCCCGCAAGAAAGCGCTGGTGGCGACCGAATTCGTTTCCCGTGCCATTTATGAGCGTTCGGAAACCGACCTCAAGGTGTCACGGCAACGCATTGCGTCCATCGAGCAACAGATCGCCAGCACCGTCGTGGCCTTGAACGGCAACCCGAACATCGCCATCGATAGCCATCCGAGCGTTCGCGAGGCCAAGGCGCAGCTCGACGAAGCGCAGTTGTACCTCTCATACGCGACGGTTTATGCGCCGGCCGACGGCATCGTTGCCAAAGTCGACGACTTGCAGGTGGGCAACTACCTCAACAACGGTGCGCCAGCCTTTGCGCTGATTTGCGACCACGAGATCTGGATCGAGGCCAACTTCCGCGAAACCCAGGTCACGCACATGCGTCCGGGCCAGGAAGCGACCATCCGCATCGACACCTACCCGGATCGCGTGTTCAAGGCCCACGTCACCAGCATGAGCCCCGGTGCCGGTTCGGACTTCGCCTTGCTGCCGCCGGAAAACGCCACCGGCAACTGGGTCAAGGTGGTCCAGCGGGTACCGGTTCGCCTCGAACTGGATGACGCCGACCCTGCCCTGCCGCTGTTCTCCGGCACCAGCGCCACGGTCAAGGTCGATACCGGTTTCAGCACGCCATGGTGGCATCCGCTCAAATCGTTGCTGACGGCAGGTAACTTCTAATGAACGCCCATGCAGATACAACCCCGAATGCAGGCAGTGCGCGCTCGCTCAGGTTGGCCGTTCTGCTCGCGACTTACATGCAGTCGGCGAACCTGCCGTTGCCCAATGCGGTACTGCGGCTGATTCAAGGCAGCGTGTCGATGACCGACGACCAGGCGGGCTGGATTTTCACCGCGTACCTGGCGGCGAGCGCTATCACCATGCCGATTGCCCAGTGGCTTGCCGGGCGCTTTGGTTTGAAGCTTGTGTATCAAGCCGCGCTGGCGTTCTTCGTCCTCGGCTTGTTGCTGGCCACCGCTTCCAGCACGCCGCTGGAGTTCATCGGCGCACGCATCATTCAAGGCCTGGCGAGTGGCGTGTTGGCTCCGCTGTCGATGGCGATTGCCATGGAGACGCTGGCGCCCGAGAAGCGCATGAAGTTCGGCGCGACCTGGACCGCCATCGTGCTCGTGGGCATCGTCAGCGGCCCGAGTATCGGTGGCTGGATCGCCGAGCATTTCGACTGGCGTCCGATCTTCTACATCAGCTTGCCGTTGTCAGCGTACATCTTCCTGGTCGTGGCGCTGTTGCTGGCCGAGAAAAAAGCCGCAAAGGCACCGGCTTTCGACTTCTTCGGCTTCGGCAGCTTCACGCTGTGCCTGATCAGCCTGCAAATGCTGCTCGACCGTGGCGAACGCATGGACTGGTTCGACTCGCCGGAAATCTGGATCGAGGCGCTGGCCAGTGGACTGGGCTTGTACTTGTTCCTGGTGCATGTGCTGACCAAACAGGCGCATTTCCTCAACAAACGCCTGTTCCACGATCGCAATTTCGTGCTGTCGACCCTCATCTTTTTCGCCGTGGGTTTCGTGCTGCTGTCGACCATGGCCCTGACGTCGCCGATGCTCGATGAAATCCTCGGCTACCCGCCTGACACCACCGGTGCCCTGACCATCCCACGCGGTATCGGGCTGGTGGGCGCGTTCCTGCTGATGGGGCGCGTGCCCGAGCGTCTCGACCGTCGATTGTTCGTGGCGGCAGGTGCCGGGTTGGTGATCTATGCCAATTGGCTGATGCTCGGCTATTCGCCGCTGATGGACTGGTCGCCGGTTGCGATGACCGGCGCGATCCAGGGAATCGGCATCGGCATGTTGATGCCGTCGCTGACCAAGGTCGCGTTCAGCACCCTCGACCCCAACCTGCGCCCGGAAGGCACCGGTCTGTTCAATCTTTCCCGTGTTTACGGCAGCACCCTCGGCGTGGCGATCGTGCAGATTTTCTTCTTCAACAATACCCAGGCGATGCACTCGGCACTGGTCAGCAACGTGACGCCCTTTCGCGCCGCGGCCCATTTCGGCACCGCGTCGCTGCCCTTGCCGGCACTTGAAGGGCTGAACCACATGATCACCCACCAGGCTGCGTTCGTCGCCGTCGTCGACCAGTTCAAGATCTTGATGGTGGCGATGCTGGTCGTGAGTCCGCTGATTGTCTTTCTTCGCAAACCCGCTGCGGCCAACTAGTTTTCGTGGAGTGTGCCCAATGAAATCCAGTCATCTGTTCCAAACGAAAATCACGGCATTGTCAGCGCTGGTTTTTCTCTCGGCCTGCACTGTCGGCCCTGACTTTAAAACCCCGGCTGCCAGCCCGTCGCAGCACTACGACCAACAGGCGGAGCAACGTCTCGGCCAGGGTGGCGAACAGCGCATCGCGCTGGGCCAGAAAGTCAGCGGGCACTGGTGGTCCGCCTTCCGCTCGCCCAAGCTCGACCAGGTCGTACGCCGGGCCATCGACGGCAACCTTGGGCTGGTCGCTGCCGACGCCACCATTCGCCAGGCCTCTCAATCGGTGGCGGCGGCGCAAGGTGCGCTGTACCCGCAAGTCGACTTCGGCGCGACGGCAGGTCGCCAGCGGCTGCACAACGCCAAGGAACCCACTGTCAGCAACTTCTATGCAATCGGGCCACGGGTCGGCTTCGACCTGGATGTGTTCGGTGGCAACAAGCGGCTGGTCGAACAGCAGCAAGCGTTCACCGATCTGCAAAAGCATCGCTACGAAGCGGCGTACCTGACCCTGACCGGCGAGGTTGCCAGCCAGTCGTTGTTGATCGCATCGGCCAATGCGCAAATCCAGGCCGTGGAGAAGCTGCTGGCCAACGACAGCAAGAACCTCGAACTGGTGCGCGCGGCTCTAATGAACGGCACGACCACGCAGATCGATGTATCGCTGGCCGAAACCCGGCTTGCCCAGGACCGCACGTTGCTGCCACCCCTGGCCCAGCAACGGGATGCGGCGCGGCATGCGCTGTCGATCCTGACCGGCAAAGGCCCGGCCGACTGGATTGCGCCGGACTTTCACCTCGACGAATTCGCCTTGCCGTCGAACGTGCCGGTCAGCCTGCCCTCGGAAATGGCCCACGACCGGCCGGACGTGCGCCAGGCCGAGGCCGAACTGCACATCGCCAGCGCCGCCGTCGGCGTGACCACCGCCAACCTCTATCCGCGGGTGACCTTGTCCGCCTCCCTGGTCCAGGCCGCGTCGGGCAATGGCGGCGCGGCACTCTGGGGCTTCGCGGCGGGGATCGCCGGACCGATCTTCAACGGCGGAACCCTCAAGGCCGAACGCCAGGCCGCCGTCGAGGGTTACAACGCGACGCTCGCCGGCTATCAGCAGACGGTCATCGCCTCGTTCGGCCAGGTCGCGGACACGCTGCAGGCGATCAACCATGACGCGCAGGCATTGCGTGCCCAGGAGGATGCGCTGCAAGCGGCCGACACCAGCTTGCGCCTGAACCGGCAAGCCTACGCCCAAGGCGAGAACAGCATCCTCCAGGTGCTGGAAGCCGAGCGTGCCTACCAACAGGCGCTGCTGGGCCAGATCCAGGTCAAGACCGCGCAGTACCTCGACACCGTGCAGCTGTTTGTCGCCCTGGGCGGTAACTCCGTCGGCGTGTTCGAGCAACAGCTTGCCAGCCGTGAATCAGCACAACGTTCGTATCAGTAGAGGCCGCGGCCTCGGTTATTGGAGTAAAGACATGTCCTACGAAGCCTTTCACGATGAACTTGGCGATACCCGATTTGCCCTCAATCACGGTACGGGCAAGATGCCCGCCGTGGGCTTCGGCACCCTGTTCAAAGACTTGAGCGTCACCACCCAGGCGATCACCCACGCCCTGGAAACCGGGTTCCGCCATTTCGATTGTGCCGAGCGTTATCGCAACGAGGAAAGTGTCGGCGTTGCCCTGCGAGCCTTCATGGACGCGGGCAAGGCGCGGCGCGAAGAGCTGTTCATCACCACCAAGCTGTGGAACACCAACCACCGCCCCGAGCGGGTGCTGCCGGCTTTTGAAGCCAGCTGCCGACGGCTGCAGGTGGATTACATCGATTGCTACCTGATCCACACGCCCTTCGCTTTTCAGGCCGGGGACGACCAGGACCCCAGGGACGCATTCGGTCACGTCATCTACGACGCCGGCGTGACCCTGATCGACACCTGGCGAGCCCTTGAGCAACTGGTGGACGAAGGTCGCTGCAGGTCCATCGGCCTGTCGGACATCACCCTGGAGGCGCTGAAAGAGATCGTCGCCGTGGCGCGGATCAAGCCCGCCGTGGTGCAAGTCGAATCCCACCCTTACCTGCCGGAGTGGGAGCTGCTCGACTACTGCAAGGAGCACGGGATCATCGTCCTGGCCTTTGCCCCGCTGGGGCATGGCATGGAGCCGAACGTGCTGGAAGACGCAGTGATTACCGGGATCGCCCGGCATTTGCAGCGCACCCCTGCCCAAGTCTTGCTGGCGTGGGCTGTGCAGCGGGGGTCAGCGTTCCTGACCACGTCGGCAACACTGAGCCATATCCGCGAAAACTTTGATATCGCTACCCTGCCCCACCGGGCCATGCTGGAAATTCGCGAAGAGATCACAACGCGGATACGCTTCAATTCGGTCGTGGAAACCGGTGTACCGGGATTCATCCCGCGCAAGAAATAACAGGCCACGAGGGGACGGTCCTGGACCGTCCTTTTTCTGCCGAGCCCTTGAGGTGACAACGATGGATGTTTTCCAGAGCATGCGATTTTTCATGGCGGTCGCCCAGAGCGGCAGCTTTACCGCGGCGGCGCATTTGCTGGACACCACCACGACCAACGTTTCCAAGGCGGTCTCCAGCCTGGAGGCCCGCCTGCAAACCCGCCTGATCAACCGCACGACCCGGCGCCTGGCGTTGACCGAGGCCGGTACGCGTTATTTGCAGCGCTGCGAGAGAATCCTGGAAGAACTGCGTGAAGCGGAAGAGGAAGCAGCCACCGCACAGGTCACCCCCGTGGGCCGCTTGAAGATTCATGCGATGTCGGCCATCGGCAACCACTACGTGATCGACGCCATCGCCAGATACCGCGAGACACACCCCTCGGTGTTGTTTGACCTGGTCCTGACCAATCGCCTGCCGGATCTGCTGGAGGAAGGCTTCGACATGTCGATCGTATTGGCGCGGGACCTGCCGGACTCTGGCTTTGTCGCCCAGCGCCTCGGCATCACCTACAGCATTCTCTGCGCTTCGCCGACCTACCTTGAGAAACGCGGAAGGCCCGACACGCCGGGTTCGCTTGGCACACATGATTGCCTGAGAATCGTCAACACGGTCATGCCGGCCGAGCACTGGGTGTTCGAAGGGCCCGAAGGCGTGGAGACCATCAACACACCGGTGTCGCCGTTTCACGTCAACACCGCCGATGCCATGACAGTCGCCATCACCCGGGGCATGGGGATCGGCATTCAACCGATTGCGTCCGCCGTGGCCGGCCTCAAGGCAGGCACTTTGGTGCGGGTACTGCCGCAATACCATTTTGAAGAGTTGAACCTGTTCGCCATCTACCCTTCACGAAAATTCGTCGATGCAAAAATAAAAACCTGGGTGGAGTTTCTCAAGGACTACCTGCCCGGGTTGTTGGCTACCGATGACAAAATTGCCCGCTCATCAAAAAAAACCAGGCACCTCTGAGGATGGAGTGTCGACCCTCCACCGTCATACCAGTACTCAACCGTTCGAGCATCCAGTGCCCATGACTTGATACTGCATGACATGGCGCTGGCCCTGGGAGTCTTCATAGGTCATTTGCGCTGAAACCGGGCCGCACTCTGGTGGAACGTCGGTCACGGAAATGACCTTTTTTACGTCCAGTTTCGAACCGTAGGAATACGTCTCAACCGGTGTCTGGTCTCTCGACACTTTGGCCTGGCTTTCTTCGGCAAAGGCCTGGGCGCCGATACAACTGAGTGCGAGGAAAATCGCGATTTTTGAGATGTTCATGTTGTTCACCGTCTCGTTCAAGTTGGCTGGCTTGTACTTCGTGAACCAACCGGGTTGGTTCATTCGGTAGAGACGATGCTAGGGGTTTAGCCCGGCGCCAAACAGCGCAGCGCCGGACAAACACTGTTAACAAAATGAGGGGGAATGCATGACGCCAACGATTACGCGCCCTAAGCCTGTGCAGAAACCAACGAACCCACACGCCCCCCACTCGCCTGCGATTCACGGCGCTCAATTTCCGGCAAAACCTGCGCCGCTGGCGTCCACGCCGGCACACTCGGCATCTCCTTGCGCAAGCTATGGATCAGGGTGTAGGACATCACCAGCAGCAACATGGCGATCGGCAATCCGGCGGCGATACTTGCCATCTGAATGGCCTTGAGTCCCCCGGCGAGCAGCAGGCCCGCCGCAATCGCCCCTTCCAGAATGCACCACAGCAACCGGATCCAGTTGGGCGGATTGGTGCTGCCCAGGGCACACAAGGTGCACAACACCTGGGTTCCGGCATCTGCCGTGGTGACAAAGTGCACACCCAGCAACACGCACACCAGTATCGAAAGAACGGCGCCAACAGTAGGGCCATCAAGTGACTGAACCAGCGTGAACATCGCCGCCGTGGTTTCTTTCTTGGTGGCAAGCAGCACCGTGCCGCCTTCGAACTTCGGTTGTTCCTGACCCACAACCTGGCTGGCAACGGATGCCTGATAAGCCTGGCGATCCTGCTGTTCGTTTTTCAGCGCAGCGCCACCGAACACCGACATCCACAGGATGGTCACCATGGTCGGTACCACCAGCGCCCCGATCACCAGTTCACGGATGGTCCGGCCTTTGGAAATCCGCGCAATGAACAGGCCGACAAAAGGCCCCCAGGTCATCCACCACGGCCAGTAGAACGCCGTCCACCAGTTTTGCCATTCGGTGTCTTTCTGCGTGTCCATCCAGAAGCTGAGGCCAACGATGTTTTGTACGTAGTCGCCGGCGGACTCAAACATCAAGTTGAGGATGTAACGAGTTGGACCGATAGCCAGTACCGCCAACATCAAAATAAATGACAGGTACATATTAAGCGTAGAGATACGCTTCATACCCTTTGACAGCCCGGCCAGTAGCGAAATGCAGGCAATAATACTGACAACCAGAATGATCGATAGCTGCAACCCGATACTAACCGGAATACCGAATACCTGATGCAACCCGGTATTGATCTGCGCAACGCCCAGACCGAGGGACTGTGAAACACCAAAGGCCGTAATGACGACACCCATGATATCGACAACATGGCCGATCCAGCCGTAGATACGGTCACCAATCAGCGGGTACAGCAGCGAACGCAGGGCTAGCGGTAAACCTTTACGGTAGGCAAAGTAGGCCAGGCTCAGGCCAATCATGGAGAAGATCGCCCAAGGATGCAGACCCCAGTGGAACAGGGTGATGCGCATCGCCAGGGTGGCCGACTCGTCCGTCAGGCCCTTGGAGAACGGGTTGTCGGCATAGTGCAGCATGGGTTCGGCCACGGACCAGAAAATCAGCCCGATGCCCATGCCCGCACTGAACAGCATGGCAATCCATGAAGCGAAACTGAATTCGGGCCGATCGTGCTCGGTGCCCAGTTTTAGATTGCCAAAACGACTGACGGAGATATACAGCAGCAAACCGAGTACGCCACTGATCAGGGCGATGTAATACCACTTAAAGTTATGCAGGATAAACACCGAAGCCATTTCAAAGGCCTTGGCTGCCTGCTCGTCTTTAAATGCACAAAACAGAACAAATGAGATCACCGCTACTATCGAAGCGACTGTCACATTCGGGTTCAAGCCTTTTAACATGCCTGATTGCGCACGCATTGTTTTCCCCTTTTGTTTTTGTTTAAGGGTTTTAGAGAGTATTCCGCAAGATATTGATCCCTTGATATCGAATGACATCAGGGCGCTGTATATCTTCAGATTAATTCCGGTCTAACTCGGTTTTGGCAGCATCGCCAAGATGATTGAAACCTGACCATCGTTCAAACCATTTTTAATCACCGACTCATGAGAAAAACGCATCAATAAACCCGGCTCGCCCACCTCCCACTTAACGCCCGTCGATGCACTCACCCAGGGGGTCAGCCACCGATACCAGGTTAGAGCTGGCAATCCCGTTTGGCGTCACCGGATGATGCAGCGGCGCATCCTTTTGCAGGTGCTTGCCCGTGACTTTCGCCTGGCCTACGCACAGTGCGAGCAACGCGGCGCTGCCGGCATAGAAAAAGTAGAAGCTTGAGGTGCCGAAGAACTCCATCAGCCCACCCGCAATCAGCGGACCGATGCAGGCACCGACACCAAAGGTGATCAACAACATGCCCGACAGCGAGACGCGCAGTTGCGGCTCCATGTTGTCGTTGGCCAACGCCACGCCCAACGGGTAGAGGCAGAACTGCAGAAAGCCGATCGCCGAACCGAAACACAGCAGAGTCACGAATGCAGGCGCTTGATTGAAGCCCAGCGGCAGGCTGATGAGCACCAGCAAGACCGCCACCGCGCGGATCAGACTTGCACGAGGCAGACGATCCGAGAGCCAGCCCAACGGCAACTGCGCCAACAGCCCGGCACCGATGGTCAAGGCCATGAGTTGGCCGACCTGTGCTGTCTCCAGTCCCTGTTTGCTGGCATAGATCGCGGCAAGCCCGTAGAAGCTGCCATTGATCATGCCGGACACCAGGATCGTCACCAATGACTGCGGAATGCGCCGCACAAACAACCGCAGGTCGATCGAAGCCGCGGGCACCGCCGTCGGATGGGCGCTGCGAGTGAGCGCCACCGGCACCGAGCACAGCGCAAACACCATCGCCACACCCAGCAGCGCACGGATTCCCAACCCCTCGTCGAGACTCAAGGCCAATTGCCCGAGCATCATGCCGACGTAGCTGGCGACCATGTACAGCGCCAGCACGCTGCCGCGCTGCTCGGTCCGGGCCTGGTCGTTGAGCCAGCTTTCCAGCACCATCAGCTGGCACATCATGGCCAGCCCGACCAGCCCCCGCAACACCAGCCAGAAAGGCAGGGACGTGCTGAACTCATGCGCCAGAACCGCTGCCGCAATCAGTCCGGCACAGGCCGCATAGGTTCGAATATGCCCGACCTGTGCGATCAGGCTGCGCCCGACCCAGCCACCCAGCACCATCCCCAGGGCATTGGCGGCCATCAACGCACCACCTGCCGTTTCACTCGCCCCCATCGCATTGAGGCGCAGCGCCAGATAGGTCATCAGCAAGGTCGATCCCAGCTGCATCAACAGGCTGGCCAGATAAAGCGCACCGAAGGTTTTTGTCAGTCTTATCACCGTGCGATCCCCGAGAATTGCGCTTCAAGCCAAGCCGTGAAGTTGCTTCCAGTTGCCGGGGTGAACCACATACCCGAACAACGCATGCCCGCCATAAACCAGTTCGGTGCCTTCGGGTATCCACAGCAACTGCCCGGGCGTGACCTCAAAAAGCTCGTCTCCAACGCGCAATTCGAAGCACCCCTCGATCACGAAAATCACCTCGTCGTACAGCACCGTCCAGGCCACTTGCGCACCTTCCCAGCGGGCAAAACCCACACCGATGTTCGGCGAGACTTCGTTGCTGATGGCTCGCGCCACATACGCGGCGCCTGGCGGGCCACCCCGAAAGGTAAAGTCCAGGTCCTGATGGTCGATGCGCAGCACCCGACGGTTGCCGTTATCCGCCTGGCTCATAGTTCACTCCGGCTGTTCCAGGCCGCCAGGCGAATGCGCGAGCGAACGCCCAGGCCGAGAAAAGGCTCCGGCGGGTTGAGCGACGGCATGCCGGTCACCGCGCGGATATCGTTGAGCTGCGCCGAATCGGCACCCACCGCCAGATCGGCCAGCATCGTCCCGGAGATGGTGCCCCAGGCCGCACCCACGCCGTTGTCGCACGCTGACGCGTAGACACCGTTTTCCAGTTCGCCAAAAAAGTTGGTGAAGTTACGCGAGATGGCGTAGACGCCGCCCCAGGTATGGCTGAAAGGCACCCCGGCCAGCTGCGGGAAGCGCGCCAGGAAAGCCTTGCGGTGCGAGTCCTGCACTTTCGAGCGCATGGCATCGCTGGTGCTGCGACCGTATTTGGGCACGTGCTTGTAGGTGTTGCGGATGATCAGGCGGCGGTCCTGGGTCATGCGCACCGTCGTACCGGCATGATCCGCCGGGGTCAGCCCCCAGTCCAGCTGGCCGCCATAAGTGGCCAGTTCCGCATCGGTCAACGGGCGGGTCCAGCTGGCAAAGGTCATGACCGGCAACAGGCGATTGCGCAGGTAGCCGAACTCCTGGGTGAAGATGCTCGTGCCCAGGAGCAGTTGCGGAGTGCGGATCTGCCCTGCTGTGCCGTGCAGGATCCAGCCGCCACGGCCGTCGCGCTCCAGGCGCTGGATCGGTGACTCTTCCAGCAACTCGACATTGGCCGGCAAGGTCCGCGCCAGACCGGTGACCAGCGCCGCCGGTTGCATCAGGTAGCAACCGGGGGTGTAGATGGCGCCGCGGTAATGGCCGGTGCCCAGCACCTTGGCCAACTCGGCGCTATCGGCCCGGCGGAACGGTTCGCCGAGGTCGCTCATCAGGCGTTCGAAATGGTCCAGGTAGGCCAGGCCACGTTCGCCGACAGCGCCCTGGTACTTGCCGGCATGGGACCATTGGCAATCGATCCCTCGGGTTTGCACCAGGCCTTGCAGCTGGGCAATCGCGGCGCGGTTGAGCGCCAGCAAACGCTGTTTGTGCGCGGGGTCCGGATGCTCCAGCGCGAACTTGTGCGGCAGGTCGATCACGAACCCGGAGTTGCGCCCCGAGGCGCCATGGGCGACCCGTTGCGCATCCACCAACAGGATACGCGCTTGCGGATGATGCTCGGCCAGGCGCCGGGCCGCGGCCAGGCCGGCAAAGCCCGCGCCGATCACGGCGTAGTCGGCACGCTGTTCGCCGGACAGGCGCTTGCAGGCCGGTTGCTCGGGCAGCGCGGCATACCAGCCGCAACTCGCATCGTCATAAGGCAGGTTGATCGTGTTTTTCATGGGTCTGGCCTCAGGCGACAGCCTGCTGGGTGTGCTGACAGGACTGCAGCAATGTGCTGCGTTGCGTTTGCGCTTGGCGACCGAGCAGGACAAAGCCATTGAGCTGGCCCTGGATGTCGTAAAAACCGGCACTCAAGCCATCCTCGGTCGGCGTGCAGCGCCATTCACCTTCACAGGCCATGACAGGCGCCAACAGGCACAACGGTGCCGCCGGGGTTTTTACCGTTACGGGCATCAAGGGGTAGTCGACGGCGGTCGGTTGGCCAAGCAGGGTCTTGCTCAGCGCCTGGATGCCCTGGTTGATCGGCGCCAGGTAAGGCAGCAGTTGCCCGCCAATCTCGATGCAGTCACCCAGGGCGTAGATGCCCGGGACAGAGGTTTGCAGCTGGGCATTCACTTGAATGCCTCGTCCAACCACCACACCGGCACTTTCGGCCAGGCTCAGGTCCGGGCGCAGTCCGACGGCGGACAACACCAGGTCGGCCTCCAGGGTGTGGCCATCGGCGAGTGTCAGGCGATAGCCCTGCCCGCTTGCGTCGATGGCTTGCAGCGTGTTCTGCAGATGCCAGGTCACGCCCAGTTCAGCCAGCGCGTGCTGCAGCATCTGCCCGGCATCGGCGGGCAACAGGCGCTCCATCGGCCAGCGGCCCAGACCGATGACATCAACGCCAAAGCCATTGTGGGCCAGGTCGTTGGCAAACTCGCAGCCGATCAGGCCGTCCCCGAGGATGGCGACACGTCGCACGCCCTCCAGGCGTTCACGGAAGCCGTGATAGTCCTGCAGATTGTTGACGCTGATCAGCCCTGAAGTATCGCCCTGGATCGGCAAGCGGATCGGTTGCGCACCGCTGGCGAGGACCAGTTGGCCGTACTCCATGTCACCGAAGCTGGTACGCAGGCGCCGCGCCGCACTGTCGATGCCCAGTACCTTGCAGTAAGGATAAACACGCAGGTTCAGACGCTGCTCGATGGCCAGGGGCGATTCGCCGGACAAGGCCTCGGCACTTTTGCCCTGGGACAGCCCGATCGACAGCGCGGGTTTGGAGTACAGGTGACCGGACTCCTGGGTCAGCACGCGGATCTCGACCTTGGGGTCGGCCTTGCGCAACGCCTGGGCCAGGCCGTAACCGGCATAACCGCTGCCGATGATGACGATCGGCTGGCGCGGCGACGGCGTTGCAACGGCCAACGGCGGCGCGCTGACCGGCACGCTGACGACCGTCGCCGCCTGGGTGTACTCACTGATGTCGAGCATCTCGAAATCGGCCTTGCCCACGTGGCATTCGGGGCACATCCAGTCTTCGGGGACATCTTCCCAACGGGTGCCGGCGGCGATGCCGTCCTGCGGCCAGCCCAGTGCCTCGTCGTAGATCAGGCCACACACGATGCAAAGCCAGGTCTTGAACATGCTATTCACTCCCCTGCCACGCGGATGGCGACGTTCTTGGTACGCACGTAGCTGTACAAGGCTTCCTGGCCCTTTTCCCGACCAAAGCCCGACAGGCCGACACCGCCAAACGGCGTTTCGATGCCGCCGGCATACCATTCGTTGACGAACACCTGGCCGGATTTCAGGCGGCGCGTGCAGCGCATCGCGCGGCTGATATCCTGGGTGAACACACCGGCCACCAGGCCGAACTCAGTGCCGTTGGCGATGGCAATGGCCTCGTCTTCGGTGTCGAACGGCATGACGGCCAGTACCGGCCCGAACACCTCTTCCTGGGCAATGCACATCGGCGGGGTCACGTCGCGGAACACGGTCGGACGCATGAAATGCCCGGCCCGGTCAGCGAATGCTTCACCACCGGTGACCGCTACCGCGCCGTCTTCCACTGCGCGGCGGCACAAGTCTTCGATGCCCGCCAGTTGCCCGGCGCTGACCACGGGAGTGAGGTCGGCGTCGTCCTGACCAAGGCCGACGCTGAGCCTTTCGGCCATGGCAACGACGGCCTCGACCACCTCTTCGTAAATCTCGCGCTGCACCAGCAGTCGCGACATCGCCGAGCAGACCTGGCCGGCATTGAAGAAGATGCCGGACTGGACGCTGGCCAGCAGTTGCTCGCGGTCGGCATCGGCGAAGGCGATCGCCGCGGACTTGCCACCCAGCTCCATGACGCTGGGAATCGCATGCTGCGCGGCATCGCGCAAAATCGACTGGCCCGTCGCCACGGACCCGGTGAACACGATCTGATCGACAGCGCGATGGCTGACCAGATACGCACCGACTTCGCGGCCGCGGCCGCAAATCAGGTTGACCGCGCCGTCGGGCAAGCCGGCCTTGGCAATGGCGCGGATCAGCACACACATGCCCAATGGTGAAAGCTCGGGGGACTTGATGACCACCGCATTGCCAGCCGCCAGGGCCGGAGCCAGCGAACGGGCGCAGATCGACACCGGGAAATTCCATGGAACGATCTGGGCCGAAACGCCCATCGGGTCGTACAGGGTAAAGTCCATGTAGCCATTGCCCAGCGGGATCGACGTGCCCTCGATCTTGTCGGCCATGCCGGCGTAATACTCGAAGTAGCGCGCCGCCTCGATGAATTCGTCCCTGGCATCGCCAAGGCGCTTGCCGTTTTCCTGGCACAGCACCCAGGCGCCCTCATCGGCCACAGCGCGTATTTCCTCGGCAATGCGCAGCAGCCAGGTGACCCGTTGCGCCGGGCGCGCACGGGTAAGCTCACCGCTGTCGGCACAGCGGCGGGCAGCCAGCAATGCGCGCTCGGCATCGGCAACACTGGCCTGGGCGATTGTCGCGACCGGCTCGGCCGTTCCCGGGTTGTGCACAGCCAGATGCTGGTCGCTGTCGCGCCACTGACCGTCGATGTAATTGAGCCAGTGAGAGGCTATCGGATACATGGGACCTCCTCAGGCAGACGGTGTGGTGGCGAGCAGTTGACGCGCGGCCCACTGGTGGAAGAAGTGCGTCGGGATGTCCATTTCCGGAGAGAACGCCCCGCCCTTGTAGCCAGGGGAATGACGGCCTTTCTGCATGCCTTCGACCGAGCTGATGTCCTCGGCGAATACCACTTTCCAGGACTCCAGGATCGCCTCGCGGCAAGCGCTGAATTCATCGCTGCCTGCCGCGTCGTCGCCCACGTAGAACAGGCGCAGGTGTTCGATGGTGCGTCCCGGCGCGACCGGCTCCAGCTGCATGGCGAAGGCATGGTCGGCCTGGATGCCGAGCAGGACGTTGGGGAAGAATGCGACATATTCGGCGTTGCGCAGGCGATCCAGCGGCCAGGCCGGGAATTTCGGCAGATGCGTGCCGGCGACGTCCGACAGGTTGTAGGCGTAGCTGCCCTGGCCGGCGAAATGCTGGTCGAAAATGATGTTGTAGTGATCTTCCAGGCGCGAGTACGAGTTCAGGCTCGGGTGCACCCACGGCAGGTGGTAGGCTTCGCAGTAGTTTTCCACCGCCAGCTTCCAGTTGCAGTTGATGTCCAGCGTGGTGGCGTCATGCCCCGGACGACGGCGCAGCAGGCTCATGCCGTCCTCGCCGAGAAACTGCGTCCAGCGTGTGGTCAAGGGCGCCAGCATGTCTTCGAGCGGTTGTGCGTCGCCGGACAGGTTGATGAACACCATGTCCATCCAGATCGCGCTGCGGATCGCTTTCAAGCCATGTTTTTCACAGGCGAAGCGATCGTCCTTGTGCTGGTCGATGCCGCCGACATGGGGCGTGCCGCGCAGCCCGCCATTGAGGTCGTAGGTCCAGGAATGGTAAGGGCAACGAATCACGCCTTGCACCTCTCCGGCCTCCTCCACCAGCTTCATGCCGCGATGGCTGCAAACGTTATGGAACACCTGCACCAGTCCTTCACGATTGCGCATCAGCAGCAAAGGCAAACCCATGAAATCGACAGGCTTGACCGAACCGGCCTTGCCCAGATCGCTGGCGAAACCGACACAGGCCCAGGTTTTACCCATGACCTGATCGCGCTCCAGCTCGAAGTAGCGTTGCTCGGTATAGAACTCGTTGCCGAGGCCCGTCGCTTCATGAATCGGATTGAGTACGGTTTCAAGCTGATGCACAGGAATTTGCTGGATGCTGCTCATTATTGTTCTCCCCTGCTGGGCACGGTATTGAAGGGTCGGCAGGCGCATTGGCCAGGGTCCGCTGGCAGCAAGTTTGGGAAAACAGGGGGGGTCGCGACAAACGATATTTGCGGCGCAATTCATGATTTTTTATCATAAATACAGGCGTGCGAAATGGCCGCTCGGCATCAAAAATACCGAGGGTTCGAGATATGAGACTCAGAGTGTTTCAGTGGGCCTGGATGACAACCATGGCAACTTCGTTACTCGTTGTCCTGCGGCGCTGGAAGTTGATTCATCAGCCAGGTGCGAAAGCGTTTTACACTTTGCCGCATGCCACCACGCGTCAAGGGTTCCAGCAAACAGAACTGGGCGTCTGTGCGCAACACGGTGTCGAGCGGTCGTACCAGGGCACCGGTGTGCAGGTGATTGTCGACCAGATTGGACCAGGCCAGCGCAATACCCTGTCCGCCGATAGCCGACTGGATCAACATCGAGTAGCTATTGATATTGATCCGGCGCTTGGGCTCGACGTTTTTCAGACCCAGGCTGCGGAACCACTCGGGCCAGCCGATCCAGTCGCGCTGCAGGTCGTCGAGAAACAGCCAGGTGCAGGCTGCCAGGTCCTCAGGCTTGTTCAGCGCCGGGTGCTTGGCCAGGTAAGCGGGGCTGCACACAGGGAAGACCTCTTCGGAAAACAATGGCGTGACCTGCATGTCCCTGGGCGGTGTCCGGCAGTAGTACAGGGCCAGGTCACAATCCAGGCGAGAGAAATCCTTGACCTGGTCATGGGCGATGATCCGAAGATCGATCTCTTCGTTCTCCCGTTGAAATTCACTCACTTTAGGCAACAGCCAAAGTGAAGCCATCGCGGTACTGGTGGCGACCGTCACTTGCCCGGCGCCCTGCCAATGGCGAATTTCACCCGTGGCCTGGGCCACTTGCAGCAGTGACGCCCGGACCGTTTCATAATATTGGCTGGCGGCCGGGGTCAGGTGAATCGTGCGGGTGGTGCGCTCGAACAGAACCTTGCCTAAATAGTCTTCGAGCAGGCGAACCTGTCGACTGATTGCCCCTTGGGTGACGTTCAATTCGTGTGCCGCCAGGGTAAAACTCAAATGCCGCGCAGCCGCTTCAAACGCGACCAGGCTATTGAGTGGCGGTAAAGGGTGGATTTTCATACAAGGCAGGTCACGTCGTTATTATGTTTTATCGCGGCAGTTTAGCCCCTGCCGTAGCGGGTGGACAGCGGCAGGAGCGAGCGGTGCGCCGATCCGGCTTGCCCGCGAAGGCACGCGAAAGACCAGCGCGAATCGGGCCTCAGTTCGACGACACCAGTTTCAGCCCGATGACGCCCGCCAGAATCAACCCGATGCACAGCAGGCGCAGGGGGGCCGTGGAATCTCCCAGCACGGCCATGCCGATCAGGGCGGTACCTGCCGCGCCGATACCGGTCCATACCGCGTAGGCCGTGCCCACCGGCAAGGTGCGCAGCGAGAGTGAAAGCAGAAAGACGCTCGACAGCCCGGTGACGACCGTCAAGACGCCGGGGACCCAGCGTGTGAAACCTTCGGAACCCTTCATGTAGAAGGCGAAGGCGATTTCCAGAATACCGGCGATACCCAACAGTGCCCAGGCCATGTGTCATAGCTCCTTCAGAGGGCTCGCCGGGCGTCGAAGCCAGGCGAGCGATTGTGCCAATCAGGCTTTTACAGCCGCCGCCGGTGTCGAGCGGAACGCCACGCCGAGCCGGTTGAAGGCGTTCATCAAGGCGATGGCGTACGTCAGATCCGCCAGCTCCTTTTCGCTGAACATCGCCGCCGTTGCCTCATAGACAGCATCGGGAACAGCGGTTTCGGCGACCCGGGTGACGCTTTCGGCCCAGGCCAGGGCAACGCGTTCACGCTGGGTGAAGAGATTGCCGGCTTCGTGCCATACGGGCACCAGCACCAGTTTGTCTGTCGCGACGCCGAGGTTCTGCAAATCGCGCGAATGCATGTCGATGCAGAACGCGCAGCCATTGATTTGCGACACCCGCAGGTAGACCAGATCGATGAGTTCGGTGGGCAGATCGCTCTTTTGCACATAGCCGTAGACGTTGCCGAAGGCCTTGTAACCTTCAGGAGAAACGCTGGCGTAGTTGATTCGCTGAGTCATGATGAGTCCTTGTATTGGCTGTTTGAAAGACTGCATCCTGGGGCTGTTTGGTCTATGGTTGAAGGTCCATGTTTTAGCTTCTGCACTGGGCCATGTTGGCCCAGTGCAGAAGCTAAAACATGGACCATGTAGGCAGGTCATGATGACTTGCAGGATCATTGTTCAAACCGGCAACCAGGTTTGCCCCAGAGTGCGTCCATGACCAGCCCCATCCGCGACCTTTCTGCCCTCGACCCTGCCTCGAAGGAACCGATCTACCGGCAAATCTACTGGCGCTTTCGCGGTGCGATCAGCGACGGCGTGCTCGCGCCGGGCGAGCGCATTCCAGCTGCCCGGGCACTGGCAAAAGAGCTGGGGCTGGCCCGGGGCACCATCGATACCGCGTATTCTTTGCTGGCCGCCGAAGGTTACATCCAGTCCCGTGGCCAGGCCGGCACGGTAGTGGCGGCAGGGCTCACGACCAGACCAGCCCCCGGTCGTGACGAACGCGCCTTGAGTCCCCTTGCCAGCGCTTCAGTCCGGCACAAGGCGCCGGTACTGCCCTTTCAAATGGCGTTACCGGCGCTGGATGAGTTTCCGCGCAAGATCTGGGCGCAGATCGGCGCCCGTTGCGTGCGCGCGACCGGCGTGGCGGACATGGCCAATCCATCGTCCTACGGCCTGGAATCCTTGCGCAGTGCGATCGCCAGTTACCTGCAAGTGGCGCGCGGCATCGATTGCCAGCCGTCGCAGGTGTTCGTCACTTCGGGCTACCGCAACACCCTGACGCTGATCGTCCACGCCTTGCTCAAACCGGGCGAGCGCGTGCTCGTCGAGAACCCCGGCTACCCCCCTACCCGCCAATTGCTCGAATACCTGCAGATCGGGGTGCAGCCCGTTACGGTGGATCAGGACGGCATGCAAGTCGCGCAAGGCGTGAGCGATTCGCCCGGGGCGCGAGCCGCCGTGGTCACGCCGGCCCATCAAAGCCCCTTGTGCATGTCGCTGTCGTTGCCACGACGCCTGCAACTGCTGGAGTGGGCCAGTCGGGAGCAAGCGTGGATCATCGAGGACGACTACGACGGCGAGTACCGTTACGTCAGCCGTCCGCTGCCCGCGCTCAAGAGCCTGGATCGCGATGGGCGCGTCCTCTACGCCGGCACCTTCAGCAAAGTGCTGTTCCCCGGTATCCGCCTGGCTTACCTGGTGGTACCTGCGGCGCAGGTGGATCGTTTCGAACACGTCAGCCAGACCTTCCTCGGCGGTTGTCCGGAACTGACCCAGGCCATCGTCGCAACCTTCGTGACCGAGGGCCATTTCGCCCGGCATATCCAACGCATGCGCAAACTCTACGGCGAACGCCGGGAGGCGGCCGTCAGGGGACTGGGCAACGTGCTGGCCGAGCACATCCACATCGATGCCCAGCCGGGCGGCATGCACCTGATCCTGCGATTGCGCCAGGCACAATCGGACTGTGCGCTGGTGCAGCGACTGCTGAACGCGGGCATCTACGCCGAGGCCTTGAGCGAGTGTTGCGTCGCCGGCCAAGACCACTGGGGATTGCTGCTCGGCTTCGCCAACATCGCCTCGCAAGCCAGCGCCGAACAGCTTGGAAAACGGATCCTGGCGCTGCTCTGAAGCCGGGCCCATGGCCTACTCACGCAGCCCATTCTTGGCTCTTTGTCGCGGGGCCAGGCAACCCCATCATGCAGACCCTGCCGCCAACGAACCCCAGAGGGTCCCATGAAAATACTGCGCGTGATCTGCAGCCCGCGAGGGACAGACTCCGAGAGTTATCGACTCTCGCAAACCCTCATCAACCATTTGATCGACAGCCATCGCGGCACTGATTTCATCATCACCGAGCGCGGGGTCACAGGGCTTGCGCATATCGATGCCGACTATGCCCAAGCCGTGAGCAACCCCCGTGATCCGTCCCATGCACCCGCCGCCAAAGGCGCCTTGTTGCGCTCCGAACAATTGATCCGCGAGCTGGAAAGTGCCGACTGCGTGGTGATCGCCACCCCCATGCATAACCTGATGGTGCCTTCGGCACTGAAGGCCTGGCTCGACCATGTGATCCAGGCCGAGCGAACTTTTCGCATCACCCCTGAAGGTTATGTCGGCACCCTGCGCGACCGGCCAGTGTTCGTCGCGATCGCCTCAGGCAGCACTTTCACCGGCGCCAACGCCCGGCAACCGGACTTTTTGCGGCCGTGGCTGAAGACCGTACTGGCGAATATCGGCTTGCGCGACGTGAAGTTCTTCTCGGTTGAAGGCACCGGTCAAAAACCCCAGGCCTTGAGCGCTTCCCGGGCAAAAACCGCGCAGGAAAGCGCACTGTATTTTTCCAGCCTCACGTCAATGTCCGCCTGAACCACACCCAGGAAAGATTCCATGACGATCACCTCTCCCCTGCGTAGCATTGCCGTGTTCTGCGGCTCCAACTACGGCTTCAACCCTGACTACATCGAAGGCGCCCGGGCCCTCGGCCGGGAAATCGCCAGGCGCGGCCTGCGCCTGGTGTATGGCGGCACCGACAAGGGTCTGATGGGCGTGATGGCCGATACCGTACTCGCCGAGGGCGGCGAGGTGGTCGGCATCATCACCCGTCTGTTGTTCGATCTCGGGCACCTGCATCAAGGGCTGACCCGGCATGAAGTGACGCAGGACATGCGCAGCCGCAAGACGCGCATGAGCGAATGCGCCGATGCCTTCATTGCACTGCCCGGCGGTTTGGGGACCTTTGAAGAGTTGTTTGAAGTGGCAACGCTGACGCAACTGGGCGAACACCACAAAGGCGTCGCGTGCCTGAACATCGGCGGTTTTTTCGAACCGGTGCGCAGCCTGCTCAGGCATGCGGTGGATGAAGGCTTCATGAAAACCGAACACAGTGAAATGCTGCTGTTGGACACCGATCCTGGGGCGCTGATCGATGCGCTTGAACAATGGCAGGCGCCGACCGAGGCGAAATGGATCGGTCGCGCCTGACGCTTTCAGGTCCTGGCGATGCTGCTCCCTTAACTGTCGCCAGGACCTTTTTTCAACTCAAACGAGTTTGACCGTGACGTTGATGTTGTTGCGGGTGGCTTTGGAGTACGGGCAATACTTGTGGCCGGTGTCGACGAGTTTCTGCGCGGTTTCGCGATCCAGGCCCGGCAGGCTCACATTCAGCCGCGCCTGCAGCAGGTAGCCGTTTTCGTTGGTGCCCAGGTCGACTTCGGTATCGACCGCCACGTCCTTGGGCAGCGCCACTTTCAATTCCTTGGCGGCGACGCCCATGGCGCCAATGAAACAGGCTGACCAGCCGGCGGCGAACAGTTGCTCCGGATTGGTGCCGCCGCCACCGGCGCCAGGGGACGACAGCTTGATATCGAGAATGCCGTCAGAACTGCGCGATGCGCCGTCCCGGCCGCCGGTGGTGTGGGTTTTTGCGGTGTACAGGACTTTGTCGAGCTGGGTCATGATGATCTCCTGATTGAATTGGGGTTCATGCAATGTCAGGTGAATCAGCGTTCAGGCTGGGTGCCAGGCATTCAATATAGACGGCGTTGCCCGACCCGGCGCCCGATCCGACAAAGGCCCTCCCCTGCGCCACAAACCCTGTAGGAGCTGGCTTGCCAGCGATGACGGCCTCATAACCAACCCATCTCCCACTGCCATACCCGATCTACTGTGGGAGCCGGCCTGCCGGCGATGGCGACCTGTCAGCCAACCTGTTATTTGTTGACCGAGTACATATCCATTCCTGCGGCAACGGCTACTTATGGTTTCGCTCTTACAGCGAGTCACTTGGAAGAGCCTGTAGGAGCAGCCGCGATGGGGCAAGAAAAATCAAAATCCAGCGCCAGAGCCAGAGCCAGAGCCAGATCAAAAGCAGAAACGAGGCGGCCTACTGGCCGGCCTAGTTCATGGTGCGTGTGAGTATTTCTGAACGTTCACACGTTTTAGTTACTTTCGCGCCAACTTGTACTTCACACAATCATCATAAAAACTCTGCTTCACCGCCGCCGGTTTTATCCGCGCCGGGCTGTCATAAGTTTGTTCGGTAATGCCCATTGCCATCATCCGCATCCACGGCTTGGAAAACTTGTACGCCTGGATTTTTTGCCGTGCCGCATACAGTGAAACCCCGGACAACTTGAGTTCCTGGGCTCTTGCCGCGGTGCCCGCGCCCCAACTGCACATATAAGTATCACCAGGCTTCAGTTCCCTGGCCTGGGCAGAAATTGTAAGACCCGCGACGCTGAAAGAGATCAGCACGACCCAGACATTGCGCATTTGCATTCCACCTAACCGCCTGAAAATAAAGCGATTCTGGCGACAAGCGGGGAACATGGGGGCCAGCATAATGCCTTCTATTCAATACCGTGATCTGCATCAGTAAACCAAAGTCATTTTCTTGCTACATTTCAAAACTTTGCTATAGCTAAGCTCTCTCCGCCAACTAATGAGGCAACGGAATGTCAGTCGCAAAGAAAATGACTGTGGGGCAACTGACGATGTTGACCGCTGTCAACATGTTGGGTTCGGGCATTGTGCTACTACCCTCGAAGCTCGCTGAAGTCGGGGCAATATCGATACTTTCCTGGCTGATTACAGCCACCGGTTCACTGGCATTGGCCTACGCCTTTGCGCGATGCGGGATGCTCAGTCGAAAGACCGGGGGCATGGGAGGATACGCTGAGTACACCTTCGGCAAGGCCGGTAACTACATCACCAACTACACCTATGGCCTCTCGCTGTTGATCGCCAACGTGGCGATCAGCATTACCGCGGTCGGCTATATCCAGGAGCTGTTCCACATCCAACTGGACTCACTGCAAGTGGGCCTGGCGACCATCGCGCTGCTGTGGATCACCACGTTCGCCAACTTTGGCGGTGCGCGGATCACCGGCCGGATTGGTGCAGTCACCGTCTGGGGCGTGATCGCGCCGGTGGTACTGGTGTCCACCGTGGGCTGGTTCTGGTTCGACAGCAGCGTCTATGCCGCCGGCTGGAACCCGCACAACATGGGCTGGTTCGACGCTGCCGGTGCTTCGGTGGCGATCACCTTGTGGGCCTTCCTCGGCCTGGAATCGGCGTGCGCCAACACCGACGCAGTGGAAAACCCCGAGAAAAACGTACCGATCGCGGTACTCGGCGGCACCCTCGGCGCGGCGGTGATCTACATCGTTTCCACCAACGTCATCGCCGGCATCGTCGACAACCCGGAACTGGCCGCCTCGACCGCACCCTTCGGCCTGGTCTTCGCCAAGATGTTCACCCCGCTGGTGGGCGACATCGTGATGGCGGCGATGGTGCTGGCCTGCATCGGCTCGCTGCTGGGCTGGCAGTTCACCATTGCCCAGGTCTACAAAAGCTCGGCGGACACCGGTTACTTCCTGTCGATCTTCGCCAAGTGCAACAAGGCCGGTACGCCGATCGTCGGCATGCTGGTACTGCTGGCCGCGCAAACGGCGCTGGGTTTCCTCACCATCAGTCCCGACCTGAGCAAACAGTTCGACACCCTGGTCAACCTCGCGGTGGTCACCAACCTGGTGCCGTACATCCTCTCGATGGCCGCGTTGATGACCATGCAGAAGGTCTCCAACGTGCCGGCCGGCAAGGCGCTGGCCACCAACATCATTGCCTGGGTAGCCGCGGCCTACAGCTACCTGGCGCTCTACAGTTCAGGCGAGCAGGCGCTGATGCTCGGGGGCGTGGCGACCATCTTCGGCTACACGCTCTTCGGCTTCGTCAACAACCGCCTGATTCGCCTCGAAGCGATCAACAACAGCGTGCCGACACAAACTGTCAGCGCGCAGCACCTCACTGGCCAACCGGTGCCGGTGAACAGCCTGAATAAAGCCACTCTGGAGGTTAACGCATGACGGACTATAAACATTCACTCGGGATGCTCGCACTGCTGGTCAGCAGCCCGCCGGACAAGCGCACGGTGTTTGGCCGCGCCCTGGATCAGTTGGTCAGTGACGTAGAGGGGCGTGGCGTCAGCGTGCTGGCCTCGGAAAGCCTCAGCGATGCCGCGTCGATCCTGCGTTCGGACCCGGCCGTCCAATGCGTGCTGATCAGTTGGGAAATGGACACCAGCAAAGATCACGAAGACTGCATCAAACTGCTGGTCAAACTGCGCGAACGCAACACGCGCGTGCCGGTGTTCCTGATCAGCGACCGCACCACGGCGTCGAGCATTCCGTTGCTGGTCATGCAACACGCCGACGACTTCATCTGGTTGCCCGAGGACACCAGCCGTTTCCTCAGCGGGCGTATCCTGGCGGCCATCGAGCGCTATCGCCAGGCCGCCCTGCCGCCGATGTTCGGCGCGCTGGTGAAGTTCGCCAGGTCCTACGAATATTCCTGGCACACCCCTGGCCACGCCGGTGGCACGGCGTTTCTCAAAAGCACCGCGGGCCGGGCGTTCTACGAGTTCTTCGGGGAAAACCTGCTGCGTTCCGACCTGTCGATCTCGGTCGGTGAACTGGGCTCGCTGCTCGATCACAGTGGCCCCATTGGCCAGGGCGAACGCTACGCGGCCAAGGTGTTCGGCGCCCATCGCACCTACTACGTCACCAACGGTTCGTCGATGTCCAACCGCGTGATCCTCATGGCCAGCGTCACGCGCAACCAGATCGCCCTGTGCGACCGCAATTGCCACAAGTCCGCCGAGCACGCGATGACCCTGTCGGGTGCCCTGCCGACCTACCTGGTACCGACGCGCAACCGCTACGGCATCATCGGCCCGATCCTCCCGCAAACCCTGAGCGCCGAAGGCGTGAAAGCGGCCATCGCCAACAACCCGATGGTCAAGGACGGCATTGACCCGACGCCGGTCCACGCGATCATCACCAACTCCACCTACGACGGCCTGACCTACAACGTCACCCGGGTCGAAGAACTGCTGGGCCAGAGCGTCGACCGCCTGCATTTCGACGAAGCCTGGTACGGCTACGCGCGTTTCAACCCGCTGTACCGCGACCGCCACGCCATGCACGGCAGCCCGGACGACCACGATGCGTCGAAGCCGACCGTGTTCGCCACCCAGTCGACCCACAAGTTGCTGGCGGCGCTGTCCCAGGCCTCGATGATTCACGTGCGCAACGGCCGCAACCCGATCGAACACGGACGTTTCAACGAGTCGTACATGATGCACGCCTCGACTTCGCCGAACTACGCGATCATGGCGTCTTGCGACGTCAGCTCGGCGATGATGGAAGCGCCCAGCGGGCAGATCCTCACCAGCGAATCCATCGAGGAAGCCGTGGCCTTCCGCCAGGTCATCTCGCGCATGCACCACGAGATGCTGAGCAAGGACGACTGGTTCTTCACCTGCTGGCAGCCGCCGACCGTGCAGGTGGGCAATGCCACGGTGCCGTTCCACGAAGTCGATCCGCAGCTGCTGAAAACCGAGCCGAACTGCTGGGTCCTGCACCCCAACGAGGTCTGGCACGGCTTCGGCGACATCGAGGAAGGCTACTGCATGCTGGACCCGATCAAGGTCTCGGTGCTCAGTCCCGGCATGGGCGATGACGGCAACCTGCTCCCGACCGGCATCCCGGCATGCGTGCTGACCGCGTACCTGGGACGTCAGGGCATCGTCGTCGAGAAAACCACCGACTTCACCATCCTGTTCCTGTTCTCCATCGGCATCACCAAGGGCAAATGGGGCACGCTGGTCAACGCACTGCTGGACTTCAAGCGCGACTATGACGACAACGTCGAGCTGGAGCTGTGCCTGCCGGACCTGCTGGCCGGTAACCAGACCCGTTACGCGGGCATGGGCCTCAAGGACCTGGCCGACGAGATCTTCGCCGCCATGAAGCAGCACAAGACCACCTCGGCCATGTCCCAGGCGTTCGGCACGCTGCCGCAAGCGGTGTTCAGCCCGGTGGAAGCCTACGAGAAACTGGTGCGCAACGAGATCGAACTGGTCACCCTGGACCAGGCCGCCGGGCGCATCGCCGCCACCGGTATCGTGCCGTATCCACCGGGCATTCCCTTGCTGATGCCGGGTGAAAATGCCGGGGCTGCCGACGGTCCGTTGCTGGCCTACCTCAAGGCGCTGGAAGCCTTCGACAGGTCCTTCCCGGGCTTCACCCATGACACCCACGGGATCGAAGCCGAGGCTGGGGTTTATCGGATGCTGGTACTGAAGTAACAGGCCACGCACAACCCTTTGTAGGAGCGAGCTTGCTCGCGATGGTGTGTCAGCCACATTGATGCCGACTGACACTCCATCGCGAGCAAGCTCGCTCCTACACAGGGATCGATCACCTTCAATCCAAAGCTCTGGGCAAACTCAATCACAGCGCTCTATGATTGAACCCCATGACCACCTCCGCTCCGATCCGCCAACCCTGCCCGCCCGGCGCCTGCGACTGCGGGCGTGACCCGCTGCTGGAAACACCGGGCGCGGACCTGCGCATCCTGTTCCTGACCCGCGCGGAAGAAAAACGCCTGGTCGAACGCCTGGAAAACCTGCAAAGCCTGCAGGACCTTGAGCACCTGCAACGGCGGATGTTCGAGCAGTTGGGCATCCGTGTGGACATCGTGCCCAGCTTCAATGAAGTGCGGACCATGCGCGGCATTGGCATCTACGTCGGCGAACTGCCGGGGCTGTGCCGCAAAACCCGCGCCTCGATTCCGGCCGCGATTCGTCGGGCCTTGGAAAATCGTCCGCAAATCGCCTTTGAGCTGCTCAACGCCAACGACCTGTTGCGCGATACCTGATCCCCAAAACAGGATCGGCGGTCGTACGTGAAGTGCGCGGCGCTGCTATGCCTTCTCAAGGGAGCAAGCGTTTCAGGCCAGGCAGGATGACCCTGGCAAGGCAAACGTGACCGTGGTCCCGGCGCCAACCCGGTGCGCGCAGACACACAGGTGCCAATCCCTGGAAGGAGGTGGCAGATGTTATTCATCGTCAGCTGGAAAATCAGTTCGGCCAATCGCAACAGTGCAATCGAACGCTTTCTCAAGACCGGTGGCGCACCACCGGACGGCGTCAAGATGCTCGGGCGCTGGCACGCCGTCGGTGGCGCGGCCGGTTTTGGCATTGCCGAGGCCAGCGATGCGGTACCGATCCAGCAGTGGGTACTGCAATGGAGCGACCTGATGACCATGAAGGTCCAGGCGGCACTGACTGACGAGCAGGTAGCGCCATTGCTGGCGGCCACTGCCGGCAAGTAGTGGCATCGAGGCGGCGAGGCAGTCTTGCCGCCTCGATTCGAGGAAATGAAATACGTTGCGCGGGCCATGAATGAAAAGACTTCGACGTGTGCGTGCAACTGTTGGAGAAACGCGAAAAAGATGAAGCCCTGGCGCGCCACCGCGAAGAGCTGCGCAACCGCTTTCCGATGACCACCCCGCCCCCGCGCAAACCGCACCGACGCCGCCAACTCGGGTGACGAAGACGGCCCCTGTGTAAGCGACCTGAAACACCGATTGCCAATAACTGGAAATTTCGCCATTCGAACCTACGCTCTTCGCGGGGGTTCCCAAATTCCATGGCGCTCGGGGGTTCGTCTCAGGGTACTAACGCTAGTACGCAGGAGCTCGACATGAACCGAACTACGTTAACTTCAATGTTCGCTGTACCCATACTGATGTCCGCAATCATGCTCCCCGGCATGACCCATGCCGCCGACAAGGCCCCCAACATCGTGGTGATCATGGGCGACGATATTGGCTGGTCCAATATCGGTGTCTACAACCAGGGCATGATGGCCGGCAGGACCCCCAACCTCGATCAACTTGCCGCTGAAGGCATGCGCTTTACCGACTACTACGCCGAGGCCAGCTGTACCGCAGGGCGCGCCAATTTCATTACCGGAGAGCTGCCGATCAGGACCGGTATGACCACGGTGGGCCAGGCCGGTTCTCCCGTCGGAATTCCCGCCCAGGCGGTAACCATTGCCACGGCCTTGAAATCCATGGGCTATGCCACTGGCCAGTTCGGCAAGAACCACCTGGGCGACCTGAACGAATTTCTGCCCACCGTGCACGGGTTCGACGAGTTCTTCGGCTACCTCTATCACCTCGACGCCATGGAAGACCCGGCGCACCCCAATTACCCGCAAGCGCTGTTGGCAACGGTCGGCCCGCGCAACATGGTCCACAGTTGGGCCAGCACCACCGATGACAGCACCGTCATGCCGCGCTGGGGCAAAGTCGGCAAACAGAAAATCGAAGACGCCGGCACGCTGTATCCGGAACGAATGAAAACCGTCGACGACGAAATCCGTGACAAGGCCTTCAGCTTTATCGACAAGGCCAAACAGGACAACAAACCGTTCTTCGTCTGGCTCAACCCGACCCGCATGCACATCGTCACCCACCTCTCCGACAAGTACCAGGCCATGCGCAATGCGGAAAATGGCTGGTCGGAACAAGAGGCTGGCATGGCCCAGATCGACGACATCGTCGGCGACGTCATGGCCAAGCTGAAAAAAGACGGCATGGATGACAACACCATCGTGATTTTCACCACCGATAACGGCGCGGAAAACTTCACTTGGCCGGATGGTGGACAAACACCGTTTGCCATGGGTAAAGGCACGGTCATGGAAGGAGGCTTTCGCGCGCCGGCGATTATCCGTTGGCCGGGCAAAGTACCGGCAAACCAGATCGCCAACGGCATCATGTCCGGCCTGGACTGGTTCCCGACCCTGGTCGCCGCGGCCGGCAATCCAAACATCAGCGCGCAATTGCTCCAGGGCAAGCAACTGGGCGATACCAGCTACAAAGTGCACCTGGACGGCTATGACCAGACGCCGATGATCACGGGCAAAGGTCCGTCCAATCGCCATGAGATTTTTTATTTTGGCGAAAGCACGCTGGGAGCGGTCCGCATCGATGACTACAAGTACCGCTTCATCGATCAGCCCGATGGCTGGTTGGGGGCCAAGGTCAATATCGACGTCCCCGTACTGACCAACTTGCGCCTGGACCCGTTTGAGCGTGCCGGCTGGCCGCAGCACCAGGCGGCCAATGGCTCCACCCAGTACTTCGACTGGTTCAAGTTCCAGTTCTGGCGTTTTGTGTTCGTGCAACAACAGGTGGCCAAGCTGGCCGAAACCGCCATTGAGTTTCCGCCCATGCAAAAAGGCGCGAGCTTCAACCTCGACTCGGTCAAGGCCAAGATCGAGGCGGCCCGGGCGGCCATGGGCAAGTAAGCAACCCGTTCACGGGTGGCCGCAGCTGGCCACCTCGGGGGAAAAGGACATTTGCTGAGGTAATACCATGCAGATCAAGACATCCGCCCTGCCCACTCTCACAGTGCTTGCCCTGTGCTGCCAGCAAGCCCATGCCGGCGGGATCATGCTTTACGAAATCGGCACCGATAACGCCGGCCTGGCCAACGCCGGTGCCGCGGCCCGGGCGCAAGGTCCCTCGACGATTGCCAGCAACCCGGCGGGCATGAGCTACCTGCCGGGCACGCAAATCACCGGTGGCCTGCAGGTGCTCTACGGCAACCTGGAGTTCAATCGCGACGGCGACACCAACGTGCCGGGCAGTGGCAGCGGCAACGCCCTCGATCCGATTCCCGGCGGCAGCTTCTTCATCACCCATGAGCTGGACGACCACTGGAGCATCGGCTTCGGCCAGTACGCCGACTTTGGCCTGGCGGTCAATTACGACAACGATTGGTCCGGGCGCTACTTCTCGCAGAACGCCAGCCTCGGGGGATTGTCCCTGGTGCCGAGCGTGGCTTACCGCTTCAACGAGCAATGGTCGGTGGGCGTCGGCGTCAAGGCCATGTACGGCATGCTGCAGGCCCAGACCGCCATTGACCGCTCGCCATTGGGCTTCACCGACCGCGGCGACGGCCAGTTCAAGTACAAGGACGAGGATTGGGGTTTTGGCGCGAACGTGGGGGTGATCTACGCTCCACAAACCGGCACGCGGATTGGCCTGACCTACACCAGCAAGGTCGATCTGGACTTCGAAGACGGGCTGGATATCAAGGGCAATGGGCCGGCATTGAACAGGCTCAACGGCCTGAACACCCAGCTCGATCTGACGGTGCCACAAACCGTGACCCTGAGTCTGTTCCAGCAACTGGATCGGCAGTGGGCCTTGCTCGCCTCGGTCAACTGGCAGGACTGGTCAGAGTTCGGCGAGGTCGGCGTACAGGTCGACACCACGGCTATCGACGCGCGCTCAACTACAATCGACGCCAACTACAAAGACACCTGGCAACTGGCGCTCGGCGCGCAATACCAGGCCACGCCGCAACTGCTGTGGAACGTCGGCGTGGCGTACGACAGCAGTCCCGTTTCGGACAGCGACCGCACGTTGACCGTACCAATGGCAGAATCCTGGCGCTTTGCCACGGGAGCCACCTATGCTGTGAACAAGGACACCGATGTCAACGTCAGTTGGGCCATGGTCTATCTTGGTGATATGCCGGTTGACCAGACTAAATCCCCGTCGGGCAATCGGATTTCCGGTCAGTTCGACACCGCCTGGATTTCGGCCGTGACCGGCAACATGACTTGGCGATTCTGATTTAAAAAAAAAAACGATTTCAACCAAGGAGTAAACAGCACTATGAACCTGACCCGCAAATTGCTTGTTGGCACCGCCCTGGCCGGGCTCATGCTCGGCGGTTGTACGTCCAAAGTCACCGAGAAGGAGCAGTACTCCGGCTACCTGTCCACCTACAACAACCTGCAGGAAGTCGAGACGCCTAGCGGCGGTACAGCGATGCGCTGGGTGAGCCCGTCATTCAACCCGAATGCCTATGACACCGTGGCATTCACCCGCCTGGAAATGTACCCGGCGCCCAAGCCCAATGAGCGGGTAAACCAGCAGACGCTGACCGAAATCCAGAACTACATGACCAACAAGGCCAAGACCACGCTGGGCCAGAAGTACCGGGTCGTTTCCAGCCCGGCCGCCGCGCCGGCCGGCGCGAAAACCCTGGTCATGCGTGCGGCGATCACCGGGGTCAGTGCCTCGCCTGAAGGCATGCACTGGTATGAAGTGGTGCCAATCGCAGCGGTGGTGGGCGGTGTGTCCGCAGCGACCGGTATCCGCGATGAAAACACCGAACTGTATATCGAGGCCGAGTTCATCGACGCCAAGAACAATCAGTCCGTAGGCCGGGTCGTGCGCAAGGTCTTTGGCACCACGCTGGAAAACGACAAACAGAAAATCACCTCCCAGGACTTCAAGACGGCGATCGACAAACTGGGTAGCGACTTCCAGGCGTTCATCAACAAATAATACGATTGTGTTGTAGGAGCCAGGCTTGCCGGCGAACAAGACACCTCGGTGCAACTGTTGCACCGCGTTAACGTTCTTCGCCGGCAAGCCGGCTCCTACAGGACCTGGTGTCAGGTTTTTTTCATTCCCACGCGCCTGCGCATCTCGGCAGTAATCGTCTGCCGGGTTTTCTTCATGTCTGCCCAAGGCTCATCGCCCACTTCGGCCAGGCGTTCATGCACGTTGTGAATGTTCCACTGGTTGCCGCCCTTGAGCTCTTCCACCTCTTCACGAAAAATCGGCACCGACACCGGCAGCCCTTCGCGAGTACGCGCGGCGTAGGCACAAATGGTGGTCGCGCCCAAGCCGTTGCGCAGGTAATCGATGAAGATCCGCCCTACCCGGTTCTTCGGCCCCGATACCGCGGAAAAACGCTCCGGCAGCATCTTGGCCATGTGGCTGACAATGGCATGACTGAACTCCTTGACCTCGTCCCAGCCGAGCTTGCGGGTCAGCGGCACCACCAGGTGAATGCCCTTGCCGCCGCTGGTCTTGAGGAAGGCCCTGAGCCCCAGTTCATCGAGCACCGTCAGGGTCAATTGGGTAGCCTCGACCATGCGTTTCCATGGCAGCGCCGGGTCCGGGTCGAGGTCGAGGATGAAGCGGTCGGGTTTGTCGAGGTGGTCCGAGGTGGCGTTCCAGGTGTGCAGCTCGACAGTGCTCATCTGCACGGCGCCGATCAAGGCTTCGGCATTGTTGATCACCATCATCGGTTGGCCCGTAAGTTCCTGGTCAAGGGTGGTGATGCCGGGGATCGCCAGGCGCTCGGCGTTTTTCTGGAAAAACAGCTCGCCGGCGATGCCGTCCGGTGCTCGTACCAGCGCTACGGGACGGTCCTTGAGCTGCGGCAGAATCCACTGCGCGACGCTGGCGTAATACTCCGCCAGTTGCACTTTGGTTGCACCACTGCTGGCGTCGATGACCCGGTCCGGGTGAGTGATGCGCACCTTGCCCTGGTCAAGGCCGATCTGCGACGGCGCAGGTTCGGGTTTCTTTTTCGCGGCGGATGCCTTGGCGGGGGAAGGCTTGGCGGCGGCGGTTTTTTTCCCAGGGGCAGATTTCACGGCAGTCGCACGCTCCTCAGTGATGTCTTTGGCAGGTTTATCGTCACGCAGGCCATGGAACACCGCATGACGCACCGAACCGTCCTTGGTCATTTCGGCAAAGGCCACTTCCGCCAGCAGGCTGGGTTTGAGCCAGTGCACGGCCTTGAACTCGGCACCGCTCGGCGGGTTGACCACGGCGGGTTTTTTCGTCTTCAGGGGTTTGAGTTGTTGATGGATGCTATTGAGAGTCGCCTCGGTAAACCCGGTGCCGACCTTGCCCGCATAACGCAACTCACCGCTGTCCCGGTCATGCAGCCCCAGGAGCAACGCACCGAAAGCGCTGCGCGAACCCTTGGGGTCAGTGAAGCCGACGATGACGAATTCCTGTCGATGCTTGCACTTGAGTTTGACCCAGTCACTGCTGCGCCTTGATACATAGGGTGAACCGAGGCGTTTGCCGATCAGGCCTTCCATTTGCATCTGGCAGGCGCTGTTGAGCAAGGCCTCCGGGTCTTCACCGAAGGCGTCGGAGAAGCGCAGCAACGGGTCCTTGCTGGTCTTGAGCACAGTCGCCAGCGCAGCCCTGCGCTCCTCGACGGGCACCTCGCGCAGGTCAACGCCATTGAGGTAGGGCATATCGAACAGGTAGTAGAGAATATTGCCGCTGCGCCCGGCCTCAAAGGCGTTTTGCAAGGCCTGGAAGTCCGGCACGCCCTGCTCGTCGGCCACCACCATCTCGCCGTCGAGCCAAGCTGACTCCAGGCCCAGGCCGACCAGCGCCTTGGCCTGGCCTGGCAGCTTGTGGGTCCAGTCGTGGCCGTTGCGGGTGAAGAGTTTGACATCGTCGTGGTCGATACGCGCCATGATCCGGTAGCCGTCGAACTTGACCTCATAACTCCACTGACCGCCCGGGGCCTTTTCCACCAGCGTCGCCAGTTCCGGTTTGATCTGGTCCGGCAATTTGGCCTTGTGCGCGCCGGTCAGTGGTGCGGACTCTTCCTTGCGTGGCGCTTTACGCTTTGGTGCAGCGGGCTGCTTGACGGCCTTGGGATTAGACGACTTGGCTGATTTGGTTATGAGGGTCCGCTCGCTGAGCACGCTGTCGGGCTCGGCGGCCACCACGTCGTAATCACTTTCCGGCCGGGCGGCACCGTCCTGATGCTTGATCAGGAACCACTGCTCCTGCTTGCCCGGCATATGCGTGCGCACCAGGTTCCACAATCCTGCGAGCTTCTCGCCCTGCAGTTCGAACTTGAGCCGGCCCTTGGCGTAGGCCTTGGCCGGATCCTCCTGGGGAATCCACACGCCTCGGTCCCAGACGATGACATCGCCGGCACCGTAATGGCCTTCGGGGATGCTGCCTTCAAAGGTGGCGTAATCCAGCGGATGGTCTTCGACATGCACCGCCAGGCGCTTGACCTTGGGGTCCAGGGACGGTCCCTTGGGCACTGCCCAGCTTTTGAGCGTACCTTCGAGTTCCAGGCGGAAGTCGTAATGCAGCCGGGTTGCATCGTGCTTCTGGATGCAGAACAGCAGCGCATGGGCCTTGCCCTTTCGACCGCTAGACCTGGACACACCGGAAGGCTCGGGACTTTTGTCGAAGTCCCGCATGTCGTTGTATTTATCGAGCGGCTTGTCCATGGCGCCTCCGCCGGGTTCATGACTTGAGTCAAACCGTTATTGTCATGAGACCCCGGGTGTGTGCGCGAAGGTTCAGTCCTTTTTCGCAGGAGATTTGCCATGCTGGCAGTCACGCTGATCAATACGCTGGTGGTCATCATCGCCGTGGTGATCCACTACGAATGTCTGTTACGCATGAATGACTGGCTGCCACGGCTCAAGTTGTGGAGCCGCTTCAGGATAGTGGTCGGGGTATTCGGCGCCCTCCTGGCCCACGCGATAGAAGTCTGGTGCTTTGCCCTGGTCTATTACCTGATGGTGCATTCCGGGAAATGGGGCAGCCTGACAGGCAATTTCGACGGTTCGCTGATGGACTGCGTGTACTTCTCTTTCACGACGTACACGACGATAGGTTTTGGCGATATTTCGCCGGTGGGCAACCTCAAGTACCTGACCGGTCTGCAAGCCCTCACGGGGCTGGTGCTCATCACATGGACCGCGTCCTTCCTGTTCCTGGAAATGCAGAAGTACTGGAAGGGTAAGTAAAATCCAGGACGCCGCTCTCTTCCATTCATCGGTGATACCGATAGCATGGAAGCCAAACCACCCAGGCAGAACAGCAGATTGAACATCGATACCCGCATCAAATTCCGTCATCTGTTGTGTTTTCTCGAGGTGGCGCGCCAGGGCAGCCTGGCGCGTGCCTGCGACAAGTTGGCAATCAGCCAGCCGGCGCTTTCCAAGACCCTCAAGGAGCTGGAAACCCTGCTGGATGCCACGCTGTTTGAACGGAGTAAAAAGGGCTCGACACTGACCGAGGCCGGCATGGCCTTCCTGCGATACGCCGGGCCGAGCGTGCAATCGTTGCGCGACGGGGTGAACAGTTTGCGCTCCGGGGTGCATGAGCCCATCAGCGTGCAGCTCGGTGTGCTGTCCACCGTCGAAAGCCTGTTGGTCCCTGAAGTGGTCTGCCGTCTGCACGCCCGCCACCCGGCGTTGGTGGTCAGTGTCGTGACGGGGCCAAGTGCCTACCTGTTGTCCCGACTGCGTGTCGGTGAGCTGGACCTGGTGGTGGGCCGGATGACCGATAGCCCATTGATTCTCGGGCTGGCGTTCGAACACCTCTACAGCGAATCCATGACCCTGGTGGTGCGAAGCGGCCATCCGGTGCTCGCTGATCCGCAGGGGCAGAAAAACCTCGAAGACTATCCGCTGGTGTTGCCGTCGGCCGGAACGACGATCCGCAAATTCGCCGACAGCCTGTTTGTGCAACACGGGATAACTCCCTCACGCCAACGCCTGGAAACCCTGTCTGTCGCCTTGAGTCGACGCTATGTACAAAGCAGCCAGGCTATCTGGGTCGCGCCTTTCGACGCTGTCAGACAGGACTTGAGGCAAGGTGAATTGGTGGAGCTGGATCTGGGAATGCGTGAGCCTGGGGGCTCCGTGGGGCTCTGCACAAATCCCGCGTTGGCGCTGACACCCGCGGCGCAGTGGTGCGTGGAGGCACTGCGCGAGGTAGGCCAGGAATATCGCGAAGGCAAATATCCATAACCATCTGGATATGGATAAGGTCGGTTTTTTCAATTTTGCGCTGGGTCGTACAAGGGGAAACTGGGATCGCTGCCAACGCAGCACCTGCCTCTGTCCACCCATAACAATAGGAAAAACGACATGTCTGATGCGCACGACAGCCGCTTCGTCATTCGTGACCGTAATTGGCATCCCAAAGCCCTGACGCCTGACTACAAGACTTCCATCCTGCGCTCCCCGCGCCAGGCACTGGTGAGCATCCCGCAATCTGTATCCGAAACCAGCGGCCCGGATTTTTCCCATTTGCAGATGGGCCGTCACGATAACGACCTGCTGTTGAATTTCAACCACGGCGGCCTGCCCGTTGGCGAACGCATCATCGTCGCGGGCCGGGTGTGCGATCAGTACGGCAAGCCGATTCCCCATACCCTGGTCGAAATGTGGCAGGCAAATGCCGGTGGCCGATACCGGCATAAGAAAGACAGCTATCTGGCCCCGCTTGACCCGAATTTCGGCGGCGTTGGCCGTGCGTTGACCGACCGCGATGGCAACTACAGTTTCCGCACCGTCAAACCCGGCCCCTACCCTTGGCGCAACGGCCCCAACGATTGGCGCCCCGCGCACATCCACGTTTCCATCAGTGGCCCGTCCATTGCCACGCGCCTGGTTACCCAGCTGTATTTCGAAGGTGATCCGCTCATCCCCATGTGCCCGATCGTCAAATCGATCGCCAATCAGGAGGCGGTGCAGAGTCTGGTCGCCAGGCTGGATATGAGCATGGCCAATCCCATGGATTGCCTGGCTTATCGCTTTGATATCGTCCTGCGCGGCCAGCGCAAGACCCACTTCGAAAACTGCTGAGGAGGCCTGCGCATGCCCGTTCAACTTCTGCCTGAAACCCCGTCGCAAACCGCCGGCCCCTATGTCCATATCGGCCTCGCGCTGGAAGCGGCCGGCAACGCGCCGCGTGAGCAGGAAATCTGCAACGAAATGGCCAAACCCGGCGCACCCGGTGAGCACATTTTACTGCTGGGCCACGTGTATGACGGCAATGGTCACTTGATTCGTGACGCGTTCCTGGAGTGCTGGCAGGCCAATCACGAAGGCGTCTACGACAGCGCTTTCGACCTGGGAAAACCGTTCAATTGTTTTGGCCGTACCGCGACGACCGATGTCGGTGAATGGACGGTGAAAACCGTGAAGCCCGGCGTGGTGAAAAACGCCTCAGGCGTACCCATGGCCCCCCATATCAACGTGTCCCTGTTTGCCCGGGGCATCAACATCCACCTGCAGACGCGGGTTTATTTCGACGACGAACCCCAGGCGAATGCGGCAGATCCGGTATTGAACCTGATCGAACAACCCCATCGCCGCGAAACCCTGGTGGCCAGCCGTTGCACGGTTGATGGCAAGCTGGCCTACCGCTTCGATATTCACGTTCAAGGCGAAGCGGAAACCGTGTTCTTCGACTTCTGACGCAAAAGTTGCTCGGACAGACGGTCCCGTGCCGCGGCTGTCGGCAGGCGTTCAAGCGCCTACAATCGGCGGGTGCAGCCTCACCTGCGGAGAGCAATCATGCGCACGGTTCACGTCCTGCAAGCCCCACCGGCACCGGTCAATGTCGTTGGCGAAACGATCACTGTCCTGGCCGGCGGCGATCTGAGCAAACCCTTTGAAATGCACATCCAGGAAGGCGTGCAAGGTGGCGGCCCGCCCCCGCACTTTCACCCGTGGGACGAGGCGTTCTACGTGGTGGAGGGTCAGGTCGAGGTGACCGTCGAAGGCAAATCCGACGTCGTCTCGGCCGGCGGCTACGTGCATATTCCGGCCGGGTCGATCCATGCCTACAAGAACGTCAGTCCCACTGCAAAGATGATTGGCGTGGTGTCCGATCCCCGGGGCGGGCAGTTTTTTACCGCGATGGATCAGTTCAAGGTACCCGAGGACCTGCCGCGGATATTCGAGGTGGCCGAGCGCTTTGGCGTGACGTTCCTGGTGCCCGAACCGCCGAACGCTTGATCGTCATCCCTATAGGAGCTGCCGCAGGCTGCGATCTCTTGACCTTGGTTTTTCAAGATCAAAAGATCGCAGCCTGCGGCAGCGCCTGCAAGGGTATGCGTTTCGTCAGGCGGTGCCGTGGGCCTGCTGTTCCAGATGCACCTGCAGGTCCGGCTCTATGCCCAGCGCCGCCGCCAGTTCATCCAGGTAATTACGCTCGGCATCCTGCTGATCATCCACCAGCATCACGCTGGCCAGGTACATCTCGGCGGCCATACCGGGGTCGGTTGCCGACTGTGCCACCTTGGCAGGGTCAAGCGGCTTGGCGACTTCCTCATCAAGCCATTGCTGAAGCTCCGGGTCGTCGGTGTGACGGCCGATTTCCTTGCCGATCATCTGCTTCTCGGCATCGTCGATCCGGCCATCGGCCTTGGCCGCCGCTATCAATGCGCGCAGGATCGCATGGCTGTGTTCCTCGACTTCCGGCCCGGCCAGCATGTCCACCGTACGCATCGCCTGTTGCGGCGCCTGTTGTTGCTGCGCGGCCTGGCTGCGTTGCCAGGCTTGATAAGCCTGGAAGGCCATCATCCCCAGCGAGGCCAGCGCTGCATAATTGGTACCACCGCCGGAGCGCGATTGCGGCGCACCGCCCATTGGCGAACCGCCGCCCAGCAAGCCGCCGAGCAATCCGCCCAGGCCACCCATGCCGCCCGCCCCGGCATTGCTGGCGCCGCCACCGCCCAACAGTCCACCGAGCAGTCCGCCCAGGTCACCCATGCCGCCTTGAGCCGACGCACCACCGCCGCCCTGTTGCGCCATCGAGCCCTGGCCGGCCCGCAGTAATTGTTCGAGCAGATCGCTGGTGTTCATGACGACGTCCTCATCGAAGGGAGTAATCCATTCAGACAACGATAGCCCTCGCGGGTAAATGTGCTACCACCGTCTGGCTGACACCGCACCGATTTATCCGCAGTATTTTTTTGCGGCGCAGCTAAGATTCATAGGTGGTGAACCTTATTCCCGGATACCCGGTCGATACCTGCAACCCTACCCGGTTTGCCGCCGCCCGCCAGATGAGGGCGATGACTGGCTTGCTGCACTTTCTGGAGAGCGCCCCCGTGATATCGACCCTACACATCGCCAGGCTCAAAGCCTGGGGTGCCCATGGTTTTACCGCCACCGGCGTGGTCACCGCCTTCCTGGCGACCCTCGCCCTGCTCGACAACCAGCCGACCAATTGCCTGCTGTGGCTGGGCGTGGCCCTGATCGTCGATGGCCTGGACGGCGCACTGGCACGCAAGGTCAATGTGCAGACGGTACTGCCGAGTTTCGACGGTTCGATTCTCGACCTGGTGATCGACTACCTGACCTATGTGTTCATCCCGGCACTGTTCATCTATCGCTACATCCCGCTGCCGGACTACACGCTGCTGTTGACCGTGTCGCTTATCCTGGTGTCGTCGCTGTTCTGCTTCTGCAACGTCAACATGAAAAGCAAGGACAACTATTTCCAGGGCTTCCCCGCCGCGTGGAACGTGGTTGCCCTGTGCCTGTACATCATCGCGCCGTCCCCCTGGATCACTTTCCTGACGGTGATCGGCCTGGCGCTGTTGACGCTGACCCGGATGAAATTCCTGCATCCGTTCCGGGTGCGCCGCTTCATGCCGATCAACATTGCCGTGACGGCGATCTGGCTGCTGTGCAGCCTGTCACTGGTGCTCAACCACCCGGTGATCAATCCCCTGGTCATGGGGCTTTGGCTGTTGATGTCGGCGTACTTTCTGGGGATCTGCTTCTGGCGCACGGCGCTTGAGTGGTTCGACGAATCGCGGCTCAAATAAAGCGCCATGCCTATCCCTATCGTGCGGCTCGGCTCCCCGCGCAAACCGGGGCGGAGGTTGTCCACGCAGCTCACGGCCGTACCCTATTTACTGTAGGAGCTGGCTTGCCAGCGAAGGCGTCCTGCCAGACGCCCCATCTACTGCGGCCGTACCCGATCTACTGTGGGAGCGAGCCTGCTCGCGATGGAGATCAACGATGACGCGGGCCCCCTGATACACCGCGGTGCTCTCAGGTTTTTCGCGAGCAATCGAGCGTCGACCGGCTGCTCATACAGGGGGCCCGCCGCCATCGGCCATCCGTGGCCGAGAGGGCTCAACGCCTCGTAATCACCACCTCAAGGTATTCACTGGGCACCACCATCGACTTTTCGCCCGCCCTATTAAGCCGGTTGAGCAGTTCGGTCAGGTCGTCTTCCAGGGCCTTGGCGCCATCGGGGGGCAGTGCCGCGAAGGCCTTGTGGATCGGGCCGTACCAGCTGCGGAAGGTGTCGATGAAATGCTCGGCCGAGCGATAGCGGAAGTTGAAGGTCCGGCGAGTGACCTGCAGCAGGAAGTCGCGCTCGTCGAAGTGCGTGTGCAGCCAGGCTTCAGTGCCCCACAACGACGGCGGTTGCGCGCCGGGGGGTGGCGGCATGTGCTGCCCCAGGGTCTTGAATATCTGGCCGACGAAACCTTCCGGCGTCCAGTTGGCCAAGCCGATCCGCCCGCCCGGGCGACACACCCGCGCCAGCTCCGAAGCGGCCTTGGCCTGATCGGGGGCAAACATCACGCCGAAGGTTGAAAGCACGGCGTCGAAACTGCCATCGGCGAATGGCAGCGCCTCGGCGTCAGCCACCTGGAAGGTCACGTTCAGGCGCTCCGCCCGGGCGCGGTCTTCGCCGCGTTCGAGCAGTGCGGCGACGTAGTCGGTGGACATCACCCGGCAACCGCGACGCGCGGCGGCCAGGGTCGCGTTGCCGTTGCCGGCGGCGACATCCAGCACCTGCTCATCGCACAGCAGGTCGCAGGCCTCGGCCAGTTGCTCGCCGACGATCTGCAACGTGGTGCCGATCACGGCGTAGTCGCCACTGGCCCAGGCGGCCATTTGGCGGGTTTTCAAGGCAGCAAGATCAATAGGTGTACTCATGGAGACAATCTCTGGTTTGGAACAGGATCGGGCGCACGCTCACTCAGCCGTGGTCGGATCGATGATGTTCATGACCTGGGAAATGCGATTGGCCGGGAAGCCGCCCTGCCTGGCATGCTCCCTGATGAGCTCCTCGTTTGGCGCGATGTACACGCAATACAGTTTGTCGCCCGTGACATAACTCTGCAGCCATTGCACTTCTGGCAAATCGCGCAACACCTTGCAGGACTTTTGCGAGACGGCTTTCAAATCCCTTTCCGACAGTGCTCCGGCGCCTGGAATCTCGCGTTCAATGACGAACTTGGGCATGGCAACCTCACTTTATTGTTATTGATGACAGGGCCCGGTGGCCCTGTGTGCGAACTATCTCTCCGCCGCTCACTGACGTCCTGTCCGATCGTCGGCCAACCTTGCCCGATCGTCCGGAGAATTCACGTTATGCCGTGACGCGTTCACAATCAGGAACCCCCGCACGGAAATACACCCATGGACGCCCTGTCACAGACCCTGCGCGTCGTCCGCCTGGTCGGCGCGATTTTCATCAACGCCAGGTTCACCGCGCCTTGGTGTTATCAGTCACCAAGCGCAGACACCGCGGCGCCGTTCCTGGAACCTGGCGCGGAACGGGTGGTGATCTTTCACTTGATCACCGAGGGTGAGTGCTACGTCGAACTGGGCGATGATCCGCCGTTGCTGCTCAACCCCGGCGACGTGGTGATCTTCCCCCAGGGACACGCCCATCGCATGAGTTCGCGACCCGGGTTGCCCCCCGCCAGCGGTGCGCGGCTCGATGAGGTGCTGGCGCGGCGCCCGCGGCAGTTGAGTCATGGCGGTGGCGGCGCGGTGACGCGCCTGGTGTGCGGTTACCTGGCCTGCGACACGCGGTTGGCCGGCATGTTGCTGGCTGGGCTGCCGCCCGTGGTCAGGGTCAATGTGCGTGGCTCGAACGCCGGCATCTGGCTGGAGTCTTCGGTGCGTTATGCCCTGGCCGAAGCGCGCTCGCCAAGGCCTGGGGGCGAAGGCGTGCTGGCGAAACTGGCCGAGGTGCTGTTCATCGAAGTGCTGCGCCTGTACATGCACGAACTCGGCGAGGGTCGGACCGGTTGGCTGGCCGGGGTGAACGACCGGATCGTCGGTGCGGCCCTCAACGCCTTGCACAAGAAGCCCTGCCATGCCTGGACCCTGGATGAACTGGCGCGCACGGCTGGCACCTCGAGATCAGTCCTCGCGGAACGCTTTGCGCAACTGGTGGGGGTTACGCCGATGCAGTACCTGACGCAATGGCGCATGTTGCTGGCGGCCAACCTGTTACGCAGCAGTAACAGTTCGTTGATACGCATCGCCGAAGAAGTGGGTTACCAGACCGACACGGCGTTCAGCCGGGCCTTTCGCCGTGAGTACGGGGCGCCGCCAGCGGCGTGGCGGCGCAGCCAGGAGAAACGAACAATGGCCCACGGTGAGGTGAGCCATTGATGCGGTCTATTGCTTTCAAGCCGCTGGAGCAGCGGCCTTCGCCTCTTCCAGCAATTGTTGAATCACCTTCTCCTGGGTCTCATAGCTACCCTCGCCAAAGTGCGTGTACCGCACCTGCCCCTTGGCATCGATCAGGTAGTGAGCCGGCCAGTACTGGTTGTCGAAGTTGCGCCAGATCGCGTAGTCGTTGTCGATCGCCACCGGGTAGGTGATGCCGTATTCCTTCACCTTGTCCCTGACGTTGTCGATGATGCGCTCGAACCCGTACTCGGGGGTGTGCACGCCGATCACCACCAGGCCGTCCTTCTCGTACTTCTTCGCCCAGTCCTTGACGTACGGCAGGGTGTGCTTGCAGTTGATGCAGTCGAAGGTCCAGAAGTCCACCAGCACCACTTTGCCTTTGAGCGACTCGTTGGTCAGCGCTGGTGAGTTGAGCCACTGCACCGCACCGCTCAGTGACGGCATGGCGCCCTGGGCGTTGTCCATGGACTCGGCCTTGACCTTGCTGACGAAGTAGTCGACGACTTTCGGCACGGTTTCCAGCAAGCCTTTCTCGACGCTGCTGACACCCTCGGACGAGGTGTTGGCCAGCAGCACATCGTTGGCTCCGGTGGCAATCACCGCCGCACCGGCCAACACCGCGACACCGGCACCCCGACGCAGCCAGCCAGTGACCGGGATCGACGGTTTCAGGCGATTGACCAGGCCACGACCGGCGAAGATCAGGGTGCCCAGGGACAATGCGCTACCCAGGCCGTAGGCCACCAGCAACAGGCTGGTCCCGGCGTTCGCGCCCTGGAGCATGGCGCTGGTGAGAATCACCCCGAGGATCGGCCCGGCACACGGTGCCCACAGCAACCCCGTAGCGACGCCGATCATCACCGAACTCAGCGGACCGGACATCTTGCGGCTGTTGGGGTCGATCCGATTACCCAGGGCAACGAACGGACGCGCCAACCAGTCGCCGACCCGCGCGGAAATCAGCGACAGGGCGAACAGCACCATCACGATCAGGGCCACATGGCGCCCGGTGTTGCTGGCTTCGATTACCCATTCACTGCTGACCACGGCCAGGCTGGAGATCAGGGCAAACGTCAGGACCATGCCGCCGAGGGTCAACATGATCGAGGAGCGCGTACGGTCGGCACCGGCGAACAGGAACGGCACGACCGGGAGGATGCAGGGGCTGAGGACGGTCAATATGCCGCCCAGGAAAGCGATGAGTAACATGGGGATCACCTTGGAAAATTTCGGGTGGCATTTATTGCCCCCTGTAGGAGCTGGCTTGCCAGCGATAGCGGTCAACAGGTCACACCCATGGTGAATGTGCCTCCGTCATCGCTGGCAAGCCAGCTCCTGCAGGGGATCGGCGTCGTGATTACCGGACTCAGTTGTCCGAGTTGCAGTTGTCAGCCAATTTGCGGTAGTCCAGGACCTGGGTCTTGCTCTGGGAATCCAGGTAGGTCAGCTGCGCATTGACCACGCCGCAGGAAGGCGAGGCATCCTGTTTCAGCGACACTACTTGCTTGATATCCAGGTGCGTGCCGTAGCTGTAGCTCATCGGGGTAACATCAGCTTCGGCACGGGCCGACAAGGTGCAGATGTTCAGGGCGGCAAACAGGCAAGCGGCGTAGATGGCTTTGGTGTTCATGGTGGTTTCCTCAAGGTTCGACACGTAGATCGTTGGTTGGGTAGAGGCGGTCTGGTTTGCCTCGTTGGAACCTATTAAAAGCCCGTGAGGTATCCCGCTTGTGTCGGGAACAGGCGCGGGTAAATCGGCAAGTATCTGGACCGGGCCGGGATACAGAGGGATACAAAACCCCGGGAAATACCTGTTTTTGCGTCGGCGTGTATCCGCCCACGGGCCAGATACACTGCAATACAAAGGGCGGCGGGCGAGCGGGCCAAGGCTCGATAGACTGTGCGACATCCCCCACTGACAGAGGCAACTCCCATGGAGCACGTCGATCACATCCTCATCGTTGACGATGACCGCGAGATACGAGAACTGGTGGGCAACTACCTGAAGAAAAACGGCCTGCGCACCACGGTCGTGGCCGATGGCCGGCAGATGCGCAGCTTCCTCGAATCCACGCCGGTGGACCTGATCGTGCTGGACATCATGATGCCCGGCGACGACGGGCTGATGCTCTGCCGCGAGCTGCGCACGGGCAAGCATAAGGCCACCCCGGTATTGATGCTCACCGCGCGCAACGATGAAACCGACCGCATCATCGGCCTGGAAATGGGCGCCGACGACTACCTGGTCAAACCCTTCGCCGCCCGTGAACTGCTGGCCCGGATCAACGCCGTACTACGTCGCACGCGCATGCTGCCACCGAACCTGGTGGTGACCGAATCCAGCCGCCTGCTGGCCTTCGGTCGTTGGCGCCTGGACACCTCCGCCCGGCACCTGCTCGATGGCGACGGCACCATGGTCGCCCTCAGCGGTGCCGAGTATCGGTTGCTGCGGGTGTTCCTCGATCACCCGCAGCGGGTGCTCAATCGCGACCAGTTGCTCAACCTGACCCAGGGCCGCGACGCCGACCTGTTCGATCGCTCCATCGACCTGCTGGTCAGTCGCCTGCGCCAGCGCCTGCTGGACGATGCGCGCGAACCGGCCTACATCAAGACCGTGCGCAGCGAGGGCTATGTGTTTTCCCTGCCGGTGGAAATCGTCGGTGCGCCAGCATGAACCGTTCGCTGCGCTGGCCCCGCACCCTGGCGTCAAGGCTGTCGCTGATCTTCCTGATCGGCCTGATCCTCGCCCAGGCGCTGTCCTTCGGTGCGCAGTATTACGAGCGCTACGAAAGTGCGAAGAACACCATGCTCGGCAATCTGGAAACCGACGTCTCGACTTCCATTGCCATCCTCGATCGCCTGCCCAGCGAGGAGCGCGCCAGTTGGCTGCAGCAACTGGAGCGGCGCAATTACCGTTACTTGCTCAGCGAGGGCTCGGCGGGTACGCCCATGGGCATGGACACGCCCAATGCGCCCATCGCGATGGCCTCGATCAAGGACGCCATCGGCAAGGATTACCCGATGACCTTCACCGATATTCCAGGGCCGGTTAAACACTTCCAGGTGCACCTGAAACTGGCGGACGGCAGCCCGTTGACCATCGACGTACGGCCTTCGATGGTACCGCTGTCGCCCTGGCTGCCCATGGTGTTGCTCGGGCAACTGGCGCTGATGCTTGCCTGCACCTGGCTGGCCGTGCGGATCGCCATCCGCCCCCTGACCCGCCTCGCCGAAGCCGTGGACACCCTCGACCCCAACACCCACCCGGTGCTGCTGGACGAAAAAGGCCCGACCGAAGTGGCCCACGCCGCCAAGGCCTTCAATGCCATGCAGGTCCGTATCGCCGCCTACCTGAAAGAACGCATGCAACTGCTGGCGGCGATCTCCCACGACCTGCAGACGCCGATCACGCGGATGAAACTGCGCGCCGAATTCATGGACGACTCGGTGGAGAAAGACAAGCTGTGGAACGACCTGGGCGAGATGGAACACCTGGTGCGCGAAGGCGTGGCCTATGCCCGCAGCGTCCATGGCGCCACCGAAGAAAGCCGGCGCACCGACCTGGACTCGTTCCTCGACAGCCTGGTGTTCGATTATCAGGACATGGGCAAGCAAGTGCAGCTGATCGGCAAAAGCACCACCGTCATCGACACCCGCCCCCACGCCTTGCGGCGAGTGCTGGTGAACCTGACGGACAACGCGCTCAAATTCGCCGGAGCGGCCGAGCTGCTGGTGGAAAAGCAAACCGATGGCGGCGTGTCGGTAAAGGTCATGGACCGCGGACCGGGGATTGCCGAAGCGGAACTGGCCCAGGTCATGCAACCGTTCTACCGCGTGGAGAATTCGCGCAACCGCAGCACCGGTGGTACCGGGTTGGGCCTGGCAATTGCGCAGCAGCTGGCATTGGCGATCGGAGGGTCGTTAACGTTGAGCAATCGCGAGGGTGGTGGGTTGTGTGCGGAGCTCAAGTTGCGCGGCTGATACCTTCAAACTGATCGTTCCCACGCGCATGGGAACGATCAGTTTTCCTTCAGGCAACGACGCCCTCCCCCTGCATCTGCCGCAACAAGCCCATTGCGCTATCCATGAACGCCACAGAATCCGTCATCCCCGCCTCCGCCGCCAACCCCTGCAGATGCACACGTCCGGTCTGCCCGGGAAATTCCTCGATACGCTGCAACAACCGAAACGCCAACGGGCTCAATTCTGAAAATTTCACACTGAAATCCGGATCCCGGCGCACCAACAGCAACGTCGGCTGATCCAGTGGTGCATCAGGCTGAAACTGCGGCCCGACCAACTGCACCGGCCAGGCATACGCCAAGAGCCAGGCCAACGGCGAAACCTGCAACGGACGATCCAGCAACCCCTCGGTATCGCCGCAGGCCAGCGGCTCGGCCTCGGATTGTTGCAGGGCCATTTCCACCCATTCGTAATGTGCCAGCTCAACCATGAACGGCGGCCAGGGTCCATCGGCCAATGCCTCAGGCTCGCAAGCCAGAAACTCTACAAACTCCTCGGCGATTTCGCCGAATTTCGGAGTGTGGGCGCGGTAGTCGCGCAGGAAGATCCGCACCAGCGCCCGCCAGTGCTCATCGCCGAGAATCTTCACCAGGACCGGAAAGGTGCCGCTGATCAACGACGACAGGTTGGCGAACACCAGGTCGCGATACACCCCGGCCCGCGCCGGGTCCATTTCCGTCGGTGGCGCGTAGCGCTCGGGGTCGCGCAAGTACAGGCCCATGCTGTTTTGCTGTTCATGCAGCGTGCGCTTAGCCATGGTTCACCTCCTCGGTCTGCAAGCGGCGAATGGTCTGCAACTCGGCGACCAGTTCGGAAAACGCCGGAAAGTTGAAATCCCGTTCCAGCAGGGTCGGTTGCGCGCCGAATCGGCCATAGGCCTCGGCCAGTAGCGACCACACCGCCGGTTTCACTGACGCGCCATGGGTGTCGATCTTCAGGGTATCGGACTCATCGAAGTGCCCGGCGATGTGCATCGCCACCACCCGGTTCGCATCGATCCCGGCCAGGAAGGTGCGCGGATCGAAGCCGTGGTTGATCGAGTTGACGTACACGTTGTTGACGTCCAGCAACAGGTCGCAATCGGCTTCGCGCAGCACGGCGTTGGTGAAGGTCACCTCGTCCATGTCCTGCTGCGGGGCGGCATAGTAAGAAACGTTTTCCACCGCCAGGCGGCGGCCGAGAATGTCCTGGGCCTGGCGGATGCGCGCGGCGACGTGATGCACCGCTTCCTCGGTGAAGGGCAACGGCAACAGGTCATACAGGTGGCCGTCGTCGCTGCAGTAACTCAGGTGCTCGCTGTACAGGGGAACCTGGTGGTGATCGAGGAAAACCCGCACCTCCCGGAGAAACTCGACGTCCAGTGGCGAGGGCCCGCCCAGGGACAGGGACAAGCCGTGACAGGACAACGGATAGCGCTCGGCCAGGGTGCGCAACGCCGCGCCGTGGGCGCCACCGATGCCGATCCAGTTCTCCGGTGCAACTTCGAGAAAATTGAAATGGCCGGCCGGGGCGGCCAGCAGGTCCTTGATCAAGCCGCGACGCAGGCCGAGCCCGGCGCTGGCCTTGGTGGATGTGAAGGAGGTTTGCATGATGTCGATTCCAAGGTTGTCAGAACGTCATCACAGTTAATCGAAGCGATGTATCGGGCTTGTGTGGCGAGCTGAGAGAAAACCGCAAGGCATGTATCGGCAGCGGGTCTGTATACACTTTGATACAGACCCGCTGCCCGGCATTACGCCAGGTCGTACTTCTCGCGCACCAGATGACCGATGCCCATGGCATCGAGCACGTCCATCGGGCACAGGAAGGTCACGCGCACCGTGCCTGGCAGGCGACTGATGTCGATGGAGCCGGTGATCGTGGCGCGATTGAGCACTTCGTCATAAGGCAGGCCAGTGACTGCGGCGGCGCGCGTCAAACCGTTCTCCACCGCCAGGTTGAGGTTCTCGCCGCTGCCGATGAAGGTGATCGGGCCGCTCTGTTCGATCTCGTGTTGCCCCCAACGCTCGCCCAGCTCGCGGACTTTCGCCCGTTGCTCGGCATTCATCGGCCGCGCCATCGGTGGCAGGTCATCGAGGTTCTGCAGGAGGATCGGCCCTTCCAGCGTCAGGTTTTTCACCACTTGCACCACCACCTCGGTTTCCCCGGAACAATCGGTGGCGTGGCCGGCGATCTCGCCGTTGCCCTGCTGCGCATGCATGTCCCCCATGTACACTCCCGCCCCCGGCACCTTCACCGGACAGATCAGCACACAGCCTTCGCGGATCGAATTGGTGTCCATGTGGCCGTCGGTCTTGGCCGCGTGCAGCTCTTCGCGGCTCATGCCGAAGCGGTGCGGGGCGTTGATCAGGTACTGGCCAAAGTCGGCACAGTTGTGCGAATCGGGGATATCCCGGGAGGGCATGGTGCCGATGTTGCCGAGGAACGGGCGCATGTGCGCGGCGACGCCGGGGATATCGGCGCGGGCCAGGGACAGGATCGAATGCTGCGCGGCGAATTGCGGCAGCGCCGACATCTCGCTGGCGTTGCCGGCCAGTTGATTGGCGATGCCCTGGTTGACCGTCAGGCTGACCTGGTTCTGCGCGTCGAACACAATCACATAACCGTGGCTGAAGCGAAAGGCGCTGACCTCGGCACCGCAGTGGTTGCAGCGGATCGCGTCCTCGCCAATGCCTTCGACATGGCTGGCCGGATGCTCGGTGCCGCACTTGGCGCAGAACTTGGAGACGAACGGATCGCCGTTATAGCGTCCCTCGACGAAGCTCATGACCCCGGACGAAGTGGCCAGCGACGTGACGCGCATGCTTTTGATCGTGATCGCCACGGCATCGCCGATTTGCGCCCCGGCGATGGCCACCGGCTGCGTCACTTCATGTCCACCCTCGAAGGCCGGCGTGATCATCGGCCCCCAGCAACCTGGGGGCGTCCCGGTGATCAGGGTGCCGCCGTCGGCCAGTGGACCGAGCATCGGCTGACTCGGGCCAATGATGCCGTTGGTGTAGCGATCGACCCGCAGGCGATTGACCGGCGTGGCGTTGAGAGTGGGTTGAGGCACAAGCGTTGTCATGGTGATCACCTTCGGTGTCGGGAGCGAATGGTCCTCACAGTTCAGCGCAGGTTTGTATCTGGTCTGTGTTCGGGGGTGGCCTGCAATGAGTGGGCACTGTATCCAGAGGCCGGTTAGATACAGTGGGATACACACACATTTGCGGATGACCACAATCCCTGTGGGAGCTGGCTTGCCAGCGATGAGGCCAGCAGATCCAGGATATTTGGTGCCTGACACGCCGCTATCGCGGGCAAGCCCGCTCCCACAGGGACCTTCGTCGCCTGGAAAAACGGCTTTCGGCCTGCGAACTAAACTTAATGCACACAGGACCTGCTCAGCGTCCTGTTCATTCCCACGACCACCGCCCGGACGAACAAAGCCTCCGGACCGTGATCCTTCCAAAGGAGCACACGTGATGGACGAGGCCAGACTCAACGATTTCATGGGCAAACTTGTGGGTGACATGGGCGGTGCGGCGATGCTTGCCAACGTCATCCTCGGTGAAGAGCTCGGCCTGTACCGGGCCATGGCCGATAGCCAGCCGGTCAGCCCCCAAGTGCTCGCCGACAAGACCGGCTGCAACCCCCGCCTGGTGCGCGAATGGCTGAGCGCCCACGCGGCTTCTGGCTACATGGAACACCGCGATGGCCAGTTCCGCCTGCCCGAAGAGCAAGCCCTGGCGTTGGCCATCGAAGACTCTGCGGTCTACATAGCGGGTGGCATCGGGGTGGTTGCATCGTTTTTCCATGACAAGGACAAACTGGTCAAGGCCATGCGCGGCGACGGCGCCCTGGCCTGGGGCGATCACCATCCATGCATGTTCAGCGGCACCGAACGCTTCTTCCGGCCCGGCTACAAGGCACACCTGATCGCCGAATGGTTGCCGGCCCTGGACGGCGTGGTGGCCAAGCTGGAGGAAGGCGCCAAAGTCGCCGACATCGGCTGCGGCCACGGTGCGTCGACGGTGATCATGGCTCAGGCGTACCCGAATTCGCGGTTCGTCGGTTTCGACTACCATGCGCCGTCCGTCACCGTCGCCACCCAGCGCGCCGAAGAAGGTGGCGTGTCCGGCCGCGCGCAGTTCTTCCAGGGCACGGCCAAGAGCTACCCCGGCGATGACTATGACCTGGTCTGCTACTTCGACTGCCTGCACGACATGGGCGACCCGGTGGGCGCGGCCAAGCATGCCTTTCAGTCGTTGAAACCGGACGGTACGGTATTGCTGGTGGAACCCTTCGCCAACGACTCGCTGGACGACAACATCACCCCGGTCGGCCGGCTGTTCTATGCCGCCTCGACCTTCATCTGCACGCCCAACTCGCTGTCCCAGGAAGTCGGCCTCGGCCTCGGCGCCCAGGCAGGCGAGGCGCGGTTGCGCAAGGTGTTCAGCGAAGCCGGGTTCTCGAGTTTCCGCCGGGCCACGGAAACGCCGTTCAACCTGATCCTGGAGGCGCGGAAATAAACACCCTGACTTTGTAGGAGCGAGCTTGCTCGCGATGGTGTATCAGGTACATTTATGTGGCTGACACACCTTCGCGAGCAAGCTCGCTCCTACAGGGTCCCGGAGTGTTGAAGATGCTCGACAGTCTGATCCACGAACAACTCGATCGCCTCCAGCACCTGATGGCCGACGAGCCGTTCGCGGTCCTGACCGGCGCCGGCATCAGCACCCCGTCGGGCATTCCCGACTATCGCGACAACCAGGGTGTGCGCCGTGGCCGTCAGCCGATGATGTATCAGGAGTTTCTCTCGGCACCGGAATCCCGCCGGCGTTACTGGGCGCGGGCGATGCTCGGCTGGCCACGGGTGCGTCAGGCGCAACCGAACGTGGCCCACGATACCCTCGCCCGCTTGCAGAGCACCCGGCGAATCGGCGGCTTGATCACCCAGAACGTCGATACCTTGCACGACCAGGCCGGCAGCCATGACGTGATCGAACTCCATGGCAGCCTGCACCGGGTGCTGTGCCTGGACTGCGGAAAACGCAGCGAGCGCGATTCGATCCAGCAATTGATGGAAGCGCAGAACCCTTACCTGGCGGGCGTTGACGCGGTGCAGGCCCCGGACGGCGATACCCTGCTGGACGCCGCCTTCGAAGCACGCTTCCAGGTTCCGCATTGCCCGCATTGCGCCGGTGAGAGGATGAAGCCGGACGTGGTGTTCTTTGGTGAGAACGTCGCACAGGCAACCGCGGCAAAAGCGATGGCCACGGTGGAAAAGGCGGCCGGGTTGCTGGTGGTCGGCTCGTCGCTGATGGCATATTCGGCATTTCGCCTGTGCCGGGCCGTGGTGGATCAGGGCAAGCCGCTGCTGGCGATCAACCTGGGCAAGACCCGGGCGGACGGGATTCTGGATATGAAGATCGAGGGGTCGTGCGAACAGCTTTTGCCCATACTGGCCCAACGCCTCAATGACTGAAGACCTCCCCACCTGTAGGAGCTGGCTTGCCAGCGATGGCGATCTTGCGGACGCCATCGCTGGCAAGCCAGCTCCTACAGGTGGAGGTATTTACCGAATGTAGCGTTCGCCGAGGTTTTCCTCTTTCAGCACATCAAACAACGCCTGCGCCGCCGCCGACAACTCCCCTCCTGGCAAGGTCAGTACCCCAAGCGCCCGTTCCACCACCGGGTCGCGCAAGGTTATGCAACGCGCACCCAGTTCACGCATTTGCCCGGCGCACAGTGCGGGGACGGCGCTCACGCCCAACCCACTGGCAACCATCCGCCCCACTGTCGCCAGTTGATGGCTTTCGAACTCCACCGGCAACTTCATGCCCCGGGCCTGCAAGTGTTCCTCCAGCATCACTCGCACCGTCGACGGTCGCTGCAACGTGATGAACGGCTCCTTGAGCAAGGTCAACCAGTCGACTTCATCCAGCTCAACCAACGGCGAATCAGCGGGCACCACCGCCACGAAGCGATCGATGTACAACGGCGTGAACTGCAGCGACGAGCTCTGGGTCGGCTCGAACGCCACGCCCAGTTCCACCTGGCGGTCGCGGACCATTTCCAGTACCTGCTCGTTGATCACGTCGTTGACCGTGACGTTGACTTTTGGGTACCGCGCGCGGAATGTCTTGAGGATCGGCGGCAGCAGGTTGCCGGCAAACGACGGCATGGCCGCCAGCGTCACACGCCCGCGCTGCAGGGTGAAACGCTGGCGCAGTTCATCCTCGGCATTGTCCCAATCGGCGATCAGGCGGCGCGCCAGCGGCAACAAGGCTTCGCCTTCGGCGGTCAGCGCCACATTGCGCGTGTTGCGGGTGAACAAGCGCCCGCCCAGGCTTTCTTCCAGGGCCTTGATGGTCAGGCTCAGCGCCGATTGCGACAGGTGCAGGCGTTCGCAGGCCACCGCGAAGCTCAGGCTCTGGGCCACAGCCAGGAAGGCACGGATCTGCTTGACGGTCATGCGCAGGCTCTCCAGGGTAACTACATTAATCACGCTCTCCTACACTGTTGAGTTTTATCTATTAATCAACCTTAAAAATCAACTTAACAAATCAATTTGATAGCGCGACACTCATCCCATTCGGCTAGCCAGCCGCCCACAAAGAATAAAAGAGGTGCATATGGCAGGTTTCGACAAGCGCGTGAGTTCCTACGAGGAAGCCCTGGCCGGTCTTGAAGACGGCATGACCGTGATCGCTGGCGGCTTCGGCCTGTGCGGTATCCCGGAAAACCTGATCAACGAGATCAAGCGCAAGGGCACCCGCGACCTCACCGTGGTTTCCAACAACTGCGGCGTCGACGGTTTCGGCCTCGGCGTTCTGCTGACCGACCGCCAGATCAGCAAAGTGGTGGCCTCCTACGTCGGCGAAAACAAGCTGTTCGAAGAGCAACTGCTCAAGGGCGAAATCGAAGTCACCCTGACCCCGCAAGGCACCCTCGCTGAAAAAATGCGCGCAGGCGGCGCCGGCATCCCGGCCTTCTTCACCGCCACCGGCGTCGGCACCCCGGTTGCCGACGGCAAGGAAGTCCGCGAATTCCATGGCCGCAAGTACCTGATGGAAGAGTCCATCACCGGTGACTTCGCCATCGTCAAAGGCTGGAAAGCCGACCATTTCGGTAACGTGATCTATCGCCATACCGCCCAGAACTTCAACCCGCTGGCCGCTACCGCCGGCAAGATCACCGTGGTCGAAGTCGAAGAAATCGTCGAACCCGGCGAGCTGGACCCGGCGCAGATCCACACCCCTGGCATCTACGTCGACCGGATCATCTGCGGCACGTTCGAGAAGCGCATCGAACAGCGCACCGTACGTAAGTGATCCCCTGCCCCCGGACCGAATGAAGGAATAACAACAATGGCACTTTCCCGCGAACAAATGGCTCAACGCGTCGCCCGCGAAATGCAGGACGGCTTCTACGTGAACCTGGGCATCGGCATTCCGACCCTGGTCGCCAACTACATCCCCGAAGGCATGGAAGTCATGCTGCAGTCGGAGAACGGCCTGCTTGGCATGGGTCCGTTTCCGACCGAAGAAACCATCGATGCCGACATGATCAACGCCGGCAAGCAGACCGTGACCGCCCGTACCGGCGCCTCGATCTTTTCCTCCGCCGAGTCCTTCGCGATGATCCGCGGTGGCCATGTCGACTTGACCGTACTGGGCGCCTTTGAAGTCGACGTACAAGGCAACATCGCCTCGTGGATGATCCCCGGCAAACTGGTCAAGGGCATGGGCGGCGCCATGGACCTGGTGGCTGGCGCAGACAACATCATCGTGATCATGACCCACGCGTCCAAGGACGGTGAGTCCAAGCTGCTGGATCACTGCAGCCTGCCGCTGACCGGTGCCGGTTGCATCAAGCGCGTGCTGACTGACCTGGCCTACCTGGAAATCGAAAACGGTGCGTTCATTTTGAAAGAGCGTGCACCGGGTGTCAGCGTCGAGGAAATCGTCGCCAAAACCGCTGGTAAACTGATCGTCCCGGACCATGTGCCCGAAATGCAGTTTGCTGACCAGTGAGGAATCATTCCATGCAAGAAGTCGTCATTGTTGCCGCCACGCGCACCGCGATCGGCAGTTTCCAGGGTTCCCTGGCGAACGTATCCGCCGTTGACCTGGGCGCGGCGGTGATCCGTCAGCTGCTGGCGCAAACCGGCCTGGACCCGGCCGAAGTCGACGAAGTGATCATGGGCCAGGTACTGACCGCCGGCGCCGGGCAAAACCCTGCGCGCCAGGCGTCGATCAAGGCCGGCCTGCCATTCGCCGTGCCAGCCATGACCCTCAACAAGGTCTGCGGCTCAGGCCTCAAGGCCCTGCACCTGGGCGCCCAGGCGATCCGCTGCGGCGATGCCGAGGTGATCATTGCCGGCGGCCAGGAAAACATGAGCCTGTCCAACTACGTCATGCCTGGCGCCCGCACCGGTCTGCGCATGGGTAACGCGCAACTCGTCGACACCATGATCAGCGACGGCCTGTGGGATGCGTTCAACGATTACCACATGGGCATCACCGCCGAGAACCTGGTCGAGAAGTACAACCTGACCCGTGAGCAACAGGACGCTTTCGCCGCTGCCTCGCAGCACAAAGCCGTGGCTGCCATCGAAGGTGGACGCTTTGTCGATGAAATCACGCCGATCCTGATCCCGCAGCGCAAGGGCGATCCACTGTCCTTCGCCACCGACGAGCAGCCACGGGCCGGCACCACCGCCGAATCCCTGGGCAAGCTCAAGCCTGCTTTCAAGAAGGACGGCTCGGTGACCGCCGGTAACGCTTCGTCGCTGAACGATGGCGCCGCCGCCGTGATCCTGATGAGCGCCGAAAAGGCCAAGGCCCTGGGCCTGCCGGTACTGGCGAAAATCGCTGCTTACGCCAACGCGGGCGTCGATCCGGCGATCATGGGCATCGGCCCGGTGTCGGCCACCCGCCGCTGCCTGGACAAGGCCGGCTGGTCCATCGACCAGCTTGAGCTGATCGAAGCCAACGAAGCCTTCGCCGCGCAATCGCTGGCCGTGGCCAAGGACCTGGAATGGGACCTGGACAAAGTCAACGTCAACGGCGGCGCCATCGCCCTCGGCCACCCGATCGGTGCCTCGGGTTGCCGCGTGCTGGTGACCCTGCTGCATGAAATGATCAAGCGTGACGCCAAGAAAGGCCTCGCCACCCTGTGCATCGGTGGTGGTCAGGGCGTGGCATTGGCGCTCGAACGCGCTTAAGCCGACAGCGTTTAACAGACGGCGCGGGGACCCACGAAGATCCGCGACCGCCTGGCAAAACACCCGGTACGATTCACGTCGTACCGGGTTCTTTTTGTCGGTCCTGAAAAATGATCGTCAGCTGAAAAGCTGCAGGATCAACCAGCTGTTCGCCCCACTGATCACGACGAACAGACCCCACGCCAACACCCGGGTCGGCAGGCGATTGACAAAGGGTCCCATGAGCTTTTCATCGTTGGTCATGCGGATCAGCGGATACAGCGCAAACGGCAACTGCAGGCTCAGCACCACCTGGCTCAGCACCAGCAGCTTGCCCACCGCGTCGTCGCCCATCAGCCAGACGCCCACGAAAGCCGGAATCAAGGCCAACCCACGGGTGATCAAGCGTCGTTGCCAGCACGGCAGCCGCAGGTTGAGGAACCCTTCCATGATCACCTGGCCGGCGATGGTGCCGGTGAAGGTCGAACTCTGCCCCGAAGCAAGCAGCGCAACGCCAAACAGCACACTGGCCAACGCCCCGCCCACCAACGGATCAAGCAAGTGATAGGCGTCCTGTATATCGACCACATCGGTATGCCCGCTCTGATGAAACGCCGCAGCGGCGAGGATCAGGATCGCCGCATTCACCAGCAGCGCCAGCGCCAGGGAACCGATGGTGTCGATGCGGGCCAGGTTGACCGCATCCTGCTTGCTCGCCAGGTCCTTGCCAATCAGCCGGGTCTGGACGATCGAGGTATGCAGGTAGAGGTTATGCGGCATCACCGTGGCGCCCAGAATGCCGATGGCCAGGTACAACGGCGCCGCATCGCTGATGGCCGCAAGCGATGGCCTGAAGCCTTGGGCAACGTCGGGCCAGTAGGGTTTGATCAGCAGCAACTCGACGAAAAAACACAGGCCAATGGTCGCCACCAACACCAGCATGATCGCTTCCAGGCGCCGGAAGCCCCGATTCTGCAAGGCCAGCACCAGCAAGGTATCGAACGCCGTCAGGGCAATGCCGAATGTCAGCGAACACCCCAGCAATAGATGAAACGCCAGGGCACAACCGAGCACTTCGGCGAGGTCGGTGGCAATGATCGAGATTTCCGCCAACAGCCACTGGGTGCGCGCGGTGCGGGTGCTATAGCGCTCTCGGGACAATTGCGCCAGATCGCGGCCGGTGGCGATCCCCAGCCGCGAACACAAACACTGCACCACCATGCCCGCCAGGCTCGCCAACAGCACCACGAACAGCAGGCTGTAGCCAAAGCGCGACCCGGCCTCGATGGCGGTCGCCCAGTTGCCCGGGTCCATGTAGCCGATAGACACCAGCAAACCGGGGCCGGCAAAGCGCAGGACCCGCTTGAAGAACGAGGCACCAGGGTCGACGGCAACGGTCCCCGCCACCTCCGGCGGGCAAAATGGCGCAGTGCCAACGCTGGGTAGACTGAATTTCACGCAATGATCCATCCGCAGGTGGAAGAGATCTCTATGTAGACGCATTTCATTGCAGGAGCCAGCGGATATAGCTTTGTATACAAAACCCGCCAACCTGTAGAGCAAATCACCCCGCAAAATGCTACCGTTGCTGCCACTCACAGGACGGAGAAGTGCACGTGTTGATGCTCAAACTGCTGGTGATTCCAGGCTTTCTGCTGCTCATTTCCCTGGCCGGCAAACGCTGGGGGCCAAGCGTGGCGGGTTGGTTGTCGGGATTGCCGGTGGTGGTCGGGCCGATTCTGTTCTTCCTCGCCATCGAGCAGGGCCAGGCGTTCGCCGCCCAATCGGCCATGGCCGCGCTGTCGGCGATGTTCGCCATGATTGCCTTCTGCGTGACCTATGCGCAGGTCGCACAACGGGCAAAATGGCCACTGGCACTGACGCTCTCGTTGCTGGTCTGGGCCCTGGTCGCCGTGGTCCTGTCGTTGCTCCCGCCGTCGCTGCCCCTCTCGATCATTGCCGCCGCCACTGCACTGCTGGCCGCGCCATACTTGTTCCCGGCGGTGCAGCCGATTGTTTCAGGCCCGGCACCGAAGTCCGACAAACTGCTGCTGCGAATGGTCGCCGGCGCCTTGCTGACCCTGGCCGTCACCTGGCTCGCCAGCAGCGTCGGCGACCGCTGGAGCGGCCTGCTCGCCGTGTTCCCGGTGCTTGGCAGCGTGATGGCCGTGTTCTCCCAGCAAACCCGAGGCCCGGCGTTTACCGCCGCATTGCTGCGGGCGACGGCCACCGGGATGTATTCATTTTCGGCTTTCTGCCTGGTCGTAACACTGACCGTGCCCAGCCTGGGCCTGATGGGCTTTGGTGTTGGAGTCGCCGTCTCGGTGGCCATGCTCGGCGTCACCCGGCGGTTACTGGCAAAACCCGCTCCGCTTGCAACACGTTCAACAATTTCGAACGAGTAATGCAGCATCCTCGTACGTCAATCGAACAGGTTTGCCCCACCATCAGCCTCAGTTCCACACCACTCCCGACTGAGGCCTCTACCATGAAATTCTTTTTCCATCCTTCGCCGAACCCGATGAAAGTCGCCCTGTTGCTCGAAGAATTGCAAACGCCCTATGAGCTGATCGGCGTCGACACCTTCAAGGGCGAGCAACACCTGCCAGCCTTCCTCGCGATCAACCCGAACGCCAAGGTTCCGGCCCTGGTCGATGGCGACGCGACAGTCTTCGACTCCCAGGCCATCCTGCTGCACCTGGCGCAAAAGCATCAGCGCTTCCTGCCGCAAAGCGCCGCCGGTAACGCCGAACTGCTGTCGTGGCTGATGTTCATCGCCACCGGCCTGTCGCCCTTCTCCGGCCAGGCCGTGCATTTTCTCCATCACGCGCCGCAAGACCTGCCCTACGCGAAAAACCGTTATCTCAAGGAAGTCGAACGCCACTACCGCGTGCTCGACCAGCGTCTGGCCGACCATCAGTACCTGGCCGGCGACACCTACAGCATCGCCGACATGGCCCTCTGGGGCTGGGCCAACTACGCACCTTACATCCTCGGCGAAAACGGCCTGGCGGCCTACCCGAACGTCAAGCGCCTGTTCGATGAAATCAGCGCCCGCCCGGCAGCCCGACGCGCCCAGGGCCTGAAAGAGAAACTGGTGCTTAAAGCCGAGTTCGACGAAGAAACCCGTCGTAACCTGTTTCCGCAGAACCAGGCTGAGTAAGCCGTTGCCGATATGCGGACGTGTAGCTGCGCCGGATTCTCTGGAGTGACCGTCCGTTAGCCCACACTGGAATGCGTCACAACCTCCATGGGATGATCGCCACCCACCGCGCGACCATCCCTGGAGATTCCGATGTCACTGTTGAGTAAAAAAGCCGTTGTCCTGTTGCTGGCAGCGGCTGCCAGCCTGGGGGCTTTTAATGTGCAGGCGGCCAAGGCCCCTGCGAAGGAGACGGTGCAGGGCCAGAAAGTTTCGCTGCTCGACGGCAAGTTCACCTTCACCCTGCCCAAGGGTTTCGTTGCCAACCCGTTGCCCGCCAGCCCCACCGGCGCAAGCGGCACCATGTATTCCAATGAAACCACCAAGACCGTGGTGATCGCTGCGCAGAACAGCCTTCCCGAGGGGGTCAAGGTCAAGGACAACGACGGTGAATTCCTCGACGGCACAGCGGCCGACTTCGACGCGGCGCAACACAAGGCCCTGGCGGACTACAACAAGCTCAGTGAAAAAAGCCTGACCCTGAAGAAAACAGGCCTGGGCGTGCGCCAGGTCGACAGCACCGCCACCCAGGGCGGCGGCATGACCCTCAACACCACGTTGATGGCGGCATCGGGAAACCACATGACGGTGATTCAGGTCATTTCCCGCCCCGGCGACATGGCCGCCCACGAAACCCTGATCAAGCAGATCGTCAGCGGCAAATGAGCCTCAAGGGTTGCGGCGTTGCAACCAGGCGCTCAAGTCATGCAGTTCTTCGGTACTGATACTGTGGCCGACACCCTGGTAGGCGTGGAACTCGGGTTCCAGTGACACGCTCTGCAACAGGCTGTTGGCCTCGGTGCCATCGCTCAAGGGCAGACGCTGGTCTGCCGCGCCATGGCCGATGAAAATCGCCAGTGACTGGCGTTTTTCATCCGGCTTCAATTCAGACTTGAGCACCGGCAGAATCCGCCCGCTCAACGCGGCTATTCCGCCCACCGCCTCGGGATGTCGCAGGGCCACTTCGTAGGACATGATCGCCCCCTGGCTGAAACCCACCAGGAACACCTTCTCCGGTTGTGTGTGATATTTCTTCGCCGCCTGTACGACGAACTCCAGCAGCAACTGGCCGCTGGACTTCAGGTCATCGGTTTCGCCGTTGTAGGCACCCTCGCCTTTTTTGCGAAACCACTGGTAACTCCCTTCCTGCATCACCATCGGCGCCCGCACCGACAAGTAGTTGTACTCGCTGGGCAACTCATCCTTGATGCCGAACAGATCCCGCTCGTTACTGCCGTAGCCGTGGAGAAAAATCACCAGCGGCTGCGCGTGGGAATCGGGGTTGGCCTGCTCCAGGTACTTGAGCGGCAGATCGGTTTGCAGGGGGGATTGAGCGTGGACAGTGGCGGATGCCAGCAGCGTGAACAGAGCGAGAAACTTCAGCATAAACCTTCCTTCACCGAGCGCAGGATTCGGGGTAGAGCCTAGCACCTTCGTCGCAGCGACTCCCAGCACCGACCCGATTACGGAATCGACCTACAGCAGACAAGGAAACGTCTGATTTACGCCTGACACCCGCGCATAGAACCCTGTGCGCGGCATTTTGCCATGCCTCGACCCCCTGGGAGCGCGGGCAATTTGATCGTCATCAGACAAGGAGTTGCAGCCATGGCCAAGGGGTATTTCATTCGCAAGGGCGACAAGACCAGTTGCGGTGGCAAGGTGCTGGACACCGATACCCGCATCATGATGTTTGGCTTCGCCCATGCTCGCGCAGGTGACCCGGTTTCCTGTGGCAAGAACGACGAAACCTATGAAATCGTCGGTGGCATCTCGTACATGAACAGCCATGGCAGGCTGTTCGCTGGCTCGCTGGACAGCCACAGCAGCTGCCCCTGCAAGGCCGGGCTCTACCCCTCGTTTACCACCGCCACCTATGAGTCCAGTCAGGGTGCTTCACCGCATGCCGTGAGGAGTGCCCCGCAACAGGAGGCCGCGCCCGTTGCCCCCAACAACCCGGTCGCGCCGCGTCAATCTGGGTTCACTTCAGCGCGGGCGCCCTCACCGACGCTCGGCGAACGGCCCGGGATGGTCTGTGAAAACCTTTGGCGCGAGTACCAGCTTCGGGTCGAAAACGTCGTGGCACCGGGCGGCAAGCTAATCGCCGACCCCAAGGCGCGCAACAAGGCGATCAATGCTGCCTATGCGCAGTTGTGGCGCCTCGATTCGCGATTCCAGTGGGCCGGGCTGGCGGCTTTCGCCTCGAAACAGGTGGGTTGTGGGTTGCTGCACGCAGCCGAGACGATCGAGAAGATGCAAGCGGAAGAACAGGCGATACAGCAACTGAGAGACAGTGCCAGACAAGGACTGGGTGGTTTGTTTAGCCGCAGTGAGCGGGAAAAACGCGCGAAAATTCGTGAGTTCGAGCAGCGCCAGCACGAGTACGATCAGGCCAACCGCGACAAACTGCGGGGCTTCACCCATTGGGGTGCCGACAGTCCGTTGTCGTACTCGCAACGGATGTACCGGTTTGTGTACGAGATGTTGGCGATGGGCAATACCACGCTGTTTTTGGATGTGTATCCGTTGCATGTGTTCTACAGGGAACGTGGGTTGGAGGCGCTGAAGGATTGTCTGGCCTCGCGGAAAAACATTTATGGCAGTGGTGAGTATCCGGTGCTGTGGCCGGTCGGAGAGGAAACACTAAAATTCGGAGTTGACCATGATGAAATTCTCCTGGCCTTTGAGGCAATTGAGGCGGGTAACATCGCCGAAAGTGTTGAGCATCTGGCCAAACACGAGCAGCGAAATATTCTGCAACCCGCCATGTATGACAACTGGGGGCTGAAATGGCTGCTGCGCGGTAACCATGCCTCATACGTCACCAACCTGCCCTCCGGTGCTGCCCAAGCCATCGAACTGACGCTGGCCAGCCAATGCAGCCCCGTCGATGACGGGCGCACTATTGGTTTTGGCAACAACCCCGTTGCCAACTTGGCCGATATCAACCAACGCATGCCCTTCGTGCTCAGGGCGGCGCAGCAGTTTGATGATCTGCTAATCGGCGACCAGCGCGAGCAGATTGAGCAATCGATTCGGGATATCGCCTGGGGTGGAGGCGTCCGATGAGGCTGATGCATCGCTTCGGCTGGCGACGCGGCGTGTTGGCACTGGCGGTCGCTACCTTCCTAACGTGGACAGCGATTGAGGCTCTATCGGATGAACCGGAAATTTCGTTGGTAATTGGCGAGCCGTACGAAGCCATGCGCCAGCGTTCCAGCGCAAAAATTGACCCAGTCATACAGGGACACTCCTGGTTCAATGTTCCCAATTCTGATGCCAGACTGCGTTTCGCAGATCCTGAGTATGGTTTTGTGACCCCGCTGGCCCGCTTCTTCACCGTAGGCTTTGGACGTGATGAACGGATCGACGGTGTCCGCATGTCCCCACAAGTCGAGCCACTATTGCTCGACGACACGCTCAAGGTCGTGCTGGATCTGCAAGAGCAATGGCGCAACGCTGGCTGGGTCCCCATCCGGGTCAATGACTTCCCATCGTTCGCCGACACCCCGCAATGGCGAGCCCAATTGCGGGATGCAAAAAAAGGCGGAACGGCCTACTGGCGAGCAGGTGACAAGTACCAACTGATGCTGGTGGTCAACCGCTTCAAGTACGACAAGCGCCCCACAGAAGAGCGCTACCTCATGACTTTAGGCATCCACCGATCACGGGGTGTGCAATGAGCCTGCTGCAACGCTTGGGCTGGCGACGTTGTGCGTTGGCAGTCGCCGCCGTCTTGACGCTGGCGGCGATTCAAATATTTTCGGACGAGCCGGAAATCGCTCTCGTGATTGGCGAGCCGCACGAAGATATGCGCCAGCGCTCCAGCGCAAGAATCGATCCAGCCATACCGGGGCACTCATGGTTCAGTGTTCCGAAATCAGATGCGCGCCTGCGTTTCATTGATCCCCAGTACGGCTTTGTAACTCCATTGGCCCGTTTTTTTACGGTAATGTACGATGATGAGTTGATCGATGGTGTCCGCATGTCCCCACAAGTCGAGCCACTGTTGCTCGACGACACCCTCAAGGTCGTGCTGAATCTGCAGGAGCAATGGCGCAACACTGGCTGGGTACCCATCCGGGTCAAGGATTTCCCATCGTTCGCCGACACCCCGCAATGGCGGGCCCAATTGCGCGATGAGAACAAAGGCGGAACGGCCTATTGGCGAGCGGGTGACAAGTACCAGCTGATGTTGGTGGTCAGTCGCTTCACGTACGACAAACGCCCCACAGAAGAACGCTACCTGATTACCTTGGGCATCCACCGATCACGCGGCGTGCAATGACCCTCCCTCCTCAATCGTTAATCAACTTCCCAACCCGAATCGGCTCGCGCCCGGCCACTTTCGCCTGCCAGGTGCCCGGCTGCGTATAGCGCCCGCGATCAAGCGCAAACAGCACGCCGCTGGTGCCCGCGCGCACGGTGCTGACCTTGTCGTTCAACGGGTCGACCACTTCGAACAGCGCATCGCCCTGCTCCACCCATTCACCGGCCTCGCGCAGGAAGCTGACCACACCGTGATGCGGTGCGAACAGGTATTGGGTGCCTTGGAACGGCATGCCCTCGCAGCATTCGCTCGGTGCCGCCGGCCAGGTGCCCTTGATGAAACCCTGTTCGGCGAGAAAGCCCAGGATCGCTTCGCAATTGGCCTGGGCCTGATCGACCCGGGTGTCGCCCATGCTGCCAAGTTCCAGCGTGGTCGCCAGGTTCGCCGGTGGAATGGCGGCTTCGGGGAAAGCCCGGGCCAGGCGTAACCAGGGCGTAGAGCAGGACTCGTCGAAGGAACTGCCACCGGAATCCTCGCACAGCAACGCCACCCCGGCCTTCAGGCGCGCCGCCAGCGATTGCCACTGCGGCCAGTGTTGCGGCAAGGCGTAGAGGTGAATCGCCGCGTCGAAGTCGCAATGCAGGTCGAGCGTGATGTCGGCGTCGCAGGCGTGACGCAGCAGCAGGCGGTGCATCGCCTCCAGTTGCGACGCCGGGGCCGGGAGGTCGTCGAGCACCCGGCCCATGGCCTGGCGAATCAGGGCGATGTTGGCCTCGGCATCGCTGCCCAGGCGATCACCCACCTTTTGCGCCACCGGGACGCTAAGTTCGACGAACGAGCGGTTGAAGTTCTTGCCGCTGCCCAGTTCGAAGCGGCCCATGTGGCTGCCTTGCAGGTGCTGATCGAGGCCGATCGGGTTGGCCACCGGCACCAGTTCGATCACGCCTTGCAATTGGCCCTGGCTTTCCAGTTCCGCCAGGCGCTGCTTGAGTTCCCAGGCGGTGCGCATGCCGGGCAATTCGTCGGCGTGCAGGCTGGCCTGGATATAGACCTTGCGAGTGCCCGCGCCATAACGGAATACGCTGAGGGTGCGCTCGGTTCCCAGGTGGCTCCAGGGCAGTGGATGGTCGATGCGTTGCATAAAAACTCCGGAGCCTGTGCAGGACCTGGCTTGGCAGAGAAGACGCCCAGCACATTCGACATCAATGTGACTGTCAGGCCGCTTTCGCTGGCAAGCCAGCTCCTACAGAACGGCTCGATTACTCGCCGTAAACGTCAAACTTGAAGTACTTGTCCTGCACCTGCTTGTACTTGCCGTTGGCGCGGATCTCGGTAATGGCTTTGTTGAACTGCTCGGCCAGGGCGGTATCGCCCTTGCGCACGGCAATTCCGGCACCACCGCCGAAGTACTTGGGATCGTTGTACTCAGGCCCTACGAAAGCGAAACCCTTGCCGGCGTCGGTCTTGAGGAAACCGTCGTCCAGGTTGACCGAGTCGGCCAGCAGCGCGTCAACGCGACCGGACACCATGTCCAGGTTGGCTTCCTGCTGGGAGCCGTAGCGCACCAGGATAATCCCTGCCGGTTGCAGCACTTCGGTGGCAAATCGGTCATGGGTACTGGCGCGCAGTACACCGACTTTCTTGCCCTTGAGTTCGGTCAACGGGTCCTTGACGTCGGAACCTTCCTTCATCACGAAACGTGCCGGGGTGTGGTAGTACTTGATGGTGAAATCAACGTTCTTCTTGCGATCGTCGGTGATGGTCATGGACGACAGGATGGCGTCGATCTTCTTGACCTTCAGTGCCGGAATCAGGCCGTCGAACTCCTGCTCGACCCAGGTGCACTTGACCTGCATCTGCTCACACAGTGCGTCGCCGATGTCCACGTCGAAGCCGGTGAGCTTGCCGTCAGGGGTTTTCATCGAGAATGGCGGATAACCGGCTTCGATACCGATGCGAATTGGCTTGATATCCGCGGCCACGGCGGTCAGGGACAACATCGACAGTGCCAGGGCACCGAACATCACTAGCTTGTTCATTTTATAACTCCTGTGTGCGGAGACTTTTATTGGCAGCTTTCGGTCGGTAGCTTGTGGCCGGGGGACCGAAGTGGCCGGCAGTCTAGAGCGGCTATCACAGGGTAAATTATTACGAAGCGACAAATAGTTATAGAAAGTGGCCGGCAAGCCGCAGGCGATCGCTGGCAAGCCAGCGCCTACAGGGCCCATGTTGAATCTGTGGCGTTACGCGACTCTGTAGGAGCCGGCTTACTGGCGATGCGATGGTGGCCATTTCGCCGCCATCGCCGCGATGCGCCGACCCGAAAACCAGGATCTACAGGGGGCTCAGCAGGCGCAGCCGATAGCGGTACTCGGCGCACTCAACTCAAACCCTTCATCCAGCCACCCTGTCACCCCGCCAATCATCTCCTTCACCGGGTACCCCAGCGCCGCCAGCTTCACCGCCGCCTTGTTCGCGCCGTTGCAGTGGGGGCCTGCGCAATAGACCACGAACAGGCTGGTTTTCGGATAGCCACGCAAACCTTCGGCAGTGAGCAGTCGCCCCGCAATGTTGATCGCACCCGGCACATGCCCCCGCTCGAACGCCAACGGCCCCCGCACGTCCACCAGAATGAAATCGACTTCCCCAGCCTGTTGGCTGGCGTAAACGTCGGAACAATCGGTTTCGAATGTCAGGCGGTTGCTGAAATGCATCAAGGCGATGGCCGAAGGGGCGGCGGGAATTTCGCGAACGAGGCTGGTCATGGGTAGAGCTCCGGGATGGCGGTGGGTGTGAACAGACTTTATCTGCCCGCCCTCAGCGGCTAAAGTGGCGCACAAGACACTCACCGGGAACTTTCCGCCAAATGCAAAATTCTCCAGGACTGGTCGCGATCCTGGCCTACGACGGCCTGTGTACCTTCGAATTCGGCATCGCCGTGGAGATCTTTGGCCTGGCTCGGCCAGAGTTCGACTTCCCTTGGTACAGCCATCAGATCGCTGCCGTCGACCAAGGCCCGATGCGCGCCATGGGCGGCATTCAGGTACTGGCCGATGGTGGCCTGGAACTGCTGGAACAGGCGCGGACCATCATCATTCCCGGCTGGCGCGATCGCCAGGCAGCCGTACCCGAGGCACTGCTGACCGCCCTGCGCCAGGCCCATGCGCGGGGCGCGCGGTTGCTGTCAATCTGCTCGGGGGTGTTCGTGCTGGCCGCCACCGGTTTGCTCGACGGTCGCGGCGCCACCACGCACTGGCGCTACACCGCGGAACTGGCCGAACGCTTCCCGAACATCCTGGTGGACCCGGACGTGCTGTACGTCGATTCGGGTCAATTGATCACCTCGGCCGGCAGCGCAGCCGGCATCGACGCCTGCCTGCACCTGGTGGCGCGGGACTTCGGGACCCAGGTCGCCAACTCGGTGGCGCGGCGCCTGGTGATGTCACCGCAACGCACCGGGGGCCAGGCGCAGTTCATTCCGACGCCGGTCAGTCCAACGCCGCGCAGCGATCTTTCGCGCGTCATGCAGTGGGCGCGGGAGCGTTTGCACGAACCGCTGGAGGTTCGCGACCTGGCCAGCGAAGCCGCCATGAGCGAGCGCACGTTCCTGCGCCGTTTCACCGAAGCCAGCGGCCAGTCGCCCAAGACCTGGCTGCAACATGAACGCCTGGGTCGTGCCCGGGAATTGCTGGAAAGCACCGACCAGCACACCGAGCAGATCGCCCAGCACTGCGGTTATCGTTCGGTGGAAAGCTTTCGCGTGGCGTTTCGCAACGTGGTCGGCGTGCCGCCGTCGGTGTACCGGGAACGGTTTGGGCGCACGCGTACTTCAGGGTTTGCGCAATAGATAGGTGTCCATGATCCAGCCATTGGCTTGTCGGGCTGCCTTGCGCACCCGCTCGATCTGCTGCGCCACGTCCTCGAGCTTGCCGCTGATGAGGATTTCATCCGGCGTCCCCAGGTAGGCGCCCCAGTAAATCTGCGTCTGCCGATCCGCCACATGCTGGTAGGCATCCTGAGCGTCGAGCATCACCACCAGGCTGTCGGCGTCGCTCACCTGCCCCGCTGCCAATCGTCGGCCGGTGGTGATCTCGACCGAACGGCCAATTTGATTGAGCGTCACCTTGTGCTGCGCGGCCAGCGCCTGGACGCTGGTGATGCCGGGGATCACCTCGAACTCGAAAGCACAGGTGCCTGAAGTCAGGATCGCCTGCAGGATGCGAATCGTGCTGTCGTACAACGCCGGGTCGCCCCACACCAGGAAACCGCCGCACTGGTCGTCCGCCAGCTCCTCATTGATCAGGCGCTCGAAGATCTGCTGCTTGGCCATGTTCAACTCATCGACGCTGGTTCTGTAGTCCACCTCGCCGCGCTCGCGCTCCGGGCTTTGGGCTTCGACAAAGCGGTAGTGCGGATCGGAGATATGGCGCTCGCAGAGTTCGCGGCGCAGGTCGATCAGCTGGTCCTTGTCCTGGCCCTTGTCCATGATGAAAAAAACATCGACCCGATTCAGCGCCTTTACGGCCTGCAGGGTGATGTAGTCGGGATTGCCGGCACCAATGCCGATGACCAATAGTTTTTTCATCAAGACATCCCCTCGTTATCACTGCACGGCAGCCGCAGCCGCCAGCAACCATGGAACTGCAGTTCTATCATCGACAGCGGTTCGACATCGATCAGGTTGAATGCTGCCCCCTGCAACACGTACATCAACGCGGCACGCATGATAAATGGATGGGTCACGGCAATCACATGGCCGGGCAGCGCTTCCAGGGTTTTCAACCAGGCGGCGACGCGCTCGCCGACTTGCACCACCGACTCGCCGCCGTGGGGCGCCGAGCGCGGGTCGGCGAGCCAGGCCTGCAGTGATTCCGCCTGGTTCTTTTGCAGGTCGTTGATTCGCATGCCGCGCCAATCGCCGAAGTCGCAATCGCGCAGGGCCGCGACAATCTCCACTGGCTTGCCGAACAGCTCGGCGGTCTGCCGGGTGCGCAACTCCGGCCCGCACAACAGGCGCGAAGCCTCCTTGAATCGAGCGCCCCGGGAACCCCGCGCCGATTGCCAATCCATCTCCAGGGGTTCGTCCACAGGAAAACGCGCCAGTTTCTGTGCAAGGGTTCGAGCGTGGCAGATCAAGGTCAGACGGGTCGCCTGCACGAAAAAAATCACTCTGTGGGATAGAAAGGAAAAACGGCAACTGGCCGTCAGCCGATGCCAATTGTGCCGTAAGAAAGTTCGTCAGGGGGCGTCATTTCAACGATTCAAACGCGCATCAAGGGCGGCGCCCTACACGATACTTCAACATCCCCTTCGTCTGCCGCTGACAGCTATTTCCCGCCTGTTCGACCGTGGAAATGTCCCGTCAAAATTAACTAGACATGTAGTGCGCCTTATACAAATACTGTTTTCAACGGATTAACGAAACACCTCATCCAGCAGGAGCCGGGATGCCCTCATGCGAAGGCCGGTCACCGAGCTCTTTGATACAGGAGTGCACCCATGCTGGTCTTGCGCACCGTGCAACTGACCGACCTGCCCCAATTGCAGCGCTTGGCCCGCGAAAGCCTGGTGGGCGTCACATCCTTGCCCGATGACAGCGCCCGCTTGCGCGACAGGATTGTCGACGCCTGCACATCGCTGGAACAAAACGCCGAGAGCCCCGGCCCGCAGAATTACTTTTTCGTCCTGCAAGACCAGGCGGACGGGCGCCTGGTGGGCTGTTCGGAAGTCGTCGCCACGGCCGGTTTCAGCGAACCCTTCTACAGCCTGCGCAACCGCCCTTTTACCAGCGCCTCGCGCGAGCTGAACATCGAGCACGGCGTGCCTGCCCTGTCGCTGTGCCATGACCTCAACGGCCACACCTTGCTGCGCGGCTTTCATATCGATTCGGCGCTGGTGCGCACGCCGCACTCCGAATTGTTGTCGCGGGCACGCCTGCTGTTCATTGCCGCCCATGCTCGACGCTTTGCCGACGCCGTGATCAGCGAAATCGTCGGCTTCAGCAGCGATGACGGCCGCTCACCTTTCTGGGATGCGGTGGGCAAGCACTTCTTCGACCTGCCTTACGTCGAGGCCGAGCGGCTTTGCGGCCTGGAAAGCCGGTCGTTCCTCGCCCACCTGATGCCGCAATACCCGATCTATGTGCCGATGCTGCCCCAGGCCGCGCAAGACTGCATCGGGCGCATCCACCCCGATGGCCAGGAAGCCTTCGATATCCTTGAACGCGAAGGGTTCGAAACCAACAGCTACGTCGACCTGTTCGATGGCGGCCCGACGCTGCAGGCACGCACCGGCGACATTCGTTCGATCGCGCAGAGCGCAACCGCACAGGTCTTGCCCGTGTCGTCCATCGACGCCCGCGGACGTTATCTGGTCAGCAACGATGCGCTTGAGCATTATCGCGCCATCGTCGCCGATCTCGACTACCGTGCCGGACAACCCGTGGGGCTGGACAGCGGGATGTGCCAGGCGCTGCAGGTCACCGAAGGCAGCAGCATCCGGCTGATCGCCCTGTGAGCAGCAAAAGCGAGTATCGACAACGCCCGAACGGCCGTGCACAAGGCACGCCAGCATGATTGTCCGCCCGGTCCAGGTGACCGACCTGCCCGCCTTGCTGGCGCTGGGACGCCTGGCCGGTCGCGGCTCGACGCCTCTGGTCAATGAAGAGCGCCTGAGCCACCGCTTGCGCTGGGCCAAAAGAACCTTCGCCGAACAGGTCGAACGCGCCGACGCCGATTACCTGTTTGTCCTTGAAGACGACGACCAGCAAGTGCTCGGCGTCAGCGCCATCAGCGGCGCGGTTGGCCTGCGCGAGCCCTGGTACAACTATCGGGTCGGGCTGACGGTCAGTTCTTCACCCAACCTGGGTATTTCGCGGCAGATCCCGACCTTGTTCCTCAACAATGAAATGACCGGTCAATCGGGACTCTGCTCGCTGTTCCTGCGCCCCGATCAGCGCCGGGGCAGTAATGGCCGCCTGCTCTCGCTGGGGCGCCTGTTGCTGGCGGCGGAGTTCCCGCACCTGTTCGGCGAAAAACTGATCGCCGAGCTGCGCGGCAGTGCCGACGAAAAAGGTTGCTCGCCGTTCTGGGACAGTGTGGGCCGACACTTTTTCAAGATGGATTTCAGTCATGCCGAGCATTTGTCGGGACTGGGCAACAAATCGTTCATCGCCGAGCTGATGCCACGTCAACCGCTCTATACCTGCCTGCTCACCGAGCGGGCCCAGGCCGTGATCGGCAAGCCACATCCTGATGCCGAGGCGGCCCTGAGAATCCTCACTGCCGAAGGATTCTCCCACCAGGGCTACATCGACATCTTTGACGCGGGCCCGGTCATCGAAGCGCCGGTTTCGGCCATTCGCAGCGTGCGCGACAGTCAACACCTGGCATTGGCCATCGGCACCCCGGACGACCAGGCACCGACCTGGCTGATCCACAATCGCCGCCTGGAAAACTGCCGCATCACCGCCGCCCCGGCGCGACGGACCGGCGACAGCCTGCTGGTCGACCGCCTTACCGCCAAACGCCTGCAGCTGCAACCCGGCGACTCGGTGCGTGCGGTGCCGTTGCCCAATCGACAGCAGCAGGCCGTGGCGGCGTAATTGAGCCCGGCTTCGCTGCAAGATTGTCGCCCGTGGCCGGAAAACCGCTAAATTCGTCATCATTCCAGACCTGCCCCCGTGATAGCCTTTCACATCTTCGGCGTTGACACTTTTGCTCAAGCCCTTCCATTTCCATTGGTGGAACTCATATGTCCAGGCTTTCTCATCAAGATTTGCGCCGCAATTTTCGTCAACTGTTCGCGTCCAACACCTGCTATCACACCGCGTCGGTCTTCGACCCGATGTCGGCACGCATCGCCGCGGACCTCGGGTTCGAGGTGGGGATCCTCGGTGGCTCGGTCGCGTCCTTGCAGGTACTGGGCGCCCCTGACTTTGCCTTGATCACCCTCAGCGAGTTCGCCGAGCAGGCCACTCGCATCGGCCGCGTCGCCCAATTGCCGGTGATCGCCGACGCCGACCACGGCTACGGCAACGCGCTCAACGTCATGCGCACCATCGTCGAACTGGAACGTGCCGGCGTGGCCGCCCTGACCATCGAAGACACCTTGCTGCCAGCCCAATTCGGCCGCAAGTCCACGGACCTGATCACGGTCGCCGAAGGTGTCGGCAAGATTCGCGCAGCACTGGAGGCCCGGTGCGACAAGGAAATGGCCATCATCGCCCGCACCCACGCGGGCATTCTGCCGGTCCAGGAAATCATCAGCCGTACCAAGCAATATCAGGCTGCGGGCGCGGACGGCATCTGCATGGTGGGGGTGAAGGATTTCGACCACCTGGAACAAATCGCCGAGCACCTGAGCGTACCGCTGATGCTGGTGACCTACGGCAATCCATTGCTGCGTGACGACAAGCGCCTGGCCGAACTGGGCGTACGCGTCGTCATCGACGGCCATGGTGCCTACTTCGCCGCCATCAAGGCGACGTACGACAGCCTGCGCGAACAGCGTCAGATATTCACCCAGGCATCGGACCTGAGCGCGACAGAACTGACGCATACCTACACCCAGCCGGAGGAATATATCCGTTGGGCGCAAGAGTTCATGCACGTCAAAGAGTAATCGCCGACGCCGAAAAGATCGCAGCCTGCGGCAGCGCCTACATTGGGATCACCTCTACCCTGTAGGAGCGAGCTTGCTCGCGAAAAACCTGAGAGCACCACGGCGTGTCAGGTTCCTCGCGTCATCGTTGACCTCCATCGCGAGCAAGCTCGCTCCTACAGGGATTTCGCGGTGACGGTCAGACCGAGTCGAGCAACTCGTGATGAGGCCGGTCATTGCTGCAGCAGATAACGCGATTACGCCCCGTGGTCTTGGCTTCGTACAGCGCCTGGTCAGCGTCGTTGAGCCACAGGGTCGCATCACTGTGGCGCGTGTTGAAAGCCGCCAGGCCGATGCTCAGGCTGACTTTCAGGGTCGGACTCTGCTCGTAGCCCAGGGTTGCGAAGCGGTCACGCAGGGCGTCCATGGCCGTGGCGGCGCTGCCCAGGGGCAGGTCGGGAAGGATCACGCAGAACTCGTCGCCGCCATAACGCCCGGCCACATCGGTGGCCCGCAGGTTCTGCTTGAGCATCTTGCTCAGCTGGCGCAGCACCCTGTCACCGGCCACGTGGCCGTAGGTGTCATTGATGCTTTTGAAATGGTCAATGTCGATCAGCGCGATGGCCGCGCCCTGTTGTTGGCGTTGACAGCGCTGGTACTCGATTTCCAGCTGATCCTTCCAGGCGCCGTGATTGAGCAGGCCGGTCAGGCTGTCGGTGCGGCTCAGGGCCAGCAGCTCTCGCTTTTGCTGGCCGAGGGTATGCGCCTGGCGAAAACAGATCAGGCCCAGCGCCAGCGGGTAGAGACACATCAGGGGCAAGCAGGCGTAGAGCTGCAGCGGGGATGTTTCAGGGATGAACAGGGGCGTGAAGATCAACCAGCCGACGCCGATCCCAAGCACTTGCGCGACCGTACCCGCCAGCAGAAAACGCAGTCCGCCGATGGCCACGTTGTTCATCGCCATCATGGAAATGGTCGTTGCACTGGGCAGCGGATTGAACTGCATCGCGGCGACCCAGAAGCCGCCCATGAACGCGTCGATCAACAGGTTGCGGTGTTCCGCGTGATAAGCGGCCTTGGCGCGTCGCGCCCACAGGTAGGCCAGGTGCGGCCAGAGCAGGCCGTTGAACAGCATGAGCCCCCATACCCAGGGTGCCGGGTCCAGCGGGTACATCGCCACACCCACGCATATCAGACCCAACACCAGGCCAAGGATGCGTGATGTGTAGAGCCTCCTGGCCAGTGAAAGTCCTTTTCCTCCCTTCTTTCCCATTGGAACCTCTGCACCACAGAACGAAACCTGTTCACACCGGGATTGCAAGTGTGCTCGGAGTCTAACAGGGCAAGATCAAATAGCCATCACCGCCTGACGGAACGAACGACCGTCGCCTGTTGCATAGTTGTACCTGCATAAACGGCTATACATGAAGGTAAGGATTGATTCACAAGCCGGAACAGGAGGCCCATGCAGACCTTTCAAGTACTGATCATCGGCAGTGGTTTTGGCGGCCAGTGCGCAGCGGTCAATTTGCTCAAGGCCGGCATCACCGACTTTCGCCTGCTGGAACGACGGGATTTCTTCGGCGGCACCTGGTGTCAGAACACCTACCCGGGCGCGGCGGTCGACGTGCCCTCGCCGCTCTATTCGCTGTCGTTCGCCCCCTACCGCTGGACGCAGATGTTCGCCGAACAGGCTGAACTGCACCGCTACACTCGTTACGTGGTGGAGCACTTCGGCCTGCGGGACCGGGTGGAACTGCAAGCCAATGTCGAGCGCGTCGAATGGGACGAAGCGCAGAAACAATGGGCGGTGCACACCGCCAGGGGCACCTTTCATGCGCAGTTCCTGATCAATGCCACCGGGCCCCTGAGCCAACCCGTGGTGCCGCACTTCGAAGGCCAGGAACGCTTCCAGGGCAAGAGCTTTCACACCAACAATTGGGATCATTCCTACGATTACCGGCAAAAGCGCGTGGCCATCGTCGGCAGTGGCGCCAGTGCAGCCCAGGTGATTCCGGCGATAGCCAAGGAGGTCGAGCACCTGCATGTGTTCCAGCGCACCCCGCATTGGGTGCTGCCAAGGGCCGACCGCACCTTTGGCCGCTTCCAGCGCTGGTTGCTCGGGCTCAAACCGGCCTACACGCTGCTGCGCTGGATGATCTACTGGCAATTTGAAACCCGGGTGATTGCCTTCAAATACTCGAAACCGGCCATCCGCATGGTGCAACATCAGGCCCAGCGCTTTCTCAAGCGCCAGGTGCCGGACGCCGAACTGCGGCGAAAACTGACTCCGGACTACACCATCGGCTGCAAACGGGTGATTCTCTCGAGCACGCTTTACCCCGCGCTGGGTCGCCCCAACGTGACATTGCACAGCCGCGAACAGGGCATCAAAGCCATCGATGAAACCGGCATCGTCATGCAGGACGGCCAGCACATCGACCTGGACCTTATCGTCTGGTCCACCGGTTACGACGCCACTGACGGGGTGATTTCCTACCCCGTCAGCGGAAAAAACGGCATCCGCCTCAGCGACGTCTGGGCGCAGTACCCCAGGGCCTACCTCGGCACCAGCCTGCCGGCCTTTCCCAACCTGTTCATCGTCACCGGCCCGAACACCGGTATCGGCCACACATCGGCGCTGTTTATCATCGAATCGCAGATGAACTACATCCTCGACTGTATTCGCACCTTAAAAGCACGAGGTTTGCGCAGCATCGAAGTACGCCCCGAGGCAGAACGTACCTACACTGAAATGATCCATAGAGAAATGCAGCGCACGGTGTGGAAGTCCGGAGGCTGCCACAGTTGGTATCAAAGCAAGAGCGGTCATGTGATTGCCATGTTTCCAGGGTTCAGTTTCAGCTTTCACCGTTTGACCCGAACCCTGAAACCGGCCGATCACATAGTGTCCTGATCAGATAGAAGGAAGGCGCCTGATGCTTTTACTGGTTGTCGCTATCGCGGTTTTCGCCGCCTGGAGCTGGTTGAGCTACCCGGCCATCGGGTACTGGCTGTATGACTTGAGCGTGGCCGTCGAGGCCAAGTTGTACAAACTGCACAAGATTGTCGTGCCCATCGCCGAAATGACCGTCTCGACCTGGCAAGGCGGGCCGTATGAGGCGTCCAGCAATGTGTTGATGCTGCACGGCTTCAGTGCCGACAAGAATCTCTGGCTGCGATTTGCCCGGCACTTCGTCGGCAACTACCGGGTGATCATTCCGGACATCGCCGGGCATGGCGAAACCGGCTTCAAGGCCGGTGGCGGCTATGACATCCCGCTGCAGGCCAAGCGGATGATCCAGTTGCTCGATGTCTGCGGAGTCGACAAAGTCCATGTAATCGGCAACTCCATGGGCGGCTACATCGCCGCCTGGCTGGCGGCCCACTATCCGGAGCGCATTGCCTCGCTCGCCCTGTTCGACCCGGCCGGGGTGGCCGCGCCGGAACCCAGTGACCTGGAACGGCACTTGGCCAAGGGCCACAACCCGTTCCTGATTCATTCACGGGAAGAATTCAAATATTTCTATGGCATGACCATGGCCGAACCACCTTGGGTGCCGCGGGTGGTGCTGGATGCCATCGCCCATCGCTACCAGCAGTCGCGCGACGAACTGGAAGAAATCTTCCGCGAGTTTCGCGCCAGTCCACCGATGGAACCGAAACTTCCGGCGATCAAGGCGCCAGCGCTGTTGCTGTGGGGGCGCAAGGATCGCTTGATCGATGTCAGCAGCGTGGCCATCTGGAGCAAAGGCCTGGCGGATCTGCGGGTGGAGATATGGGAAGGCATCGGGCACATGCCAATGGTCGAGGCGCCTGCCGGTTCGGCGCACCTGTATCGGGAGTTTTTGGCATCGCTGCGCTCGGAAAGCCCGCAGGATCAACGACTGCACTGAGCTGGCAGTCCTTTGCAGAATGAAGTTCGTCAGAAACTTCGTTTGCCGGCGTCGCTGAAGGCTGCGATCTTTTCTCCCATCCTTCACGTCAACGCGCCAGGAATTCATTCATGAGCCACCCCAGCTTCGTCAGTCCAGACCTGATCCGCCAACGCTTTTCCAAAGCGATGTCCGACATGTACCGCGAAGAAGTGCCGCTGTACGGCGCGCTGATGGAACTGGTGGAACAGACCAACCGCCACGTGCTGGAGAACGACCCGCAAATCGCCCAACAGTTGCACAGCACCGGGGAAATCGAGCGCCTGGACCTTGAGCGCCACGGGGCCATCCGGGTCGGCACCGCCGCGGAACTGGCCACCCTCGCCCGCCTGTTCGCCGTCATGGGCATGCAGCCGGTGGGTTACTACGACCTGACCCCGGCCGGGGTGCCGGTGCATTCCACCGCGTTCCGTGCGGTGCATGAGGCAGCGTTGCAGGTCAGCCCGTTCCGGGTGTTCACCTCGCTGTTGCGCCTGGAACTGATCGAAGACCTGGAACTGCGGGCGTTTGCCCAGTCGGTGCTGGAAAAGCGCTCGATCTTCACCCCCGCCGCGCTCACGCTCATCGATCGCGCCGAAACCCAGGGCGGCCTCAGCGCAACAGAGGCCGACGAATTCGTCGAACAGGCCCTGGAAACCTTCCGCTGGCACCACAGCGCCACGGTCACCGCCGCGCAATATCGGCAACTCAGCGCCCAGCATCGGCTGATTGCCGATGTGGTGGCGTTCAAGGGCCCACACATCAATCACCTGACGCCGCGCACCCTGGACATCGACATCGTGCAGGCACAAATGCCGGCGCACGGCATCACCCCCAAAGCGGTGATCGAAGGTCCGCCCCGCCGCCAGTGCCCTATCCTGCTGCGCCAGACCAGTTTCAAGGCACTCGACGAACCGGTCGCGTTCACCGATCAAGCCGACACTCGCGGCAGCCACAGCGCCCGGTTCGGGGAAATCGAACAACGCGGCGCGGCACTGACGCCCAAGGGCCGGGCGCTGTACGACCGTTTGCTCAATGCCGCACGGGATGAACTCAAGGATTTCCCCAACGAAGCCAACGCCGCCCGCTACAACGAATTAATGGCGCAGCACTTCAGCGAATTTCCCGACACCCATGAGGGCATGCGCCAACAGGAGCTGGCGTTTTTTCGTTACTTCGTGACGGAAAAAGGCTTGGTGGCCGATGGGCTGAAAACCTTGAGCCTTGAAGCGCTGGTCAGCGGCGGGTATTTGCGAGTTGAACCGTTGGTGTACGAGGATTTCCTGCCGGTCAGCGCGGCGGGGATCTTCCAGTCAAACCTGGGAGATGCTGCGCAAACCCACTACGGCGAGCACTCCAACCAGCAGGCGTTCGAAAAAGCCCTGGGGCGTTCGACGATTGATGAACTGCAGTTGTATGCACAAACCCAACAGCGCTCGATTGAGCAGTGTCTTGCCACATTGGTTAATTGACAACCTCCCCTGTAGGAGCCGGCTTGCCGGCGAAAAGTCCGCAAGATCAACGCAATGTTGGAGGACGCCTTCGCCGGCAAGCCGGCTCCTACAAAGTGTTCATTTCAATTTCGCCAACAGTGCTTCGGCCGTGGCCTGTGAAGACGCTGGGTTCTGCCCAGTCAGCAGCAGCCCATCGGTTCGCACGTAGCTCGCCCAATCAGGCCCCTTGGAAAAAAACCCGCCCTTGGCCTTGAGCTCGTCCTCCACCAGGAACGGCACGACCGTGGTCAGTTGTACCGCTTCTTCTTCGCTGTTGGTGAACCCCGTCACCTGCTTGCCCTTGACCAGTGGCTGGCCGTCGGCGTCCTTTGCATGGCGCAGCACACCCGGCGCATGGCAGACCGCCGCGACCGGTTTGCCAGCGTTGTAGAAGGCTTCGATGAGGGCGATCGAATGACGATCTTCAGCCAGGTCCCAAAGCGGTCCATGACCGCCTGGATAGAAGATCGCATCAAAGTCCCCGGCCTTCACCGTGCCCAGTACGACGGTCGAGGCCAACGCGGATTGCGCCGCGGGGTCCTGGCGAAAGCGTTCGGTGGCCTCGGTTTGTGCATCCGGCTCGTCGCTTTTTGGGTCCAGCGGTGGCTGGCCGCCCTTGGGCGAGGCCAGGGTCAGTTGTGCGCCGGCGTCCTTGAAGACGTAATAGGGTGCAGCGAATTCTTCCAGCCAGAAGCCGGTTTTCTTGCCGGTGTTACCCAATTGATCGTGGGACGTTAAAACCATCAGGATTTTCATGTCGTCGTCACTCCATCTCGGGGCTGCAGGCAAAACAGATAACAATCAGTTACGAGTTTAAACCTGGGGGAATATGCAGAGCGCCACAACTGCGCCATTCATTCGATTGAACATGCAGTCGTATTTCGAGGAAAGGTGTTCGCCCAGTGCTATGGCCTCGGCGTTCCATGCACTGGTAAAGAACCCTGACACTGGGCGAACGGGGTGTATTTTAATAGATGTTTATGGATATGTCCGCGCCTGAAACATGAAATTTGCTGATACGAATTTTTATAATATTTCACCTGAAATACAATTCGAAACCAACAACTTAAACTCACCAGCTCGACCAAAGTAACTGATTGTTCCTATACAAAATTTGTACAGGAACAATCAATGGATAGATCAATCAACTTTTGGCTTTGGTGGTCACTTGCAGAATGTCGGTGTATGTCACGTAGACACTTTGCCCCACTTTCAGGTCCTTGAGCTTGGCTTGAACTTTCGGATCTTCGACAGTGATGGTTTTGGTCTGCCCCTGCGGGTTTTTAAAAGACACCTGGTTTGTCTTCAGGTCGATGCCGGTGATTTGCAACTGGACCTGGACCTGACGATAAGCTTCGCCGCCAGGGACGTTCCCGGGTGCGTTGCGGGCTTCACCGGCACGCTCCGAGCTGCCTGGCAAGCCCTTGTCGACGTCGGTGTCGAGGTAGGCCGCGACGGAGCGGGTGACCTTGATATCGACCTGGTCGCCGGCCTTGAGCTTGTCGAGGTTTTTCGCCTTGTCGGTCAGTTGTATCTGGACCTGACGACCTTCCGGCCCCTTAAGCACTACTTGATGTTTGGCGGCATCGACCGAAACGACTTCGGTGCTGATCTGATCAGCTTCCACGACGGCAGACAACGGGATGTCTTCTGCGACGGCACTAAAACTGGCGGCAGACAGCAAGGTGGCGAGGGTGACGGCTTTGGTCAGTGCGTTGAGTTTCATAGGCAGAACATTCCCTGTGATGGAGGATGACAAACGGCGCTGATACGAAGTTTCAACGCCGTGTGAGGGATGAGCATAGACGCTGATCAGGGAGTGTTCGCAGTTTCTTGTGCCGTTGATTCGCCGCTGGCAATCATGCCTTGGGATCATCGAGTTCCCGGGCAACGTTGATCGCTGGTGAATCCTTGTGTGATTGTTCCGCCCGGGCCTTGAGCGCCTGCCATTGTTCGAGATCAATGGCCCCCTGCCCCAACAGATCGTCGGCCAGCCGCTGCAAATCCATGTAATAGGAGTCGGGAGACTGCTGCCAGTAAGCCTCGTCTTCGAACAGGCGCTGCCACGCGTCAAGGTCGGGCGGTGTGAGGTCTTCGCGCATGGCGGGCTCCGGGCAAAGGGCTTATTGACTTAGGAGGGCAGCGCTTTGCCGAGAGTTCCGCCTCAATAACCGGTCATTTCCAAATACCCCTGCCCGCCATGGCTGCCACTCAAGCGCACTGGCCCCTCCCAGTAGGGAATGCGCAGAGCCATCCAGCTATCGGGATTCAGGGCGCTGATGACGATGTCGAGGTGTTTGCCGGGGATCTGGATCGACCAGCGCACGGGCATCGAACGCCCGGCCACCCTGGCGGTGTCCTGCGGGGTGAGGTGGATGTCGTCGGCGTTGAGCCGTTGCGGCTGGCCCTGGGCGTCGATCCAGGTGCCGGTCAGGTAAGGTTCGCCGTTTTTTTGCCGCATGCGATAGAGCATCACCTGCTCGCCGCCGTCCAGGTGCAGGGAAAACCAGTCCCAACCGCTCTGGTCGGCGGTCAGGGGCTGGCTGCTCCATTCCCGGTCGAGCCATGCGGGGCCGCTGACCTGAAAACGCTGGCCATCGATCTCCAGCGTGCCGCTGGCCTGGAAAAATGGCTGGCTGTAGTAATAGGAAGCCTGGCCCTGTTCGGACTTCTGACTGAAACCCTTGTCGCCCTGCAGCACCAGCGGTCGATTCGCAGTCAGCCGCAGTTGATAGCTAAAGCCCTTGTCGCGGGCGCTGAGTTGCAGATCGGCCAGGGGATCGGCGCCCGTTGCCTGACTGCTGAAATGCCAGTCGTCGATCCACGCGTTGAACGGCGTCAGGCTCACGCCGGCCTGGCCCACGCCGCCACGGGCATAACGTTCGGCAGCATGATGCACCGAGGCCGAGGTCACCGCCGCGTGGCCCAGCCAAATCGTCTGGTTGCCCCAGCCAGTCGCCTCTGGCGTGGCTTTCAAGGCACTGCGAAACAGCGTCCACTGTGCACCGAACTCGCGGCCCTGCTCATCCTTGAGGTTGGCGGTGACGTACCACCATTCGATGCGAAAACCGTCGTGAGGGCCATGATCCGCCGGGAAGCTCAATACCCGACCGGTCACTACGGGCGTAAACGCGACCGCTTGATTGCCGAGTCCGGCGAAACCCTTTTCATCCGGCGCCGGCTGATCGCAACCGGCGAGCAACGCTACGGCCAGGCACAGCCCGAACTTAATCCTCATGGGCAAAGGTCCTCAGCAGGTCCGCCGGTTGCGTGCGATACAGCGAATACAGCGGCCACGCCGACGCCAGCAAAGTCGCCAACAACGCCAGCCCCATCAACTGCAGCAATTGCACGGGAAACACCTGCAGCGGCAGGCGCCAACCGAAGGCCTGGACGTTGATCACCGCGTCCAGGCACCAGGCCAGCGCGATGCCCAACGGCAACGCCAGCACCAGGGTCAGCACAGCCAGCAGCCAGGTTTGCCCGAGGTTGAGCAGCATCAGTTGCCGGCGCGTCACGCCCAGCGCCCACAGCGGCGCCAGTTGCCCGAGACGGCTCTGGCTTTGCGTCAGCAGGCTGATGAACAACGCCACGCCGGCCACGCAAAGGGTCAGGCTATTGAGCGCGGCGGTGGCGGCGAAGGTGCGCTCGAACACTTGCGTCGACCAGCCCTTGAGCCGGGCCTGATCGACGATGCGACTGTCCTCCAGGGCGAAGCGTGCCTGCAGTGCGGTGACGAAGGGTGTTATCAAGGCCGGCTCGATGCGCAGGTTGAAGCGATTCGGCGTCAGTTGCGGCCAGCCGCGCAGCAAGTGATCGACGTTGACCAGCAGGTGGCCCTTGGGATTGCCGTAGTCGGCGTAGATCCCGACGATGCGCGGCGACCATGGGCCGTTGGGCGTGGTTATCGTCAAGTGATCGCCGAGCTTCACTTTCAAGCGCCGCGCCAATTGCTCGCTGAGCATCAGTGTGTCGTCCGTTGCCAGGCGATCCCAGGGCTTGTCGTCCAGGGCTTCCAGCAACGGCCAGTGTTGCCGATAGGTCGGGTGATCGATCACGCCAAACACATCCGCGGGCCAGCCTTGCAATTGAATCGAGACCTGCCAGTTGGGCAACACTGCCGTGGGCTGCGGTTGTTGCTTGAGCCAGCCGTACATCTCCCGAGCCTGGGCCGGGTTTTGCGGATTGAGGTAGAGCTCGGCGGTCAGCCGTTGTTCGAGCCAGTTGCTGAAGGTCTGGCGGAAACCGGCGGTCATGCTGCCGGCACCGATGTTGGCCGCCAGGGCCAACAGCAGCGCCATCAGCGCCAGGCTCAAGGCCGGCAATTGCTGGCGGCAATCGGCGACAAACCACTGGCCGAGCACCGAAGCCGTGCGGCGGGTCAAGCCATTGAGCACGGCATTGAGGACCACCGGCAACGCCAATGCGGCGCCCAGCAACAACGCGGCCATGAGCACAAAACCACTGGCCAGGCTGTCACCGCGCAGCAATGCCAGCAACGCAATAAACAAGGCCAGCGCCGCCACCCAGCCCTGGCGGCGCAACCAGCGCGCATGGGCCTGATGCCAGGCCTGCGGATCAGCCAGGGCGAGCAACGGCAAGCGCGCTGCCCGCCACAGACTGTTAGCGCCGGCGAGCGCCGCACCGAGCAGGCTCAGGCCGACGCCGCTGAGCCACCACAGCGGGCTCAGGCTCAACTGCCCCGCCACCTCGGCACCGTACAACCCGCGCAGGCTGGCGGCGACATCCGGCAGCAGCACGCTGGCCAAAAGATAACCGCTGACGACCCCGGCCACGCCGCCGATCAGGGCCAGGCCGCCCAGTTCGACGGCGAGGCAGGTGATCAGCATCCGCGCGCTGACCCCGCAGGCGCGCAGAGTCCGCAGCAAACCGCGACGCTGTTCCAGCGCCAGCCCTATCGCGGCGTGCACGATAAACAAACCGACCACGAACGAGAGAAACCCCAGGGCGTCCAGGTTCAGGTGAAAGCTCTCGGTCAGGCGCGCCAGATTGTTTTCTTCGCCGCTGGTTTTCAACTGCAACTGTCCCTTGAACTGATCGGGCAGTTTCGCGGTGAAATCCTTGGGCAACAGCAGACGTGATAACTGATCCGGCAGACCGAGAACCTGCTGGGCAAACCCGATGTCCACCAGCAACACCCCCGGCGCCATGTCCGTTTGAGCGTGCAGCGGCGGCAAGGCCTGGCCGTTCAATGCCAACGGCCGCTCGCCCTCCTTCAGCCCCAGTCCCTGCAAGGTCTGCGGTGCAATCCAGGTACTGCCCGGTGGAGAGAAAAACTCGACAACCTGCTCGATGGCCAATGCCCGCCCCGCCACCTCGGACCCGGTCGGCAGCGACACGGGCTCGATCCCCATCAGTTGCAGGCGTTGATCTTCATGGCCCTTGAGCATCAGCCGGCCCTGCAACACTGGCGACACCGGCCAGCCGGCTCGGCGCAGGTCGACAAACCACTGCTGGGCGAACGTCCCGCCACCGGGCGCACTGAGGCTGGCCTGGGGTTCACCGCCGATCAGCTGGCTGGCCCGGGCATAGCTGTCCCGCGCCTGGCTGTTCAGCGCTTGCACCCCGGTGAGCAGGCTGGTGGCCAGCCACAGCCCGGTCAGCACGCTGAAAAACTGCACCGGGTGCTGCCGCCAATGACTGAGCAGCGCGCGCAGGGTCTGGCGAAGAATGCGCATCTCAGCGTTCGTCCACTGCCGCCAGCCGACCGCCGTGCAGCACCACTTTTTCGGCCATTCGCGCCGCCACGCTGGGACTGTGGGTGACCATCAGCAGGGTCGTCGGACTGTCGTCGAGCAGCTCCAGCAGCAACTTCAGCACTTCGTCGCTGGTGGCTTCATCGAGGCTGCCGGTGGGCTCGTCGGCCAACAGCAACTTCGGTTGCGAGGCCAGGGCCCGGCCCAAGGCGACCCGTTGCTGCTGGCCGCCGGAGAGTTGTTCGGGATAGCGCCGCAGCAGATCGCCCAAGCCCAGCCGCTGCACCAGATGCGCCTGCCAGCGCGGATCGTGGCGGCCGGCAAGGCGCGCCTGAAACGCCAGGTTGTCCTCCACCCGCAAGCTGCCGATCAGGTTGAACTGCTGGAACACCAGGCCGATTTCGCTGCGTCGCCAGCTCGCCAGTTGCCCTTCGCTCATCTGCTCCAGCCGATGCTCACCGCTGCGGATGCTGCCGCGATCGACCTTGTCCAGCCCGGCGATCAGGTGCAACAAGGTGCTCTTGCCGCTGCCCGACTCGCCCATCAGCGCCAGGCTGCTGCCGGGTTTGAGGCTCAGGTCGACTCCTTGCAACACCGGCAATGGGCCTTGCGGGGTGGCGTAGCTTTTGAAGACACCCTGGACTTCAAGCATGGGAGAACCCGTTCGATGAGCGTGGGCCAAGGATAGCGGCCCGGAATGGTTTTTGTCCGTTGCCGATTGTGGCCCTGCCCGGCCACCGCCCTACCCTCGAGGCTGGTCTAACCATAACGATAAAAAACGGAGACGCCATGCCTCGTTTCACTTTGAGCCCCCACGGCCTGTTGGCCTGCCTGATCACCGCCTGCCTGGCGCAATCGGTTTACGCCGCCGATGCACCTGTGGCGGCCAGCGCGCAAACCGCGGCCAGCAACAGCGCCGTGCTGCAACAACTGCCCTTCAGCGATCGCATCGATTACGAGTCGGTCGGCAAGGGCTTGATCGCGCCGTTCAAGGGCCAGGTCAAGGATGCGTCCGGCAAGGTCATCTGGGACGGGTTCCGCTGTTCCTGTCGCGGCGCTTCTGGGCGTTTGCGCTGGAACAGACCGGCGACCCGCTGATCGGCCTGGCGGCCGGCCGACGCTTCGTGTCCACCGCCACCAACGGCCTGACTTACCTGTTCGACGTCGCGGCGTCCCTGGACAGCGCCTGTCAATACTTCGAGCGGTTCTTTCCGTTTTTCAACGGGCATTTCCAGGCACAGGTGGTACGCGACAAGGACGCGGTCGAACTGCGCCTGCTCGATGGCGGCAGCGTCAAGGCCTGTGCGTCGATTGCCGACTACATCCTCATCAGCCTGTGCAGCATGCTGCGCCGAAAATTCCTCGCCAGCGGCCTGGCGCGTGATCCGATCCTCGCGATCTGCCTGGTCGGCGCCTGTCCAGCCAACCCCCAGGATCACGAGCAGGCGTTCCGGGTACCGGTACGCTGGAGGATGGCGCAGCATGCGATTCACCTTGATCCTCAACTGTTCGTCACCGCGCTCACCCCCGGCAATCATGAGTTGGAACAGACCCTCGTGGAGTTGCTGGAGCAAACCCGGCGCAACAGTGAGCCGACCCTGCTCGAGCAGGTCAGCGACTATGTGATCGCCGACCTGGCCGGCGCCCATTGGCAGCAGTTCTGCACAAGCCAGCACATGCTTGAGCGCACCGCGGCACGGCGCCTGAAGTCCCTGGGCTGGAGTTTTTCCGAGTTGCTGGACGAGTACCGCCGCTGCCGCGCCGAAGATTTTTTACAAGAGGCGGACCTGGAGCTGGTCGAGATTTCCGACCGCTTGGGCTACAGCGACGTGCAGAGCTTCAACCGGGCGTGCTTGCGGTGGCTGGGGTGTGCGCCGGGGGTCTATCGCGGGCGGCTGGAGTCGTGTCGCAATTACTGAACATGGCTAGCAAAAGATCAAAAATCCGCTATTACGTTAGTAGCCACTTCATTCATTGCAGAACGTCACAGGTACGCCCCACGATGCGAAATCCACTTAAGCATTCGAGCGTTCGGTCTGGTTTTTTACTAGGTGTCATTGCAATGGGGCTGACCGCTTGCAGCAGCGACGAGAACTACAGGGCACCGACTAAAGAAATCACTCGCCCCCCTATCGATGACAGCGAGACGTCGTCTGTGCGCGTCACGACTAGCTGGCTACAACACTCACTTAACCAGGCTGGCTGTCTGCAGCACGCCAGGGCGGCCCTTGCAAAAGCGAGATATTTTGTTGAAGCAGGAGAAAGATCAGTCTATGGGTTGCGAGAAGGTATGACTTTTTCGATTCGCTGCGACTATGAAGGCGTTGCCTTTTTTGCAGTGGCTTACCGTCACAGGCCAAGTACTCAAACCCAGGATCGGATCTTGAATGAAATCACCCGGTTATTTTAGTGCCTACAGGCAACAGGTGCAGGGGCTCGCCCACTTCAAAACAGGCAACTGCCAATAGCCGGGCCACTTTCCACTGCTATGCTGACAAGACCTGTTTCTGCACTTGAGACGAGCAGCATGGCAGCACAAGGGAAGCCTTCCCCGTTCACGTTCACGGTCATGGTCTGCTCGGCCGGAATTTTCCTTGTCGCCTGGGCTGCCATGAAGCTGCTCGACACTCACTTCGACCTGACGTTGCTGGCCGATACCACGCAATGGCTGCAAGGCTTTTGGGACTGGCTTGGGCTGGAAACGCCAATGCCGAACTGGTCGCTGCTGATGATTATCGCGATGTTGATCAGCATGCTGTCCGTCGCGATTTACTACGCCCGCATCACGGATGGAGCTTACGTTGAGTTACACGAGTTAGAGCGCAAAGTTTACAAAAAGAACAACCCTCAGTTCCCACGATTGACAGATGACCAAACGCTATTGATGGAAGCGTTGGCCTATCACGCGAGCTTTAGAAAAATTGCAAACTTGAGCTCGGTTTGCAAACTTGTCTCACTCAACACGTCAGAAGTTGAAGCCGGTCTAAAACAACTCCAGGTCAAGGGTCTTGTGAGGCAAAAAGTGACTCGGGGTACGTTCGGCACCACCACTTTTGAACTGACCCTGGCAGGTAAGGATTATGCGTTGGAGCGGCTTGAGTTGACGTAGTACAGGGCATCGGCAAATAAAACCTCCCCCTTTCTCGAACTTTCTCGCATGGTCGTCAACGATGACGCGGGCAAGTTGGAGGAACGGGCGCGTGCCAGGGCGCCATCTTGCACGCTCCGGCATTCGCGGTTGAATCGAGTGGCTGACGGCAAACGCCCCCATCACCGCCGTGTTGCGCTGTTGTAAACCACGCACCACCGACGCTCGCCCGCGGGAACGCTATAGTTAATGACCTTGGGGAAACGCGCGAAAACCGATGCCGCAGGTGCTGCCATGAACACAACCGTATCCACGCTATTACTTGCCCTGTGCCTGGCTGCCAGCAGCGCCCAGGCGGACGACAGTGCGATGCAAACCGAAGAATCGAGCAGTGAATTCAACTACTACGGTGCCGATCAGCCCTTTGCTCATCCGGTGCCTCCGACCCTGAGCACCGTGCCGCCGGGATCCTACATACCGACATCGCCCCAGTCCTTCACCCCGGTGTCGAGCCAGCACGTATTCACAGATTCCCGGTTGCCGACGGTGGCCGATACCACCGTGCGCGTGTTCATCCGCACCTATGACGTCGAACACGGCGTCTACGTGAACCAGGAGGTCCTCGACCCGACGTGCATGTTGGCGTGCCTCAGCGGTCAGAACCCGGCCTTGTAGCCAAGGCGGCTGTTGCGTGCCGCTGCAACTTCAAGCTTGCAACTGCTCCTCTACCACTGGCGCTTGTCCGGACGCGCCAGCCCGAGCTTCTCGATCCGGTAGCGCAGCATGTCGCGGCTCAGGCCTAAAAGCCGAGCGGACTTGGTGACGTTCCAGTCAGTCTTGTCGAGCATCTTGCGCACCATGTCGCGCTCCACTTCCGGCAGGTTCATCGACTCATTGCCGTTATAGGCCGCACGGGGTTCGCTCGGTGGCAGCTCATGGGTAAACATCGCCGGTTCGTCCACCAGGCTCAGGCAGACGTTCAACTGGTGGGCGGCAATGGTGTCGTGTTGCGCCAGCAAGACGGTCTGCTCGAGCATGTTGCGCAGTTCGCGCACGTTGCCCGGCCAGGTGTAGTTGAGCAGCAGTTCTTCGGCCTGTTCGCTGAAACGCAGGTGCGGCTTGCCGTAGCGTTTGCCATGGGTGGCTAGAAAGTGCCGGGCCAGCAGCAGGATGTCTTCGCCCCGGGCATACAGGCGCGGCACCTTGATCGAAATGATGCGCAGGCGGAAGAACAGGTCGCGGCGGAACTTGCCCTGCTGGACCATTTGCTCGAGGTTGCAATTGGTGGCGCTGATCACCCGCAAATCGACCTTGCGCTCTTTCACCGAACCGACCCGGCGGATGGTCCGGTCTTCCAGCAGTTTGAGCAGCTTGGCCTGCAGAATCAGGTCCATTTCGCCGATTTCATCGAGAAACAGCGTGCCGCCGTCGGCCGCTTCCACCAGCCCCAGGCGACGGTCCTTGGCATCGGTGAAGGCGCCCTTTTCGTGGCCGAACAGCTCCGATTCCACCAGGTTGGAAGGAATCGAGGCGCAGTTGAACTCGATGAACGGCCCCTTGCTGCGCGGACCGTCGAAATGCAGCGCCCGCGCCACCAGTTCCTTGCCAGTGCCGGTCTCGCCTTCCACCAGCACCGGCGGCAAATCGGTGTTGGCCATGCGCCGCTCAGCGTCGAGCAACTGGGCGATGGTGCCCTTGAGGTAGACCATCGGTGCCGATTCGCCAATCAATGCCTGCACCCCGGACTTCTGCGCTTCGCGTTCCTGATAGAACGACAATGTGCGCTCCATCCGGTCGGTGGCCAGGGCCTTGTCCAGCAACAGCTTGAGCTCCGGCAGCGCCACCGGTTTGGTCACGTAGTGGAACGCGCCCTCTTTCATCGCCACCACGGCATCTTCGACGTTGCCGTAGCCAGTCATCATGATCACTTTCAGATCCGGCGCGCTGATGCGCAGCTTCTGGATCAGGTCGTGTCCACTCATGCCCGGCAATGAGTTGTCGGTCAGCACCACATCCGGAAGAAAGGTGCTCAACTGCGAGAGTGCGTCTTCGGCCGAGTGGCAGACGGTCACTTCGAAGTCCTTGCGCTCCAGGTAAGTCTGGATATTCTCGGCGAGCAGCTCATCATCCTCGACCAGCAGTATGCTGTGCTCCATATTCCCCTCCCGTTGCCACTTTGAAATTGAGACAGACGCGGGTTCCTTCCTGCTCTTGGCTGGTCAGTTCGACCGAGCCTTCGAAGCGCTCCATTATTCTTTTGACCAGGGCCAGGCCAACGCCCAGCCCTCCCTGTTTGGTGGTGAAGAACGGCTTGAAGACCATTTGCTGTTGCTGCTTGGTCATGCCCTTGCCAGTGTCATTGAGAATCATGCACACCTGATCGGCTGCCGGTGTTTCAATTTCGATACTCAGCACGCCGCCCTTGGGCATGGCTTCCAGGGCATTGGCGAACAGACTATTGAGAATCTGCGTGAGCAACACCTGTTGGCTGACGACCGGTGGAACTGCGGTGGGCGAGAAGCGCACCTCGACGTTCGAACGCTGGATCTGTGGGGCGAAGGCGCTCAAGGTGTCGTCGATAGCCAGCACCAGGTCGACGGGTTCAAAGTCGTCGTTGACCGGGCGCAAGGACACCAGCAACTCACGGACCCAGCGCGACATGCGATCGACCTGACCGATGATGTCGCCGATGTTCTTCTGCGCGGGCTGGCTGGCGATTTCCTGGGCCATCTCGGCGCTGGAGCGTATATTGGCCAGCGGATTGCGCAGGCTGTGGGCGACCGCCGAGGACATTTCCCCCAGGGCGACGAAGGTTTCGTTGGCCACCAGCTGTTTCTGCTGGCTTTGCAGCAACAGGGCCGCACGGCGCACGATCCAGAACAATCCCAGGTAGATCACCGCACCGCCGAGCAGGGTGGTCAGCCAGATCGCCTTGAACCCGCGCTGGATGCGCTCGACCAGGTCCGTCGGTTCCTTGTAGATCTCGACCATGGCAATCACTTTGCTTCTGTCGGCGTTGAACATCGGGATGTAGTTCTCGACGAACAGGTATTGCGGTTCACGCAGCAGGCGTTGCTCGGGGCGCTCCTCGTCGATCTCGTGGTAGCTGGTGGACACCGCTTCCTTCATTTCAAAGGACTCGTCCAGTTCATCGTCGTTTTCGATGCGCACACCGATCAGCTCGGGGTTGGTCGACCAGACCACCGTGCGGTCCTGGGCGTACACCGTGGCCAGCAGGATGTCCGGCAGGTGTTCGACATGATCGAGAAACTCGATGCGCGAAGCGGCCCGGGCTTGCGGGTCGACGCCGGGATAGGCCGTGTCGTTGCGCGGGTCGAGCATTTCGCCCATGGTGCGGTTCGGCGAAATCGCCGCATGACGAATTTCCGCCGCGCCGATGGCCTGAACGAATTGCGCAGTCAGCATGGAGTCGCGCTCGATGCTCTCCTCGACCACGAAGCGCGTGGAAATGTAGCCCAGTCCCAAGGCCACGCCGGCAATGATGAAAAAGCTCGCCAGGGAAAACCAGCGCACCAGGTTGAACGGCGGTCGCCAATCCTTGGCCTCTGCTGCCGGCGTATCCGGCTTTGATTCCAGTATCTGCATGGGATGTCCTGGTCGCTTGACACAAGCCATTTTCAGCCGCATTCCCGATCAGTGTAGGTGGCATTGACCGTCACTGGCTGCCCGATATAACTATTTCGCCACTATTGCACCCGGGCCTTGTCCGGTGCGGCGATGGCGTGCTGGTGTTGCGGTTCCTCGGCGCCGATGACCAGGGGTGTGAGCAACGGCTGCTGGCGTTCGGTTTCGTCCTGCAGGAACTCGATGATCGACTGCGCCGAGTGCTCATCCATGCGCAGGTTGGGCATCGGGATCTTGTCGAAGCGCTCGAACAATTCCATGGCGACCGGATCTTTCTCGGCCAGCATGCGGTCCGGCTCGCGGATCCAGCGGCTCAGCCAGGCCGGATCACGCTGGCGGGTCACGCCGACCAGGTCCGGGCCGATGCTGCGCATGCCGATGCCCTGCCCGTCCATCGGCCCCAGGCTGTGGCACGACGCACAACGGGTGCGGAACAATTCTTCGCCGTTGCTCGGCGGGCGGATCTCTGGTGCATTGGCATAGCTTTCGCCAATGCTCGGTTGTTTCCAGTTATGCAAGGTATTGGCCAATTGATCGGCCAGGATCCACGGGTTTTCGAAGGGCGAGGCTTTCATCCAGCGACCGGTTTGCTGGTTGCCGACGATCAGGCTCAGGTTGTGGTCCTTGCTGCGGCCATTGTCGACCCCTTCGATGAACAGCCCGAGTTTTTGCCGCAACTCGGTGACGTCGGCGAACTCGCCGGTGAGGAACTGCCAGCCCGGCCCGACCTGGAAGCGTTGCGCATAGGCCTTGAGCACGGCGGGCGTATCGCTCAAGGGATCGATGCTGATGGAGTAGAAGAAGATGTCCTTGCCGACCCGGTCGCCGAGCAGCTTCTGCACCTGGCGCAGGCGTGCGGTTTCCAGCGGGCAGGAGTCGCTGCACGAGGTGAAGATGAAATTGATCACCACCACCTTGCCCTTGATCAGGTCATCGAAAAAATGCACCTGCCGACCGTCCTGGTCGGTCAGCAGGGTGTTGGGGAAATAGTCGCCACCCCACGGGGTGGTGGAATCTTCAGCGGCGACCGGAGCGGGTGTCGACGGCACCTGATTGGCGACCAGCAACTGGCTGGCCAGCAACCCTGTCACCAATATCAGCACCAGATGCATGCCCAGTGCTTGCGAACGTGCGGTAGGCAACTTCATGTCGACACCCTCCCGTCTCATTGTTTGACCGTCACTTTTGGACCCAGGCCGTCGCCAGTACGGAAGGTTGGCAGCGCGGCGGAGTTCACGTAGCGCACACCGTCCCAGCTTGGCAAAGGCGTCGGCATCAACTGGAATTGCCCGGGCTTTTCAATGTCCCAACGCAGCAGCATGGAGTTGTCCTCGTGCTGGGTGTTGTGACAGTGCTCCATGTAGGTCCCGGCGAATTCACGGAAGTTGATCGCCATCTCGACACTGTCCAGGCCATCCTTTTCCGAGCCGATGCGGTACACGTCCTTGCGCGCCCATTTTTCCCATTCCGGTGGCGCCTTGCCGCCGCGGCTGAGGATGATCCCCTCCTCGAAGTGCACGTGCACCGGATGGCTCCAGCCCGTGCCGCCGGCCTTGATGTTCCACACCTCCAGGGTGCCGTAGCCGGCGACCCCGGCATCGGTGGGACCGCTGGCCAACTGGGTCGACGCGTTCAGGCGCCGAGGGTCCATGTGGAAGCCGAAGCCGCCATCGGTCTTGACTGTCCAGGGCGCTTCATCGGTGCCGTCGGAGCGGCCGAAGGTGAAGGTGCGATGGCGAGCCTTGGCCAACAGCGCCTTGTCGGCGGCGTTGTCGCGATGGATTTTCAACGGGATCATCACCAGGCCTTCAGCCTTGCCCGGCTTGGCCGGTTCGTAGGCTGCCGGGTCCATGGCCAGGTCCTGGCCGGTGTAAGGCTTGACGTTGAGTTGCAACACCTTGCCCACCGCCGGATCGCCCTTGTCCCACATCGGTCCCTTGCTGGTTTGCTTGATCACCGCCAGGTATTTCTCCGACAGCACGTCAGCCAGGGGGACGGGCTCTTTCGGCCCCTTGCCGTCGTCATGCACCAGCAGGTTGACGAAGAACAGCTTGTCCCCCGGCTTGATGCCGTTCTTGGCGAAGTTGACGATGATGTCGAAACGCTCGGCAATGCCCTGGGTCGGCAGGATGGCGTTGTGATTCTGTTTGTCGCCGTCTGCGTCGAGGTCCATGGTGCCGTCGAATGGCACGCTGTGTTCCATGATGTTGCCGTCGTTGGCAATCATGTGGAACGGCACACGGGCATAGGACACACCCGAACCCTTGGGCCCCTGGAACTCGCCGCTGGTGCCCTTGATTTCCCGCACCAGCGCCAGTTTGAAGTAGCGCGACACCGAGCCGTTGAGCATGCGGAAACGGTAGCTGCGGGCCCGCACGTCCAAGGTCGGTTTCCACTGCCAGTTGACCAGCACCTGGTCGCCGAGGAAGCCGTCGGTGTTGAACGGGTTGAACCACAGCTGGCCATTGCCGTCCCAGGCCTTGTCGGCGAACACCAGGTTGACGTCATAGTCACGGTTGCCCCACGGCAAGGCGCTGCCGCTGGGGAAACGCAGGTTGACGCCGTCGTTCACCGACTCGTTGCCGCGGTCCAGGGCGCTGTAGTAGTTCATCATCGCCGCGTTGCCCTTGTAGACGTTCTGCGCGGTGAAATCGAGCATGTGGTCGTGGAACCAGTGGGTGCTCATGGTTTCGCGCCAGTCGCCGCGGATCTTGATCGTGCCGTTCTCGCAGGTCTTGCGGCTCGGGCTCATGTCGTTGGTCCACAGGGTTTCGCCTGGCGAACAAGGGAACGCTGCGCGCGGATCATGGGCGTCGGTGTTGATGCTGTCGTAGCCGGCCAATTGGATCGGCCAGCGATAGTCGTAGTACTGCCCGGGGAAGAAAAACGCGTTGGCATAACCGTCGCTTTCCGCGGGCGCGTGGCCATTGTGTTCGTGGGTACTGATGGTGTGCAGGCCAAAACCCATGTTGGCCGAGGGGTCGATCGGCAAGCCGTTGTAGTGGCGCATCAGCAGTGGTTGGCCGTAGCGGACCATCAGCAGCTTGGGCGGCAGGGTGCCGTCGAAGGTCCAGACCGAGTTGTGGTTCTGCACCGGCATATTCGGGTGAAAGCGTGGGTCGACACCCTTGGACGTACCGTCCGTTGCCGCTACGCCGGCGACGTTGTGATACAGGCCACCGGGGCCGAACTCGCCCACGGCATAGCCGTGCATCTGCCGGGCGTCACGCAAGCCACCGTTGATCCGCGCGCCGGTCTGCACGGTCTTGTAGGCGTTTTGCGGATAGAACTCGTTCCAGCGCTGATGGGACCAGCCCTTTCCTGGCGGACGACCTTCGGCGGATGAGCCGATATGCCGGTTGAGAAAGTACTCGATCTGCGCCTGCCACGGGTTGCGATCCACCACGTTGGCGTACTGGCTGGGGAACGGGGTCAGCCCCGGCTGGCGCAGGAAGGCATCCAGTGCCGGTCCCGGCGGAGCGCTGCGGGCCGCGCTGTTGGGGTCTTGCGCCGGTAACGGGCCAATGGCCGCCGCGGGAAACGGCAAGGGCGCCGCCGGCGTGGTGGGGTCGAGTTTTTCCGGGCCGAATTCTTCGAACAGCAGCAGTTGCTGGGTGAACGGCTGGGCGTTGTACAGCGGGCTCGGCTTGCCATTGGTGGGGTAGTTGAAGCTGGTTTGCACCGCAGGCGGCAGAGCGTTTTCCACCCGCTCGGTGTCGCGTGAGCCCTTGACCCCGTCGGGCAGGTCGAAGGAATCCTCGTTGGCGTCCGGCATGGTCAGGATGGCGTTCAGCGCCCCTGCCTTGTCTTCAGGTTCATCGTAATAGGCAGAGGGATCAGTCGGCTCTGGCTGTCGCTCATCGTCTATGGGGCTGGCGCGCAAGGTCCCTGTGCTGAGTGAAATCGTCAAAGCGACGCTCAAGGGCGTCAACAGACCAAACCATTTGAAGGGATACCGCGCTTTTATGTCCATCACCAGCCGCCTCGAATATGGGAAGGGGGTGATGGGGGTTTTGCAAGGAGTCAGCCAAAATTGTAACTGTTTTATACAAAGGTATTAACACACAGCAAAACAATGGCTTATCAACATCAATGTGCCATGACCGGGAAAAACGACTGGGGAATGGCACCCGCTAGCGGGGAAAGTTCACACCCATTTTCAGGGAATCCGACTGAAGGTCAGGCTGACGCGGGTGCCCTCGCCCTCGCGGCTTTCCAGGGCCACCGTCCCGCCAAAGCGTTCCATGATGCGCTTGACCAGCACCAGCCCGACACCCAGCCCGCCGTGCTTGGTGGTGAAAAACGGACGGAACGCCATGCGCCGCTGCTCCTCGGTCATGCCTTTGCCGGTATCGCTGACCACTACCCGGACACTCATGGCGTCGATGGGCGCCATGGTGATGCCCAGGGTCCCGCCTTCGTCCATGGCCTCCAGGGCGTTGGCCAGCAAACTGTTGAGGATCTGCGTCAGCTGCACCTGCTGGCTCTGCACCATCGGCGTGCCTATAGGTTCGAACAGCACATTGACCCGGGCCTTGACGATCTGCTGCTCGAAAGCCGTGAGGCTGTCGTACAGCGCCGCCACCAGGTTGACCGCTTCGACGTCGTCATTGAGCGGTCGAAGGGACTGCAGCAACTCGCGAACCCACTTTGACATGCGATCGACCTGGCCGATGATGTCGTTGATGTTCTTGTGCGCCGGGCCCGTGTCGAACTCCAGCGCCAGCTCGGCGCTCGAGCGAATGGTCGCCAGGGGATTGCGCAGGCTGTGGGCAACGGCCGACGACATCTCGCCCAGGGCGACGAAGGTTTCGTTGGTGATCAGTTGCTTCTGTTGCGTCGCCAGCAGGATCGCCGCCCGCCGCACGATCCAGTACAACCCCAGGTAGATCAGGCCGCCACCCAGGGCCGTGGCCAGCCATATCAGCACCAGTCCGCGCTCCATGCGGCTGATCAGGTCCTTGGGTTCCTTGTAGATCTCGACCATCGCCGTGACGTTCTTGCCTTCGGCATCGAACAGCGGAATGTAGTTTTCGATAAAGATGTATTCCGGCGGCGTGATGAACTTCTGTTCCATGCGCGCCTTGTCGACATCGTGATAACTGGCTGACACGGGGGTCTGCAAGGCGAAGGCCTGGTCCAGGTCTTCGTCGGCGTGAATGGTGGTGCCCATCAGGGCCGGGTTGGTCGACCAGATGATCATGCGGTCGGGGGCATAGATGTTGGCCAGGATCACATCCGGCAAATGTTCGATGTGGTCGAGGAATTCGCCCCGGGCGTTGGCGCGGGCCAGCGGGTCGACGTCGGGAAAGTCCCGGTCCTTGCGCGGGTCGAGCAGCTCGCCCATGGTCCGCACATTGGGAATCGACACATGGCGGACCTCGGCCGAGGCAATCGCCTGGATGAATTGCGAGGTCAGCAGGGCATCGCGCTGCACGCTTTCGGTAATCACGAATTTGGTCGACACCGAGCCCAGCGCCACCGCCACCGTGCCGATCACCGCCATGCTGATCAGCGAAAACCAGCGCAGCAGGTTGAACGGCTGTTTGCGTGAGCTCAAGCGAATTTCGCCCTGGTCGGACGCCAGTGTCTTTGCAAGCATGGTCATGGACAGTGTTCCCGCAAAACCCCTATAGGTTTATAGCGCACTACTAGCAATTTGCCCGACCTTGGGGCCTTCCCCTCCCCCGATTCCCCACTCCCCCCGCAGCCCCGATCTACCCCCAAAGATGGGGAAAGAGGCCCGCCCGGGTATTTGCCGTTCGACCATCGAGCACTGGGCAAACGCCTGCGTACCGGGGCCCGCACCGACTTTTTTGACGGTTGGCATGGGAGTTGCCGAAGACCAACCAACTGACCCATATCCAAGGGGCAGGTACTCTGATAGAGGGAATACTCATGCACCCTTTACTGTCCAAAACCGCGATCGCCCTGGTCGTGAGTGCTCTGGCCCAAGGCGCAGCCCAGGCCGCGCTGTTTGCTGTAGATCCCGGTCCCTACCCGCCAGCCACGGGTGGCTTCGCTTCCTGGTATCAGGACAGCCATGGCCGAACCCTTGACTTGTGCTTGACAAAAGCTGTCAGTTCCAGGGTTCCCGGTGCACCAGGTACACCGTCCTACATGTGCCTCCTGGGCGCCGTCCCCGGGGTTTTCGACGATACACAACCCATCGTTTTCCCGACCAATTTTCCCGATGAAGCGTTCTGGTTCACCGGCGACGGCTCCATCGTCGATGCGGCCCGGGGCATCGACCTGACCTTTGTCAGTGCCGTGGAAGCCGCCTTTGCCGCAGAAGAACCGAAAGAAGGCGACCAGGTCAGTTTTGGCCGTATCCGTATCCGCGTCGACGTGCCCACCGCCGGGGTCTACACCATCACTCACCCTTACGGAGTCGACATCTTCGACGTTCCCGCCGGTGGACGCCGTGCGATCAACATGACCCGGGACATCGGCATTGGCACGCCGAAAACCTATGACGGCGCGCTCAAGAGCGACATCGGTCCGTTCCTGCGCAGTGTCAACGGCCCCTACACCGAGACCAACCCGGTCACCGGTGCAGCCGAGCAATTCGTTGGCGACCCGAACCTGGAAGAAGCCTTCACCGGCAGCCCGTACAACACCAACTACATCCGTATCGAAGGGCCTAACGGCCTGGACTTGCGCACCACGGTGATGGCCATTTCCGGCAAGTTGTCGACAGTGACCCGCCCCACCCCGATCATCGCCGAGCGCAGCACGTACTCGCGCAAAGCCGGTGATAGCGCACCGGTGTCGCAGCAGGACGTGTTCGTGTTGGCCCCACCGCCGCCGGCCACCGTGACCCTCGATAGCAACAGCCCGGTGCTGAACCTGACCGAGGCCGACACCACCGGCCACTGGTATGCCCAGTCCGCCACCAACCCGACGTTGCCGAGCAACCTGGCGGTGACCGCTGACAACCACCTGGCCATTGCCACCAGCACACCAACCTCCTTGTCCATGCCGCTGAGCGACCTGGTGGTGATCTCACGGGCCGAGTACAGCCTCAATAGCGCACAACTCACGATCGTGGCTTCGACCAGCGATGAAACATCGCCACCGGTCCTCACCGCCACCTCCGGCACCGGTGTCGCCATCGGCGCACTCAGTGGCGACGGCGCGGTGAAAACCCTGTCGACCAACATCTCGCCGATTCCGCCGGCCAAGGTTCGGGTGACGTCAGCCAATGGCGGCAGCGACACCGAAGAAGTGGTCATCGTGCAATGAACGCTCTCATGCCCAGATCCGCATCAGGAGGCATCATGAACAAGTGGCCACGCTTCGCGCTCAACGCGCTAGGGCTGACGCTCTCGCTGTCCGGCAGCGCATTCGCGCAACTCGGTGCCGTCGACCCCGGCCCCTACACCTTTGCCACGGGGAAATTCCCCATGTGGTACCAGGACACCAGTCTGCTGTCGCTGGAACTGTGCCAGTCGCGGGCGACCAGCACCCGTGCACCCGGCGCTCCTGGCGCGCCAGCCTACATGTGCATCCTCAATCCCGAACCCGGGGTTTTCGACGATACCCTGCCGATGGTATTCCCGGATAACTGGCCACCGGAGGCATTCTGGTTCCTCGCCGAGACCAGCATCAACGATGTCGCCGGCTATGGCGTGGACGCCTACGTGGCCGGGATCGAAGCGGCGTTCGCCGCGGAAAACCCTGTCGACGGCGACCAGGCCAGCTTCGCGCGGATTCGCCTGCGGGTGAACGTGCCGGTCGCCGGGACCTACATCATCACCCACCCGTACGGCGTGGAAACGGTCAACGTCACCGCACCGGGGCGGCGGGCAATCAATATCACCCGCGACATCGGCATCGGCGCACCGGGCAACTTCAGCGGCGCGCTCAATGGTGAGGTCGGCCCCTTCCTGCAAAGTGTCAACGGACCCTACACCGAAGTGAACCCGGATACTGGCGCCATCGAGACGTTCGTAGGCGATCCGAACCTCACCGAGCCGGTCAAAGGCAGCCCCAACAACACCAACTTCCTGCGCATCCAGGGCCCGCCCGGGACTATCCAGACCAACCTGTTCACCGTGTCCGGCAAAGTCCTCGACAACCGTGCGCAAACCCCTGTGGAGATCGGCCGCGCCACTTACCGCCGCACTTCTACAGGTCCGGGCACCAGCAGTACCCGGGTGGAAGTGTTCGGCAAGTCGGCGAACAATTCGAGCCTGTGCTTCCGCGAAACCGTGGCCCTGGTTCCCGGACCACCGCAGACGCCATGCCTGACCACCATGGTCGGCAACAACACCGGCCAGTTCTTCGGCCACCGCCTGACCGGCAGCACCGTACCGCCGGTGGTGGTGGTCACCGCGACCGACCCGACGAGCACCACCCGGCCGACGGCAGCCTCCAGCAAAGTCACCGACGTGGTGAAAGTCCAGACCGCTCGCTACAGCTGGAGCAACCACAGCCTGCTGATCGAAGCCACCTCCTCTGACGAAGTGGTGGTGCCGGACATGGTTGCCCAAGGCTACGGACGGCTGACCAAGTCGGGCACCCTGCAACGCCTGACCGTCGCCGACCTGACGCAGCCACCGGCCACCGTGACGATCAAATCGGCTGCGGGCGGTACCGATACCGAGCCAGTCGTCGTGGTCGGCACAGCACCCGACACCGGCGAAAACAAGGCGCCGATCGCCGTCGCCGACAGCGGCAGCACCAGCTTCGGGGTGCCGATCACCCTCAGCCTGCTGACCAACGACAGCGACCCGGATGGCAACACGCCGCTGAGCATCACCGCGCTGACCCAGCCAGCCGCTGGCCAGGGCACCGTGGCATTGAGCGGAACGACGGCCGTCGTCTATACCCCACCTGCGGTAGTCACCGTACCGCTGACCACGACCTTCACCTACAAGGCACAAGACGTCAAAGGCCTGGCCTCGACCGCCGCGGCGACCGTGACCATCACCGTAGCGCCTAACCAGCCTCCGGTGGCTACCGCCGATGCCGTCTCCACGCTGGGTGTGGCGATTCCAATCAGTGTGCTGGCCAACGATAACGATCCGGAAAACAACGTACCGCTGGCGGTCAACAGCTTCACCCAACCACCGGCAGGTCGCGGCACCGTCAGCAGTAACGGCACAGTCCTGACCTACACCCCTCCGGCCACGATAACCACGGCCTTCACCACGACCTTCACCTACTTCGCCCGGGACAGCTTCGGTGCCGTGTCGGTGGCCCCGGCCACGGTGACAGTGCAAGTCTCGCCACGGCCTGCTGCGGAAACCTTCGCGGTCACAGCTGCAACCGTGACAGCGCGGTCCAACAACCGCTTCAACTGGGACATCAGTGGTACGTCATCGGTGACCACCGGCAACACCATCACCGTCCAGGTCACCACCCCGACCGGGCCGGTAACCCTGGGTAGCACCACGGTGCCGTTGACCGGGCGCTGGAGGCTGACGGTGAGCAACAGCACAACGGTGATTCCGTCGGCGAACCCGACAGCCACCATCACCTCGTCCCAAGGCACTGTACGCACGGTGCAGGTCATCGCGAACTGAGCCCTCGCCCCATCGGCCAGGCTGGCTGATGGGGCAAGCCTCTAACGAAAGGACAACGCCATGAAAACGCCGACCGCCGCCCTGCTCTGCCTGCTTCTGCTCTGCAGCAGCACGGGTGTGCGTGCCGACGACTTGATGGAGAACGACGACCTGGCGCCCGGCGCCGATCTCGGCGAGCTGCCACCCCCCGTGGGCCAGCAAGCCCTGATCGACCAGAACGGCCAGGCCAACGTCGCGCTGTTGCAACAGAACGGCCAGTCGCTGCTCGGCCAGATCGTGCAGTCGGGCAGCAATCAGGAAGCCTACATCCTGCAGCAAGGCAGCGACCTGATGGCCTTGATCAACCAGCAAGGTTCCGGCAACGCCGCGTCCATTACCCAAACCGGCAGCCACAACCGCGCGCAGATATCTCAAAACGGCAACAACAACGACGCCAGCATTGTCCAGGCCGGCACGGGTCAGCAAAGCGCTGTGACCCAGGCAGGAAATGGAATGAGCGTATCGGTCACCCAATATCGCTAAAGCACTGCACCACCTGGAGGTTTCATCATGTTCAAATTGACGCCCCTCACCGCCGCCATCCTGGTCATCGTCAGTGCCCAAGCATTGGCCGACGACAGCGTGTCGACCCAAAACCAGTTCGGTGACACCAACATCGCCGATGTGAAGCAGATTTCGGCACCGTCCAGCTCCGCCACCCAGAACCAGTCGGGTGCGGGCAACGATGCGGCCGCCGTGCAGGACACCGCCACCAGCACCATCGAGCAGAGCCAGTCCGGCAATTACAACGCCGGCTACGCCGAGCAACTGTTCGAGAACAACAGCACCATCATCCAGAACCAGGCCGGTGACACCAACACCAGCCATGCCAGCCAGTCGATCGGGGTCGGCGGTGGCCAGATCCTGCAACTACAGGAAGGCACCGGAAACTTCTCGTTCATCTACCAGGACAGCCAGGAAAATACCTCCGGCAAAAGTTACCAATATGGCGACAACAACGAAGCCAACATCGAACAGATCCAGCTGGGCACGGCCAACAATGCGGTGATCATCCAGTACGGCACCGCCAACTACGCTACCGCCGAACAGATCAATCACATGAACGGCCAGATCGACATCACCCAGTCCGGCGGCAACAACTATGCCTACGGCGACCAGCGCTACGGCGATGGCGGCAACCTGACCATCAACCAGTACGGCGACGGCAACGGCAGCGAAGTCTGGCAGGACACCCAGGTCGCCAGCAAAACCACCATCGACCAGAACGGGCAGACCAACGAAACCATCGTCGACCAGAGCTTCGGCGACCACAACGTGGCCCAGGTGATCCAGGTCGGCGACCTCAACGCGATCTATGCCGACCAGTTCGAGTCCCTGGGCTCGACCGTGACCCTCAATCAACAGGGCATCGGCAACATCCACTACACCTACCAGACCGGCAGCGGCCAGGTGCTCAACGCCACATCCTCGGGTAACGACAACAAGGTCTACGCGAGCAACTGGAAAGGCCCGGTCACGCAAATGGGCGGCCAGTTCGGCAGCAACCAGCGCGCTACCGTCAACCAGAACGGCAACGGCAACGTCGCCAACTTCACCCAGAAAAACACCGGCCACATCATGACCACCAACCAGACCGGGTCCGGCAACAAGACCACGGTCACCCAGGCCGATTCCTACAACGAGCTGTACTTCGACCAGAACGGCACCGACAACATCCTCATCGCCGACCAGCGCGGCACCAACAACCTGACCCAGGGCAGCAGCACCGGCACCAACAACACCACCAACATCGACCAGGAAGGCACCGGCAACCAGGCGTTCACCACGCAGCTGTATGGCGAGGACAACATGATCACCATCAAGCAGGCCGACACCATGAACGTGGCGTATGTGACCCAGGGGGGGACTGGCAACATCACCAGCGTGAACCAGAGTGGGATGACCCAGACGGCGAACGTGCAGCAGTTTGGTACGGCGAACAGTGCGACTGTGATGCAGAAATAATCGCATGGGGTGAAAGAGCCGCGGCCCTTGAGGGAAGGTCGCGGTTTTTTTGCTTTATTGGAACTTGGCTGACTGGAATGTCGATGCGCGTTTCTGATGAAAGCGCTGAATTATCGAGATCTAAGTAGCGATGAAAGGTGATGTGCATGAAGCGAATTAAGTTTCTGCTCTTTTTCAATTCCATCAGGAAGACCTGCCTTTTTGACCTTGTCGGCAGCTCTCTGCCTGGCTTGTCCACTAAGCTGCTTTAGCGTTGCCGACCCCTTGATCGCCGGATGAAGTTCTTTAAATGCAGCGCTACCGACACCCCGTAAAGGCGCCACCGAATCGTGTGATATACGGCCAGATTCCAAAATGACCTGCCTGAATTCGTTTCGAGACGAACTCAGGGAGCTGTGAACCGGTTTTCCGCTTGCTTCATGAGACGCCAGGTAACTTTTTAAGTTACTCATTCCTGCCGCTGTCGAATGCTCTTTAAGCTGCCATGAAGTCTGAGCAAGACTGTCCATGTCAGCCCGACCTAAATATTGTGATATTTCTTGAAATGGATCAAAAGCAATGCCCTCAAGCGAATTTTTCGTGGGAACATTTCTCACTTCAGGCGTCGTTCCGAAACTAAAGAATTTTTTCACGCGTTCTAGAAAACCAAATCGAACGTGCCCCGTCGGGTCGGAAAAATTCACCGGATCGCCCAAGCAATATGCATATGAATTCAATCCACACTTCCCAAACGGACTCCAACTGTCCGGACTGTTAAACCGCATCAATACGGGATTAAACGCCCGATAGCCATTACCCAACAAATAGTGCCCAGTCACCGAGTCTGGTCGTTCGCCGTTGAAACCCAGCAAACTGAGCAGTCCGTTTTCAGGGTGGCGGTAGCCATAGGATGAATAGGCGATGGGGCGTCGTTGATCGTCTGGCTTGAGTGCATGGAGTACAGAGCGGTGCAGATCGGTGGCCAGCAGTGCGGTTTCGAACGCTTCGCCCTGGCACTCTTGTTGTGCCAACAGCAGTTCTTCGTGCTGGACAATGGAATGGTGCGATGTCCCTTGAATCTCGGTGGCCAAGCGACTGCTGCAGTAAAAGCGGTGAAGTGGGGACGCTAGCGGTTGGGTGTGGTTGATCAGACGATCCAGAGGGTCGTATCGATAGAGGCAGAGCAGATTTTGCTGGGGGAAAAACATGGGATGCTCCGAGCGTTCAAGGTCCGAGCGCTTGAGTATCTGTGATGACGCCAAGGTTGTGACCTGGCAGAACTGATAGTAGCAAAGCACCTGTAGCTGCCGAAGACTGCGATCAAGGAACCCGGCGCACCGAAGTGCCCCACGCACAGCCACCATAACGGGGTGACACTGGCGCGCCTTGAAATTGACCGAGCTGCTAGACCCGACCGCTGAATGTACAGCGGTGCGGCAACAATAAAGCCAGGGGATCAGGGCGCACAAGCCGGCGGATTCCGGCGTAGGTACAGGCAACGGCGCAAGGCAATGTAGCCTCGTATTTTTCCTACAGATGTTGCCTGGATCGGGCCTCGCTTTGGCTTTTGATCTTGCTTTTGATTCTCTTGCCACCTCGGGAGGCCGAATATAGGTTCTGCGCAGTGGGCCCTGTAGAAGCGAGCTTGCTCGCGAAAAACCTGAGTGCACCGCGGGGTGTCAGGCTCGCCGCGTCATCGTTGACCTCCATCGCGAGCAAGCTCGCTCCTACAGTGGATCGGGTACGGCCATGGGAGATGGGTCGGCTGTCAGGCCGCCATCGCTGGCAAGCCAGCTCCTACAAGGCCGCCCCGGTTCACTCGTCCGCCCCCTCGCCCTCCGGCACCACCCGATTCTGCGTCAGGTACCGATCCAGCGTCTCGTTCTGCGCAGGCTGGGAATTATCCCCCGCCACCTGCCACAAATGCCGCTCGATCCCCTGGGCCAGCATATGCCCCACCGCCGCTTCGATCGCCGACAACACACACAACTGCGCCGGTTCGTTGGTGGTGTAGCCCACTTCGGCCTCGAGCAGCTTCTTGAACTCGATGAACTTGAACACCCCGGCACTGCGGGCCACGGAGTAGATGGTCTTGCTGGTCATGACGTTGGACAGCACCTGCCCGCTGCGCACGTCCACCGCCCGCAGGTTCACCGTGACCTGATCGACGCGATACTCCCGGGAAATGTCGATGCCCAGGTAACGTGCCCCTTCCCCGCCGCTGCGTACGTTGGTGTCGTAGGCGATGATTCCGCCTTCGAGCATCATGTTCGCCGCTTGCAGTGGTGGCAGTTCAGCCTGGATGTTCACCGGGGTATTGGGTTTCTTTTGCGAGGCGCGGATGATCTTGCGTTCGGTCAACAGGTTCTGCAGCCCTTCGCGCTCGAGCACCACGAACCAGCCACTGGCCTGCAAGGCGTCCATCAGCATGCTCGCCGCACCCTGGGTGACGCTGGTGGAGAACGAGCTGGCCGGGGTTGGCTTGTATTGCCCGGTCTGGTCGCGGAAGCCGTAGACCACCGCCATCAAGCGGCCCTTGGGTCGTGGCATGTTGATCAAGTCGTAGTAAGTCGAGGCCCTTGGGGTCAGCGTCGGGGTTTTCGAGTCCTGCTCGGCCGGCATCGGCTCTTGCAGACTGCACCCTTGCAATGCCGCCAACATCAGCCCTAGCGCTATTATTTTTTTCATGTCCTTAACTCCCCATAAACCCGCATCCCCTCAAGGGGCCAGGCCATTGACCTGGATTTCCGAAACTTCACCCGTGGCCCGGTCGGTCACGTTGATCGTCAAGGCACCGGAGTCGTCGACCACGTCGACGATAAAAGCGTCCGTGGACAGGCTCCCCGTGTTGCCGGTGGAGATGTTGTCCAGCAGTTGCCCGAGCAGTCGCGATTGCAACTGGGCGCTGAAGCGCTCCAGGGCCGAGGTCCCGGCCGCCGAGGTGCGATCCTTCAAGTCGGGATCGTCGTAGTCGTTCTGCGCCTGGGCGTTGTTGAGCAGCCAGGTGCCGTTCAACGGGTTGCCGCCGAACGATGGGTTGATGGGCGTGTAGACCAGTTCCGTGCCCTGGGCCAGGGCGCAGGCGCCCAGGCCGAGCAAGCATCCACCGGCGCGCTGCAAAAACGTTTTCGCTTTCATAGTTCGTCCCTCTCAAGGTCCGTGGTGTCCTGCAACAAGGCTTCCAGCTTGCGCTGGACAATCTGCCCGCGTACCCAGTCGGCGGCGGCATAGGCCTCGTCCTTGAGCTCCACGGTGTTCGGCGGCAGGAAGCGCCGGTAAACCAGTCGTTGTTGATATTCCACGGTCACCAGGCTGCCCCAGCGAGCCGAAGGTCGTTCGCGTACCACCAGGTTGAAATCCATCGGGCTGGTGGCGCGCAGGCGTTCACTGAACGAGTAGTAAAAGTCGTGGCCGATGTGCGAGATCGTGTCGTCGACGATGAAGCCGAGCATTTCGTCCTCTTCACCGGCCCAGGTCAAAGAGGCGCTCAGCACCAGGATCAAGGCCAGGCAGAAGCGCTTCATGGCTGCAACGCCTGGGGTGCTGTGGACTGGCCTTTGGCCGGGCCCGAGGTGCCATCAAGGAAGGCTTTCTCGGCCACGAACTGCCAGTCCTTGTAGCTGGCCATGCCGTTGAAGTCAGACCACTGGTTGGGAAAATCCGCCTGTTTCAGGGGCGTGTCCGTGGACGGGCTGCTGATGCCGGTGATGCGTCCGTCGAAGCCGCGCATCAGGAACCATTCGCCGCCGCCGATCGGGTCCGGGTAGAGCTGGCGGATATGATGTTTGGCATTTGGAAAGCGCTCGTCCTGCAACAGGTCGGCGAGTTCTTTCGGGTACTGGGCCAGGCCTGGCGAACTGCGGTAATAGCTGCGCAATGCCTGGGCGTACTGGGTGCCGACCCACAGCAACTGGCGTTCGCGGTCACGGCGCGAGGCGGTGGACCACAGCTCGCCGGCACTGGCCAGGCCCATGCCCATCACCATGATCAGAAACAGCACACCCAGGTAGGTGAAGCCCTCTTCTGATGCAGGCTTACCACTCGGAATAAAGGCTGCCATCACGGGCCCTCCCTGTGGCACCACTCTTGATATCGGCGACACCGCCGGCCACGCCGTCAGGCGGTGCAACCATGACCCAGGCGTCCTTGCGTTCGGCGATCGGGTCCATTGGCGGATTGCGCAGATATCTCTGTTCAACAAGCTGCTCGATTGAATCGGGATAACGTCCGGTGTCGCCGTAGTAGTGGTCCAGGGCTTCGCGCATCGCCGACAGGCTCTGGCGCAGCGTGGTCTCCTTGGAGGCCTCCAGGCTGTTGAAATAGCGTGGCAAGGCGATGGTCATCAGGGTCGCGATGATTGCCATGACCACCATCAGTTCCAGCAGGGTAAAACCCTTTTCCCGACGCATATGCTCACCACTCCCGGTAGGCGATGCCGTTGAGCCCCTTGCCGCGGGCCTTGGAGTAAACGTCAAAGACGTCCTCGCCTTCCCGCGGGTTCTGAGCCGTACTGTCGTAGGAGCGCACGCCCCAGCCACCTTCGTCGTCGCGCTTGACCGGTGCCAGCGGGTCATGGGGCACGCGCCGCAGGAAGTAGAACTTGGCACCCTTGGCACTGCGCACATCGCGCACGCCTTCCACCAGCACCTGCAGGTTCGGCGGGTAGCCGCTGCTGTTGAGCGACTTCTCGATGTAACCGGCGTCAAACGCACGCTTGTAGGCGTCGATGGCATCGCGGATCTGGTACAGCGCGGTGCGCAGTTCCTGCTCTTTGCCCCGGCGCACCACGGTCTCGGTCAGCGGCGCGGCCATGCCGGCCAGCAGGCCGATCAAGGACAGCGTCACCACGACTTCGATCAGGGTAAAACCGCGTTGCGAGGCGTTCATGATCAAGGCTTCCCGACGGTAACGGTGGTCGCGATCGGTGCGCTCATGCCATTGGCCTTGACCTCTTCGACTTCGACCTTCGAACGATCCGGCGCCTGGATGTGCATGCTGGTTTCGGTGCCGGTGGTGAACTCCATGTCCGACGGGCTCTGGTACGGCAGGTTGCGCACGATCCGCGGGGTGATCGACAGCACCAGTTCGGATTTGCTGACGTCGTCCTTGTTGCTGCCGAACAACCGCCCCAGGCCAGGAATGTCGCCAAGGCCGGGGATCTTGTTGCCGGTGCTGCCATGGTCGTTGCGCATCAGGCCAGCCAGGATCTGGGTTTCGCCGTCATGCAGGCGCAGGGTGGTCTGCGCGTTGCGGGTATCGACCTGGACCGGAATCGTGCCCTGGCGGGTCGGTTCCAGGGGCGTGGCGTTACTCACTTCCAGGGCCACCTTGATCGCCACTTCGTTGTTCAGGTGCACGGTGGGCTGCACTTCCAGTTTCAGACCGACATCGAGGTAAGTCACGCTTTCGGTGATCACCGGTCCCTGGGTCGACGGCACCGACGTGGCGCTGATGATCGGTACGCGCTGGCCGATGTGGATGCGCGCCTGCTCGCGGTTGCTGACGCGGATGACCGGGCTGGCCAGGGTGTTGATGTCCTTGTCCTGGGCATTGATCTTGGCTTGTGGCGAAGGCGAGATCGTGATGCGGCTGGAGTTGATGCCCTTGAGTTGATCGAGAATGGTCACCGCCGAGCCGTCGCTGTTGACCACGCCGAAGGTGTTCGGCCATTGCAGGCCAAGGTCGAGGATGCGCTGGGTGGCGACTTCCATCACTTCCACTTCCAGCACCACTTCGGGGTTGGACTGATCCTGCGATTGCAGGAGTTTTTCCGCCATGCGCACGGCGTCGCCGGTGTCGCGCATGGTCAGGGTGTTGAGGCGTTCGTCGACGAACACGTCGCGGGTCTTGAGCATGGTCTTGACCATGTTCAGCGCGGTGTTGGCATCGATGCTGGTCAGGTAGAAGGTGCGCATCACCAGCTCCTGGTAATCCTTGAGTTTTTGCGGCGAGTCCGGGTAGATCAGCAGGGTGTTTTCGTTCACCACTTTCTGGTGCAGCTGGTTCTGTTGCAGCAGCAGTTCCACGGCGTCTTCGATGCGCACGTCACGCACGAAGATGGTGGCTTTCATGTCCGGGCGCAGGTCCTTGTCGAAGATGAAGTTCAAGCCGGCGACCTGGGACAGCACTTCGAAGATGGTTTTCAGGTTGGCGTCGCGAAATTCCAGGGTCACCGGCTTGTCCAGGCGGGTGCGCAGTTGCGGATAGGCCACCACGTTGCGGCTCTGTACCAGGCGGATATTGCCTTGCAGCTCCAGGGCGCCTTCGTTGTTCGGGTCCAGTTCGAGAATCTGTTTGACCTGACGCTCGGCGCCGTAGATGTCGCCGCGGCGCAGGTCGCCGCGGGCCAGTTCGAGTTTCTCGTCGAGGCTGCGCATGTGTTCGAGCTGACGCATGGCGTCCTGGGCGCGACGGTTGTTCGGCTCGATGGTCAACACCCGGCCGTAGCCCATGCGGGCCGAAGCGAAATCGCGCTGGGTGCGGTCCATGTCGGCCTGGGTCAGCAGCGCCGTGACGGCCCGGGCGCGGGTGCTGTTGAGAGCAATGTGCAGTTCGGTGTCGCGAGGGTTTTCCCGCAGGCCCTCCTCGATCCGGGCCAGGCCGGCTTCGTACTGCCCCTGCTCGATCAGCTCGGAGGCTTCTTCCTTGGCGACCTGCGCCGAGCTGCAAGCAGCCAGCCCTGCGCAGAGACAGAGGCTCATCAGCAAACGGGATTTGTTCATTGCGCGCTCCCCACAGACAAAGTCTGGGACAAATGCAGAGGCAAATAGACCAGGCTCAGTTCCAGATCGGAAATCCCCTCGATCTTCCATGTTTCGTCGATCACATCCCCTTTACGCACGACGTAGATCTTTTCGCCGTTTTGCAAAAACACTTGCAGGTCGGTGCGGTCATCCATCCGCCCGATGAACTGGAAAGGCATCGGCGGTGCAGTGGGGACCTGCACCACCGGCGCGACGTTGACCGGTTGTTCGGTGACGCTGGCCAGGGTCGGCGCGGCCTTCCAGCTGCGCGCGACGAACAGGTCGCCCGCCGGGCTCAGGTCCTTGATCGCCACGGGCGCAGCGGCAGCTTGCGCGCCTGGCAACGCGCCACGGTTCTTGCCTTTGGCCGGGGTGGCCACGGCGGCACCTGCAAGGTCGCTGTCGTCGGCTGGCTTGAAGTAGTCGGGCAACCAGGTCAGCGCCGCGGCCACGCCGAGGAACGCCACCCAACCCATTGCGCGTTTGCTGTTCATCATGACCTCGACAGGTAAAGGGTCATGCGGATCCGGCCATTGAGGTCGGTGTCGGCGATCTTCTTGCGCGAAAGCTCCAGGTCTTCCACCACCACCGCCGGCAACTGGCCGAGCAAGGCGTGCATGAAGCGCCGCAGTTGCGGGTAGCTGCCCCGCACCGGCAACAGGATCTGATAGCGCGCCAGGTGGGTCTTGGGATCGATGCCCAGCGAGTACTCGCCCCGGGACAGGGTGATGCGTTCCTGGGCGGCCAGCGCATAGATCTTGTCGATGGCGACGGTGGCCTGGGGCTGGGTCGGCAGTTTGCTGCGGAAATCATCCAACTGGCGTTGCGGTACCACCGGGGCGGCGACCGAGCCCTCTTCGACCTTGGCCAGGTACTCGCTGGCTTCGCGGGTCTGCTGGCTCAGCTGCTGCAGCGCCTGCCAGTCCGGCAACAGGCCGAACAGCCCATAGCTCAGCGCGAGCACCAGCATGGCCAGCCCCGCCAGGCCAGGTACGCCCAGGCTTTGCAGGTATTCGTGGACGATCAATCTAGGGATTTGCATCGCCAATCTCCCAGGTAGCCGACAAGTTGAATTGCACCGGGTGTTCCGGCACGTTGGCGACGATTTCGTGGCTGAGCAACGACACGTCGGAGAGCTCGTCGCAGGCTTCGAGGCGGCGGTGGAAGTCGAGCATGGCGTCCAGGTCGCGCGCCTCGGCGCTGATCCGCACCTGGCCCTTGCGGGCATCCGGGGTCAGGGTGAGCAAGGCAATGTTGTCCCGGGGCATGGCTTCCAGGGTGGCGAACAGGCGCTCCCAAGGGCGGCGCAACTGCTGCGAGACCTTGCGCATCTCGGCCAGGTTCTGCGCCTGCTCGCGGGTTTCGGCCGGGGTCAGGCTGACCTTGCCGCCGGTGTCGCCGGTGAGCACCCGTTGGGTGGTTTGCAGATGGCCTTGTTGCTGTTCGGCCTCACCGCTCAGGTGTTGCGCAAACACCATGCAGGTCAGCGCCAGCACCACGCCACCGGCCAGCAGGCTCCAGCCCAGGAGGCTCGAGCGGCGGCGCGGCTGGAAGTCGAGCATCAGCGGGCGCATGTCAGGCCACCGTCCGGGACATGACGTACAGGCCATCGCGTACGCAGGTCCGGCCTTCTTCGAGGGTGCGCAGCTGCACACCGGGCACTTCGGGATGCGAGTCGATGCGCGCCGGTGCGTGCAGGTAGACGTTCAACGGCCGTTCGCTGGCCGACGCCTGCAATTGGCATTCGCGCCCGACCAGCGCGCTCAGTGCGGCATCGCTGTCGCTGCTGCCCACCGAGCGCACTGCCGTCCAGCGACCTTCCCGGGCCAGCAGCAGGACGCTGCGCACCGGCTCGGCGACCACGAACAGGAAGTCGCCGGCGTCGAAGCTTTTGTCGAAGTGATTGAACGCCGCCATCAGGTACGGTTGCACCGAGCGCAGGCGCAAGCCACGGCCGCTGACCAGGGTGCGCAGGCGTTCGAGCAAATCCTGTGGCAGCGCGGTGGCGATGCGGTCGTAACCGGCGGGTTCGGCCGACAGCACCAGGTCCCAGGGTTGGTTCGCCGCACCGTAGAGGTCTTCCAGGCACAGCTGGGCAAACCCCTGCAGCTCGGCGGGGCTGCTGATCTGCTCGCTCCAGGGCACCAGGCAGAACCGGCTGAAGTGGCCGGAAACCACCACGGTCAACTCGGCACCGGCGCGGGCATGTTCGCCCAGCAGGCGGTCGAGGGTTTCCAGGGCGACCGCCCAGGCCATGAACCCTTCATCGATGAAGCCGACGCTGCCCAGCCACAGGGTGTCGCCACCCTGACGCTGACCGAGGCCGACACCACTGGCGCCGAGCACGGCGACATAACGCTCACGAGATAAAAGTGACACGATTGATCTCCTCGAGTGTGGTCCGGCCTTGTTGCACCAGTTCCAGAGCCGATTCGCGCAGCAGGCGCAAGCCACGCTTGCAGGCGTGGGCCTTGATTTTCGAAATGGGTTGGCGCTCGACGATCATCTGCCGCAGCTCGTCATCCAGGTGCAGCAGCTCGGCAATCGCGCTGCGTCCCCGGTAGCCGGTGCCACGGCAATGGCCGCAGCCCTTGCCGTGGACAAACTGGTAGTGGCCGACCTGTTGCGGGTCCAGGCCCGAGCTTGAAAGCTCTTCTTCGCTCGGCGCGTACGGCGTGCTGCAGGCGCTGCAGACCAGGCGGATCAGGCGCTGGGCCAGCACCGCATTGAGCGCCGAGACCAGGCTGTAGGGGTCGATCTCCATCTGGGTGAAGCGGCCGATCACGTCGAACACGTTGTTGGCGTGGATGGTGGTGAACACCAGGTGCCCGGTGAGCGCTGATTGCACGGCGATCTGCGCGGTGTCGGGGTCGCGGATCTCACCGACCATGATCTTGTCCGGGTCGTGGCGCAGGATCGAGCGCAGGCCGCGGGCGAAGGTCAGGCCTTTCTTTTCGTTGACGGGGATTTGCAGCACGCCTGGCAGCTGGTACTCCACCGGGTCTTCGATGGTGATGATCTTGTCCACGCCGTGGTTGATCTCGGTGATCATCGCGTACAGCGTGGTGGTCTTGCCGCTGCCGGTGGGGCCGGTGACCAGCACCATGCCGTAGGGTTCGGCGGCCAGGCGGCGCAGTTGGCGCAGGGTTTCCTCTTCGAAGCCCAGGGCCTGCAACTGCACGCCGCAGACCTTGTCGGCCAGGTCCTGTTTGTCGAGCACCCGCAGCACCGCGTCCTCACCGAAAATGCTCGGCATGATCGACACCCGGAAGTCGATCTGGCGGCCGCTGATACCGATCTTGAAACGCCCGTCCTGGGGCACGCGTTTTTCGCCGATGTCCAGTTCGGCCATGACCTTGACCCGGGAAATCACCTGCTCGGCGAACTCGTTGCCCTGGATCTTGCTGATGTTGTTGAGCACGCCATCGATGCGGTACTTGATCACCAGGCCGCTGCCGGTGGTGCCCAGGTGGATATCGCTGGCGTGCATCTTCAGCGCGTCGTAGAGGGTCGAGTTGACCAGCTTGACCACCACGCTCGAGTCTTCGCTGATGCTGGTCAGCGACAGGCTTTGCAGGGTGTCGATCTCGGTGTTGCCGTCGGCCTGGGCGTTGAGCGATTCCACTGCGTGAAAGCTTTCTTCGTGGCGCGCCAGGTAGGCTTTCAGGTCATCGGCATGCACCAGGTACAGCGGCGCGCCGTGCAGGCAGTCGTCGATCCAGGCCAGGCGCGCGGTGTCGAAGGGGTCGGCAAACACGCCGATGACCGCGTCGGCGTGACGCAGCAGGATGAATTCGCGCTTGAGGCATTGGGCCAGGGTGACCCGGTCGAACACAGGCGTGGATTGGAACAGGCTGTCGGTGTCGAGCACCGGATAATGCAGGGTGGCGCCCAGGCACTGGATAAAGGGCATGGGGGCCAGTTCGCAGAGCACCCCGAGGGCCTCGAGCATCCGCTCGCCGGTACTGCCGGCCCGGGAACGGGCCTGGGCCAATTGCTCACTGGAAAAACGAGTCGGTACAGAGTCCAGCGGTGGCACATCGACGACAAGGGATAGACGGTCCATGGCTTGCTCTCCAACGCCCGGGGCTTAGAGCCCTGTCGGCGCGGCGAGCAATTGCGGCATGTGCCGTAACCTCTTGTCGCGCCATTACTCCCCGGTGAGCAATTGTTCGTCGTCTGGCGCTGTGGAGGCCGAGGTACTTCGTCGGCGATCTGCTAGCACCCAACTACCGTCGTACAACTGCAGCGGGAAACTCTCGGTCCTGCTCTGGCGTCGTTCGACAAAGCCTTCGGCACTGCTCACACCCGCGTTGGGTTCGCGCTGCCTCCCCAGAAGATCAAGCACTGCACGCGCCAGTTCCGCCATTGGAAAGGGTTTGAACAGGATATGGCTGACTCCCATTTGCCGGGCCCTTTCGCAAACCTCTGCGGTGGGGTGCCCCGTGATCAGCACAAAATGACACTTCCTGTTCTGGCGGACGGCATCGAGCACCTCAAAGCCTTCCATATCGGGCAAGCGGTAATCGAACACCATCACATCGGGTGCGAAATCGCCGGCTTCAGCGATTCCTTGCGCACCGTCGTGAGCAATCCGGACTTCCAACTCTTGCGCCTGCAGGTAACCCTGGAGGTTTTCTGCAAGAAGTTGTTCGTCTTCAACAACCAGTACTTTGTTTAACAAGGTGGACTCCTTGAACCGCAGGTTCGAGTACCGAACCTGGCGGAGTGCGCGCCTTGATAGGTCTAACGCACACTTCATGCCAGGCTGAGCGCCGGTAATTTTATGTATTCATGTCCTTGAATTTAAAAGCAATGCCTTTTCGTCCACATGCCCCACCCCCCAAAAACGGGGGAAAGCGAACGGATGTGCAGCGACGCTTTCCCCCACTGTTGGGGAAAGCTCATTGATCGTCAATTCTTTCGATACTGTTGCTTGCGCGCAGCTGCGCCAATGCCTGCAGACGCGCCTGGACCTGTTTCTGTCGGGCAAGGTAGGCCCGAACCATTTCAAGTCCCTGCTCCTCTGTGACATCGGTGGCCTCCAACCGGTTCTGTAAAAAAATCAAATGCCAGCCAACCGCCGTGCGCACCGGCTCGCTCACGGCCCCGGGTTTGAGGGCAAAGGCCGCGGCTTCGAACTCCGGCATCATGCGCCCCCGGGAAAAGTAGCCCAGGTCGCCGCCGGCGCTGGCCGAAGCGTCTTCGGAACCGCTGCGGGCGACGCTGGCAAAATCGGCGCCTTCACGGATGCTCGTGTGCATTGCCTGCAAGCGTAGTCTGGCGGCTTCGACAGTGGAAGCATCCGCACCCTGAGGCACTTTGACCAGGATATGCCTGACCTGGATTTCCTCGGGGCGGTTCATTTCTGCGCGGTGTTCCTGATAAAACGCCCGCACCTGGTTTTCGTCCGGCTCTGCGACCTTCGTGAGTTCGGCGAACATCTGCTGCGCGGCCAGGTCGCGACGGGTGTACTCGATGTAGGCGGCTTCATCGAAACCGGCGTCTTCCAGGCGCCGGGCGAACACCTGCGGGCCACCCATGGCCTGGCGAGTCTGCTCGACCTGCTCCTGCACCGTGGCATCGCTGACCACCATCCCGCGCTTGAGCGCTTCCTGCCACAGCAACTCCTTGTCGATCAGCGCATCCAGCGCCGCCTTGCGCAGCTGTTTGTAGGCGCTGGGACTGCGGATGCTGGCGACCGCCCGGCCCTGGTCCTCCAGGTATTCGGCGAAATAGCGCTCCAGGCGCAGCTGGGAAATCTCCTCGCCATTGACCCGTGCCACGGCCGGGCCATTGCTGCAAAACGCGGCGGGCACCCACAGGGTCAACAACGCCAATACAGTCGTGAGTTTCATCTTCGGCCTCCGGATCAGGGCATGGCGGCAATGGGTTTGTAGGGGGCGACCAGGTAGAAGCGCTGGTCGGGCAGGTCCACGGTGACCACATGGGCGCCATTGAGGCCCAGGCGTCGGCCCGGGCCGAAACTGATCAACGGGGTCAGGCCGGTATCGAAGTCGTGCAGGCCCTCCAGCGCACTGATGAGTTTTTCCCGGCTGGCATCGCGCCCCGCCTGTTTCATGCCCTCGCTGAGCAGCAGCATCGAACTGTAGGCCCCGACTTGCAGTACCGCGTGTTCGCCGCCGAGCTTCTGCCGTTCGCGCAATTGGGTCAGGGCGGTGCGCCCGGTGCGCGTCCAGTCGCTGGGCACGAACGGATACGCCAGGAACACCCGCCGGGAAAACCCGCTGGGCACCTGCATCAGGTCCCCCGCCACCTGGTTCGAGGCGGCGAACAGGTAAGGCACCTGGCCCGCGGTCTGCAAACGCGCGGCCAGGCGACTGAACCCGCCACTGCTGCCCATGTAGAACACCGAGCGCGAGCCCAGCGGCAACTCGTCCTGCGCCGTTTCGTAGGGTTGCAGGCGCACTTTCTGCCAGGCGTTGTCCTGCAGGTACTGGGCAAGTTTCTCCGCCGCCAGACGCTGGCCCGGCTCGTTGGGGTAGGCGATCAGCGTCGGGCCTTGCAGCACGCGCAGGCTGGTAGCGGCGTAGTTGGCCAGGGCAATCATCTGTTCGCGCAGCCCCGGCAGCGGTTCGAAAATCTGCCGGCTGGACTGGGCCGTGCCTTGCAACGACAGCGGCCCGATCAGGGGCACGCCGGCCTGTTCCAGGCGTGGCGCCAGTTCGTTATCCAGCGCCGGCACCAGCGGTGCGACCAGGGCGAACACCTGTTCCTGTTCGATCAACTGGTCGAGCGCATGCTCGGCGCTGACACGGTCGGGGCCGGGGTCGAGGATGGTCAGGCGCAACTGCCGGCCATGGATCCCGCCCGCTTCGTTGATCCGCGTCACGCTGCCGCGCAGCACCGCCGCCACCGTGACGCCCTCCTCACCCAACACGCCGGTGCTCGGCAGCAAGGTGCCCAGGTGCAGGCTATCGGGGCTCAGGCCCGGGTCGCGTTCATCGGCCAGGCGCTTGAGGTACGCCGTCAGGTTGCGTTGATCGCTCATCGACAGGACGAACCGCGGCATCGCCGAATCGAGCCGGTTGTTGCCCGGGTCACGCCCCTCCTGGATCGCACGGGCCACAGTGCCCTCGGTGTAGGCCGGGTAGGCACGTCCGTTGATCTGCTGTTGTCCGTAGGTGCTGGTCAGCCGCGACCAGCTCAGGTCGGGCGGGCGCACCCCGCCTTCCGGGCGCCCCAGGCCATCGCTGCCGTGGCAGTTGGCGCAGGGCACGCTGGTGGCCGGCAGGAGCATGCCCGCCGCCCCGATCCGGGCCATGATCGGCTCACCGCTGGCGGATACTCCCTCGCGGTACAGGCGTTTGCCGGCGCTTTCGCTGGGCGTCAGGGTTAATGCCTGGGCGCTCAGGCTGATGCCGCCGAGGAGAAGCAGGCCGAGGATCAGGACGTTTTTCATGGCCCTGGCTCAGCGACCGGCAACCGGCATTGCCAGCAACTGCAAGCGCTGGGCAATGGCGGCGGCCGGGGCATCGGGACGGATCTTGCTCCAGCGCTTGTTCGCCACGTCACCGACGATCAACTGGGTGGAGTGCTGCTCGGGGGACGGTATGACCTGGCCGATACGGCCCAGGACCAGGTCCATCTGCGCTTTGTCGCCGGTAAGAAAAAGCCAGTGGGGCTCATCAACGCCCTGCTTCAAGGTGTAAGCCTTGAGTACCGCCGGGGTGTCCCGCAGCGGATCACTGGTAAGGGAGATAAAGGTGATGCCGTCCGCCTTGTCGCCCAGCACTTCGCGCACTTGCTTGAGCTTCTGGGTGATCAACGGGCAGGCATCGGTGCAACTGGTGAAAATCACATTGAGCAGCACCACGCGGTTTTGCAGCGCGTCGCTGTAGAAACGCAGGGTATTGCCGTTCTGGTCCTGCAACGGCGTGTCGGTGAACCAGGTCTTGGCATCGCGGGTGCCAGCGGTCGGCTGGGCGGCGGCCGCCACCGTATCGGCGGCAGGCGCCGCGGGTGCATGCCCTTCGTGGGCAAAGGCCTGCGAGCTTGCGAGGCAGGCGCAGAGGCTCAGGGCGAACCCGTGGAAAAGTCTCATGGCTGATGCTCCATGGCGATGGCGGTGTGTTTGGCATGGGCGTTGCGTTCACCGCTGAGCTTCTCCACCTGGCGGGTCAAAATGCTCGGGTCGGTGAAGCCGTAGTAGCGGGTCCAGTGGCGGCTGTTGCCGTCCCCCACCAATATCAGCGGCGCATGATTCTTGAAGTCGCCACTGAAGCTGCCCAGGCCCTTGAGGGTTTCATTGACCGACTGCGTGGAGCCGGTCAACCAGCTCCAGCCCGGGCCGTTCTGGAAGGCGCGGGCGTAGTCGTTGAGGCGCTTGGCGTCATCGCGCTGTGGGTCGATGCTGATCGACACCAGCTGCACTTCGGTACCGACCCGAGCACCCAGCTGTTTCTGCACCTTGCCCATGATCGAGGACACCACCGGGCAGACCGTGGTGCAACTGGTGTAGATGAAGCTCATGACCACGATCTTGTTGGCCACCAGGTCTTTTTCCAGGCGCACGGTCTTGCCGCTCTGGTCCACCAGCGCGACGTCGGCAAACTTGACCTGGGCGGTTTCGGAGCTGGCGCTCTTGGCCGCCTGGGTGTGGCCGGCATGTTCGTCCGCCGAGTGGGCCAGGGCCTGGCCGATAGCTAATTCCAACGAACAGGCCAACAGGCATAGGGTCAGCAGTGCGGAGTGTGCAAATCGCTTCATGTCGATGTCCTCTTCAATGAGCTTGGCCGGGTGTAACCCGGACGCTGGCAAACGTCTGATCGTCGAAATTCGCCCCCAGGGACGCCGCACGCACGTGCAGGTACCAGGCGCCGTTCTGGTCGAGGGTGACCGGGGCTTCATAGATGCCATTGCCGAGGTCCTGTGCCGCGACGAGCCGAGGCCGTGAGCTGGGCGCCAGGAAGTAGCGCACCTGTACGTCCTTGACCCCGCTGCGCTGGACCTTCTGCTTGCCCTGGACGATACGAAAGCGCACGACATAAGGGCTGCCCAGGGCGGCCGTGGATCTATCCAGCAGGAACTCCACCTTCGGCACGCCGGCGACAGGTGCGAGTTTGTCGTTGGCCGCAACCTCGGCGCTGAAGCAATGGATGATGTTGGGCTGGTTGAGCAGGAACGCCACGTCGAAGCGCCCCGCCGCCGGCAGCTTGATCCGCGAGCTGTACAGCCCCGGCTCGACTTCGCGCAGGCTGCGGTCGATGACCAGCGCCGCCCGCGCCACTTGCCCACGGTTGGGGTAGCCGGACATCGGCGCATTCATGCCTTCGGCGTAGAAGTAGGTGGTGTTGTCCACCGGGTTGACCACGAACACCGCGTTGTCGTCCCGCGACACCGCCAGGCTCGACGCCAGCGGCAGGTCACCGGCCAGTCGCGGCGGCTGCGGCCCGGCTTCGAAGCCCTGGCTGATCGGCTTGCGGCCTTCGCCGAGGGACGCCAGGTTGATCATGGTCACCTTGGCCGACGCCAACCCGCGCACGTAGGCATAGGCCTTGGTGAACACCACCTGGTAGGGTTCGGCGGACACGTCCAGTTCATGGATCAGCGCATCGTTGGCCGCATCGATCACCGCGACCTGGTTCTCCAGGGTATTGAGCACGATGCCGAAACGGCCGTCGGCACTGAAGCCCATGGGGCCCAGGCCCTGCTTGACCTTGATCACCCGCCGCACCGACTGGCTCGCGGCATCGACCACGGTGACGGTGCCATCCTTGCCATCGGCCACATAGGCCGCGTCGGACAGTGGCGAGTACGCCACCGACAGCGGGTGCGAACCGGTCTTGAGTTGCTTGGCGATGGTCAGGGTGGCGACGTCGATAAGGCTGACGGTGCCGTCGTCGCGGTTGGTGACAAAGGCGACGCGGCTGTCCTTGCTGAAGGCGATCTCGTGGTGGCCGTTGCCGGTGGCCAGGTGCTTGAGGGTTTTGAGCGTGGCGGTGTCGATCACCGTGACCCCGGAAAGCTCGGCCGACGGGGCATTGTTGCCGACCCACAGCAGGCGCTCGTCCGGTTGCAAGGCCACGCGCACCGGATTGCTGCCGGCGGCCACCGAGTCGAGCAGCTTGAATTGCTCACTGTCGATCACCGCGACTTCGCCCGCCGTCGGCATCGACACGAATACCCGTTTGTTGTCCCTGGGGGTGACCCAATCCATCGGCGGTTGCTTGATGTCGATGCGGGTCATGGTGCTGGTGATGCCGCCTACCGAGACCGAAGGGTCGACCACCGAGACACTGGCATCGCGGTTCATCACCATCAGGAAGTAGCTGTTGAGATCGAGCAGCGGCCGTGCACCGATACTCGACTTGAGGAACACCCCGACCCGGGCCTTGCAGCTCTGTTCGCGGCCCTGGGCCTGGTCGGCGGCAACGGTTTCGGGGTCGATCCAGGCGCCGGGGGCGATACCCGCCAGCGGTTGGCCGGACGCCTTGTCGGTGACTTTGAATCGCACGTCGGCAAATTCACCCTCGCGCAATACGCCGCCTGCGGTCAGCGGGCGCACTTCAAGGGCGACTGATACGCCGTCGCGTTCAAGGGTCTGCTCGCTCCAGGTGTCGGGCAGCGCAATATCGCTGAGCAACGTGGGGGGCGTCGTGCGCCAAACCCCGAGCCAGATCAGCGCGACCCCGACGATCAGCGCGACACTGGCGATTTTGATGGTCCTGTTCATGTCACTTCTCCCCTTTACAGATCTATGCCTGCCTCACCACCTACCCCTGTAGGAGCTGGCTTGCCAGCGAAAGCGGAGTGTCAGGCACACGCATGTTGGATGTGCTGACGTCTTCGCTGGCAAGCCAGCTCCTACAGGTGTTGCGTTGTTTCCTGCCCTACGGCACTGGCGCCGGTTCCGGTTCGTTGGTTACCCGCAACAGCCCCCACAACCCGGAGGTGTTGCCGTAGGCGCCGTAGTCGCGGAACAGGTAGTCACCCGGTATCGCGTTGACCCCCCCGGCGCTCGGCAGCATGAAGCTGAAGTGCGCGGCCGGCAGGACGCTCTCGTGGGCGCCGATGTACATCGACATCGGGTTGTAGCCGAACTTCACCGAACCCACGCCAGGGGTGCCCATCGGGTAGCCACCGGTATCGCTCTTCTCCGACAGGAACGGGTTGGTCGACCAGACGTGCCCGTCCAGCTGGAAGGTCGTGCCGCGGCTGCCGCCGGTAGGCATCAGGATGTGCGTACGGAACGGTTGCCCCGGCTTGGCGTACAGCACCGGCGTCTGCGGATCACCACCCACCAGCGCGTTGCTGTAGGCCATGTGCGCATTCACCATGTCGCCGTAGCCTGCGCCGTCGGCATGGCCGAACGGTGCATCCGGGGCCAGGCCGAAGCGGTACCACAGCGGTTCGGTCCTGTAGTTGATCGCCATGCTCGAGTTGTCCTGCGGATCGGTCGGCACGCCGAACCCTTCCGCGGCAATCCCTTCCACCGGCCGCCCGTTGGCCCAGCGAATGTTCAAGGCTTTCTGCCAGACCATCGCAAAGTCGCGGTAGGTGGTTTGCCCCGGTGCGGTGACCGTGGCATTCACTTTGCGCGTGTCGTCGACCCAGGTGGCGCCCACCGGCAGGATGCTCATCGCCCCGGCCAGGCCTTTTTGCGATTGCTTGATCACGTCCGCCGGAGTGAAGTTCAAGCCGCCGAACTCGATCGCCGTGGAGTTGATGTTGTCGACATTGCGCCCCAGTTGCGTGATCGGTTTGCCTTCACGCTCCAGGTGCCCGGCGTAGTACTGGTAGGTACGTGTCGGGTAGGCCCCGCTGCTGCCGACACGCGGCGGCACGGTCTGGGTCGGGTTGGCGCCAACGTTGGTGCCGTCGGATTTGGTGATGTCGTACGCCAGCAATTGCGCGTGCAGACCCACGTGGCTCGACGGCCGCATCAGGTTGTTGCTGAAGGTGGTCGAACCGGTCCCGCTGTTGCGATCACGCTTGACCATGCCTTGCATCACCGCGGTCTGGGTCAGGTCCGGCATCACGCTCGGCAGACGGTTTTCCAGGGTGACGTTGATGCAGTCACCGGCCGCTGCGCGCAGCACCAGGGGTTCGACAGGCACACCGGGCTTGAGCTTGCCGGTGGTCGGGTCGAGGTCGGCCTTGCGCACATACAGGATCGCGGTCGGGTCATGCAGCGGCCCGCTTTGCCCGCCGATGGTGATGGTTTCACCGTCTTCAGGGTCGGTCACGGTGACCTGGGGAATGCTTACGGTGCGCGAGTTGAACACCAGGGTGCCGCCGGCCGGGTTCAACGGCCCGCCGACATGCTGGCCGAGCCCTGCGGGATCGCCGATGGTCAGGCCCAACGGATTGCCGAGGATATCGTTGGCCAGCGCCGCGACCACTTCATAGTTGCGCTGTGGGGTCGGCCGGGTGCCGATGCCATTGGGGTTGGCGCCGATTCGCGGGCAAACGCCATCGAAGGCCACGGTGTTACGCATGCCGGTCGGCTTGGCGTTGTTGGGCAGCGCGAACAGATCGCTGCGTTGCGCCGTGTAGTTGCGCATCACGCCCCAGATGCCGCTCCAGTAGCCTTCGATCGAGGCGTCCATCGAGTACAGGTAGTCACCGGTGGTGGCCGCGGAACTCGACAGCATCGACACCGGCGCAATGAAGCCCATCTGCTCGGAGATGCCGATCATCTGCGACGCGCGCCAGCCGGAGTTGGAGCTGTTGCCGAAACCGGAACCGCTTTGCAGCCACTTCACGCCGTGCAGGGTAACGTTGTGCTCCTCTTCATGACCGCCGGCATGCACCCGCAGCCGCACGTTGTCGCCGGTGTAGGTACGCAGCATCGGGGTGAACGGATCGCCAGGCTCGGCGCCGCCCTTGTTGATGTGCGGCGGGAACAGCGTGGTGCCGCCGGTGGGGCCGGTGGCTGCGGTGATCAGGTTCGGCGCCAGGTTCATCGCCGGGATCGCACGGTCGGTACGGCTCTGCATGGCGTACGCGAGGTCGCCGCCGAGGCCATCGGCCTGCATGCCGCGCTTGCCGTCCGGGCCGACCTTGTTCGGGTCGTACACCCGCAGGGCCAGCGGTTCGTTGCGGTAATTGACCACGAACATGCCCGGGTCATCCACCGAGATGGCTTGTGGGCATGGCCGGCTCGGGCAACCCGGCACCATGCCGCCCTGCACTTCCAGGACACCGTCCAGCAGGGTACTGGCGTTGTTGCGCACTGGCGGGTTGATGGCGTAGCGGAAGCTGTCGGCGGTGGCCGGGAAGCCTTGCGCGTTGGGTTTGCCATCAGGACCGGCGCCTACGTACACACCGGCTTCATAGGCGTGCTGGAAGTCGCTGTATTCGAGGAAGAACTCGCGGAAGCTGTCGTTCTTGCCGTCGCCGTCGATGTCACCGGTGGAAATCACCGCTTGCCACGAAGTCGGCCCGCCGTCCTGGCGCGCGCCGCTGTACAGCGGTTCGCCGGTCTCGGCGTGGAACCAGGTGGAACCGGCAGGTTCTGCCAGGACGGTGGCGTACAGGCCGATCTGTTGGTGAGTCGATGGGCCGAGGTGGTCGTGGGTAAAGATGGTGCCCAGGCCACGGTCGACGCCTTTGGCGTTGACCACCGGGTCGACGAACCAGCGCTGCATGGCCGTACGCGCACCGACCCAGTCGGCCCGGCCATACTGACCGAAGTACGGATGGTTCTTGGCTTTCGGGCAGGCCGGTGTGCCGTCGCGCGGATCAGCCCCCTCGCACTGGTTGAACTCGCGGATGGCGTGGATGCGCTCTTGCACCGCACCTGGGGAGAGTACGCCGTCTTCGTAGTTCCAGCCGTTGGACGAACCATCGGCAGACACCAGGTCCCACTTGGGCAGGTGAATGTGCTGGCCGATCACGTCGGTCGGGGTGCGCACCTGATAGTCGTCCATCTCATAGGTGGCCGGCACCAGGTTGGTTTGCTGGTACTGGACGCAGTCGAAGGTGTTCATGCGCATCACCAGAGGTTCTGGCGGACGCTGCTTGGTGATCACCGGCCAGGCGTCTTCCCAGAGCGCGAGGATGCGCGCTTGCGGGAAGTGGTAGCCGACCTTGTTGTAGACCGCATCGAACTGGATGTTGGCCGCCTTGTAGATGCGCGGACGGTCGGCGGTGAAGCTCGAGGAGCCGATGAACGACATGCCGTCGGCCCGCTCGCCACTGTTGAATTCACCAGTGCCGGCACTGCTGGTCAGGCGTTTCTGCCGGTCGTCCATGCACGGCTCGTAGTACGGCGCACCGGCCATCGGCAAGGCGCCGTTGGTGCGGAAAGGCCGTGCGACGATCTGGTTGCCCGGCAGCAGGGCGAAGCTTGGGTGATCCTTCTTGGCGTGGAAGGCCATGGCCGCCTGCTCGACTTCGGTGCCCTCTTCCGGCAGGTAGATCGGCTTGGCGCGGGTCACGGTCTTGGAGAAATCCAGCGAGGTGGTGATGGTCTCGGCCTCGCCACCGGCAGACACGCCGTCCAGCGCATGGCGGCCCAGGCCGCCGTTCCAGCCACCGGACTGCGCCGGGTCAAGGTTGGCCCACAGGGCTTTGCCCGTGGCTTTCAAGGCTTGCGCCGAGGCCGCATCGAGCATGTCCAGCGGTGGAGTCGGTGGGCGTTGGCCGACCGAGCTTTCCATGCCGCCGATCCAGAATGGATAACCCGGGTTTTTCAGGGTGCCATCGGCGTTGCGGTTGGCTTCGCTACGATCGACCAGGGCCAGGGAACCGATGGCCTGGGCACCACCGCTGCCGCCATGGTGCTCGCCGTCATCGTCGTCGTCCTCTTCTTCATCGTCATCGTCGTTGGCAGCCACCAGGGTTTCGCCGATTTTCGGAACGACCGCGACCTTGCCTGGCATCGGTGCCATGGCTTTGCCGGGCAGCGGCACCACTGCCGGAATCGGCGTACCGGCGACGATTTCACCATCGGGCAAGGCCCGTGCGCCCGCCGCGGGCTTACCGCTACGCAGGGCATAGGGCTCGCTGTGGAAACCGTCGTTGCCTTGTTGCGAGACTTCCAGTTTGGTGCCTTCTTCGAACACGTCGTGCACCCGCCACATGGCCCACATGCCTTGGGCAAAGTGCGGGTAGAAGTGGCAGTGATAGATCGCATCGCCCGCGACCCGGTTGCGGTTGCCCGAACCGCCGTTGGCGATTTCATAGGTGTAGCCGGCACCCGGACCGATGCCCTGGGCGTCGACATAGTCGGAGTTGTCGTCGTTGGGGTTGAACAGCCACTGATGGCCGTGCAAGTGGAAGATGTGCTGCTCATGGCCGTTGTGGGTGTTGCGGAATTTGACGAAGTCACCGATGTAGCTGTGGTTGACGTTGGACGGCTCGGACGGATACAGCGCCATGGTCGCCTTGACGCCCACCTGGTCGGCACTCGGTGTCTGGCCGGGGGTGATGCCTTCCAGGCCGGCGTTGGCCGGTACGTCCACCAGCATCGCCACGTCGCCGACGGTGTGGGAGCTGAGGAAGAATTCTTCGTAGGCGCAGGACAGGCAATCGTGCATCGGACCGACGCCGAGACGGTTGGCCACCACTTCGGCGCCCATGCCGCCGGAGCCGTAGTTGATCATGAACGAATCGCGGGTCGGTTCCAGCACATGGGCCATCACCGGGTCGGCCCAGTAAGCGGGGAACGCCTGGGTCGCGGCAGTTTCATCCTGGAACTGCGAGGCGAAATCGCGGAACGGTTCCAGCCGATTGGGAATCGCCGGGTTGCGCTTGCCCACGGCTTCCAGCGGATAGGTCGAGGGCGGGAAGCTGCCATCGGCATTGCTGCCCATGACGATCGCGTCGCTCTCGCTGGAAATGATTTCGTTGCCATCGACCATGTTGATGATCGGCGTGCCGGCCTTGCCTTCACGGATCCATGGCTCGCGTTGCGGGTAGCGCGCCTGGTAGTCGACGATTGGCTGACCGGCCGGCGTGCGCCCGGTGGTGGCCAGGCGCATTTCTTCTTCGGTCACGGTGTTGCGGTAGGTGCGACCACCCTTGGGCAGCACCACCACTTGGCCGAACAGACCGTTGGCGACGTTGCCGGCCGCGCCTTCGCCACCGAAGGTTGCGCCACGGCTGCTGGCGGCGAACACCCCTTCGCGCTCGGCATACAGCGTGTAGGAACGGCTGCCACCCGGGGCGATCAGGCTATTGGCATTGCGCCCGGTGAACGAGGCGATGTCGTCGATGCTGTTGACCGCTTGCATGCCGTTGACCTGGAAACCGACATGCCGGTCGGCGACCTGTTCGTCGACCTTGAAGTTTTCGTTGTTGCCGATCTGGATGCCTTCTTCTTCCTCGCCCTCTTCTTCCTCGCCACCCTCGTGGGAACCGGGGTTGGCCTGATAGGCCAGCAGGTTCTGCAGGTTGATGGTCAGGCAGTCACCGGCGGCCACCCGCAGCACCAGCGGGCGCGGACGCTTGTCGGGACGCAGCGAGACCTTGCCCGGCACCGCCGCACCGCCCTGGGCGAGTGAGATGTCCCGGTCATCGACCACATCGCGGCGCAGGGCGAACATCATGCCGTTGACGTTCTGCGCACCGAGGCGGTTGAACATCAGCGGCTGGTCCAGCGCCACGACGTTGGCCACCAGGTTGCGTTCACATCGCGCAGCGGCTTCAACCAGCTCGACGCCAAACATCGAAGCGGCGAACAGCAGGAGACTGAGTAAGGGGGGAGCGTGGAATATGCCGTTCATGATCACGGGCCTCGCTGTGGGAGCTCACAGGGAATAATTCTCGACAAAACCCTTTGAGCAATCCGCATGCCATAAAAAATTCATTGGTTTTTCATCTAGTTACGATTGGCTCTTGATGCGCTGGGGGATATTCCCCAGTAATTCCCCACTTTTTCGCCGGGGCCACCATGCCCCAATGTTGGGGAAAATCATCCATTGGGTTTCGGTCACAGCGGGGCATCCGCCGCCAGCCCCTGCAAACGCCGGTATTGGCGCAATACGTTGGGCACATAACGCTGGGTTTCGGCGAACGGCGGGATCACCCCGCCACGGCTGAGCACCGCTTGCGGCCCGGCGTTGTAGGCCGCTACGGCGAGGGCGATGTCGTTGTCGAACAGGGTCATCAGGCGCTTGAGATAACGGGCGCCGCCCTGGATGTTGGCCTTGGGGTCGTAGACGTTTTTCACCCCCATTTCCCGGGCGGTGTCGGGCATCAACTGCATCAAGCCACCCGCGCCCGCGGGCGATACGGCACTGGCGTTGTAGCTCGATTCGGTCTGGATCACCGCGTGCAACAGCGCCGCCGGCAACTGGTTGTCCGTGGCGGCCTTGGAGACCAGCTCGGCATAGGGGCGCGCGGCGATCATTTGCGGCTGCTGATCGAGGCTGACCGCCGCCACTTCGACCTCTTGCACCACTCGTTCGTAATGGCGGCCGGGGCGATGGACATTGGACAGGACGTAGTCGCCCTTGGCGTCCCTGGAAACGAACACATCGGCCTGGACAGCGCCGGCCAGCAGCATCATGCCAAGCAATCCTGTGGTGAGAGTTTTCATTGTTGTACCTCCCCTGACCGGCCCCGAAAAATGGGGGTAATGCCCCAATGGCCAGTCGCGTATCAGCCATACGCAAGCACTGTGCCGAAAGCGCGAGTGGCCGTAATACGGGGGCTGCACGGGGATGTCCGAAGATTGAGCGGGGCTTTGCATGGCAATTGCATAAGCGGTTTAAGCGACCCTTCTGCCGACTGTGTGAGGTCATCATGAAACAGCGTCTGCGTTTCGCCCCGCGTGCTTTTCCCCCTAGAGCCGAGCGCGGGTTCACATTGCTTGAACTGTTGGTGGTGCTGGTGGTGCTGGGGCTGTTGGCCGGCATCGTCGCGCCCAAATACTTCGCGCAACTGGGCCGTTCCGAAGTGAAGGTGGCCAAGGCGCAAATAGAAGGCCTGGGCAAGGCCCTGGACCTGTACCGCCTGGAGGTCGGCCATTACCCGTCGACCGAACAGGGGCTGCAGGCACTGGTCACCGCCCCCAGCGACGAAACCCACTGGACCGGTCCGTACCTGCAGAAAAAACTGCCGCAGGATCCGTGGGGCCGTAACTACAACTACCGCTACCCTGGCGAAAACGGCGAGTACGACCTGCTGTCCATGGGCAAGGACGGCCAACCCGGCGGCGAAGGCGAAAACGCCGAAGTCACCAGTTGGCAATGACGGGAATGGCGACCATGCGTTTTCACCTCAAAGCGGTCGGCAAGGCCGGTGTGGTTTCCATGACCGTCGAGGCGGCGGGCGACAGCGAAGCCCGGCGCATCGCCGAAGACCAGGGCCTGCGGGTGGTCAGTCTGCACGCCGAACGCCACTGGCGAGCGCTGCGCCCCAGGCAGCGGGAGACCTTCAACCTGGTGTTGTTCAGCCAGGAACTGACCACCCTGCTCAATGCCGGCCTGCCGCTGATCGATGCGCTGGAAAGCCTGGCGGAAAAAGAGAATGCGCCGCAAGCCCGCAAGACCTTGAGCGAACTGGTGCGCCTGCTTTATGAAGGCAAATCCTTTTCCCAGGCCTTGGGCCAACTGTCGGCGGTGTTCCCCCCGCTCTACGTCGCATTGGTCCAGTCCAGCGAGAAGACCGGCGCCGTGGGCGAGGCCCTGGGCCGCTACGTCAGCTATCGCCAGCGCATGGACGAGGTTCGCCAGAAGATCGTCAGCGCCTCGATCTACCCCATGCTGTTGCTGGTGGTGGGCGGTGGCGTGGTGTTGTTCCTGATGGGGTATGTGGTGCCGCGCTTCAGCCTGGTGTTCGAAGGGCTGGGGTCGAACCTGCCGTGGCTGTCACAGATCCTCATGAGCAGCGGCATGTTCCTGCATGCCCACCAGGGTGAATTCTTCGGCGCACTGGTGGCGATCGTCGTCACCCTCGCCTTCCTCCAGCGCCAGCCGGCCTTTCGTCGGGGCCTGGACCGCCTGATCGAAAAGCTGCCGGCGGTGCATCAGCGCATCTTCATGTACGAACTGGCGCGGTTCTACCGTTCCCTGGGCATCCTGTTGCAGGGCGGCATCCCCCTCGTCACCGCCATGGGCATGGTCCGCAACCTGCTCACCCCGGCCTCCCGATTGCGCCTGGACCAGGCCTGCGAACGGGTGCGCGAGGGGCAATCCCTGTCGACGGCGCTGGAACTCAACCACCTGGTGACCCCGGTGTCCCTGCGCCTGCTGCGCGCCGGCGAACAGTCCGGCAACCTCGGGCAGATGATGGAACGCAGTGCCGACTTCTACGACGAGGAAATCAGCCGCTGGATCGAATGGTTCGTCCGCCTGTTCGAGCCCTTGCTCATGACTTTCATCGGCCTGCTGATCGGGGTGATCGTGATCTTGATGTACATCCCGATATTCGAGTTGGCCTCAAGCATTCACTGACGCCTCTGGGACGGGCCTGCGCGGGAAATCGCAGTCTTTTTCACCGTGACATCGAATAAAGCCGGACCTTGGCGTGTTTACCCACTGAATATGGCAGCACGTTGCAATGTTCATCAACGTTCCAACTTGAATTAGAAGACGGAGAACGACATGCACATCAACAAGCTATTACTGGCAGTCGCAATTGGCGCGATCCTGTCGGCGTCTACCGTACTGATTCCGGACAGCCTGTCCGGGGTATCGAGTGCCCAGGCGAAAGAAGGTGGAAGCGGTGGGGGCGGTGGCGGTGGCGGCCACGGAGGTGGTGGCAGCGGTGGCGGTGGCGGCGGTGGCGGTGGCGGTCACGGTGGTGGTGGCAGCGGCGGCGGAGGTGGCAGCGGCGGCGGAGGTGGTGGCAGCGGCGGTGGCGGCGGTAATGGTGGTGGCCACGGTGGCGGCAGTGGCGGTGGCGGCAGTGGTGGCAGCGGCGGCGGTGGTAATGGTGGTGGTCACGGCGGCAATAGCGCCGGCAGCGGTCATAGCGGCAGCGACCATGCTTCAGGAAACGCCGGCAATACAGCCTCGAACTCCGGACGCAGCAGCACCCACGCCGAACCGGGTGACGATCATGGCGTACATCGCGGCGGCGAAGTCGGTGATGACCATGGCGTTCATCAGGCCGGGCATGACGACAATGGGGTACACCGCTCCGGCGAAATAGGCGACGACCACGGCGTTCACCGGGCCGGCGAAGTCGGTGACGATCGCGGCCTGCATGCTGCTGGCGAACCCGGCGACGACAAACGCGTCAACTGACCTGGTCTAACCCTGTGGGAGCCAGCCTGCTGGCGATGGCGGTGGGTCAGACGACATCAATGTCGAATGTCCTGACGCCTTCGCCAGCAGGCTGGCTCCCACAGTGGATTGTGTGAACCACCGATCTACAACACAACTTCCATCTGATCCAGGCGCTCGCGCAAAAATTCGATCAGCGCCTGCACCGGCCGCGATGACTGGCGATGTTGCGGATACACCGCCGACAGCGCCAGCGGCTCGGGACAAAAGTCATCCAGCACCGCCACCAACCGCCCATCCTTCAACGGCGCACCGACGATAAACGTCGGCAAATAGGTAATCCCCATCCCGGCAATCGCCGCGTCCTTGAGCAACTCGCCATTGTTGACCCGCATCCTCCCGGTGACGTTGACCATCAGTGGCTTGCCCTGCCCTTCGAAGCGCCATTGCACCTGACGCCCATGGCCGTAAGGCAGGCAGTCATGCTGGTGCAGGTCTTCGGGTTTTACCGGCGTGCCGCGCTCGGCCAGGTAGGCCGGGCTGGCGCAGTAAACGCGCTGGATGGAAGCGATGCGCCGCGCGATCAACGTCGAGTCTTCCAGCGTGCCGATGCGCAGCGCCAGGTCGTAGCCTTCGCCGAGCAGATCCACAGGGCGATCGCTCAAATCCACTTCCACCGTGACGTCACGATAGCGCTGCAAAAACTGCGGCAGCAGGCACCCCAGATGTGCCAGCGCAAACGACAGCGGCGCACTCACGCGAATCGTGCCGCGCGGCTCGGTGGTCTGTCCGGCGATGCCCTGCTCCACCTGCTCGACTTCGCCCAGCAAGCGCAGGGCCGATTCGTAGTATCTCTGCCCCAATGGCGTGACATCCAGCCGCCTTGTCGAGCGATTGAGCAGCCGCACCCCCAGGCGCGCTTCGAGCTGCATCAGGCGCCGGCTGACGAACTGCTTGGACAACCCCAGATGATCGGCGGCGGCCGTGAAGCTGCCGGAATCCATCACCTGGCAAAAAATGCGCATATCTTCGAACGGGTTCATTGTCGTGCCTTGATTGACAGTCACCCGCATTTATAGCGGCTTATTCCCATTTCGACACCTATTCAATGCCCCACGCAAAACCCGTAGGAGCCCGGCTTGCCGGCGATGGCGATTTCATGGGCGCCATCGCCGGCAAGCCGGGCTCCTACAGGTCTGCGGCTCTATTCACGGCTTTTCCCGTTCCAACAATTGCCGCTTGCGCTCCACCCCCCAACGATACCCCGACAAATTGCCATCACTGCGCACCACCCGGTGGCAAGGGATCGCGACCGCCAGGCGGTTCGCGCCACAGGCTTGTGCCACCGCGCGTACGGCTTTCGGCGCGCCGATGCGCTGGGCGATATCGGCATAGCTGGCGGTGTTGCCGGCGGGGATCTCCCGTAGTGCTTGCCAGACCCGTTCCTGAAACGCCGTACCGCGCACATCCAGCGGCAAATCCAGGCCCAGGGCCGGCGCCTCGATGAAGCCCACGACCCTGGCGATCAACTGTTCGAAGGCCTGGTCGGCGCCGATCAGATTGGCGCGGCGAAACCTGTCCTGCAGATCGCACACCAGTTGCTGCGGATCATCGCCCAGGAGAATCGCGCAAACCCCACGCTCGCTTTGCGCCACCAGAATCGCGCCGAGGGAACACTGGCCAACCGCGAAACGAATGTCATTGTTTTGCCCCGCGGCACGGTAATCAGCGGGTTTCATGCCCAGCACCTGATCCGCCGCCTCATAGAAACGGCTGTTGGAATTAAAGCCGGCAGCGTACAACGCCTCAGTGACCGAGCGACCATCCACCAGTCGCTCCCGCACTCGGCGGGAACGATGGGCCGCGGCATAACCCTTGGGCGTCAGGCCGGTCACGGACTTGAACACCCGATGGAAGTGAAAGCTGCTCAGGCCTGCCGCTTCGGCAAGCTCGTTCAGCGCGGGCAGCGCCTCGGCGGTTTCGATCTGGCGGCACGCGGCGGCCACGGTGGCGGCATGTTGCGCGGCGACAGCGCTTTGATCCGTTGCCGCGCGCTTGCTTGGACGATAACCCGCGGCCTGGGCCAGTTCGGCGCTGTCGAAGAATTCGACATTCTGCGGTTTCGGCAAGCGCGAGAGGCTGCTGGGGTTGCAGTAGATCCCGGTGGTTTTCACCGCATAGACAAACTGCCCGTCCGCGTGTGGATCGCGGGCGACCACCGCGGCCCAGCGTGGATCGTTTTCGGTGTTGATGGTTGTCGATTGGCTTGTCATGGCATTACATCCTTTGACCCGTTTGCCGCAGATTAACCACCGGCCCCTATGTCCACACTCCGGCGCTTGCGGTCAAACTCCACGGCCTCATCGCGCGGTACGAAACGTGAAGTTGATCCGCTGTTCGCCCAGGCGCGGGTGATGGCCATCCTTGATCGGAAGGACACCGTGATAACGCAAGCGATCGACGCCGCCCCAGACCACGATGTCACCGTGCAGCACCGGCACCCGTTGGCTTTTGTCGCTGCGCGCGAAGCCGCCGAACAGGAACATCGCAGGCAAGCCCAGGGATACCGAAACGATAGGCGCAGCGTAGGATTTTTCGTCCTTGTCCTGATGCAGGGACATTTTCGCCCCGGGCACATAGCGATTGATAAGGCAGGAGTCCGGCACGAAATCTTCAAATCCTGCCTCCCGGGCCGCCGCCTGCGCCAGTTGGAAAAAAACCTCTGGCATGGGTGGCCAGGGAAGGCCGGTCCGGGGGTCGTCGCGGGTGTAGCGATAACCGCTGCGGTCGGTGGTCCAGCCCCAGGTGCCGCAACTGCTCAGGGCGACCGACATGGTGAAGCCGCCAGGGGTGACCATTTGCCGGAACGGTGCGGCAGCCAGCACGGCATCCAGTGCCGGCAGCAAACGCGCAAGCCAGGGCAGGGCAAAGCCTCTGAGGACGCAGGATTGTTCGCCGATCTGTTCGCGCCGGCGCTGCTGTTCGGGTTCTGTGTCGGCAAACAGGTCTAGGGTGGTCGGGTGCATGGTGCTCATGTTGCGTCGTGAAAGATGATCCCAAGGGTCTGCCGTTGTCCGCTGTGCAGACGACTGACACCGTGGCGCAGGCTCACCCGATAGTAACCGCGCACGCCTTTGACCGGGCGCTGGTTGACCGCAAAGATCAAACCGTCGCCTTTTTTCAGACCGATGACCTGCGGGCGCGACTGCATGCGCGGGCGCTGCTCGGTCAGCACGAACTCACCGCCGGTGAAGTCCTCCCCAGGCTCTGACAGAAGAATCGCCACCTGCAGTGGGAAGACATGCTCACCGTACAGATCCTGGTGCAGGCAGTTGTAGCCCTGGGGTCCGTATTGCAGCAACAGCGGTGTAGGGCGCTGTTGGCCGGCGGCATGACAGCGCTCGAGGAAGGCCTGGTGGCTGTCGGGAAAACGGCTCGGCAGGGCGATCTGCTCATGCCAGCGATTGGCAATCGGCACAAGGCGCGGGTACAGCGCACTGCGCAGGCGAGCCACCAGCGGCGGCAAGGGATAGCCGAAATATTTGTACTCGCCACGACCGAAACCGTGGCGGGCCATGATCACCTGCGAGCGAAAGGGTTGTGACTGGCCGTACAAGGCGCTGATCTGATCACAGGCCTTGTGGCTCAACAGCGACGCGATGACCGCGCAACCGTCCTGATCGAGTTGCTGTTCCAGCAGGGGCCAGTCCAGCCTGTCCAGATATTGCTCGCTCATTGCCGGGCCCTCAGGTTATTGAGGTGGCGAGACTAAGCGGCATTGCCGATGTAAGCACTCCGACACTTGCGGTCGAATGTCGGCAGGGCGCCGTCGTCCATGTTCGCCCGGGGCAATGTTACAGCGCTTTGCTGACACTGATATCGCTGACGACGTCTTCGCCCTGGCCATGCAGGGCGTCCAGCGCGGCTTTTGCTTCTTCTTCGGTGCCGTTTTCCAGCTGGGCGAATTCGAAGCGGCGTTCGCCATTGAGTTTGTACTTGATGACGTATTTGGTCGTCTGGGCCACGGTCATACCTGCCTGTGTGCGTAGTGAGGCGCGGCTCAGCTCAGTTTCGAGCTGGAGCGGCGGATGATCTTGATCGAATGCGTCAGGGTCGGCTTGCGCGTCACGCTGATCGGACGGCGGTTGACCGTGTCGATGGTGATGTTCCAGAAACCGGTGCTCGGCGCCGTGATGCGGGCCGGGAAGGTGTCGAATGCGCCGCCATGATAGGTGTGACGACCGCCATTCTTGAAGCTGCGGAAGTTGGCGTCGTTCATCAAGCGTATGTTGCACGTTTGCGAGCATTGAATGACGACGATGTCGTCTTCGTTGAGGTGCTCGCGCTGGTGGATAAATTTCATGAGGCGCCTCCAGAAGGGCTTTTTCTACAAAATCAAAACGATAGCAGGGTCGATTGGCGCAGTTTATCAGCCCTGAGGCGTTAATATCCGGCTCTGCGGGCCCGCTGGGACAATAAAAACGCAGATTGCGCACGCCCGGGAAGAAAAAAACGCTGCGAGTTGGAGAAAACCCGTGTTTGAGCTGTCGGAGGGTCTTTATCGGAGGTTTTGTATGAAGTGGGGCATATATGGCTTGCCGTGGGTCTTGGCAATCAGTGGTTGTGCAAGTGTTTCGGAGATCAACGAGACATTGCCGACCATGAATGTGATTTCAGGCAAGAAGCCCCATGAGTACGCGCAGTGCCTGAGCGAAAAACTCGCCGACAGCCGGGGTGCCTTGCAAATCGAAGAGCAGAAAGACGGGGTGCGGGTGATCGTGCCGCAGAAGCTTTCATCGGGCCCGGCGGCGGTATTCGATATCGAGGATCGCTCCGGCGGAAGCAGCATCAAGCTGCATGAGCGCATCTCCAACGTGCCGCTTCGCCCCTTCGATGTTCGCGATGCCGCCACGGCGTGCATTTCCGGCTGATAGACTGTCGACTGTCAGCACCAATGCCGTCAAAGCAAGCCTTTGGCGGCATTGTCATTTCTGGAGTCGAACATGAAGCGAGAGAAGGTAAGGGAGCGGCACGCAGAGGGCCAAATCTGCGCCACCCATGTGATTCAGAACCCGGCGAATCCGGGGGAATGGATCGTGTTTTTCAAGAAAAGCGCCGGGCGCAGTTTTTTCCTGGTGGACGATAGCGACGAAGTCGAATCCTTCAGCAGTCTCGATGAACTGGTCGAGACCGTACGCGGCCTGGGGATCAAGTTCGCGGAAATCCACATGTAGGGCGCGTGGCCCTATTTGCAGACCACCACCACGCTGCGGTTCTTGAAGTTGCCTACGTCGACACCCAGGGTCTTGTCGCTTTCCTTGGGGGAGGGTGTGCCGTCAGTGCCGACGATCCGGTAACCGGTGCCGGCGCAAGAGGCATCGGCCTTTTCGTAACAGGTCGCCCAGGAATTGGCCTCGCCGGAGCAGTCGATCGCCAGGCCTTGTTCGCCATTGTTCAAGTAAGTGGTCTCGGAGGTAGCGCAGCCACTGAGGGCCAGCACCGCTATCAGCGGCAAAAATTTGGTCATGTCGTTGTCGTCGTCAGGAGGAGAGGGCAAAGCCTGTGACAGCGTGGGCGGCAAAAGGTTATAGCGAAAGGCCACTTCTTTCAGGCGTTCGCAAAAAAAAGCCCTGCACCAGGGCAGGGCTTCGGGCCCGGATCAGGTCTTGTCCTTGCCCCGTCGTTTCGGTTCCGGGTGTTCCAGTTGCAACACCGATGCCACTTCGATCGCCATGGCTTCGGACGGGAAAGGTCCGGCAATGTTCTCGCCGCCAACGCCGGCTACCCACCACTGGCCGTCCTTGGCCTTGTTGATCAAGTACCCGTTGACGCTTTTTGCTTCTGACATCTATTTGCCTCGTTGGCTGGTTCAATGGCGCCATGATACCGCCAAATGCACCGTTCGGGTGCCGCTGGGCGCGCGGTGGTGCGCTTGCCCGTTGGTTGACTTGTCGTGCAAGTCTGGGGGACTCTGCTATCAATAACAGGCTGCTGATCCATTCGCGGTGCTCGCCGCGGAACTAACGGCGAGAATATTTCTCTATGATGGCATCGGTTAGCCAGTGCGGGGCATTGTAAGGTGTACGCCGCCTGATTAGACTGCGCCGAAACTCGTACCACAGCCCTTTCAAGGACTTTTATGATCAAGAAATGCTTGTTTCCAGCAGCCGGTTACGGCACTCGCTTCCTGCCAGCGACCAAAGCCATGCCCAAGGAAATGCTGCCGGTGGTAAACAAGCCACTGATCCAGTACGGCGTCGAAGAAGCCCTTGACGCCGGCCTGACGGAGATTTCCATCGTCACCGGTCGTGGCAAGCGCGCCCTGGAAGACCATTTCGACATCAGCTACGAGCTGGAAAACCAGATCAAGGGCACCGACAAGGAAAAGTACCTGGTCGGCATCCGCAAGCTGCTCGACAATTGCTCGTTCTCCTACACCCGCCAGACCGAAATGAAAGGCCTGGGCCACGCGATCCTGACCGGCCGTCCGCTGATCGGCGATGAACCTTTCGCCGTGGTGCTGGCGGACGACCTGTGCGTCAACCTCGACGGCGACGGCGTACTGACCCAGATGGTCAAGCTGTACAAGCAGTTCCGCTGCTCGATCGTGGCCATCCAGGAAGTCGACCCGCAAGAGACCAACAAGTACGGCGTGATCGCCGGCGAGATGATCCGCGACGACATCTACCGCGTGCACAGCATGGTGGAAAAACCAAAACCTGAAGATGCGCCGTCGAACCTGGCCATCATCGGTCGCTACATCCTGACTCCGGACATCTTCGACCTGATCGAACAGACCGAGCCAGGCAAGGGCGGCGAAATCCAGATCACTGACGCCCTGATGAAGCAGGCCCAGAACGGCTGCGTGATGGCCTACAAGTTCAAGGGCAAGCGTTTCGACTGCGGCGGCGCCGAAGGCTACATCGACGCGACCAACTTCTGCTTCGAGAACTTCTACAAGACGGGCAAGGCTTACTGATTGCGCCCCCCCGACCGCTTGTATTGAAAAGCGATCTTCACGCGCTGTAACCAAGCTGATGAAGGCCTGAACAAACGCCCCGACTTGATCGGGGCGTTTGTTTTTTTGCGCCCTAAAAAGCCCCTGGGTCTCGTGGTTTCACCCGATCTACTGTAGGAGCAAGCTTGCTCGCGATGGAGGTCAACGATGACGCGGGGTGCCTGATACCCCGCGGTGCTCTCAGGTTTTTCGCGAGCAAGCTCGCTCCTACAGGGGAACACGGTCATCTGTAGGAGCTTGCTCGCGATGGAGGTCAACGATGACGCGGGGTGCCTGATACCCCGCGGTGCCCTCGGGTTTTTCGCGAGCAAGCTCGCTCCTACAGGGGAACACGGTCATCTGTAGGAGCTTGCTCGCGATGGAGGTCAACGATGACGCGGGGTGCCTGATACCCCGCGGTGCTCTCAGGTTTTTCGCGAGCAAGCTCGCTCCTACAGGGGGACACGGTCATCTGTAGGAGCAAGCTTGCTCGCGATGGAGGTCAACGATGACGCGGGGTGCCTGATACCCCGCGGTGCTCTCAGGTTTTTCGCGAGCAAGCTCGCTCCTACAGGGGAACACGGTCATCTGTAGGAGCAAGCTTGCTCGCGATGGAGGTCAACGATGACGCGGGGTGCCTGATACCCCGCGGTGCTCTCGGGTTTTTCGCAAGCAAGCTCGCTCCTACAGGGGAACACGGTCATCTGTAGGAGCAAGCTTGCTCGCGATGGAGGTCAACGATGACGCGGGGTGCCTGATACCCCGCGGTGCCCTCGGGTTTTTCGCGAGCAAGCTCGCTCCTACAGGGGAACACGGTCATCTGTAGCTGCCGAAGGTTCGGGCCGCGTTCGGACGATCTTTTGATCTTGCTCTACCTGCCGCCGAACGCAGGCTTCGCACAACGCTTGCTCAGCCGCCGTCCGCAGGTATGCTATTGGCCTGCCGAGGAGATTGAAAATGGCCTACGATTTTGACCTTTATGTGATTGGCGCCGGTTCTGGCGGTGTGCGGGCGGCTCGGTTTGCTGCCGGGTTCGGGGCGAAAGTGGCCGTGGCCGAGAGTCGCTACCTGGGCGGCACCTGTGTGAACGTTGGCTGCGTGCCGAAAAAGCTGCTGGTCTACGGGGCTCACTTCGCCGAGGACTTCGAGCAGGCTTCGGGGTTTGGCTGGAGCCTGGATGAGGCGCAGTTCGACTGGGCGACGCTGATCGCCAACAAGGACCGTGAGATCAATCGCCTCAACGGCATTTACCGTAACCTGCTGGTCAACAGCGGCGTGACGTTGCACGAAGGCCACGCCAAGATCGTCGACCCGCATACCGTCGAGATCAATGGCGAGTGCCACACGGCTAAGAACATCCTGATCGCTACCGGCGGCTGGCCGCAGATTCCCGAGATTCCCGGGCACGAGCACGCGATCAGTTCCAACCAGGCGTTCTTCTTGAAAGAGCTGCCCAAGCGTGTGCTGGTGGTGGGCGGTGGTTACATCGCCGTCGAGTTCGCCGGGATCTTCCACGGCCTGGGCGCCCAGACCACGCTGTTGTATCGCGGCGAGTTGTTCCTGCGTGGCTTCGACGGTTCCGTGCGCAAGCATTTGCAGGAAGAGCTGAGCAAGCGCGGCATGGATCTGCAATTCAATGCCGACATCGAACGTATCGACAAGCAAGCCGATGGCAGCCTGAAAGTGACGCTCAAGGATGGCCGTCAGCTGGAGGCCGATTGCGTGTTCTACGCCACTGGTCGCCGGCCGATGCTGGATAATCTCGGCCTGGAAAACACCGGGGTGAAGCTCGACAAGAAGGGCTTCGTCGAGGTGGATGACCTGTACCAGACGGCCGAGCCTTCGATCCTGGCCCTGGGCGATGTGATCGGGCGGGTGCAGCTGACGCCCGTGGCGCTGGCCGAAGGCATGGCGGTGGCGCGACGTTTGTTCAAGCCTGAGCAATATCGCCCGGTGGACTACAAGATGATCCCGACGGCGGTGTTCAGCCTGCCGAACATCGGCACGGTCGGCCTGACCGAGGAAGAAGCGCGGGAAGCCGGCCACGAGGTGCAGATCTTCGAAAGCCGCTTCCGGCCGATGAAGCTGACCCTGACCGAATGCCAGGAGCGCACGCTGATGAAGCTGGTGGTGGACGCCCAGACCGACAAGGTGCTGGGCTGCCACATGGTCGGTCCCGAGGCTGGCGAAATCGTCCAGGGCCTGGCCATTGCCTTGAAGGCGGGTGCCACCAAGCGCCACTTCGACGAAACCATCGGGGTGCACCCGACGGCCGCCGAAGAGTTCGTCACCCTGCGTACCCCGGTCGGCGCTTAATCGCCCTTGGCGACGCCTGGCGCTGCTGCAACGGCAGCGGCCAGGCGTACGCTTTCTTCCAGCTCTGCCTGGGTTTTCAGCAGTTCGCCTTGCAGTAGTTTGCTGGCTTGCGTTTGCTCCTCGACGCTCTGTTTGAGTGCCTGGCTTTCCAGCATGGCCACTCGCAGGCGTTCCTGGAGAAGGGTGCGTTCGCTGTCGACCCGATTGGCCTGGTCGAGCAGTTGATCCTGGCGGGTGTTGCTTTGCTTGAGCTGCTCCTGCAACAGGCTCAGCTCGCGCAACGTGCCGCGATTCTCCGTCAGCAGGCGTTCGTTGTCGCGGTGCAGCTGGGTGATTTCATCCTGGCGCACCAGGGCGCTTTGCTGAGCCTGGCGTAACTCCATCTGCAGTTGCTGCACCTGACCTTCGTGGCGGCTTTGCTCCTGCTCGCGCTGCTCCTTGACCGCGTTGCGATAGTGGTCAAGGGCGTCGCGGCTGTGCAGGTGTTTCTCTTCGAGCGAGCGAATCTGCTCGTCCTTGTCTTTCAGGCGCAATTCGAAATCAGCCAGTGCCTGAGTCAGTCCGGCGTTGCGGGTTTGTTCGCCCTGAAGCTGTGAACGGGTGCTGTGCAGCGCCTCGGATTCCTGGGTCAGGGCCAGGCTTTGCAGTTCGTAGTGCTGCTGCAGTTGCGTATTGGCTTGTTCGGCCTGTTGCAGCTGCGTTTCCAGTGCCTTGCGCTGTTGCTCGTACTGCTCGCAGGCCTGGTCGATCGGTTCTTGCGCCTGCTCCTTGAGCCTCTGCGCCAGGCGCGTCACCAGGGCCAGCAACTCGTCGTCGATCGGCTCGGACGGCGCCTCTTCAGTGTCCGGGGTGCTGTCATCGAGCTCCTTCATATAGCGATGGATCGTGGTTTTCGAACCCGTATTGCCCATTTCGATGCGTACGGCATCGATGCTGGGATTTTCGCCGCGGGCGAGGATCGCCAATCGAGCCGCTTGTACCACTTGTTTATTCACGCCGACACGGGCCATGAGAACTCCTGCGTTTTTGCTGTGTGGTACGTACCACGTATATAAACATTGTACCATCCATCATTGAAAGTTTGATACCGGGTATTCATCATGCGGGATATACTGGTATTACCCCGTGTGATATCGATTTTGAGGCGTTCGCGTCTGCAAATCCGTACACAAACCCCTGTAGGAGCGAGCCTGCTCGCGAGAGAGCACCGCGTACATCCATTCAGCCAGCGTCATCGTTAACGTCCATCGCGAGCGAGCTCGCTCCTACAGTTAAGGCAAGGTTATTTACATGAGTGAGCTGGATCGTTACCTGCAAGCCGCCACGCGCGACAACACCCGCCGCAGCTATCGGGCGGCCATCGAGCATTTCGAGGTCAGTTGGGGCGGTTTCCTGCCGGCGACCGGCGACAGCGTGGCGCGCTATCTGGTGGCCCATGCGGGTGTGCTATCGATCAACACCTTGAAGCTGCGTCTGTCTGCGCTGGCGCAGTGGCATAACAGCCAGGGATTTGCCGATCCCACCAAGGCGCCGGTGGTGCGAAAAGTATTCAAGGGCATTCGGGCGCTGCATCCGGCCCAGGAGAAACAGGCTGAGCCGCTGCAGCTTCAGCACCTGGAGCGAGTGGTGGCGTGGCTGGAACTGGAGGCACAAACCGCCAGGCAGCAAGGCGATCGACCGGGGCTGCTGCGGGCCCGGCGCGACAAGGCGTTGATCCTGCTGGGTTTCTGGCGTGGGTTTCGCAGCGATGAGTTATGCCGCGTGCAGATCGAGCATGTGCAAGCGAGCGCCGGTTCCGGCATCACGCTGTACTTGCCACGCAGCAAGAGCGACCGGGAAAACCTCGGCAAGACCTACCAGACGCCCGCGTTGCAGCGATTATGCCCGGTGCAGGCCTACATCGACTGGATCACCGAGGCCGCGCTGGTTCGCGGTCCGGTGTTCCGTGGCATCGACCGATGGGGCCATTTGAGCGAGGAGGGCTTGCATGCCAACAGCGTGATCCCGCTGTTGCGCCAGGCGCTGGAACGCGCCGGCATATCTGCCGAGCACTACACCAGCCACTCACTTCGCCGCGGCTTTGCATCCTGGGCACACCAGAGCGGCTGGGACTTGAAGTCGTTGATGAGCTACGTCGGCTGGAAGGACGTCAAGTCCGCCATGCGCTACATCGAAGCCAGTCCGTTTCCCGGTATGGCCCGTCTCGCGGAAAAGCCGCTGGCGTCGTAAATTCGGTTTTCTTCTATTAATACTGTTGGCTAATAGCGAAAGCCAATCAGCGGCATGAGGTTTGCCAATGAGCCAACCGTCCGTCGAGTGGGTAAAGTCTCTTCATCAACTTCTTAACCCCTGACGGAGAGTCAACGATGCCTATCATCAACAGCCAAGTTAAACCTTTCAAAGCTGACGCATTCAAAAACGGCGACTTTGTAAAAGTTTCGGACGCCGACCTGAAAGGCAAGTGGTCCGTGGTGTTCTTCTACCCGGCCGACTTCACCTTCGTTTGCCCGACCGAGCTGGAAGACCTGGCTGACAACTACGACGCCTTCCAGAAACTGGGCGTTGAAATCTACAGCGTTTCCACCGACACCCACTTCGCCCACGCTGCCTGGCACAACACTTCGCCAGCCATCGGCAAGATCCAGTACACCATGATCGGCGACCCGACCCACGCCATCTCCCGCAACTTTGACGTGCTGATCGAAGAGGCTGGCCTGGCTGACCGTGGCACCTTCGTAATCAACCCTGAAGGCCAGATCAAGATTGTTGAGCTGAACGACGGCGGTGTAGGCCGCGACGCTTCCGAGCTGCTGCGCAAGATCAAGGCTGCCCAGTACGTCGCTGCTCACCCGGGCCAGGTTTGCCCAGCCAAGTGGAAAGAAGGCGAGGCCACTCTGGCCCCGTCCCTGGACCTGGTCGGCAAGATCTAAGTCTGTGACGCGCTTCACCAGGGCGCACTTGCGCACCTTCTAAGCAAGCTGCACCGCCCAATAAAAACGCCCGGGCGAGATTCGCTCGGGCGTTTTTTTATGTCTTTAGCAAAGCAAAAAAGGAAATCGCCCGTATGTTGGATGCCAATCTTAAAGCCCAGTTGAAATCGTACCTGGAACGGGTCACCCAGCCGATCGAGATCGTTGCCTCCCTCGACGACGGTGCGAAATCCCAGGAAATGCTCGCACTCCTGAAAGACGTAACCAGTCTTTCCACCCAGATTACCTTGCTCGACAACGGTGATGACGCCCGCAAGCCATCGTTCTCGATCAACCGCCCGGGAGCGGATATCAGCCTGCGTTTCGCCGGCATCCCGATGGGGCACGAATTCACTTCGTTGGTGCTGGCCTTGCTGCAAGTCGGCGGCCACCCCTCCAAGGCCAGTGTCGAAGTGATCGAACAGATCCGCTCGCTGAAGGGCGAGTTCAACTTCGAGACTTATTTCTCGCTGTCCTGCCAGAACTGCCCGGACGTGGTCCAGGCGCTTAACCTGATGGCGGTACTCAACCCCAACATCCGCCACGTCGCCATCGACGGTGCGCTGTTCCAGGCAGAAGTCGATGAGCGCCAGATCATGGCGGTACCGAGCATCTACCTCAACGGCGTGAACTTCGGCCAGGGCCGCATGGGCCTGGAAGAAATCCTCGCCAAGATCGACACCAGCGGCATCGAGCGCCAGGCCGAGAAGATCAGCGCCAAGGAAGCCTTTGACGTGCTGGTGGTCGGCGGTGGCCCGGCCGGTGCTTCGGCGGCGATTTATGCCGCTCGCAAAGGCATTCGCACTGGTGTTGCGGCTGAGCGTTTTGGTGGGCAGGTGCTCGACACCATGGCCATCGAAAACTTCATCTCCGTGCAGGAAACCGAAGGGCCGAAACTGGCTGTGGCACTGGAAGAACACGTCAAGCAGTACGACGTGGACATCATGAACCTGCAGCGCGCCGACAAGCTGGTTCCGGGCGCGAATGGTGAGCTGCATGAAGTTCAATTCGCCAGCGGCGCGAAGCTCAAAGCCAAGACCGTGATTCTGGCGACTGGTGCACGCTGGCGCGAGATGAACGTACCCGGTGAGCAGGAGTACCGCAACAAGGGTGTGGCCTACTGCCCACACTGTGACGGCCCGCTGTTCAAAGGCAAGCGCGTGGCGGTAATTGGCGGCGGCAACTCCGGCGTAGAAGCGGCCATCGACCTGGCCGGTATCGTGTCCCACGTCACGCTGCTGGAGTTCGATGTACAGCTGCGTGCCGATGCGGTGTTGCTGCGCAAGTTGCACAGTCTGCCGAACGTGACCGTGATCACCAGTGCGCAAACCACTGAAGTGACGGGCGACGGGCAGAAGGTCAACGGCCTGCGCTACAAGGATCGCCAGACTGACGAACTGCGCAACGTGGAGCTGGAAGGGATCTTCGTGCAGATCGGTCTATTGCCCAACACCGATTGGCTCAAGGGCACCATCGAGCTGTCACCCCGAGGCGAGATCATCGTCGATGCCCGTGGCGAAACCTCGGTGCCGGGTATCTTCGCAGCTGGCGACGTAACGACCGTGCCGTACAAGCAGATCGTGATCGCGGTGGGCGAGGGCGCCAAGGCTTCCCTGAGTGCATTCGACCACTTGATCCGCACCTCGGCCCCGGCGTAATACCGGACGCTGAAAACACAAAACCCCATGAATGATCATGGGGTTTTTTGATTTTGATTTACAACGGTGCTGGCTGGATGATCTCCACCCAATATGCATCCGGGTCCTTGATGAACGCCAGGCTCTTCATGCGGCCGTCGCTCAGTCGCTTCTGGAAATCGCAGCCCAGCGCTTCGAAGCGCTCGCATGCGGCGACGATGTCCGGAACGCAGATGCAGATGTGACCGAAACCGCGTGGGTCGGTATTGCCGTTGTGATAGGCAAAGTCCGGGTCGTTCTCGGTGCCGTGGTTATGGGTCAGTTCGAGAATGCCGGGGATCGACTTCATCCACTGCGTACGCTCAGCGGCATCGGCCGGAATCTGGCTCTTGTCGACCAGGGCGAGGAAGTACAGGCTGAATTCGGCTTCCGGGAAATCGCGTTTCTCCACCAGTGTGAATCCGAGGATGCGCGTGTAGAAGTCCAGGGACTTGGTGATGTCCTTGACCCGCAACATGGTGTGGTTGAAGACGAAGCTCTGGGTGGCGGTGTCAGGCTGTGCGGTGACGCCGGGGAAGGTGTTCAGTTCGTGCAGGCTCATGGGCCCTCCGGAAAATAATTGGGGCTGACGTATGACGCCAATGATACGCATGGAGTGCGACATCACCAAACCCGAAGCGCCTGCTATTGCCTGACCGCCGGTCGAGGATCAGACTTCAGGGCTAACTGGCCGGGTGTTGATTGCAATGATTCGTTTGTGCAGGGCGTTGATTATCTTGAGTGGCGTGCTTTCGGTCGTTGTCCAGGCTGATAGCGATGAGCCGGTTGTGACCTGGCCGCCAGGCTGGCAGGTCGAAGTCGTTGCCCAGGGCGACGCTGACGCCGGTGTCAGCCGCCAGCGCGCGGTCAAGAACGATGCGCAAGGCACGCCGATGATGGTGATGGAACTGACCATGACCCGGGTGCAAAGCGGTCATCAAGTGAACCTGGAAGCGGTGTTGCTGGAGATGCGCAAGTCGGTGCAGAAAGACTTTTTCCAGGGTGGCTATCAAAGTGTCTGCAACCGGATTCACTCGACCAACTTGAGTCGCCTGGCGGCACTGGAAACCACCTGCACCATCACCCAAAACGGCCGACATGTGCTGTCTCAAACATTGGTCGCTGCCGTGGATGCCGATAAGGCCTACGTTCTTTCCTACGCCGGGCAGGCCGAGGCTTATAAGGCCAGTCAGAATGAAATAGAGGCGGCACGTAATGGCTTGAAACTTTAATTGAAGGCCTCGATAAGCGCCGATTTCATGCCCAAGCCGATAGTTTTAGATAGCCAAAAGGATTAAGCACAAAGTTGCCTGTAAAGTACCCGGTGGATCCGTCGATATGCTTGCATTTAGATGCTATCAAAACAAAGCCCTGCATGTGCAGGGCTTTGTTTTTTTCAGTGCGAGGGTTCAGCCGCGCAGCCAGGAGTCAACGGTGGCTGCACCGTATTGTTCCTTCCAGGCCTTCAGCCCGCGATGGTTGCCACCCTTGGTTTCAATCAGCTCGCCGGTATGCGGGTTCTGATAAACCTTGACCACGCGAGCACGGCGGGTTTTCGGCGCGGCCTGTTGCAGACCGGATTTTGCCGGGTTCGGGTCGAGGATGGCAATAATGTCGCGCAGGCTCTTGCCGTAGGTTTTCATCAGCCCCTGCAGCTTTTCTTCGAATTCGATTTCTTTCTTGAGCCCGGCATCGTTCTTCAGGGATTCAAGCTGCTTGAGCTGCTCTTGAAGGGCCTTTTCAGCTGCACGAAATTCAGCGAGTCTGGACAATATCTTTACTCCAATAGTGTGTTTGGCTGATACCAACCGCAAACAAAGCTATAAGCCAAGAGCCTTGAAGCGACTCGGTGATAAGTGGCTCACCTGCCAATCTAGCGCAGGCATGAAAAATTGTAGTTGTTAATTGATCAAGAGTAAATCATGTCTTTTTCTTCATGTAACAAGAGTTGTGCGTTGAATCATTTTGGGGAGGGCGGCTCGCTGCTAAACGCCACTAGTTAATGATGACTTAATGCGTTAATGAAGTCTGCCGCGGGCATCGGTCGACCAAACAGATAACCTTGCAGGTAGTTCACATGGTGGGCCGTCAGGTAATCACTTTGTTCCGGGGTTTCCACACCTTCTGCAATCGTGGCCAGGTCGAGCTTGGCCGCGAGATCGATGATGCTGTCCAGAATGTGGCTGGAGAGGGTGTCGACGCCGATCATGGCGACAAAGCTCTGGTCGATTTTCAGGAAATCCACGTTGAACTGACGCAGGTAACCGAGGCTTGAGTGGCCGGTGCCGAAGTCGTCGATGGCGATCATCACGCCAAGCTCATGCAACTGCTCGAACAGGCGATGGGTGATGGCCGTGGGCTCGATCAGCTTGCGCTCGGTCAATTCCAGGACCAGGTGGATGGAGCCTTTGGCAAACGCGCCGAGGAACTGCCGGCAATCGTCGACCAGCGCAAGATCGTGGCAATGATCGGCGGTGATATTGATGCCGATATGAAACGGCTCGGCAAAGGACGCCGACTGCGGTGCCAGCAGCCTGGCGGTCTGTTGCATGATCGAGCGGGTCATTGGCACGATCAGCCCGCAGTGCTCGGCAAACGGAATGAACAGGTCGGCGCGTACCAGGCCTTCTTTTGGATGGTTCCAGCGCATCAGCACCTCGACCCCTGTGCATTTTTTACTTTGCGCCTGCACCACCGGCTGGAAATACGGGACGAACTCCGCCGCGTCCAGTGCGCGTTGCATTTCAAGGGTCGGTGACGACGAGCGTTTCTGTATGACATACCCGATCAAACCGGAAATCACGCCGAAGAACAGCAATAAGCTGAACAATGGCGGATATTCACTGCTCATGTAACGCCACACTTCGCCTTCCGGGAAACCGGCCTTCACGCTGAAGGGATAACGGGAAGAAGTCAGACTGTTTTCCGCGACGGGGAACTCGGGTGGTTCGCCAACGTGAAAACTGCCGTCGGCGGACAACCAGTTAGGCCCTACTTGCAACAGCAGCAGTTTCTGCCGCCCCATCAGACGCAAGAGATTACTCAGGTGGTACCCGTCCAGCGTGCTCATCGCGCCCCGTTTGCCTTCGCTGAGTCGATAAACCAGCAGCGCAGTGTCGGGTGTCACGGGGTTGCCCTTCATCAACAACAACTGGCCGTTGGCATAGTCCCCGGAGGCAATTTTTTCGTGATAGTCGCCGAACAGGGAACTGCAATAGATAGTGTCGTCCCACAGTAGGTTGGTCGAGCGCACGAATGGACGTTTTGTTACCTGCTCGCGCAATGCCAGGTTGACGTCGATGCAACTCTGGCCAGCCAACGGCAGCAACTCGCGCGCCGCCTGGGCAGTGTTGTCGAGCATCAGTTCGAACTGGCGCAGCGCTTCTTGCGCGGTTTGCCGGGTACTTTGCGTAAGTACACGTTCGGCCTGCATATGAAGAATGGCAAAACCCAGCATAATCGGCAGCAGTCCACTCAACAGGGTCACGGCGACCCTGATGCGGCGTTGTCGGGCTTTGATTTTCAGTGGCATTCGCAAAACCTGTATCGATGAAGTCGTGCTCTCAAATGCTGGCGGGGCGTGAGGCCTCCCATGAAGAGTTCAGGTACGAGGCAGGATAGTTGGCCCTCGGCACTTGTGCCGCTCAAGGGTTGCCCAGGCGCTCGACCAACCTGCAACAAACCCCTTGCATGACTGGGGAAAAAGGGGATTTGATACAGGAGGCGGACAAAATGATTTACGCTGTGTAGAATCAGGTTACGCATACAATAATAATCGTCTTCTGGCAGCAGAAGCCTCGCCCTCAGAGCCTTGGGTCGACAATGAAGATATTCGGGTTTCAATTGATCTACGGTGACTTCCTCGCCCGCAGCGTGCGGGGCATCTCCTGTGCGCCACCCACCGGTCTCAGCATTGCTAGCAACTGACATTTGTTAATCTAAAAGCATGATGAGGCGCCAACCATGGCAGATTTATACGAAAACCCAATGGGCCTGATGGGCTTCGAGTTCATCGAACTGGCATCGCCAACCCCCAATACCCTGGAGCCGATCTTCGAGATCATGGGCTTCACCAAGGTCGCGACCCATCGCTCCAAAGACGTGCACCTGTATCGCCAGGGCGCGATCAACCTGATCCTCAACAATGAACCCAACAGCGTCGCCTCGTACTTTGCCGCCGAGCACGGTCCGTCGGTGTGCGGCATGGCGTTCCGTGTCAAGGATTCGCAAAAGGCCTACAACCGCGCCCTGGAACTCGGCGCCCAGCCGATCCACATCGAGACAGGTCCCATGGAGCTGAACCTGCCGGCGATCAAGGGCATCGGCGGCGCGCCGCTGTACCTGATCGACCGTTTCGGCGAAGGCAGCTCGATCTACGACATTGACTTCGTGTTCCTGGAGGGCGTTGACCGCCACCCGGTCGGCGCCGGCCTGAAGATCATCGATCACCTGACCCACAACGTGTATCGCGGTCGCATGGCCTACTGGGCGAACTTCTACGAGAAACTGTTCAACTTCCGCGAAATCCGCTACTTCGACATCAAAGGCGAATACACCGGCCTGACCTCCAAGGCCATGACCGCGCCGGACGGCATGATCCGCATTCCATTGAACGAAGAGTCGTCCAAGGGCGCCGGGCAGATCGAAGAGTTCCTGATGCAGTTCAACGGCGAGGGCATCCAGCACGTGGCCTTCCTCAGCGACGACCTGCTCAAGACCTGGGATCACCTGAAAAGCATCGGCATGCGCTTCATGACCGCGCCGCCGGACACTTACTATGAAATGCTCGAAGGCCGTTTGCCCAACCACGGCGAGCCGGTGGGCGAGCTGCAGGCGCGCGGCATTCTGCTGGACGGTTCGTCCGAGTCGGGCGACAAGCGCCTGCTGTTGCAGATCTTCTCGGAAACCCTGATGGGGCCGGTGTTCTTCGAATTCATCCAGCGCAAGGGTGATGACGGTTTTGGTGAAGGCAACTTCAAGGCGCTGTTCGAATCCATCGAACGCGATCAGGTTCGTCGTGGCGTGCTGTCCACTGACTGATTTGTTGTAAAGATCAAAAGATCGCAGCCTTCGGCAGCTCCTACAAGGTGTACCCATTCCCATGTAGGAGCTGCCGCAGGCTGCGATCTTTTGCTTTAAGGTCGGCGATGCCGCATCAGATGCTTGAACCCTTCAAACACCAACACCACTACCGCCATCCAGATCGGAATATAGGTCAGCCATTCACCGGGCTTGATGCTTTCCCCCAGCAACAACGCCACCCCCAGCAACAGCACCGGCTCGACGTAGCTCAACAGACCGAACAGACTGAACGGCAGCAAGCGACTGGCGATGATGTAGACCACCAGCGCTGACGCACTGATCAGGCCGAGCAATGGGATCAGCCATGCCAGCGCCGGATGCTGATCGAAGACACCAAAACCTTGCTCGCCACCGTGCACAAACCAGTAGGCGATGGGCAGCATCAGGGTCATGTCCAGCCAGAGCCCACCAAGGTTGTCGGCCTTCAGCCATTTGCGCAGCACGAAGTACAGGGGATAGCCGATGACCACCACCAGTGTCGCCCAGGAGAATCCGCCGACCTGATACAACTCGTTGACCACGCCCAGGCTCGCAAAGAACACCGCGACTTTTTGCAGATACGACAGCCGTTCACCGTAGGCGATACGCCCGGTCAGGACCATGGCCAGCGGCAACAGGAAGTATCCCAGCGACACATCGAGGCTGTAGCCGTTGAGCGGCGCCCACATGAACAGCCACAGCTGCACGCCCAGCAGTGCCGACGACAGTACCAGGCCGGCGATCAGCTTCGGTTGCGCGCCAATCCTGCGCAACAGGTCGATCACCCGCCGCCATTCCCCGGACACCAGCATGAACACCGTCATGCACGGCACCGTCAACAGCATGCGCCAGCCGAAAATCTCCACGCCGCTCAAAGGCTTGAGCAACGAAGTGTAGTAATACATGACGGCAAACAGCACCGAGGCTGACACCGATAAAGCGATACCTTTAGACAAGCTGTCCTCGCGAGGTTGAACATAAAACGGGTTGCGGAGGATACGTGGTTTTTGTGCTGAATATTGGCCGGATGATCAATATTTACAACATTGCAGGAAGCACACCAAACCCTGTAGGAGCAAGCTTGCTCGCGATGACGGCATATCAATCAATACAAGTGCTGAATGTGAGACCGCTATCGCTGGCAAGCCAGCTCCTACAGGTGTGAATGTCATCGGCAGCTACTTGGTTTACGGCCGGAAACAAAGTGGCTCACATCATTGAACCCCGGCGTCGACGCATGCCCCGGCGTCACCAGCGAATCGATGAACGCCTCATCCTCAGCCGTAATCTTCACCGCTTGCGCCTTGGTGTAGGCATCCCATTGCGCCTCGGTGCGCGGCCCGACAATGGCTGAGGTCACGGCGCTGTTGTTCAGCACCCAGGCGATCGCAAATTCGACGATGCCCACGCCGCGCTCCTGGGTGTATTGCTGGATCTGCTGGGCGATGCGCAAGGATTCGACGCGCCATTCGGTTTCCAGAATGCGTTTGTCTGCACGCCCTGCGCGGCTGTTGGCGTCGGGCTTGACGTGCGGCGCATATTTGCCGCTGAGCACGCCGCGCGCCAACGGACTGTAGGGCACCACCCCAAGGCCGAAATTTTGCGCGGCAGTGATCTGCTCGGTCTCGGCTTGGCGGTTGACGATGTTGTACAGCGGCTGGCTGATCACCGGCCGGTCCACTCCCAGTTTTTCAGCTACGCGAATGACCTCGGCGATGCGCCAGCCACGGTAATTCGACAGCCCCCAATAGCGGATTTTGCCTTGGCGAATCAGGTCGCCAATCGCCGAGACCGTGACCGCAAGCGGCGTGTTGTGGTCTTCGCGGTGCAGGTAGTAGATGTCGAGATAGTCGGTGCCCAGGCGCGTCAGGCTGGCGTCGATGCCATTTAAAATGTGCTTGCGACTCAGGCCGCTGCGGTTCGGCACACCGTCCACCGGGCCGAAACCGACCTTGGTCGCCAGCACCCATTCGTGGCGGTTGCCGGCTATCGCTTCGCCAACGATTTCTTCCGAGCGCCCGCTGGTGTAGACGTCCGCGGTGTCGATGAAATTGATGCCCTGGTCCCAGGCCTTGTCGATGATCCGCAGGGAATCTTCGGTGCTCGTCTGTTCGCCGAACATCATGGTGCCCAGGGTCAGGGTGGACACCTGCAGGCCCGACTGACCCAGTGTGCGGTAGCTCATGGGGAAATCCTTTTGCCAAAGGGAAGGGCTCAAACAAATACCAGAACCCTCCCGTGGATCAAACTGATTTATCGAACACCGCGCAGCAAAAATGTGGGAGATTCTCTGCAACTACCCGTCCCGTCACGATTTTCAGGATCACCACTATGTTTGAACTCGATCACGACCTGGCCCAGGACATCGTCGACCGGGCGATGGCCATCCTGCCGTATAACGTCAACGTCATGGACAGCCAGGGCCTGATTCTCGGCAGCGGCGAGCCGGAGCGCGTCAACACCCGGCATGAAGGCGCGCAACTGGTGTTGGCCAACGGCCGCGTGGTCGAGATCGACGCGCAGACCGCCATCCATCTCAAGGGCGTGCAGCCGGGTATCAACCTGCCGCTGATGCTCGACCAGCGCCTGATCGGCGTGCTGGGCATTACCGGCGAGCCGGAGCAATTGCGCACTTACGCCGAACTGGTGCGCATGACCGCCGAGATGCTGGTGGGCCAGCGCAATCAACAAGCCGAGCAGCAATGGCGGCGCCAGCGTTGCGATGACTTGCTGGCGTTGTTGCTCAGTGACGCCGGCGGTTCGCCGCGGCTGATCGACGAAGCGCAACAGCTTGGGCTCAAGCCGCAACTGACACGAGTGCCGTATCTGTTCGAGTTGGGCATGGAGCACGGTCCGGGGCAAACCGTCGAGGCGCTTAGTGCCTGGCTGACTTCACGCTATCCGGATAGCTGGTGCGTCAGTCCGGCCAAGTCGTCGTTGTTGTGGTGCCGACCAGCGAACCAGACTGTCGAGAACGATCGACTGCTGGAAAAACTAGATGGCCTGGGCTGGAACATCCAGCGCATCGCCGTGGGTGGGCAGGCGGATGGGCTGACGGGTTTGCGCCGCTGCTATCGTAGGGTCGGTGACTTGCTGGCCTATGGGCGCGACGTGTTGCCCCGATCCCGTTTGCTGACCCTCAATCGCTATCGCCTGCCGGTGATGCTCTGGCGACATCGCAACGACGATGCGCTGGACGAATTGCTCAACCCGCTGCGCAAAGTGATCGCCAAGGACAACAACGGCCAGTTGCTGGCGACCTTGCGCAGCTGGTGCGAGCACGACGGGCAGAGCCAGGCGTGCGCTGATGCGCTGGGGATTCATCGCAACAGCTTGCGCTACCGGATGGAGCGCATTGCCGAACTCAGCGGCGTTGATCCATTGCGGCTGGACGGCATGCTCGCGCTCTACCTCGGCGTACAACTGCTCCCCGAAACCCCCTGATAAAGCACTCCCCCTGTAGGAGTGCACAGGATTTGTGGGAATGAACAATAATCCCCAGTGTCGCTTGTGCAGCAGCCCGGCGTTATTGTCCGGGCCTGCTGGCAGCATGGTCTCCATAACACACGGAGAATTACCATGAAAATCGTCATCGCCCCCGACTCGTTCAAGGACAGCCTCAGCGCACAAGGCGTGGCCGATGCCATTGCCCTTGGCCTGGCGCAAGTCTGGCCTGATGCACAACTGATCAAATGCCCGATGGCTGATGGCGGGGAGGGGACCGTCGAGTCGGTGCTCGCCGCGTGCGCTGGCGAGTTGCGCCGAACCGAGGTTCGCGGGCCACTGGGCGAAACTGTCGATGCGTCCTGGGGCTGGTTGCCCCACAGCCACACCGCGATCATCGAAATGGCCGAAGCCAGCGGTCTGCAGTTGGTGCCCCTCGAGCGCCGCGATGCGTGCATCAGCAGCACCTTTGGCACCGGCGAATTGATTGGTGCGGCACTGGAGGCTGGCGCGCAGCGGGTGATCCTCGCCATTGGCGGCAGCGCCACCAACGACGCCGGCGCGGGTGCCATGCAAGCCCTGGGCGTGAAGCTGCTCGATGCACAGGGCCAGGAGCTGCAAGCCGGTGGCCTGGCGCTGGCGCAACTGGCACGCATTGATCTGACCGGCATCGATCCGCGCTTGGCGCAAGTGCGCTTCGACATTGCCGCGGATGTGAACAATCCACTGTGCGGCCCCCACGGTGCCTCGGCGATTTTCGGTCCGCAAAAAGGCGCAACGCCTGCGCAGGTACAGCAACTGGACAGCGCCTTGGAGCACTTCGCCGATCACTGCGCCCGGGTCCTGGACCACGATGTCCGCGACGAACCGGGCAGCGGTGCGGCAGGCGGTCTGGGCTTTGCCGCCAAGGCGTTTCTCAAGGCGCAATTCCAGGCTGGGGTGGACGTGGTGGCGGAGCTGGTGGGGCTGGCGGATGCGATAAAAAATGCCGATCTGGTGATCACCGGAGAAGGTCGTTTCGATGTGCAAACCTTGCGTGGCAAAACTCCGTTTGGCGTCGCCAGGATTGCCAGGCAGCAGGGTGTCCCGGTGATCGTCATTGCCGGTACCTTGGGTGACGGCTACCAACAATTGTATGCCCACGGCATCGATGCCGCGTTTACCTTGGCGAGCGGGCCGATGACGCTGCAGCAGGCCTGCGCCGATGCGCCCCGCTTGCTGCACGAAAGGGCGAGCGATATTGCCCGTGTCTGGCGGATGGCCTCACGCGCGTCCTGAATCACCCATTCGCTCAGAATGCCTTCGTCGCAGGCTGCGTCAGGAAACCGGGCTGCCAAAAAACACGGCAAACCTGTCAACTTTGACAGTATCGCGTTCCGAAAAACCGGCGCTTAATTTGCCCAGGTCTTACGACCGGGCAGAACGACATTGCGCTGTGCAGTAGTAGAGCCATGCGTTGAACTGCCAGAAAAGTTTTGCCGGCCCTGACTCTGTTCATGGCCGAACTAAAACGGATTTGGAGAGATAAGCATGGCAAGTTCATACAACAAGCTGACGGCTGAGCAGGTGCGGGCCAATTACCATCAACAATTCTTCGTCGCCGATTTGCAGCCCCCTGGAGTTGTTGACGCCATGCCCGGCGATCCCGACGGTTTAATACACAAAGACAAGCTTGTCGCGGCGTTGGACGTGACGATTCCAGTGTGGGATGTGCGGCCTCCTTTTCCTGGGCCGGTAAACGTGTTGACGATGGAGTGTCTGCTGACAAGTTCAAACGTGTGGGTTCAAATCGCCGCTCCAGAAGATATTCCCTGGCCTGGCGATCTGCCTGATTCGTCCTTTCCTCTGTCAAGGCAAATACCGCTCGCTGTTTTCAAAGACTATGAGGGCAGATTTCTTTTTCGTTACCGTGTAACGAACTGGAATGACCTGACTGTAAGGTATTCGCCATCGACTCCGGTGACCGTCGACAGAACCGGGCCGATTTGGCTGGAACCAGATCACGCGATGATCGAAATCGTTGAACAACCGGTGATTACCGATGAAGTTTTAGCCCGGGATAATGGGGTCTTTTGCGTGATCCCGGATTTTATCGAGACTAAACGAGCTGAGGTCACGGTTCACGTCGCTTGGCTCGATAGAGCACCGGCACCAGGGGAGGACATTACCAGTTTTGTCGTGCTTTCGCAGTTGCTTCCTGGCAACCGTACAGTGCTGGTACCTGCCGTTGCGGTCACTAGATATGGCTCGAAAACTCAATATGCGGTGGCCACCCTGGTGGACAAGGCGGGTAACCGTGGGGAGAGGTCGTTACCGGCAACGGTTCAGGTTGCATTGGGCACGCTGCCCGGCAACTTGGATCCTTGCACCGTGCCTTTGGCCGCCGATGGCTTGATTGATCGAGCCGACGCGGCGCTTCCCACCAGGGTACATATCGAAGAGTACGACGGGTGGGTCGCAACTGATGGCATCCTGGTCAATTGGGGGACGGACACCCTCGCCCGGACTTCTGTCGGCGCGCATCTGCCGTTTCCTCTGAGAATCACCGTGCCCTGGCCCCGCATGGCAGCGGAGTACGACTTCAACTCAGCCACGCATGTGCAACCGGTCAAAGTGGACTATTCAGTATTGAGGGGCGACTACCCCTTTGCTTCGCCAGGCCCTATTGACGTCAATACGAACTTCAAGATTACCGGGCCAGTGAACCCGAATCCTGAGCCGATCAATCCGACCCTGAATCTGGTTGTCTTCGTAAGTTCCAGTGGCAGCGGCACGGAATTGACGCTGGCCGATATCGGCAACGATGCCACCGCGTCTATCGAGTTGTTTGATGACCCTGACGACGGGGATACCTTGACGCTTTTTTACCATGGCGTTGTCGTCGCTGCGTCCAATAATCCTTATGTAGTCAACGGAATGGAGAACCCAAACGAGGTCATCGACTTTGTCATACCGTGGAGCGATATCGAACGCACGCCGGTCATGGAAGACTTGCCAATCTACTACACCCTGACACACCAGGACTTCGCCAACCCGCAGGAATCAAATCGCACCACCATCGATGTTCTGGTGGAAGTCGTCGATCTGCCTGAACCGGATTTTCCTGCGGCAGACTTTCCAAGCAACATAGCCAATTGCAGCAGCCTGAAGCGCAAGGTTGCGGGAGGTACGGAATGGGGGATCTTCGTACATATACCTGCATCCAATTACCTATTAGAAGACGTAGACGTCGAATTGGAATGGCAGACCTACGAATTTGACGGCATTACGCCAATTGACGGCACCGATCACGAAGAGACTTTGACCGTTTCTGCTGAGCAGCAAGCGAACGGCATTAACTGGTTCGTTCCCTATGACAAATGTTTAAAGCCTACCTATAGACCACCGATCAGTGGTGGCAATCCGCTACACCTATGACGCCTTGCAGCGAGTGACCAGCGAAACCGTGGCACCGGACACCCCCTACACCGCCTCGCGCACCTACCGCTACGTGCTGAGCAACGCCCCCGGGCAACAGGCCAGCCAGGAAGCCACCGACGTCAAGGGCGTACAGACCTGCACGCTGTTCGACGGCCTGAATCGGGTGATCAAGGAACAACGCCAGGACAAGGACAACATGACCGGTGCCAGGGCCGAGGAGTTTCGCGACACCTACTTCGCGACTTACAACGAGCTGGGGGATCTGGCAGAAGAAATCGAACGCGACTGGTGCAGCGCCGACAGCGCCGATGACCTGGTGCTGCTCAGTCGGTACCGCTATGACGATTGGGGCGAGCAGCGCAGCATGACCCGCCCGGACGGGGTCGAGGAGCACGAGGTCAGCGACCCGATCACCCAGACGGTTACGACCTGGATTGAAGGCATGGGCAAAACGGTCACGAAAAACAACCTGTTCGAAAAGCCCGACAGCGTCAATCGCTACAAACTGGGCGATGACCCAACCGACCCACGGGTGGAGCCGATCAGTGAACATCTTTACCGTTACGATGGTCTCGGGCGAACCGAGCAAGAGACCGATGCACTGCTGAAAACCACCAAGTATGTTTACGATGCCTTTGATCGCATGGTCGAGAATACGTTGCCCGACAATGCCGTGGTCGAGCGTCGTTATGCTTTGCACAGCACTGAAGACCTGCCAGTCTGGATTGGTGTCAACGACATTGAGTTGGGGCAACAAGCGTTTGACGGCCTCGATCGAATGATCGAATCGATCACCGGTGGTCGTGTCACACGCTATCGTTTCAATCCGGGGCAGACCCAACCGTACAAAGTCATTCGGCCTTCTCTTGAAGAGGTCGACTACCAATACCTGCCGGCCTTGGGCGAGGATCCGCTGACGCGCACCACCCATACAGGCATTGCTGCAACCTACGAATACGACGAGAAAAGCGCCCGCTTGAAGTGGACCGAGGAAAACGGGATTAAGCTTTTACGCGAGTACCACACCACCGGCGAGATAAAAAGTGAAACGCGCGAACAGCCTGGTCAGACGCCACTGCGCATGGACTACCACTACAGTCGGCAGGCACGGCTGCTCAAATACACCGATGTACTCGAACAGGATCAAACCTACGACTACGACAAGTCCAGCGGCCAGCTTAAAAGCACGACGTTGGGCACCACGACTGCCAGTTTTTTCTACAACACCCTTGGCCTGACGGAACGAATTGAAACCATCGACGGCGCGCAGCGTCTGGAAGTCAAGCTGACTTACGATGATCAGGGACGTGAAGTGCTGCGCGAGTTCGATTTTGGCGCCGGCCAGACTCAGCAACTGAGCCAGGTTTACAACCTGGTTGACGGGTTGGTGCAGCGCACGTTGTTGGAAAACGGGTCAGTGTTATTGCGTGACGAAACCTATGGCTATGACATTCGCGGACGTCTGGAAGAGTACAACTGCAGCGGTACTCAACAGCCTTTGGATCCTTACAACCGGCCGATCGAAATGCAATATTTCATATTCGATGAGCTGGACAACTTGCAGCTGGTGCAAACCTGGTCACCTGATACTGAAGATTCACCAGGCGGCATGAATGTCGCCGAGTATTACTATGACCCGGACAAGGATCCGACGCAGTTGATCAAGGTTGTCAGTCAGTTCGAGAACGAACCTCAGCAAATCGTTGATCTGGACTACAACGCCGATGGCAACCTGCTGCACGACGAAGTCGGACGCAGCCTGGGTTACGACGTCTTCGGCCGTTTGATCAGCGTTAGCGGCCTGGCCGGCGAAACGCCGAGTAGCTATCGCTTCGATTCGTTGGACAAGCTGGCCAGTCAAGACATCGGGGGAGACGAACAGCAACGGTTTTACCAAGGCGACAATCTGGTCAACCTGCGAGGCACATCCAACACCAGCACCTTTGTCAGTGCCAATGGAGTGGTGCTCGCAGAGCACAAGGAAGGTGCTGACCCAAAGTCGATGCTGCTGGCCAGTGATGATAAAAACACGGTGCTGCGTGAGGTCGGGCAAGACTTTGCCAATGACCTCGGTTACTCACCGTATGGCTATCGTTCGGATGAACTGCCCGTTAGCGGTCAATTGGGCTACAACGGTGAACCGTGGGAAACGCAAACCGGTTGGTATTTGCTCGGTAAAGGGTATCGGACGTTTAATCCTCAGTTGATGCGATTTCATAGTCCGGATAGCTGGAGCCCGTTTGGGGAGGGGGGGTTGAATAACTATGCTTATTGCTTGGGCAATCCGATCAAGTATACGGATCCAACTGGGCATGGTGTTGCGGGATTTTTTGCTAGACTTTTCGGGAAGGGTACAAAAAACAATAGATTGGCTCGGGAATTAGCACAAGATGCGATAAAGAACACAGTAAATAGGTCGGATGATGTTTTTTCTACGACGTACAGACTTAATGGGCCGGTTGCTCGGGAACATGCCGGTCTTGTAGCGTTACATAGGGAGGAACTCGGATTCATAGGCACTTACCGTGCAAATAATAGTTGGTTGATGGATGTTGGACTCGGCAAGGAATTCGCTAAGCCTAAAAGGGTGCGTAAAATAATTCAGACAAATAAAAAATACCGTCAATGGTACCTGCAAGAAAAAGAAAAACTGATGGACCAGAAATATTCATTCAGGGAGGTCGAATTTGAAGTAACACCAAAAATTGAAGCCCCTTTGCCAAGAAATACTAAACCCAAGGAGCGCGATATCAGTCGCCAAGCCAGAATTAGAATTCTTAAATAAATTTATATAATAACGCTGTCTTGTCCGACACGGCAGAAAACGCCGTGTCGGAAAATATTTGATCCTCATCGGTGGAGGAGTTCAACATAATGGAGAAAACCAGGATCACCCCAACCCACTCACTCGCGCAAACTCTACCAACCCACCGTCATGCTCAAGTCCCAACTTGTCCATGGCGGTGCGTTTTTGTCGGCTGATGGTCTTTTCACTGCGGTTCAGTTGCACCGCGATCTGTCGTCCGGACAAGCCCTGGACAAACAACCGCACCACCTCCAACTCCCGTTCGGAAAGTCTCACCCGCGGCGTCTCTGCGCCAGCGGCGGGTAACGCCTGTGCATCGAGAATCGCGGCAAACGTCGGGCACAGGTAGCGTCGCCCATTGCCAACGATCTGTACCGCCCGCTTGAGTTCACTCATGGGGCTACGCTTGTCGAACAGTGCCTGCGCGCCGGTGTTGAGCAAAGCTTGCAGCAGGGAAGGGTTGCGCAGCATGGTCATGACGATCAACGGGAGGTGAGCGAAGTGCCGTTTCAGGTAGCCCATCAAAGCCAGGCCGTCGGGAAAGCGTCCGTAAGGCATCGAGTAATCGCTGATCACCAGGTCGCAGGCGGTGTGCTGCAAATGGTGAATCAGCTCATCGGCATTTTGGGCCTGAGCGACAATCCTGCAGGGCCTGCCGGAGGGGGAGCTCAGGGCCGTTTCGGCACCCAGCAAGACGACCGGGTGGTCGTCGGCAAGCACAATGCGCAGCGCAGAGTCAGGGCGATGCCTGTACAACTCCGGCATATCGTTACAGGCATTGTCCGAAGAGGGGTAAAGCCATTCGGGTTTTCGAGGCGTCTGGTCCTGCATCATGAAACGTCTCCACAGGGTCGATACCACGCTGCCCCCTGTGCAGGTACTGGCTCAAGGCAGATGTATCAAGCCCAAATCCAGCGCCATGACGACGGCAACCCAGCGCGATCTCACACCGAACTTTCGGCGGATGTTACAAAAGTGGTAATTAACACCGGCCTCGGTGCAGCTGCAGATCTTGCCGATCTCCCAGGACGACTTGCCAGCGGCGCTCCACTGCAAGACTTCTTTTTCTCGGGTTGTAAGTTTTATCGCAGGAGGTTTTTCGCCCTCCTGCGGCTGGAAACTGACCTGGGCTGGCGATGATCGAACCGAAACGTTGGTGGCGCGGTACATGGTTGAATCTCCCATTCATCATCATTGACGGCGTGGGCGCGACGGAATCTTCCTACTGCTTGATGGCATGGTTCACGCGGCCGTCCTTCAGACCCCTGTGTCAGGCCTGGAAGGCACAATTTCCTTATATCTCGAATCGGCCAGCTTGGAACCTGTCACAATTTACAGGTGGCCCACTTTAATCAGATGCCAGAGAAAAGACTGTCAGCTAAAGCGCCGCCTGTTGTAGGAGGTATCGCTATGTTTTCCGCCGCCGCATCCGTTCGTCGATTTGAATGCTGCGCTGGCGTGTTGCGCGATTTGAGATAGGGTTGACTCAGGAACTCGCGCGATTGGAGAAATACATGCGCTATTCAAGCTTGACCCAACGCATCGCCGGTGAAGGCGCCGCGGCCTGGCAGATTCATGACCGCGCGCTGCAATTGCGCGCAGAGGGTGTCGACATATTGCTGTTGTCGGTCGGCGACCCGGATTTCGATACACCCAAACCCATCGTCCAGGCGGCCATCGACAGTTTGCTGGCCGGCGACACCCACTATTCGTCAGTGCGTGGCAGTCGGAGCCTGCGCGACAGCATTGCCCGGCGACACCGGCGTCGAAGCGGCCAGGTGGTGGATGCCGACCATGTGATCGTGATGCCCGGGGCGCAAAACGCGGTGTATTCGGTCGCGCAGTGCGTACTCGATCCGGGCGACGAAGTGATAGTCGCCGAGCCCATGTACGTGACCTATGAAGGGGTATTCGGCGCGTGCGGGGCGAAAGTGGTGCCGGTGCCGGTGCGTCCGGAGAACGGTTTTCGGGTCGATCCGGCGGACGTGGCGGCGCGCATCACTCCAAGGACTCGCGCGCTGTTGCTCAACAGCCCGAACAATCCTTCCGGCGCCAGTCTGTCGCTGATGATTTGGCAGGAACTGGGCTTGCTGTGTATTCGGCATGACCTGTGGCTGATCAGCGACGAGGTCTACAGCGATCTGCTCTACGAGGGCGAGCACATCAGCCCGGCCAGCCTGCCGGGCATGGCCGAGCGCACGGCGACCATCAACAGCCTGTCCAAATCCCACGCCATGACCGGCTGGCGTGTGGGCTGGGTGATCGGGCCAAAAACCTTGAACGACCATCTGGAGCATCTCTCGTTGAGCATGCTGTTTGGCATTCCGGAGTTCGTTCAACAGGCGGCGCAACTGGCGCTGGATGAAGACCTGCCGGAGGTGGCGATGATGCGCGAAGAATATCGACAGCGCCGCGACCTGGTGTGTGCGAGCCTGAACCAGTGTCCGGGTATCCGGGCCATTCGTCCGGATGGCGGCATGTTTGTAATGGCCGACGTGCGCCAGACCGGGATGACTGCCCAGCATTTCGCCGAGCGGCTGCTGGAGGGGTATGGGGTGTCGGTGCTGGCGGGTGAGGCGTTTGGGCCCAGTGCAGCGGGGCATATCCGCATCGGGTTGGTGGTGGATCAGCGCAAGTTGGCGGATGCGTGTCGACGCATAGCACTGTGTGCGATGGACCTTCTGGAAGCGCGGCGAGCCTGAGGGGTTTTTTGTGTTTGGGCTGGCCTCATCGCCAGCAGGCTAGCTCCCACAGGGGAACTGTGCACGCCACAGATCCAATGTGGGAGCTAGCCTGCTGGCGATAGCTATCTGACAAACACCCAATCCATCAAGCCTTCCACGCCCGCGGATTGACCAAGTTAGCCGGCCGCTCACCCGCTAACGCTGCCAGCAGATTATCCACCGCACACCGGGCCATCGCTTCCCGTGTCTCATGGGTGGCCGAGCCCATGTGCGGTGTCGCCACCACATTGTCCATCTGCAACAACGGCGAGTCATGGTTCAACGGTTCGCGCTCGAACACGTCCAGCCCGGCTGCACGAATCTGTCCCTTGCGCAACGCCTCGACCAGCGCCGCTTCGTCGACCACTTTGCCCCGGGAAATGTTGATGAAGATGCTCTCGGGGCGCATCAGCGCAAACTGCTCTGCGCCGATAAGGCCTTCGGTTTCAGCGGTCAACGGCAAGGTCAGACAAACGAAATCGGCCTGCTGCAGCAGCTCCGGCAGGCTGCGGTATTGTGCATCGAACCGCTGCTCCACCGCCGGTTTCGGCGACTGGCTGTGGTAGATCACCGGCATGCCGAAACCGAAATGCCCACGCTGGGCCAGCGCCTCACCGATGCGTCCCATGCCGATGATGCCCAGGGTCTTGCCATGCACATCGCTGCCGAAATGCGCGGGGCCGATGTTGCGGGTCCATTGCCCCGCGCGAACCAGGTTCGCCAGTTCCACCACGCGCCGGGCGCTGGCCAGGATCAGTGCAAACCCGGTGTCGGCGGTGGTTTCAGTGAGCACATCCGGCGTGTTGCTGAGCAGGATGCGCCGCTCGGTCAAGTAGTCGATGTCGTAGTTGTCGACGCCCACCGAGACGCTGGCGATGGCCTCCAGGTCGGGCGCCAGGTCGAGCAGTTCGGCATCCAGCTTCAGGCTGGCACCGAGCAAACCGTGAGCGCGGGGCAGGGCATCACGCAGTTGGGCCAGGCCTTCGGTGTCGAGGCTTTCGATCAGCGTCACCTCGACCTGCTCGTGCAAGCGAGCCATCAGCGACGGCGAGAGTTTCTTGTACAGCACAACCTGTTTTTTCATTGTCATCATCTCGATCAGGAATGGGCGGCGGTGCGGGTCAAGGTGACCGTGGGACGCTCCCGGTCGCTGGCGCCGGGCTTGAGGAAAATCGTCAGTACCACCGAGAACATCAGCGCGCCACTCATCAACAGGTACGATGCGCCGGGCGAACCGGTGGAGCTGTTCAGGTAGCCGACCAGGTAGGAGCCGCCGAACGAACCGAGGGCGCCCATGCTGTTGATCAACGCCATGGCGCCACCCGCTACGTTGGCCGGGAGGATTTCCGGAATGATCGCGAAGAACGGCCCGTAAGGGGCGTACATGCAGGCGCCGGCAATCACCAGCAAGGTGTAGGACCACCAGAAGTGCTCGGCACCCAGGGCGTAGGAACCATAGAAAGCGAACGAGGCGATCAGCAGCGGCGGCCAGACGAAGCGTTTGCGTTTTTGCAGTTTGTCCGAGCCCCAGGACACCAGCAGCATGCCGATCACCGCCGCCAGATAAGGCAGCGCCGAGAGCCAACCGGCCTGCACCATGTCCATCTGTGCGCCGGCCTTGAGGATCGATGGCAGCCACAGCACGAAGCCGTAGACGCCGATGCTCCAGCAGAAAAACTGCAGGGCCAGGATAATCACTTTCGGCGAACGGAACGCTTCGGCGTAATTCTTCACCGCCTTGATGCCGACCTGTTCGGCGGCCAGGGCGCTTTCCAGGTCCTGTTTTTCCTGGTCGTTGAGCCACTTGGCCTGGGCCGGACGATCATCGGCCAAGCGCCACCAGATGAATGCCCAGAGCACCGCCGGCAAACCTTCGACGATGAACATCCAGCGCCAGCTGTAGTGTTGCACCAGGTAGCCCGAGACCACCGACATCCACAGCATGGTCACCGGGTTGCCGAGAATCAGGAAAGTGTTGGCGCGCGAGCGTTCGGCGCGGGTGAACCAGTGGCACAGGTAGATCAGCATCGCCGGCATCACCGCGGCTTCGACCACGCCGAGCATGAAGCGGATGACGATCAGCCAGTAGGCGTTGGAGACGATCCCGGTCAGGGTCGCCAGGCTGCCCCAGAGGATCAGGCTGACGAAGATCAGTTTCTTCACGCTGTGTTTCTGCGCGTAGATCGCCCCCGGCACCTGGAAGAAAAAATAGCCGAGGAAGAACAGAGCGCCGAGCATCGACGACAGGCCCGGGGTGATCATCAAATCCGCCGCCATGCCGGAGGCCGCGGCGAAGCCGTAGTTGGCGCGGTCCAGATACGCCAGGCTGTAGGTGATGAACACGATGGGCATGATGTACCACCAGCGGCGGGTGGCGAGCGTTGCGGTTTTCATGGTGATGCTCCTGAGCTTGTTGTTTTTGTCGCAGCAGGTGTTCAGATCTTCAGTGACTGTGCCGGCCTCATCGCCAGCAGGCTGGCTTGCACAGGTTTTGTGGGAGCCAGCCTGCTGGCGATGACGGCCTCGAATTCAACGGACATTTCAAGCCTTGTCGGCAACCCCTCCATATCCCCCCGACTCTGCACGGCACGGCTGCCAATCCAGTTGGCCCGCTGCACCGCGTCGGCAAAGCTGTGGTTTTCCAGGAGCGCACTGATCATGCCGACGGCAAAACCATCGCCGGCACCCACCGTATCGACCACTGTTTGTACCGGCACGCCCGCGACGAAACCTTGATCAAGGTGAGTGCGGTAGTAAGCGCCATGCGGCCCGAGTTTGATGGCCACGGCTTCGGCGCCCTGGCCTAAGTAGAACGCGGCGATGTCGGCCGGGTCTTCGAAACCGGTGAGCAATCGCCCCTCACTCAGCCCCGGCAGCACCCAATGGGCGAGGGCGGCCAGGCGGTTGATTTCGCGGATCATCTGCTGCTCGCTGGCCCACAGGCTTGGGCGCAGGTTCGGGTCGAACGATACGCTGCGCCCGGCTTGGCGCATGCGGGTCATCAGTTCGAACGACATCTGCCGTGCGGTTTCCGACAGCGCCGGGGGAATGCCGGTGGCGTGCAGGTGACGGGCCTTGAGCAATTCGGGCACGATCGAGTGCGGCGACAAGTGACTGGCCGCCGAACCACGGCGGAAGTACTCGACGGTGGGGTCGCTGCCATCGTCGGTGCGCGACTTGAGCTGAAAGCCGGTGGGGTGTGCGGCGTCGATGTCGACGTGGCGGCAATCCAGGCCTTCTTTTTCCAGCGTGTCGATCACGAAGCGACCCAGGGAATCGGCACCAACCCGACTCAGCCACGCCACCTTGAAGCCTAGCCGCGACAAGCCAATGGCAACGTTGCTGTCGGCGCCGGCAATGCGTTTATGGAAGCGGCCGACGCTGGCCAGATCACCGGCTTGCTCGGCGACGAACATCGCCATGGTTTCGCCGAACGACAGAATATCGATCTCAGACATGAGCGCTCTCCAGCCGCGATTGACCCAGGTGGGCGAGGGCGGTGACATGTTCGCGGGTCAGTTGCACCAGGTCGTCGCCTTGCAGCGGATATTCCACAGCCCGCATGACACCTTGGGCCATGTGCCGCAGCAGCTGTTCCCACTGTTGCAGGTCGCTGGCGGCGGGCGGGATGGCGACCAGCTTGCCGTCGGCGCGGCGGGTCACTGCCTTGCAGTGCACGTAGCCGACATGGCGACCGAGCAAGCGCGCCGCGCTGGCAGGCGACTGGTCTTGCCAGTGCCAGTTGCCGATGTCGAACGTCATCTGGATCGGCAGGTTGTGTTGCTCCACGGCCGCAAAAAACCGTTGGAACGGCTCGATTCGACCCCCGTGCAAGGTCTGGTCGTTTTCCACCAGCAGTTGCACAGGGGTTTCGTCCAGCAGACGGGCGAGGGTGTGCAGGTCGCTGTTGTCGGTGAAATAACCCAGCGACACTTTCAGCCATTTACTGCCGAACGCCTCGGCGCGGTGCAGGGCGCCGATCAGTTCGGGATTGGGTTTCGACTGACCGGCCAGCCACAACTCCATGGGTGAGGAATACACACTCTCCAGCCCTTGGGCCTGGGTTGCGTCGGCCAATTGTACGGGGTCTTCAACGGTCAGCAGTTCTTCGCGCCATTCGATGCGCGTGGCGCTGGCGGCGGCCAGTACGTCGATGAAACTGCCTTGGCCGCGCTGGCGTACCAGATCGGCGCCGTAGCTGGAGAGGCTGATGGAAACGGCGGGTTTGTTCATTGTTTTTTTACCTCTGAAACCGGTTTCATTTTTGTTCAAAAAAATGGAGAACTATAGGGCCTCTTCGCTGGCAAGCCAGCTCCTACACGGTTAGGTGTCGTTCACAGATCCCTGCAGGAGCTGGCTTGCCAGCGAAGGGGCCCGTCCAATCACTCGAAAACTCCAAGGGTCGACCCCCTGGCAATCAACCGCACCGAAAAATCCAGCGTCCGCACCGCTCCATCATCCCCACGCAGCCGCTTGAGCAAACACTCAAACGCACTCGCGCCGATCTCGGTGGTCGGCTGGGCGAGGGCGGTGATGCCGCTGCCAACCAGCGGATACCAGTCGAGGTCATCGAGGGCGATCAGGCCCACGTCTTCGAACAGGTTGCACTGCAGTTCACGCAGCGCATGGGTACTGGCCAGCGCGGCAATCCCGTTCGCGCAAAACAGCGCTTTTGGACCGGGACCGGGTGTGGCAAGGAAGTTTTTCAGATTCGCCGTCAGCTCGCTGCCGGTTTCTGCGATGGCGCCGCGAAGCGCGGGTCGCTGCTCGATCTGCGCCTTGAAACTGCTGACCCGTTCGATCCGCGAACTGGTGCCGTCAAACGGTTCGGTCACCAGCAGCACATCGCGGTAGCCACGCTCTTCAAGGTGGGCGAGGGCCATCTCGACGGCCGCCGGGTTGTCCAGCCCGACCATGTCGCTCTCAAGGTGCTCGACCTTGCGATCCACCAGCACCAGGGGCATTTCCCGGTGCAGTTCGTGCAACTCGTCGCGGTGATGACCCAAGGTGTTCACGATCAGGCCTTCGATGTTGTAGGAGCGCAGCAGGGCCAGATGTTGGCGTTCCTGTTCGTCATCGCGGTCGGTGTTGCACACCACCAGGCTGTAGCCGTGCTGACGGCAGGCGGTTTCCACCCCGTGCATCACGGCAATCGAATAAGGGTTGCGGATGTCGGCCACCAGCATGCCGATCAGGCGGGTGCGTCCACGTTTCAGGCCGCGGGCCATCTGGTTCGGGCGGTAACCGAGTTCGGCAATCGCCTGTTCGATGCGCTGGGCGATGGCATCGGAGAGTAACGCGCGATCATCGCCGATGAACCGCGAAACGCTGGCCTTGGAGACCTTGGCGTGTTCGGCCACGTCGAGCATGGTCACGCGGCTGCGCTGGGCGGCGGAAAAATCGTTCACGGTCAGAAACCTTTTTATTGGATTTATAAGGTTGAGCGTCTGGCGCTGAAACCGGTTTCAGGAGACACCAAAAGCAAATGTGCCGTCAAGTGTCGAATGCTTCCCGAATCGATTTACACCGACAGGTGGCGCTCAGACCAGCACACCCAACCACGCCGAACCCAACAACAACAGGCCCATACCGCGGTTGAAGCGTTGCATCGAGCGGGGTGAGCGCAACCAGCGGGCGGAGCCTGCACCGAGCAATGCCCACATCCCGAGACACGGTAGGGAAATCAGAAAGAACACCAGGGACAGGTACATCACACGCACCGATCGATCTTCGCCCACACCGGCGAACACACTGACCACGGCCAGCGCCATCATCCAGGTTTTCGGGTTGATCAATTGCAGGCTGGCGGCGCCCAGCAGACCGAGACGGGCCTCAGCCCCCTGCGTGGTGATGGCCCCGGCCGGGGCACGGAAGATCTGCCAGGCCAGATGACTCAGCCACGCCACGCCGGCCCATTGCATGACGGTTTGCAGCAGCGGCCAGTGCGTCAGTGAGGAGCCGGCGCCAGTGCCCACCACAAGTACGAGTGTCGCCGCGCTGGCGCCGGCACCCAGGATGATCGGCACAGCGGCGGCCAGGCCGAATCGGGCGCTGTTGCTGAGCACCAGAATGTTGGTCGGTCCGGGAGTGATCGATGCCACGAAGGCGAAGAGCAAGAAGGGCAGTAACGTCGGGAAAGAAGAAAGCATCGCGGGCAAACTCCGGTGAAGATCAGTGAAGTCGATCTTCACAATCCCCGGCGTTATCTGTCTGGAAGATTTGAGCAGCGCTTGCGGTACAGCGCCGGCGTCAGACCGTAGGCGCGCACGAACCAGCGTCCCAGGTGGCTCTGATCGGCAAAGCCAAGCGTCATGGCCACCGTCGTCGGTTGTTCACCCTGGGCCAGCATTCGTCGGGCGCAGGCGAGGCGCAATTGCACCAGATACGCGTGGGGCGCGATGCCATAAGCGGCTTTGAATGCTCGGGTCAGGCGGAAGCGGTCGACGCCGGTGGCAACAGCCAGTTGGTCGAGGCCGATGTCGTTTTGCGCGTTGGCGTGCAGGTACTCCCGGGCCTTTTGCGCCACTCGCGGCAGGCGCGGGTCTTCGTTATAGCGGGTGCGCCAGTGCGAATGGCTGGTCAGGCGTTCGAGTAAACCGTCGAGGGCACTCTGGCGGATGATTTTCAATTCACCGCGATGCAGCGTTTCAAACGCCAGGCTTGTTGCATGGGCTAGACGCGAATCGCTGGCCAGGGTGTTGGCGAAACTCAATTCACTGTTGTCCGGCGCATTGTCGAACACGGCGCCAAGTTCGCGTTGCAACCACTGCGGGTCGAGGTAGAGCATGCGGTAGGTGAATCCGTCCACGTTCGGTGCTTCACCGTCATGAATGTCGCCAGGCTCCAGCAAAAACACCTTGCCCGGCGTGCTCTGGTGCTTCTTGCGTCGGCAATTGAATTGCTGAACCCCTTGCTCGGTTACGCCCACCAGATAGCTGTCATGCCAATGCGGGTCGTAGGCATGGCCTTCGAAATGCGCGCGCAGGGTCTCGATGCCGGTGTCGGCATCCTGGGCCAGGTCGATCCAGTTGTGGGCGGTCATGTTGCACCTGTGGGACGGATTGCCAGCGTATTAAACGACGGTGGCGAGAGTCATGGCTAGAACGTTTGTGCAGATAGAACACTTCCATAAGCAAAACCGTTAGTAGCACAAACAACTCGTAACGCCACTAGCTGTTCTGATAGCTGTTTTTCAAAAAGGCTGGAGTTTAGTCTCAGCCAATGGAGCCATCTGAACAGAAAGGGCCAGTCATGAATCTTTTGCTACCCCAGAAACCCGGTTATCTTGTGATCACTTCGATTACCTCGGACTCTATGAATGTCGCGTGGTCCTACACGACTCAGTTCACAAGATTTGAAGTGACCTATGGGCGCGATGATCAATGGCCGACCCCTATCGATACAAAACATACCACGAGTCGAAACTACCGTATTACAGGATTGCAACCGCAAACCAAATACTTCATCGAAGTACGCGCGGAAAATGCGAGTGGCCTTTCGGCACCGTCGGAAGGTACCGCCACCACTCAGGCCGGCGTAGTAAAACCTGTTGCCCCAACCGGATTCAGCGCCCAGCCGACGAAAGACACAGTGGCATTGACCTGGCAGAAGTCCGCGCTTGCAGCAGGTTATCGAGTCAGTTACGGCTTGCTCCCCAATGGTCCGGTCATCAATACATTCACCACCACCGTCGAGGCCTATACGGTCAGCGGGTTAAGCTCAGGGACTGCCTATTATTTTGATCTGGTGGCGTTTAACGCGGCGGGTGATTCACCGTCGGTGCGAGCAACGGCATCCACGCTGGCGGTGCCCGCAGCCCCGACCAATCTGAAGGCAACGCCAGCCATTCTCTCGATGGATCTGTCGTGGACGGGCTCTGCGGGTGCTATTGAATACGTCATCCGCCATGGCGTCGAACCTGGTGGGGCGTCTCAAACCCAGACCACCAGAATCACCAGTCACACGCTGACAGGTCTTGCAAAAAACACTCTGTATTTTGTGGAAGTCAGCGCCGTCAATGTCAATGGCGAATCGTTGCCGGCGCGTATCACCGCAAGGACTCAGGATGGGCCACCGATTCCTTCGACTCCCGGTCCGTTGCACACGCTTGTCACCCCTCACTCTATTCGCGTCACTTGGGCAGCGTCCCCTGCGCCGGAATACAGGGTCAGCCATGGCCTGGACAATGGCGAGCACGTGGTCATTGGCAGCGAAAAAACGCAACATCTGACTTACGTAGTCCAAGGTCTGCAACCTCAAACCGGGTATTTCGTCGAAGTTCGCGGTGTCAATTCAACTGGCGAGTCAGCACCCTCCAGCGCCACTGCCACCACTGCGATTTTTGAGGCTCCGCGCAGTCTGACCCCAGGTGAATTGACTGACGAATCGGCGGCCTGGCGCTGGAGTGCTGGCGCCGATTATCCGAATGGCACCCGCTACGAGGTCTCGCTAGGGGATCAGGTTCTGGATACGGTGGGTGACACCCAGTATCTCGTGAAAGGTTTAACCGAAAATACCCAATACGTGTTCAAGGTTCGCGCCAAAGGGCCGGGTGGCTATTTCTCGAATTATGTGTCGGACAGTTTTACAATCAAACCCTACAGAGGAATACGAATTTGCTCCCCTGGCGGATTGAGAGGCGGTCGCAGTACCGCAACTACGGCTTTGCTGAGTTGGGAGGAGCCCTATGCAACGTGCCCTTTGTGCCCGGACGCTGTGGACTATGAAATAAGCGGCGAAGGTATCGCGACGCTTAATGTGATTCGACCTCCATGCGAGGTGACAGGGCTGAAAGCCGATAGCGAGTACTATTTGGCAGTGCGCGCGAAAGGGGGTGGGAACAATGTGTCAGAGCCAAGCCATGTACTGATCGCAATGCAACGGGGCAAACCCGGCTCGCTGTAGTCAGGGCACGGATCGCTGCATCAAACCTTTCAGAGCAAGGATCTGGCAGCTCGCGGTTTTTTTACCCAAACAACCCCGCAGCGATGTTGATCGAAAACCCGAGGATCGCCGTGTTGAATAGGAAGCCAATCAGCGACTGGGCCAGCACGATCTTGCGCAGATCCCGAGTCGCCACACCGACATCGGCCGTCTGCACTGCCACGCTGATGGTGAAGGAAAAGTACAGGAAGTCCCAGTAGTTGGGCGTTGTCAGGCCTTCGGCAAAACGCAGCGCCGGGTCCTTGCCGTTCCAGGTGTAGAACAGCCGCGCGTAGTGCACGCTGAAGATCACCCCGATGAGCAGCCATGAGCCGATCACCGTCAATGCGGTGAAACCGTAGTGCAGCAGCTTGCGGGAGGTGTCCAGGTCTCTGCTGCCGGCCAGTTCGAAGGCGATGGTCGCCAGGCTGGCAATCGCCGCGATGCACACCACGAACAGCACCAGGCCGGCGTTTTCGTCTTCGATCTCGGCGATGCGTTTCACATCGGTTGCCTTGGAGCGCACGGTGAGCCAGAACATCAGGAGCAGATAGGTCCAGACCCCGACGTTCCAGCCGATGAGGATTTTGCTGATGATCGAATCGGCTGGAGCCAGGATGCCTGCCGCAACGCCGAGGGTGGCGGCGGCGGACAGGCGAGGGTGGGTGTGGGTGAGGTAGGACATGAAGGCTCGTTGGTTCGGGGCATTGCAAACACCTTAGCCCAGGTGATCCCAATCTTGAAATCAATGAAGCCCCTTGTAGGAGCCGGCTTGCCAGCGAAGAGGCCATTTCATTCAACATCCCTATTGACTGACACACCGTCTTCGCTGGCAAGCCAGCTCCTACAATGTGGGTGTGTGGGTTAGCGTTTGCGCACCAGCTTCATCACCACCACAAAAAACACCGGCACAAACACCACCGCCAGTGTCGCCGTGATCATCCCGCCGATCACCCCGGTGCCGATGGCTTGCTGGCTCGCCGAGCTGGCGCCCGTGGCAATCGCCAATGGCACCACGCCGAGGATGAACGCCAGCGAGGTCATGACGATCGGCCGCAGGCGCAGGCGCGCGGCCTGCAGCGTGGCGTCGATCAGGTCGTGGCCTTCGTCATACAGGCTCTTGGCGAATTCGATGATCAGGATCGCGTTCTTCGCCGACAGGCCGATGATGGTGATCAGCCCGACCTTGAAGAACACGTCGTTGGGCATACCTCTCAACGTCACCGCGAGCACCGCACCGAGAACGCCCAAAGGCACCACCAGCAACACCGAGGTCGGAATTGACCAGCTCTCGTAAAGCGCCGCCAGGCACAGAAACACGATCAATAGCGACAAGCCCAGCAGGATCGGCGCCTGGCTACCGGACAGGCGTTCCTGCAATGACAGGCCGGTCCACTCCTGGCCCAACCCGGCCGGGCCCTGCGCCACCAGCCGTTCGATCTCGGCCATGGCTTCGCCGGTGCTGTGGCCGGGCTTTGGTTCGCCGGAAATGCTCACCGCCGGATAGCCGTTGTAGCGGGTCAACTGCGCCGGTCCCTGGGTCCATCTGGCCTGGACGAAGGCCGACAACGGCACCATTTTTCCGCTGGTGTTGCGCACATGGATTTTCAGCAGGTCGGCCACCTGGCTGCGCTGATCGCCCTCAGCCTGCACAACGACTCGCTGCATCCGCCCCTGGTTGGGGAAGTCGTTGATGTAGGTCGAGCCGACGGCGGTGGAGAGCACGCTGCCGATGTCGGCGAAGGACACTCCCAGGGCATTTGCCTGCTTGCGGTCGACGATCAGCTCGACCTGTGGCGCTTCGGCCAGGGCGCTTTCGCGCACGTTCATCAGGATCGGGCTTTTCTCGGCGGCGGCGAGCAATTCGCTGCGCGCCTGCATCAACGTGGCATGGCCGAGGCCGCCTCGATCCTGCAGGCGGAACTCGAAACCGCTGGACGTGCCTAGGCCATCCACCGGCGGCGGCAGCACCGCGAAGGCCACGGCATCCTTGATCTGGCTGACGGCGATGTTGGCGCGATCGGCAATGGAACTGGCCGAGTCGTCGCTGCCGCGTTGCGACCAGTCCTTGAGCGTGGTAAAGGCCAGCGCCGCATTCTGGCCGCTGCCGGAGAAGCTGAAACCGAGGATCACTGTGCTGTCGCCGACACCCGGCTCGGTTGCGTTGTGCGCTTCGATCTGCTCGACCACCTGCACCGTGCGGTTCTTGCTCGCGCCGGGCGGCAACTGGATGTCGGTGATGGTATAGCCCTGGTCTTCCACCGGCAGGAACGAGGAGGGCAGGCGACTGAAGCAAATCCCCAGACCGATCAGCAACACACCGTAGATCAGCAGGTAGCGGCCGGTGCGTTTCAACGCGTAGGCGACCCAACCCTGGTAGCGCTCGGTGAGCTGCTCGAAACGGCGATTGAACCAGCCGAAGAATCCGCTCTTTTCGTGGTGCTCGCCCTTGGCAATCGGCTTGAGCAAGGTGGCGCACAGCGCCGGGGTCAAGGTCAGGGCCAGGAAGGCCGAGAACAGGATCGAGGTGGCCATCGACAGCGAGAACTGCTGGTAGATCACCCCCACCGAACCCTGCATGAACGCCATGGGAATGAACACCGCCACCAGCACCAGGGTAATGCCGACGATGGCGCCGGTGATCTGCTGCATCGCCTTGCGTGTCGCTTCCTTGGGCGACAGGCCTTCGGTGGCCATGATCCGCTCGACGTTCTCCACCACCACGATCGCGTCATCCACCAGGATGCCGATGGCCAGTACCATGCCGAACATGGTCAGCACGTTGATCGAGAAACCCAGGGCCAGCATGGTCGCGAACGTACCCATCAGCGCCACCGGCACCACCAGGGTCGGGATCAGCGTGTAGCGCACGTTCTGCAGGAACAGGAACATCACCGCGAACACCAAAAGCATCGCCTCGCCGAGGGTGTAGACCACCTTGGTGATCGAGACCTTGACGAAGGGCGAGGTGTCGTACGGGATCTTGTATTCCACGCCAGCGGGGAAGTAACGCGCCAGTTCATCCATTTTCGCCCGCACCAGCGTCGCGGTGTTCAGGGCGTTGGCCCCCGGCGCCAGTTGCACGCCGACGGCGGTTGACGGCTTGCCGTTGAGGCGGGTGGAAAACTGATAATCCTGACTGCCGATCTCGACCCTGGCGACATCGCCGATGCGCACCGTGGAGCCATCGGGGTTAGCCTTGAGCACGATGTCGGCGAACTCGTCAGGGGTCGACAGCTGACCCTTGACCACAATGGTCGCGGTGATTTCCTGGGTGCTGCGGCTTGGCAAGTCGCCAATGCTGCCAGCCGAGACCTGGGCGTTCTGTGCGACGATGGCGGCGTTGACATCGGCTGGCGTGAGGTTGAAGCCGATCAGTTTCTGCGGGTCGATCCAGATCCGCATCGCCCGTTCGGCACCGTACAGCTGCGCCTTGCCGACGCCGTCCAGGCGCTTGATTTCGTTCATCACGTTGCGCGCCAGGTAATCGCTGAGTGCCACGTCGTCGAGCTTGCCGTCACTGGAGGTCAGGGTGATCAGGAGGAGGAATCCGGCGGAGACTTTCTCCACCTGCAAGCCCTGCTGGTTCACCGCTTGCGGCAAACGTGACTCGACGACCTTGAGGCGGTTCTGCACGTCGACCTGGGCCATTTCCGGGTCGGTGCCCGGCTGGAAAGTCGCCTTGATCGTGGCGCTGCCGAGGCTGCTTTGCGACTCGAAATACAGCAGGTGATCAGCGCCGTTGAGTTCTTCCTCGATCAGGCTGACCACGCTTTCGTCCACGGTCTGCGCCGAAGCGCCAGGGTACACGGCATAGATTTCGATTTGCGGCGGCGCCACATCGGGGTACTGCGCCACCGGCAACTGCGGGATGGCCAGGACACCGGCCAGCAGGATGAACAGGGCCACCACCCAGGCGAACACCGGGCGATCGATAAAGAACTGCGGCATAGACAAGCGTCCTGCTTACTGGCCAGAAACCTGGGCAAGTGGAAGGGGGGTGTCATCGATCTGCACGGTCTCGCCGGGGCGGGCGTGTTGCAGGCCTTCGATGACGATGCGATCGCCCGGCTTGAGGCCGCCGGTGACGATCCAGCGATCGTCCTGCACGCCACCCAGCTCCACCGGTTGCAGGCCCACGCGCTGCTGGGGGTCGAGCAACAAGACTTGCGCGATGCCGGCGCTGTCACGCTGGATGGCCCGTTGCGGCACGCTGATGCCTTGCTGGTTGACCCCTTGCTCCAGGCGCACGCGCACGAAGCTGCCGGGGAGCAGGTCGAGATCGGGGTTGGGGAATTCGCTGCGCAGGATGATCTGGCCGGTGCCCGGATCGACCGTGATGTCGGTGAACAGCAGCTTGCCCGGCAACGGGTAGAGGCTGCCGTCGTCCTGGATCAGCGTGGCCTTGACCTGATCCTGGCCGACCTGTTGCAAATGGCCGGAACGGAAGGCGCGGCGCAGGTCATTGAGTTCGCGGGTCGATTGACTGAGGTCGGCGTGGATCGGATTCAGCTGCTGGATCAGCGCCAACGGCGTGGTTTCGTTCTGCCCCACCAGCGCGCCTTCGGTGACCAGGGCGCGACCGATGCGCCCGGAAATCGGCGCCGTGACCGTGGCATAGCCCAAGTTCAGTTTCGCCCGCTCGACCGCGGCTTTGCTGGCGGCGACGTCGGCAGCGGTTTGCCGTGTGGCGGCCCGGGCGTTGTCGTAGTCCTGGCCGCTGATGGCGTTGCCTTCGATCAACTGGGCGTAACGCTGTTCCTGCAGCCTGGCCTGGAACGCATTGGCCTCGGCCTTGCGCAGCGCGGCGTCGGCGCTGTCCAGGTCGGCCTTGAACGGCGCCGGGTCGATGCGAAACAGCACATCGCCTTTCTTCACGTCACTGCCTTCGCGAAAGGCCCGCTGCAACACCACGCCGGCCACCCGGGCACGGACTTCGGCCATGCGCGGCGCGGCAATCCGCCCGCTCAATTCGCTGCTGATCGACAGCGGTCGGGCTTCGATGGTTTCGATGCGCACGGTGGCCGGCGGCGCCTGTTCTTCGGCGTTCGAGGCGCTGTCGCAGGCGCTCAGCGTCAGCGCCAGTGCGATCAGGCTGAGCCCGGCAAGCAGATTCTTTGACATGGATTACCCCAATAGTGACGCCCAGCATCCTACTGGGCGACGGCGAGGGTAGCGGTGAAGCTTTGTTGGTGCTGTGTGAAATTGTGTAAGGGTTTTACTCGGGTGTGCGTGAGGGCGTATATCCTGAACAACTTGAATTCTATTGCGACTGTCCCGGCCTCTTCGCGGGCAAGCCCGCTCCTACAGTTGTCCGCGAAATCTTTGTAGGAGCGGGCTTGTCCGCGAAGAGGCCGCAAGTCACCACTGCATCTGCTGGAAACACCCCATGCCCAACATCCTCCTGGTCGAAGACGACACCGCACTCGCCGAGCTGATTGCCAGCTACCTGGAACGCAATGGCTACTGCGTCAGCGTGATCAGCCGCGGCGACCAGGTGCGCGAGCGTGCGCGGCTCGATCCTCCGGACCTGGTGATCCTCGACCTGATGCTGCCCGGTCTCGATGGCCTGCAGGTCTGCCGCTTGCTGCGCGCCGACTCGGCGACCTTGCCGATCCTCATGCTCACTGCCCGCGACGACAGCCACGATCAGGTGCTGGGCCTGGAAATGGGCGCCGACGACTACGTCACCAAGCCTTGCGAGCCCCGGGTGCTGCTGGCCCGGGTGCGCACCTTGCTGCGGCGCAGCAGCCTCTCTGAGCCACTGGCGGCCAATGACCGCATCCTCATGGGCAACCTGTGCATCGACCTGTCCGAACGCACGGTGACCTGGCGAGAACAACCGGTTGAGTTGTCCAGCGGTGAATACAACCTGCTGGTGGTACTGGCCCGTCATGCCGGTGAAGTGCTCAGTCGCGACCAGATCCTGCAACGTCTGCGCGGCATCGAGTTCAACGGCACCGACCGCTCGGTCGACGTGGCGATCTCCAAGCTGCGGCGCAAGTTCGACGACAACGCGGGTGAAGCGCGCAAGATCAAGACCGTGTGGGGCAAGGGTTACCTGTTCAGCCGTTCCGAGTGGGAATGCTAAAGACGATGTTCAGAATCCTCTTTCGCCTGTACCTGGTGACCATCGTTTCGTTCAGCGCCGCGATCTACCTGGTGCCGGACCTGGTGATCAAGGTCTTCCACGAGCGCTTCCTCAGCTACAACCTCGACTATTCCCGTGGCCTGCAAACCCTCATGGTCAAGCAGTTCAAGGCCGTCCCGACCGACCAATGGCCGGCCCTGGCGGCGCAAATGGACAAGGAGTTCCAGCCGCTGCACATCGTGCTCAGTGGCAACGACGACGCCGGGTTTTCCCTTGAGGAACAGCAGCGTTTGCAACGCGGTGAGAACGTCGTACGCATTGGCGACTGGGGCTGGCGTACCCTGGCGGTGGCTCCGCTGAACGAGCACACGGTGGTGCAAATGGTCGTGCCGCCGGACCCGATGGACGTCAGCCTGTTGTACTGGAGCATCAACGTGCTGATCGGCGCGACCATGCTCGCGTGCCTGCTGTTGTGGCTGCGTCCGCACTGGCGCGATCTGGAACGCCTGAAAAGCGCCGCGGAGCGCTTCGGCAAGGGGCACTTGAGCGAGCGCACGCAGATTGCCCCCAGTTCCAACATCGGCGGCCTGGCCAACGTCTTCGACACCATGGCGGGCGACATCGAGAGCCTGCTGAACCAGCAACGGGACCTGCTCAATGCGGTGTCCCACGAACTGCGCACCCCCCTGACGCGCCTGGATTTCGGCCTGGCCCTGGCCCTGTCCGATGACTTGCCGGCGACCAGCCGCGAGCGTTTGCAGGGGTTGGTCGATCACATTCGCGAACTCGACGAACTGGTGCTGGAGCTGCTGTCCTACAGCCGCCTGCAAAACCCGGCACGGGTGCCGGAACAGGTCGATGTGTCGCTGGATGAATTCATCGACAGCATCCTGGGCAGCGTCGATGACGAACAATCCCCAGACATCGTCATCGACGTCTTGCTCCACGGCCAACTCGAGCGCTTCAGCCTCGACCCACGGCTGACCGCTCGCGCGTTGCAGAACCTGCTGCGCAATGCCATGCGCTACTGCGAAAAACGCATTCAGGTCGGTGTGCAGGTTTGTCCCGAGGGCTGTGAGATCTGGGTGGACGACGACGGAATCGGTATTCCGGACGACGAGCGCGAACGGATTTTCGAGCCGTTCTATCGATTGGATCGCAGTCGGGATCGGTCAACCGGCGGGTTTGGCCTGGGGCTGGCGATCAGCCGCCGGGCACTGGAGGCGCAGGGTGGGTCGTTGACGGTCGAGTCGTCGCCGTTGGGCGGGGCACGGTTTCGGTTGTGGTTGCCGACGCCGGGGTGATTGCGACGAACGGTTGCTGCATCTGTCAGATCTGACAGTAGCCAGATTCACTGCGTGCGCGTTTGATTGTGTTTTGTTTGTCAGGATCTGACGGCAGGGCAGGAGGATGGAAATGGCCGAGCCAATCACAAGAATAATGGGGCAGGGCACAATCAACGCGATCAGGGAGGTGCGGGTCGACACGACATCGACCTCCTTTGCCCTGGTCCTTCCCGATGATGGGTCCGGTTCCAGGTTGGCGATCCGTATAGGTCTTAACATCACGGAAGATGGAGACGACTGTTTCCTGGTGGGCGATAAGGTGAAGTACACCTTGCTGACGGGGCCGGCGGGAGCGTTTCCCAAGGCGCAAGACCTGGTGAAAGTCCTAACGCTGCCCCGCCCTGTGTAGGCGCTGGCGCAGGGATCAGGCGTTCATCCGGATGCGCAACTGCTTGGCCATGCCCTCCAGATCCGCCATCGGATTACGCCCGATCAGCATCCACGCATGTTGCATGTCCGCCCAATAGACAATGTTCATCCCGTGCCGGCGCTCCTGGGCAAAGTGCCGGCTGCCGCTGTTGGAATGGGTGACACACAGCGCCATGGGGCCGTGTACCGGGTCCAGGTAGCTGATCTGGGCGATGGCCACGCCATCGTACTCAAGGATTTGCGCGCGTTTGAATTCAGCGCGCGGCAAGGTCAGATTTGCCGGCACAAGGTTGAGGCCCAAGCGTGCATCGATCGTTTGCAGCTGCGCCCGTTGCGTCGCTTCGTCACTGGGTAAATGGTCGAGGGTTTCCGGTACGTAAAGCACCATGTAGTCCGCCACCAACCCGCGCCAGCTGTGGGTTTGCTGACTGCTTTGCCAGCCAAGAAACAAGCGGTCCGCGACCACGCCGCCCGCCACCAGCCCGGCCGCGGCCGCCAGGAACCAGCGCCGGCTCAGCGCTGGGGGGGCAGGCACGGGCAAGGTGTCGAGCATGGCCTGCAGGCGATCCACCGGTGCCTGGCGAGCCAGCTCGTCATAGGCGGACTTGAAGGGCAGGCTGCTGCGGGCCAGCCATTGCAGGCGCAGGCCGAGCATCGGGTCCTGGGCAATGGCCGCGTCGATGTGGGCGCGTTGTTCGGCGTCGAGCTGGTTGTCCAGGTAGGCCACCAATTGCTCATCCGAGGGTATCGCGTTCATCGACGTTCTCCGGTTGAAGGGTTGGGCACCGTGTGCAGTGGCGGATATTCGGCGAGTTTCGCCCGCGCGGTGGCCAGCCGGCTCATCACGGTGCCAATGGGTACTTGCAGGACTTCGGCAACTTCGCGGTAGGACAAACCCTCGACGTAAGTGAGAAATACCGTTTCGCGCTGGGCTTCGGGCAGCGCGTCGACGCGGCGGATGACCTGCGCCGCCAGCACGTGAGTCTGCGCCGCGTATTCACCGTCAAACGACAAGGCGCTATCGGGCTCGACCAGGCCCTGTCCCTGATGCACCCGGCGGGTGCGGATTTCGTTCAGCCAGATCGAGTGCAGAATGCTCATCAGCCAGCGGTCCATTCGGGTGCCCGGGGTGAATTGTTCCGCGCGTTCGAGCGCGCGCACGCAGGTCGCCTGCACCAGGTCTTCGGCGACGTGCCGTTGTCGCGACAACAGCAGGCCATAGCGCCACAAACGCGCCAGATGTTGGCCCAGTTCTGCCCTTATTTCCTGGATGTTGGCGATGGAGACCTCCGTGCGCCCGGTTGTCAGGTTTGCGACGAGCCGTTGATAGCTTCGGCCAGGTCCTGGTATTCCTCGCAGGTCGTGTTGCCGCAGATCGATTTTATCTGCTGCAGTTGCTCCTGCGCGAGGTCCAGCCGACCTTTGATCACATAGGCTTCGCCCAGATATTCGCGAACTTTTGCGTACTGCGGGTCGAGCTTGACCGACTGCAGGTAGTAACCGATACCTTCATCGGTGCGCCCCAGTTTACGTGTGGCATAGCCGCGATAGTTCAGGGCCTTGGCGGTGTTGGGTTGCTTGAGCGTATCGAGCAGGGCCAGGGCTTCTTCGTAACGCCCGTCCTTGGCCAATTGATAGGCGTAATCGGTGCGGTCGGCGTCCGGCACGAGCATGCTGGTTAGCTTGACGCATTTTTGCGCCTTGCTGTCGAACACTTGCCCTCGAGGGCACTGCGGTTTGGCGGGGGTATCTTCCTCGCCGTTGGCCCACGCCAGGGAACCGGACAGCGCGACGGCAAGCACCAGCGGGGCAGTAACAATCGAGAGACGGCGATTCATGGGCAATGCTCCGAGTCGGGACATCGAATGGGCCGAAAATGTTCAGAGGGGCTGATGACCCCTCAAGCGAAACATAAACACCGCAGCGTGGGCATTTATTCATTTTCCCCGACGTTTTTTTGCAAGAAAGGCCAAGTCGCCGGGCGCTATCAGTTCAACAGGCGAACCGGTTTTCCTGCCGACCAGGCTTGAATGTCTTCGATCATTTGCGAGAAGAATAGATGGTAATTCTGCTGGCTGACGTATCCGACATGGGGCGTTGCCAGCACGTTGTCCAGGGTTCTGAACGGATGATGTTCAGGCAACGGCTCCTGCTCGAACACATCCAGCGCCGCGCCACCCAGGCGTTGTTTCTGCAGGGCCTTGATCAGCGCTGCTTCATCCACAATGGGCCCGCGGGCGGTGTTGACCAACAGCGCGGTGGTCTTCATCCAGGCCAGCGCCTGGGCGTCCACCAATCCCCGGCTGCGATCACTGAGTACCAGGTGCACCGAGAGCACGTCGGCCTGTTCGAACAGTGCCTGTTTGCTGACGAGGGTTACTCCGGCTTCGGCGGCGCGCTCGGCGGTCAGATTTTCGCTCCAGGCAATCACGCGCATGCCGAATACCTGGCCAAACCGGGCAACCCGCTGGCCGATGCTGCCCAGCCCCAGAATCGCCAGGGTCTTGCCGTGCAGGTCGCCGCCGATGCCTTGCTGCCACTTGCCGGCGCGCAAGGCGTTGGCTTCGACCACCAGGTTGCGGGTCGCGGCCATGATCAGTGCCCAGGTCAGTTCCGGCGCGGCGTGTTTGTAGCTGTCGGTGCCACTGACCTGGATGCCGAGCGCCGCGGCGGCTTGCAGGTCGATCGCGGCATTGCGCATCCCGCCGGTGACCAGCAGCTTGAGTTGCGGCAAGCGGCGCAGCAGGTCTTCGTCGAACCGGGTGCGCTCGCGCATCACGCAGATCACCGCATACTTTTCCAGGCGCGCCGCCAGGGTCGTGTTGTCGGCAGGGTAGTCATGGATGAACTCCACGTCACCGATAGCCTCCAGCACGGACCAGTCCAGTACATTGCGGGCCACGTCTTGCCAGTCATCGATTACCGCAATCTGCACTGCCATCAGCTTTACCTCGTCAACGAACGGGATTGGTGTTGTTCAGCCAGCCAAGCAGCGCCTTATGGAACTGCTGCGGCTCTTCCATTTGCGGTGCATGGCCCATGCCAGGGAATTCGACCAGTGTCGACTGTGGAATCAGTTTCGCCACTTGCTTGCCGAGTACGTCGTAATGGCCGATTCTCGCCTTGACCTCGGGCGACGCAATATCGCTGCCAATGGCGGTGGTGTCGGACGTGCCGATCAACAGTAGGGTCGGCATCTTCAGGTTGTGGAATTCGTAGTACACCGGCTGGGTGAAGATCATGTCGTAGATCAGCGCCGAATTCCATGCCACCTGTGTATGCCCCGGGCCTTTGTTCAGGCCGGCGAGCATGTCCACCCAGCGCTCGAACTCGGGTTTCCAGCGGCCGCCGTAGTAGGTGGCGCGCTCGTAGTTGCGGATACCCTCGGCGCTGAGTTTCAGTTCGCGCTCGTACCACTGGTCCACCGTGCGATAGGGAACCCCGAGGGCTTTCCAGTCTTCCAGGCCGATGGGGTTGACCAGCGCCAGCTGCTCGACCTGTTCGGGATATTGCAGCGCGTAGCGGGTGGCGAGCATGCCGCCGGTGGAATGCCCGAGCAGGGTGGCTTTCTGGATACCGAGGGCCTTGAGCAGTTGTTGGGTGTTACTCGCCAGTTGCTGGAAGCTGTATTGATAGTGGTCCGGTTTGCTGGACGTACAGAAACCGATCTGGTCCGGGGCAATGACCCGGTAGCCGGCATCGCTCAGGGCCTTGATCGAGGTCTCCCAGGTGGCGCCGCAGAAGTTTTTGCCGTGCATCAGCACCACGCTGCGACCGTTGGCCTTGCCGTGGGCAGCGACGTCCATGTAGCCCATCTGCAGGGATTTGCCCTGGGACTCGAAGGCAAAATGCTTGACCGTGTAGGGGTATTCGAAGCCTTGCAATTCGGGGCCATAGGCCGGGCCTTGCGCAGCGATGGCGGGCAGGGCGGCGGTCAGCAGCAGGCCGGACAGCCAGCTTGAGCGGGTAAGGCGCATGGATGAACTCCGTGGAAAATCCGCCGATGCTGGATCGGCACGATTAGGGCGACATTAAACAGGCAACTGTCGCGGCACTTGGTTCAACCCATCCACCCCAGGGTCGCCAACGCCAGCACCCCATAACGGGCGCCCTTGGCCAGGGTGACGATCAGCAGGAAGCGCCCCAAGGGTTCGCGCATGACGCCGGCTACCAGGGTCAGTGGGTCGCCGATCACTGGTAGCCAGCTAAGCAGCAGCGACCAGTGGCCGTAGCGTTGATAGTGGCGACGGGCTTGTTCCAGGTGTCTGGAACTGACCGGAAACCAGCGCCGGTCCCGGAAGCGCTCGATGGCGCGCCCCAGCCACCAGTTCACCAGTGAACCGAGGACGTTACCCAGCGTGGCGACCGCCAGCAGCGACCACAGCCAGTAGCGATCGCTGACGATCAGCCCGACCAGCAGGGCTTCGGACTGCAGGGGCAGCAAGGTCGCGGCACCGAATGCCGCCAGGAACATGCCGATGTAGGCGCCGAAAATCAATGGGCGGGATAGTCCGCCACCACCACATCGGAGCCGTCCTTTTTCAGGCCGATCACTTGATAGGCGTCGCTCATGCCGTCCATTTCCATCCCCGGCGAGCCCATGGGCATGCCAGGCGCGGCGACGCCCAGCAAGTCATTGCGCTTGCTCAAGGCCAGCACCTGGTCGGCCGGCACATGGCCTTCGACGAATTTGCCGTTGATCAGACCGGTATGGCAGGACGCCAGGCGCGGTGGCACGCCGTGTTGTTGCTTGAATTCGCTCATATTGCTTTCGACGTGGTCCTCGACCTTGAAGCCATTGGCCTCAAGATGGCTGATCCATTTCTTGCAGCATCCGCAATTGGCGTCGCGGTGGACTTCGATCGGGATCAGGTCGGCGGCCTGGGCCAGGGAGGAGATGAACAGGGCGCCCAAGGCAGCCAGACGTAAAGAGGTTCGCATGTCGGAAGGGGTCTCGGATTGCGGGCAAAAGAATGCATTTTGACGGTTTTTTGCCGGCGGATATTCAAGGTTTGTTTCGAAGTGATACGAAGCTGCTCCAGCTTTATTATCGTAGATCAAAGCTGTCAGGCGGATGAGGGGAAGATGACAAACTTGTCAGCCCGACGCAAACCATTGTAGGAGCTGGCTTGCCAGCGAAGAGGCCCGAAAGCGCGATGCACTATTGGAGGCTGTCATCGCCGTGATAAAGCTAAAATTCTCCATCGGCGGTAACATGAGCCCCCCGTTCGCAGCCGGCCTGGCATGCGAACGGATACACAGCAGATACATTTTTCAGGTTCAGGAATTGCCAATGACTCAGTCGCAACGTTTGAAATACTCGATTCTGATCTCCCTCGTGGTACTGGGGATCATGTTTGGCCTTTCGTATTTGCAGAACACCGGCGTCATCAGCGAAAAACTGTTCCAGTACATCGCCATTGGCGTGGCGGTGGTCGTGGTGGTCATCAACGGCGTGATGCGCCGCAAGGTCAAGCCCTGAGCAGTCCCCGGGGCTGGCGGGATCAGTCGTTGCGCAGCATGGCGGCGGCCCGGGGGTGCAGGCTGTAGCTTTTGTCCGGGTTGAGGACGATCACGCCTTCGCTGCACAGGCGTTTCAACACTTCGCGCACACTCAGGAACGACAGGGGAATGTCCAGCTCCAGCAATTGGGTGTGCACGCCGCGCACGCCCAGGCTGCGGTCGTTCTCGGCGGCCGACAGCAAGGCGTCGATGACTTTCAGACGAATCAGACTGGTTCGCAGGCCAAAACTCTTGAGCAGGATGCGGATCCGCTCGTTGCCGTGGCGCTCGGTACGCTGGTCGAAAACACTGACCCCAATGGATGTGCCCTTTGGCGCGTTGCTACCGTCCGTTGGCAGTTGCGAGTTGTACATTGCAAAAACTCCTTTTCAGAGCCTGATCGGGAAAATTGGGCGCTCTTACAAAACAAGACGTATGAGCGACACAAATCATGAAGACTTAAATGTAGAAATTTCGTCATCATGGTGTGATCGCTGTGTAAAGCGCCTCTGTAGCGCGACCCGGAATCGCTATCCAATCGCCTAAATTTTTGGCGTTTGCTTCGTCCCTAAAAGGATGCGCAGTGCGTGTCGGTACGCAGAACTGTGACCATCGTTTTTCGATCAGGAGCGAATGTGATTATTTCCAGCCAGTTGACCAGGTTAAGCCTGGCGGGTGTGTTTCTGGGGCTGAGTCTTGCGGCGAATGCGCGCAGTCAGCCTGAGCAGGCGAGTGCCGATATCCGCCGGACCAGCTTCGGCGTGCCGCATATTCGTGCCGAGGACGAGCGGGGGCTCGGTTATGGCATTGGCTATGCCTACGCTCAGGATAACCTGTGTTTGCTGGCCAATGAGATCGCCACGGTGAACGGTCAACGTTCGCGGTTTTTCGGCCCGGATCAGTTCTCGGCAGAAGAGCGCGAAAACCGCGTCAGTGATCTGTTTTTCACCTGGCTGAACACCCGGCAGGCCGTCGACGCCTTCTGGCAGGCGCAAACCCCCGAAGTGCGCGAGTTGATGGAAGGTTACGTGGCCGGCTACAACCGTTCCCTGACGGAACGTCGGGCCCAGGGTTTACCGCAGCAGTGCCAGGGCGACTGGGTGCGGGCAATCACCGCCGCTGACTTGGTCAAGTTGACACGGCGCCTGCTGGTCGAAGGCGGCGTCGGACAGTTTGCCGAAGCCTTGGCGGGTGCCACGCCACCGGCCGCCGCCGCTGCCGGAATCACCAGCGGGCAGGCGGCGTTGCAGGTGGCCGCTGCGCGCATGCAGCGCTTTGCCCTCGATCGCGGCAGCAATGCGGTGGCAGTGGGTAGCGAGCGGTCCTTCAACGGACGCGGCATGTTATTGGCCAACCCGCATTTTCCTTGGGTCGGCGGGATGCGTTTCTACCAGATGCACCTGACCATTCCTGGCAAACTGGACGTCATGGGCGCCGCGCTGCCTGGGTTGCCCCTGATCAACATCGGTTTCAACCAGCACCTGGCCTGGACCCACACGGTGGATTCGTCCAAGCACTTCACGCTGTACCGGTTGCAACTGGATCCCAAGGATCCGACCCGCTACCTGCTCGATGGCAAATCCCTGCCGATGCACAAACAGACATTGACGGTTGACTTCAAGCAGCCGGACGGTTCGGTCAAAGCGGTTTCCCAGGTGGTGTACAGCTCGCAATTCGGCCCGATTGTGCAATGGCCCGGCAAACTCGACTGGGATAATCAGTTCGCCTACAGCCTGCGCGACGCCAACCTGGACAATGACCGGGTGCTGCAGCAGTGGTACGCCATGAACCGTGCCGATAGCCTCAAGGGCTTTGCGGCCAGCGTGCATCAGATCCAGGGCATCCCGTGGGTCAACACGCTGGCGGCGGACGATCAGGGGCAAACGCTTTACATGAACCTGTCGGTGGTGCCAAACGTCAGCAGCGAAAAACTCGCGCAGTGCAGTGATCCACGCCTCGGCGTGCAGATGATCGTGCTCGACGGTTCCAACAGTGCCTGCGCTTGGGACATCGACCCGCAAGCTGCGCAAAAAGGCATTTATGCCGCGGACAAATTGCCGCAATTGTTGCGCAAGGACTTTGTGCAGCACTCCAACGATTCGGCGTGGATGGTCAACCCGGCGCAGCCGCTCACCGGTTTTTCGCCGCTGATCAGCCAGGACAGCCAGCCATTGGGCCTGCGTGCGCGCTTCGCCCTCGATCGTCTGGAGTCACTGGTCAAGGCTGGGCCGATCGCAGCGGCGGATCTGCAACACATGGTGATGGACGACCAGGTGTATCAGGCGGCGCAAGTGGTGCCGGACCTGTTGCAATTCTGCGCGGCCGACCTGGGGGCCGATGCGAAAGCGCTGGCGCCATTGTGTGCCAGCCTCAAGGCCTGGGATCGCAAGGCGAATCTGCAGAGCGGCCTGGGTCTGGTGCATTTCCAGAATGTCATGGAGTCGCTGGAGCAGGCGCCTGATGTCTGGCGCGTGGCGTTTGACCCCAAAGACCCGCAACACACTCCGCGTGGCCTGGCGATCGACCGTGCGCCAGTGGCGCAGGCGTTGCGCCAGGCGATGCTGGCGTCGGTGGAGCAGGTCAATGCCACGGGGCTGAAGAAGGGGGCTCTCTGGGGTGATATTCAGGTGGTCAGCAGTGGTGGCCAGCAGACGCCGATTCACGGCGGGCCAGGGACGCTGGGTATCTACAACGCGATTCAGAGCGTGCCGAGAACCGACGGCAAGCGCGAAGTGGTCAGCGGCACCAGTTATTTGCAAGTGGTGACCTTCGATGAAAAAGGTCCTCAGGCCAAAGGTTTACTGGCGTTCTCACTGTCGAGTGATCCGGCCTCGAAATACTCCCGGGACCAGACGCTGGCATTTTCGAAGAAACAATGGAGTGTGTTGCCGTTTACCGAGCAACAGATCCTGGCCGACCCGAACTATCAGGCCCGGACCATCCGCGAGCAAGACGCGAAGGTGGCTGCCCAGTAAGCTGAAAGTGTGTTGAGCGAAGAATGAAGGCCGCACCCGCAAGGGTCGCGGCCTTCAGCTTTTCGGGGTTTGTTGCGGAATGGAATTGAGGACCGGGTTGCCGTCCTTGTTGCGGGTCAGGTAGACCGGCAGCACCTTGGGCAGGGATGTCACGAGGGTATTGAGCTCCTTGATGTTGTAGATGCCGCCGATGCGGATCGCGCCAGTGCCGTTATCGGCGACCACCAAGGGTTTGTCCAGGTATCGATTGATCAATGGCAGGGCATCGTTCAACGCCAGGTCGTCGAGCACCAGTTTGCCGCTGCGCCAGGCCAGCGAATTGTCGTCGTCGTAGGTCTGGCTGATCCGCGGAATATAGTCGCCATGGCGATAGCTCGCTTGCATCGCGGGACCGAGCCTCAAGCCGTCCCCCGGCAGGTCATCATTGCTGCTGACCAGTACCGAGCCTTCGATCAGGTTCACTTTCACCTGGTCTTCATACATCCAGACATTGAATTGGGTTCCGGTGACCCGGATCTTGCCGTCGGCCGCCTTGACGACGAACGGATGGGATGTGTCGTGACTGACGCTGAAATATGCCTCGCCTTTGCCCAGCGTGACCTGACGTCGATCCTTGTAGTTGCTGTAGGTCAGTTCGCTGCCCAGGTTCAGTTCGACGCGACTGCCGTCCTTCAACGTGACCAGACGCACATTGTCGGTCGCCTCGACGTGTTGATATGAATCGGGCAGCCACCCCAGGTTCCACCCGCTGTAAGCCGCCAACGGCAACGCCAATGCGCACACGGCCGCCGCCATGCCGAAGGTACGCCAGGATGTCCGGGGCTGCTGGCGAACCATTGGCACAACGTTGGTTTGCGGGCGTGGCAGATCGCCCGCAATCTCCCAGATCTCCAGCATGGCCTCGTATTCCACCCGATGAAGCGGATGGACATCCAGCCACTGCTCGAACGCCTGCCGCTCTGCGACAGTACAATCGGGCTCGTGCAGGCGCATGCACCAATGCGCGGCGGCCTCGGTGATGGCGTCATGTTGGATTTGCGAGAGAGGGGTGTCGGTCATTGACTCATCCTGATTTCCTGCATTCTAACCTTGAGGGCTGTCGGCGAGAACATCCGTCATGGCAATTACCCATCAATCTGCGCTTTTTTTTCCGTCTCATGGCGTCGTGACGTGAAGCTGCCACCCCAGATGGCTGATCAGCCAGGATACGCTGTCGGCGTTTGCCAGTTGCACGGCCAGTCTGGTCAGGGCGTTTTTCTTGAATGCAGTGCGGGCTCCGCTGAGGTTGTCTGCGCCGGTCACGGCCAGGATACGCCGAGCTGCGGGGGCTGTGACATCCAGGTCCGCCCATTCACCGGTATCAAGGTCGTAGTCCATGAACAACTGGGTATAAGGTGTCTTCATCGACAGCGCGGTGTCCTGCAGTGCGCTCAACTCGTTCTTGAGATCGCTGGCGGCGACGCTGCTCGCGCCAATCAGGTCGACAAAAGGCCTGCCCGCGTCGAGATAGGTAATGTCTTCGCTTCCACATTCAATGTGCGCCAGTTCATGGATAATGGTCGCCGCCCGGGCGTGTGCGTCGATCGGGAAGGTCGGGTCGGTTAGATGTCGCCGGTAGATATCGAATTGGGGAGCAAAGAAGCGTTCACCCAGGTAAATTTTCCGCTTGGCGTCTCTTGGGACCGTGAAGGCGAAGGTGTTGAGCGGATCCTGGATCAATCTGCCCACCGCAAAACGCCGCGAATTCTCTTTTCTGAGAGTGGGGTCCAGCAGGGCCGTGAGCATCTGGCCCACGACTTTTTCAAGCATCTGCACATGGGTGGGCAACACCTGCGGTACATCGATGAAGTCCATGATCAACTGATGCACCGGTGTGACCGTGGTACCGGAAGTCTTGAGCAATTGCAGATTGCGAAAGCTGTTCCAGGCATAGGTCGTCGCGTGGTCCAGTGCCTCTTGTATTTCGCGCGCCTTTTGCGGATACCGCTGACGGATGCTGAGCATTCCGTTGGCGTCGATATTCATGCCATCCCACACTGAAACCAGAGTATCCAACCGTCTGAACAAGTTGAAACGGGGCGCCGTCCTGTCGTCGGCCAGGCACCATTGCCTCGATATATTCTGGCGCAGGTAAGGGCCACGGGTGTCCAGATTACCGATGCGCCACCGCGCATTGCGCTGGATGACTGGATAAACCTTTCCTGCCACCGGCGCATAGTGGTTTTTTGTTATCGGATGGAAGTAATGGCCAAGTGTCCAGTTGGGCGTCAGGGAGTCCAGGGCGACATCATGGCTTTCGTACCGCTTCAAGGCTGTGCGCTCGGTGGCGGTGCTGTCGATGTCCTGCCACTTGATCGGGGCATTGGCCGTTACGCCCGGCGGCGAAGGCGTCCCGACTTCAGGTTCCAGCGACTGGCGCAATGTAGCGAGCTGTGCAATGCCGCTGATGAATTGCGTTACGGCCGCGCGCCATTTGTGGGTTTGCAGGTCTTCGGCCGATTGTTTGATGTCGCGGTAGCTGCGCCACACCGTTACGGGGTAGGCAAGCTTGCCCATGCAAAACGAAAAGGCTGCCTGCAGATCCTCGCCCAGCACCTGTTTGATGGTTGCCCATTCGCTTTGCTTTTTGTCATCGGCGCGACAACCGAGCAATCGCCCCAACAACGCCACGTTGTCATTGAGCAAACGCTTGAACAGGGTTCCCTGGATCGGCCGGGATGCCAGCGCCAGTGTGCCTGTGAAATTGGCGGCGCGCCGCTGACGGGTTGCCATGCGATGCTCCAGCAGCGTCCGCTCAGGTTGGGACAAATTCATCAGCAGCCAGTCGTACAGTGCCCCGCGGGTCTTGAGCTCTGCCAGCAGTTGCTGTTCATTTTCATATTCCTTGAGTCCGTGCCGAGGACTGTGCGGCGCGAGCAACACCTGGCGCGTGGAGTCGTTGGCGCTTGAACTGATCAGATAGACGCCTGGCACTGTGGTTGTCTGGTCGCTCCTGAGGCCGGTGAACTCGAGAGGGCGGATGATTGCGTGGGCGCCTTCGATGGTCGCACGGGCAATCGCGTCCGGCATGTCCACGACTTGCCGGATCAGGTCAAACGCCGATTCGCTCAGGCGCTCCTGCAGTTTTTCCGAGTGGGCGTAATGCAGCAGTTGCCAGGGCAGTTGCTCGTAGAAGCGCGTTCGGCGTTCGGTGTTAGCCGGGGTATCCGCAAAGGCAACGTCGAGTTTTTTCTGCTGTTGCTCGGCCAGCTTCAGGTTTTGTATCAGGTCTTTGATGTAGCGCTCGTCCATCTCCTCGGGAATCACCGTGGAATCCAGCGACACCACTGCGAAACGGATCTGGTCGAGATCCTGGAGGTGAGTCAGGGCAAACTCGGTCAGGGTCTGGACGCTGGCCGAGACCGTCGGGCGGGCGCTGACCTGGATCTGGACGTTATCAGGATCGATGTTGAAGGTGTCTGTCTTCAACTGTTGTTCCAGCTCATGGCGCGCTGTGCGCAGCAGCGAATCCACACCCGAGAGGTAGTCCTGGTCATCTGTGACAGTATTGAAGTACTGCTGCAGCAGTTCGCCGTGCAACTGCAGCTCCTTGACGGATGCCTGGGCCAGCCATGCAGGCAGTCTTTGCTGGGTGGTGAGGGAACGGGCGATGTCCGTCACGCGGTCCAGGCCCGCCAGCGGCTGGCGCAACGCCACGAGATTCAAAAGACTGGCCTGTGACGTGGTGTCCAGTGCCGTGGCCAAAGCATCGGTCACGCTCGCCGAATCCAGGTGGACATGGTTTTTCTGCAGCGCATCGAGAAAGTCTCCGTCGATGCGCTGTAACGGTGCCAGCGTGTAAGGCTTGCCAGGATGGCGCTCGCTGCGGCCAAGGTTCTCCAGGAGGGTCAGGCGCAGGGCAGGGTCGCTGAGTCGTCGATCGAGTTCGCCGGCCAAAGCAGGCAATGCCTTGAAGGCTTCATAGCCGAACGCGGGCGTCCATAGTATCGCCTTGCCGGAATGCAGCGGGTCCAGGCCGCCTCGCTCAGTCAGCACAAAACAACTGGCCAGTTGCAGCGCGAGCGTTGTGTCGCCTGCCTTCAATGCCAGGGAAAATACATCCGGCAAGAAGCCGTTCAATGCTGTGCGTTGCAAGCGCACCGGGTTATCGAGCAGTGTCTTGATCATGGCCTGTTCAGTTTCACCCAAGGTACGGGTGACGGCCCGCAGCTTCAGTTCGCTGCGCAGTGCGGTGGACAGGGTGTGAGTAAAACTGGCTTGCAGTGGTGTCAGTGACGCATCGACGATGCGCTGTGCCTGGTCAACCGTACGGATTGTCGCGGGGATGGCCGGGAAATTGTCGAGGCGCTGGCGCAGGGCCTGCTCAACGCTATCGAGCGTTGCCAATTGCTCGTGCGCCGACTCGGCACGCACCGTGGCCGGTTGTGCGCTCCAGCGTAGGTCGGGCTGTGTGCTCCAGCGTCCCTCGGCATTCGCAGCCAGCAATCGATCATCGATCAAACCCCTGACATCCAGTGCCTTGTCGAGCAAGGCATGGGGCTCCAGCGTGCCTTCACTTTGACGGTAAAGACTCAAGGCGTGGCTCAGGTTCCGCCGTTGCTTGGCGAGGATGTCCGCCATCAACTGCTCGAACACCGGGTCTGTGACAGGTGTACCGGTAATGAAACGCTCATCCGCAGGCAGCGTGAGGAAGATGGCACGCTCATCCTGCGACAGGACATTGAGGAGCGTGTCTTCATGCCCCTGGCTTTGCATCATCTGCAACAGTATTTTTTTCACCGCCGCCAGATCAGTTGTCGCCTCGATACCCCTGGATTGGGTGTAAAGAAAACCCAGGGTGTCGCTGCTGCCGATCATCAAGGTCGAGGCCAACTCCACGTACGGTTTGAAAGGCGCGCTGACCCGTACTTTTTCGATGTGCAGCGAATGGTCCATGGTTGGCGCGAGACTGAGATTGCCCAGCCGTGCGTACTCTTGCGTGGTGATGACGCCCTGTTGGCGCTGCAGCAAAAGCCTCACGTGATAAGCGTCTTGCATGCCCTCGATACAAAGTTGCAGCGGTGATAGCCCGGCGCCTGGCGGGCTGTTCCAGAAGGATTCGAGCAGGCTGTACAGGTAAGGAGTAAAGCTGTGGGCGATTTCCTGTACCGCACTCTCCCACGCCTGGTTATCGGCGTCACTGCTCACGCCGTGTTCAGGATGGGTGAAGACCCGCGAATCGCCAGGGGGCCATTGATTGGTCAGGTAGACGTGCAGGAGGGCGTCGCTCAGGGAGATCGTGGAAATGATGTGCGCATACTTGCTGCCATCGAACGTCGAATCCGTGCCGACAAAGCTTTTCAACCGGGTAAGGCGTTGGTCCAGTTTGGGAAAGGGTATGCGCAATGCGATCTTGAGCATTTCATCAAGCATCGATTGCAAATGGGGCAACTTGAGCAACTCGCCCATCATCGAATCGGTATTGTGTTGCTGGTTGAAATCGAGGATACGCTCCTGGTCCTGGAACACTGCTCCTTCGATCTTTTCCATGGAGATATCGGCGGTGCTGGCCTTCAGCACCGCGCCGCGTTGCGCGATGGAGAGAAAACGCAGCAAGTGGCGCTTGCCCGTGGCTTGTGCCAGCCACTCCTTGAGCTTGCTTTGAAGATCGTCCATGTCGGCGAACTTGGTCAGGCCCCGCCATGGTGTGTAGAGCATGACTTCGTCATCGTCGGAACGGCTCAGGGCAAACGCGCCGGCCAGTGGAATGTTGCTCTGGTCGGCAAGGCTCAACAGAATGCGTTTGGCGTGCATGGGGTTGAGTGTGCTGGCACGGGCGGAATCGGTCGCCAGGTAGACATTTTTCAACCATTTCAGGTCGTCCATCGTCAGGCCCAGGGCTTTCTCGCGTTCGCCAGGCTGCCTGGTTCTGGATGCACGCTCTGCCTCGTCGAAAAAATACGGCAATGGGGGGGGAGTCATGGTTTTTCCTCAATGGCGCTGCGATCAGTGCTCGCAGGTGTCGAATCGAGAAAAAACACTACGCCTGGAGCAACGCCCAAGTGCGGTACATATTGCTTGACGGCCCATTTCACAGTTGACAGGTCGCTCGTCGCACGTTGTTAATCGGCGGTCTAGCTACGCTGTTGCCCCCTCCAATAATTAGTCTGGAGCTTCAGATGTCCGCGCCACACGATCCTGTATCCACTGTTGCCTCGCAAAACCTGTCCCTTGACGAGCTGACGGCATTGCTAGAGCAGATTTTCCTGCGTCATGGCACTTCTGGCGACGTCGCCCGGGTGCTGGCGCAAAACTGCGCCGGCGCCGAACGCGATGGTGCCCACAGCCATGGCGTGTTCCGTATTCCCGGTTATGTCTCGACCTTGCAAAGCGGTTGGGTCGATGGCCAAGCCGTTCCGGTGGTAGAGGATGTGGCGAGCGGGTTCGTGCGGGTCGATGCCGGTAACGGATTTGCCCAACCGGCCCTGGCGGCAGCACGCCCGTTGCTGGTGGAGAAGGCCCGCAGCGCCGGCATCGCAGTGCTGGCGATCCGTAACTCCCATCACTTCGCCGCCCTGTGGCCGGACGTCGAGCCTTTCGCCTATGAAGGGCTGGTGGCACTCAGCGTGGTCAACAGCATGACGTGCGTGGTGCCCCACGGCGCCGATCGACCGCTGTTCGGCACCAACCCGATTGCCTTTGCCGCCCCGCGAGCCGATGGCGATCCGATCGTCTTCGACCTGGCCACCAGCGCCATTGCCCATGGCGACGTGCAGATTGCCGCCCGCAAGGGCGAGCGGTTACCGCCGGGCATGGGCGTCGACAGCCTTGGTCAACCGACCCAGGACCCCAAGGCGATTCTCGAAGGAGGGGCATTGCTGCCGTTCGGCGGGCACAAGGGCTCGGCGCTGTCGATGATGGTGGAGTTGTTGGCGGCAGCCTTGACCGGGGGTAATTTTTCCTTCGAGTTCGACTGGAAAAACCATCCCGGCGCCAAGACGCCCTGGACTGGCCAATTGCTGATCGTGATTGACCCGGGCAAGGCGGCGGGGCAGGGTTTTGCCGAACGCAGCCAGGAGTTGGTGCGGCAGATGCATGGCGTGGGTCTCAAGCGCTTGCCGGGTGATCGGCGCCACAATCAGCGCGCCCGGTCCCTGGCCAACGGTATTGCGCTGGAGGCCTCGGAGCTGGCGAAATTGCGGGAACTGGCCAGTCTCTGAGGCTTTGCCCGGTCATTGTAGGAGCTGCCGAAGGCTGCGATCCTTTGGCGGCTTCAGATGCGCCGAGGATCAAGATCAAAAGGTCGCAGCCTCCGGCAGCTCCTACAAAGAGCGGATCAGCGGCGAGACAGGAGCAGGCCGACCACCAGCCCGAAACCGGCGGAAACCGCCACGGTTTGCCATGGGTGGCCACCAATGTAGGTTTCGGTGGCGTCGACGGCCGGCATTGCCCGCTGCCGAACGCTGGTGACCGAGTCCCGGGCCTGTTGCAGTTTCAGGGCGATTTGCTCACGCAGGGTTTCGGCTTCCTCACCGACCAGTGAGGCACTGCTCTTGAGCAGCTTTTCAGACTCTTCGATCAGGGACTGCAGCTCACTGAAGGCTTGATCCTTGATTTGATCTTCGGCGGCTTGCAGGGCGGTTTTGCGGGCCATTGATGTACTCCTTGCGGTGATTGGACAGTGAACAGTGGAGTGCCTGGCGACGGAAAAAGTTGCAGGGATTTTGCCTGGTCGCTCGATCCGCCAGAAAAACCAGAGCAGGACGATTCTTCCTACAGTGTAAGATGTCGCCTATTTACGCAGCAGGAAAATCCCCATGAGTTTCAATCTGGCCGACAAACCCCTGGCCGAGCGCGCCGCGCTGGAAGATGAGAAATCCCGTCTGTTCGAGCTTTGGCAAAACAACCTGGGCAAAGCCAAGGGCGAAGCCGCGCGCCTGTTCGGTGAACGCGCCAAGCGCAAGGGCAAATGGGCCGAGTGGGTCCGGGCCGAATTGGACGGCATGTCGCCGCCGGAGTTCTCGAACATGGTGCGCAGCGAAGTCAATCGGCTGATGGCGGCCAAATAATCTCCCTCGGCCTACCCGTCTATTGTAGGAGCGAGCTTGCTCGCGAGGGAGGTCAACGATGACGTGGGGAGCCTGACACCCCGCGCTGCTCTTATGGTTTTCGCGAGCAAGCTCGCTCCTACAGGAAGCAGGTCACAATCGCTTCTCGCACCTTCATGACCACAGGATCGAGCTGGGCACCGGTACGCCAGCCCATTTCGATCGGGTAGCGCGGCAATGCCAGGGGGCAGGGCAGTAGCGCCAGGCCGCTGAGTGCCGCGATGCTCCTGGCCGCGTGCGCCGGGATGGTCGCCACCGCCTGACTGCCCTTGAGCAGATGCGGCAACGCCGCAAAGTGGGTGGTCGAGGCGCAGACCCGTCGACTCAGGCCCAGCGCGGCCAGCCCCTCATCGGTGATCCCGATGAAGCCGCCCGATGACACCAGAATGTGCTCGCGGGCGACGAATTCCTCAAGGCTGATGGCCTGTTGTCCCTCGGTCAGGCTGAGCGGATCGACCAGACACAAATAATCTCCCTCACCCAACACCTGGCGACTGAGCAGGCGCTCGGCAAAGCCGCCGGCGGTGATCGCCAGGTCGATGCTGCGTTCCATCAAGGCCTGGGCGACGATTTGGCTGTGGGTCTGGCGAAAAATCAGCCTCAGCCTGGGTGCGCATCGGGCAATTTCCTCGATCAGGCGCCGGCCGTAGGCGATCTCGAAATCATCCGATAGCCCCACGGTCACGGAGCGTCCGTCGAAATGGTTGGCCATCGGATCGACCATCGCCAGGCTCTGCCGGCATTTGTTCAAGGCCTCGCTGAGCACCGGCTTCAACTGGTTGGCCTTGAGCGTTGGCGCCAGGCCGCGACCGGTGCGCACGAACAACTGATCGCCATACACCTCGCGCAAGCGTCGCAATGCCGCGCTGACGGCCGATTGCGTCACTCCCAGGCGCAATGCCGCGCGGCTGGCACTGGATTCTTCGTGCAGGGCTTCAAACACCTTGAGCAGATTGAGATCGAGGGCGGCGATATTCATATGATTCATATCATTAAGCAGTGAGTTGGGCTTTATTGATGATCCGGTGTCGGCCGAAAATGAGCAACACTGGAAGCCAAAGGAGTTACCGCCATGCCCAAGTCAATCGTTGCCGCCCTGCAGATCGGCGCCTTGCCCGATGGCAAGGGCGACACCCTGGAACTGATCTTGTCGTATGAAAGTGAGATCGTCGAAAGCGGCGCCGCGCTGGTGGTCATGCCCGAAGCGCTATTGGGCGGTTATCCCAAGGGCGAGGGTTTTGGCACGCAACTGGGTTATCGCTTGCCCCAGGGGCGCGAGGCCTTTGCCCGCTATTTCGCCAACGCGATCGACGTGCCTGGCGTGGAAACCGACGCGCTGGCAGGGCTGTCGGCGCGCACCGGGGCCAATCTGGTGATCGGCGTGATCGAGCGCGCTGGCAGTACCCTGTACTGCACCGCGCTGTATTTCGACCCCCAGGCCGGATTGCTCGCCAGGCACCGCAAACTGATGCCGACCGGCACCGAACGGCTTATCTGGGGCGTGGGCGACGGCTCCACCTTGCCGGTGCTCGACAGTCAGGTCGGGCGGATCGGCGCGTTGGTGTGCTGGGAAAACATGATGCCGCTGCTGCGCACCGCGATGTACGCCAAAGGCGTGGAGGTGTGGTGTGCGCCCACCGTGGACGAGCGGGAGATGTGGCAGGTGAGCATGCGCCATATTGCCCATGAGGGGCGCTGTTTCGTGGTCAGCGCGTGCCAGGTCCAGGATTCGCCGCAAGCCCTGGGGCTGCAGATCGCCAACTGGCCGGCGGATCGACCGCTGATTGCCGGCGGCAGCGTAATCGTCGGCCCGATGGGGGATATCCTGGCCGGACCGCTACGGGATGGGCCGGGTCTGCTTTGCGCTGAAATCGACACCGATGACCTGATTCGCGCTCGATATGATTACGATGTGGTCGGGCATTACGCGCGCCCGGATGTGTTCGAATTGACGGTGGATGAGCGGGCCAAACCCGGGGTTCGCTTCACCACATAACCCCCACAGGGATTTGCGTTTATCTCATTAACGGGGGCGGGTAGCAGGCCCCGGCAGGTTGAGCTTGCCACTGTCGACGAAACGCCGGGTGCCGAACAAGCCTCCGCCCAGTTTGCCGCGCAACGTGTAGGGCATGTTGTTCAGGGTCTGGGTCTGGCTCAGGCCGATTGCCTGACGAAACACCGAGAACGTCGACACGCTCACCGGCACGCTCAGCACGGCGTCGGAGAAACGTCCGATCGAGCCCGATTGATCGCTGACGCCGGAGGCGAAGGGCTGGTCGTTGATGTCGAGGTCCAGGGCAACGCCGTTGTAGTCGATGTTGTTGTCATTGGGGTTTTGCACGCGAATCTTCACCGCAAAGCGCACTTCCATGTCCTGGCCTTGCAATGGCTCGACACCGACGACGGTGACGTTCAGCGGGTCGCTGTTGGGGAAGGAGGCACAGGCGCTCAGGGCGAGCAGCAAAAGAGACAGTACGAGGGTGTGGACGCTGCGCATGGAGGTGCTCTTGTCTGGAGAAGAGCTGTGCCGTCAACGGCCCAGCCCTGAAACCGTAGTGGTCTACTGTGCGACAGCGGCCTTTGATGCGGGTTCAGCCTTGGGCGCAATCTCGGGGTTCTCCATGACCTGGAGGATCGAGGCTTCCGGATCGAAATCGTCTTGCGCAAGCTCGATGAAGTCCTCGGGCAGGAAGATGTTCAGCACGATAGCGCACAGTGCACCCACGGTGATCGGCGATTCGAAAATGTTGTGCAGCGCCTTGGGCAGTTCGCGCAACACCTGCGGCACAGCCGCCACACCCAGGCCCATGCCGATGGAAATCGCCACGATCAGCATGTTGCGTCGATGCAGTCCGGCTTCGGCGAGGATCTTGATCCCGGCCACGGCGACGGTGCCGAACATCACCAGTTCGGCACCCCCGAGCACCGGCTTGGGCATCAGCTGCAATACCGCGCCGATCATCGGGAACAGCCCCAGCACGACCAACAGGCCGGCAATGAAAAACGCCACGTAACGACTGGCCACGCCGGTCAGTTGGATCACGCCGTTGTTCTGCGCGAAGGTGACCATCGGCATGCTGTTGAACACCGCAGCCATGGCCGAGTTGAGGCCGTCGGCCAACAGACCGGATTTGATCCTTCGAATGTACAGCGGGCCTTTGACCGGTTGACGGGAAATCATCGAGTTGGCGGTCAGGTCACCGGCCGCTTCCAGCGGCGACACCAGGAAAATCACCGCCACCGGGACGAACGCCACCCAGTCGAAGGCAAAGCCATACTTGAACGGTACCGGCACGCTCATCAGCGGCACGGCGGGCAGGCTGGCGAAATCGACGTGGCCCAGCAGCCAGGCGACGACGTAGCCGAGGGTCAGGCCGATGACGATCGCGCCCAGGCGCAGGAACGGCACGTCCACCCGGTTCAACACCACGATGGTGCCCAGCACCAGGGCCGCGAGGCCCAGGTGACCGGCCGCGCCGAGGTCGGGAGCGCCGAAGCCGCCGGCGATGTCGGTCATGGCGACCTTGATCAACGACAGGCCCATCAGGGTGATGATGGTGCCGGTCACCACCGGGGTGATCAGCATCCGCAGCTTGCCGATGAACTGGCTCAACACCACTTCGATGAAGGCGGCAAAAAAGCACACGCCGAAGATCGTCGAGAGGATTTCATCGGTACCACCGCCCCGGGCCTTGACCATGAAACCGGCACTGAGGATCACGCTGATGAACGAGAAACTGGTGCCTTGCAGGCACAACAGGCCCGAACCCACCGGACCGAAGCGCCGCGCCTGAACGAAGGTGCCGAGGCCGGAGACGAACAGCGCCATGCTGATCAGGTAGGGGATTTCGCTCTGCAAACCCAAGGCACTGCCCATGATCAGCGTCGGGGTAATGATGCCGACGAAGCTGGCGAGCACGTGTTGCAGGGCGGCGAACACCGTGGCGGTGAGGTGCGGGCGGTCGTCGAGGCCGTAGATCAGGTCGTTGTGGCGCGGGTTTTTTTCTGGGGAAGTCATGGTTTGCGTGCCGGGAGGCAGGGCCGGGTCAGAAAATGGAGGCGCAGGATGCCAGAACGATCAAGCCACGGCAAAAAATGTAGGCGCTGCCGCAGGCTGCGATCTTTTGATCTTAGGCAAACGCTGCGAGCAGATCCTCTTCAAACGCCTTCTGCGCATCCCCCGGCACCTGCGCGCGATGGCGAGCCAGATGAAACGCCACCTCAAAACTCAAGCCTTCGCGACGCACCGGCCGCAGCAAACCCTTGTCTTCCCAACTGCGGGCAAAGTGACTGGGCAGGTAGCCGATGTGCTTGCCGGACAGGATGAAGGCGAGGGTGCCTTCGACCTGCTCCGCGCGCGCCGAACACAGCTTTCCTTGATAGGGCTCGTCACTGCGCAGGAAGCGGTAGGGGTGATCGACCCGGTCGCACGCCTGCAGTGCCTCATCATCCGGCGCCTCATCGGTGAACAGCGGATGGCCCAGGGCGCAGTACAGGTGCTGGGTTTCGCTGAACAGCTGGTGGTAGTCGAACGCGCCTTGTATCTGCGAGAAATAACCGATGGCCAGGTCCAGACGCTGCTGTAGCAGCAAGCGCTCCATGTCGCCGGGCATCGCGCTCATCAACTCGATGCGCACCGATTCGTCGCGCTCGCGAAAGCGCCGGATAGCCTCGGCCACCCGTTGCAGCACCGATTGATCCAGCGCTTCGGACACCCCCAGGCGCACCTCGCCGATCAGGCGCCCGGCCACGCCGTTGGATTGATGACGGAACGCTTCGATGGACTGGAACAGGCTGCGCGTCGCGCTGAGCAATTGTTCGCCTTTGGGCGTGATGCGAAATCCGCCCTTGCCACGGCTGCACAAGCGGTAGCCGAGGCGGGTTTCCAATTTGGCCATTTGCTGGCTGATGCTCGACTGGCTCAGGCCCAGTTCACCCTGGGCGGCGCTGAAGCCGCCGCACTCCACCACGCTGACAAACAGGCGCAACAGTTGCAGGTCCAGATCATGCAATTGACCGAGCATCAAACATTACTCCGGGATAATGTCAGCGTAATAATCTTTATATTTTACCAATGTAACCGAGGACGCATCCTCCATCCACCCGAGGACATCCGCGAGCGCCTTTACGCCGACCGCAGCCTGAGCCTCAAGGACATGCGCCACCGTACCCGCGTGTGGACAACTTTGCGTAGCCGCCAATAACAAGGATCCTCCAATGGACGTCCCCGTGCAGAACGACCAGGCCATCACCCGTGACAGCCTCTATGGCACCGCCGCCGAAAGCACCTACGCCGGCATCACCAGTTTCATGCGTCGACGCTACAGCCGCGACTTGCGCGGTGTCGACGTAGCGGTCAGCGGCGTGCCGTTCGACACCGCCACCAGCAACCGACCCGGCGCGCGCTTCGGCCCACGGGGGATTCGCGCCGCTTCCACCGGGATTGCCTGGGAGCGGCACTGGCCGTGGACCTTCGATCCCTTTGATCATCTGGCGGTGGTCGACTTCGGTGATTGCGACTTCGATTACGGTTCGCCCCAGTCGACTCCGGAAACGATCGAAGCCCACGCCGAGCACATCCTCAATGCTGGCAGTGCGATGCTGACCTTCGGCGGCGATCACTTCATCACCTATCCGCTGCTCAAGGCCCATGCACGCAAGCATGGTGCGCTGTCGCTGATTCACTTCGACGCCCACAGCGATACCTGGCCGGACGAGGAGGGCAAGCGGATCGACCACGGCACCATGTTCTGGCATGCGGCCAAGGAGGGGCTGGTGGATCCGTCGCGTTCGGTGCAGATCGGCTTGCGCACCACCAACGACGATCATCAGGGCTTCCAGGTATTGGATGCGCGGCACGTGCAAAGGCGTGGGGTCGATGCGATTGTCGAGGCGATTCGCGCCAGGGTCGGTGACAACCCGGTGTACCTGACGTTCGACATCGACTGCCTGGACCCGGCGTTCGCACCGGGCACCGGCACCCCGGTGTGTGGCGGCTTGAGCACGGTGCAGGCGCTGGAAATCCTCGGTGGCTTGCGCGGGATCAACCTGGTGGGCATGGATGTGGTGGAAGTGGCGCCGGCCTATGACCATGCGGACATCACCTCATTGGCGGCGGCAACGCTGGCGATGGAGATGCTGTGCCTGTATGCGGCTAAACACAAAGTCGACCGGTAACACACAACCCCTGTAGGAGCTGGCTTGCCAGCGAAGAGGGCCTGCCTGACACCACGATGTTGAATGTGGCGCCGCCTTCGCTGGCAAGCCAGCTCCTACAGGTAATCGGGGTCAGGCGACAGGGATTTTCGGCAGGTCGAGGGTCACGCCCCCGCTGAACCGCGCAAACGACCCGCTAATGGATTCATGGGGCACGCCCTTGGGCACATCGCTGACGCCATCGAGCCGCGACAACTGCTCGGCATCCAGCTGCACGTTCAACGCCCCCAGGGTCGCATCCAGCTGTTCGCGGGTACGTGAACCGAGGATCGGAATCAACGTCGTGGTCGAGCGGCTGGCTTTTTCGCGCAGCCAGGCAATGGCCACATGGGTCGGGCTCACACCCAGTTCCTCAGCGACGGCCAGCAGGGTGTCGAGCAGGGCGGTTTCCCGGGCGCTTTTCTCGGCGTGGACCAGCATCCCCAGTTTGCTCGCGCGGTTGTCGCCGTCGCCTGTGCGGTACTTGCCCGTGAGAAAGCCGCCGCCCAAGGGCGACCACAGGGTCGCGGCCAGGCCCAGGGCTTCGGCCATGGGCAATTGTTCACGCTCGGCGGTGCGTTCGGCCAAGCTGTATTCGACCTGGATCGCCGCAATCGGGGCGAAGCCGCGCACCTCGGCCAGCAGGTCGGCGCGGGCGATGCGCCACGCCGGAAAGTTCGACAGTCCGGCGTAGTGGATCTTCCCGGCGCGGACCAGGTCGTCGAAACCGCGCAGGATCTCTTCCATCGGCGTCACGCCGTCGCTCATGTGTGCCCAGAACAGGTCCAGGTGATCGGTTTTCAGCCGCTTCAAGCTCTCTTCCACGGCGCGAACCATGTTCTTGCGGTTGTTGCCGGTATGGGAAATGCCGGCGTCCGGCGTGGTGCCAAGCGTGTATTTACTGGCGATGACCAGATGATCGCGTTCCGCGGCGATGAATTCGCTGAGCATGGCTTCCGACTGGCCAGCCTGGTAGCCGTTGGCGGTGTCGATGAAATTACCGCCTGCCGCCAGGTAGCCATCAAAAATGCCCTTGGCTTCTTCGCGCTCGGCACCATGACCCCAGCCGGTGCCAAAGTTGCCGGCACCCAACGCCAGTTCGGAAACCCGCAAGCCGGTTTTACGGCCGAAAACTTTGTAATGCATGGGGAGAACTCCTGAGGGAACGCCTGTTGAATTTAAATGCTGTGCGTCATCTATTAAATATGATGCCAATCATATATTCCGTCAAGACACTTTTTCCTGGTCGAACAGCGCAGGTCCGGCGCGATATTTCTCAGGAACCGGCGTCGACGGATGGCATACTGCCGCGCATGAATGTCGACTCCCCCCTCAGTGCCTGGCAGCACGCGATCGAACAGAAGGGTTTCGTCCAGGACGAGGCTCAGGAACATGCTGTCTGGGCCTTGCAAAAGTGCCATGAAGCGCTGCATGAAGGGCGCAAACCTATCATGGGCGTCTACCTCTGGGGCCCAGTGGGGCGTGGCAAGACCTGGTTGATGGACCAGTTCTACCAAAACCTGCGGGTGCCGGCCCGGCGACAGCACTTTCATCATTTCATGGGTTGGGTGCACCAGCGTTCATTTCAGCTGACCGGTACCGCCGACCCGCTGCAGGCCTTGGCCCGCGAACTGAGCGAAGAAGTGCGGGTGCTGTGCTTTGACGAGTTGTTCGTCAACGACATCGGTGATGCGATCATTCTTGGGCGCCTGTTCCAGGTGATGTTCGAACAGGGCGTGGTGGTGGTCTGCACCTCCAACCTGCCCCCGGACCAGCTATACGCCGACGGCTTCAACCGCGACCGATTCATGCCGGCCATTGTCGCGATCAAGCAGCACATGCAGGTGATCGCGGTGGACGGCGGGGAAGATCATCGCCTGCACCCGGGGCAGGGCTTGCAACGTTACTGGGTGACCGCGCCCGGCGAGCCCAGCGCATTGAATGACGTTTTCCGGATGCTGACCGTTGGCCAAGCGTCTTCCAGCGAGCCGTTCCAGGTCGGTTACCGTACGCTCCCGGTGGTGCAGGCCAGCCAGGGCGTGCTCTGGTGCCGCTACGCCGACCTTTGTGAACAGCCTTTTGCCGCGATGGATTTCATGGCCCTGTGCGACACCTTCAGCGCTATTCTTCTAGGTGACGTGCCCAACCTCAGCGCGCAACAACGTGCCGGGCGCATTGCCCGGGGCACTGAAGACGGTGCCGTGCGAGTGGAGGCCGGGGATCGCGAGTTGCCGCAGTTGTCGGTGCACGACGACGGTGTGCGGCGTTTCATAGCGTTGGTGGACGAGTGCTACGACCGCAAGGTACCGCTGTATCTCGAAGCCCAGGTACCCATGGACTCGCTCTACACCGAGGGCTACCTGGAATTTCCGTTCCGCCGCACCCTCAGTCGCCTGCAGGAAATGCAGCTGCAACGTTTCGCCCAGGCGTGACATCCAGGAGGAGTGAAGATGAATCAACCTCTGTCGCACCATTTGCTGACCATGGCTTACCAGAATGCCTGGGCCAATCACCGACTGGCCAAGGCCTGGAGTCAGTTGAGCGAGGATGAGCTGGCGGCACCGCGGGTCAGCTTCTTTCCCAGTCTGCGCGCCACCCTCAACCACATCCTGACCTGCGACTGGTTCTACGTGGATGCCCTTGAACGCGAGTTGCGCGGTGATGATCCCCACCCCGATTGCTACCTTTTCTTCAAGGACGACGAGCCGCTTACCCAGGCCGTCGACCTCAAGCGCGAACAAGCCCAGGTCGACCGACGCCTGATTGCCTACTGCGAGCAGATGCGCGATGCAGACCTGGGCAAGATCGTGACCATCGCCCGGGACACGCCGCAATACGACAGCCGCTTGCGCCTGTTGTCGCACCTGTTCGAGCACCAGATTCATCATCGCGGACAGGTCCATGCGATGCTCAGCGGCACCTCGGTAAAGCCGCCGCAGCTGGATGAATTTTTCTGTGCAGGGGAGTCGAATCTACGGGCGGAGGATTTTGCCGGGCTGGGGTGGACTGAAGCACTGATCTGGGGGCATTAGGAACGTGCACGACGTGGCGGTGGTGCCCAAGTTTCGCGGCCTGGGGCTGAGCCAGCGAATGCTGCACAAGGTCGAGGACATTGCTCGTCAGCGCGGCTGCTGCAAGATCACCCTGGAGGTTCTGGAAGGCAATGCGGTGGCGCGAGCTTGCTCGCGATGGACTAGAGAGCGCCGCGTTTAGTCAGTAAACACGCGTTATCGTTAACAACCATCGCGAGCAAGCTTGCTCCTACAGAAACACGGGTAGTCAGAGGTTAATCTTTCGGCCGATAGGACTCGGTCATTTGCGCGGTTTGATCGTCCGGTACCCGTAACTCTTTCGCCTGGTCTGGCGTGATGTTGCCTAGCGCCACTTGCTGGTTGTAGTGCAGGGTTTCGTAGTAGTAGCGCATGCGTTCGGCGCCGCCTTCGGCAAAGGCGCTGGCGGAGCCTAAGGTCATCAGTACCGCAAGGATCAAGGTAGATCTTTTCATGGTGTGCCTCCCACTTACAGCTGTCGGATGCCGTTCGTCCATGAGTCGATGAATCGAAGTCGAACGCCCATTATCCGCCGATTCCGTTAAATGGGAATTAATTACTCTAGAGCTTCCAGTCGAGGCTCAAGGTCACCGTGCGCGGGTCGCCCCAATACACACCGTTGTAGAACCCGACATTGTCGTAATACTTCTTGTCGAACAGGTTGTTGACGTTCAATGAGGCAGACAGGTGCCGGTCGAATTCGTAGCGCGACATCAGGTTGACCACGGTGTAGGCCTCCTGCTGGATGTCCGTGCGCTCGGTGATGAGGCTGCCATCGGCGCGGCGTCCGACCGGACGATTGGCGCCGCGATAAATGTCGCTCTGCCAGTTCACCGCAGCCCCCACGGTCAGCGCCTGCCACTCGCCGGGCAGGTGCCAGGCCGTAGAGAAGCGCAGCATGTTCAACGGCTGGACCGTGTTGATCCGTTGACTTTCCCCATCGACCGAATGGGTGTAGGTGTAACCGGCGGTCATGTTCCAGCCCTCCATGACTTCGCCTGACAGCTCGGCTTCGAAGCCTTGCACCTTGTTGCCTTTACCGCTGGATTTATAGAACTCCTCGCCGGTCACCGGATCCGGTGGTACCGAGTCGTCCAGTTCCGCGACGTTGTCCTGCTTGCTCCAGAACAGCGCCGTAGCCAGGTTCAAGCGCTCTTCCAGCAGGCTGCCCTTGAGCCCCAGTTCATAGTTGCTGCCCACCACCGGTTCGAGGTATTTGCGATTGCTGTCGCGGTTGGTCTGCGGTTTGAAGATGTCGGTGTAGCTGACATAGGCGGTGTACTCCGGCGTGAGGTCGTAGAGCAGTCCGGCGTAGGGCGTCCACATGTCGTTCTGTTGCTGGCTACTGTGATCGACACCACTGAGCTGCAGATTGGCGTGGTAGCTGTTGGTGGTGGTCGAGGTTTTCCAGCTGCCGTAGCGGCTGCCGAGGACGGCGTGCAGTTCATCGGTGAGGTTCAGGCGCGTGGCCAGGTAGCCGGCTTTCTGCCGGGTATAGTCTTTCGAGCCGGTCAGGCTGGTCACGGTGTCGGGGAATTTGCCGATGTTGCCCATGTATTTCCAGTCAGGGACATTTTCGTAATCGGCGGCTCTTGGGCCATCCACCGTGTAAGGCGAATCCTCGCGGCGCTCCGCCTCGCCATAACCCACCATCATTTCGTGATCGCGCCCCAACAGCGTGTAGGGGCCGGACACGTTGAAGTCATAGGCCTTCATTTTTTGCGTGCCGATCATGTGGCTGACGTTGGCGACCATGCCGCTGCGGTCCGCTTCGGGGAAGCCACCCCCGGCGTAGTAGATCTTGCCGTCGGTATCGCTTTCGCGGTGGGTGTAGGCGGCCTTGAGTTGCCATCCGCCGCCGAGCTGATGATCGAGGTTGGCGAACGCGGTCTTGTCCTTGAGCGGCCAGGAACTCCAGGACGTCGCCATGTTGGTCGAGCGCCCCAGCTTGGCCTTGCTGCCGTCGGCGTTCCAGTACGGCACCGTGCCCCACGACGTGCCTTGCACGTGCTTGTTCTGATAGTCGTAACCCACCGCCAGCAGGGTGTCGTCGGTCAGGTCGGCCTCCAGCACTCCGTACCCGACTTCCCGTTGCTGCTGGTATTTGTCACGGTAGGAATCGCTGTCGCGGTAGGCCACCACCCCACGACCGCGCAGGCGGCCGTCGAAGGCCAGGGGACCGCCGACGTCCAGGTAACTGTAGTAATCGTCGTAGCTGCCGCCGCTGACGCCGCTTTTGGCTTCCCACTGTGCGGTCGGTCGCTTGCGCACCATGTTGATGGTGGCCGAAGGATCGCCCGCGCCGGTGGTCAAGCCCGTTGCACCGCGTACCACTTCGATGCGGTCGTAGATGATGGTGTCGGAATCGGACTTCATGTAGCTGAAGGTATTCAACATGCCATCGATCTGGAAATTATTGATCGAGTAGCCGCGCGAGGAATAGCTGACCCGGTCCGAGTCGTTGTGCTGGACCACGATGCCGGTGGTCTGGCTCATGGCTTCGGACAGGCTGCCGAGTTTGAAATCGTCCATTTGCTGGCGCGTGACCACGGACACCGATTGCGGAGTTTCCTTGATCGACATCGGTAACCGGGTAGCCGTGCTCATGGAACCTGTGGTGTACGAGTCGGTATTTTCGGTGGTGCTGCCCAGGCCTTGGGCGGTGACGTTGGTCGCGCCGAGCATGAGGGTTGGCGCCAAAGGCGCGGTCTCGGTCTCGATTTCAGCGAGCAAATCCTGGCTGAGTGCGGCACCGCACAGGCCAAGGGTAAAAGTCATGGAACGGGTGATAGGCGCGAACATCGCGGCCGACTCCTTGTCGTCGAGGGAAAAATCCGTTGATTCAAAGACGAAGGAGGAGGGAGGGATTTAGGCTTAAACGAGAATAATTATTATTATGAGATATTTCCTACAACACAAATAACTGTGGGAAAGGGCTTGCTCGCGAAAGCCCGCTCCCACAGGTTTGAACGGCGTTGAATGGGCTAGTTATGTACGACTTCAGGCGCGACAGGCGCTTTTGGCTTGATCAGGCTGAAGTCGATCAATGGCCGCTGTTGACGCTCGTAAGGGTTGCCGATCAGCAATGGCCGTGGCTTGAAGCTGTCGCTGACCACGCTCTTGCTGCGATCGAGCTCATCGAAGCTCAGGCCTGCCAGGTCTGCCCAGGTGTGAATCAGGTGCGAGCTGCTGTAGGGCCGTCCCAGGTCAGCGGCAAAGTTCCAGTCGTGGCTTTCGCGCCATTTTGGCGAGGCCCACGCCATGAACGGGATGGTGTACATCGGCGCCGTCGGTTTGCTTTCGTTGCGCCCGAGCGTGCCATGGCCAGGGGAGTCGAAGACGTCTTCACCGTGGTCGGAGAGGTACAGCAGGAAGCCGTTCGGCTCAGACCTGGCGTAGTCCTTGATCAGGCTCGACACCACGAAGTCGTTGTACAGCACGGCATTGTCATAGCTGTTGTACGTTGGCAGCTGATCGTCACGCACGCCTGGCGGAACGCCATTGCGGTCCTTGAACTTGTCGAAGGTCGAAGGGTAGCGGTACTGGTAGCTCATGTGCGTGCCGAGCAGATGCACCACGATCAGCTTGCGCGGTGCCGCATCGGCCAGGGCCTTGTTGAAAGGCTCGATCACGTCGCCATCGTACTGGGCGGCATTCTGGTTGCGGTTGTTGTTGAGGTAGACCTGCTCGTCAGCCTGCTCGGAGAACGTCGTGAGCATGGTGTTGCGCTTGGTCATGGTCTGCTGGTTGGTGATCCAGAAGGTTTTGTAGCCGGCCTGTTTCATCATGGCGACCAATGACGGCGTGGACAGGTACAGCTCGGGGTTTTCTTCGTCGGCGAAGGTCAGTACCTGTTGCAACGCCTCGATGGTGTACGGGCGCGGCGTGATGACGTTATCGAAGACCGTCAGTTGATCCTTGAGCTTGTCCAGCTCCGGCGTGGTTTGCCGAGGGTAGCCGTACAGGCTCATGCGCTGACGGTTGGTCGACTCGCCAATCACCAGCACCAGGGTGGCGGGCTGGTTGGCCGTGGCATCCTTGAGGTTGTGCAGCGGCGCCACCTTGCTCGCGCTGTGCAACATGTCCTGCATGCCGGCCAGGGTATCGAGATAGCGGTGATAAGCCACGGCCATTTGCCACGGCACCGCCGGCTCGATGCGGGTTTCGAACTTCTCGAAACCCTCGGCGAAGCTGCCGGTACGCATCGTTTGCTTGACCAGCGGATAACCGACCACGGCAACCAGAATGGCGGTTGCCGCCACCAGTGCCTTGGTGCGAGGCAGGTACACCGGGCGCAGGCGGGTCCACAGGAAGTAGCTGACCGCGGTGTGCGCGAGGAAGGCCGGGACCATCCACCAGGCAAAATACTGGGTCATGTATTCGCCGGCTTCGGACACGTTCGATTCGAACATGATGAAGATGACGCTTTGGGAGAATTCCTGCTGATAGATGAAGAAGTAACCGAGGCTGGCCATCGAGCACGCCCACAGCACCACGCCGATCACCGCAGCCATCACCCGGGTTTGCCGGGGGAACAACAGCATCGGCGCCAGCCAGATGGCACTCATCACGAACGCCTGGCGGAAGCCGGTGAAACCGGAGGTGCCGGTCAGCTGGATCAACAGTTGGGTGATGCCGGAAAAATACCAGAAGAACAGAAACAACCAGAGTAGTCCTGCCCAATCGAAACCTTTCGCAGACGTATCGCTGCGTTTAAACCAAGTCATTCAACGCTCCAGCCAGTAATCACTAGCACCACCAGGCCCCGCAGTCGCCGAAAAACGGCGACCGCGCACAGTCCAGGCGGCGCACATTGCGCCGGAGTATCAACAGGCGAATGTGAAAATTTCGTGAGTTACCGGGGATAAAGGGGGGTATGGCGTGTCGGAAGCAGAGCAATGCTGCTTCCGATTTCGGCTAGGGGTCAGGCGTGAGGTGCCCGCTGGGGCAGGGGCAAGGGCTGTTGGCCCTGGATCAGCAAGCGCAGTTGCGCCAGCTCTTGTTTCAACTGGTCGCGCTCGTCTTTCAACTGACGTAATTCGTCGCGGCGGATAGTGGCGTAAAGGGTTTGTGCTGGCAGTGCGGTGTGTACTGTGCCCATTGCTCACCTCGCAAATGGCGTGTCTCAACTGTAGGTTTGCCCGCCGGAATCGGTGGTTGATCTACTATCGGCGCCAATTTTGATTTCTTTTGCCCCTGAAGGGAACTTTTTTATTTTTCATGGTCGTTGTGTCTTCGGCACGATTCCCGACGTTATCCATCAGGATCGGGCACAATGCCCGGAAACTTCATGCCAACGCTCTGGACTAACCTCATGAGTCGCGTTGGGCTATAACCTTTGACACACTTTTATTTGTAGTAGGGAGCATCAGCACATGCAACTCGGGATTATTGGACTGGGCCGCATGGGCGGCAATATTGCGCGGCGCCTGATGCTCAACGGACATACCACCGTTGTGTACGACCGCAATACCGCCTTCGTCGATACCTTGAGCGCAGAGGGCGCCACGGGCGTTGCCGATTTGCCGGCCCTGGTTGCTGGCCTGGCCAAACCACGAGCGGTGTGGGTCATGCTGCCGGCAGGCGCACCGACCGAAGACACCATCGACACCCTGAGCACTTTGCTCGAAGCCGGCGATACCATCATCGACGGCGGCAACACCTTCTATAAGGACGACATTCGCCGGGCGAAAACCCTCGCGGAAAAAGGCCTGCACTACATCGACGTCGGCACCTCCGGCGGTGTCTGGGGCCTGGAGCGCGGTTACTGCATGATGATCGGCGGCGATGCCGAGACCGTGACTCGTCTTGATCCGCTGTTCAAATCCCTGGCGCCGGGCATGGGTGACATTCCGCGCACCAAGGACCGCAAGTCCGATGACAATCGTGCCGAGCACGGCTACATCCACGCCGGTCCCGCCGGTGCCGGGCATTTCGTCAAGATGATCCACAACGGTATCGAGTACGGCATGATGCAGGCCTTCGCCGAAGGCTTCGACATCCTGAAAACCAAATCCAGCGAAATCCTGCCACCCGACCAGCGTTTCGAGCTGAACGTCGCCGATATTGCCGAAGTCTGGCGTCGTGGCAGCGTGGTGTCCTCGTGGCTGCTCGACCTGACCGCCGACGCCCTGGCCAGTGATTCGAAACTCGACGGTTATTCCGGTTCCGTAGCGGACAGCGGTGAAGGTCAATGGACCATCGAAGCCGCCATGGAACAAGCGGTGCCGGTGCCAGTGCTGTCGAACTCGCTGTTCTCGCGCTACCGCTCGCGCGGCCAGGGTACCTTCGGCGACAAAGTCCTCTCGGCCCAGCGCTTCGGCTTCGGCGGCCACAAGGAGACTGCGAAAAAATGACCCATGGGATCCGCAGGAAATCCAAGACTGAACCCGCGCCACCCACCACGCTGTTCCTGTTCGGCGCCCACGGCGATCTGGTCAAGCGCCTGCTGATGCCGGCGCTGTACAACCTCAAGCGCGACGGTTTACTCGGGGATGGCCTGCGGATCATCGGCGTTGACCACAACGCCATCAGCGATGAAGGCTTCGCGAAAAAACTCGAAGACTTCATCCGCAGCGAGGTGGCCGCCAAAGTCGGCAAGGGCGATCAGGCCCTTGACCCGGATGTGTGGGCCAAACTCGCCAAAGGCATCAGCTACGTCCAGGGCGACTTCCTGGACGACAGCACTTATCAGGCGCTGGCGGCGAAAATCGCCGACAGCGGCACAGGCAACGCGGTGTTCTACCTGGCCACCGCGCCACGCTTTTTCAGTGAAGTGGCGCGCCGGCTTGGGGCGTCCGGCTTGCTCGAAGAAAGCCCCGAAGCGTTCAGAAGGGTGGTGATCGAAAAACCCTTCGGGTCCGACCTGCAAACCGCGGAGGCGTTGAACGCCTGCCTGCTCAAGGTCATGACGGAAAAGCAGATCTATCGCATCGATCACTACCTGGGCAAGGAGACCGTGCAGAACATCCTGGTCAGCCGGTTCTCCAACAGCCTGTTCGAAGCGTTCTGGAACAACCATTACATCGACCACGTGCAGATCACCGCCGCCGAAACCGTCGGCGTGGAAACCCGTGGCAGCTTTTACGAACACACCGGCGCCCTGCGGGACATGGTGCCCAACCACCTGTTCCAGTTGCTGGCGATGGTGGCCATGGAGCCACCGGCGGCCTTTGGTGCCGATGCGGTACGTGGCGAGAAAGCCAAGGTGGTTGGCGCGATTCGTCCCTGGTCGGTGGAAGAGGCCCGGGCCAATTCGGTTCGGGGCCAGTACACCGCTGGCGAAGTCGATGGAAAGCCACTGCCCGGATATCGCCAGGAAGAGAAGGTGGCGCCCGACAGCAACACCGAAACCTATGTCGCCCTCAAGGTCATGATCGACAACTGGCGTTGGGTCGGTGTGCCGTTCTACCTGCGCACCGGCAAGCGCATGAGCGTGCGCGACACCGAGATCGTCATCTGCTTCAAGCCGGCGCCTTATGCGCAGTTCCGCGATACCGAAGTCGATGAGCTGGCGCCGACCTATCTGCGGATCCAGATTCAACCTAACGAAGGCATGTGGTTCGACCTGCTGGCCAAGCGGCCCGGCCAGGCGCTGAAGATGGACAACATCGAACTGGGGTTTGCCTACAAGGACTTCTTCGAAATGCAGCCGTCCACTGGCTATGAAACCCTGATCTACGACTGCCTGACCGGTGACCAGACGCTGTTCCAGCGCGCCGACAACATCGAGAACGGCTGGCGTGCCGTGCAGCCTTTCCTGGATGCCTGGCAGCAGGATTCCAGCGTGCAGGGCTATGCCGCGGGTGAAAACGGCCCCGAGGCCGCCGAAGAACTGCTGGTTCGCGACGGTAGAGTCTGGCACGGCCTTGGCTGAATGACGTGGCGAAGTCCAAATGTGTGCGGGCTTGCTCGCGAAGGGGCCGTATCAGGCAACATTAATGTTGAATGACACGCCGCCTTCGCGAGCAAGCCCGCTCCCACATTGGGTAATGTGTTACAGCCAGAAACTCACGGCGTACCAGCCAAGGATCCCCATCACCACGGTATACGGCAACGCCATCCACACCATCCGCCCATACGACAGGCGAATCAGCGGTGCAATCGATGAGGTCAGCAGGAACAGGAACGCCGCCTGGCCATTGGGGGTTGCCACGCTGGGCAGGTTGGTGCCGGTGTTGATCGCAATCGCCAGCGTCTCGAAATGCTCGCGGCTCATGTGCCCGGAGAGGAAGGCCTGTTTCACTTCGGTGATGTAGATGGTCGCCACGAACACGTTGTCGCTGATGGCCGAGAGCAGGCCGTTGGCGATGTACAGCATGCCCGGTTGTTGATCGGCGGGCAGGGCCAGTACCCATTGGATCAATGGTGTGAACAACTGCTGATCGTGGATCACTGCCACCACGGCGAAAAACACCACCAGCAGCGCGGTGAAGGGCATGGCGTCCTTGAACGCGGTGCCGAGGCGGTGCTCGTCGGTGATGCCAGTGAACGCGGTGATCAACACGATCACCATCAGCCCTATCAGGCCCACTTCGGCTACGTGAAAGGCCAAGCCGGCAATCAGGATCAGGGCGGCCACGGATTGCACGATCAACGCTGCACCCTGGCGTGAGGTGCGCTCGGCATTGTCCTGGGCGGCGTAATTGGCCAGCACGGCGCGTACGTTGTCCGGAAGCAAGGTGCCGTAACCAAACCAGCGCAGTTTTTCCAGCAGGACGCAAGTCACCAGGCCCGCGACCAGCACTGGCAAGGAAACCGGTGCGATCTTCAGGAAAAATTCGGCGAAGTGCCAGCCCATTTCATGGCCAATCAACAGGTTCTGCGGTTCGCCGACCAGTGTACACACGCCACCCAGCGCCGTGCCCACGGCGCCGTGCATCAGCAGGCTGCGCAAAAACGCGCGGAACTGCTCGAGGTCAGCGTGATGCAGGGTGGGCAGGTGCTCATCGTCGCTGTATTCGCTGTCCTGGCGCGGATCGCTACCCGAGGCGACGCGGTGGTACACCGAGTAAAACCCGACGGCGGCACTGATGATCACCGCGGTCACGGTCAGGGCGTCGAGAAACGCCGACAGGAACGCCGACAAAAAGCAGAACATCAGCGCCAGCAGGGCCTTGCTGCGCACACCCAGCAGCAGGCGCGAGAACAGGAACAGCAACAGGTCTTTCATGAAGTAGATGCCCGCCACCATGAACATCAGCAGCAGGATCACCGGGAAGTTGTGCAGCAACTCGTCATAGAGCGCCTGGGGCGTGGTCATCTTCAGTAGCAGTGCTTCGACCAACAGCAGGCCGCCGGGCATCAGCGGATAACACTTGAGCGCCATGGCCAGGGTGAAAATGAACTCCAGCACCAGCATCCAGCCCGCTACCACCGGGCCTGCGGTCCATAACAACAGGGCGTTGAGAATCAGGAAGCCGACAATGCAGGCCTTGTACCAGCGCGGTGAGTTGCCGAGAAAATTGTGCGCGAACGCCTGGACCATCGAACCGGACATCGGCTACTCCTTGTATTAAGAAGCGCGCAACTTGCCGTAAGCCTGAAAGAAGATCAAGCGTAGGAAAATTCCATCGAATCAGACCAGGTAGCGTGCGACGATCGCCCGATAGTTGCCGTCCAGAGAATAGCCGCCGACCAGAACGTTTCCGTCGTCTTGCACCGCGACGGATGTGGCCGTATCGAGGCTACGGCCCAGGCGGGTGCGCACCCATCCACTACCGTTGGCAAAATCGCTGTCGAGTTGCCCGCCTGGCAGGTATCGACCCAATACAAAGTCGGCCTCGACGCCGCCAATGGTGGCGCCGACGGTGACTACGCTGCCGTCCGGCTGCGTTTGGGCGGCGGTCCACTGGCAGCCGCTGTGGCCGATCTCCAGCAATTGCGCCTGGCCGCCATTGCAGTGATGATCCGGGCGACCATTGAGGTGCAGTTTCAGGGTCATGCAGCGCATGGGGTCGCGGCTGCTGCCAAAGCAGTGTAGGTCGCCGTTGTCCTGCTGGACGATTTGACTGACCTGGGCACCGTGCCCGTTTGCCGAAAAGCTCATGAAGCCATCCACGGCGAAACTGGTGTCGAGGCTGCCATCGGGGTTGTAGCGGGCCACCAGGCCTTCTTGCGGAAAGTTGATTGATCCAGCCACCAGGATGCGACCGTCGTGTTGCACTGTAACGCTGCTGAGCCAGGTATTCATCAGCAGGTGCCTGACCATCACAAAGCCACGGCCATTGAAGGTCCTGTCCAGCGTGCCGTCGGTGTTCAGCCGTATCAGCATGGCGGCATGATCGGCCAGTTCGAAGTGATGATTGGCCACCAGCAGAATTCGACCGTCCTCCTGCACGTCGACACTGCAAGCCTCGGCGCCCGGTACGCCCGGGGGCAGCCAGACATCGCGCATGCCCTGAGACAAATTGCCTGGCAGGCGCACCACACAGCGGCCATTGTCGCCAAAACACTGGACCGGTTGACCCTGCGGGTCAAACAGCGCCAATGCCGGGAGCGTGCGGTGCTCGCTTTCATATTGCAGACCAGCGATCAGGATGTTTCCGTCGGGAAGCACCTGCACTTTGCCTGCCATGGCTTCGAAGCCCGGTTCGAATTGCCCGATGACGCTGCCTTGCTTGCCAAAGGCCAGGTCCGCCGAACCATCCTTCAGCAAACGCGCCAGGCCAAAGCGGCTGCCGCCGGGCATTGTGACCTTGGCCGCCACCAGTAACCGACCCTGTGAGTCAAGCACGATGTCGTTGGCCAGGCTTGAAGTGCTGCCGAAGAAATACACCTGGGTGGTGCCTTTGGCAGCGAAGCTGGGGTCGAGCTTTCCGACCTGATGGACTGTTGGGGGGAAAGCCAGAACGGACTGGATTGACATGCACGCATCTCCTTGCGAGTCGTCCTGATCCAGAAGTTGGGGGTGGCGACTATTAAGAGATTATTCAATCCCTGAATGATCGATTGCACAACTGTCATAACTAACAGGTGGAAGGTCGTTGTGTGCCACAACACTGTCTTTTCGAACCAAAGGCAAGCCAGCAAAGAATTCAGGGCGCGCCGAAGTTCAAGTAAGCCAAGGTCTTAAGTGCGGTTGGCCTGAAAAAGACAGCCAACTAACGACAGGCGAGGGCGCGGATTACTCCGGAGTAATCCGCAATACAATTATTGTGGCATCGACCAGGATTGCAGCGTGTAGCCTTCTTCGCTCAATTCGGCGCGGGCCTGTTCCAGCAAGCTTTCAAGCTGCGCCGGATCGCTATAGGCACTGCTCGGAATCTGTTTGCGCCCAATATTGTTACTGGTGCGGTCGATAACGGTCAGGGTCAGTTCGCCATTCCCATCCTGTGGGGCCCAGGCCACGCATTTGAACGGCTTAAATGCGCGGTCGGCAATCAGAAGAGCTTCGTTGACACGGAGCGGGGCGTTCATAGGTCGTCTCTCTATAGGCCCAATCAAGTCAATTGCCGTCGGTTGGGCTTACCGTTCGGCTGGTTACTTGTACTGATGCCCGCAACCGGGGTTCGGGTCACACACAATCAGAGGAAATTTCAACTTTCTTTTATATCGCCGTCAATCGGGCCCGGGTTGAAAGCTTGATGAAAGGAAACATTGGTCGAGTCGCTGGGAAAACCCGTTTCTTATAACTCTTTGCGCAGCAGGCCTATAGTCAATCGGTACAAGCGTCCGTCAAATTCTTGCTAATGTTACAGCCAGGTCCGCCAAATGACTGTTTTTAATAAAAAATCCTAAAATTTGGCGTCAAGGAAATCACATGAGCGAAGCGCCTGCGTTACGACGTTTATTAGTGGTGGATCCCTGCGACGACTGCCATCGCCTGTTACCGGGATTACGCTCCGTGGGTTGGGATGTTGACAGCTGTTCGCTGGACAACGCCGCCGATCGAACCTGTGACGTGGGTTTGTTACGACTGCAGCCCTTTCACCTTGAGCACCCGGATACGGTCAAGGAGGTGATCAGCCGCAGCGGTACCGAGTGGATCGCCGTGCTCAACCAGGATGTCCTGCGGCTACAGAATGTCGGAGACTTTGTCTGCGAATGGTTCTTCGATTTCCATACCTTGCCGTTTGATGTCTCCAGGGTCCAGGTCACGCTGGGCCGGGCCTTTGGCATGGCGCGACTGCGCGGGCAGGGCACGGTTCACATCGATCAGCCCGAGCACGAACTGCTGGGCGACAGCAAGCCCATCCGCGAATTGCGCAAGCTGTTAAGCAAACTGGCGCCCACCGAGTCGCCGGTGTTGATTCGCGGTGAAAGCGGCACAGGCAAGGAGCTGGTGGCCCGCACGCTGCATCGGCAATCACTGCGCCACAGCAAACCCTTTGTCGCGATCAATTGCGGGGCGATTCCGGAACACCTGATCCAGTCCGAACTGTTCGGCCACGAGAAGGGCGCCTTTACCGGCGCCCATCAACGAAAGGTCGGGCGGATCGAAGCGGCACACGGCGGCACGCTGTTTCTCGACGAGATCGGTGACCTCCCGCTGGAACTGCAGGCAAGCCTGTTGCGCTTCCTCCAGGAAAAACACATCGAACGGGTTGGCGGCAGCCAGCCGATTCCGGTGGATGTACGGGTGTTGGCGGCAACCCATGTCGATCTTGAGGCGGCGATCGAGAAGAAAAGCTTCCGCGAAGATCTGTATTACCGCCTTAACGTGTTGCAAGTCGCGACCGCGCCCCTGCGTGAGCGCAATGGCGACCTGTCGATGCTGGCCAACCATTTCTCCCATTTCTATAGCCACGAAACCGGCCGCCGTCCGCGCAGCTTCAGTGAGGACGCCTTGATTGCCATGGGCAAGCACGACTGGCCGGGGAATGTTCGCGAGCTGGCCAACCGGGTACGTCGTGGCTTGGTACTGGCCGAAGGCCGGCAGATCGAAGCGCGAGACCTGGGGCTGATCAGCCACCAGGCCATCGCCGCGCCGATGGGCACGCTGGAAGATTACAAGCATCGGGCGGAGCGCCAGGCCTTGTGCGATGTACTCAATCGCCACAGCGATAACCTGAGCATTGCTGCCAAGGTGCTGGGGATCTCCAGGCCGACCTTTTACCGTCTACTGCACAAGCACCAGATCCGCTGACCGCAAGATCTTTTGCTCTACAAACAACAAAGCCCCGCTGCAACTGAAGTCGCAACGGGGCTTTTTTCGCGGGTCAGAAGTAGTACGGGAATTTCAGGCTGAAGGAGAAGTCTGGCGAGTCGTCGGTCAGGCCGATGGCCAGGTTGGGAACGATCGTCAGGTTGTCGGAGGCTGCCAGGGTCATGCCGATGTTGAAGTTGGCCGAGTTGTAGTCGCTGTTGGAAATCGATTGCCAATCGCCGCCGTCCGGCTTGATCTTGCTCTTGCGGGCAAACTGGTCGGTAAAGGAGAACGACATACTCATCTTCTCGTTCAAGGCGAACGCAATACCGGCGCCGACTTGCCAGGAGTCGCCCAGTTTCACGTCCCCGGGCACCTTGGTGTTGACCGTAGGGCTGATGTCGCTGAAAGAGTCCTCCATGTTGTAGGTGTAGGCCAGGCTGCCGAACAGCACGGCCGGGTCGAAGGTCTTGACCAGCGAGATTCCCGGGGTGATCGCCCAGACACCGTTGCCGGTCGGCAGGTCCTCGGGGACCGCGAGGTTATCGTTGCCAGGCACCTCGACCAGCTTGATGCCGTAAGGGTCATCCCCGGTCGGCGCCTTGACGCGCAGGGTAACCACCGCGTCGGGCAGGTTGGCCGACTCATCCAGGAACTTGTAGGCAACGCCAACGTTGATATCGCCGATGGCCGGATCGCGGGTAACGGTTTCGTCTGAAACCCCGTTGGCTGCGCCACCGGCGCCACCGGATGAATACGTGGATTCGCGATAGATCACGGGGACGTTAATGTCGAACTGCCAGCGTTGCGCCACGTTGTAGCGAGCGGTCAGGTCCAGGGTCCAGTTATCCGCCTTGATGCGATCGAGGTTGATGTTGCCGAGGAAAATCGAGTCCAGCGCCAGGAAGCCGTTGAGCGTCAGCGCACGGGTATCGTAATGGGTGTAGGTCAGGCCGGTTTCGACGCTGAACTTGCCGCCGCCGAAGAACCCGCTGGCTTCGTCGTACAGGTTGGACACGCTTTGTGCCGGTTCCGAGTCGTCCTTGAGCGACTGCCCGTAGGAACTGCCCGAGGTCCCGGGTGCGCCGGCAGCCACCGTCTGGCCACTCTTGGGTGTTTCGGCGGGGGATTTGGTCAGGCGTTTGGGAGCAGGTGTCGCCGGTGCTTCTTCGACTTGGCGAACACGCTGCTCAAGTACCATCAGCGCGTTCTGTTGTGCTTCGTAACGCTGTTTCAACTCCATGAGTTCTTGTTTTAGTGCTTCGACCTGGGGGTCCGGTGCTGCGTAAAGCAATGAAGCCGGGGCCAGGCTACTCAAACAGACGATAGCTCTGATCGTTAACATTCGATGCATGGGTTAGCCGTCCCTTCTGACTACATTTGATGAGACTGAGCGTAGATCAGAATCCTTGTGTGCGAAGACCTTTGAGCTGGTCGAGGTTGCCGTTCAGTGAGCCAGCGGTCGCCACGTTGTCACGGAGCACGACATTGAAGGACGTGAGGTTCCTGACCTGGTTACTGTTGCCGAGCAACGTCGTGTTCTGCATCAAGCCACCCTGGGCCAGGCGTTGCATGGAACTGCCCTGGTTGTTGTTGGCCACGATGTTCAGTTGCACACCCGCACCGCTCGAGGAAACGCTGAGCGAGCCCGCCCCATTGGAGCCGGTCAATGTCGAGCCCGCGGCCAGTGCCTGGCCTTGTTGTTGCGTGGCTGGCGCCTGGTTGGCCTTGGTGACGTTGATATCAACATTGTTGTAGGCACTGTTGTTGTCGCCGGCAGCCCGCACGACTTGGGTGACGCCTTCGGTGCTGTTGAGGCCGGCGCCGCCCGTGACGGTGCCGGTACCCGAGCTGGTGTGTTGGCTACGCGCCGGGCCATTGCCTTGTTCGTCGATCATCGTCACGTAGAACTGTGGCTTGATGGTCGATTGCTGAATTTGCATCGAGGACGTCGCGCCGATCACCTCACCGTTGGCATTTTGCCAGGTGCTGCTCATGGCAATGCCGAAACTGATGATCCGGCCCGGCATGACATAGCGACCGCGCAGGCTTGCCAGTTCGTGGTCGTTCAGTTCAATGGGTTTCAATAGTTCCGCATGGGTCGGCAGGCTGGCGGCCAGGCAAACCAGTGCCAGCCAGATTGGAGTCTTCATTGGATACTCCCGGAGCATCGTGCTCCATTGTTATTAGAAGAAGTCGCTTTGGATAAATCCGAAATCCATTAACTCAGCGTCCTGCACCGGGCTGAAGGTGTTGACGCGGTTCCTGGCGGTCAGTGGCAGGGGCGGGTCGAGCAACGCATTGGTCTTGTCGTAACCCTGGCCGATGACGGCAAAGATGATGCCGTTCCAGCCTTTGACAAAGTCGTCGATCTTGTAGCGTTTATGCCCCAGGACTGGATCGCCGATGTATACCCAGCCGTTATGAACTCTTTGCATGACCACAAAATGTTTGTAGCCACGGATATCCATCAGTACCACCACCGGGATCTTGATCTCGTTCAAGGTTTCCGTCGCGACCCGGTAGCCCCGGGCCCGCATACCGAGACTTTCCACGTAGCGCTTCATGTCGAGCATGGAAAAGCCCTGGACGCGGACCAGATCCTGGTCGGAATGTGACAGCATGCCTTCGATGATCTGTTCTTCGTTGACGTCCAGCCAATAGGCCTGGCGCAAGATGGTCGCCAGCGCCGCGGCGCCGCAACTGAAGTCGGTTTTCTGTTGCACCAGGTCGGAAAACTTGCGTTCACGCACGCTCTGGATCGGCTTGTACACCAACCCCCCGCCCGGCAGGACGGACAGCGGCAGTTGTGCAGCCTCGACCACACTGGCCACGCAAAGCAAGATTGCCAAGGCGATAATACGCATGGTGGGGACGCCTTCTGGTTGGGTTGAAAAAGGCCCCCGGAAGGGGGCCTCCACAGACAGCATTAGAACGATTGGTTGGAGATGGCCAGCGAGTTGCTTTGTTGGTTGCCCACACCAGCAGCCACGTTGACGCCCAGGTTGCCGCTGCCGCCGTTCACCGAACCGCTCAGGGTTGCAGTGTTGGTTACAGGGTTGGCCCAGCCAGTTGGAGTCAGCACTTGATAAGAGTAGGTGTTGCTCAAATCATAAGAGCTGCTTTCACTGAAGCTTTTCGCTTTGTCGTACGCAGATTCGGACGACTTGCTGCCCGACTTATCGTACGAGGACGCGGTCGATTTCTCGAACGAAGCATCGAACGCTTTCTCGAACGACGATTCGCGCGATTTGTCGTACGAAGACTCGGCCGAACGGTCATACGAGGAGTCGCGTGAACGGTCGTACGAGGAATCGCGGGTACGGTCGAACGAGGAATCACGCGAACGGTCGAACGAGGAGTCGCGCGAACGGTCGTACGATCTGTCTACCGCTACGTCAAGCGTTGCATCAAGCGAAGCGTTGAGCGATGCATCGGAACTGCTGCTGCGGGTGCGATCGCCAAAACCGTTGTTGACGGTAGTGGAGTTGGAAGCCGCTGCAGTTGCGTCCAGGGTAGCGCCCAGGGAAGCAGTCAGAGAAGCACTCGAAGAACCGCTGGCAGTGCTGCTGTTGGAACCGCTGGCAGTGCTGCTGTTGGTACCGCTGGCAGAACTGCTGTTGGAACCGCTGGCAGTGCTGCTGTTGGAACCGCTGGCAGCGCTGCTGTTGGAACCGCTCGCAGCGCTGGCGGTAGAACCGCTTACATCAATGCTAAGCGAACCGCTGGCATCAGAGCTCCTGGATCCGGCCGCGGCCCAGCTCGAAGAGTTGCTTTGACTGCCGCTGGCTTCGAACGACTTGTCAAACGAGGCACTTCCGGACCGCGTATTGGTAACGGTGATCGTATCAACACGGTAGGTCCGATCGGCGGTGTTGTTCACCGTCAGGCCAGGACCGCTTTGGTTGGCGGAGGCGGTGGCTCTTGCGTTACCGAGTGGAGCATTGGTATTGGCAATTGCCATGGTGTTTTTCTGTTGGTTCAGATCGCCACCAGCAATGTTGACACCCACGTTACCGCTGCTGCCGTCGGCGGATCCACTCATCACGGCAGAGTTGGTCACGCCAAAGTTGCTGACGCGATTATTGTTGCTGATTTGCGTAACGTTCGCGGTGGCAGTGGCCGTGCCGAACACAAAGCTGTTATCGATCGCAGCGTTATCGGAGGCCGCGTTGGCGATGGCGGCGGCGTTGTCTTGCTGGTTGCCGGAACCTGCCGCCACGTTGACGCCGACGTTGCCGCTTGCGCCTGCGGCCGAACTGCTCATCTCGGCCGAATTTTCTACTCCTTCATTCCAGATGCGGTTGCCGGTACTGCTCTGTCTATCCGTCGCATTGGCAGTCGCGCTGATGGGGACCATCCTTGCAGGAGGGGTTTGTTGTTGGCCACCGTTGTGGTGGTTGCCACGCCTATCGTTTTGCCCAGCTTGTACAGCAACAGCCATGACCGCAGCAATTGCGAAAACCAGAGGCTTTAATGCCATCGAAGGTTTCATGGTGATTCTCCGTACTTATTTTAGGTTAAGTGTTGTTGTTACCTATTTGGGTCAATCCACGACCCGTACGCTCAGGGTATTGGCCATTCGGTTTCCCACCCCGGCGCTCTGATTCAACTGAATCACCCCACGGCTACCGGTGAATGCCTGGTCACTGGTAGTGACCTGGCGATAGCCGGGTGCAGAGTCAGTTGGATCGGAGTTGTAGAGCAGCGTCACGTTCTGTTGCATGAGGACGCTGTCGTCGATACTTTGCGGCTGCTTACTGGTGCTTATGCGCAGCGCATTGGCTTGCTGGTTGCTGGCGCCCGCGCTCTGGTTGACGCCCAATGCGCCATTGCCATGGCTGAAGGAGTTGCCTTGAATGCTTGAGCTGGCATCGATCCTGGGATCGACAATGGTGCGCAACCGTTGGCGAATATCGGTGGTCGCGCTGGCGTCACGGCCAATGGCGAAGGCTCGGGCGTTGGCCTGTTGCTGCAGGTCGCCGGCCGCCTGGTTGACCCCGACGTTGCCCTGGTACTGTGCACCCGAATTGTCGATGGTGGCGTTATCAATGACGGGGGATTGGGCGAAGGTCGATGCACTGCAAAACATGGCGATCATCAGCAGCGTACGATTCATCTTAACGGTCTCCCGTTATGATTCTGAGGGCACCCATGCCCTGCTGGACGCTTGAATTGACCATGTTGGCAATGCCGCTGCCGGAATTGCCCGACCGCCCGGCGGGGAGGTTGGAAAGCTGGTTCTGGGTGCTGATGTTGCCGCCCAGGTTGTTGGTGTTTTGCGTGACCAGGCGGGAGATGCCTGCACCGCTGGCGACGCCGGCAAAGTCACCGTCGCTCAACTCGTTGGTTTGAGCGAGGACCTGTTTTGACGGGTTGGCATTGACAGTGGTGGGGTTCGGATCGGGAACGAGCGGCGGAATCGTTGCGTTGCGCACCTGGACATCGCGTTTGATGATGATGATGCCGTTGTCCGCTTGTACAGGCAGGCAAGCCATTGAACTCAGAGCGCATCCGACCAGCAGGAGACTATGGATGTTGTTATGAAATTTCCCCACGGCGGCAATTCCTTCTGTAAGTGGAACGCTGGCCCTTATCAGCGTTGCGAAGGAAGAGAGCAGAAGGTGTGCCGGTTTTGGTTTTTCGTTTGATAACAGTGGCTTGGCTTTAACTCTTGAGGTGGTGAAAAACACTTTGTAACACCGCTGAGACAGAACCACGCAAAAGTGCCGTCCTTGCTGGCGGCATTGCTCGCTGAGGTCGTTTTAGGCAGCTTGTATCAGTGGCTTAACATTTTCTTGCGAAAATGCTCAAACCGCTTTAGCTCGCGGGTTTGCATCGGGGAGAGTGTTTCAGAAATGGACATTTTCGGCAGGGCGGGGCCGTCCCGTCAGACGTTGAGCAAGCGCGCTACAGCCTCGAATGCCGCGTCCTTGCGCTGTTTCCAGTCACCTTGCACCACCTCGTAAGGCTGGCGATTCAAGTCAAGCCAATGGCGGCTGGCCTGGAAAAACGCCTGGCGTTCTGCCAACTGCGGTTGGCAACGCTGCCCGTCGTCGTGCCAGGCCACGGTTTCCGGGCTCAGCAACAGATGCAGGTCGTAATGCCGGTCCCGCAATGCCTGCTCGATCCACACCGGGCATGCGCCAAACAAGGTGCGACTCCACAGGATATTGCTCAAAAGGTGTGTATCGAGAATCAACAGGGACGGCTGTTCGGCCCGTGCCTGATCTTCCCAAGACAGCTGGCCAAGTGCTATTGGCGTGATGTCATCGTAGCAGGTTACGCGCGCTTGCTTTTCGATGAAATGCCGAACGTACTCGCCGACCAATATGCCGCCGAAATTGGCGTGAATCTCGTTCGACAGCCAGCTTTTGCCGCTTGATTCCGGTCCTGCCAGCACCAGCACCTTCATGGGCACAGCAGCGGATCGCTGCGCCATGTGCGCCAGCCTTGAATGGCCAGCAGGGTGAACAGGCCATACAGGGCGGCTGTCAGGTACATCCCCTTATAAAGGAACAGGCCGACGAAAACACAGTCCAGGACAATCCACAGCGGCCAGCACTGCAGGCGTTTTTGCGCCATCCACCATTGTGCCACCAGGCTGAAAGCGGTGAGGACGGCATCAAGCCAGGGTTGTGCGGCATCGGTCCAGTGCGCCATGGCGGCGCCCAGCAACAGACTGCCGATCGCGCCCATGGCCAGTCCCGACGCCACCGCGGGTGCGTCCAGCCGGCTGACTTCGCGCCCCTGATGTGCCTGGCCTGCGCGAGTCCACTGCCACCAGCCGTAAACTTGCAGTGCGGCATAAACCACTTGCAGCAACATGTCCGAATACAGCTTGACCTCGAAAAAGATCCAGCTGTAGATCAGCACCATGACCAGGCCGATCGGCCAGCACCAGGGATTCTGTTTGACCGTTAACCAGACGGCAATGACGCCGAGCGTGGCGGCAAACAGTTCAAGCCCGGACATGCAGGTTCCTTGGGGAAATCGAAGAGGAGGCGGATTGTAACCGGATTATGGCAAACAGGCTTGTGGCAGCGGGTGCCATCGATGCTGACTACACGGCAGCGTAAAGCGGACTTGTCTGCTAGCATTTCGTCCCGCACGCAAAAACCTGAAATCAAACTGATTTTTCACGAAACGCGTAACGTTTTTTGCGTAGGCTTGTGCGCGCGGGACTCAACGACGCTGATTACAGTAAACGGCTACATATAAATTAATGGGCATGCGGCCACGCATAGCCTTTTGGGGGATTGATGGATCTTTGGACGGCCTTTCAGGCTTTGATTCTTGGCGTTGTAGAAGGGCTGACGGAGTTCTTGCCCATTTCCAGTACCGGGCACCAGATTATTGTCGCCGACTTGCTCGACTTCGGTGGCGAGCGGGCCATGGCGTTCAACATCATTATCCAGCTCGGCGCGATCCTGGCGGTGGTGTGGGAGTTTCGCCGCAAGATCTTCGACGTGGTCATAGGCTTGCCGACGCAGCCCAGTGCCCGGCGCTTTACCGCCAACCTGTTGATTGCTTTCCTGCCGGCGGTGGTCCTGGGGGTGATTTTCGCCGATCTGATTCATCACTACCTGTTCAATCCGATCACGGTGGCCACTGCATTGGTCGTGGGCGGGATCATCATGTTATGGGCCGAAAAGCGTCAGCACCAGGTGCATGCCGAAAGCGTCGATGACATCACCTGGAAAGACGCCCTTAAAGTCGGCCTGGCCCAGTGCCTGGCGATGATTCCGGGTACTTCGCGCTCCGGCTCGACGATCATCGGCGGTTTGTTGTTTGGCCTGTCGCGCAAGACCGCTACCGAGTTTTCCTTCTTCCTGGCCATGCCGACCATGGTGGGCGCAGCGGTGTACTCGGGCTACAAGTACCGAAATCTGTTCGAGCCGTCTGACTTCCCGGTGTTTGCGCTCGGCTTCGTCACTGCGTTCATTTTCGCGATGATTGCGGTCAGGGGCTTGCTCAAGTTCATCGCCAGCCACAGCTATGCGGCGTTTGCCTGGTACCGCATTGTGTTCGGCTTGCTGATCCTGGCGACCTGGCAGTTCGGTTGGGTCGACTGGACCGCGGCCAAGCCATGAACGAAACCCGCGCGCGTAACAACGCCGGACGCCAATCCGGGTCAGACATTCGCCATCTGCGCCTAAAACTATTGGTGTTCGTGTTGTTGTGCGCGCTGCCGCTGTTCGGTTCGATGTCGTTGTGGCTGCAGGGGGGGTCGCTGATTCCCCTGGCGGCATACGGCATGGTCAGCGTGCTGGCGTTCCTGCTGTACTGGAGCGACAAGCGCCAGGCGCGCGCCGATCAAAGGCGTACCCCGGAAAATGTCCTGCATGCGCTGGAGTTCGCTGGCGGCTGGCCGGGCGCCTTGCTCGCCCAGCAAGTGTTTCGGCACAAGACGCGCAAGCTGTCCTTTCAACTGGTGTTCTGGATCATCGTGCTGCTGCACCAGGTGTTCTGGATCGACCGGTTGTTCCTCGCAGCGCAGGTGTTCGCCCTGTTCTGATCAGGGCAACAGTCCGACCTGGGTGCGCTTGGGCAACCTACTGACGACAAGCTGGTGGGAGCGCCGCAGCAGGCCTTGCAGTTCCTCGGCGCCGAGCGGGTAGGGCGTGGCCATGATGATCCACTGGGCCCGCGCCAGATAAGGCGCCGGGTGAATGCCCGGACGGTCGCAGTGACCGAGAAACAGGTCCTTGTCCACCTTGAACGCCAGGGAGTCGCCGCGCAGGTTCTGCAGGGCGAACATCTTGTTGCCGGCAATCGAGAACACCCGCACGCCACCCCATTTGTAGTCTTCCCGGGCACCCGGTAATTGCAGGCAAAAAGCCGCCACGTCGGCTTCGTTCATGCGTCCTGCCTTCATATCAAACGATCCCCACAGGCATTGAATGTTTCAATCAGATGGTCGAGCCAGGCACGTACGGCCGGCATCACGCCCCGTCGATGAGGGTAGACCGCCTGCAACCAGCCCCCGGGCAACGACCACTCGGGCAGTAACTGTACCAGTGAGCCGTTGGCCAGTTCCTGCTCGCAATACATCATAGGCAACGTGGTGAACCCCTGGCCGGCGAGGGTGCAGGTCTTGCGCACAATGAAGTCGTCGATGCCCAGTCGCGCTTCAAGGGCCAGTTCGTGTTTTTTGCCCTGACGATCGACCAGGCCAATGTGCACCAGGCGATCGGGTTCGAGGGCGCCGAGCACCGGCAGGTTTTTCAGGTCATCGGGGTGTTTGATGTCCAGTCCCTGGAGGAAGGCAGGGCTGGCGACCATCAGCATTTGTGCCTGGCGCAGACGGCGCGTCACCAGCAGCGGATCTTCATCACCCGGCTCGCGTACACGCAAGGCGACGTCCACGCCTTCGGTTACCAGGTCGACGCGACGATTGACCAGCATCACCTCCAGCTGTACCTGAGGATATTTCTCCAGGAAATTGCTGATCACCCCCGGAAGCATTTCATGGGCCAGGCCGACCGGGGAAGAAACCCGCAAACGCCCGCGGGGTTCACTGGACATGCTGGCCACGGCTTCGTCAGCCATTTCCGCTTCCAGTAGCATTGCCTGACAGTGGCGCAGATAACGCTCGCCGACGGCGGTGAGTTTCAGCTGGCGGGTGGTGCGTTGCAGGAGCCGCGCGCCCAGGCGCTCCTCAAGTTCGGCAATTCGCCGTGACAGTCGCGACTTTGGAATCCCCAGCAAACGCCCGGCGGCCGCGAAGCCACCGGCCTCCACGACTTTGGCGAAGTAATAAAGGTCGTTAAGGTCTTGCATGGCGCTTTCTCGATCGTTCTATCAGTGGGACAAACTATCGCATTGTTGCAGTCTAATCAGCTATTGGTTTCGTCTGTAGGATTGTTTCCCATCAGATCGCCCTGGCGGCGATCCTCACCTGGAGATCCCACATGAAACTGCTGCATATCGATTCGAGCATTCTTGGTGACAACTCGGCTTCCCGTCAGCTGAGTGGCGAAGTTGTCAAAGCCTGGCAAGCCGCCGAGCCGTCCGCCGTGGTGACCTACCGCGACCTGGCTGCCGACGCCATCAGCCATTTTTCGGCGGCCACGCTGGTTGCAGCGGGTACCACCGCTGAACTTCGCAACGCCGCCCAACAGCACGAAGCCGAGCTGAGCGCATCGACCTTGGCCGAGTTCCTGGCCGCCGACGCAGTTGTGATTGCCGCGCCGATGTACAACTTCACCATCCCGACCCAACTGAAAGCCTGGATCGACCGCATCGCCGTTGCCGGCCAGACCTTCCGCTACACCGAAGCCGGCCCTGAAGGCTTGTGCGGTGGCAAGAAAGTCGTGATCGTTTCGACGTCTGGTGGCCTGCACGCAGGGCAAGCAACCGGTGTTGCCCATGAAGACTACTTGAAGGTGCTGTTCGGTTTCATCGGCATCACCGACATCGAGTTCGTCCGCGCCCACGGCCTGGCTTATGGTGACGAAGTGCGTGGCAAAGCCATGAGCGATGCCCAGGCGCAAATCAGCGAGCAACTGTTCGCCGCCGCGTAAGGCTTGCGTAAAGACCCGCTAGCGCTACAGGCAATTCCCCAAAAACTCTGTATTCTGATCACGCAAGTGGCAGGTACGGAGTTTTTTGTTTCTGGCTGCTACAATGCTGTTGCAAATTGTGGCCCGAGTTATGCAGTCGAGGCTTAACGTCTCTGGTCCGGTAACAAGGTGGGGCATCCCATGGTGCGTCTTTGTGCAGCTTTACTGATCTGTCTGCTCGCCAGCCTGAATTCAGTGCACGCCGCGCCTGCGCCGCATCCGCACTGGAGCGTCGGGTTTCATGAAATGAGCTTCCTTGATCCGCTCGATCTGCAACCGATGCGTGCCATTGCCTTCTATCCTTCGAGCGCAAAGGAACACTCCAGCGTGCTTGAGGGTTACAACGTCGAAGCCGGCGAAGACACCAAGGTCGCCATCGGCCGCTTTCCGATGCTGATGTTGTCCCATGGCAACACCGGCACGCCGCTGGCCTTGCACGACCTGGCCACGTCGCTGGCCCGCAAGGGGTTTGTGGTGGTGGCGGTGATTCATCCGGGCGACAACTCCAAGGACCACAGCCGCCTCGGCACCTTGAGCAATTTGTACGGACGGCCGATCCAGATTTCCGAAGCCATTACCGCGACGCTGGGTGATCCCATGCTGGCACCCTTCGTCAATGCCGAGCAGGTCGGGGTCATTGGTTATTCGGCAGGCGGCGAGACGGCGTTGATACTGTCCGGCGCGACCCCGGACCTGGATCGCCTGCGTCGTTATTGCCAGGAACGCCCGGACGACCGCGATGCCTGCAACACCCAGGGTGAACTGATTGTCGACCGCGACGATTTGCAACCGGTGGCCGATCCACGGGTCCATGCACTGCTGCTGATGGCGCCACTGAGCCTGAAGTTCGGCCGTCATACCCTGGCCGATGTGCATGTTCCGGTACTGCTGTACAGCGGCGATGGCGACAAGCTGGTGGCCCCCGACAAAAATGCCGCAGCCCTGGCGCGCAAGCTGCCCGTCGCTCCCGACTTCAAACTGCTCGCCGGGGCCGGGCACTTCGTGTTCATGGCACCGTGCAATGACGAGCAAATCGTCATCATGCCAGCCCTGTGCACCGATGCCGAGGGAGTCGATCGCGCGGACATTCACCGTAGCCTGATTTCCGAGGCCGGGCGTTTCTTCTCTCGTACGTTGGGCAAGGCCACGCGGGCGGGGATGCAGACCGCCGATCAGTGATCAGGCGGTCGCACGGTGTTTGAGCAATAAGGTCAAGCCCAGTGCACACACCGACAACAACGCTGCGCTGAAGAAGATCCACGCGTACCCCAGGTTCAACGCCACCGCGCCCATCAGCGGACCGGCAATCGCCAGCGCCAGGTCGAAAAACACCGCATAAGCGCTCAGGCCCGCGCCGCGACTGGAGTTGGGCACCTGCTTGATCGCCTCGACACCCAGCGCCGGATACACCAGCGACAGGCCGAAACCGGTCAGGCCGGCACCGATCAAGGCATAGCCGGTCGACGGCGCCAGCCACAACAGCACCAGGCCGACGGTTTCAATGGACATGCAGGCAACGGCCGACGTGAAGCCGCCAAAACGGCTGATGCTGGAAATGAACAACAACCGGGCCAGGATGAAGCACACGCCGAACACCGTCAGGCAATACGCCGCGCCGCTCCAGCCGCGATTGACGTAATACAGAGTGATGAAGGTGGTGAGGGTGCCGTAGCCGATCGAGGCCAGGCTCAGGCTGGCGCCGAATGGAGCGATCCGCCCGAACACCGCCCAAAACGGCAGCCGTTCACCGCGCACCACCGGCACCGACGGCTTGTTGCGAATCAGCAGCAATGCCAACAAGGCCAGCGCCGAGAGGGCAATACCCAGGCTGGCAAACCCCAGCTGACCGACCATCACCACCCCCAGTGGCGCTCCGATGGCAATCGCGCCATACGAGGCGATGCCGTTCCACGAGATCGAGCGCGCGGTGTGCTCGGCGCCGACCTGGCCCATGCACCAACTGATGGTGCCGACCCCGATCAGCCCTTGGGCGATGCCCAGCAACAAGCGTCCGGCGATCAGGATCGACAGGCTGATCAATGGAAAGCCTTGCAGCAAGGTCGACAACAAGGTCAGCCCGCCACTCAACACGATCCCCGACAGCCCATAAATGATCGCGCGCTTGGTGCCGACATTGTCCGACATGCGCCCGGCCATGGGGCGGCTGAGCAGGGTGGCCAGGTATTGCGAGCCAATGGTCAGCCCGGCGACTACGGCGCTGAACCCGAGCTGTTCATGGACATACCCCGGCAACACCGCAATCGGCAGGCCGATGCAGATGAAGGCGATGAACGTATAGAAAACGATGGAAACGATCTGCAGGGTGATCGCCATGGAGCTTTGCGGTGGCTGTTCTTGCGCAGACATGAGGGCTCGTTCGCGGGCGGCGGTGGGAGAGCTTCATGATGGCGTGGCCGTGGGATAAAAGAAAGCAGGCTAACTAATTATCGCGGTTCTTGAAGGCCTCTTCGCGAGCAAGCGCGCTCCCACAGGGGGAATGCATTCCAAATGTGGGAGCGGGCTTGCTCGCGAAGGACTCGGCACCTGAACAAATACTGACCGTGAATGCAAAAAGCCCCGTCACATGGACAGGGCTTTTGACTTGCAGCTTAAAGCAGTTTTTAGAACACCACACCCTGGCTACGCAGGTAATCATCATAGGTACCGCTGAAGTCGGTCACGCCGTTCGGGCTCAACTCGATGATGCGGGTGGCCAGGGACGACACGAACTCACGGTCGTGGCTGACGAAGATCAGCGTGCCCGGATAGTTTTCCAGCGCCAGGTTCAGCGCTTCGATGGATTCCATGTCCAGGTGGTTGGTCGGTTCGTCCATCACCAGTACGTTCGGCTTTTGCAGGATCAGCTTGCCGAACAGCATGCGGCCTTGCTCACCACCGGAGATGACCTTGACCGACTTGAGGATCTCGTCGTTGGAGAACAGCATGCGACCCAAAGTGCCGCGAATCATCTGCTCGCCCTGGGTCCACTGACCCATCCAGTCGAACAGAGTCACGTCGTCTTCGAAGTCGTGCGCATGATCCTGAGCGTAGTAGCCCAACTCAGCGGCGTCGGTCCACTTGACGCTACCGGCATCCGGGGTCAGCTCGTTGACCAGGGTGCGCAGCAGGGTGGTCTTGCCGATACCGTTCGGGCCGATGATCGCCACGCGTTCGCCGGCTTCAACCTGGAAGCTGAAGTCCTTGAACAGTGTCTTGCCGTCGAAGCCTTTGGCCATGCGCTCGACGATGACCGCCTGGCGGTGCAGCTTCTTGTTTTGCTCGAAACGGATGAACGGGCTCACGCGGCTCGAAGGCTTGACCTCGGCCAGCTGGATTTTGTCGATCGCCTTGGCACGGGAAGTGGCCTGCTTGGCTTTCGAGGCGTTGGCCGAGAAGCGGCTGACGAACGATTGCAGTTCCGAAATCTGGGCTTTTTTCTTGGCATTGTCCGACAGCAGTTGCTCGCGGGACTGGGTCGCCACGGTCATGTACTCGTCGTAGTTGCCCGGGAACAGGCGCAACTCGCCGTAATCCAGGTCAGCCATGTGGGTGCACACGCTGTTCAGGAAGTGACGGTCGTGAGAGATGATGATCATCAAGCTGGAACGCTGGGTCAGAACGTTTTCCAGCCAGCGGATGGTGTTGATATCCAGGTGGTTGGTCGGTTCGTCGAGCAACAGCACTTCCGGATCGGAGAACAGCGCCTGAGCCAGCAATACGCGCAGTTTCCAGCCTGGGGAAACTTCGCTCATCGGGCCGAAATGCTGCTCGATGCCGATACCCAGGCCCAGCAACAGTTCGCCAGCACGGGACTCCGCGGTGTAACCGTCCATTTCGGCGAATTCGGTTTCCAACTCAGCCACGGCCATGCCGTCTTCTTCGGTCATTTCCGGTAGCGAGTAGATGCGATCGCGCTCGGCCTTGACCTTCCACAGCTCTTCGTGACCCATGATCACGGTGTCGATCACGGTGAATTCTTCGTAGGCGAACTGGTCCTGGCGCAACTTACCCAGGCGCACGTTCGGTTCCAGCATGACCTGGCCGCCAGAGGGGTCAAGGTCGCTACCGAGGATTTTCATGAAGGTCGACTTGCCGCAACCGTTGGCGCCGATCAGGCCGTAGCGGTTGCCCGCGCCGAATTTGACCGACACGTTTTCGAATAGCGGCTTGGCGCCGAACTGCATCGTGATGTTAGCTGTAGAAATCAAAGGTTTTTCCTGCGAAGCATTCAGAGTAGCTAGGGCTTGGCCCGAGTCGAAGTGCGCTGAGGCCGGGATTGCCGTCATCAACCAAGGGGGGCGCGTAAAGTTTGGCGGCGATTGTACTGGTCTGGCTCTTTAAACGATAGGGCAATAAGGCCGCACCGACGCATTGTCCGCATCAACGGACAGATTTTCACATTTGCACACTAACAATTGCTTACAGACGATGGCTAAAATGCCATCTTTCACTTGATGCCGAACTTCGGCGTCGGCTCAAGGACGGGTCACCGGGCCCGCTGTTTGGTTTTCAGACGCTGCACAAGCCTCGTAGGCCGTTGGCCGCCAGGGGCGCAGTTTGTTCACCTCTGACGTGTGACGATCTCCGTGAAACTCATCATTGCCGCTGTCTACCTCGTATCCATCGCCTATGTCCACCTGCGCGGTCGCGTACGCCACAAACTGGGGCGCCAACTGAGCGACCACTCGACATTCCTGGCGCCGATCAATTGCTTCCTTTATCTGTTCTCGAAGATCCCCAACAAGCCGTTTCTCAACCCGGCGGATTTTCCCGACCTGACGCCGCTGCAGACTCACTGGGAAGAAATTCGCGCCGAAGGCCAGAATCTGCTGAGGGCGGGGGAGATCAAGCGCTCCAACGACTACGACGACGTTGGCTTTAATTCCTTCTTCAAGACCGGCTGGAAGCGCTTCTACCTCAAGTGGTACGGTGACAGCCACCCGTCGGCCATGAAACTCTGCCCGCGCACCACTGAACTGGTGCAGAGCATCGGCTCGATCAAGGCAGCGATGTTCGCCGAGTTGCCGCCGGGCTCGAAACTGGTTCGCCATCGCGATCCGTATGCCGGCTCCTACCGTTACCACCTGGGCCTGGAAACGCCCAATGATGCCGGTTGCTACATCAATGTCGATGGCGAGAACTATCACTGGCGCGATGGTGAAGCGGTGATGTTCGACGAGACCTTCATTCATTACGCGGAAAACACCACCCAGCAAAACCGCATCATTCTGTTCTGCGATGTCGAGCGCCCGCTGAAATACCGCTGGGCCGCCGCATTCAATGGCTGGTTCAGCCGCAACGTGATGTCGGCTGCCGGTGCGCCGAACGAGGAGGGCGACAAGACCGGTGGCATCAACCGGTTGTTCGGCAGAATCTACAAGGTTCGCCTGCACGGCAAGGCATTGAAGAAGCGCAATCGCAAGCTTTATTACCTGCAGAAGTGGGCGTTCTTCGGCGGGTTGCTGGCGATTTATGTTTTGATCTGAGGACGCCTTCGCTGGCAAGCCAGCTCCTGCAGAGATTGACGGTGCATACAAAACCTGTAGGAGCGGGCTTGCCAGCGATGAGGCCAGAACATCCAACCCATCACTTGCTGACCTTCTTCCTCGCAGCCGGCTTGGTCGTCGACTTGGGCTTGGCAGGCGCCTTGGCCGCGCCCTTGCCCCCCAGGCTGCGCTTGAGCAGCTCGGTCAAGTCGATCACATCCGCTGTCTTGCGCTCTTCTTCGCCCGTGGCCGTTTCAACGTCCTCGATCTTGCCTTCATGGGCCTTCTTGTCCACCAGGGCCATGATCTTGTCTTCGAATTCATCCCGGTAATCGTCCGGCGACCAATCGACGCTCATGTCCTGCACCAGGCGCTTGGCCATGTCCAGTTCGCCCTTGGCCAATTCGGCCTTGGTCACATCGGGCCCCAGTGCCAACTCGTCCAGGCTGCGAACTTCCGCCGGCCAGCGCAGTTTCACCAGGACCATGGCCGACTCCATCGGCATCAAGGCCGCCAGATACTGGCGGGTATGCAGCACCACGCGGGCCAGGGCGACTTTATGGGTCTTGGTCAGGGTTTCGCGCAACAGGGCATAGACCTTACCCCCGCGCTTATCCGGCGCCAGGTAATAGGGCGTGTCGATGTTCTGCAGCGGGATCTGCTCGCTGTCGACAAAGGCAAAAATATCGATGGTCTGGGTCGAGAGGGGGTGCGCCGAGCGAATCTCCTCTTCGCTGAGCACCACGTAGCGGCCCTTTTCGTATTGCACGCCCTTGACGATGTGCTCTTTGGTGACCTCTTTACCGGTCACCTTGTTGACGCGCTTGTAGCCCACCGGGTCCATGCTGCGGCTGTCGAGCCAGTCGAAATCCACCCCTTGGGAGGACGTCGCCGAGACCAGCGCCACAGGAATATGCACCAGCCCGAAACTGATCGCGCCTTTCCAGATTGCCCGTGCCATGGTCGTCTTCCCGAAAAGTGATGTTCAGGTGACCTTGGGCCTTGCGCAAAAGTTTCTTCGGCCTGCGGCCCGGTCCTGGCCGTGCATCAACTTCGTGTTACATCTTGTCGGCAAGGTTTGTGTTAACAAATCCGAACCCCAGGCGTAGCGTGCTATCGAAGACTGTATTCACGCACAGGTCGAGAGGCATCCCATGAATCGATACGTACCTGGCCTTATCGTGTTGGCATTGAGCGGCGTGCTCGGTCATGCGGCCCAGGCAGACGTTGCGTTGTACCTGGCGCAAAATCTTCCCGGCAGCACCAACAACAACCCCTACAACAGCCCGATCCACCGGGCCAATCCAAACAGCATGCAGGGCACGCAGCCCAGTGCCCCGACCATCCGGGGACCAAACACGGTGCCTGTGCCACGTCCGCCGACCCTGGACAACGGCGGCATTGGCAACCGCTATCCCCAAGGCTCTGCTCCCGCCAGTGCCCCGAAGTTCATCCCCAATCCGCCTCCCCGCAGCCCCTGAATCACAGGGCAGCCGCCTGTATCCCATGACAAAAGGAATCGTGCATGTTACGTAAAACCCTCCTGGCCACTGTCTGCGCCAGCACCTTGTTAGCCGTCAGTGCGCCTGTTCTGGCAGCGACTGCCCAGGACATGCAAAGCGAGCAGGGCTCCCTTGAGGTCATGCCGATCGCCGCGGGACTTGAGCATCCCTGGGCATTGGCCTTTCTGCCGGATCGCCAGGGAATGCTGGTCACCGAGCGCCCGGGTAACCTGCGCGTGGTCAGCGCCGAGGGCAAACTGTCGGCGCCGCTCAACGGCGTGCCCAAGGTCTGGGCCAAGGCCCAGGGCGGCTTGCTGGATGTGGCGCTGTCCCCGGACTTCAAGCAGGACCGAATGATTTACCTGTCCTATGCCGAAGGCGGCGGTCAGGGTGACAAGGCCGGCACCGCGGTCGGTCGCGGACGGTTGTCCGAGGACCTGACCACGCTGAAGGATTTTCGGGTAATTTTCCGTCAGGAGCCCAAGCTCTCGGTCGGCAACCATTTTGGTTCGCGATTGGTGTTTGACCGGGACGGCTATCTGTTCGTTACCTTGGGGGAAAACAACGACCGGCCCACCGCCCAGGACCTCGACAAGTTGCAGGGCAAGGTCGTCAGGCTCTATCCGGACGGCAAGGTGCCCGAGGACAACCCCTTTGTCGGGCAGGCTGGCGTGCGCCCGGAAATATGGGCTTATGGCGTGCGTAACCCGCAAGGTGTGGCGCTCAATCCCTGGACCGGCACGCTCTGGGAAAACGAGCACGGTCCTCTGGGCGGTGACGAGGTCAACATCATCGAGCGCGGCAAGAATTACGGCTGGCCGCTGGCCACCCACGGCATCAACTATTCGGGTCAGCCAATCCCGGAAGCCAAGGGCAAGACCGCCGAAGGTACCGCTGGACCGCACCACGTGTGGGAAAAATCTCCCGGCCTGAGCGGCCTGGCCTTCTACGACGGCGACCGCTTCAAGGCCTGGCAGCACAACGCGTTCATTGGCGCGCTGGTCACCCGCGAGCTGATTCGCCTGCAATTCGACGGTGACAAGGTGGTTCACGAAGAGCGCTTGCTGGGCGAACTCGGCAAGCGCATCCGCGATGTGCGGCAGGGTCCGGATGGGTATTTGTACGTGCTGACCGATGAGGAGGATGGTGGGCTGTACAGGGTCGGATTGAAGTAAAGGCGTTGCTCCCGCATTTGACCGAGATCAAATGTGGGAGCGAGCCTGCCAGTGATGGCAATCTTGAAATCGAACCATTGACTTGCTCTCAGCGCCCGGCTACTTTCCGGACATGACTTTAACCGTATTGCGCTGCCAGCCAAGCATTATTACCGCCATTCCTCATTTGGCGGGCTAGCTCACGACTGCAGCACCCAACCCGCCCTTGAGGCGGGTTTTCATTATCTGTCTCCTGGGTTTTGAACAAATCGGGTTCGCAATATCGGTGTAGGAGCTGCCGCAGGCTGTGATTTTTGATCTTCAACAGCAAAAGATCGCAGCCTGCGGCAGCTCCTGCATCGGGCATGTGAATCCGGATATCAGGAGATCGTGATGAATTGCACTGCCAAACAACAAAGCCTGCTTGAACATTACGTCAAGAAAATCCTTGCCGCGCCGGTCTATGAACTGGCGGTGCGCACACCCTTGCAACCCGCCCCGGCGCTGTCCCTGGCCCTGGGCAATCACATCCTGCTCAAACGCGAAGACCTGCAACCGACCTTTTCCTTCAAGATCCGCGGTGCCTACAACAAGCTCATGCAATTGAGCCGTGAGCAACAAGCGCGGGGCGTGGTGACGGCTTCGGCAGGCAATCACGCCCAGGGCGTGGCGTTGGCGGCGCGTGAACTGGGGATCGAGGCGACCATCGTGATGCCTGCCACCACGCCTGAGTTGAAGGTGCTCGGGGTGAGCAGTCGTGGCGCGCAGGCGTTGTTGCACGGCGAGAGTTTCCCGTTTGCCCTGGCCCATGCGCTGGAGCTGGCGGAAAAAACCGGCAAGACCTTTGTGTCACCCTTCGACGACCCGGATGTGATTGCCGGGCAGGGCACCGTGGCCATGGAGATCCTGCGCCAGCACCAAGGCCCCCTGGATGCGATTTTTGTACCGGTGGGCGGTGGCGGTCTGATCGCCGGCATCGCGGCGTACATCAAGTACCTGCAGCCGCAAGTGCGCATCATCGGCGTCGAGTCGGAACATTCCGCTTGCTTGAAAGCGGCACTGGAGGCGGACCAGCGCGTCGTCCTGCCCCAGGTCGGCACCTTCGCCGATGGGGTGGCGGTTGCGCAGATCGGCGCCCATGGTTTCGAGCTGTGCCGCTTCTGTGTCGATGAGGTGCTGACTGTCAGCAACGATGAACTCTGCGCTGCAATCAAGAATATCTATGACGATACACGCTCGATCGCCGAACCTGCTGGTGCATTGGCGGTGGCAGGGATCAAGAAGTACGTGGCGCAAGGCAAGGCCCGTGGCCAGACCTTCATTGCCATCAAGTCAGGCGCCAACATCAATTTCGACAGTTTGCGCCATGTTGCCGAGCGCGCCGCGTTGTGCGATGCGCTGGCTTGACGCTCGTGAGGCCGGCAAGCAGATCTCAGGTCCGCTTGCGGGTTACTCCGCGACGGCTTTTTCGACCTTGCTCGACGCCGACCAGACTCGGTAGCGCACTTCAATGTCCTTGGGCACGTAGAGCACCATCGGCAACTTGCTGTTGTAGCGCAGCATGAAGCCGTCGCCCACCACCGGCACGAAATCCTGTTTGCTCTTGCCATCGGGGCAGGCCATCAGGGTGCTCATCGGACCGATGACTTTTTCCAGGCGGTAGAACGGATAGCCCCAGCCTTCGAGGTTCTTCTCTTCGAGAATGCCGCCCAGGCGTTGGCGATTGCAGTCGACGGCCAGGGTCTTGCCGGCCAGGATCTCGACCTGGAAGTCGTCTTCACGGGTTTGTGGGGCGAGGTGTATGACCTGGCGGGTGAAGCCGCTGTCCGGTTGCGGGAAGGGCGCGACTTCTTCGAGTTTTGCCCCGTGGACGATGCTCGACAGCGCGACGGCTATCAGCCCGACGGTGGTGCTGATGGTCGATGAACCCATGATGCCTCCTTGCGAATGTGAGGGGTGAGCGGATACTGGATCGGCTGGCCGCCATTCTCGACCGCGACCGCGGTCAATGCAAATCCTTCGCCCCAGCGTGCAAATTGCAGGGCCGGCAGACGCCTTTTTTGCAGTTTGCACGGTGGTTTTTACGAGACTTTGAAATAAGCCCTTGATTTACCGATGAGCTGCACAGCGAAATTCAAGGCATGTTTTATGCTGTAGCTGGTCTTAAGCTGACCGGGATTGCACATGAGTCAGCGTCGATAGTTAATTGGCAGTCTCACAACGGAGAGGGTCGCCATGTTTCTTTCTGCCCTGGAACTTCGCAATATCATTGAAAGCAGTTTTCTCCCAAAACGCTGTCAATGCACGCTGTCGCCGGACTTGTCCATGACTGTAAAAGTGTTTGCCGATGGTGAAACCGATCAACTCGATCTATTAAAAACCGGAATCGACGCCCAGCAACTCAATGGCTGTCGGGAAATCAACGAACTGATAGCCGTTCTGCGTTCCGATCTTCAGAACCACTACACGGAACCCGGGCATAGCCAGGGCATGCGAAAAGCACTTTAAGCGCTCGTTTCAAGTTTTGCCGACTCGCGCCGGGTCTGGAAAAACGCCAGGCCCAGCGCCAGTTCAACCCCGACAGCCAGCATTATGCCCGGACCGGCATGGCCATTGAGCCATTCGCCGAATCCTAGTATCGCCAGCCCCCAGCAACCCACCACGAAGCCAGTGGCCAACGCCTGGCGAGAAGCGCAGGGTGCCTGATTGCGCACCCGATAGAGGATTACGCTCAACGCTGCGAACAGCACCGCTATGCGTCGTGCAATAAGGCCAGCAGTCAGGGAGTATTCAAGATCCCAGGTGGCCAGCAGCCAGTCGGGCATCACGCCCCAGACCAGTGCCAGCAGCAAACATAGCCCGGCAGTTGATATCGACAGTGTACGAAACGACAACTGCATGGCGAATCCTTGCGGCAGTGAGGAAGCGCATGAGCATAGCGCCTGAAATTCCCCACGAGTACCGCAAGGCGTTATTTCAGAATTTTCCTTCAGTTCTGATAACTGCAAGCGTCAGACAGCTTTCGGTAGGCGACTTCTGCAGGCTGGCCCGATTGTGAGTCGATGTACTTCATCGTTGCGGTAATCACTTCGCAATCCAGGGTGGTGGGTTCGCTCAGCGCAATCACTTTGCCCACGTGCAGCGGCATGCCGTAGTGATAGGAAGGCACGTTTTGTGTGGAGGCGGGGTCGTTGGCCTGGGCGATACCGGTCGATGAGGCACAGACGAGGGCGATTGAAACGAGCAGGGCGCGCGAGTTCATGGGGCAATCTCCAGTGCGGATGCAAGTGAGTTCGACGTATCGTCGAACCTGCCGCACTGGGCGTCAGAGAACTCTGAGGGCGTGCGGTCCAGTAGAGTGTTGGACTGCGCGATTAAGCATTGGTTAAGCCAGCTGAACGCCGCCGGTCGTCAAGACACTACCGTTCGGCGGGTCATTTTTGCGACTAAAGTCGTCTGCAGTAAGCAAAAGCCTTCTGCCATCATTACAGTTCACCCCGCTTTTCACTTCAACCCGGTCTGTTATCTGACCGGATGAAGGCTATTTCTGGCTGATTGCGCCCTGGCGCATACGCTGCATTGTTGGAGCTTTTTAATGCGTCCCCCCTTTACATCCATCCGCGCGCGCCAGCAAATCGGCTTCGGCGCCCTGGTCCTGTGCGCGGGTATTACCGGGCAAGCCCAAGCGAGCAGTTTTATCGATGACACCACGGCGAAAATCGAATCACGTACGGTGTATTTCAACCGTGATTTTCGTGACGGGCACAGCTCCAACGACCAAGGCGCGTCCAAGCGCGAAGAGTCGGCCCAGGGTTTCATTCTCAATCTGCAATCGGGGTACACCGAAGGCACCCTCGGTTTTGGTGTCGATGCATTGGGCATGGCCGGGTTCAAGCTCGATTCCAGTCCCGACAGCAGCAACAGCGGCCTGCTGCCGTCCAGCGGCAGTAACCCCCGTGGTTCGGCGGACGAATACACCAAGCTCGGCCTGACCGCCAAGTTGCGCGTCTCGCAGAGCGTGCTGAAGTACGGCGCGCTGCTGCCGGATGTACCGCTGCTCAAGTACAACGACGGTCGCTTGCTGCCGACCATGTTCAATGGTGCGATGCTCACGTCCAGGGAAGTCAATGACCTGAATTTCATGGCCGCGCGCCTGGACAAGTACACGGCCCGGGACTCCACCGATTCCCAGGACATTCGCGTGCACTGCAAGAACAAGCGCTATGCCTGCAACATCACGGCCGATCATTTCGACATGTACGGCTTCGATTACAAGATCAACGATTGGCTGACCGGTCAGTATCACTACGCTGAACTGGAAGACATCTACCGTCAGCACTTCCTCGGTTTATTGGCCAACCAACCACTGGGCGGCGGCGTGCTCAAGGCCGATCTGCGCTTGCTCAAGAGTGCCGACAGCGGCGACGCCCGCGCTGGTTCCATCGACAACCGCGCCCTGAGCACCATGCTCGCCTACGCCATCAGCGGTCATACCTTCAGCGCTGGCTGGCAGCGCATGAACGGCGACAACTCGATGCCGTACCTCGATGGCAGCAATCCGTATCTGGTCAACTACGTGCAGGTCAACGACTTCGCCGCGGCGCAGGAGCGCTCGTGGCAGTTGCGTTACGACTACGACTTCAAGGCCATCGGCCTCAGCGGCCTGACGTTCCTGACCCGCTATGTCAATGGTGATCATATTATGGTGCCGGGCAGCGATCAGGAGGGCAAAGAGTGGGAGCGCGACAGCGAGCTCAAGTATGTGGTGCAGGGCGGGACGTTCAAGGATGTCAGCCTGCGGTTGCGCAATGCGACGTATCGCACAAATTATGCGCAGTACGCCCGGGATGTGGATGAGACGCGGTTGATCGTCAGCTACAACTTCTCGGTGTTGTGACCTCTGATCATTCCCACGCAGAGCGTGGGAATGATCGACAGGGGGGATGTGTCAGGGCAGTTGATGGCGATAGGGTAAATCCGGCCCGGTCTTGCTGCACGTCAGTGCCGCCGCCTGCACCGCGAACCTGACCATCGCCTCGATCTGCTGGCGACTCAACTCACGCACCCCCTCAACCGAATCCAGCCGCTGCTCGGTCAACCAACTGATCAACGCGGCCTGGAACGTATCGCCGGCGCCCACGGTGTCGGCGATCTCCACCGCACAGGCCGGCACCGACCACGAACCGTGGGCCCGACTGAAAACCGTCGCACCTTCGCCTCCACGGGTCAGGAACACCAACTGACAGCGGTGCTGCAACCAGCCTTCGACTACCCGCGCCGGGTCCTGTTCGGGGTACAGCAGGCTCAAGTCCTCGTCGCTGACCTTGATCAGATCGGCATGTTCGACCAGGGTGGCCACCCGCGAGCGCCACAGCTCGATGCTCGGCTGCGGGTTCAGTCGCACGTTCGGATCAAGGCTGATCAGGCGCTTGCCGCTTTCCCTGAGCACCAGTTCCAGCAGCGTGTCGCCAATCGGTTGCACCACCAGCGAAAACGAACCGATGTGCATGCCGCGAACTTGCGGCCCCAACGCCGGCAAATGCTCGGGTTTGAGTTGTCGATCGGCGCAGCCTTCACCGCGGAAACTGTAGTGCGGCGAGCCATTGGCCCCCACGGCGACCATCGCCAGGGTGGTCGGTGCGGCGAAATACTGCAGATAGTCGGTGCGTACGCTTTCCTCCTCCAGCACCTGGAGCAAACGCCGGCCGAGGTAGTCGGTGGACAATCCGGCAAACAGCGCAGCGTCCACGCCCAGGCGGCGCAAACCCACCGCCACGTTGAACGGCGAGCCGCCGGCAATCGCCTTGAAATTCACTTTTGAAGCCAGGCCGCTGACGTCGTTTTCACTGAAGAAATCGAACAGCGCTTCGCCACACACCAGATACATAGTTGATCGCTCTTTAAAGGGTTGCGACATGCCGTTGATAGCGTTCGTAGGCCAACCGCGAGGCCGCCACGTTTTCTGCAATCGGCCAGGTTTCACTGGCCGGGTCGAGCCTCACGCAGCGATCGCACAGATCCGCCAGACTGTCTTCATGCCCGTTCGCCCAGGCGTTGCACCACGCCGCCTGAATCGCCGCGCCCAGGGCAGCGGCTTCACTTTGCTCGGGACAGACGACCGGCATGTTCATGGTGTCCGCGACGATCTGCCGCCACACCGCGCTTTTCGAACCACCGCCGATCAGGCAGATGCGCAGGCTTTGTAAGCCATTGTGGTGCAGCAGGTCCAGCCCGAAACGCAAACCGAAGGTCGTGCCCTCCACCACGGCGCGACACAGATTGGCCTGGGTCAGGTTGCTCATGGTCAGGCCCAGTACGCTACCGGTGGCGTGGGGCAGGGCGGGGACACGTTCGCCGTTGAGGAACGGCAGCATGCTCACGCCTTCGGCACCGATGGGGGCCCGGGTAACGAGGGCGTTGAAACCATCGATATCCAGTTCGAGCAGGTCGCGGATGACCGCGGTGGCATTGGTCAGGTTCATCGTGCAGATCAATGGCAACCAACCGCCGCTGGAGGAACAGAACGTAGCCACCGTTGCGTGCGGGCTGACTTTCGGTTGCTCGGCGTAGGCGTACACCGTGCCGGACGATCCGAGGCTCATGGTGATCGCCCCAGGCTTGATGTTGCCCGTGCCGATGGCGCCCATCATGTTGTCGCCACCGCCGCTGGACACCAGCGCATGCGGGTTGATGCCCAGAAGTTCGGCGATCCCCGGCAGCACCGTGCCGACCGCTTGATGGGCATCGATCAGTTGCGGCAGCGCGGCTTGCAGGCGTCCGCTGGGATCGATGTCGCGCAGCAGCTGCAAATCCCACTGGCGGGTGCGCACATTGAAATAGCCGGTGCCCGAAGCATCGCCGTACTCGCTGCAACGGCGACCGGTGAGCCAGAAATTCAGGTAGTCGTGGGGCAGGAGGATGTGTGCGATTCGGGCAAACAGGTCGGGGTGCTGTTCCTTGGTCCAAAGCAGCTTTGACACCGTATAGCCCGGCGCAATCACCACGCCGAGGCGTTCCAGCGAGCCGTCTTCACCGCCCAGATGCTTGAGCAGTCGATCGTTCTCTGCTGTGGTTTCGGTGTCACACCAGAGCTTGGCCGGACGCAGGACCTGGCCTTGATCGTCGAGCAATACCAGGCCATGTTGCTGGCCGCAAACGCCAATGCCGAGGATGTCCTGGCCATCGACAGCCGCCGCCAGCAACGCGCGACGGGTGGCGAGGGTGAACGCGTCCAGCCACTGCGTCGTGTCTTGCTCACGGCGACCGTTGGCGCCGCTGATCAGAGTGTGCGCGGCGGCGCCATGGCCCAGCACCTGGCCGCTGAGCGCATCGAGGATGATGGCTTTGGTGCCCTGGGTGCCGCAGTCGATGCCGAGGAAGAGTTGTTGGTTGGCCATGGCAGATCCTTTGGTGTCAGGTGCGATCATGTGTTGTTCATCAGTCGGTCATCGCGGGCTTGCCCGCGATGACGGTAGATGTGTCACCGCGAGGTTCAGGCCAAAATCCGCTCCAAAGTCCGCGCTACCCCATCCTCGCGCAAACTATTGCAGCACCACTCAAACGCCGCGACAAATTCCGCCGAACGAGGAATCGCCGCGCCAAAAATCTCCTCGACCGCCAACAATCGCTGGGTAATCAACCCATCATCCGCCACCAGCGCCTGACAGAACGCCGCCCGCGGGTCTGCAATGGCATAGGTCTCGCCATGCTCATCCACACCCTTCAAATACAAGGCCCATGCCGCCACCACCAGCGCCGCTCGCCGGGTGTCGCGGCCATCGGCAAGCAAGCGTTTGATGGTCGGCACGATAAATTTGGGAAACTTCGACGAACCGTCCGAGCACACGCGCTCCAGTTGATCGGCAATCGCCTGGTTGGAGAAGCGCGCCACCAGGGTGTTCTTGTACTCGGTCAGGTCGATGCCCGGCACCGGCGCCAGCTGCGGCGTCACGTCCAGGTCCATGTAGGCACGCATGTAGCGCACGAACAGGGGGTCATTCATGGTCTCGTGGACGAAGCGATAACCCTTGAGGAAACCCAGGTAAGTCAGGGCCAGATGACTGCCGTTGAGCAGCTTGATCTTCATTTCTTCATAAGGCGTGACGTCGTCGGTGAACTGCACGCCGACCTTTTCCCAAGCCGGGCGGCCGTTGACGAACTTGTCCTCCAGCACCCATTGCACGAAGGGTTCGCAGACCACCGGCCAGGCGTCGTCGACGCCATGCTTGTCAGCCAGTTGCAGGCGGTGTTGGGTGCTGGTCATCGGCGTGATGCGGTCGACCATGGCGTTGGGGAAAAGCACGTGGTGCTCGATCCAGTCGCGCAGATCGGTATCGCCCAGGGCAGCGAAGGCCAGCAGGGCCTTGCGGGTAACCGCGCCGTTGTGCGGCAGGTTATCGCAGGACATCAAGGTGAATGCCGCGGTGCCTGCCGCTCGGCGTTTGGCCAACGCGGCGCACAGTAAGCCGAACACGGTTTTCGGTGCGTTCGGCTGCGCCAGATCGTGCTGGATCTGCGGCAGGTGGGCCATGAACTCGCCGTTGCTGTCATCGATGCAGTAGCCACCTTCGGTGATGGTCAGCGAAACGATGCGGATCTCGGGGCTGGCGAGTTTGTCGATCAGCGCCCGGGCACCGTCTTCGGCCAGCAGCATGTCGCGGATCGCGCCGATGACCCGCACTTGGGTGTCATCGGTATCGCCGAGTTCGAACAGGGTGAACAGGTAATCCTGTTCCCGCAGGTCATCCCGGGCGCGGCGGTCTTCGCCGCGCAAGCCGATGCCGCAAATGGCCCAGTCCAGGCCTTCACCCGTGTTCATCAACGCATCGGTGAAATACGCCTGGTGGGCACGGTGGAAGCCGCCGACACCAATGTGGGCAATGCCCTGGCGGATGTCGCTCAGGGCGTAGGCGGGCAGGACCACCTCGGGTGCGAGGCGGTGCAGGTTGTTTTTATCGAGTTTCATCACAGGCTCTCTGAGTCAGGCAGCGACGCGTAACGGACGGGTCAGCGCCACGCCGTCGGCATCGAACAAATGGCAGTGGCTGGCGTCCAGGTGCAGGCTCAGGGTCTCGCCGTAGCGACTCGCCAGGTCGCCGCGAACACGCATGGTCAGCGCTTCGCCGGACGCGGTGCGCACGTGGCAGAAGGTGTCGCTGCCCAGGCGCTCGCTGACGTCGGCGGTGACTTGCAGCGTGCAATCGCCGGGTGTGGCCAGTTGCAGGTGCTCCGGGCGAATGCCCAGGGTGACGGCGCCGCCGACGCTCAGATTGGCGCCGCTGAGCGCCAGGCTGATACGGGTGCCGGCGTCCAGTTGTACTTCGCAGCCTTGGCCGTCGACCCGGCTGACCTGGCCCTTGAGCAAGCCCATTTTCGGTGTGCCGAGAAAGCCTGCGACAAACAGGTTGGCCGGCTGGTGATAGAGGTCCAGCGGTGAGCCGACCTGTTCGATTTTGCCGCCATTGAGCACCACGACCTTGTCGGCCATGGTCATCGCTTCGACCTGGTCGTGGGTCACGTAGATCATCGTCGCTTGCAGGTCCTTGTGCAGGCGCAGCAATTCAAGACGCATCTGCACCCGCAGCGCAGCGTCGAGGTTGGACAGGGGTTCGTCGAACAGGAAAATCTTCGGATTACGCACGATCGCCCGGCCAATCGCCACGCGCTGGCGTTGCCCGCCGGACAGTTGCTTGGGCTTGCGCTCCAGCATCGGCCCGAGCTCAAGGATGCGTGCCGCTTCACCGACTTTTTTCTCGACCTCGGCCTTCGGCACCCCGGCCAGGTCGAGGGCAAACGACATGTTCTTGCGCACGCTCATGTGCGGGTACAGGGCGTAGGTCTGGAACACCATTGCCAGGTCACGCTTGGCCGGGCTGACTTCGGTGATGTCGCGGCCGTCGAGTTCGATGGTGCCGCCGCTGACTTCTTCCAGCCCCGCGATCAGGCGCAGCAGGGTGGATTTGCCGCAACCTGACGGGCCGACGAATACCACGAACTCCTTGTCCTTCACTTCCAGGTCGATGCCCTTGATGATGGAGAAGCCTTCGAAGCCTTTTTGCAGATTCTTGATTTTCAGGTTGGCCATGATCATGGGCCTCCGCTTGTTGTTATTCGGTACACCGGACTGTTTTCTGTAGGAGCGAGCTTGCTCGCGAAAAACGTCCCGACAATGTGTTCTTGCAGGCAGCACGCGTTATCGTTCACGTCCATCGCCAGCAAGCTGGCTCCTACAGGGGATCGTGTTGTGCTTGTTATTTCACGGCGCCAAACGACAGGCCGCGGACCAATTGTTTCTGGCTGATCCAGCCGAAGATCAGGATCGGTGCACAGGCCAGGGTCGAGACCGCCGACAACTTGGCCCAGAACAAGCCTTCGGGACTTGAGTACGAGGCGATCAACGCGGTCAGGGGCGCGGCGTTCGACGAGGTCAGGTTCAGCGACCAGAACGCTTCGTTCCAGCACAGGATCAGCGACAGCAGCACGGTCGAGGCCAGGCCACCCTTGGCGATCGGCAGCAGGACCCGGAGCATTTCCTGCGCCAGCGTTGCGCCATCCAGGCGGGCGGCTTCGAGGATGTCCTTGGGGATGTCCTTGAAGTAGGTGTAAATCATCCAGACCACGATCGGCAGGTTGATCAGCGTGTAGATCACGATCAGTGCGATGCGCGTGTCGAGCAGGCCGAAACTCTTGGCCAGCAGGTAGATCGGCATCAGCACGCCCACCGGCGGCAGCATCTTGGTGGAGAGCATCCACAGCAGCGTGCCCTTGGTGCGCTGGGTTTCGTAGAACGCCATCGAGTATGCCGCCGGCACCGCGATCAGCAGGCACAGGGCCGTGGCGCTGAACGAGATCACCACCGAGTTCCAGGCGAAACTGAAGTAGTCGCTGCGCTCGTTGATGTGCAGGTAGTTCGAAAACGTCGGGGTGAAGATGAACTGCGGCGGCGTGGCAAACGCGTCGATTTCAGTCTTGAAACTGGTCAGCACCATCCAGAAGATCGGGAAGAAGACCAGGATCGCGATGGCCCAGGCCAGGGTGCCCAGCAGCAGGCTTTGCAGGCGACGGGATTGTTGAAGGGTCATGGCGAGGACCTCAGGCTTTGTCAGTCAGGTTTTTGCCGATCATCCGGATCAGGACGATGGCCGCGATGTTGGCGATCACCACGGCGATCAACCCCCCCGCGGACGCCATGCCGACGTCGAACTGCACCAGCGCCTGGTTGTAGATCAGGTAGGCGAGGTTGGTCGAGGCGTAGCCCGGGCCGCCGTTGGTGGTGGTGAAGATTTCGGCGAACACCGAGAGCAGGAAGATGGTTTCGATCATCACCACCACCGCGATCGGGCGCGCCAGGTGCGGCAGGGTCAGGTGCCAGAAGATCGCGATCGGCCCGGCACCATCGAGGCGCGCGGCTTCCTTCTGCTCCTGGTCAAGCGACTGCATCGCCGTCATCAGGATCAGGATCGCGAAGGGCAGCCATTGCCACGCGACAATGATGATGATCGACAGCAGCGGGTAGTGCGCCAGCCAGTCCACCGGTTGCGCGCCAAACAGCTTCCAGACGTAGGCGAGAATCCCCGACACCGGATGGAAAATCAGGTTCTTCCAGATCAGCGCGCCGACCGTGGGCATGATGAAGAACGGCGAGATCAGCATGACCCGGACGATGCCGCGACCGAGAAACTCACTGGCTTCCAGCAGTGCACTGATCAATACGCCGAGCACCACGCTGATCAGCAGCACACTGCCCACCAGCACCAGGGTGTTGGTGGCGCCGGGCAGGAAACCCGAATCGGTCAGGAAGTAGGTGAAGTTTTCCAGCCCGATGAATTCGTTTTCACCCGGATTGAGCAGGTTGTAGCGAATCAGCGAAAAGTACAGGGTCATGCCCAGCGGCACGATCATCCACAACAGCAGCAACGCTACCGAAGGGCTGACCAGGAACCAGCCAGGGTTGCTCAACCAGCTTTTGCGCAGCGGTCGAGGGATTTCCATGTGAGCGTTGGCAGTAGAAGTATTCATGGCGTAGGGACCGATTGAGAACAAGGGTCGGGGGGTTATTTGGGATAACCCGCGCGTTTCATCTCGCGTTCAGTGGTTTGCTGGGCCGCGGTCAGCGCCTGGTCAACCGTGGCCTGGCCGATCAGCGCCGCCGAGAACGATTTGCCAACCTGGGTGCCAAGGCCCTGGAATTCAGGAATGGTCACCAACTGAATGCCGATGTAAGGCACCGGTTTCAGCGTCGGCTTGGTCGGATCCGCCGCCTTGAGCGATTCCAGCGTCACCCTGGCAAATGGCGCGGCGCTCAAGTAGGCCTCGCTGTAAGTGGAGGCCCGGGTGCCTGGCGGCACGTTGGCGATGCCGTCTTGTTCCGCGACCAACGCCCCGTATTCCCTGGACGTGGCCCACGTACTAAAGGTCTTGGCCGCTTCCTTGGCCTTGGAGCTGGTCGGGATCGCCAGTGCCCAGGAATACAACCAGGCCGAGCCTTTATCGGTGACCTCTTGGGGGGCGTAGGTAAAACCGACGTGATCGCTGACCTTGCTCTGGGTCTTGTCGGTGACGAACGAGCCGGCGACGCTGGCGTCGACCCAGATCGCGCACTTGCCACTGTTGAACAGCGCCAGGTTTTCGTTGAAACCGTTGCTAGACGCGCCCGGCGGGCCGGATTTCTGCATGGTGTCGACATAGAAGTTCAGCGCGTTTTTCCATTCAGGGCCGCGAAATTGCGGCTGCCACTGCTCATCGAACCAGCGCGCGCCATAGGCGTTCGCCACGGTGGTGATCAGCGCCATGTTCTCGCCCCAGCCGGCCTTTCCGCGCAGGCAGATGCCGTACTGTTCCTTATCCTTGTGCGTGAGTTTGCCGGCGAATTCGCCGATCTGGGTCCAGGTCGGGCGCTCGGGCATGGTCAGGCCGGCGTCCTTGAACAGGTCGGTGCGGTAATAGGTAATCGAGCTTTCGGCGTAGAACGGCAAGGCATACAGCGAGCCCTTCACCGACAATCCTTCGCGCACCGACGGGAATACATCGTCCAGGTCGTAAGTGGCGGGCAAGTCCTTCATGGGTTCCAGCCAGCCCTTGGCGCCCCACAGTGCCGCTTCGTACATGCCGATGGTCAGCACGTCGAACTGCCCACCCTGGGTCGCGATGTCGGTGGTCAGGCGCTGACGCAGGACGTTTTCTTCGAGCACCACCCAATTGAGCTTGATGTCCGGATGCTCGGACTCGAAGGTTTTCGAGAGCTTTTGCATGCGAATCATGTCGCTGTTGTTGACGGTGGCGACGGTCAGTGTCTGGGCGCCAAGGCTGACGCTGCTGAGGGTCATGCAGGTGAGGGCAAGCAGGGCTTTTACAGAAGGTTGCATCGTGCACTCCTTTTCTGTACCCGGAGGGCCACAGAAGGACAGTTATTGTTTTTGTGTCTTCCGGTCGCTGGAAGAATGTGCGCTGATTACAGCCTTCAATTGAGGGCGAGACAAATCATCCATCGCACTTGGATTGATACTATTTTGCACTGCTGTTTTAAGGGGTGGACGCAGGGAAGGGCTTTTCAGCGGCGAAGTGATACCGAATCCGTACAGGTTTTTGTGTTCGTTAACCGTGATTCTGCTCGGTCAACCGCTGCACCACCAACCGCCGATAATGCGAAGGCGTCATGCCCTTGAGCTGCTGAAAGCGCCGGTTGAAGTTGGAAATATTGTTGAAACCCGATTCGAAGCACACATCGGTCACCGGCTTGTCGCCATCGGCCAGCAGCTCGCAGGACTTGCTGATGCGCAGTCGATTGACGAACTCGATAAAGCAGCGCCCGGTGGCCTGCTTGAACACACGGCTGAAATAGGTCGGCTTCATGCCCAGATGTTCGGCGACTTCTTCCAGCGGCAGCTCGCGGGCGTAGTGGGCGAAGATGTAGTCCACCGCGCGGTTGGTCCGGTCGATACTGTGCTCGTCAGCCAGTTGCGGCGTCGTCGCGCCCGAAAGCAGCTGATAATCGTCACAGGCCGCCAGCAACTCCAGCAAAATGAAAAAGTGCCCGAGGCGGGTCACGCCCTGGGTGTCTGCGATGCGCTGCATCAGCTCCATCGCCTTGCCGATCGTGTGCTTGCAGCGAAATTCGATGCCGTACTGCGCGCGCTCCAGCAGGGGCGCCAGGGTCTTGAGCTCGGCAAATACCTGATAGCCGCTGTCGAACAGCTCGTCCGTGAAGTTGACCAGCATGTCGCGCTTGGCCACCACCTCATCTTCGGCCACCTGGCTGATCCAGTTGTGGGGCAGGTTGGGACCCGTCAGGAACAGGGATTGCGGATGGAAGTTACCGATGTAGTCGCCAATGAACACCTTGCCTGAACTGGCGACGATCAGGTGCAGCTCGTACTCCTTGTGAAAATGCCAGCGCACCAGGGGGCAAGGGAATCCGTGCTGGCGATAGATGATGGACAACCCGTTATGGTCGTCCATCAGCTCATAGGAAGGATCGGTAACGCGGGTGGCTCGGCTCATGTCGGGACGCTTTTTTGTTATCGCATGTCGATCATGCCTCTTTCTCGGACGAATATCAGCTATCTGCCTTATGGCGATTCTTGGCTTCAATCCATTGCGCCATGTATTGGGTACTCCTGTGCTGATGATGACGCAGCATGTTGCCGGTAAAGTTGTCTCTTCTGATCGACGTCAGGTGTCGGCGGCAATCCTCGAGCCGGGCAATCAGTGCCGGGCCATGCATACGGGGCTGATAACGACTCGCCAGCAAGTCCAGGCCCAGGGCCTGGGCACTGAGCCATTGTGGCTTGTCCTGGTAAAGCTGCACGGCACGATCGGCAAAGGATCTGGCTGTGCGGGTGATCGCCCCCGGCCAGGGTTCGTCGGCGTGCATGGCTTCGGCGCCCACGGGCGTGGTGACATTCGGCGTGCCACAGAGCATTGCATCGACGATCTTGCCTTTGATGCCCGCGCCAAAACGCAACGGCGCCATGCACACGCGTGCCGCCGACATCACTTGCAGGGCGTCCTCAGCCCAGTTCATGACATGAAACCCCTGTGCCGCGTTATGCAGCGCAGTCGCCTTGGGCGGTGTGTAGGCGCCGTAGATGTGCAGTTGTGCAGCGGGTAATTGCTGGCGAATCATTGGCCAGATAGTGCTCTTCAACCAGAGCACCGCATCCCAGTTGGGGGCATGGCGAAAATTGCCTATGTGCAGAAAGTGCGCCCGGTCTTCGAATGGCGTTAGCGCATGGGTGGGCAGGTCTACCATCAGCGGGCACCAATGCAGCAGGCTGCGCGGCAGCTTGAAGTGTTCGACCAGCAACTCAATCTCCACTTCGGAGGTCATCAGGTTCAAGTCGCAACGAAACATCGCGGCGATTTCCCGCTTGGCCAGATCAGTCTCGGCCATGAACTCGAACTCCTCGCGCAACGCTGGCGCGAACAGTTCGTTGAAGTCATTGCTGTCGTCACTGGCCTTCAAGCGGTTCTTCAGGCGTTGCTGGCGCGCATCGCGCAGGCTCTGCAGGTCGGAGGTCTCGAGTACCCGCAGTGCATCGGGGCAGTGTTGTTCCACACGCCAGCCAAACTGTTCTTCCATCATGAAACGATCGAACAGCACGATGTCCGGGGCCAGTTCACTGATGAAGCTGTCGAAACTGCTGTTGTTCAATTCGATCGGTACTTCCCGGATGCCCATTGCCGTCAGGTCGGCCCGATGTTCGCCGCTGCCGGCCGGGCTGCTGAAGGTGACGTGCCAGCCTTGTTGCAGGAAGCTGTCGAGGATTTGCATCATATGCCCGCCGGCCGCCGAAGAGCGGGGCTCGGGCCAGACGTAACCAATGACCAGGACGTTGGTTGCGTGGGGCTGACTCATGAACGGGGATTCCTTGAAACGGGGGCACAAAGCAGAAGAGGTAAAGGAAGCCGGCAATCAAGCCCAGCCAGGGTCAGGCATTCTGGAGGATACTTTTGACCTTGTCGCGAAGCTGATCAATGGAAAAGGGTTTGCCGATAAGGTGCATGCCATCTGGCACATCGATGGTTTCGGCATAACCACTGGCGAACAGGATGGGAAGGGCGGGACGCAGGGTGCGCGTTTCAATGGCCAGCTCGCGGCCGTCCATGCCTGGAAGGCCGACATCGGTCATCATCAGGTCAATGTGCTGGTTCGCGTCCTTGATCCTCTCCAGCGCCTGCTCGCTGCCATCGGCCTCAAGAACGTTGAACTCCAGCTCCTCCAGCACGTCGACAATCAACATGCGCACGATGGCATCGTCTTCGACGACCAGGATGGTGGGGGCGTTGGCGATCATGATGGCTTTCTCGCAAAGGTGGGAAGGTTTTCGGCCGATCAAAATCGCCGGCTCTCTTGCATGAGTAAGTGACGGATCCCGACAAGTTCCCGATGGGCTATAAAAAGAATGGCGGCTCGCGTTTGGGCAAAGGATAACCGCTGTGCAGGCGCGGCAGCAGTGGAATGTGGGATTTTGCGCCCAAGGCCGTGAGAAAATTCGATCATTGCGTCAGTTTTGGGGCAAACTCCTTGGTTTTCATCCGTTCAACAAGGCTTAACTATGACCTCTGAGTCTTCGGTTGATGAGCAGCGATTCCGTAAGCTCCTGAGCCGCAACATCAGTCTGCCACTGGGCGTCGGCGCCATCAGCGCGGTGTTTTTCGTATCACTGATCACCTATTTGCTGTCGACCATCCAGTGGGTCGAGCACACGGACCGGGTGATCAATAACGCCAATGAAGCGGTCAAGCTGACGGTCGATCTGGAAACCGGCATGCGCGGTTTCCTGCTCACCAGTGATGACAAGTTCCTCGAACCCTATGAAACGGCCAAGCCGCGCATCGAGGTCGTGCTCAAGACCCTGCTCGAGCTGACCGCCGACAACCCGGTCCAGACTGACCGCTTGCACAGGCTCGAGTCTCTGCAGCAGGAGTGGGGTGCTTACGCGCAATCGATGATTGAACTGCAGCGTGCCAACGGTGACTACCGCGGGGCGGTCAGGGCCGGCAAAGGCAAGCGCCTGACCGATGAAATCCGCAAGCAGTACGAAGACGTGATCGACATGGAGCAGCAGTTGCGCGCCACGCGCAACGAGGAAGTGCGCCGTACCACGATCTGGAGCATCACCCTTTATCTGTTGTTCATTGCCGCGATCAGCGGCTTGCTGGCGTACATCGGTCGCCGCGACCTGGTCCAGCTGTCGCAGAGCTACGCCGCGACCCTGGAGGCGCAACAGGCCAGTGCCCATCGGCTGGAGCAACAGGCCTGGCTGCGCAACGGTCAGACCCAGTTGGCCGAACAGGTGCTGGGACAACTGTCGCTGAACCTGCTGGGGCGCAACATCCTGCAGTTCTGCGCGCAGTACCTTGGCACTGCCGTGGCGGCCATTTATGTGCGTGAAGAACACGGCGGTCTGCGTCGCGTGGCGTCCTATGGGTTTTCCCGCGAGCAGCAGGAGCGGGAGCAGCAGATCTACAGCGACGAAGGCATTGTCGGCCAGGTCGCGCAACAGGGCCGCCTGATTCGCCTGGACGATGTACCAAGCGACTATTTCAAGGTCAGTTCCGGTCTCGGCGAAGGTTTGCCGCGCAGCGTGCTGGTGGTGCCGACCAGCGACGACGACCGGATCAACGGCGTCATCGAGTTGGGCTTCCTGCGCCCGCTGACCGAGCGTGACATCGATCTGCTGTCGCTCATCGCCGGCAATATCGGTACCTCCATCGAGGCCGCGCGTTATCGCCAGCGCTTGCAGGAGGTGTTGGCCGAGACCCAGCAACTCAACGAAGAATTGCAGGTCCAGCAGGAAGAACTCAAGACCGCCAACGAAGAGCTTGAAGAACAGTCGCGGATACTCAAGGAGTCCCAGGCGCACCTGGAAACCCAGCAGGTCGAGCTGGAGCAAACCAACGAACAGCTCGCCGAACAGGCTCAGGTGCTGGCCGACCAACGCGACGCGATGGACTTGAAAAATACCGAACTCAATCAGGCCCAGGTCCAGCTCGAGGAGCGCGCCGTAGAATTGCAGCGTTCGAGCAAGTACAAGTCCGAATTCCTCGCCAACATGTCCCATGAGCTGCGCACGCCGTTGAACAGCTCGCTGATCCTGGCCAAGCTGCTGGCGGAAAACCCGCAGGAAAACCTCAGTGCCGAACAGGTCAAGTTCGCCGAGTCGATCTACTCGGCCGGCAACGACTTGCTCAACCTGATCAACGACATTCTCGACATTTCCAAGGTCGAAGCCGGCAAACTCGAGATTCGTCCGGAAAACACCAGCGTTGCACGCCTGGTGGACGGTTTGCGCGGGATGTTCCAGCCCTTGGCGGCGGACAAGCAGCTTGAGTTTGCGGTCGAGTTGCAGGACGGTGCGCCTTTGATGATGTACACCGACCGCCAGCGCGTGGAACAGGTCATCAAGAATCTGCTCTCCAACGCCGTGAAGTTCACCGAGCAAGGCCGTGTCAGCCTGACCGTGCGCGCGGCGCCGGACAACGGCATTGCCTTTATCGTCAGCGATTCGGGAATCGGTATTGCCGACGACCAGCATGAAAGCATTTTCGAGGCCTTTCGCCAGGCCGACGGCACCACCAATCGTCGTTACGGCGGCACGGGCCTGGGCCTGTCGATTTCCCGCGACCTGGCCGCGCTGCTCGGCGGCTCGATCAATGTCGCCAGCACGCCGGGGCAGGGCAGTGCGTTCAGCCTGATCCTGCCGCTGCAATACGTCGAACCGGGTGACCAGCCGGTCGAGCCGATGCGCGCCTTGCCGGTTCTCGCGACGACCCCGGTAGCGCCCGCCGCGATAGCGCAGGCAGCGGTCCAGGAGATTGCGCGTTTCGATGATGACCGTCTCAAGGCCCCCTTCGACGTGCGCTGTATCCTGGTGGTGGAGGACGAGCCGAATTTTGCCCACATCCTCTATGACCTCGCCCATGAGCTGGGTTACCAGTGCCTAGTGGCCCATGGCGCCGACGAAGGCTACGACCTGGCCAGGCAATTCGTGCCGGACGCCATCCTGCTGGACATGCGCCTGCCGGACCATTCCGGGCTGACCGTGCTGCAACGCCTGAAGGAGCACGCCGAGACCCGGCATATTCCGGTGCATGTGATTTCCGTCGAAGACCGGGTCGAGGCGGCGATGCACATGGGGGCCATCGGGTATGCGGTCAAGCCGACCACCCGCGAAGAACTCAAGGAAGTGTTCGGGCGCCTGGAAGCCAAGCTGACCCAGAAGGTCAAGCGCATCTTGCTGGTCGAGGACGACGATCTGCAACGCGACAGCATTTCCCGGCTGATCGGCGATGAAGACATAGAGATCACCGCCGTTGGCCTGGCGCAGGATGCCCTGGCACTGCTGCGCACCACCGTGTTCGATTGCATGATCATCGACCTCAAGCTGCCGGACATGCTCGGCAACGACCTGCTCAAGCGCATGTCCACCGAGGACATCTGCTCGTTCCCGCCGGTGATTGTCTATACCGGGCGCAACCTGACCCGGGACGAAGAGGCCGAACTGCGCAAGTATTCGCGCTCGATCATCATCAAGGGCGCGCGCTCCCCCGAGCGCCTGCTGGATGAAGTGACACTTTTTCTGCACAAAGTCGAATCACGGTTGTCCCATGACCGGCAGAGGATGCTCAAGACCGCTCGCAGCCGTGACAGGGTGTTCGAGGGGCGCAAGGTGCTGCTGGTGGACGACGATGTACGCAACATCTTCGCCCTCACCAGTGCACTGGAGCAAAAAGGCGCCGTCGTGGTCATCGGCCGAAATGGTCGTGAAGCGATCGAGCGATTGAATGAATTTGAAGACATCGATCTGGTGTTGATGGACGTGATGATGCCGGAAATGGATGGTTTCGAAGCCACCACCTTGATCCGCAAGGAGCCGCGCTGGCGCAAGCTGCCGATCATCGCGGTGACGGCAAAGGCCATGAAGGACGATCAGGAGCGCTGCCTGCAGGCCGGCGCCAACGATTACCTGGCCAAGCCCATCGACCTCGATCGCCTGTTTTCGCTGATACGCGTGTGGTTACCGAAGATGGAACGCATTTAGTGGAGCGCAATTATTCAGGGGAGCGCAGCAGCGAAATCGAACTGCGCTTGTTGATCGAAGCGATCTACCTCAAGTACAGCTACGATTTTCGCGATTACTCCGGCGCATCGATCAAGCGCCGGGTGGCGCACGCGTTGAGTCAGTTCGAGTGCAACACCATCTCGGCGTTGCAGGAAAAGGTCCTGCACGATCCGACGGCGTTCATGCAGCTGTTGCAACTGTTGACGATTCCGGTCAGTGAGATGTTTCGCGACCCGTCGCACTTCCTGGCCATCCGCCGCGAGGTGGTGCCGCTGCTCAAGACCTACCCGTCGATCAAGATCTGGATCGCCGGGTGCAGCACCGGTGAAGAAGTCTATTCAATGGCCATCCTGCTGCGCGAAGAAGGCCTGCTCGAGCGCACCATCATCTACGCCACTGACATCAATCCGCGTTCGCTGGAAAAAGCCAAACAGGGGATTTTCTCCATGGAGAATGTCCGTGCCTACACTTCCAACTACCAGCAGGCCGGGGGCCAATGCTCCTTCGCCGACTACTACACGGCGGCGTATGGGTACGCGATTTTCGACAAGTCATTGTGCGAAAACGTGACCTTCGCCGATCACAGCCTGGCAACGGACAGTGTGTTCTCAGAAACTCAATTAATTTCATGCCGTAATGTATTGATTTACTTCAATAAAAAACTTCAGGATCGTGCGTTCGGGTTGTTTCATGAGTCGCTGTGCCACCGCGGCTTCCTGGTGCTGGGCAGCAAGGAAACCCCGGATTTTTCGGCCTTCGGCAACCGATTCGAGCCATTGGTCAAACAAGAACGGATCTATCGCAAAACATGAACAACGCAACGGGCTTACCTTCGATAGAAGCGATCGTGATCGGTGCGTCGGCCGGCGGGGTAGAGGCGCTGATGAACCTCCTCGGCCCGCTGCGTGAGGGTTTCGTCTTGCCGATCATCGTGGTCCTGCACCTGCCGGACGAGCGCCGCAGCCACCTGGCGGAAGTCTTCGCCCGGCGTGTGTCGCTGCCGGTCCTGGAAGCCAGGGACAAGACCCCGGTCGAACCCGGAACCCTGTATTTCGCCTCGCCCGGGTATCACTTGTCGGTCGAACATGACCGCAGCTTTTCCCTGAGCCTGGAAGACCGGGTGCATCATTCGCGGCCAGCCATCGATTATCTGTTCGAATCGGCCGCCGATGCCTACGGGCCGACCCTGGCCGCGGTGTTGCTGACCGGCGCCAACCAGGATGGCGCGCAGGGCTTGTCTCAGGTCAAGCAGCGTGGCGGGCTGACCATCGTCCAGGACCCGGACGACGCCCAGGTCGCGACCATGCCCCAGGCGGCGCTGGATATTGTGCAACCCGACCACATACTCACCCTACGCGGCATCGGCCGTTTGCTTGTCGAGCTGGAAAGAATCGCATGCTAAGTAATATTCAGGCCAAACTGCTGATCGTCGACGATCTGCCGGAAAATCTGCTGGCGCTCGAAGCACTGATCGCCCGTGAAGACCGTTTGGTCTATAAGGCGTTGTCCGCCGATGAGGCCTTGTCACTGTTGTTGCAACACGAGTTCGCGATAGCCATCCTCGACGTGCAGATGCCCGGCATGAATGGCTTCGAGCTGGCCGAATTGATGCGCGGCACGGAAAAGACCCGGAACATCCCGATCGTGTTCGTCAGCGCCGCCGGTCGCGAGCTGAACTACGCGTTCAAGGGCTACGAGAGCGGCGCCGTCGATTTCCTGCACAAGCCCCTGGATATCCAGGCGGTCAAGAGCAAGGTCAACGTCTTCGTCGACCTCTACCGCCAGAGCAAGGCCATGAAGCAACAGGTTGAAGCGCTGGAACGCAGCCGCCGCGAGCAGGAAGCGCTGCTTCAGCAGTTGCAGAGTACCCAGCGGGAACTGGAGCAGGCGGTGCGCATGCGCGATGACTTCATGTCCATCGTTGCCCACGAAGTGCGCACGCCGCTCAACGGCCTGATTCTCGAAACCCAGTTGCGCAAGATGCACCTGGCCCGGGACAACGCCGCGGCGTTCACCCTGGACAAGATGCACGCCATGGTCGATCGCGACGAACGGCAGATCAAGAGCCTGATCCGCCTGATCGAAGACATGCTCGATGTGTCACGCATTCGCACCGGCAAGTTGTCGATTCGCCCCACACACTTCGATCTGGCGGCGCTGGCTCGCGGTCTGGTCCAGAATTTTGCCCAGCAGATCGAGGCCGCCGAGGCATCGGTCAGCCTGGAGGCCGAGCAACCGGTGATGGGCGATTGGGATGAATTTCGCATTGAACAGGTGATTTCCAACCTGCTGACCAACGCCTTGCGTTATGGCGCCAAGAGCCCGATCACGCTGAAGGTGTACAGTGAGAACGGTGAGGCACGGGTGGAAGTCCGTGATTGTGGAATCGGCATCAGTGAAGAGAACCAGCAACGGATTTTCCAGCAATTCGAGCGCGTCTCGGCCAACCATGTGGCCGCCGGGCTGGGCCTGGGGTTGTTTATTTCCGAACAGATAGTCACCGCCCATGGCGGTACCATTACCGTCGAAAGCCGGATTGGCGAAGGCGCCCTGTTTCGCGTTTGTCTGCCGCTGTAGGAAAACAGCCAGATAAACGCAACCTCTGATCGACCCCACGGTCGTATCAGCAGCTATTGACCGAACAAAGGCTTCCCATGAGTGAAGATGCACAAGATGTAGTCCTCGTCGTCGAGGACGATCCCTCCATCCTGATGGTGCTATCGGCCTACCTGTCAGGGGAGGGTTACCGGGTCCTGCAGGCCGAAAACGGCGAGCAGGCCTTCGCCATCCTCGCGAGCAAACCGCACCTGGACATGATGATCACCGATTTTCGCCTGCCTGGCGGAATCTCCGGCGTGCAGATCGCCGAGCCCGCGGTGAAACTGCGGCCCGAGCTCAAGGTGATTTTCATCAGCGGCTACGCCCAGGAAATCCGCGACACAGATAGCCCGATCACCCGCAAGGCACCGATTCTGGAGAAGCCCTTCGATCTGGACCGGTTGCAGGAACTGATGCAGGACATGCTCTCCTGATCCTGTGTAGGAGCTGCCGAAGGCTGCGATCTTTTGACTTTGATCTTTCAAAAGCAAGATCAAAAGATCGCAGCCTGCGGCAGCTCCTACCGGGAAGCGGTTGTGTCAGGCGCGAATCATCTCCTGCACCTTGGCGGTCAACAGGTCGAAGGTGAACGGCTTGGTGATCATCTGCATGCCCGGATCGAGGAAACCGCCGCGCACCGCCGCGTGTTCAGCGTAACCGGTAATGAACAGGACCCTCAGGTCCGGCCGCAGCTGCCGACCGATTTCCGCCAATTGCCGACCATTCATGCCGGGCAGGCCGACGTCGCTGATCAACAGGTCGATGCGCTGGGCCGAGTCGAGGATCGGCATCGCGGTGTCGGCATCACAGGCCTCGACAAAGGCATAGCCCAGATCACCCAACACGTTGCTGACCAATAGCCGCACCGCCGGATCGTCCTCGACGATCAGCACCGTCTCACCATTCTGCGCATAGGGAGGATGTTCGATGTCGATCGGGTGGTCCTGGGGCAGGTCCCCGCCAAAACGCGGCAAATACAGGTTCACCGTGGTGCCTTTGCCGACTTCGCTTTGAATGGCGACATGCCCGCCCGATTGCTTGCTGAAGCCATAGATCATCGATAAGCCCAGGCCAGTGCCCTGGCCAATGGGCTTGGTGGTAAAGAACGGGTCGAAGGCTCGGTTGATCGTGTTCTGCGGCATGCCGCAGCCATTGTCGGTGACGCTCAGTACCACGTAGTCGCCCGCCTTGAGGTTACCGTGGGGTTTGGTGAATTCGGCGTCAAGCTTGCGGTTGGAGGTCTGCACCAGCAGTCGTCCACCATCTGGCATGGCATCGCGGGCATTGATGACCAGGTTGAGCAGGGCGCTTTCCAGTTGATTGGGGTCGGCTTCCGCCACCCACAGTTGTTCGCTCAGTTGCATGTCCAGGTGAATGCTTTCGTTGATGCTGCGCTGCAACAGTTCGCCCATGGACACCACCAGGGTGTTCATCTGCACGGGCTTGGAGTCGAGCGACTGGCGCCGGGAAAACGCCAGCAGGCGGTGAGTCAGGCTTGCGGCGCGATTGGCCGACGTCACGCCGAGATCTATCAGGCTGTCCAGATCCTCGGTGCGTCCACGGGCAAGGCGTCGGCGCAGCAATTCCAGGCTGCCGATGATGCCGGTCAGCATATTGTTGAAGTCATGGGCGATGCCGCCGGTGAGTTGGCCGACCGCTTCCATTTTTTGCGACTGGCGCAGGACTTCCTCGTTGTGGCGCAGTTGTGCGGTGCGTTCTTCGACCTGTTGCTCCAGGGTCTCGAGGGTGTTCTGCAGGCGCAGTTCGCTCTGGCTCAAGTCCACCAGCCGGTCCCTGGCTTCATACTGTCGTCGGCGCCCGCGCAGGGCGGCGGCGACCAGGCTGATCAAGGTTTCCGGGTGGAAGGGGCGTTCGAGGTACGTGACGTTCCCCAGGAGCGGGCCAAAGCGTGACGCCGGATTGTGTTCCGGGCCACCGTGGTGGGTCAGCAACACGATCGGCAGATCGGACCAGGCCGGTTGTTGCTCGATAAGCCCGAGCAGCGGCTCGAGGTCGCTGCGCAGCAGGGCTTCGGAAGACATCAGCAACAGGCCGGCGCCTTGCTCGAGTTCGTGGCAGAGTTCCGGCAGGTCGTGGCTGACGACCCCGCCGAAGCCTGCCTCGTTGAGGAGCATCATGGCGATCTGGCTGTCTCGCCCGAGGGGGGCAAGAATGATCGCACGCTCGGACGTCGCGTCATTGACGGTCACGGGCTTTCATCCCCGAGCAGGGGATTACTCGCGCCCAGGTAGGTCGGGACTCCGCGCAACACGCCCTGGAAGGTTTCCAGCGGCTCACCGATGGTCATGCCGCTGCCGCTGATCTTGTATTCGCGGATGGTCGACTCGTGGCTGCCGGTGCGTTTCTTGATGATCGAAATGGCTCGCCGTACCTTGCCCAGGGCCTCGAAATAGCGCAACAGGATGACCGTATCGGCGAGGTAAGTGATGTCCACCGGAGCCTGCATGTCACCGACAAGGCCATGCTGGGCGACCGTCATGAAGGTCGCCGCCCCTTTGCGGTTGAGGTACAGCAGCAATTCGTGCATGTGCAGCACCAAGGCGTTTTCTTCCGGCATCGCCGCTTGATAGCCGTTGATGCTGTCGATCACCACGGTCTTGATGTCACCCTCGTCGACGCAGCGCCGCACCCGGTGGGAAAACTCGCCGGGGGAGAGCTCGGCGGCATCCACTTGCTCGATCAGCAAATTGCCGGTGTCTTGCAGCACTTTCAAGTCGATACCGATGTTCTTCATGCGTGCGAACAGCAGGCCCAGTTCTTCATCGAAGATAAACAGGGCCGCTTTCTCGCCGCGTGCGACGGCAGCGGCGGCGAAAATCATCGAGATCAGCGACTTGCCAGTGCCGGCCGGGCCGAGGATCAGCGTGCTTGAGCCGGTCTCGATGCCTCCACCGAGCAGCGCATCCATTTCGCTGATGCCGCTGGTCAACTGTTGCCTGAGGTAATCCCCCCGGTGCTCGGCGGCCACCAGGCGCGGGAACACGTGGACGCCGTCGCCCATGATGGTGAAGTCGTGATACCCGCCGCGGTATTTCTGGCCGCGATATTTCACCACGCGCACCCGGCGGCGCTCGGCGCCATAGTTGGGCGTCAGCTCTTCGAGGCGAACCACCCCGTGGGCCACGCTGTGCACGGTCTTGTCCAGGGATTCGGTGGTCAGGTCGTCGAGCAGCAGCACCGTAGCCTCGTAGCGCACGAAGTAGTGCTTGATAGCGAGAATCTGCCGGCGGTACCGCAACGAGCTTTGCGCCAGCAGGCGAATCTCGGACAGGCTGTCGAGCACCACGCGGGTCGGCCTGACCCGTTCGACCACTTCAAAAATCTGTTTGGTGGCCTCGCCCAGTTCCAGGTCCGAGGAATACAGCAGCGATTGCTGGTGCTCGGCAGTGAGCAGGCTCTCGGGGGGCGTCAGTTCGAAGATATGGACGTTATCGTCCAGCTCCCAGCCATGGGAGCGCGCACCCTGGCGCAATTCGCGTTCGGTTTCGGACAGGGTGATGTACAACGAGCGCTCGCCGGCCTGGGCGCCGGCTAACAGGAAGTGCAGGGCGACCGTGGTCTTGCCGGTACCGGGTTCTCCCTCAAGCAAAAACACGTGGCCGCGGGACAGTCCGCCGTTGAGGATGTCATCGAGACCATCAATCCCTGTGGCGGCTTTTACGCTGATCAACTCGTTGGATGTAGACAAAAAATGCCCTCTCATGACTAGGGGAAGCGAGGCAGCAGGTAAAGCATAGCGGGCTACCTGTTCACTTGACCTTTGGCGGCAATGAGCGTTCAACTTTTTGTTGGGTGGGATCGCCGCATCGACAGCCGCCCCATCTCTCACGACCCCCCCCGATCCACTGTAGGAGCTGGCTTGCCAGCGATGGAGGTCAACGATGACGCGGCAAGCCTGACGCCCCGCGGTGCTCTCAGGTTTTTCGCGAGCAGGCTCGCTCCTACAGGGTGGGGCATGGCATCAAAGCCCTTGCTGCAACGCCGGATCATCCGGGTTCATCTGTTCCAGCTGCGCCAGCAATATCTGCACGTTCTGCAATTGCCCGCTTTCCTTCCAGTAATTGATCAGCAGCACCCGTGCCCGACGGTCGTTCGGATGCCGCTGGACGATTTCCTGGAGCTGTTTCTGCGCCGCTTCCAGTTCCTGTTCGCCATGCAGCAAGTTGGCCAGGTCGTAGCGGTAATCCCTGTTGTTCGGCTCAAGCTCCACCGCCTTGGACAAACCCAGCAGGGCGAACTCGTTTTGGCCGTGATGGAGCAACCACATGCCCAGCGCATGTTGCAGATAGGCCGAATCGGGTTGGGTTTTCAGTTGTTTGGCCAATAATTGTCGGGCGGCGTCGGACTGGCCCAGTTTGTCCAGGACCTCGATCTGCATCACCAGTGCCGGCAGGTTGTCTGGTGCAAGGCGCAAGGTATGTTCAAGGGCCTGCTGGGCCTCCTTGAACTCGGCATTGTGCAGGTGCAACCGGGCCAGTTGATATTGGTTGTCGGCACTTTCCGGGGCATTTTGCAGAACCATCTGCCAGGCGTCGATGGCCTGCTCCAGCGGGCCGAAATACAGGCCTAGATCATCCGGTGACAAGCCCAACAACGCATTGACGGCAGCGAAACGCACGCTTTGCTCGCTGTCATCGAGCAACGGCCCCAGCAGCAGGCTGCGCTGGCCGCTGGGCACCAGCCCGCTGATGCTCTTGATTGCGGCGATCCGGACCTCGGGCTCCTCATGCTGCAGGTCTGCATCCGCCAGTTTCAGCGCCACGGAGCTTGGGTAGTTGGGCAGTTCGGCATGCAGCCAGACGCGGCGCTTGGGCGAAATGTCCGTGCGGGCCAATTGCTGGTAGAGCACCCGCGCGGCCCCCGGTTGGCCGTTGCGGGCCGCCGTCAGCGCTTCGCTGTAGCCGCGCTTGATCGCTTCGGGCACCACCGGGGCGCTGCTGTGCAGGAGCATCCAGGCAAGACCGACGGCAAACACGACACAGAGGCTGATGAGCAGGTAGCGGCGGGACTGGGGCATGCAGGATCCGGAAGCTGGCAGGCTTTGGCAAAGCTGTCAGCTTCGGTCAGGCACGGCCCGGAGTCAAACCCTGACTGCGATACTCAAACCTGTCCAGACCCCGCCGCTGTGACTACGCTTGCTGGAGTGGACTGGACGGGCGTGCCCATGCAAGCGCTGCTGCAATACTTCAAGGCAATGCTCAAACCCGGGCGCGGCGTGCTGCTGTTCGCCCTGCGAACCATCGCGGCCGGGCTGTTGACCCTGTACCTGGCGTTCGTATTCGACCTCGAGCAGCCCAAGTGGTCGATCATGGCCGTGGTCATCATCAGCCAACCCTTGGCCGGCATGGTGCTGGCCCGCAGTTTCGGCCAGGTCATCGGCACCACCCTGGGGGCGACGGTGGCCGTGGTGATCATGGCGATCTTCCCCCAGGCGCCGCTGCCTTTCCTCATCACCCTGTCTTTGTGGCTGGCGCTGTGCACCGCTGGTGGCACCTTGTTGCGCTATACCAGCTCCCAGGCCTTTGTCCTCAGCGGCTACACGGCGGTGGTCGTGGGACTGCTGGCTGTGCCCGATCAGGACGGCACCTTCCTGCTGGCCGTGACCCGGGTCACCGAGACACTGCTGGCGGTGGCCTGCGTCTGCGTCGTGAGCCTGCTGACCGCGCGCCCGGAGGCGGTGGCCAAGGACTATTTCGACCGGATCGACCAGGTCATCAAGCTGCTGGCGACCCATGCCAGCGCCGTCATCCGTACCGAGGAAAGCGAGGCCGACTTCCACCGCCGGCAAATGCAGCTGCTGGGGCAGATCAGTGCACTGGAGGGGGTACGCCGGCATCTGTACTACGACGCGCCGCGATTGCGCAGTGCCGACGACCTGGTGCAATTGCTCGGCAACCAACTGTTGCTGCTGACCGCCCGACTCACCGCCTTGCGTCACCAGCGCGAGCTGCTGCTGGAGCGCTGGGAAGGCGAGATCCCCAGCGAAATACAGCATTTGCTCAGCGAAGAACTGGTTTTCCTCGATGAACTGGCCCGGCAAGGGCGCGCGCTGCCGGCTGAGCAGCGACGCCAGTTTGCAGTGCTGCAGCAGCGTTTCGATGCGCTGGCCTACCGGTCCGAGCAACTGACCGAGCCTTTGAAGGCGACCTTGCGCTCACTGTCCTGGTCGTTGCGTTGGGAACAGGCGCGAATGCTCGAGCAGCTTGAGACGATTCTGGAACTGAGCGATGTGATCCAGAGTGGACGCAAGGCCAGCAGCGTGTTTCGCGGCCAGGCCAACCCGCTGCACCTGGACTTCACCCTGGCGACGATGAACGCCATCCGCGCCTGGTGCGCACTGATGGTCGCCGGCCTGATCTGGATCGAAACCGGTTGGGATGGGGCTCGGGGCGCGATGGTCGTGACGGGGATCCTGTGCTCGCTGATGGCGACGTTTCCCCGGCCATTGCTGGCTGTTCAGAGCTATGCCCGGGGGCTGGGCCTGGCGCTGGTGGTGTCGGCGGTACTGCAGTTCGCGCTGGTGCCGATGATCAGCAGTTTCGAACTGTTGGCCCTGCTGCTGGTGCCGCTGCTCTATGCCGTCGCGGTGGGGTTGTCCAGCCCGCCAACCACGGGCACGGGGATTGGCCTGGGGTTGACGACTTTCCTGTTGCTGGGCCCTGCAAACACCGGCCTGGGGCAAAACACCGCGATCCAGTGGTTCGAGTTTGCCGGTGCCTACACCTGCGCCGCCGCGTTGGCATTGAGTGTCTATGCCTTGATCTTCCCGTTCCGGCCGATCCTGCGCCTGCGACGGTTGCATCAGGAGAATTGCGAGCAGGTCAATGCGCTGTTGAAATCCCCGGCCACCGATAAAAACCAGTTCGCCTTCGAGAGTCGCATCGTCGACCGTCTGACCACGATGCTGGGCCTGTTGCCGGCCATCCAGGACAAGCCAACGAAGGATCTGTTCGAAGTCAGTCTCGGTTGCATGGCGTTGGGCATCGCCTTGAACCAGCTCCGGCAGCAAGGGCAGGGTAACGCACTGCTGAGTGCCGAGACACAGGGTCGACTGTCCGCCACCGTGCGCGAAACCGGTCGGTTGGTCGCTGGGCGGCCCGGTATCGAAGTGGATCGTGTGCTCGACAGCCTCCACGGCTTGGGCGATGAACTGGACGCGCTGCACTGCAGCGTCCATGAACAGCTTTGGTCAGTGTTTCGCATGCGCGTGGCACTGTTGATCGTGGTGTCGTTCCTGCAGCGCCACCGTGCTCACTTTGAACCTGAACCCTCGCCAGGAGTACCTGAACTTGCCCATTGATGTGGAAATAGGCGGGGTCTACCTGCCGCCGATCGCCCAGGCGTTATTGCTGGGACTGCCGATTTTCCTGGTGCTGGACTGGCTGCTGCGGCGCCTCGGCGTATTACAGTTTGTCTGGCATGAAGCCTTGTTCGAAGGCGCGTTGTACGCCTGCGTGTGCGCGACGCTGATCCTGGTGATGGGAGCCTGATGCCGTGAAGAAAATCCTCGCCCATCTCACCACCCTGGCGGTGGTACTGCTGGCCTTCGTGCTCGGCTGGTTTGCCTGGGAGCATTACACCCGCGCACCCTGGACTCGGGACGCACGGGTGCGGGCCGATGTGGTGACCTTGTCCGCCGATGTCAGCGGACGCATCGTCAACCTTGCCGTGCACGATAACCAGCATGTGGAAAAGGGCCAGTTGCTGCTGGAAATCGATCCCTCGCGTTACGCCCTGGCGGTAGAACACGGCAAGCGCGCGGTGGAGGTGTCGAAGGCTTCACTGGGGCAGTCGCAAGCGACCATCGTCGCCAGCCAGGCCTTGCTCAAGCAGCGTCAAAGCGAGGAGCGCCGCCGGCGAACCCTCAAGGAACGCTCGGCGATCTCCGGCGAAGAATGGGAAAAAGCCAGTACCGATGTGGCTGTGGCCGAGGCCGATCTATTGCGCAACCAGGCCAACCTGGGGTTTGCCCAGGCCAACGTGCAATTGGCGAGCGCCGCATTGGCCGAGGCCGAGCACGATCTGGAACGCACCCGGGTCGAATCGCCCATCAGCGGCTACGTCACCAACCTGTTGACCCGCCAGGGCGACTACGCCACCGCGGGCGGTGCCCTGGTGGCACTGGTGGACAGCGATTCGTTTTACGTCAGCGGTTACTTCGAAGAAACCAAACTGCCGCGCATCGAGGAGGGTGATCGGGTCGACATCGAGTTGATGAGCGGCGAACGTTTCGCTGGCACCGTACAAAGCATTGCCTTCGCCATTGCCGACCGGGAAAACCTGCCGGGCGGACGCTTGCTGGCGAACATCAATCCCAGCTACACCTGGGTCAAGCTGGCGCAACGGGTGCCGGTGCGGATCAGGATCGATGATGACTATGCCGGTAAAGACAAACTGCGCGCAGGCACAACAGCCACCGTCACCGTCCAGGAACACCGCTAACCCTGTAGGAGCTGGCTTGCCAGCGATGACGGTGGGTCAGTCACCTCAATGGTGAATGTGCCTGCGCCATCGCTGGCAAGCCAGCGCCTACAGGGGAGGTATGTTGTGGGCAAAAAAAGCCCCGCGACCGAATGAGACGCGGGGCCAAAAAATTGGTTGGTTGCGGCCAACCAAAGGAGCTCTTTAAAGACTGTTACTTGCTGGCGACCGTCTCCGGCTGCCAGCCGCCACCGAGGGCCTTGTAGATCGCGACGATGCCGCGATACAGGTCGACTTCGGCCTGGGCCTGGGTGTCTTCGGCGGCCAGGCGCTCACGTTGGGCATCGAGCAGCACGAGGAAGTCGGCGGTGCCTTCGCGGTAGCGGATCTCGGCGAGGTCGGCAGCGGAGCGGCTCGACTCACTTTGACGAATCAGCGAAATCAGCCGCTGCTGGCGTTTGCCGTAATCGCTGAAGGCGTTCTCCGACTCTTCCAGGGCCAACAACACTTGCTGCTCATACGTTGCGAGGGCGCCTTCGGCATCGGCATCGGCCCCACGCAATCGGGCACGCACGCTGCCCAGGTCAAAGGCGGCCCAGGTGATGCTCGGGCCCAGTGCCCAGGCATTGGCCGCTGAGGAGCCGATCTGCGAGCCACGCCCGGCGGTAAATCCGAGGAAGCCGCTGAGGCTGACGCGCGGGAACAGATCCGCCTTGGCCACGCCGATGCGCGCCGTGGCCGACGCGAGTTGGCGTTCGGCACTGCGAATGTCCGGACGACGTTGCAGCAGCTCGCCCGGATCACCAATCGGCAGGGCCTTGGCGATGGCCGGCAAGTCCTTTGGACTCAAGTCGACCGTGAGCTTGTCCGCACGCTCACCCAGCAGGGTGGCGATGCGGTTTTTCTGCCGAACCTGCTCGGCCTGCAATTGCGGCACGCTGGCTTCTACCGAGGCCAGGCGCGCATCGGCACGTTCCACGTCGAGCTGATCACCGACGCCAGCATCACGCAGGCTGATGGTGATCTTGCGCGACTCCTGCTGGTTCTGCAGGTTGGCCAGGGCGATTTTCTCGCGCAGCTGCGCACCCCGCAGTTGGCCGTAGGCGTCGACTAATTCGGCAATCATGGTCACTTGCAGTTGGTAAAGGTCGGCTTCGAACGCCTGTTGCTCGGCGTTGGCCGATTCCAGGTTGCGCTGGATGCGGCCGAACAGGTCGATCTCCCAGGCCATGTCCAGGCCCAGGTCGTAGCGCTCCTGATTGACCCGGTCGGTGGTCTGGCCCGGAATCTGCCCTTTGCCCAGATCACTGCTGACGCGGCTGGTGATGGTCGGCATGGCGTCATTGCTGACGTCATCACGAATCGCCCGGGCCGCTTTCCAGCGGGCAAACGCGACGCGCAGGTCGCGGTTACCCTTGAGGGACTCGGTCACCAACTGGTTGAGCGTCGGGTCTTCGAACTGCTGCCACCAGATGCCTTCGAAACGCGAGCGGTCGAAGTTCTTCTGGCCCGCAGCGCCGTCGGTGGCCGTGGTGATATGGGCCGGTTCAGTGGCTGGGGTCTGGTAGTCCGGGCCCACGGCACAGGCGCTCAGCGCCAATGCCAGCAGGCTCGGCAGGAAAGCTTTCAAACTCATCAGTGCGACTCCAGCTTCAGGGCGGCCTTGTCGGCTTTGCGCGCTTGGCCACGCTCGACAAAGTTGCGAATCAGTACATAGAACACTGGCGTCAGCAGCAGGCCGAAGAAGGTCACCCCGAGCATCCCGGAGAATACCGCCACACCCATGGCGTGACGCATCTCGGCACCGGCGCCGCTGGAGAACACCAAGGGCACCACACCCATGATGAACGCGAAGGAGGTCATCAGGATCGGCCGCAGACGCAGGCGGCAGGCTTCCAGTACCGCGGCCAGCGGGTTCATGCCTTCGAGCTGTTTGTCCTTGGCGAACTCGACGATCAGGATCGCGTTCTTACACGCAAGCCCCACCAGTACGATCAAGCCGATCTGGGTGAAGATGTTGTTGTCGCCGCCCGAAGCAATCACCCCGGTGATGGCCGACAGCAGGGTCATCGGCACGATCAGGATCACCGCCAGTGGCAGGCTCCAGCTTTCGTACTGCGCCGCGAGCACCAGGAACGCCAGCAGGACGCAGAGCGGGAACACGAACAGCGCGGTGTTGCCGGACAGGATCTGCTGGTAGGTCAGGTCGGTCCATTCGTAGGTCATGCCGTTGGGCAGTTCTTCCTTGAGCAGTTTCTCGATGGCTTTTTCCGCCTGGCCGGAGCTGTAGCCGGGGGCTGCCGCACCGTTGATTTCTGCGGTGACGAAGCCGTTGTAATGCGAAACGCGATCCGGGCCCGAGATGTCGCTGACCTTGATGAAGGTCGCCAGCGGGATCATCTCGCCCTTGTTGTTGCGCACCTTCAACTGGCCGATCTGGTCCGATTCAAGACGGAACTGCTGCTCGGCCTGGACGTTGACCTGATAGGTGCGGCCGAAGCGGTTGAAGTCGTTGGCATACAGCGAACCCAGGTAGATCTGCAGGGTGTCGAAGATGTCGCTGACGGCCACGCCGTGGGTCTTGGCTTTTTCCCGGTCGATGGCGGCATCGACCTGGGGCACGTTCACCGTGTAGCTGGTGAACAGGCCGGCCAGTTCCGGAACATTGTGGCTCTTGGCGATGATGTTCATGGTTTCCTTGTACAGCTCTTCGTAGCCCAGGTTGCCCCGGTCTTCGATCTGCAGGCGGAAACCACCGATGGTGCCCAGGCCTTGTACCGGCGGCGGCGGGAAGATCGCCATGTAGGCTTCCTGGATGTCCGCGAACTGGCCGTTCAGGGCACCGGCAATGGCCCCTGCGGACATGCTCGGGTCTTTACGCTCCTCGAACGGTTTCAGGGTCACGAACACGATGCCGGCGTTCGGGCTGTTGGTGAAACCGTTGATCGACAGGCCGGGGAAGGCCACCGCGCTTTCCACGCCAGGCTGTTTCAGGGCCAGGTCGGACATGCGCTTGATCACGTCTTCGGTGCGGTCCAGGCTCGAGGCATCCGGTAGTTGCGCGAAGGCCACCAGGTATTGCTTGTCCTGGCCAGGCACGAAACCGGTCGGGGTGCTGGAGAAACCGAAAAACGTCAGGACCATCAGGCCGGCGTACAGCAGCAGGGCGATGCCGCTCGAGCGGATAACCCGGGCAACGGTGCCGACATAACCATGGCTGGCTTTTTCAAAGAAGCGGTTGAACGGACGGAACAACCAGCCGCCGAAGAGCTTGTACAGGACCTTGGAGAAACGGTCCTTGGGCGCGTCATGACCTTTCAGCAACACGGCAGCCAGGGCCGGCGACAGGGTCAGGGAGTTGAAGGCCGAGATCACCGTCGAAATGGCAATGGTCAGGGCGAACTGCTTGTAGAACTGACCCGTCAACCCGGAGATGAACGCAGCCGGCACGAATACCGCACAGAGCACCAACGCCGTGGCAATGATCGGACCGGTCACCTCACGCATGGCACGCTTGGTGGCTTCAACCGGCGTGAGTCCAAGCTCGATGTTGCGCTCGACGTTCTCCACCACCACGATCGCATCGTCCACCACGATACCGATCGCCAGTACCAGGCCGAACAGCGACAGGGCGTTCAACGAGAAGCCGAACAGATGCATCACGGCAAAGGTACCGATCAGCGAGACCGGCACGGCCACCAACGGAATGATCGAGGCGCGCCAGGTCTGCAGGAACAGGATCACTACCAGGACCACCAGGATCAGCGCTTCGAACAGGGTGTGAACCACCGCCTCGATGGAGCCGCGCACGAAGATCGTCGGGTCGTAGACGATGCTGAAGTCCATGCCTTCGGGGAAGCTCTTCTTCAGTTCGGCCATTTTCGCCCGGACTTCATTGGAAATCTCGATGGCGTTGGAGCCCGGACGCTGGAAGATCGGGATCGCCACCGCCGGTTGGTTGTTCAGCAAGGAGCGCAGGGCGTACTGGCTGGAACCCAGTTCGACGCGAGCGATGTCCTTGAGGCGGGTGATTTCACCATTGTCGCCAGAGCGAATGATGATGTTCTCGAACTCTTCCTCACTGACCAGGCGGCCCTGGGTGTTGACCGATAACTGGAAGCTTTGCGCATTCGGGGCAGGGGGTGCGCCCAATGCACCGGCAGCCACCTGGCGGTTCTGTTCACGGATGGCGGTGACCACATCGGTGGCGGTCAGGTTGCGCGAAGCGGTCTTGTTCGGATCGAGCCAGACACGCAGGGAGTAATCGCCCATGCCGAACAGCTGCACGTCACCGACACCGCCCAGGCGCGCCAGTTCGTCCTTGATGTTGAGGATCGCGTAGTTGGACAGGTACAGCATGTCGTAGCGTTTGTCCGGCGAGGTCAAGTGCACCACCATCGTCAGGTCGGGCGACGCCTTGTCCACGGTGATACCGATGCGCGTCACTTCCTCGGGAAGTTTCGGCTCGGTCCGGGTCACGCGGTTCTGCACCTGGACCTGGGCGTTGTCCAGGTCGGTGCCCAACGCGAAGGTGATGGTCAGGGTGATCTTGCCGTCGGCGGTCGACTGCGAGGACATGTACAGCATGTTCTCGACGCCGGTGATCGCCTGCTCCAGGGGAGCGGCCACGGTTTCACCAATGACTTTCGGGTTGGCACCCGGGAAGTTGGCGCGCACCACGACGGTCGGCGGCACCACTTCCGGGTATTCGCTGATCGGCAGCTGGAACAGCGAGATTGCACCGGCGATCAGGATCAGCAGCGACAGCACCGCGGCGAAGATCGGCCGTGAAATGAAGAACTGGGAAAAATTCATCGGAGTCGTTATCCCTTAACCGCGTGGAGTCGCGGCAGCCACTTTCACAACCACGCCCGGCGCGACCTTGGCAGGTGCGACTTGGGGCAGGTTGCTGGCTTCCAGCGCTTGTCGTTGTTGGGCCAGGGCCGCGAGGGTTTGCTCGGTGGCCATCGGGATCACTTCAGGGGTGACCGGTGAACCCGGACGTACCCGCTGCAGGCCCTTGACGATGATGGTGTCGTCCTTGTTCAGGCCGTTACGCACGATGCGCAGGCCTTCGATTTTCGGACCCAGCTCGACAGCGCGATACGCCGTCTTGTTGTCGGCATCCATCACCAGCACGAATTTCTTGCCCAGGTCCGTACCCACTGCCTCATCGTTGATCAACATGGCGTTGTAGGTGCCGCTGCCCACCAGTTTCAGGCGCGCGTAAAGGCCCGGGGTGTAGCTGCCGTCGCTGTTGTCGAACACGGCGCGGCCGCGGATGGTGCCGGTTTTCGGGTTGACCTGGTTGTCGACGAAGTTCATCACACCCTGGTGCGGGTTGCCGTCTTCATTGGACAGGCCCATGTACACCGGGGTGGTGGCGCCGCGTTTGCCCTGGCGGGCGAGCTGGGTGTACTTGAGGAACACGCGCTCGTCGGCATCGAAGTAGGCGTAGACCTTGTCGGTGGAAACCACGCTGGTCAGCGGGGTGGTATCGGAGGTCACCAGGTTGCCGGCGGTGATTTGCGCACGGCTGACGCGACCGCTGATGGGCGCGGTGACGCGGGTGAAGCTCAGGTTCAGTTTGGCCAGGTCCAGCTGCGCTTGCAGGGCACCGACGGCGGAGCGGGCTTCCTGGGCAGCGCTGGTGCGCGAGTCGGCCAGTTCGGCAGAAATCGCATTGCTGGTGCGCAGGCGTTCGCCACGCTGGGCTTCGTTTTCGCTGCGGGTGGCGTTGGCACGGGACTGGGCGACCAGCGCTTCGAGGCGGCGGACCTCAGCCTGGAACGGACGCGGGTCGATCTGGAACAGCAGGTCGCCTTTCTTGACCAGGGCGCCTTCTGTGAAGGCCACTTCATCGATCTGGCCCGAGACCCGTGGACGAATCTCCACGGTTTCCGGCGCCTCCAGGCGCCCGGTGAACTCGTCCCATTCGTTAACCGGTTGCTCCAGCACCTTGGCCACGCTGACCTTGGCTGCGGGCAGGCTGGCTGCAGTCTCTGGCGCCTTGCCACAGGCGCTCATCACCACGACGGCCAACAGGGCCAACGGCAAGCGCAAATGTTTGAATGACTGTTCCATGGATGCATCCGCCAATGTATTAAGATTGGCGAATGATGCTCGGCAGGGTTGTATCGCACGAATCGAATGGGGCGAAGGTAACTATCATTCGGAATGATATGAGAGGCCAAATCAGCTCTCTAGCCTGCGCCTTGCGCAGAGGTCTATCAATCAGGTCGATGGCAATTCTGTGTTGCCGAAAAAGCATCAATCAGTCTTGAGGCAGAGGTGTGGCCTTCGTCAGCAGGCTCGCACACACCGGATCTCATCAGCCATGGGTTTAACGCGGTCCGACGGCCTGCGCTGTGCCAATTTCGTCACCACCAATGCCCAAACCCATCAAGCCATGACGCCTTGGATAGACCACTCTGACCGGTCTGTCCAAGGAGATGACCATGATCCGACTGACCCTGATCGAAGCCCGTGAGTTGGCCGAATCGATCTTGTTGCACAACGGTTTCAATCTGGCCCATGCACAAGCTGTGGCCGCGACGGTGATGGCTGGCGAACGTGATGGCTGTGCCTCCCACGGTTTGTACCGGATTCTGGGGTGTGTGAATTCCCTGCGGGCCGGCAAGGTGTCAGCCGATGCCGAGCCACAGGTGATCGACCAGGCGCCGTCGATTGTGCGGGTGGATGCTGGCGGTGGCTTTTCGCAGTTGGCGTTTCAGGCGGGGTTGCCGTTGCTGGCGCAGAAAACCCGGGCCAACGGCATAGCGGCGATGGCCATCAACCGCTGTGTGCATTTCTCGGCGCTGTGGGTGGAAATCGAGCAACTGACGGCTGCCGGTCTGGTGGCACTGGCGTGTAATCCGAGCCACGCCTGGGTGGCGCCGGCTGGAGGACGACTGCCGGTGTTCGGCACCAATCCCATTGCCTTCGGTTGGCCGCGTGCGGCGCAAGATCCGTTTGTGTTCGACTTCGCCACCAGCGCGATTGCCCGTGGTGATATCGAACTGCACCGGCGTGCCGGCAAGGCGATTCCCGAAGGTTGGGGCGTCGACGCCCAAGGCCAGCCGAGCACCGACGCCAACGTGGTGCTCGACAGCGGCGCGATGCTGACGTTCGGCGGACACAAGGGGTCGGCGCTGGCGGCGATGGTGGAGTTGATTGCCGGGCCGCTGATTGCTGACCTGACCAGTGCCGAGTCGCTGGCATACGACGGGGGCAGCAAGTCGTCGCCGTACCATGGCGAGTTGATCATCGCCCTGGACCCTCGGCGCTTTCTGGGGGACGCCACTGAAGAACATTTGGCCCGGGCCGAAACCTTGTTCCAGGGCATTGAAGGGCAGGGCGCACGCTTGCCGTCGCAGCGACGTTACGCGGCGCGGGTACGCAGCCTGGTGGAAGGCGTGCAAATTCCCGAGGCGCTGTACAACGACCTGAAAGCACTGCTGGTTTGAATGGAATGGGTGCGCCCACTCCTGTGGGAGCGAGCCTGCTCGCGATGAGGGCATCAGATTCAACGTTTTCGTCGACTGACACACCGCTATCGCGAGCAGGAGGTCGTGTTGTTAAACCGGCTCGCGTTGGCTGCTGCCATCCACCAGCCGTGCAATCCCCAGCGGGTTGGCGTTTTTCAAGGCGTCGGGTAGCAAGGCGTCCGGGCAGTTCTGGTAGCACACCGGACGCAGGAATCGCTCGATGGCCAGGCTGCCAACCGACGTGCCACGGGGGTCGGAGGTTGCAGGGTAAGGCCCGCCATGGACCATGGCATCGCAGACTTCGACCCCGGTGGGGTAACCGTTGAACAGTACCCGGCCGACTTTTTGCTCCAGCAGTATCGGCAGGTCCGCATGGGTCTGAAGATCCGATGCTTCGCCAATCAATGTCGCAGTCAGTTGCCCGTGCAAGCTGTTCAATGCCTGCCGCAGCTCAACCTCGTCCGCCACTTCCACGACAATGGTGGTCGGCCCGAACACTTCTTCCTGTAGCAGTGGATCGCCATTGAGCAGCAGGCTGACATCGGCCTTGAACAGTTGCGGCCGCGCCTGATTGCCCTGCTGGTCGTGGCCCGCCAGGTGCGTCATGCCCGGATGCTCGAGCAAGGCCCGCAGCCCTTTTTCATAGCTGCCGAGGGTGCCGGCATTGAGCATGGTTTGCGCCGGTTGTGCGGCCATCAGGTTGCTCAGTCGCGCAGTGAACGCCGTCCATTCAGGGCCGCGAATACCAATGACCAATCCCGGATTGGTGCAGAACTGCCCGCAACCCTGGACCACCGATGCCACCAGTTCACCGGCGATTTTCTCGCCGCGCGCACGCAAGGCTTCGGGCAATACCAGCACTGGATTGATGCTGCTCATCTCGGCGAACACCGGGATGGGTTGTTGCCGTGCGGCGGCCATGTCGCAAAGGGCACGGCCACCTTTGAGCGAGCCGGTGAAACCGACGGCCTGAATCGCCGGGTGCCTGACCAGCGCTTCACCGACACCCGCGCCGTAGATCATGTTGAACACACCCTTGGGCATGTCGGTCTGCTCGGCGGCGCGCAGGATTGCATTGGCCACGCATTCGGCGGTTGCCATGTGCCCGCTGTGGGCCTTGAAGACTACCGGGCAACCGGCAGCCAGGGCTGCTGCGGTATCGCCGCCAGCAGTCGAAAAGGCCAACGGAAAATTGCTGGCGCCGAACACGGCCACAGGGCCGACGCCGATCCGGTATTGGCGCAGGTCAACCCGTGGCAGCGGCTGACGCTCCGGCAGGGCACGGTCGATGCGCGCGCCGTAGAAATCGCCCCGACGCAGGACCTGAGCGAACAGCCGCATCTGGCCGCTGGTGCGGCCCCGCTCGCCCTGAATCCGGGCGCTGGGCAGGGCGGTCTCACGGGTCACCAGGGCAACGAACTCGTCATCGAGAGCATCCAGTTGCGTGGCGATGGCTTCAAGGAATTCTGCGCGGCGCGTGGCCGGCAAATTACGAAAGGTTGGATAGGCGGCCGCAGCGGCCTGGGCGGCCGCGTCGACTTCTTGCGCGGTGGCTTGCACGAAAGAGTAGGGCAGTGCTTCGCCGGTGCTGGCGTCATGGCTGTTCAGGATGATGCCGCCGACGGCGCTGCGCGCTCCGCCGATGTAGTTGTGGCCAAGGATCTCAGACATCAAAAAAGCTCCTGTCGAAAAATGGGGTAGCAACACAAAACCTCTGTGGGAGCGAGCTTGCTCCGGGCGGCGTTGCGACGAAAAACGCAAGGACAACGCTTCCATTCAGACAACACGCGTTATCGTTGACGTCCATCGCGAGCAAGCTCGCTCCTACGCCAGAGAGTCGGACCGGCGTGGGCTAGTCGGGGCTGGGTCCAGCGCCGCAACCCGCGCCGCCGACTCGGCATCCACCTGGCGCAATGACTTGCCACGGGTCTCGCGGGTCAGGCCGACAGCCACCACGGAAATCAGCGCGGCGCCCACCAGATACCAGGCGATCGGAGTCGAGCTGTGGTACTTGTTGAGCAAGGTGATGGCGATCAGCGGTGCCAGGGAGCCGGCGAAGATCGGCGCCACCTGGTAGCACAGGGACAGAGCGGTGTAGCGTACGTGGGTCGGGAACAGTTCAGCCATCAGCGCCGAGTAAGGCGCATAAGTCATCGACTCGATGGCCAGGCCCAGGGTGATGGCGGCCATGATCAGCCAGTTGTTGCCGGTGTCCATCATCGGGAAACCGATGAAACCCCAGAACGCTGTGAGCACCGCGCCGGTCAGGTACACCGGCTTGCGCCCGACGATGTCCGACAGATAGCCCATCAGCGGGATCAGGAAAAAATGCACCAGGTGCGCGCCGAACATCAGCAGCAGAATTTGCGAAGTGTCCTTGTGCACCACCAGTTTCAGATAGGTAATCGAGAACGTCACAACGGTGTAGTAGAGGATGTTCTCGGCAAAGCGTGCGCCGATTCCCACCAGCACCGAACGCCAGTGATGACGCAGCACCTCCACCACCCCGAGCTGTTGCTGTTGGGTCTGTGCCTGACGGGCCTGGGCTTCCTTGAAGATCGGCGCGTCATCGACGCTGGTGCGAATCCAGTAACCGATCAACACCACAACCGCCGAGAACCAGAATGCCACGCGCCAGCCCCAGGCCAGGAACTGTTGCTCTGACAGGTTGGATGACAACAGCAGCAGGGCGAGCGTGGCCACCAGGTTGCCGGCCGGCACCCCGGCTTGCGGCCAACTGGCCCAGAAGCCCCGACGATTGTCCGGGCAGTGTTCGGACACCAGCAGAATCGCACCGCCCCATTCGCCACCGAAAGCGAAGCCCTGAATCAACCGCAACAGCACCAGTAGCACCGGCGCTGCGTAACCGATCTGGTCGAAGCCAGGCAGGCAACCCATCAGGAAGGTGGTGATGCCAACCACTACCAGGCTCAGTTGCAGCAGGCGTTTGCGGCCGAATTTGTCACCGTAGTGACCGAATACCAGACCGCCCAACGGCCGGGCGAGAAAGCCCACCGCGTACAAGGCGAAGGCGGCGATGATGCCGTCGATGGGGCTGTCGGTCTGGCGGAAGAACAGCTTGCCGAAAACTAATGCCGAGGCGGTGCCGTAGAGAAAGAATTCATACCATTCGGCGACGGTGCCCGCCATGGCGGCGGCCACTACGCGTTTGAGTCCAGAGGGTGAGGTTGCGCTTTGCGTGTGTTGAGGATTCGACATGCTGATGTACCTTGTTAAGGCGCAAAAAAGCGGGCAGCCGGGCCGGGCCGGTATAGGCCCGCCCGGCAATCACTCAGAGACCGACGTCCGGCAGTTCCGGGCGGTTGGCCAACGCCTTGGCCATGATCTGCTCGACGAATACGCGGTCGGCTTCCGGCAGGGCCAGGCGTGGCGGACGGGTCAAGGCGCTGCCGCGACCGGCGATGGCTTCACACAGCTTGATGCACTGCACCAGGTCGGCACGGGCATCGAGGTGCAGGATCGGCATCAGCCATTCATAGATCGGCATGGCTTCGGCGAAACGTCCGGCCTTGGCCAGGCGGAAGATGGTTTCGCCTTCTTTCGGGAACACATTGGACATGCCCGAGACCCAACCTTCGGCACCCACGGCGATGCTTTCCAGCACCACGTCGTCGAGGCCGGCGAACAGCACGAAACGGTCACCGACTTCATTGCGCACGTCGATGAAGCGGCGGGTGTCGCCGGAAGAATCCTTGAAGCACACCACGTTGTCGCAGTCGGCCAGGGAAATCAGGATGTCCGGGGTGACGTCGTTCTTATAGATAGGCGGGTTGTTGTAGACCATTAGCGGCACGTCGGCGTTTTTCGCCACGTAGCGGTAATGCTCGGCGGTCTCGAACGGCTTGGAGCCGTAGACCAGCGCCGGCATCAGCATCACACCATCGACGCCGACCCGGCGTACGGCATTGGCGACCTTGGCCGCTGCCACGCTGGTGAACTCGGCCACACCGCAGATCACCGGCACGCGACCCCGGGCGGCATCGACGGCCACTTCAGTCACGGCGATTTTTTCTTCGGCGGTCAGCGAGGTGTTTTCACCTACCGAGCCACACACCACCAGGCCGGACACACCGTCGCGGATCACGTTGGAAATCACCTGATGGGTTTTTTCCAGGTTGATGGAGAAGTCATCGTTGAATTGAGTGGTCACTGCAGGGAATACGCCACTCCAGTTAATGCGCTTGCTCATTGTTGCCTCCGGTTGGTTAATTGTATTTCGTATACGATATTTAAAATGACAATGCTCGGCTAGTGTTTTTTTTGGTTTTAAGGGGTTTTTACTGGCCGTTGGTCTGGGGGTTCAGGGATTGCGCGATCAGGCGCCGGGCCAGGTGTCGGACAGGCGATAGCCTTGTGGCCATGGGTCGCTCGGGTCGAGCAGCAATTGGTGGGTGCCGGTGATCCAGGCCCGACCGGAAATACACGGGTAGATCGCCGCGCGGCCGGCGACTTCGGTCAATGAATCAATGCGGCAGTGGAACTCGGAGCCGATAATCGAACGGCCGACAAAGCGCTCGCCAACCTGCATCAAGCCTTTGGCCTGCAACACCGCCATGCGCGCCGAGCAACCAGTGCCGGTGGGGGAACGGTCGATCTTGCCCGGTTGAATCACCACCGCATTGGCGCCAGTGGCGATGCCGTTCTCATGGACGATGGGTGCGGCGATCTGGCAGAAGGAAATGTGCGACCACTCGGGATTCAGCGGATGCACGAAGCCCAGTTGTTCGTTGGCCGCTCGAGTGATTTTCAGCCCGACCGCCACCAGGTCGGCCGCTTCATCCGGGCGGATGGAGAAACCCAGGCCTTTGGCATCGGCAATCACAAAACTGTCGCCGCCGTACGCGGTATCGACTTGCAACGAGCCAAGGCCTTCGACTTCGATCCAGGCATCGAGGCGATCGGCGAACGATGGCACGTTCTTGATTTCCACCCGCTCGACCTTGCCGTCACGGCAATCGGCCACGGCTTCGATCAAGCCTGCGGGCGCCTCCAGTACCAGCCGGGTTTGCGGTTCGGTCATCGGCAGGATGCCGCTGTCGAGCAATACGGTCGCCACGCACAACGAGTTGGAGCCGGACATCGGCGGGGTGTCCGCCGGTTCCATGATGATCCAGGCCATCTGCGCCCGTGGGTCTTTGGCCGGGACCAGCAGGTTGACGTGGCGGAACACTCCGCCGCGGGGTTCGTTGAGGACGAAGTTGCGCAGGGTTTCGTCCCGGGCGATCCAGCGCGACTGTTCCCACACGGTGGCGCCGGGCGGCGGGGCGACACCGCCGACGATCACGTCGCCGACTTCGCCTTCGGCGTGGCAGCTGACGACATGAATGACTTTTGATGAACGCATGGTTTGCTCCTTGTGTTGTCTGTCAGGACCTCGATCACTGTAGGAGCTGGCTTGTCGGGTCGCCGCATCGCAGCGATGGACGTCAACGATGACGCGTGCATGCTGGATAAACGCGTCGTCCTTGCAATCTTCGCTGCGATGCGGCGACCCGACAAGCCAGCTCCTACAGGGTTGCTTTGGTCTTGGGTTATTTCACCGAACTGAGAAACGCCGCCGTCTCCGCATGCAGCGGATTACCAATGACCTGGTCAGGCGTCCCGATCTCATGCACCAGGCCATTGCGGAAGAACGCCACACGGTCGGACACGTCCCGGGCAAAGCGGATTTCGTGGGTCACCAACACCATGGTCATGCCGTCTTCGGCGAGCATGCGCATGGTGTCCAGCACTTCACCGACCAGCTGCGGGTCGAGGGCCGAGGTGGCTTCGTCAAACAGCATGTAGTCCGGTGACATGGCCAGGGCGCGGGCGATGGCCATGCGTTGTTGCTGTCCACCGGACAGCTTGCCAGGGAAGGTCTTGAGCTTGTCGCCCAGACCAACGTGGGTCAGTTGCTTGACCGCCAGCTCTTGCGCTTCAGCCTTGCTTTTGCCCAGCACTTTGCGCGGCGCGAGCATGACGTTTTCCAGCACCGTCAGGTGCGGGAAGGCATTCCATTGCTGGAACACAATGCCGATTTTCTGCCGCAGGCGATTGAGGTCGGTGGCGCTGTGATGGACCTCGACGCCGTCAACGCGGATGTTGCCTTTCTGGATCGGTTCCAGACCGTTGATGCACATCAGCAAAGTCGATTTTCCGGAGCCGGAGCCGCCGATGATCGACACCACCTCGCCCTTGTTCACTGTCAGGTTGACGCCCTTGACCACTTCGAGGTTGCCGAAGGATTTATGTACGTTGTCGATCTCAATCATTTTCTTGCCACCTTCTTTCCAGACGAGCGCCGAGGCGTGCGACCACCAGGCTCATGACGTAGTAGATAAGGCCCGCGATGCACAGCACCAGCAACGGTTCCTGGATGCGGGTGACGATGGTTTGCGAGGCGCGCAGCAGTTCGACAATGCCGATCCACATCACCAGCGCGGTGTCTTTCATGACACCCAGCACCAGGTTCAGCCAGCCGGGGAACGCTACCCGGGTGGCCATCGGCAGGACGATCCAGCGCAAGTCCTGCAAGAAGCTCAGCCCCAGCGAACGGCTGGCCCGGCGCACGGTGAACGGCACCGCCAGCACGCCGGCACGCACGATCTCGGTGAAGTACGCCGCGGCATAGACCCCCAACACAATGCAGCCGACGCTAAAGGCGCTGATGTTCAAACCGATGATGCTTTTGAGTGAGTTGAACAGCACGAACTGGATCAGCAACGGCACGCTGCGAAACACGTCCAGCACCCAGGCCAACGGCAGGCTGGCCCGTGGCAACAAGGCCCGCAGCAGGCCGAAGAACAACCCGGCCAGGGAGCCGAGGATGATCGACCAGAACGTCAGTTGCATCGTGACCCACGCACCATTGAGCAGGAACATCAGGTCATTCGAGGAAAAATCGGTGGAAAACATGGACAGCTCCTCAGTAACGGAACAACCGCCAGGCCATCAGCCGGGCTGCCGCGACGATCGCCTTGGCAATCAGGTAATACAGCGCCGCTGCGATGGCGAAATACTCGAAGGTGCGGAAGGTTTTGACGTTGTATTCCTGGGTCACACCGGTCAGGTCATTGTTCAGCCCGACGATCACCCCCAGCGACGTCATCAACACCGCCCAGACCATCTGGTTGGTCAGCGGGTAGAACACGATCCGCAGCAGTTGCGGGACGATGATCATGCGGTAGGCCTGGAAGGCACTCATGCCGAGGGAACGCGCCGCACGCACCTGCGTGTTCGGCACGGCCTTGAGGCCGCCGCGAAAATTCTCCGCCAGATACCCGGCATTGTTGAAGGTGATCCCGGCCAGCAAGGCGAACCAGGAACTGACGTGCAGGTTCAGCGAGCCGAGGCCGAAGTAGAGGATGTAGATCTGGAACAGCGATGGGGTGTTGCGGGCAATCGATACCCAACCGTTACCGAACCCCCGCAGTAATGGGTGTTTGGCCTCGCGCATCACCGTCAGGGCCAGGGCGATCAGCACGCCGAAGATCATCGACAGCGCGGCGGTTTCAAAGGTGACGATGGCACCGGCAAGCATGTCCGGCAGGGCGCGCAGGGCGGCGCGCCATTGGAAGCTGTAGTCAAACATGCGCAGGACTCTCCAGTAGGGCGGCAGGTTGTAACCAGGCCGGCAAACGGCCGCTGGCCATTGCGGTGCAGGCCGCATCGACGCATTCGGCCAGGCTGGCGAAGTGCACCTTGCGGCCGACCAGTCCCGGTGCGTAGTGGGCGTATTTTCCCGAGTTGGTCATAAGGGTTTTAGCGGCCAGGGGGATTACGGGTTCGCCGAGCATGCACCAGCAGGTGTCGGTGACCAGGGTCGCGCCAAACGCTTCGATCGCGGCGATGTGTCCGGCCTCGCGGGCCTGCTCCAACACGGCACGGCCGCAGGTGATGGCAAGCACCACATCCGGGTGTCTTTGTCGTCCCCGGCACAGTCGCGCCAGGTGAGCGAACTCGCTGAGGGAAAAGTGCGGGTTACCCAGCGACACCACATCCACCCGGTTGTCGCGAGCACTGTTGAGTTCGCGCCAACTCGACAGCAGGTCCTTCAGGCAGATTTTTTCCACGGCACTGCAAGTGTCCGCATCCAGCACCTGCGCCGGGTCAATGGCCTCCGGGGTGACCCCGGCGATGTGGAACAGTGGCGCCGCAGAGGTGGTGGCGAAGGCCGCGCCAAAGGCTTTGAGGTCGTCCAGGCCCGGCTTGCGTTTTTCCAGCCCCAGCACCAGCGGCACGCGACTGCCGGCCAGGGCACCAATGTGGTAACCCAGCAGCGGGTAGAAGGCATCGTCCAGTTCACCGAGGGCAGGCAACTCGATCTGCAAACGGGCCTTGCGTTGTGCGTCCAGGTGGCAGCCGATCAGCGGGGCGCGCCCGGTGAGGGCGATGCAGATGTCCAGGTAATCGGGGTATTTCAGGGTGCGTGCACCAAGCACGCTGTTGGCGTAGACCACTGCGTTGGATTCCGCCCAGACGATGTGCTCGCCAGCCTTCGGTGCAGTGTCGAGCAGGTACGGCGCGCAGGTGAAACTGAGCTGTGCGCCCATCGCCATATAGGCATCGCCCAAGGCACTGGCCGGTTCACCCAGTGCCGGGTCGATACCCAGCTCGCGCCAACGGCGCTGGTCGACGGAAATTGAATTGAGGGTGGTGGGCACTCGCACTTTTGCTCCCCATTGCACCAGTTGCCCGGCAAAGCGCAGGCTCGCAGGTCCCGTGTAAATGCAGCCGTCGATGTGTGCTTGAGTGACATCTATCAAGTGGTCGGCACCCTGCAGTTCGGCCATGCGCAGGACGATCTGCATGGCCATTTGCGCGGCCTTGCCATGTCGGCCATCGAGCAGCGCCCGATCGTGCTCGTTGAGCCTGATCGAGGCGCTGCTGTCAGAGTTCGGTAATGGGCTGTCGAGCGCCTGCCAGGCGTCGCCCGGCAGGTGATCGAACAGGCTCAGCGTTGTATTTTCGACCCGGGCAAAGGCCTGGCCGCCCAAGGCGGCGAAGGCCTGCGGACCGATGCACAGCACCGGCAGGGAACGGGCAAAAATGGTCTGCGCCACCAGCACGCCCAAGGTCAGGATCTCGTCGGCTTCGGCCAGCACCAATGCCGCCGGTGCATGGCCGTTGCTGATCAGTTCCATCAACACACTGCTGCCGGTGCACGAGCCGCGACCACTGGGAATCGCCAGCACGCGGCCGGCCAGGTGTTGGCCGCTGAGCGGGTGATGGCGGTCGATGACTTCACCCGTGCAGGGATCGACTCCGCCCCAGAAGCTCAAGCCGACATCGGCGAACAGCAGGGCGCCTTGCGCGGCACCCGCCACCAGGCTGCGCCCGGTCAGAGAAATTGGCCTAGGCATGCCGGACATCTCAGTAGTAGACCTGAGGCACGGTCAGGTTGGTCGGCGGGATCTCGGTGCCGACCCATTTAACGAACAATTCCTTGTAGCGACCGGTGCGCACCTGTTGGTTGACGAACAGGTTGAGGTAGTTGAGCAGGCCGAACTCGCTGCGCTTGGCACCCAGGGACACGTAGTCGATGACGTACGGGGCGTTACCGGCGACTTTCAGGTTTTTGTATTTGCCCGACTTGAGCGTGGCGGCGGCCACGGTATTGGTGACCACGGTGGCATCGATGTGGCCTTGGGCGACGGCGAGCAGGGTATCGTTCTGCGACTGGTAGGCTCGGAAACTGCCCGCGCCCCAATTCTTCACGTCTTTCTCCAGGGCGATGGCCTCATAGGTGCCGCTGGTGTTGCCCACTGCTTTGCCCTTGAGGTCGTCGAAGCCGTTGATGCCGGTGTCGTCGCGGGTCAGCACCACCATCTGGAAGGCAAAGTAGGGCACGGTGAGGCCAACGGTCTTGGCGCGTTCGAGGGTGTCGGAGGTGGACGCGACGATCACGTCAGCCCGCCCGGAGACCAGTGCCGGAATGCGATCCGGGAACGGCGTTTCCACCACTTCGGCCTCGACCCCGAGGATCTTCGCCAGGTCGCGGCAATAGTCCACATCGAAGCCGGCCGGCGAGTTGCTGGCATCACGAAAGCCCATGGGCGGGAAGTCCAGGGTAACGGCGCAGCGCAGCTTGCCCGAACCGATGATGTCGTCGAGCTTGTCGGCCTGGGCAGTGGCGATAAAGGAGGTACTGAGAACAGCGCTGAGGGCTACGGCAAATGCGGGGTTTTTCATAGAGGCCTCGTTGATGTGAAGTGCTGTTGAATATCGTATTGAGGATTTCGTATACGATATTAATAATAGCAATCAACGTGCCTATTTCCAGTGCGAGGGGTGAATTAGTTGTCAGGCCTTGAAGTAGAGGTTTTGTAGCGGAGCAACCGGAGGGACGGTGACGCCAGGGTATCGGGGGCAGGTGTTACATATGGGAGCAATGGTTGCGCGGGCGCCCCTATAAGGAACACTGGCAGACGTTTTAATCACGGGTGTACGCAGCCGATGTAGGAGCTGGCGCAGCCTGCGATCTGTTGATCTTCAGCGCTGGTTATCGCGATACTGACTCGGCGACAAACTGGTCAGCGCCCGAAACTGCCGGCTGAAAGCACTGTGGTCGGTGTAACCACAGCGCAAGGCAATCTCGGTAATCGGCAACCCGGTGTGCAGTAACAACCGCGAACCTTCTTCCAGGCGCGCCTTGTGAATCATTTGCCGTGGGGTGAGCTGGAACACCCGTTTGCAGTGCCGCTCCAATTGCGCCACGGAATAGCCAGCGATGGCGGTCAGTTCGGCGAGGCTGATGGAGCGGGCGAAGTGGCGGCGAATATGGGCATCCACGGCGGCGAGCTTCTGGAACGCCGGATGGTTCGACTGCGGCGATTGCAGGTCGCGGGAGATTCCGGCCAGGCCGACGATTCGACCCTGTGCATCCTTCAAGGCGAGTTTGTGGGTCAGGCACCAGATCGGCTGGTTGCCATAATACAAATGCAGCTCCAACTGATCGGCCAGTTCGCGACCGCTGGACAGCACACGCCGATCCTGCTCGGTGTACAGCGGACCGAAGCGTTCCGGGAAGACCATTTCAGCGGTGCGCCCCAGCAGCTCGTCCCTGTGTTTGAAACCACAACGCCGGGCCAGGGTCTGGTTGACGAAGGCGTAGCGGGCCTCGCCGTCCTTGATGAAAAACACCACGTCCGACAGGGTATCGAGCAACGGCGCGATGGGCTGAAGGCTGCTCAGCAGCGTCGACAGATCGCAAGGTTCAAAGGTGGTGAGCGAGGGATACATGGCGTTGGGGGTCTGAGGGTCACCCCCGGGATCATAGAGATTCGCCTGCGTGGCTGAAACCCCTGGCGTGGTCATCACGCTGGCGGGGTATCGTCCAGGGACATCAACGTTTCGATCCGCGCCGGGCTGAAGGGGGGGCGCGGAGCCGAGGGTTGCCAACCAAACAAATGCTGTACCGCGCCGCCACACACCCGGCCTTGGCACGCGCCCATGCCGCAGCGACTGGCGAGTTTGGCTTCGCGCCAATCAGCGTGACCGGTCAATGCCGCGTAGGGCACGTCCTCGCAGCGGCAAACCAGGGTGTCGGGTCGGGCCAGGAACTTGAGTCGCGGGTCGAGGGCGAACGCGCCGTTCAGCGCCTTGGCGAAACCCTGCCAGCGCGCCCGGCGCGGCCACAATTGCCTGGCGGCTTGCAGATTGCCGACCGCTGCGTGGCCGGCAATCGCACCTTCCACCAAGGCCAGTTCACTGCCGCCCAATCCTGTGCATTCGCCCGCAGCATAATGATCGGCGCGGTTGCAGGCCTGCCAGGCATCCACCGCAATGGCTTGATCTTCGACGGCGCAACCCAGTGCCTGAGCCAACTGGATATTCGCAATCAGCCCGAATCCACAGGCCAGTCGATCACATTCCAGTTCGACGATGTTGCCTTGCTGTTGCAGGCGCACGCCTTCCACCCGGTCGGTGCCAAGCGCCGCCAATACGTGGGTGGCGGTGCGGTAATGGTGGTCGAACAGGCTGAACGATTGCAGCCATTTGCCGGGCCAGCGCGGCAGTTGCGCGGCGAAACCGGCGACGGCGCGGCGGCTGGCTTGTTCGGCGATTCGTTGCACTTGCGCGCCATGCTGTTTGGCGGTGGCGGCACTGGCCAGTAACAGCGGGCCGCTGCCGGCGATCACCACGCGCTCGTTCTGCACTGGCAAACCGGCCTTGATCAGCGCCTGCAAACCACCCGCACCGGTCACACCCGGCAGGGTCCAGCCGGGGAAGGGCAGCAGCAATTCACGGGCGCCGGTGCACAGAATCAGTTTGTCGTAGCTGATCAACCAGCCATGGTCGTCATCTTCCACCAGCAGTTGTTTTGCGCCGGGATTGGCGATCACCCGAGTAGCGGCGTGATGGCGGATGTTGTTGCACGACGCCAGACGCTCGCGCAGGCGCCGGGCCTGGCCGGGCACATTGGCTTGAGGGCCGTCGCGCCAGATTTGCCCGCCCGCCAGCGGGTTGTCGTCGAGCATGACAATGCGGGCGCCGCTGGGGGCGGCGGCAAGGGCTGCGCTCATCCCGGCAGGGCCAGCGCCAATGATCAACAGATCAGCGTATTCATTCATGGGCGGGACTCCACCTGCATGCCGTCACGGCACAGGGTCTGGCAAGCCAGGCGACGCCGCCCATCGATGGTCACCCGGCATTCCTGGCAAATGCCCATGCCGCACAGCGGCGCACGGCGCTGGCCGCTGACCGAGGTGCGCGTGCAGCCGTCACTGGCTAACGCGAGGGCCGCGGCGACGCTGGTGCCTTCGACGACTTTCAGGGCGTGGCCGTCCAGCAACAATTCAGGCATAGACCGGTTCTCCGAGAAAACGCTGGGGCAGATAAGGTTGTGCAGCCAGTGGCGGGGTTTCGTTGAACAGTTGCGCCACCAGTAAATCGGCGGTGCCGGGGGCGGTGGTTACGCCCAGTCCTTCGTGACCGACTGCCAGCCACAAGCCTTGACCTTGTGGGTGTTGGCCCACCAGTGGCAAGCCGTCGGGGCTGGCGGCACGAAAGCCGGTCCAGGCACGGATGCCATTGAGCCCGGCCAGTCCCGGCATGTACTCGGCGGCCCGCTTGAGCATTTTCGCGAGCATCCAGCCTTCGACCTGCGGGTCGGTGGTGCCGAATTGCCGCGAGGCGCCGATGAACAGTTGCCCGGTGGGGCGCGGCTGGATATTGCAGGCAGTCGACGGCCCCGTGGCGTTGTGGGCACTGGTGACGTAACCCAGTTCCACCAGCGTATGGGTGACGCTGCCGGGGTAGCGGTCAGTGATCAGCAAGTGGCCTTTTTTCGGTTCGATGGGCAATTCCGGGCACAGCTCGTTGGCTTGAATGCCGTTGGCCAACACCACGGCATCGGCACTCAACCAGTGACCATCATCGAGGCGGACGCGGTTGCCTTCGACCGCACTGACCCGTGCCCGGCGCTGGCGGATGTTCGGTGTTTCGAGCATCCATCCAGCCGTCGCCGGGGCATATAGAATGCCGTCGCCATTGATCAGCAAGCCGCCTTCCAGTCCTTCGCTCAGTTGCGGTTCGCGCTGGCGCAGGGCACTGGCGCCGATCAGTTCGCAAGCCACGCCCTGGGCTTGCAGGTTCAGGAATTTGCCGTGGGCCACCGCCATTTCTTCGGCATTCGCCGCCAGCCACAGCGTGCCGTTGCAGCGGTAGGCACAGCTGTCGGGCAGGACCGTGCCCAGTTCGCGCCAGCGCTGCAACGAATATTGACTCAGGGCCAGTTCGGCGGGGTTGTCGTCGAGTACCAGCAAGTGACCCATGCCGGCGGCCGTGGCGCCGTGCAGGCCGGCGTCCAGCACCAGCACCTGCAAGCCGCGACGGGCAAGCGCCTGGGCACAGGCGGCGCCGATAATGCCGGCGCCGATCACGATCACATCGGCCACCTGGCCCTCGCTCATGGACGAATGCCCCAGGCGAACGGGTCGTCCTGTTCGATGATCAGGCTCGCCTCGGCACTGATGAACGCGCGACCACGAATGGTCGGCACGATGCGCTCACCCTGCAGTTCGTAGGACCCCTCGAACTCGCTGCCGATGACGCTGGCCTGGCGCCAGATCTGCCCCGGCTGCAATTTGTCGTCGGCCGCCAGGCATGCCAGTTTGGCACTGGTGCCGGTGCCGCAGGGCGAACGGTCATAGGCTTTGCCGGGGCAGAGCACGAAGTTGCGGCTGTCGGCGTGATCGTCATCGGCGAACAACTCGACGTGATCGATCAAGGCGCCGTCTTCACCGCGAATGCCTTGGGCTTCCAGTGCTTGCTGCACAGCGAAAGTGTAAGCGGTCAGCGCTTCGAGGTTGTCGCCGGCCACACGCAGGCCATGCTCGGCGATCAGGAAAAACCAGTTGCCGCCCCAGGCGATATCACCGACCACTTGGCCGATGCCCGGCACCTGCACCGCCAGCGCCTTGCGATAACGGTAGGCCGGCACGTTGCGCACGCTCACCGAATGGTCTTCGTGCAGGGTTGCCTGCACCGTGCCCACCGGCGTTTCGATGCTGTGCACGCCGGGGCCGATCTTGCCCAAGTGCGCCAACGACGCCACCAGGCCGATGGTGCCGTGGCCGCACATGCCCAGATAACCGGTGTTGTTGAAGAAAATCACCCCGGTACAGGCGCCAGGGTCCACCGGTGTACAGAGCAGGGCGCCGACCAGTACGTCACTGCCCCGTGGTTCCAGCATACAGGCGGCGCGCCATTGATCATGCTGTTCGGCCAATACCCTGCGCCGTTCGGCCATGCTGCCAGTGCCCAGGTCAGGAAAGCCGGCGGTCACCACGCGGGTCGGTTCGCCGCCGGTGTGGGAGTCGATCACTGAGATGCGTTTCATGGGAGGGCCACGTCCATTCGGTTGAGTGAACGCAAGAGTGGCCCGTGCGACGGGGTGTCGGCTTGATGGATTTAGTCTGTGTCGATGACGAAATCGGCACAGCATCCGCCGCTGTCAGTGGCTGTGGGGCAGGTGCTCGAACAGGGTCGTGCAGACGCCGGCAATGTGCTCGTCCAGAAGCTTCACCGCCAGGTCCACATCGCCTGCGCGGCAGGCCGCGAGGATCTCGCGGTGTTCGTGATCGGCCCGTTCCTTACCGGCCGACAAGCTCATCTGCATGCGTAGATAACGCTCCAGCTTGTCGTTGACCGAACGGATCAGACTCACCAGAAACGGTCGCTGCGCCGGCTCGTACAGGCAGGAATGCAGCTCCCAATTGAGCTCGGCCCAGCGCCCCACGTCGTCCTCGCCGATGAACTCCTGACAGATGCGCTCGGCACGGGCGAAGGTCTCTTCGGTCATGTTCGGAATGGCCAGGCGCAGAATCTTGTCCTCCAGCAACATCCGCACTTCGAACATCTGCGCCAGTTCCGCATCGGAAACCCGCGTGACCATCGCCCCGCGATTGCGCTGGAACATGACCAACCCTTCGGCCTCCAGCCGCTTGAGGGCTTCGCGCACCGGGATCTTGCTGACATTGAACTGGCGGGCGATGTCGTCCTGGCGGATCGGCTCATCCTCGGCAAAATGCCCGGCGACAATCGCATCCCGCAGATGGCGGGTGATGATTTCCGAAGTCGAAGGCGTGTTACCAAGGTCGGGGGCGTTGAGTTTGGGTAGGTTCACGGCGGCAGTCATTTGGAGTGAGATAGCGCTAGGGTATACGAAATTCTTTTGCTGATCTTCCCCGGTGCGACGGCCATGCAGCCCGCTATAACAAAACGGGCGCCTGCAAAGGCACCCGTTTTCATCCAGGCCTGCGCCGCCTTCTCAAAGACTCTCAGGATCCCCGAAAAACATCTGAATCCGCGACCGCAGCCAACGCTCCCCCGGATCATTGTCCTGGGACCCGCGCCACGCCATGTGCAATTCAAAACTGCGCACCGGCAACGGCGGGTCTTCAGCCCGCACCCCGCCGGCTGCCGTCAGCGCATCGGCGGTATAGTCAGGCACCGTGGCGACGATGTCGGTACCGCTCAACAGCGTGCTCAGCCCGTTGAACTGCGGCACCGCCAGCACCACGTGACGCTTGCGCCCGAGCTTTTCCAGCTCCTCATCGATAAAGCCACTGAGGTCGCCGGCGAACGACACCAGCGCATGGGGGCGCGCGCAGAAGTCATCCAGGCTCAATGGCCCCGGCACGGTGTCGGCGCGCAACAGTTTTGGCAAGCTGCGGCGCAACACCTTGCGCTTGGCATTGGCGGGCAGGTCGGTGGTGTAGCTGACGCCGATGGAAATTTCGCCGGAGGCCAGCAGGCCGGGCATCAGGATATAGTTGACCCGCCGCACCACCAGCACGATGCCCGGCGATTCGGCGCGCAGGCGCTTGAGCAGCATCGGCAGCAGGGCGAATTCGACGTCGTCCGACAGGCCGATGCGAAACACCGCGGTGCTGGTGGCCGGGTCGAATTCGGCGGCACGGCTGACGGCGGTGGAAATCGAATCCAGCGCCGGAGAGAGCAGGGCGAAGATCTCGACCGCCCGCGCGGACGGTTCCATGCTGCGGCCGGTGCGCACGAACAACGGGTCGTCGAACAGCCCGCGCAGGCGCGAGAGGGCCGCACTGATGGCCGGCTGGCCGAGGAACAGCTTCTCCGCGGCGCGGGTCACGCTGCGTTCATGCATCAGGGTTTCGAATACGATCAACAGGTTCAGGTCGACACGACGCAGGTCATTACGATTCATCTTGAGTCCTGGCAGAGTCAGCAAACTTGACGTGAGCGGTCATATGGGAACAATGGCCAGCAGGAATATTACGGGCAAAGGCTGGTACTCTGCACCGGGTAATTGAGTTTTCCCACAAAGGCTGCTTCGGTTTCTTGCGACATTTGACGATGTCGCCGCAGCTGCGGAATCAATGACAGGCATGTCGACTATTAATAGCCACTGATAGTGTTGGGTTGAAAGCCCAGCTAGAGTTCAAGGCATTAGAGGTTCAATTGGCGAGGTTTGCGATGTCCCGCACGATCCGTTTTCACAAGTTTGGTTCAGCCGAGGTGCTCAAATGCGAAGAGCATGCGGCGGCTCTGCCTGCACCGGGCGAAGTGCAGGTGCGCGTCGAAGCCATTGGCATCAGCTGGTACGACACACTCTGGCGGCAGAACCTGGCGTCGTCCCACGCCCGTTTGCCTGCTGGTATTGGCCAGGAAATGGCCGGTATCGTCACTGCGGTCGGTGAGGGTGTCGATGACCTGGCGGTCGGTGACAAGGTCGCCAGCTTCCCGGCCCAGAGCCCGAACGATTATCCGGTCTACGGCGAACTGATCGTGCTGCCGCGTTCCTCGCTGTCCCGTTACCCGGACGTGCTCAGCCCGATCGAAGCCAGCGTGCATTACACGCCGTTGTTGATCGCCTATTTTGGCTACGTCGATCTGGCGCGGGTCAAGCCCGGGCAATTTGCCCTGGTCACTGACGCGAGTCACTGCGCCGGCCCTTCGTTCGTACAATTGGGCAAGGCCCTGGGTGTGCGAGTGATCGCCGCGACCAAGACCGCGGACGAGCGTGAATACCTGCTGTCGCTGGGTGCCGAGAAAGTCATCGTCACCGAGGAAGAAGACCTGCTGATGCGGATCAACAAGATCACCGACAACCGCGGCGTGGATGTGGTGTTCGATGGGTTGGGTGGCCCGCAGATGTCATTGCTCGGCGATGTACTGGCGCCTCGCGGCAGCCTGGTGCTGTACGGCCTGCAAGGTGGCAACCAGACGCCATTCCCGGCGTGTGCGGCGTTCCAGAAGAACATCCAGTTCTTCGTGCACTGCATCGGCAACTTCACCGGCAAGCCGGAACTGGGCATCATCCAGGACCAGGTCGCACTGCAACGTGCCTTGCGCGACATCAACCAGCTGACCGCCGATCGCGTGCTGCTGCCGCTCAAGACCCGGGTCTTCCCGTTTAACGAGTTTGTCGAGGCGCACCGCTACATGGACGAATGTCCATGCCGCGAAAGGGTTGCCCTGCAAGTCGAACCTGCTTGATCCCCTCAAAGAGTCCGTGCCTGCACGGACTCTTGCGCTTTTAGCATTCCCCGACATGAGACGTCCCGCCAGCCTGAAGGTGGGTCGGTTCAGCAACTGAACCGGTTTTTGCTCTCGATCTGTAGCTTCTAATCAACATCCAAGTACTGATAATTGCATGATTACTTTCATCTCAAGGAATGAGTCATGGCCAGGTATCAAGCCGACACTTTTCAATGCGCCTTGTTGACGCATGTTCGACAACTAGTGATTTGTTTTGCAGTCGCCACATTATTACGAGAAGCTACTTTCCTCATTTTTTGTATTAAATGTCTGTGGGACGCTGTCGGACATTTCCTAGGATGCCGAAGGCAATCGCAACAAGCTCTCGCAAAGGCGCAGTGCGTCAGCCTTTGCGTGCCTGCCTAGCTTGCAGCGACCAATTATTTCAAATGATGACAAAAAACTTAATTGTTAGCATTTGGTAATAAAGTTCAGTAATTAATCTCCTTTCAGGCATTCCTGCGCTGTGCGTGCAGTTATTTGCGCTGTATCGAACTTCTGAGTATCAGGTAAATAGAAGTGACCCATATCCATGACCAGGCGATGAACTATGTCTATCAACAAGTACTGCAACGCTTGTTGAGCTATTTTTCACGCGCCGAGCGCACGGCACTGCAGTTGCTGATCCAGCGCCTGGCTGTCGCGGCCGGCGGGATGGATAGAATGGGTGAATACAAGGTATTGGCGGTCCAGTGCGGCTCTCGTGACAGTTGCTACACGCTGGCACTGCTGCGTGCCGCACAATTGACGATCGCCACTCGGGCACCCGCGACATTTCAGTTACGGGTCGCGACCCTACGGCTCAATGGCATGAGCCAATTGGCGCTGGATAATATCCATCGCAGCTACAGCGCCTTGTTCGTCTACGACGATCCCCGGGTCGAGGTGGTGATGGTGGATAACAGGGAGGTGTTGCCGTTCGATCACCAGGCACCTGTGTCCAGCGCCGGGCGTGAATCCAATCGGACGAACCTGCTGATGATCGGCCATCGTCGCGTCGTGGACGGACCGCTTGACCTGTGGGATGACGGGTATCTGGCCACAGGCGAGTTCCATGGACAAATCGCCCGCTGGAACGATGGCGTCGATGCATTGGTCAGTGGCGACTCACCCCGTCAGCAGAAACGTTTCATCGAAGGGCTCAAGCGCGCGGCCGCCAAGGCTGGCCTCAAGACGTCGAGCCGTCACGAGGCGGATTACGGTGGGTTGTTCATGTTGCTCGATGAGATGGGCTGCGATCCTTTTCAGGCAGTTTATGCCGACTATGGCCAGGAGGCCTGGCGCCCGGCAGAACAGTTTGAAGCCTGTCGTCGTACCACTTACATCGATATACACGATGTGCTGGTCGGCCACCTTGAAGAACGCTGGCCGCTACTGACCGAGTTTCTCGGCTTCCAGGCCGATGAACTGGAGGCTCATGTTGGCGAAAATCAATACGTCAGCGTAGCTGTCTCGGCGCACCTGCGGGGATTGCAAGCCTGCTTCGTCCAGGGCGGCACCTATGAGGCAGGTGTTGCACAGTACCTGCAGCGCGCCCTGGTGATGATGCGCCGAAACCAGCTACCGGAAGGCTTGTGCGAACGGGCCGACGAAGCGTTTGGCAACCCGTACAAAATGGCCGATCGGCGCGCACTGATCGCCGACGAGGCGCAGCGGGGCTTTGGCCTGAACGAGGCGCAATGGGTGTGCCTGCTGTTTGCACCTTTTATCGAGCAGGGGGCGGCACTGGAGCGCTTCCTGCGCCAATGCCACCCGGGCATGCTCGTGGCCATGCCCGATTTGCATCGGGCCATGCAGGGGCATCCGGTCGCGGAGCAGATCCTGCAGTGGATGGTCGATGTCAGCGGATTGCCTGTCAGCCTGATCAGCCAGCTATATCGCATGGGGCCGGTGGTGGAGGAGGGCAATTCGATGAGCCAGCCCGACAGCCATGCCTCGGCGCCCGAACAGGCAAGCGACGAGGTGTCCGTGACCGGTGAATGGTCGGCAGGACGTTGAGCGTGCGCATATTGCCGGTCACTTCGAGTGCGCGTGAAGGCCTCCTCGATGGATGTGCCCCCCTGTCATGAAAGGACATCGTGAAACCGATTTCGCCTATCAGGCCGTCTACCGTTACCTCACCAGCCTGATCAGCGAACCCGTGAGCGAAAGGCGTGTACGCCTGCCGTCCTTACGTGAGTTGTCCGAGCGCCTGGGCGTGTCGATCTCGACCATCCAGTACGCTTACTCGCTACTGGAAAAGGAGGGGCGGGTGTATTCGGTGGCCAAGTCGGGTTATTACGCGCTACCGATCGCCCCCAACAGCACGCTCTACGATGGCAGTGACTTGCTCGAGAGCGTTTATGTCAACGCCCGTCTTCCCGCCATGCTGGTGCTGAGCGCGGATGAGCCGGCCTTGCTGCAACCGCTCGACAGCCCGCTGTTGCTGCTGGAAAGGGAGCTATTGCGCCAGTACCCGCGCCAGCCGCAACCGTCTGCGCAACCCTGTGGCGAGCTGGAGTTGCGTACCGCATTGGCAGCGCGCTATACCACCTCGCCGGTGCGCTGCTGGCATGCCGATGATATCTACATCGGCGCCGATCTGCGCGGGGTACTGGAAATACTGATCGTGGTGTTGGGTCTCAAGGATGCCACGGTGGTGGTCGAGTCGCCGTGCGACTGGGCGATCCTGCGCCTGTTCCAGGCCAACAGCGTGAAGGTGGTCGAATGGCCGCTGCTGAGCGACGGTGCGCTGGACTGCAAGCGCCTCAGGGACGTGCTGGAAGCGCAGCCGGTGCGGTTGGTGATGGTGTCTTCCGGGCTGAATATGCCCCGGGGCAGCAAGGCATCCGATGATAACCGGCAAGCGATCGCGCAGTTGCTGGAAGGGCATGACAGTTGGGTGCTGGAAAACGACTGTTATGGCGAACTCGGGTTTGAGCCCGATCAGCTGCGATTTCGCGACCTGTTGGCCCCGGAGCGCTTGATGGTGTTTTCCACGTTCGAGAAGATCATCGGCCCGGAAGCCCCCTACGGCTATCTGCTCTCTCGCCATATGAGCAGCGAGCTGCAGCGGCAATTTTTATTGCGCGCCTTTCGCCTGTCGCCGATTCGCCAGAAAGCCATCGCCCGTTTGTACAGTAACGGTCGCATCGATCAGCACCTGCAGGTACTGCGTCGGCGCCTCAAGGACGGCAAGGAGCAAATGACCCGGTTGCTCCAGGAACGACTGGGCGACACCCTGCAGTTCGTCGAGCCCCAGGGCGGCGCGACGATCTGGCTGCGCTCGCTGCGCCGGGTCGATATGAGCCGGGTGTTCCAGCGATTGCTCAGGCAGCAGGTGGTGGTTGCGCCCGGCGAGCTGTTCAGTCTTCAAGGCTTGCATGCGCAATACTTGCGCTTGAGCCATGGCTCTGGCAGCGACCAGGACCTGGCCGCCGCGCTGGGCTTGCTGGGGGACGCCTTGCGCCTGGAAGCCGTTGATTGAGACCAGGCAAAATAATGCCAATGGATCGATTCCATCGCGCCAAGGTCAAAATGCTTCGCACCAAGGCCAAACTGCTTCGCACTAAGGTCAAACTGCCAGTAAACTCCGTTCCTACTCCTGAACTCTATTCCAGAGGTTTTGCATGACACTCAGTCCTTTTGCGGGCAAGCCGGCACCGGCGCAATTGTTGGTAGACATCCCGCGACTGGTCACGGCCTATTACACCGGTCAGCCCGATGCTGCCATCTCGACCCAGCGAGTAGCCTTTGGCACGTCCGGGCACCGGGGCAGCTCGTTCGACTTGAGTTTCAACGAATGGCACGTCCTGGCGATCAGCCAGGCCATATGCCTGTATCGCGAGGCCCAAGGTATCGATGGCCCGTTATTCGTCGGCATCGATACCCACGCATTGTCCACCCCGGCGGGCGCCAGCGCCCTGGAAGTACTGGCCGCCAATGGTGTGACGGTGATGATCGCCGCAGACGACGAATACACGCCGACCCCAGCCGTTTCCCATGCGATCCTGTGCTACAACCGCGGGCGTACCTCGGGCCTGGCGGACGGCATCGTCATCACCCCGTCCCACAACCCGCCGCAAAGCGGTGGCTACAAATACAACCCGACCAATGGCGGCCCGGCCGACACCCACATCACCAAATGGATCGAAGCCAAGGCCAACGAGCTGTTGGCAAACAAGCTCGCCGGGGTCAAGCGTATCAGCTACGAGCAGGCGCTGAAGGCCAGTACCACCCATCGTCACGACTACCTCAACACCTATGTCGCCGACCTGATCAATGTGATCGATTTCGACGCCATCCGTGATGCCAAGCTGCGCCTGGGCGTCGATCCCCTGGGTGGCGCAGGCGTGCGCTACTGGTCGGCGATTGCCGAGCACTACCGTCTGGACCTGGATGTGGTGAACAAGCAGGTCGACCCGACCTTCCGCTTCATGACGGTCGACTGGGACGGCCAGATTCGCATGGACCCTTCGTCCAGCCACGCGATGCAGGGGCTGATCGGCCTCAAAGAACGCTTCGACGTGGCCTTCGCCTGCGACCCGGATCACGACCGTCATGGCATCGTGACCCCCTCTGGCGGCCTGCTGGCGCCGAACAACTACCTTGCGGTGTCGATCGATTACCTGTTCCAGAATCGCCCGCACTGGCGAGCCGATGCCGCGGTGGGTAAAACCGTGGTCTCAAGCGGCTTGATCGACCGCGTGGCCAAGCGCCTGGGCCGCCGCCTCTACGAAGTGCCGGTCGGCTTCAAGTGGTTTGCCGATGGCCTGTTCGACGGTTCCCTGGGCTTTGGTGGTGAAGAAAGCGCGGGGGCTTCGTTCCTGCGCAAGGACGGCAGCGTCTGGTGCACCGACAAGGACGGGCTGATCCCGGCCCTGCTGGCGGCTGAAATGACCGCCCGAACCGGCCGCGATCCTAGCCAGGCTTACCGTGCCTTGACCGATGAACTGGGCGAACCGTTCTCGGTGCGGGTGGATGCCAAGGCCAACCCCGAACAAAAAGCCCTGCTGAGCAAGTTGTCGCCGGATCAGGTGACCTCCACCGAACTGGCAGGGGAGCCGATCCAGTGCATCCTCAGCCACGCACCGGGCAACGACCAGGCCATTGGCGGCCTGAAGGTCATGACCGAAAACGGCTGGTTCGCGGCGCGTCCGTCGGGCACTGAAGACATCTACAAGATCTACGCGGAGAGCTTTGTCAGCGACGACCACCTCAAGCAGTTGGTGGCTGAAGCCCAGACCCTGGTGGACGGGGCTATTTCGGCGAAATAACTGATGGGCTCATCCCCTGTAGGAGCGAGCTTGCTCGCGATGGACTCAAGAACGGCGCGTTGAATCAGTACACACGCGTTATCGTTAACGACCATCGCGAGCAAGCTCGCTCCTACAGTGAAGACGGCAGCATCAACACCGATACTTGCAGGCAAAAAAAGGGCGACCCTCACGGTCGCCTCTTTTTTGCCTGGCATTCACCCGATCAAGCCAGATCCACCAACACAATCTCACTGTCCTCAATCGCCGTCACCCGCAATACCTGCTCCTGGGCAACCGCGACACCGTCTCGAGCTTGTGCACGCAAGCCATTGACTTCAATGACACCCGTGGCCGGCACGAGGTAAGCGCGACGGCCGCTGTCCAGTTGGTACTCAGCGGTTTCGCCGGCCTTAAGGTTCGCCGCCACCAAGCGCGCATTGGCGCGAATTCGCAGGCTTTGATCGTCCCCGGCCTTGCCACTGGCCAACGTCACGAACCCTTCGCGCTGGCCTTTCGGAAATGGCTTGGCGCCCCAGGAAGGTGCCAGGCCGGATTCGTTCGGGATGATCCAGATCTGGAAAATCCTCGTCGGTGTCGCTTCCAGGTTGTATTCGCTGTGGGCGATCCCGGTGCCGGCGCTCATGACCTGAACGTCACCCGCTTCAGTGCGCCCCTTGTTGCCCAGGTTGTCCTGGTGGGTAATTGCACCTTCACGAACATAGGTGATGATTTCCATGTCCCGGTGCGAGTGCTGCGGGAAACCGGTGCCCGGGGCGATCACATCATCGTTCCACACCCGCAGGTTGCCCCAGTTCATGCGCTTGGGGTCATGGTATTCGGCAAACGAAAAGTGGTGATGGGCATCCAGCCAGCCATGGTGAGCACCGCCAAGCGAGCTGAAAGGTCTGAGTTCAAGCATGATCGTCTCCTGAAAGGTTCGTCATGGGGCACAATGGCTGGCCACGAATCGGGACCGGTGGTTGATGACGGGCATCATCCGTCAGGCAACAATCGATAAAAAGCGTAAAAAGTGCCTCATAATCATCGAATGATTAGATAGGAAAACGCCTGGAAACAGTCTTATACAGCCTTCAATATCGCGCATAAGCCCATGACTCATAAGCATTTCACTAGAACTGAATGGCAAATACAGACACCATAGCCCTCAACAGCCTCACACCCTGGAGTCCGTCCGCGTGCCGCAACACACCCCCGATCTTCCGCCTGAACTTCGCCCCCTGGCCGAGATGCCACTGCTCAAACGCTTGGCCGCGCGCTTTTTTGGTCATGGCCTGACACGCCTGCGCGCACAACACCGTGCGTCCTGGTTGCACGGTCAGGCCGACGGATTTCGCAGCGGACATAGCGCCGGGGTGGATTACGGATACAAGGAAGGCAAGCTCGAAGGGCTCGAAGAGGGCCGGCAAGTCCTGCTGATTCGCGACTCGCGCTGCACCGAGCACCGGCCACCCAACATTGATGACCATCTGTTCGACGATTGGCGCCTGCCATTGAGCGCCGAATTGAAGAAGCGCATGAAAGCCGACGTTGCCCGTTTGCTGCCGGCATATGCCCAGCCCAGCGCCGCGCAGTGGAAGATGATCTTCAGTGACACGCCATCGACCTCGGTGATTGCCGGTGCGGGCGCAGGCAAGTCGACGACGCTGGTCCTGCGCATTTTGCTGCTCCACCACTACCTGGGGTTCGAGCTGGGCTCGATGACCGTGGTGACGTTTACCCGCGAGTCGCGCAAGGACTTCATCAACAAACTGATCGAACTGTTCGCGCTCTGGGGGCGGGCAGTCAGTTTCAGGGAAGCGCGTGACCTGGTGCGCACCTTCCATTCGCGGATACTGCCGATGGTTCGCAGTCTGCCGGGCTTTGAACGGCTGCAAGCTTTCGAAAACCTCAGCCACCGAGCGCAAGGGGCGGATGACGAGGTGGACAGCAACCCGTTCGACCTGCGCATCAATGACGCCCAGCGTCAGCAACTCAACGCCTGTTATCACGCCTTGCATAGTCGCGATGAGCGTTTTCGCGAGCTGATCCAGCCGCTGTCGCGCCACGCCTTGCAACTCAAGGAGCTTGAGCGCGACCACCCCGATGTACAGAAGCGCGTGGCCGTCACCGAGCTGGCGGCCAAACGCGATGAAGAACTCTGCGACCTGGTGGAGGACTTGTGGTTTCGTGCTGGCGCCTGGCCAATCAAGGGCATCGAACCCCAGCGGCAAACGTTTGATATCAACGGCAGCACCTTTCATTGCCACGGTTACATTCCGTCGCTGGATGCCTGGGTGGTGCTGGGTTTCGACCCTGGGGAAAATCCGCAACTGACCCGGCCGAATGCCAAGCTGACACTGCGTGCGGAAACGGCGGTTAAGCGCACCCTGTTTCAAGCTTTCTGCCGTAAGCCATTGATATGGCTGGATAGTTACGAATCATCCAGGCGTGTCTTGGCGTCCCTTGCCGGCGATGCGAGCGCCGGGCCCGGCTTCGATTACAAGGTCAAGGGTGAACTGGCTTCCGCGCCGTTGCTGGACTGTTTTGTCGGCGCCGCCGGGTTCATCGAAAACCTCGGCCTGGATGTGCCGACGGCGGTGGGCCAGATGAGCTTTGCCAAGGATGATCCGGACCGGTTTTTCTTCGAGGCCTTGAGCCTGTTCTGGCGAGCCCTGGAAGATCACTTGCTCGACCAGAAGCCGCCGGTCATGACCTACAACCGTATGTTCGCGTTGTTCAGCGAGCATTCCCCGGAGAACCTCAAGTTGCTCAGCGACGAGCTGTTGCGGCCGCTGTCGCACTTGATGATCGACGAGTTCCAGGATGTCTCGCCGCAGATCGTCTCGTGGATCCGCGCCAGCCTGGCCGAGATCCGCAGCCGCGGCCCGGCCATGCACACAGGACGCGGCGCCCAGCGCTCATCATTGTTGTGCGTGGGCGATGACTGGCAGTCGATCTACGGTTGGCGCGGCAGTTCGCCGAGCTATTTCATGGAGTTCAACAAGACGTTCTCTTCGCCGAGTACCACCAAGGTCATGCTCAGCGACAATTATCGCAGCCACCAGCACATCATCGACGCTGCCGAACACATCGTGCGGGCTGCGCCAGCGATTGCCGGCAAGAAGGCCAAGGCCAGCGGCGAGCCAAAGGCGTTGTTGCCGGTCAATGTGCTGGACCGGGACGACCAGGGAATGGCTGAGCGCCTGATGGAGCACTACCGCAAGGGTGACTCAATCTTGATGCTGTATCGAAAAAGTAGCGATAAGTTATTGATAGAAAAGCATATTGAATCCGTAGTTAATGTAGATTCTAACTTGCCCCACGAAGCCCGGCGGCTCAAGCAACTGACCTATCACAGCGCCAAGGGTCTTCAGGCTGACGCCGTGTTCCTGCTTGGCGATTGCCAACACCTGACCCTTTCACCGTACAAGAACCAGGTGTACCGCATGGCGGGCCTGGGCAAGGCTGGCGATAGCGAGCCTTATGACAATGCACAGAAAGACGAAATTCTACGCCTGGCCTACGTGGGCATTACCCGGGCCGTGAGCCATTGCTATTGGTATGTCGACGCGCAGGAGACCCAGGCGGTGAACATGCCCAAGGCGTCGGACCGGATCAGTCAGGGCAAGGCGTTCTTTGCCGATCATAGGCAGGCCAAGACCCCGGCGTAATCCAATCAATCTCTCGCGGCCGTACCCGATCTCCTGTAGGCGCTGGCTTGCCAGCGATGGTCGTCAACGATGACGCGCACTGTCTGAAAGAATGCGTTGTCTGGACGTTTTTCGCGAGCAAGCCAGCTCCTACAGTTGATCGGGCACAACCGCGAGAGATGATCTGCTGCCCGATCCATGATCCCGCAAAAAACAAAAAAGCCCACCATATCGTGGGCTTTTGGATGGGGGGAGGCCTGCCTTCAGGCATAACTCCTGAGGGCCACCGGAGGAATGAACGCTTCTAGCTCATCCTCCACGGCTTCGATTATTCGCTCGACGTCAGCGGCATTCATGACGGTCGAACAGGGGATACCGGCGATGGCGATCATGGTCTCGCCACTGGCCCGATCAAACAAACGGGCAATCATGCTGCCCGGGGCGTCCATGCTTGCCTCGAAACCCATGGGATGGAAATGCCAGCGCATCAGCTGGCAGGCATTTGGAAAAGTGACCTTGCTGAACCCTTTATTCATGTGTTGCCCGCCTTCTTCATCGAGCGCTTCCGTTAGCTCACGTTAGGAGGGAAGAGCCTTCATTGGCTCAACCAGTGACAGTCTTTAAAAGTAGCATCTGGATGTGAAAGAAATGTGGTTTTTTCAGGCCGTTTGGCAATTGCTGCCATTTTTTTGATGCAGGTCACGCCCGCCAACGTTTGCGCAACGGCCAGCCTTCGTCAGCCATTGAAGGTGCGGGCAAACTTGGGCAAGCTCGGCACTTTTGTTCGAGACCTACCATGCACGCCGAGGATGATGGCCCGCTGCAAACCCAGGCCACGGGCGAGACGGTCATGCGTTACCACCTGCGCTGGAAACACCGCGATCTGGACGGGGTCATGGCGCTGTATCACCCCGAAGTCCAATACAGCGATTATTTCCAGAACCGGGTGATGGCGCTTGATGAACTGCGTGACTATGTGCACAGCAGCATGCCCCGTGACGCAGACGAAGCCCTGGAACACACCGACCGCATCCGCCTGGACGGCAACACCGCGTTCATCCAGTACCGCATCACCCTGCGCGGCGGTGAAGGGCTGGTGTCGTTTCGCGCCAGTGAAGCGATCACCGTGAAGGACGGGCTGATCTGGCGGGTCAACGAATACGCTTCACTGGTTCACGAACAGCCAACCCGCAAAACCAGCGGCAGCCAGCGCCCGGCGGTCAGTCGCCTGGGCCTTTCGCCACGGCAGCTGAGCTTCATGGCCGACGACCTGCAACAGTACTTCCAACGCCAGCAGCCTTATCTCGACCCTGGGATCGACCTGCAACGGGTGGCTCAGGAGTGCGGCTACAGTCGCAACCAGATTTCCTATCTGCTCAACCAGGTGCTGGGGCAGAGCTTCTATCGCTACGTCAACCAGGCACGCCTGCAGCATCTGCTCAGCGCCCTGGACAATGCCACGCCGCCGGTGCGCATCGACGAGCTGGCGTTTGCCGCAGGCTTCAATTCACTGTCGGCGTTCTACAGTTGTTTCCGCCAGCACACCGGCCTGTCGCCCAAGGCCTACGTCAAACAGATTTCCTTGCGTGCACGCGCGCAAGACAGCGCCTGAACCCGCGCATTAGGATCAACGCCATTGAAGTCTGAATGGCGGAGTCTTGCATGCCGGCGTGGCGCACTATCAGTTTGTGGATGGACCAACTCGACGAGCCTCTGGTGGCGCGTGCGGCGCTGGAACAGGATCTGGATGTCGACGTCGCCATCATCGGCGCGGGATATACCGGGCTCTGGGCCGCGTACTACCTCAAGCGCCAGGCCCCCGACCTGAACATTGTCATCATCGAGGCGCAAACAGCCGGTTTCGGCGCCTCGGGGCGCAATGGCGGGTGGTTGATGGGCAACTTGCTGGGCGAAGACCGTTTGCTTGCAGCCTCGTCGCCCGAGCAACGTCGCGCTTCCTACGGTTTGCTGCATGACATTCCCGATGAAGTGAAAAACGTCATCGAACGTGAAGGCATCGACTGCGATTATCGCAAAGGTGGCGCACTCTACTGCGCCGCCCGCTACCCCGAGCAGGAGGCCAGCCTGCGCCAGTACCTGGACACGCTGTACAGCCAGGGTCTTAACGAAAACGACTACCGCTGGCTGAATCCGGAGCAGTTGGCGCAGCAGATCCGCGTGGCCAAGCCTTACGGCGGTATCCATGCGTCCCACGTCGCGACCCTGCATCCGGCCAAACTGGTCCGCGGGCTGGCGAGTGCGGTCGAGCGCATGGGCGTCAGGATCTACGAGAACAGCCCGGTAAACCACTGGCAGTCTGGCAGCCTGCGCACGGCCCGGGCCTCGGTGCGCAGCCGCTGGGTGGTGCCGGCGGTCGAAGGCTATTCGGTGACCTTGCCGCCGCTGGGGCGCTATCAGTTACCCGTGCAAAGCCTGATCGTGGCCACCGAGCCGCTGTCGGCCGCCACTTGGGACGAGATCGGCCTCAGTCACGGCCAGGCCTTCAGTGAAAGCAGTCGCCAGGTCACCTATGGCCAACGCACGGCCGACAACCGATTGATCTTCGGTGCCCGTGGCGGCTATCAATTTGCCGGCAGGCTGCGCCATGACTTTGACCTGACCCACAGCGAAATCGAGTTGCGCCGGTATCTGTTCGGCGAACTTTTCCCCCAGCTGCGCAATGTGCAGATCACCCATGGCTGGGGTGGCAACCTGGGCATGTCGCGGCACTTCAAGCCACACATGCTGTGCGACCAGGCCAGCGGTATCGCCCTGTCCGGTGGTTATGGCGGGGAGGGTGTCGGCGCCAGCAACCTGGGCGGCAGGACCCTGGCCGACCTGATCCTGCAGCGCGACACCGTGCGGGTCCGGCAACCCTGGGTGATCCCCCAGGGCGGTCTGGACGCACTCAAGGCCTGGGAACCCGAACCCTGCCGCTGGCTCGGCTACAACGCAATCATCCGCAGCTTCGTCCACGAAGACCAGACCCTGGCGAACCCGAGCAGCGCGCCCTGGCGGCGCAAGCTCGCCAGCGGGGTCGCGGGCTTCATGGAAGGTTTCATGCACTAACCAGCGTTTTCTTCACTGACAGGTACTCCCATGCGCATCACCCAATTCAAAAACACCGCCACTGTGCAATTGCAAGAGTCGAACCCGGTCGCCGTGCCTTTGGGCACGCCGGTGGCTGTGGCTTCCACCACCAGCGTCGAGCGCGACGACGGCGTCGAGACGGGCGTCTGGGAATGCACCCCCGGTCGCTGGCGGCGGCAGATCGTCGCCCAGGAATTCTGTCACTTCATCCAGGGACGCTGCACCTTCACCCCGGACGAGGGTGAAACCCTGCACATCGAAGCGGGCGATGCACTGATGTTGCCGGCCAATAGCCTCGGCGTCTGGGATATCCAGGAAACCGTGCGCAAGACCTACGTCCTGATTTTCTGAATACCGATCCCTCGATTGCCTGCCGTTTTCCAACAACAAAAACAGTCACCACAGGAATCTACCCATGACCGCCCGGTGCTGCTCAAGGCATTGCAGACCAACGATCCGGGCAACGAGCACGGTTTCCCGTACCTGTGGGGCAGTACCGGCATCGGCTACAACATCGCCAGGATCAAGGCGGTGCTGGGCGAAAACGTGCCAGTGGATTCCTGGGACCTGATCTTCAAGCCCCCAAGGAAGGCGCCGCCATCTGGTTTGACATGGTCGCCATGCCCGTGGACGCGCCAGATGAAAAGGCCGGTTACGCTTTCATGAACTACCTGCTGCGGCCGGACGTCATGGCCAGCATCAGTAACCATGTGCACTACGCCAATGGCAACGCACAGGCCGATAGCCTGATCGACCCGGCCATCAAGAACGACACCAAGGTTTATCCGAGCCCGGACATGATGGGGAAACTGTTTGCGCTCGAAGCGATGCCGTTGAACATCGACCGCATTCGCACGCGTGTCTGGAACAAGATTCGGACCGGCAGCTGAAAACCTTACCCTGGCCATCGGGACAGGACGTCCTGGTTGCCTTTTAGTGCAAGCGTTACGGCAATCAAGCTGCCGGATCGACCGTACAAGTCATTGCTCCGGCGCCTGGCATTTGTAAAAGGGTCTCGCTGCCGTTTTGCCAGAAGCTGTAGTCGCCTCGAAAGTCCTTGCCCTTGTACTGGGTGCCGGAATAGTTCGACACCTGGTCAAGGATGACTGCGGCGTTGGCCCATTTCAGGTAGACGACGCCCGGCTCAGCATTGAAAAAGGTCGCGGTGATCACTCCGTTGAACCCGGTGCAACGATAGGCGATGGGGCCTTCGGTGAGTCTGCTGGGATCCTTGGTCCGGGCAATCGCCGAACCCTGGCGCAACTGGTGCGCGCGCTCGGCATAGCTGCGGACCGTGCACGCCTTGGCTTGCGCCCCGGCACACTGATTACGGGCGTGGATCCAGAACTGCTGATCAATCTCCACTTTGTCCGGGTGCGGTACCGAATGTTCATCCGTGAGCGCCAGCAGATAAAGGCGTTGCAGTTCCCTGTCCATTTGCGCCAGTTGGGCATCGCGACAGATCAGCTTTTCCACCGACTCCCGGGCCTGGGCGCAATCGAAGCTGGTTTTGAAGACGGGCGCGGGCGCTTTGGTCCTTGCATGGATACTTGCTGTCGCGCACAGGGTGGCGGCAAAGAGAGACGCCAATAGGGGTGTGACCATTTTCATGCGGGTTTCACCCGGATCAATGCGTGAGCTTGAGGTACAACGGAATCCATCGAGCCCGTCCACCGTCGTTCCTGCGCATGGGCTGTATCGCAGTTTAAGCTAGTGTGCCGAACCTGCCACACCGAGAGCGCGTGAGCAGGGCGGCGTTGAGAGACTGTTGCTTCTCAATCTTCCTGGCGAACCGTGGCCACTTCATCAGCCCTGACCTTCACCGTCGCCCCGGAAATATCCTCGAACTCGTAGAAGCCGTCCTTTGTCTTGGTTTTCGGCATGTCCTTGGTCAGGTACTGGGTGCCGTTCTGCAGGGTAACCACCGTGGGCGTCGAGCAGCCGGCCAGGGCCAAAAAGGCTGCTATCGCCAGGGGTAAGCCCAGGGTCTTGATGTTCATAGTCACCTCTCATGGTTCAATAAAACAGGGTGGCTGCCGCAAGCGAGTACAGGTCCATGGCGATTGGTGCCATGGAACGGCAGAAAGTTCTGTGCCCTGGGCAAAAAACCCTTACAGGGCCGCCGCTTATCCTTTTCCGATTGCATGGGGCAGGGCGTTACTGGTATCTGTATGCATAACCAGTGCTCGTTCATCATGGCTCTTTTCACGTGACCGCAAATCCTCTCGACGATCCGTTCTACTACCTCAACAACTTCATGCAAGTGCTTGATTGGCTGGAGCATCGCTATGGCGACGTGTTGAGCGACGAAGAGCATCGCTTCATTAGCGACTTCAATGGCTTGCCTCGCGAGTCCCGGGCGCTGCTGGTCAGAATGGTCATGCGCAAGGGCGTTCATTTCCGGGCCACCAAGCTGCATTACGCCGAGATCGGTGACATCGCCAGCGCAGCCGAGCCGTTGCTGGCGCTGGGCTGGCTCGACGAGCGCCAGCCGTTATCGATCGAGGCGTTGTTTGAAGTGTTGCTCAAGGCAGAAATACTTCAACACCTGGGCAACACGATTGTTCAGCCCAAGGGTAAAAAAACTGACTGGCTGCCGGCACTGTGCGAGCAGTTTCCTCAAACGCAGGCCTTCAACGACTGGTGTCCGGCGCTGAGCGACCGCTTGTTCAGCCTGACTATCATGAGCTTGTGCGATCGCCTGCGCTTGATGTTTTTCGGCAATGCCTACCAGGACTGGTCAGAATTCGTCCTGGCGGACCTGGGTATCTTTACCTATGAAAAGGTCGAGTTTAGCGATGATTCCCGGGGCTTGCGCAGCCGCGAGGATGTCGACGCCTGCCTTTTCCTCTATCAGTGCCAGCAGCTGTTCGAGGCCGGAGAGGCGGTGGCCGACATCGTCCTGCAGATCAACGCCCTGGCGTTGAGCAATCCCTGGCTGCAGAGGCGCCGCGACAAGCAGTTGTTCCAGATGGGCCAGGAGTGCGAGCGCGTCGGTGATTTCTGCGCCGCGTTGAGCCTGTACCGTGATTGCGCGTATCCCGGCGCGCGCGTGCGCATGATCCGGGTGCTGGAGCGTCTGGGTGAGTACCAGCTGGCCCTGGACCTGGCTTGCCAGGCCGAACAGTCGCCGCAAAACGCCGCGGAGCAGCAACACCTGCTGCGTGTCCTGCCCAGGCTGCGGCGCAAGCTGGGCGGGCCGGCGGTCAAACGTGCGGCCCCGCGGGAGATGCTGCGCCTGGACCTGCAACTGAGCAGGACCGACCCTTTGTTGTCAGTGGAAAACTACGTCCAGGCGCACCTGGGCGAAGACTCGGCACCGGTTCATTACGTCGAAAACAGCCTGGTCAACTCGTTGTTCGGCCTGCTGTGCTGGCCGGCGATTTTCGCACCGCTGCCGGGGGCGTTTTTCCATCCGTTCCAGCGCGGTCCGGTGGACCTGTTGAGCGAAGACTTCCATGGCCGCCGGGCCGAGTTGTTCCAGGCCTGCCTCGGCGAACTCGACGACGGGCGCTACCGTGAAACCATCCGCGCGCGCTATGTCGAAAAGTGGGGGGTACAGTCGCCATTCGTGTTCTGGGGCGCACTCAGCGAGGCGTTGCTGGAGCAGGCGCTGGACTGCTTGCCCGCCGAGCACCTCAAGCACTGGTTCAACCGCTTGTTGCTGGACATCAAGGCCAATCGCGCGGGTATGCCGGACCTGATCCAGTTCTGGCCGCAGGAAAAAACCTATCGCATGATTGAGGTCAAGGGGCCGGGGGATCGTCTGCAGGATAACCAGCTGCGCTGGCTGGAGTTCTGCCATGAACACCGCATGCCGATCGCCGTGTGTTATGTGCAATGGGCGGAGCAGGGCGCTTGAGCTACAGCATCGCGGTGCGCGCGTTGTGTGAGTTCACCGCCAAGGTCGGAGACCTCGACTTGCGTTTCACCCCGTCGCCGACCGCGCTGGAAGGTATTGTCGGGCACCGCACGGTGGCGTCACGGCGCAGTGACGGCTATCAGAGTGAAGTCGCCCTTGAAGGTTCGTTTCAGGGCCTGACGGTCAAGGGCAGGGCGGATGGCTACGACCCCGTGCAAAACTGCCTGGAAGAGGTCAAGACCTACCGTGGCGACTTGAGCAAGCAACCGGCCAACCACCGTCAATTGCACTGGGCGCAAGCCAAGATCTATGGCTGGCTGATGTGCTGCAAACTCAAACTTGCGCAGATCAACCTGGCGCTGGTGTATTTCGATATCGTCAGCGAAAAGGAAACCTGTCTGGTCGAGGGGGTCGACGCTGGCGAACTCGAGCAGTTCTTCGAACACCATTGCCGCCTGTTCCTGCATTGGGCCGAACAGGAAACGGTCCATCGCCAGGGGCGTAACCGGGCGGCGCAACAGCTGGCGTTTCCCCATGCCGACTTTCGCCCGGGGCAGCGTCACCTCGCCGAATCGGTGTTCAAGGCCGTCAGCACCGGCCGCTGCCTGATGGCCCAGGCCCCCACGGGAATCGGCAAGACCGTCGGCACCCTGTTTCCGCTGCTCAAGGCCCTGGCGCCGCAGCAATTGGACAAGGTGTACTTCCTCACGGCTAAAACCCCGGGACGCAAGCTGGCCCTGGACGCCGCGCAGGTGATCCTGGAAAGCGCCGATGCGCCGCCCCTGCGGGTGCTGGAGATGATCGCGCGGGACAAGGCCTGTGAACACCCGGACAAGGCCTGCCACGGTGAGTCCTGCCCGCTGGCCCAGGGTTTCTATGATCGCTTGCCGGCGGCGCGCCAGGCCGCCAGCGAGCTGAGCCTGCTGGACCAGAGCGCATTACGCCGGGTCGCCCTGGAGCATGAGGTATGCCCGTATTACCTGAGCCAGGAAATGGCCCGCTGGGCCGACGTGGTGGTTGCCGATTACAACTATTACTTCGATTTCAGTGCGCTGTTGTTCGGCCTAGCCCAGGCCAACGCCTGGAAAGTCGCGGTGTTGGTCGACGAAGCCCACAACCTGGTGGAGCGTGGTCGCCAGATGTACAGCGCCAGCCTCGATCAATCGACCCTCGATGGCGTACGAAAAACCGCCCCCGAGGCGTTGAAAAAGCCACTGCAGCGGGTCAACCGTGAATGGAATGCCCTGCATAACCTGCAACTGGGGGCCTATCAGGCCTACGACAAGCCGCCGGAAAAACTGCTCCAGGCCTTGTCTTCGTGCAGCGCCAGCATCGGTGATTACCTGAACGACCATCCGCAGGGTCTTGATAGTGCATTGCAGGGTTTCTACTTCGACGTCCTGCAGTTCTGTCGGGTGGGCGAACTGTTCGACCCGCAGTACCTGTTCGACATCAGCAAACGCGACCTCGAACGCAAGCGCAACCTCTCGCAACTGTGCCTGCGCAATGTGGTGCCCGCCGGCTTCATCGGGCCGCGCCTGAGCGCTGCACGCAGCACCGTGCTGTTCTCGGCGACCCTCAGCCCGCGCCACTATTACGCCGATTTGCTGGGTACCCCGGCGAACACCGTGTGCATCGACGTCGAGTCACCCTTTCATGCTGGGCAGCTGCACGTGCAGATCGTCAACCAGATCTCAACGCGCTTTGTTCATCGCCAGGCCTCCCTGGCGCCAATCGTTGAGCTGATCGCCCGACAGTTCCAACAGCGCCCCGGCAATTACCTGGCGTTCTTCAGCAGCTTCGATTACCTGCAGCAAGTGGCGCAGTTGCTGGCTGAGCGCTATCCCGGGATCAACCTGTGGTCACAGTCACGGGGCATGGCGGAGGCGCAACGCCAGGAATTCCTCGAGCGCTTCACCGCCGAAAGCCAAGGTGTTGGCTTCGCCGTGCTGGGCGGGGCGTTTGGCGAAGGCATCGATTTGCCAGGCGCACGCTTGATCGGCGCGTTCATCGCCACCCTGGGGTTGGCGCAGCTCAACCCGGTCAATGAGCAATTCAAGCGACGCATGGCGGCCCTGTTCGGCGCAGGCTACGACTACACCTACCTGTATCCCGGCGTGCAAAAAGTGGTGCAGGCCGCAGGCAGGGTGATTCGTACCCAGCAGGATCAAGGCGTGGTGATGTTGATCGATGACCGGTTTGGCGAGACCAAGGTCAAGCACTTGTTGCCGCGCTGGTGGTCAATTGCACCGGCGACTGTTCAAATGGACGGTTTATCGCATACTTCAGAAAAACAGCAGTCGATGTGAGGGATCAATGAGTGAAGTTCGAACCCAGGCCGAGATCAACGAAGACAGGCGCCTGCGCCTGCTGATCGATGCAGTGGTTGACTATGCGATCTACATGATTGATCCCGATGGCATCATTACCAGCTGGAACGCAGGGGCCAGGCGTTTCAAGGGTTATGAGGAAGCGGAGATTCTCGGCCAGCATTTCTCGCGCTTCTACACCGATGAAGATCGTCGTGCCGGCTTGCCCCAGCGGGCGCTGGACACGGCGATGCGCGAGGGGCGTTTCGAAGGCGAAGGCTGGCGCGTGCGCAAGGACGGCACGCATTTCTGGTCCCATGTGGTGATCGATCCGATCTACGACCCGACGGGCACGCTCCTGGGGTACGCCAAGATCACCCGTGACCTCACCGACCGCAAGATGGCCGAAGAAACCCTCAAGCAAAGCGAACAACAGTTTCGGTTGCTGGTGCAAAGCGTTACCGACTACGCCATCTACATGCTTGCCCCGGATGGCCGTGTGACCAACTGGAACCTGGGGGCCCAGCGCATCAAGGGTTACTTGCCCGCAGAAGTCATTGGCCAGCATTTTTCCCTGTTCTACACCCCCGAAGACCAGGCTGCAGGCTTGCCAACTCGGGCCCTGGAGATTGCGACGCGCGAGGGACGCTTCGAGAACAAAGGCTGGCGGGTGCGCAAGGATGGCACGCGGTTCATGGCCCATGTCGTGGTCGACCCGATACGGGGGGACACCGGTACCTTGCTCGGCTTTGCCAAGATCACCCGTGACATCACCGAAGCGACCCAGGCCCAGCAGGCGCTTGAGCAAACCCGCGAAGCGCTGTTCCAGGCGCAGAAGATGCAAGCCATCGGCCAGCTCAGCGGCGGGATTGCCCACGACTTCAATAATCTGCTGACCGTGATTCTCGGCAACCTGGAAATAGTCCGTAAACGCCTGGCCAACGACCCGAAAATAGTCCGCTTGCTCGACAACGCCACCCAGGGTGCGCTGCGCGGCGTGTCCCTGACCCAACGCATGCTGGCCTTTGCCAGGAAACAGGAGCTCAAGTCCGAACCGGTGGATCTCGCGGATCTGGTGCAAGGGATTTCCGGGTTGCTGCGAAGCTCGCTCGGGCCTTCGGTGGCACTGGAAACCCGTTTCCCGACGCAGATCGAGCCGGTCATGGCCGACGTCAACCAGCTCGAACTGGCGATGCTGAACCTGGCCACCAACGCCCGCGATGCCATGCCCAATGGCGGCAAGATCGTCATCGGTACCCGCGCCGAAACGATCGCTGAGCCGTCCCGATCCGGCGTGGCGGCAGGACGTTATGTGTGCCTGAGTGTCACCGACACCGGCGAAGGGATGGATGAAGCGACACTGGCCTCGGCGATGGATCCATTTTTCACCACCAAAGGGCTTGGCAAGGGCACGGGGCTGGGGTTGTCGATGGTCCATGGCTTCATCGAGCAATTGGGTGGCCGATTTATTTTGAAGAGCCAGAAAGACCAGGGCACTACCGCAGAGCTGTGGTTGCCGGTGGCCTCGGCATACGCCGTGGCGGCGCCCATTGCCGACGAGCCAGCAGCGCCGCAAGTCCCAAGGCTGTGCATATTGGTGGTGGATGACGACAGCCTGGTGTTGACCAGCACCTGCCTGTTGCTTGAAGACCTTGGCCACCGCGTCATCACCGCGACGTCCGGCGCCCAGGGCCTGGAGCTGTTCGAGAAAAACCCGGCCATCGATCTGGTCATCACCGACATGGCCATGCCGCACATGAGCGGCGCGCAACTGGCGGATGCGATCCGCACGCTCAAAGCCGGTATGCCGATTATCCTGGCTACCGGTTATGCCGAGCGACTGGAGGGTTTTGCGTCCGGGTTGCCGCGATTGTCCAAGCCGTTTACCCAGCAGAATCTGGTGGAGATCATCGCGTCGGCGATGTAGATGGCGCGGCAGGAAAAAACGCTGTAGGAGCTGGCTTGCCAGCGATGGATATCAACGATGACGCGGGGAGCCTGAAACCCCGCGGTGCTCTCGGGTTTTTCGCGAGCAAGCTCGCTCCTACAGAGCCCGCGGGTGGTCAGTATGGATCGCATCCAACCATCAAGCAGCCATATGCGAAGCCGCCAGTTCCTTTTTCAGCCGCGCCTTCAGAGCCTCCATTTTTTCCCCGAGCTCGTCCAGAGCCGCTTTACCCAGCAGCTTTTTAGCCTGGGGAAACATCTCGGTCTCTTCCTCTTCAATGTGGTGTTCGAGCAACTCCTTGACGACTTTGACCCGACCGGCGAACTCCGGCGTGGACGGGTCGGTAACCTTCAGGTCCGGCAGCACCAGGGAATCCACGGTCCGGTGTTCTTCCTTGGCTTCGTAATACATGATGTCCTGTTCCTTGCCACCGGCTTCCTTGTAGGCCGGGTACAGGATGTCTTCTTCCAGACGGGTATGGATGGAGATTTCCATTTCCAGCTTTTCAAGGAGATCGGTACGCTTTTTCAGGCCGCGCTCGGTGGATTCGCTCAATTGGCTGAGGATGCCTTTTACGCGTTCATGGTCGGCTTTCAACAGGTCTATGGCATTCATGGTCAAGTCTCTCAAGTTGAGGTCAGCGCGAACGGTGTTTACCGCAGGTCACTCATCGTTAAAAAGCATTTGTCGTGCCGCTTTGGCTGCCTCGATAAAGCGCTTTAAAATCAATGGGATGTTTGCCCTAATGGCCAATTGCGGCCATGCAGCCTGCATGAGGCCGGGCTTTTGACTCATGCACTTCGCCACGGCAAGGATCAATCAAGCCGGTGCTGCTTTTGCCGTTCATAGTGAGCGAGGATCGGTTGGGTACTGATCCCGTGAAACAGAATGCTCAGCGCCACCACGCAGAGCGTGAGGTCGGTGCACAAGGTGGCCATCGATGGCGGGAGGTCGTGATTCAAGGCGTAGAACAAATAATAGAAACTGCCGATACCGCGAATCCCGAACCAACCGATCAACAGCCGTTGCTTGCCATCGAGCAGATTGCCCCAAGGCACCAACCCGACAATCAGCGGCCGAATCACGCAGAACAGCACCAGCGCAATCGCCAGCGCACGCCAGTCCCAATGACCTACCAGTACCACCCCGAGCAGCGTTACCAGAAATACCTCCATGGCCCGTTCGACCAGGCTACCGAAGGACAGCATGTCGCCGATCATGATCCCGGCCGCCACCTGCGCTTGCGCAAGGTTTGCCACATCGCCATGCACGGCGGCATCGGGCTCGACGTTCTGATGACCGACAACCGGCTGCACCAGATGCTCGGCCGGCACCTGTGAATGCCCCATCGACTTGACCTCGGCCCGGCGCAACCCCAGGGCCGCCGCGAACACCGACAGAAATCCGTAGCCGTGCACCGCTTCGGCGGCGACATACGCCAGGGCGATCAGGGCAAAGGTCAGGTAGTCGTTGGGCGACAGGGTGCTGTCGGCATTCCTGATGCGCATCGACAACGTCAGGCGTCCAATGACACGGCCCATGATGTAGCCGACCAGCAATCCGGCGGGCACCGCCCACACCAGGCGCTTGAGCGCCCAGTCATCGAGCCAGGCGGTGGAATCTGCGCCGCCTTGCTGGATTAACAGCAACCCCAGGATCACGAAGGGAAACGCAATGCCATCGTTGAGCCCGGCCTCGCCGGACAGGCCGAAGCGGACGGCGTCGTCGTCCTTGGCATCGTTGACCTGCACCAGCGAGGCCAGCACCGGGTCCGTGGGCGCCAGGATCGCGCCGATCAGTAACGACGGCCCCCACGCCAGGTCGAAGGCATAGCGCAGCATCAGGCTGACGCCGATGATGGTCAGGACCATCACCGGCCCCGCCAGCCCGAAAGCCACGCGCCACTTGCGGTCCCTGAGGGGCAGGCGCAGCTTGAGGCCACAGACGAACAACGAAAAGAGCACCGCGACTTCCGTCAGGTGCTCCATCCAGTCGGCGGCATCCTTGATGTCCAGCCTGAGCCAACCCAGCCCTGCCGGCCCGATGGCCACCCCGAGTGCCAGGCACACGGCCGAGGTGGTCACCGGCATCCAGCGCAGGTAGGACGAGGTCAGTGCCAGCGTCAGCAGCACGGCTCCCAGCACCGCGACCCAGGCAATGAAACTCATGGCCCGAGGGTCATTGACCGACAGTAGCGCGCAAGTATTCCGGCGTCAGAACGTTGAACCACAGCAGGATCATGCTCACCATAATGGTGACCAGAACCAGCAACCCGACGCCCCAGACGCAGGCGGCATTGAGCACGCCTTGCTCTTTGCGCTCGTGCATGAAGGTCGGCAGACCGACGAACAGCAGGAAGGTCGAGTAAGCCGCGGCGGCTGCCAGCACCAGGATCGCCAGCCAGCGACTGGGGTACAGGCCGGCAATGCCCGCCAGGAAAAACGGTGTGGCGGTGTAGGCGGCAAAACCGATGCACTGGTTAAGCGTTGGGCGTGCGTCGAAGGTGCGCGACATCCAGCGTATGAACCCCCCCATGATGGCGACGCCGGCGAGCGTACACAGGTACAGCAGGGCGCAAAGTTGCAGCGCGCTGCGGTGGCTGAGGTGGACCGTTTCGTTTTCCGCCAGGCTCCAGCCAACGTAAGTGGTGCCGATGTACAGGCAGATGGCCGGGATCAAGGCCAGCAGGATCAAATGGGCGAGGTAGTGGCGTGGATGCGCTTCCTCTTCCTTGCGAATATCCGTCCACGCAAAGTTCGGCTGAGTAAACAGTTTGACGATAGGTGCGGACATGACGACCTCCAGGTATCGGAAGGCCCGCCAGAGAGGGCCTATGAAGTGTTGAGCGCTGCGGGGTTCGCCAGGTTCCATTTTCCGGTGCCCCGCGCATCACAGGATCGGCTTGCCTCCGGTTACCCCAAAACGCTGGCCGGTGATGTAGCTGCCTTCATCCGAAGCCAGCAGCACATAGATCGGCGCCACTTCCACCGGTTGGCCCGGACGGCCGAGCGGGGTGTTGGCGCCGAAATTCTGTACCGTTTCCTCGGGCATGGTCGAGACGATCAACGGCGTCCAGATCGGTCCCGGCGCCACGCTGTTGACCCGGATATTCTTCGGCCCGAGCATTTGCGCCAGGCCGGCGGTGAAGTTGGCGATCGCGCCCTTGGTCGTGGCATAGGCCAGCAGGGTGGGGTTGGGCATGTCGGAGTTGACCGAACTGGTGTTGATGATCGAGCTGCCGGGCTGCATGTGCTTGAGTGCCGCCTGGCAGATCCTGAAGATGGCGGTGATGTTGACGTCGAAGGTCATCACCCATTCTTCGTCGGCAATGTCTTCGAGGTTTTCGTGGGTCATCTGGAACGCTGCGTTGTTGACCAGGATGTCGATGCGTCCGAAACGCTCGACCGTTTTCTCCACCAGTGCCCGGCAATGCACCTTGTGCGCCAGGTCACCTGGCAGCAACAGGCATTGACGGCCGGCCTGTTCAACCCAACGCGCAGTTTCCTGGGCATCTTCCTGCTCATCGAGGTAGGCCACGGCCACGTCCGCGCCTTCACGGGCGAAGGCGATGGCCACTGCGCGGCCGATGCCGCTGTCGCCCCCGGTGATCAGGGCGATCTTGCCGTTCAGGCGACCCGAACCCTTGTAGCTCTGCTCACCGCAATCTGGATACGGGTCCATTTTGCGCTGGGAGCCGGGGACCGGTTGGTGCTGTTTGGGGAAGGGTGGTTTGGGGTAGTCGTTCATCGTCGATCTCCGGTTTCAGGGTGGGGGAGTCAAAGGGTTGACCCTGGCCTTTTGTGCGGAGTTCGGTTGGATGATGACCTGATGGCGGTTGCGCCCGATCCACTGTGGGAGCCGGCTTGCCGGCGATGGAGGTCAACGATGACCCGGGGATCCTGACACCCCGCGGTGCTCTCAGGTTTTTCGCGAGCAGGCTCGCTCCTACAGGGTTCTGCGCCGCACGGGCGGCTGCGCTAATATGCCCATCACTCAAACAAGAATAAGGCTCCCTTCGCTCAATGTCGGAAAAAGACACCATTTCCATTCAGCTGGTACGTGAAGCGCTGTTGCAAAGTTGCGCCCCGGGCGCGGCCACCGATGAGGTGCTGGACAAGGTCGGCATTGATCCGGCGTTGCTCGGCAGCAGCGATGCCCGGGTTCCCGCCAGCGCTTACGCGCGCCTGTGGCGTTTGCTGGCTCGGCGGGGGGATGACGAGTTCTTTGGCATGGACCCGCGCAAACTCAAGTCCGGCAGCCTGGAGTTCCTCTGTCGCTGTGCCATGGTCCAGCCGAGCCTGGCGGCGGGGCTCAGCAGCGGTCTGGGCTTCCTGTCGTTGATGCTCGAGCGCATGCCCGCCGAGCTTGTGCATCAGCAAAGCCTGGCGGAAATCGTGTTGCTCGAAGACGACCATGAGCCGCGCCGGGCCTTCACTTATTTCACCTATTGGATGATCGTGCACGGCGTTGCCTGTTGGCTGGCCGGACGGCGAATTCCGATCCTGGCGATCGAGTTGCGTTGTGCCCAACCGGATTTCTGCGATGACTATCAGGTGATGTTCTCCGAGAACCTGCGCTTTGACCGACCGCGCACGCGGATGATCTTTTCCGCGGACTGCCTGGGTTTGCCGATCAAGCGCAGTGTCGAAGAGCTGCGGCGGTTCCTGGCCCATGCGCCGGCCAACATTCTGGTCAAGTACCGCGATCCGCAAAGCCTGGCCAGCCGGATCAAGCAGGATTTGCGGCAACTGCCCGCCGAGCACTGGCCGGAGACCGAAGCCCTGGCGCAACGCCTGTGCATGTCGGCCTCGACCCTGCGCCGTCGCCTGGCCGAGGAAGGCCAGACCTACCAAGGGCTCAAGGACAGCGTGCGCAAGGAACTGGCCATCGCCTGGCTGGCCGAACCGGCCATCAGCTTCGCCGAAATCGCCACCCGGCTGGGGTTTGCCGATGCGAGCTCGTTCTACAAGGCGTTTCGCAAATGGTCGGGGTCCAATCCCGGGCATTACCGCAGTTTGATTCTCAACGAAGCCAGTTGATCTGGATTTCTGGTCGTATGGGCGGGCCTCTTCGCCTGTAGGAGCGAGCTTGCTCGCGATGGTCGTGAACGATGACCCTGGGAGCCTGATGCCCCGCGGTGTTCTGGAGCCCATCGCGAGCAAGCTCGCTCCTACAGCCTTGGCCAAACCAGTCAGACAACTTGATAACTTTGACCATTGCCCCACACCCCGTGCAGAGCGAGTATTTCCCTGTTGGTTACGGTTCCCCCCCTAACAAAAAATACAGAGGGATTCTGGCAATGCGCGATTACTTGTCTGCCGTTTCACAGTTCAACTATCAGCACACCGTCGATGCCGCACTCGCCGGCAATCTGACCGCCCTCAACGCCTGCATCGAATGTTGCGACCGGCATGCTATGCCTGGGCGTATCGCGCTGTTCTGGGAAGGCCGTGATGGCTCCAGCGCGACCTACACCTTCAACGAGCTGCAGGACAAGGCCGCGCGCTTTGCCAACTTCCTGTTGGCCCAGGGCGTGAAGAAAGGCGACAAGGTCGCCGGTCTCCTGCCACGCAACATCGAATTGCTGATCACCGTGTTCGCAACCTGGCGCATTGGCGCGGTCTATCAACCCTTGTTTACCGCCTTCGGCCCCAAGGCCATCGAGCATCGCCTGGGCAGTTCCGGGGCCAAAGTGGTGGTCACCGACGCGGTCAATCGCGCAAAACTCGCGGAAGTCGCCGATTGCCCGACCATCGTCACCGTCGCCGGCCCCAAGGGCCAGGGCATTGTCCGTGGCGACTACAGCTTCTGGGCCGAACTGGCCAACCACTCCAATGTCTGCGAACCCGTGCTGCTGACCGGCGAAGACCCTTTCCTGCTGATGTTCACCTCGGGCACCACCGGCCCTTCGAAAGCACTGTCGGTGCCGCTCAAGGCCATCGTCGCCTTCCAGAGCTATACCCGCGACGCGGTGGACCTGCGCCCCGAAGACGCCTTCTGGAACGTGGCCGATCCGGGCTGGGCCTACGGCATCTATTTCGGCGTCACCGGCCCCATGTCCATGGGCCACCCGATTACCTTCTACGATGGCCCGTTTACCCTGGAGAGCACCTGCCGGGTGATCAACAAGTACGGGATCACCAATCTCACCGGCTCACCGACCGCGTACCGCCTGTTGATCGCTGGTGGCGACGAATTCGCCCGGTCGATCAAAGGCAAGCTGCGCATCGTCAGCAGCGCCGGCGAGCCGCTGAACCCGGAAGTGATCCGCTGGTTCGCCGATAACCTGGACGTGGTCATCCATGACCACTATGGCCAGACCGAGCTGGGCATGGTGCTGTGCAACCACCACGGCCTTGCGCACTCGATTCACATGGGCGCCGCCGGTTTTGCCTCGCCGGGCCACCGCATCGTGGTGCTGGACGACGACAACCAGGAACTGGGCGTCGGCCAACCGGGTATCCTGGCCATCGACCGCACCCAGTCGCCGATGTGCTGGTTCGCCGGCTACGAAGGCGCACCGACCAAGGCTTTCGTCGGCAATTACTACCTGAGCGGCGACACGGTGGAGTGGAACCCGGACGGCAGCATCAGCTTCGTGGGCCGTAGCGACGATGTGATCACTACCTCCGGCTACCGCGTCGGCCCGTTCGATGTGGAAAGCGCCTTGATCGAGCACCCGGCGGTGGTGGAAGCGGCAGTGGTCGGCAAACCGGATCCGGAACGTACCGAGCTGGTCAAGGCCTTCGTCGTGCTCAGCGCGCAATACCGTGCCGCGCCAGAGTTGGCCGAAGAGCTGCGCCAACACGTGCGCAAGCGCCTGGCGGCGCACTCCTATCCCCGGGAAATCGAATTCGTCAGCGAGTTGCCGAAAACCCCTAGCGGCAAATTGCAGCGCTTTATCTTGCGCAACCAGGAAATCGCCAAGGCTCAAGAGGCCGCGGCGAAGAACCTTTCAGCTTGAATCCAAGGACACAATGATGCAGATCGAAAACAAGGTTTTTCTCGTCACCGGCGGTGCTTCTGGCCTCGGCGCGGCCACCGCTGAAATGCTGGTCGCAGCCGGCGCCAAAGTCATGCTGGTGGACATGAATGCCGAAGCGGTGGCGGCCCAGGCCCAGCGCCTGGGCGCGCAAAGCGTTGTCGCCGATATCAACAACGAAGCGGCAGCAGAAGCGGCGGTGCAGGCGACGGTCCAGGCCTTCGGCGGCCTCAATGGCCTGGTCAACTGCGCCGGCATCGTGCGCGGCGAAAAGATCCTCGGCAAGAACGGTCCGCACGCGCTGGGAAGTTTCAGCCAGGTAATCAACGTCAACCTGATCGGCAGCTTCAACATGCTGCGCCTGGCGTCGGCGGCGATCGCCGAAACCGAAGCGGACGCCGATGGCGAGCGCGGCGTGATCATCAACACCGCATCCGCGGCGGCCTATGATGGCCAGATCGGCCAGGCGGCCTACGCCGCGTCCAAAGGCGCCATCGTCAGCCTGACCTTGCCGGCCGCCCGTGAATTGGCGCGCTTCGGCATCCGCGTGATGACCATCGCCCCGGGTATTTTCGAAACGCCGATGATGGCCGGCATGACCCAGGAAGTCCGCGACTCCCTGGCCGCTGGCGTGCCGTTTCCGCCGCGCCTGGGCAAACCTGCCGAGTATGCCCAGCTGGTAAGGCATATCATTGAAAACAGCATGCTCAATGGCGAGGTGATCCGTCTCGACGGTGCCTTGCGCATGGCGGCCAAATAAGGAGGATTTGTCATGACCATCATCAACGATCCGATTGTTATCGTCAGCGCCGTTCGCACCCCGATGGGCGGATTCCAGGGCGAACTGAAAAGCCTCACCGCGCCACAACTGGGTGCCGCCGCGATCAAGGCCGCGGTGGAGCGTGCCGGCGTTGCCAGCGATGCCGTCGACGAAGTGTTGTTTGGCTGCGTACTGCCTGCCGGCCAGGGTCAGGCCCCTGCGCGTCAGGCAGCGTTGGGCGCGGGGCTGGATAAATCGACCCGTTGCACCACCCTCAACAAGATGTGCGGCTCGGGCATGGAAGCGGCCATCCTGGCCCATGACATGCTGATTGCCGGCAGCGCCGAGGTCGTCGTCGCCGGTGGGATGGAAAGCATGTCCAACGCGCCATACTTGCTGGACCGCGCCCGTAGCGGCTACCGCATGGGCCACGGCCGGGTGCTGGATTCGATGTTCCTCGACGGCCTGGAAGACGCCTACGACAAGGGCCGCCTGATGGGCACTTTCGCCGAAGACTGCGCCGAAACCAACGGCTTCAGTCGTGAGGCCCAGGATGCTTTCGCGGTGGCTTCGACCACCCGCGCCCAGCAGGCCATCAAGGACGGCAGCTTCAAGGACGAGATCGTGCCGTTGACCGTTACCGTCGGCAAAGAGCAGGTGACGATCAGCCATGACGAGCAGCCACCGAAAGCCCGCCTGGACAAGATTGCCTCGCTGAAACCGGCGTTCCGCGATGGTGGCACCGTGACGGCGGCCAACTCCAGTTCCATCTCCGACGGTGCGGCGGCGCTGGTGCTGATGCGCCGTTCCGAAGCCGACAAGCGTGGCCTCAAGCCGCTGGCGGTGATCCATGGTCACGCGGCCTTCGCCGATACCCCAAGCCTGTTCCCGGTGGCACCGGTGGGTGCGATCGAGAAGCTGATGAAGAAAACCGGCTGGTCACTGAATGACGTCGACCTGGTGGAAGTCAACGAAGCCTTCGCCGTGGTCAGCCTGGTGACCATGACCAAGCTGGAAATCCCTCACGAGAAACTCAACGTGCACGGCGGCGCGTGTGCCCTCGGCCACCCGATCGGCGCGTCCGGCGCGCGGATCCTTGTGACTTTGCTCTCGGCCCTGCGCCAGAAGGGCCTCAAGCGTGGCGTAGCAGCGATCTGCATCGGCGGCGGCGAAGCCACGGCCATGGCCGTGGAATGCCTCTACTAAAGCCCGCACAATCCCTGTAGGAGCGAGCTTGCTCGCGATGGACGTTAACGATAACGAGGGCTGCCTGGATCAATGCGGTGCCCTGACGTTCTTCGCGAGCAAGCTCGCTCCTACAAGGGGCAATATCAAATTTAAGGAATGGTCATGATCCCCAATGACGAACAACAGCAGATACGCGACGCGGCCCGGGACTTTGCCCAGGAACGCCTCAAACCCTTCGCCGCCGAGTGGGACCGTGAACACCGCTTCCCCAAGGAAGCCATCGCCGAGATGGGCGAGCTGGGCTTCTTCGGCATGCTGGTGCCGGAGCAGTGGGGCGGTTGTGAGACCGGTTACCTGGCCTACGCCATGGCCCTGGAAGAAATAGCTGCTGGCGATGGTGCCTGCTCGACCATCATGAGCGTGCATAACTCGGTGGGCTGCGTACCCATCCTCAATTACGGCAATGACGACCAGAAAGAGCGCTTCCTCAAGCCCCTGGCCAGCGGCGCCATGCTCGGCGCTTTCGCCTTGACCGAACCCCAGGCCGGTTCCGATGCCAGCGGCTTGAAAACCCGGGCCCGTTTGGACGGCGATCACTACGTGCTCAACGGCTGCAAACAGTTCATCACCTCGGGGCAGAACGCCGGGATCGTGATCGTGTTCGCCGTGACCGACCCGACTGCCGGCAAGCGCGGCATCACGGCGTTCATCGTGCCCACCGACTCGCCGGGCTACAAAGTGGCCCGGGTTGAAGACAAGCTCGGTCAGCATGCGTCCGATACCTGCCAGATCCTGTTTGAAGACGTAAAAGTCCCGGTGGCGAACCGTTTGGGAGAGGAGGGCGAAGGCTACAAAATCGCCCTGGCCAACCTCGAAGGCGGACGTGTCGGCATTGCCTCGCAATCGGTGGGCATGGCCCGCGCCGCGTTCGAAGCGGCCCGCGACTATGCCCGTGAGCGCGAGAGCTTCGGCAAGCCGATCATCGAGCACCAGGCCGTGGCCTTCCGCCTGGCGGACATGGCGACCCAGATCGCCGTGGCACGGCAAATGGTGCATTACGCGGCGGCGCTGCGCGACAGCGGCAAGCCGGCGTTGGTGGAAGCGTCGATGGCCAAGCTGTTCGCGTCCGAAATGGCCGAGAAGGTATGCTCCTCGGCGCTGCAAACCCTTGGCGGCTACGGTTACCTGAACGACTTCCCGCTGGAGCGGATCTACCGCGACGTGCGGGTCTGCCAGATCTACGAAGGCACCAGCGATATTCAACGCATGGTCATTTCACGCAATCTTTGAAAGGAACCCACTTGTGAGCTACGAAACGATTTTGCTGGAAACCCATGGCCGAGTCGGCCTGATTACCCTTAACCGCCCACAGGCGCTGAACGCGTTGAACGCGCAGATCGTCAGCGAGCTGAACCAGGCCCTCGACAGCTTCGAGGCGGACTCGAACATCGGCTGCATCGTCCTGACTGGTTCGAAAAAGGCCTTTGCCGCCGGTGCCGACATCAAGGAAATGGCCGAGCTGACCTATCCGCAGATCTATATCGACGACCTGTTCAGCGACAGCGACCGCGTGGCCAACCGCCGCAAGCCGATCATCGCCGCCGTCAACGGTTTCGCCTTGGGCGGCGGCTGTGAGCTGGCGCTGATGTGCGATTTCATCCTGGCCGGCGACAACGCCAGATTCGGCCAGCCGGAAATCAACCTCGGCGTGTTGCCGGGCATGGGCGGCACCCAGCGCCTGACCCGGGCCGTGGGCAAGGCCAAGGCCATGGAAATGTGCCTGAGCGGTCGTCTGATCGATGCCGTGGAAGCGGAACGTTGCGGCATCGTGGCGCGCATCGTGCCGAGCGATGAGCTGCTGGACGAAGCGCTGAAGGTCGCGACCCTGATCGCCAGCAAGTCCCTGCCGATTGCGATGATGGTCAAGGAAAGCGTCAATCGTGCCTTTGAAGTGAGCCTGTCGGAAGGCGTGCGCTTTGAGCGTCGGGTGTTCCATGCAGCGTTTGCGACGCAGGATCAGAAGGAAGGGATGGCGGCGTTCATTGCCAAGCGTGAGGCGCAGTTCCAGGGCAAGTGATGTAGCGATCTGGCGGGCATCATCGCTGGCAAGCCAGCTCCTACAGGGTTATCGGTCGGTTACAAAAATTGTGTATACCCAGGAACCTGTAGGAGCTGGCTTGCCAGCGATGCTTTCAAGGCTTTACACCAGATAGTTCTTCAGTTCGCGGGCAATCACCATCCGCTGAATCTCGCTCGACCCTTCATAGATCTGCGTGATCCGCGCATCCCGGTAATACTTCTCGACCGGGTAATCCTCCAGATACCCATACCCACCATGAATCTGAATCGCTGAGGAGCAGACTTTCTCGGCCATTTCCGAAGCAAACAGCTTGGCCTGCGAGGCCTCCGACAGACACGGCTTGCCCGCCGTACGCAGGCGTGCCGCGTGCAGGATCATCAGCCGTGCCGCGTTTATTTGCATGTGCATGTCGGCCAGCAGGTTGGCGATGCTCTGGTGTTCATTGATGGTTTTGCCAAACTGCACGCGATCGCGGGAGTAGGCGAGTGCCGCTTCGAACGCCGCACGAGCAATGCCCAGCGCCTGGGCGGCGATGCCGATGCGGCCGCCTTCGAGATTGGACAAGGCAATGGCCAGGCCTTTTCCGCGCTCGCCGAGCAGATTGGCCTCGGGGATGGTGCAGGTGTTCAAGGTAACCGCACAGGTATCGGAGGCGCGGATGCCCATTTTGTGTTCGGTGCGGTCGACGATGAAGCCAGGGGTATCCGTTGGCACCAGAAACGCCGAAATACCGCGCTTGCCCAGGTCCGGGTCGGTCACGGCAAACACGATCGCCAGCTTGGCGCGTTTGCCGTTGCTGACAAACTGCTTGGCGCCGTTGATCACCCATTGGCCGTCGCGCAATTCGGCGCGGGTGCGCAGGTTGTGCGCCTCGGAACCGGCTTGTGGTTCGGTCAGGCAGAAGCAACCAATGGCCTGGCCGCTGGCCAGGTCCGCCAGCCAGGTTTGTTTCTGTTCTTCGCTGCCGTAGTTGAGCACCGGCCCACAGCCCACCGAGTTGTGGATGCTCATGAACGCGCCAGTGGCGCCGTCGCCGGCCGAGATCTCTTCCACCGCCAGGGCATAGGCGACGTAGTCGACATAAGTGCCGCCCCATTCCTCGGGTACCACCATGCCCAGCAAGCCCAACTCACCCATCTTCGCCACCAGGGCGTCGTCGATCCAGCCGGCTTTTTCCCAGGCCTGGGCGTGGGGTGCGATTTCGCCACGGGCAAAGTCCCGGGCCATGTCGCGGATCATGACTTGTTCTTCGGTCAATTCGAGATCGTGCATGGTTCAGCTCCCGCTCTCATCGAAACCGTTGAAGAAGCTCGCCACGTGTTCGGCGTCCAACGCCTGCAGGGTTGGCGGGTTCCAGCGCGGGTTCTTGTCTTTGTCGATCAGCAAGGCGCGCACGCCTTCCATCAGGTCGCCGCGCTCGAACCACTGGCGGTCCAGGTGCAGCTCAAGGGCGAAGCACTGTTCAAGGCTCAGGTTCCGACCGCGCCGGAGCATTTCCAGGGTCACGCCCATGGCCAGGGGCGAGCGGGTCTGCAGCAGGTCGGCGGTGCTTAACGCCCACTCATGGCTGTCGGCGACCGTGACCTCGCGCAGTTGCTCCACAATACTCGGCACATCGGCCAAGGCGAAGAAGTGGTCGATAGCCGGGCGCAAGGCCGCCAATGGCGCATCGGGCAACTGTTGCACGGCGAGTTTCGCCAGCAGGCCCTGAAGGTCCTTCAGGGGTGTGTCATGCCATTGCAGTTGATCGAGTTTTTCATCCAGCGTGGCCAGCTTGCCGCTGTCCAGGTACCAGTCGGCCAGCCCGCAGTACAGCGCATCGGCCGCGCGGATCTGCACGCCGCTCACGCCCAGGTAAATCCCCAGTTCACCGGGGATGCGCGGCAGGAAGTAGCTGCCGCCCACATCCGGGAAATAACCGATGCCGACTTCAGGCATCGCCAGGCGGCTTTTCTCGGTGACCACCCGCAGGTCGGCGCCTTGCACCAGGCCCATGCCGCCACCCAGGACAAAACCGTCCATCAAGGCCAGCACCGGTTTGCGGTAATGATGAATCGCCAGGTCGAGGGCGTACTCTTCGACGAAGAAATCTTCGTGCAGCGTATCGCCGCCCTTGAAGCTGTCGTACAGCGAGCGAATGTCGCCACCGGCACAGAAGGCTTTTTCGCCGGCACCGCGCAGCACCACCGCATGCACCTGGTCATCCTGGGCCCAGGCATCGAGCTGACGCTGCAGGTCGCGGACCATCTCGAGGGTGATGGCGTTAAGCCCGGCGGGGCGGTTGAGGGTCAGGTGACCGATGTGGTTGCGAACCTCGGCCAGCACTTCGTTTTGCGTGGCATCCATGGACGAAGTCGCCTTCGACAAAACCTGAGCAGTCATCACTAACTCCCTGCTTTTATTGTTCTTTATAAAGAAGCTCGCGCGCGAGCGATGCTGGATCGTACCAGTGCAAATTTGCCTTGTACAACCGGGATATGTGCAGGTGCTGTCTGCATTTTTGTTGTAGGAGCGAGCTTGCTCGCGAAGGTCGTGAACGATTACGCGTAAACCATTGGTGCAGCGGTGCCCTGATGTTTTTCGCGAGCAAGCTCGCTCCTACAGGTAAGGCGATTCAGGCGCTACGGCTCAACACCTCGCCAATACTGCGCCGCCTGGCGTGGAACTCACTGGCATGGATTAGTTGTTCAAGGTCTTCCGGGGTAACGTCAAAAAAAGCCTCCATGTCCGCCAGGGCCAGTTTCAGATCCTGGGCAGTGATCGCCTGCGACTCCACCGGCGGGTGGTCCGCCGGAACCACCGCCACCGGCTCGCTGGCACGCTTGGGATAACGAATACGCGTCAGGTTGTTGTAGGCCAGCGCGCTGAGCAGCATGGTCGACGCGGCCAGCATCACCGGGCCCAGGGCTTTCCAGTCCATGGCGATGGTCGCCGGGTCCGCCAGGACCAGCAGCAATGCCAGCGCCCCGGCCGGTGGATGCAGGCAGCGCAGCCAGCACATCAGGATCAGCGCCATGCCCGCCGCCAGGCAGGCGCTGCCCAGGGTCCGGCCGAGTACGTGGGCCACCAGTAGCGCGACCACCGCGGCGCTCAAATAGCCGCCGAGTATCGACCAGGGTTGCGCGAGCGCGCCGGATGACACCGCAAACAGCAACACCGCCGAGGCGCCCAGCGGCCCGACCAGGTGCTGCGCCACGGGCATGCCGAATACCTGGGCGCACAGCCAGACGCTGAACATCGTCCCCAGCGCCATTCCGATGGCGGCACGACTCCATTCCGAAGGGCGGGTGTTGACAGCGGCGGGCAACCAGCGAGCAAGCATGATGAACGTCGTTCCTTTGAAAACCTGAGGAAAAAAAAAGGCTTGTCTGGGAAACCCAGAAAGCCCTTGAAGGTGTTCCAACTATTGGGGGAGGAACGATGACAGTGTGCCGTTCATTGCCGATGCTGACAAATTCATATTAATGAAGCTTCAGTTCATTATTTCTGATGTATCGCCACGCCCCGACATCCAGCGCTTCCTCCTGGGGGATTAGGCGACTACTTGTGCGGCTGGCCATTGCTGGTACGGAATCGGCAACGTGCGCGAGTCGCCGCGGCCCATCGGGAAGTACTGGAAGCCATTGCGCGCCAGGCGCTCGGCATCGTAGAGGTTGCGACCGTCGAAGATCACCGGTGCCTTGAGACGCTGGCGGATCAGCTCGAAATCCGGTGCCTTGAATTGTTGCCACTCGGTGCAGATGATCAACGCGTGCGCACCGTTGAGCACCGATTCCGGCGTGCCCATGAGCATCAACCGGCTTTCATCGGGGTACAGCTGCTGGGTCTGCTGCATGGCTTCGGGGTCGAAGGCCCGCACGTTGGCACCGGCGGCCCATAGCGATTCGAGCAACATGCGGCTCGGTGCGTCACGCATGTCGTCGGTGTTGGGCTTGAATGCCAGGCCCCAGACGGCGAAGGTCTTGCCCCGCAACTCGCCTTTGTAGAATGCCTTGAGGCGCTCGAACAACTTGTGTTTCTGCCGCTGGTTGATGGCTTCCACCGCTTGCAGCAAGTCGCTGGAGCAATGGGCCTGTTCGGCGCTGTGGATCAGGGCACGCATGTCCTTGGGGAAGCAGGAACCGCCATAACCGCAGCCGGGGTAGATGAAGTGGTAGCCGATGCGCGAGTCGGCACCGATGCCCAGGCGCACCGACTCAATGTCGGCCCCCAGGTGCTCGGCCAGTTCGGCAATCTGGTTGATGAAGCTGATCTTGGTCGCCAGCATGCAGTTGGCGGCGTATTTGGTCAGCTCGGCGCTGCGCAGGTCCATGAACATGATGCGTTCATGGTTGCGGTTGAACGGCGCGTACAGGTCACGCATCACATCGCGCACTTCCTCGCGTTCACAGCCCACGACGATACGGTCCGGACGCCGGCAATCGGCCACGGCCGAGCCTTCCTTGAGAAACTCGGGATTGGACACGATATCGAACTGCAACAGGCGCCCGACCTTGATCAGGCACTTGTCGATATGCGCGCGCAGGGCATCGCCGGTGCCCACCGGCACCGTGGACTTCTCTACCAGGATCAGCGGTTGTTCACGGTGCCGTGCGACCGCTTCACCCACTGCCATCACCTGGCTCAGGTCGGCCGAACCATCGTCCCGGGACGGCGTACCGACCGCGATGAACAACACCTGGCCATGTTGCACCGCGAGCTTCTCATCGCTGGTGAACTGCAACCGATGGGCGTCCAGGCCTTCGCGTACCAGGCTGGCCAGCCCCGGTTCGAAAATGCTTACATGGCCCTGTTGCAGCCACTCGACCTTTTTCTCGTCGACGTCCATGCAGACCACGTCGTGGCCGACTTCTGCCAATACCGCCGCTTGTACCAGTCCCACATAGCCGCTACCGAACACACTGATTCTCATGGTTTGCTCCTGCCCCGATCGAGTCCGCTCAAGGTTTAGCAGCGCCATGTTTCAATTCGTCTATCGTGGCTACAGCGGCCTTTGTCGGCACAACATTGACTTTCCCGGCCACGACCGGCAGCGTAGCGGCCATTCCTGTCGCCATGGCGTTTCTGTATCCTCTTTTTATCCAAGGCCGTTTCGTTTGACTGACTTACCCGCAACTGATCCAAGTGCCCTCAGACCCAATCCGCTGACCCTGTATCTCGCACGACTGGCGCCCTCCAGCCAACTGACCATGCGTTATGTCCTGCAGGACGCCGCCGACCGCCTGGGCTTCGAAGAAATGAATGTAGAGGAGATTGCCTGGCACAACCTGCAGCCCGAAGATGTCATCGCCCTGGTCGCCGCCTTGCGCGCCGACGGTTATGCGCCCAACACGTCGTCCTTGTACGTCAATGCGGTGCGCGGGGTGATGAATGAAGCATGGCGCATGAGCCTGATCAGCCAGGAACACTTGTTGAAAATGCGCTCGGTCAAGGGCATCGCCGGTACCCGCCTGTCCCAGGGCCGTAACCTGCGGCGCTCATTGATCCAGGAACTGATGGAGGTTTGCGCCGCCGATCCCAGGCCACAAGGCCGGCGGGACGCCGCCGTCATCGCGATCCTGTACGGTTCGGGCATGCGCAAATCGGAGTCGGTGAACCTCGACCTCAATCAGCTCGACTTCAACGAGCGCAGCCTGCGCGTCACGGCCAAGGGCAACAAGCAGTTGATCAAGTACGCCCCGGCCTGGGCGTTCGCCAAGCTCGATGCCTGGCTGGAACTGCGCCGCTCGATGCTCAAGGAAGGCGAAGAGGATGACCCGTTCCTGTTCAACCGTATCCGCCGTGGCAGTCATATCACCCGCGAGCGCATCACCAAACACGCGATCTATTACATCGCCCGGCAGCGGGGCGCACAGGTGGGGGTGAAAATCATGCCGCATGATTTTCGCCGCTCGTTCATCACTCGGGTGATCGAAGAACACGACCTGTCCATCGCGCAGAAACTGGCGCACCACAGCAACATCCAGACCACCGCCAACTACGATGTGCGCGACGACAACGAGCGGCGTCGCGCGGTGGATCGCTTCGACCTTTGAAGGCCATGCTCCAAGGTTCAGGGATCAAGGCTCGCTCAGCACGTGCGCGTGGCCGATGGTCGAGACCTGGACGGCGCTGCCGGCAGGCGGCGCATACATGCCGGAGCTGCGTACCAGCAATGATCGGCCGATGGGCTGATCGGGGGCGCGCGAATGCAACTCCACGGTCAAGGTGCAGGTGTTGCCGCTGAAGTCCCGGTCGACCACTTTGGCCCGGCAGCCCGTGACCTCCGTGGCGTTGGGCAGGACGCTGGTCAGTTGCAATTGTTCGGGTCGCAGCATGATCTGCGCCGAGTGGTTGTTGCGGTGATTGTTGACCGGTATCCGGCCCAGGTCGCAATGGGCCCAGCCAGCTTCGATCCGGGCCGGCATGACCACGGCATCGCCGAGAAACAGCGCGGTCTGTTCATCTTCGGGGTAGCGATAGAGGTCCAGCGGATGGCCAGACTGCACCAGCCGCCCATGGCGCATCACCGCCAGTTGATCGGCGAAGGACAAGGCTTCGCTCTGATCATGGGTGACCAGGATGGTGGTGACCCCCGCGTCTTCCAGCAGGCGCGCGACCATCTTGCGCATGACCGCGCGCAAACCGGTGTCGAGTGCCGAAAACGGCTCGTCCAGCAACATCAACCGTGGCTGCTGCGCCAGCGCCCGCGCCAACGCCACGCGCTGCTGCTGGCCGCCGGACAGCTCGTGGGGCCAGCGCCCGGCCATGTTCGAATCCAGGGCCACACTGTCCATCAATTGCGCGACACGCTCATGCTTGACGCGGCCTTTGGTCGACAGGCCGAAGCCGATGTTGTCGGCCACCGTCATGTGCGGGAACAAGGCGCCGTCCTGGGGGACGTAGCCAATCAGGCGTTGGTGCGCCGGTACTTCGTGGGTGCTGTCGACCAGGGTTTGCCCATTGAGCGACAGGCGGCCGGAGTCAGGGAACTCGAAGCCGGCGATCATGCGCAGCAAGGTGGTCTTGCCTGAACCCGAGGGGCCGACAATGACCGTACGGCTGCCGCTGGGTACCGACAGGCTGACGTTGTCCAGGGCTCGCTGGGAACCGTAGGCTTTGTTCAGTGAATGCAGTTCAAGAGTATTCATCGGCCAGCCGTTTTTTTCGATTGGTGATACAGGAGCCCGGTCAACGGCAGCGACAACAGGATCATCAGCAGGGCATAGGGCGCCGCCGCGACATAGTCGATTTCGCTGGTCATGGCCCAGAACCCGGTCGCCAGGGTCCGCGTGCCATTGGGCGCGAGCAACAGGGTGGCGGTCAGTTCATTGGTGATCGCCAGGAACACCAGCGCAGCACCGGCAGCCGCACCCGGAGCGGCCAGGCGCAAGGTGATCAGCCACAGCGCGCGGGCAGGGGAGCGGCCCAGGCTGCGGGCCATGTTTTCCAGCTCCACGGGCGCCTGGGCGATGCCGGCGCGCAAGCTCACCAGGGCCCGGGGCAAGAACATCAGCAGGTACGCCAGCAGCACGGTGACGGTGGTCTGGTAGATCGGCCGGGCAAAATGAATGGTCACGGTCACCAGGGCCAGCGCCACGACGATGCCCGGCAACGAACTGGTGATGTAGTTGCAGCTCTCCAGTAGCCGTTGCAGGCGCCCGGGATGGCGGATCGACAACCACGCAATCGGAATGGCGGCGCAGGTGGTCAGCGCTGCACCGGCCACGCCCAGCATCAGCGTCTGTTGCAGCGCCGGCAGCAGCTCGCCCAGGTCCCAGGCCTGCACACCGCCGGCGATCAGCCAACTGCCCAGGGTGATCAGGGGCACACCCAGCGTCAGGGCACAGGTGGCGCTTTGCAACGCCAGTGCGAGCACCCTGGCCGGGGTTTTCAGGCAGACGATCCGTTGCTCGCGGGCACTTCCCGAGCCCACACGGGCGTAGCGCGCATGACCCCGTGCGGCGGATTCCACAGTCAGCATCACCAGGCAACACAGGGCGAGCACGCTGGCCAGCATGTGGGCGGCAGGACCGTTGAAGGTGGATTTGAACTGATCGAAGATCGCGGTGGTGAAGGTATCGAAGCGGATCATTGCGTACAGGCCATACTCGGCCAGAAGATGCAGGCCGACCAGCAGCGCACCGCCGCAAATGGCCAGGCGCAACTGCGGCAGCACCACGCGAAAAAAAACCGCCCACGGCTTGAGCCCAAGCGATTCGGCGACATCTTCAATGGCCGGGTCGAGGCGTCGCAAGGTCGCGGCAATCGGCAGGTACAGGAACGGGAAGTAGGCAATCACCGACACCAGCACCCCGGCGAACAAGCCGTGAATCGGCGGCACCAGGCTGACCCAGGCATAACTGTGGACGAAGGCCGGCACCGCCAGGGGCGCTGTGGCCAGCAATGACCACCAACGCCGCCCCGGCAAATCCGTGCGCTCGGTCAGCCAGGCCAGCGTCACACCCAGCGCCACACAGAGGGGAATCGTCAGCACCACCAGCAACACGGTGTTGATCAACAATTCACCCACCCGTGGCCGGAACACCAGGGTCACCACCGTGGACCAGCCGGTCTGCAAGGACACGCCGATGACGTAGGCAATCGGCAGCAGTGCCAGCAACGACACCAGCACCGACAAACCGACCACCCGCGCGCCACCGCGGCTCGCGAACACGCCGCGCGATCGTCTACGCAAATTGGCGGGTAGCGCTTGGGCGGTACCCGCGGGCAGGATTTCAGGCATCAATCAAAGCAGTCCTGCCTGAGTCATCAGCTCCACGGCTTTTTTACTGTCGAGTTTCGAGGCGTCGACGGATGGGGCGTCGAGCTGCTGCAAAGGCACCAGTTTAGGGTTGGATTCGGCGTTCTTGCCCACGGCGTATTCAAACGACTTGCCGTCCTTGAGGATGGCCTGGCCGTCCTTGCCGGTGATCCACTTGAGGAACGCCTGGGCTTGTTCCTTGTGTTGGCTTGCGGCCAGGACGCCGCCTCCGGAAATGCTCACAAAAGCCCCCGGGTCCTTGTGTTTGAAGTAGTGCAGGGCGGTGTTCTTGCTGTTTTCGCCGGTCTTGGCCTGATCGACGAAGCTGTAGTAGTGGTAGATCACGCCGCTGTCGATCTGCCCGGCATTCACCGCCTTGAGCACCGAGCTGTTGCCCCGGTAGGCGGTGAAGTTGGTTTTCATCGCCTTGAGCCAGTCCAGGGTCGCGGCTTCACCTTTCTGTTCGAGCATGGCGGCGACGATGGCCTGGAAGTCGGCGCCACCGGGCGATGCGCCCCAGCGGCCTTTCCACTCTGGTGCGGCGAGGTCCATGATCGATTTGGGCAACTTGTCTTGGGGCAGTTTGCTCGGGTTGTAGACGAACACCGTGGAACGCGCAGCGATCCCCAGCCATTTGCCGTGGGCCGGGCGGTAGGCCGGGTCGACCTGTTCCAGGGTGGCTTTGTCCACGGGGGCAAACAGGCCAGCACTATCGACCAGAACCATCGCCGGGGAGTTTTCGGTGAGGAACACATCGGCCGGCGAGTCAGTGCCTTCCTGGACGATCTGGTTGCCCATTTCGGTGTCATCGCCGTTGCGCAGGGTGACCGCAATACCGGTTTCCTGGGTAAACCCCTCGACCCAGGCTTTGGTCAGGCTTTCATGCTGGGCGTTGTAGACCACGATGCCGACGGTATCGGCGGCGTAAACGTGACCTGCGCTCACCAGGGCGGTGACCAGCAAGGCCTTTTTGAGGATCGAAGGGATAGGGGACTTCATGCGGCGTCAGCTCCTGTTATTTTTGGTCTTGCAGGCTGATTCGAGCGAATCGACAAAAGAAGGTCGTCAATTATTCTAGATCAATACGAATCATTTGCAGCCTGTAGGAGCGAGCTTGCTCGCGATGGTGTATCAGACACATTGATGTCGCCTGACACACCATCGCGAGCAAGCTCGCTCCTACAGGGGAATGGTGTTATGGGCTGGTACTTGCGGATGGACAACCTTTTTGCGTGGAGGCCGCTGCCTGGTTGATCAGCGCGGCCAGGCGCCTGACGTTATTTTGCTGCGCCGCCACCAGCTCATCGATGGACGGTCCCGACGGTGTCTGCAGGGTGCTGCGGCAAGTGTCCATGAGGTTTTCACTGCCATTGTTGGTACGCAGGCGCCATTTCACGTCGAGCAGTCCATACTGGCCGGGAATCGAATCAAAGCGCTGTACTTCCAGGCGCACCGATACCCTGCGTTGCGGATTGTTGTTGATCATCTGGTCGCTCAGGGCACTGCGCAACTCGTCCACCAGGCTGGCCCCCCACCATTGTGTTTCGAGGATTGCCATGCCGGTATTGCCCTGGCGCACGACGATCTGCGGGCGATCGACCTGGGGCGGGACGGTGAGCATTTCAATCTGGATACCGGCGGTACCGCGTGAACTGCCTGCCAGTTGGGCCGGGGTCAGGGTGTGGAACTGGATCGGATCGCTGCGGCAGGCGGCGAGCAACGACAGCGCAGCGACCAACGTTATTTTCAGGGGAAAAGCCATGAATGTTGCTCCTGTGGTCATTTGCTCGGCGGCCCTTGCATATCCATCGGTGCGGCATTATCCGGACGACCGCGAATCAGCGATTCCGGATGCCGGCCAAGGTAATCCGCCAGGTCACGCAAGGAACGCGAGGTGCGCCCGAGTTCGTCCAGGGTCTGCCCGAGTTTTTCCCGCTGCGGCGAGTCTTCAGCCAGTGTCGAGCTGGCCGACTGCAGGGTCTTGCTCATGTCCGTCAAGGTGGTTTGCACACCCGGCAGGGTCTTGGCATGGAATTGCACCAAGCCTTTGCGCAGTTCGACGAGGTTGCTGTCAAGATTGCCGGCAATGCGCTCGATAGGCAGTTGGTTGAGCTTGTTGACCATGGCTTCGAGTTTTTCCTGCAATTGTTCGAGGCTGCCTGGGACGGTCGGAATACTGACTGGACGGGCGCTTTGATCAAATACGACTTTCTGCGCTTTAGGGTAGAAATCCAGGGAAATGTACAGCTGGCCGGTCAGCAGGTTGCCGGTGCGAGCCTGGGCGCGCAGGCCGTTGTCGATAAAGGTACCGATCACGCGTACGGCGCCGGCTTCATCGTTGGGATCGTGATTGAGTGTCTGCTGCATCTTGGTGTGCGCGCGGCCCAGGCGCTGCGGATAGATCATGATGCCGACGTTGACCGGGAAGGTGCGTTTTTGCGCGTCGAAATCCAGATTGACCGACACCACCTTGCCGATTTCGATGCCGAGGAATTCCACCGGGGCATCGACCTTGAGCCCGCGCAGCGCCTGCTCGAAACGCAAGGTCATGTACTGGCCCTTGCCGCTCGGCGGGGCGAGGGCCGTTTGCTGGTCCTCGAACAGTTCGTAGGCATATTCCTCCGGGGCCGGTTTGTCGTCGGGACTGTATTCCGGCGCGCGGAACGCAACGCCACCCACCAGTAGCGCCGACAGTGACTCGGTCTTGACCGCAAAACCGTTGGCCCCAACGCTCACGTCAACGCCGCTGGCGTTCCAGAAACGGGTGTTCTCGGTGACGTACTGATCGTTCGGTGCGTGGATGAACAGTTCGATGTTCACCCCTTTGCCATCGGGGTCCAGGGCGTACGCCACGACCTGGCCGACCGGAATCTTGCGGTAGTAGACCGGCGAGCCGATATCCAGTGAGCCCAGGTCCTGGGTATGCAGGGTGAAGCGTTTGCCCGGCTCGCCATAGGTGATGGCGGGCGGGTTTTCCAGGCCGGTGAAGTTCTTCGCGCGGGCATTCTCCTGGCCGATATCGGCGCCGATGTAATCCCCTGACAACAGCGTATCGATACCCGACACCCCGCCAGCGCCGATCCGCGGCCTCACCACCCAGAACTGCGAGTCTTTACGGGTAAAACTTTCAGCCTGTTTCACCAGTTTAATCGTCGCATTGACATTCTTCTGGTCGTTGCTCAGTTCAACGTCCGAGACATGGCCGATCACCACGTTGCGGTACTTCACCTCGGTCTTGTTGGCGGTCAGGCCGTCACCGGTCTTGAAGGTGATGGTGATGGTCGGACCCTCCTGCAAGATGCTGTGGACCACCAGCGATATCCCCACCAGCACCGCGACAATCGGCACGATCCACACCAGCGAAAAGCTGAAGCGGCGGGTCTTGATCGGAGCCTGCCCGGGGGCCAGTGGCCCGTCAGTGGCTTGTGACTTCATCCGTGACCTCCTTATTTTGTGGTTGTTGCCGCTCTTTATCCCAGATCAGGCGCGGATCGAAACTCATCGCCGAGAGCATGGTGAACACCACCACCAGACCAAAGAACAGAATGCCCGGACGCGGTTCGATATCGGCCAGGGCCTGGAATTTCACCAGTGAGGCCACCAGGGCGACCACGATGACGTCGAGCATCGACCAATAACCGATGAGTTCGACGAACCGGTACATTTGCGAGCGCTGCCTGAGCGCCCACTGGCTGTCGCGCTGAACGGTCACCAGCAGCAGCGTCAGGGCGACGAACTTGACGCCCGGTACCGCAATGCTGGCGATGAATATGATCAGGGCGATGTCCCAGGCACCGTGCTGCCAGAACTCGATCACGCCGCTCATGATCGTGCTGTCGGCACCGTCGCCGACCATCTTGGTGTTCATCACCGGCAACAGGTTGGCCGGAACGTAAAACACCAGGGCGGTGAGCATGTAAGCCCAGGTTCGGGTCAGCGAGTTGGTTTTACGTCGATGCAAAGGGGCACCGCAGCGCTCGCACTCGTGGGGATCATCGGTCATGTCGCAGGCCAGGCCGCAGCTGTGGCACAGGCACAGGTTGAGGTCGCTTGCGAGGGGCGGCATTGTCATACGAGGTCCCACAGTTCACGAATATCGCGGCCGGCAATGCGGATCATCATCAGGCTGAGGACGGCCAGGGCGAACAGGCCGATACCGGGCAGCACATCCAGTAACCCGGCGAGCTTGATCACCGCGACCATCGCGCCCAACAGGCAGACCTCCAGCATGCTCCAGGGCCGCAGGGTTTCCAGCCAGCGCATGCTGAAACTGAAACCTGGCGCGCGCTGGTGCTTGAGGGCGAAGCCCAGCACCCAGATCAGCAGCAACAACTGAAAAAACGGTGCGATGATCATGGCGATCGCCGCTACCAGGGCAATGAAGGTGATGGGCCCCAGACTCAGCGCCACCACCGAATCCCATAGGGTCGCACTGTTTTTCAGGCCCTTGAGGCTGATGCTCATGACCGGATAGAAGTTGGCGAAAATCCACAGCATCAACGCGGCGAAGGTCAACGCCAGGCGTTGCTCCACGGTCAAGCCGTTATAACGCTGAAGCACGCCGCCGCAGCGGGTGCACAGGGTTTTCTGGTGTTTGGCGAGCGTCACTTTTTCGTACACGCTGTCGCAGTGCTCGCAGATGATCAGTGGGTCACTCGTCGCCATGGGCCAGGCTCGATAGAGGGCATAATTGATGAGCACCCCCTCAATATAGAAGTGACTCGCAATTGAGCAAATCGAAAGGCTAAACAAAGAGATGGGGAATGATCGGTAACCGTGTAGGAGCTGGCTTGCCAGCGATGGCGACCGAAAGAACAGCGCAAATGTTCAAGGCTGCCATCCCTGGCAAGCCAGCTCCTACAGGGGTGGGGTGTTAGCCCAGCACTTCGCGCAGGCGGTACCAGAGCATGCCCAGGGCCAGCAATGGTGAACGCAGGGCGCGGCCGCCCGGGAAGGTCATGTGCGGTACGGCGCTGAATACATCGAAACCTTTGCTGTGACCGGCATGGATCGCTTCGCCCAACAATTTCGCGCACCAGTGAGTCACGTTGACGCCATGGCCGGAGTAACCCTGGGCGTAGAACACGTTCGGGTGCTGGCTCAGGCGCCCGACCTGGGGGAAGCGATTGGCGGTAATGCCGATCTTGCCGCCCCATTGGTAGTCGATGCGCACATTCGCCAGTTGCGCGAAGACCTTGAGCATCTGCGGGCGCATGTAGGCGCTGATATCCGCCGGATCTCGCCCGGAGTAATGGCAGGCTCCGCCGAACAGCAGGCGCCGGTCCGCCGAGAGGCGGTAGTAATCCAGGCCGACTTTCTGGTCGCACAGCGCCAGGTTGTGCGGGATCAACTGCGCGGCAAGTTTCGCCGGCAAGGGTTCGGTGGCGATGATGTAGCTGCCTGCCGGGAGCACCTTGCCGCTGAGTTTCGGTTCGAGTTCCTCCAGATGCGCGTTGCAACCCAGCACCAGGTTGCCGGCGCGGACCGTGCCACCTGCACAACGGACTTGCACAGTACTGCCATGGATCAGCTCCAGTACCGGGCTTTGCTCGAAAATTCGTACGCCCAGAGATTGCGCGAGTTTCGCTTCGCCAAGCACCAGGTTCAGCGGGTGCAGGTGCCCCGAGCCCATGTCGACCAGGCCGCCGGCATACACGCCGCAATTCACCACCTGCTCACGGATCTGCGCGGCTTCGACCAGACGGGTTTCATGGGCGTAACCCGATTCCTTGAGTGCGGCGTGTTCAGCCTTCAGCCCGGCAAACTGCGCCGGGGTGTTGGCCAATTCGCAAAAGCCCCAGCGCAAGTCGCAATCGATGCCGTGATCGCGGATTCGACTGCCCACCACCTGCACCGACTCAGTCCCGGCATGCTCCAGATAGCGCACACCGTCGACACCGACATGCTTGGCGAAACCGCTGACGTCATGGCCAATGCCGCGAATCAGCTGACCGCCGTTGCGCCCGCTGGCACCCCAGCCGATCCGCCGGCCTTCCAGCAGGATCACCGAGAGCCCGCGCTGGGCCAGTTCGATGGCCGTATTGACGCCGGTAAACCCGCCGCCAATCACGCAGACATCGGCCATCAGGTCTTCGGCCAGCGTGGGGTAGGGCAACAGGCCGTTGGCCGATGCGGCGTAATAGGATTGGGCGTGTTCGTGGGTGTGCTGGTTCATTGGTTGGACTTCACTTTGCTCCAGGAACGCGTCATCAAGCGCATGATCGACTGCGGCGGCGTGGTCGAGATGTAGAGCTTGTCGAGCACTTCCTGAGGCGGGTAAACCTCGGGGTTGTTGACCAATTCAGGGTCCATGTACTGCTTGGCGGCCGGGTTCGGGTTGGCATAGCCGACCGAGGCGCTGACCTTGGCGATCACTTGCGGGTCGAGCAGGTAGTTGATGAAGGCGTGGGCTTGCTTCGGGTTGCCGGCGTCCGCCGGGATGGCCAGCAGGTCAAACCACAGATTCGCGCCTTCCTTGGGAATGGCATAGGCGATGTTCACGTTGTTGTTGGCTTCCTTGGCGCGGTTGGCGGCCTGGAACACGTCACCGGAGTAACCGAATGCCACGCAGATGTCGCCGTTGGCCAGGTCCGAGACATATTTGGAAGAGTGGAAATAGGTGATGTACGGACGGATGCTCAGCAGCTTGGCTTCGGCTTTCTTGAAGTCTTCGGGATTCTCGCTGCGTGGGTCCATGCCCATGTAATTGAGGACCGCGGGGAACACTTCATCCGCCGAGTCCATCATCGACACGCCGCAGGCGCTGAGCTTCTTGATGTTTTGCGGCTCGAACAGCACGGCCCAGGAATCGATGTGGTCGATGCCCAGCACCTGCTTGACCTTGTCGACGTTATAGCCGATGCCGTTGGTGCCCCACAGGTACGGCACCGAGTGCGCGTTACCCGGGTCGTTCTTTTCCAGCAGGGCCAGCAGTTTCGGGTCCAGGTTCTGGAAGTTCGGCAGTTGCTCGCGGTCCAGCTTGAGGAACGCGCCGGCCTTCACCTGACGGGCGAGGAAGTGGTTGGACGGTACGACCACGTCATACCCGGTACGCCCGGCGAGCAGTTTGCCTTCCAGGGTTTCGTTGGAGTCGAAAACGTCGTAGATCACCTTGATCGAGGTTTTGGCCTGGTAGTCGGCGAGGGTGGTCTCGCCGATGTAGTCGGTCCAGTTGTAGACGCTGACCTGTGGCTGCGCCTGGGTTACGGCGCTGAACAAGACCGCGAGCGCGGCCGGGACCATGGATTTCAACAGACGCATATCGATACCTTCTTGGAATTATTGGATTCTTCAGGTGGTGTTCTAGTGTTCTGGCGGCCGTCATCGCCAGCGGGCTGGCTCCCACAGGGGGAATGCCTTCCAAGTGTGGGAGCCAGCCTGCTGGCGATAAGGTCGTTTCAGACAGCGAAGGGGTCAGACGCTCAGCAACAGGAACTCGCGCTCCCACGAGCTGATCACGCGCTTGAAGTTCTCGTGCTCGGCGCGCTTGACCGCGACATAGCCACGCACGAACTTGTCGCCCAGGTAGCGGCTCACGGTGTCGCATTCTTCCATCTGCGTCAGCGCATCCTCGATGGTGATCGGCAGACGCAGGTTGCGCCGCTCATAGGCCCGACCCTGTACCGCGGCGCTCGGTTCAATGCGCTCGACCATGCCCAGGTACCCACACAGCAGGCTGGCGGCGATGGCCAGGTAAGGGTTGGCATCGGCCCCCGGCAAGCGGTTTTCCACGCGCATGGCATCCGGGCTGGAAGTCGGCACGCGCAGGCCGACAGTACGGTTCTCTTCGCCCCACTCGACGTTCACCGGTGCCGAGGTGTCCGGCAGGAAGCGGCGGAACGAGTTGACGTTCGGCGCGAACATCGGCAGCACCTTGGGGATGTACTTCTGCAAGCCACCGATGTGGTGCAGGAACAACTCGCTCATGTTGCCGTCGGCATCGGCAAAGATCGGCTGGCCGGTGGTTATGTCCACCACGCTCTGGTGGATGTGCATGGCGCTGCCCGGCTCATCGCCGACCGGCTTGGCCATGAAGGTCGCCGCGACATTGTGCTTGAGCGCGGCCTCGCGCATGGTGCGCTTGAACACGGTGATCTGGTCGGCGAGGTCCAGGGCATCGCCATGGCGGAAGTTGATTTCCATCTGCGCCGGGCCGTCTTCGTGGATCAGCGTATCGAGGTCCAGGCCCTGGAGTTCGCACCAGTCGTAGACGTCTTCGAACAGCGGGTCGAATTCGTTGGCGGCGTCGATGGAGAACGACTGGCGACCGCTTTCGGCGCGGCCCGAGCGCCCCATCGGGGCCTTGAGTGGCAAGTCCGGGTCTTCACAGCGCTGGGTCAGGTAGAACTCCATTTCCGGCGCGACGATCGGCCGCCAGCCTTTGTCGGTGTACAACTGCAGGACTTTCTTGAGCACGTTGCGCGGCGACAATTCGATCGGATTGCCGAACTTGTCGAAGGTGTCGTGGATCACGATGGCGGTCGGCTCGATCGCCCATGGCACCACGTACACCGCGTCGGACACCGGCTTGCAGACCATGTCGATATCGGCCGGATCAAGCAGGTCGTAGTAGATGTCGTCGTCGACAAAGTCCCCGGTTACCGTTTGCAACAGCACACTTTCCGGCAGGCGCATGCCTCGCTCATGCAGGAACTTGTTGGTGGGTGCGATTTTGCCGCGTGCAATGCCGGTCAGGTCGCTGACGACACACTCGACTTCGGTAATCTTGTGATCTTTCAGCCAAGTGAACAGCTGATCGAAAGGGGCATTCATAAAGACCTCGTTATTGGTTTTGTTAACGCGGGAGAAAGTCGATTCATCTGTAGGACGCTTCCCCTGTAGCGCGTTGACGTCTATCTTGGGCGAGCGTTGTGGTTCCATCTATCCACTTTTAGCAACACAAAGCGCACCAAAAGAGTGCGTAAGGTCACCCATGTCAACGTGCAACTCATTACAGGTCCAAGCCTTCAGCACCGCCGATGTCGCCGAGCAAATCCGCGCCACACCGGGCTGGGTCCAGCATTACCAACAGATGTCACCGGGGCATTTCGCAGGACTGGTGCGCTATCTGGATCTACAGGGCGTGGAGATCTACGAGGAGCAGATGAACACCCGGGTCGAGCAGAATTTCAGCGCGCCACAAGGCTCGCTGGCGTTCTGTTTCGACCGCAGCGACAACGCGCTGTACGTGTTGAACGGTGAAAGCCGCAACATCTGGATCACCCCGGAGAACTACCAGGAAATCGCCGTGGTGTTCGGGCCGGAGTTCGTAAAGCGCCATGCGCTGGATGTCGCGCGGCTGGAGGGGCTGTTCATGGCGCCGCTCAATTCGCAGCAGAATGCCTTGTTCAGTCGCTGGCTCAGCGCAACCCTGACCCAGCTGTCGCAGACCTACGACCCGCCCAGCCGCGAAGCCTTGACCCAGCAGTTGCTGGAAGACTGCCTGTTCATCCTCGACAACGCTTGTGTCCGCCTCGACCAGGGCGCATTGCAGCGCCGGGCCGGGGAGCGGGCGATCATGCAGCGGGTAGGGGAATGGGCGGCGGACAGCCCGGAGGAACAGCTCAATCTGCTGGAGCTGTCCCGGGTTGCCGGGGTCTCGCTGCGCCAGCTGCAGCATGCGTTCAAGACCTACACCGGCATGGCGCCAACCCAATGGCTGCGCCTGCGCCGTCTCAACAGCGCCCGCCGCGAACTGCTCAGCCGCACGCCGACGCAAACCACAGTGGCCGAAGTGGCCATGCACTGGTCGTTCTGGCATCTGGGACGGTTTTCCAGCAGCTATCGCGCGCTGTTCAAGGAATTGCCGAGCGACACCCTCAAGCGCGCCAGTGTCGCCCAGGCAAGCGGGCGCGGCCGGCGCTAGAAGGTCGGCGGGGTGATCACCCAGATCACCACCGCATCCACCTCGCCCGGGTTGCCGTAGCGGTGCGGCTCCTGGCTGGAGAAACTGAAACTGTCGCCTTCATTGAGCTGGAAGTAGCGCTCGCCGACCCACAACTCGAAGCTGCCCGACAGCAGATACCCGGCTTCTTCGCCGTCGTGGCTGTAGCTTTGCTGGCTGTAGGTGCCGGGCGGGAAACGCGAGTGGAGCATTTCCAGCTGGCGGTTGGCTTGCGGGGTCAGCAGCTGGTCGACGATGCCATCTTCGTAATGCACGTTCAGGCGGCTGTGCCTGCGCACGACAATACCGTCGTCTTCAGGATCGGTGATCGCCTCGCTGGCGAAGAACCATTGGATGGTCACGCCGAGACTGCGGGCAATGTTGAACAGCGCCGGGATTGACGGATAGGCGAGGTTGCGTTCCAGTTGGCTGATATAGCCGGCGGTCAGTTCGCTCTGCTGCGCCAGCTCCGCCAGGGTCATGCCCCGGCGTTTGCGCAGGCCGCGGATGCGCGTGCCGAGGAAATGCGGTTCGGCCTGGGTCTTGCTGTCATTGCTCATACTGAGTTCCAAACCCCTGTAGGAGCGAGCTTGCTCGCGATGGTCGCGAACGATGACGCGTGATGACTGGTTCAACGCGGCGCTATCGAGTCCATCGCGAGCAAGCTCGCTCCTACAGGTAGGGGTTAGTCATTAAAGCCCCGGAGTATAAACAGGCTTAAAGCTCCCACGCGACTTTCAACCCCTCATAAATCGCTTCTTCGGCGGTACGTGGCGCCAGGCAATCGCCGATGCGGCGAAATTCCACCAGGCCTTGCAGTTCTTCACCGAGGGTATCCACCGGTTGATGGCCCTGGCACAGCACCAGCGTGTCGATATTTTCCAGCAACATCGGCTCGCCGCTGGCGGTGTGTTGCAGGTAGACCGTGTTGTCGTCGCAACCGTACAACCGGGCGTAGGGGATGATGGGAATGGCGAGCCTGTGCAGCTCGCCAGCCAGTTGATCACGCACGTACAGCGGCAGGTTCTCCCCGCAATGGGTGCCGTTGACCGCCAGTTGCACTTGATGCCCGGCACGGGTCAGGCGCTCGGCGATGCCGGGGCCGATCCAGTCGCAGCGCCAGTCGACGACTACCACCGAACGGCCGATCTGCACCTCGTCACGCAGCACTTGCCAGGCATCCACCACCTGCAATTCGCCACCGCGTTCGAAGACCGGCCAATAGGGTTCGGCACCGGTGGCGACGATCACCATGTCCGGTTTTTCCTGCTCCACCAAGGCTCGGTCGACCCGGGTATTGCGCACCACACGCACCCCGGCCAGTTCCATTTCCCGCTGCAGGTTGGTGCTGGCACCACCGAACTCACTGCGCCGTGGCAGCAATTGCGCGAGCAGCACCTGACCGCCCAGTTGCGAACTGGCCTCGTACAACGTCACGTCATGGCCGCGTTGGGCGGCGACGGCGGCGGCCTTCATGCCGGCCGGGCCACCGCCGGCGATCATGATGCGCTTGCGCGTTTTCGTTGCCTGGCGTTGACCAAAGATCAATTCGCGCCCCGTTTCCGGGTGCTGGATGCAGGAAATCGGCAAGCCCTTGTGGAAGTGCCCGATGCACGCCTGATTGCAGGCAATGCAGGCGCGCACATCTTCAACGTGGCCGGTGTCGGTCTTGTTGGGCATCTGCGGGTCGCAGATCAACGCCCGGGTCATGCCGCACACATCGGCCTGGCCCCGGGCCAGGATCAACTCGGCTTCCTGGGGCTGGTTGATGCGCCCGGTGACGAACAACGGAATGTTCAAGCCGGCCTTGAAGGTGCCAGCCTCCTTGGCCAGGTACGCCGCTTCGATCGCCATCGGCGGCACGATATGCACCGCACCACCGAGCGATGCCGAAGTGCCGGCGACGATGTGCACGTAATCCAGTTGCCCTTGCAGCGATTGCACGGCGGCCAATGATTCGTCTTCGGTCAACCCTTCAGGATCGCGCTCATCGGCGGAGATGCGCAGCCCGATGATGAATTGCTCATCAGTCGCCGCACGCACGGCGGCAATGACTTCACGCAGGAAACGCAAACGCTGTTCCAGTTCACCGTTGTAGCCGTCGGTACGGCGGTTGACCCGCGGGTTGATGAATTGCGCCGGCAGGTATCCGTGGCTGGCCACCACTTCCACGCCATCGATGCCGGCCTGGTGCAGGCGTCGGGCCGCCGCCGCGTAACCGGCGACGATCTCGTCGATCATCGCCTGGTCCAGCGCCCGAGGCATCACCCGGAAACGCTCGTTGGGTACCGCCGACGCTGAGTAGGCCACCGCCAGCAGACCATCGCTGGACTCCATGATCTCCCGCCCCGGATGGAATACCTGCGACAGCACCACAGCGCCGTGGGCATGGCAGGTTTGTGCAAGTTTGCGGTAGCCCTCGATGCATTCGTCGTCGGTGGCCATCAGCACATGGGAGGTGTAGCGCGCACTGTCATGCACCCCGGCCACTTGCAGCACGATCAGGCCGACACCGCCTTCGGCACGCGCCTGGTGATAGGCAATCAGTTGCTCGTTGACCAGGTTGTCGGTGGGCATCGAGGTGTCGTGACCGCTGGACATGATGCGGTTTTTCAGGCGCTTGCCGCGGATCTGCAAGGGTTCGAACAGGTGCGCGAAGGCAGGGGTCGGGCTCGGCATGGTGCGGTTACTCCGGGCGGCTGACCTGTGTAGAAGCGAGCTCGCTCGCGATGGACGTTAACGATAACGCGTGTTGCCTGGATGAACGCGTCGCCCTCAGGTCCATCGCGAGCAAGCTCGCTCCTACAGAGGCATCAGGTTTGAGTTGTTTTTGTTTTATCTATAGAAATTTACCTTGAGTAAAAAATCAACTTGTTTTTTTACTAGGCCTTGAGTAGTTTCGTGTCGAGCCCGCTCCTGGGGCGACCCTCACCAACAATAAAAAAGGGCCATGTCGACCTGCAGTCGCCTGGTACCTGCACGAGGAACCACTGATGAAATCGAATACGCTCAAGCACGTTTTTTATCCCTTGGCGTTGACCCTGGCCATGGGCCTGGGCAGCGCACAGGCAGCATCGGACATGGTGGTGGTCGGTTACGGTGGCGCCGGACAAAAAGCCCAGGATGTGGCGTTCTTCCAGCCATTTGCCGCCGTGGATCAAAGCAAAGTGATCCAGAGTGAATACAACGGCGAGATGGCGAAAATCAAAGTCATGGTCGACACCGGCAACGTCGACTGGGACGTGGTGCAGATCGAAGGCCCGGACCTGATGCGCGGTTGCGAGGAAGGCATGTACGAGCGGCTGGACTGGACCCGTCTGGGCCACACCGACCAGTTGATCCCCGAGGCGGCGCAGGAGTGCGGGTCCGCCGCGCTGGTGTGGAGCGTGGCCATTGCGTACGACACCGACAAACTGGCCCAGGCTCCGACGTCATGGGCGGACTTCTGGGACGTGAAGAAAACCCCCGGCAAGCGTGGTCTGCGTAAACGCGCGGTGTACAACCTGGAATTCGCCTTGCTGGCCGACGGGGTGAAAGTCGATGAAGTGTACAAGGTGCTCAACACCCCGCAGGGCGTGGATCGGGCGTTTGCCAAACTGACTGAACTCAAACCTTACATCCAGTGGTGGGAAGCCGGCGCACAACCGCCACAATGGCTGACCGCCGGCGATGTGGTGATGACCTCGACCTACAGCGGGCGCATTGCCGACGCCGCGCAGAAAGGCAGCCACCTGGGCCTGGTCTGGCCCGGCAGCCTGTACGGCATGGACTATTGGGCGATCATCAAGGGCTCAAGACACGTCGACCAGGCCAAGCGCTTCATCGCCTTCGCCAACCAGCCGGATGCCCAGGTGAAATACGTCGAGCAGATCCCCTACGGCCCGACCAACATCCAGGCCGCCGCGCGGCTCGATGACAAACTGGCGCAGTGGGTGCCCACGGCGCCGCAGAACCTCAAGGGCGCGTTGTCGATGAACGTTGAATTCTGGGTCGACCATGGCGAAGAACTGGAGGAGCGCTTCAATGCCTGGGCCAGCAAATAAGTAGCGAGGATGGCTGGACGTGTCAAAGCGTCCAGTCTTACTGTCTGCCCAGCCGAACTGCCTGGAGAACCCGCACCATGAACAACCTCGCCACAGCCCAGACCGCCCCTGTGTGCAGCGCTACCGAACAGCGCCTGCGCGAAGAGCTGGCGGCCTGTTATCGCCTGATTGCGCACTTTCGCATGACCGACCTGATCTTCACTCACATCTCGGTGCGCATTCCGGGACCCGCGCATCATTTCCTGATCAATCCCTACGGGCTGATGTTCGACGAAATCACCGCGTCCAACCTGGTCAAGATCGATCTCAATGGTCACGCTGTCGAGCCGTCGCCGTATCCGGTGAATCCGGCGGGATTTGTGATCCACAGCGCCATTCACGGCGCCCGGGAAGATGCACAGTGCGTTCTGCATACCCACACCAAATCCGGTTGCGCGGTGGCCGCACTCAAGTGCGGGTTGTTGCCGGTGAATCAGATTTCGATGGAGTTCTACGGCCGCGTTGCCTACCACGACTACGAAGGCGTGGCCCTGGACATGGGCGAGCAGCAACGGCTGGTGGCGGACTTGGGCGACAAGCCGGTGCTGATGCTGCGCAATCATGGCCTGCTGACCGTTGGTGAGACTGTCAGTCAGGCATTTCTGCGCATGTACTACCTGGAAAAGGCCTGCGAAATCCAGCTGGCGGCGCAGGCGGCTGGCGAGGTGGTGTTGCCACCGGACGAGGTTTGCGCGCATACCGAGCGCCAGTTCAACGACCCGGGGCGGCCGCTGCAAGAGGGTGAGCTGAATGATCCGGATGCCATGCAGCTGGCGTGGGCGGCGTTGTTGAGATTGCTGGAGCGGGTGGCGCCGGGGTATCGGGATTGATCTGTATGCGTGGTTGTTCGGCCTGGCCTCATCGCTGGCAAGCCAGCTCCTACAGGGGTAATGGGTGTACGCGAGATCCCTGTAGGAGCTGGCTTGCCAGCGATGAGGCCGATCAGGCGACATCAATGCCCGCGAGTCACAACCGCGCCCCAAGACACGCCTGTTTCAACCTCTCATTGTCTCGCGGCAACAAGAACGTTGCGGTCAATGGCTTGCCACCGGTTTTCGCCGGGGCCAACGAAAGTTTCAACGGCTGCCCCCGTGAGGCATCGCTCAGCCAATAGTCCAGCTCAGGCGATGTGATGTCCGTACTGATCGAAAACAGGCTACCTACCTGGAAAGTCCCGCCGGAGGTCCAAAAGCCAGAAACCCGCTGGTCGACGGTGGCGCGAGTTCCCGTCGTGATGTGCAGGGGGCCACTTGCGGTGGCATCGGGACCTTCAAAGGGATCGCTATCAAAACCCAGTGATGCCGGTGCGATCTGCAGGGTAAGACGGGCTTTTTGACTTTGTGCGTGACAACTTATCAGCAAGGTGGCATTGACCTGATAATCCCCGTACGCGCTCTCGCCGAAGGTACGCGCGGTGAGCATGGCATTCTCGGCGTCAGGTTGTTCCAGCAACCACACGGGATGCGCCGGTCGGATCACCTCGATCTCGGCAGCGGCGATGGGTGACAGGCAAATGGCAGCCAACGCGGTAATGCTATTGCGAAGTGAGCGATTCATGAAGGTGTATTCAAAGTCGATGCGGGTACCGAGGTTAATACGCAAAGCCCTGTAGGCGCCACGCTCGCCGGCGAAGAACGATTACACGATGTGGCAGGTAAACCGCCTCTTGCTGTACAGTCGTTCAACGATCGACAAACCAGGAGCAGTCGCCGATGAACCAGGAAGCCCGTTTTTCCCGCATGGAACCGGAGTTGCGCAAGGCCAACCTGATCGAGGCGACGCTGGTGTGCCTCAAGCGCCATGGTTTCCAGGGCGCGTCGATCCGCAAGATTTCCGCCGAGGCGGGTGTGTCGGTCGGGCTGATCAGCCATCACTATTCGGGCAAGGATGAACTGGTGGCCGAGGCGTACATGGCGATCACCGGGCGCGTCATGACCCTGCTGCGCGATGCCATGGAGCAAGCGGCACCCAATGCCCGCGAGCGTTTGTCGGCGTTTTTCCGGGGTTCGTTCTGCGCCGAATTGCTCGACCCGCAACTGATCGATGCCTGGCTGGCGTTCTGGGGTGCGGTGAAAACCGCCGAGGCGATCAATCAGGCCCACGAACACTCCTATGGCGAGTACCGCGCGATCCTGGGCAAGGTGCTCAGGGAGTTGGCGCAGGAGGAGGGCTGGGAGCACTTCGATGCCGACCTGGCCGCCATCAGCCTCAGCGCACTGCTCGATGGCCTGTGGCTGGAATCCGGGCTCAACCCCGGGACCTTTACCCCCGAGCAGGGCATCCAGATTTGCGAAGCCTGGGTCGACGGTTTGCAGGCCGGTGGCCGGCAGCGTTTTTGTGGACAGACGAGTAGCTGTTGATCACCCGTTCAGCAGTGGCTACTCTCTGCCGCTGATGCAGTCCCCCTAATAAGAAACAAGCAGGACACCCAGCAATGACTCCTCGGGTACTGATCGTCGATGACGATCCGCTGATTCGCGAACTGTTGCACGCCTACCTGTCCCAGGAAGGCTACGACGTGCATTGCGCCGCCACGGCGGAACTGGCCGAAACCTTCCTGGCCAGCCAGGCCGTCGACCTTGTCATGCTCGATATCCGCCTGCCGGGCAAGGACGGCCTGACCCTGACCCGCGAACTGCGGGTGCGCTCGGAAGTCGGGATCATCCTGATCACCGGGCGCAACGACGAAATCGACCGCATCGTCGGCCTCGAATGCGGCGCCGACGACTACGTGATCAAACCCCTCAATCCGCGGGAATTGGTGTCGCGGGCGAAAAACCTGATTCGCCGGGTGCGCCATGCGCAAACGCCACAACCGGTGGCCGCCGTGGCCAAACCGGTCAAGCAGTTCGCCGACTGGGCGCTGGACACCGACCGCCGACGCCTGATCGACGCGGCTGGCAGCGAGACCTTGCTGACCCACGGTGAATACCAGCTGCTCAGCGTGTTCTTGCGCAACAGTGGCCACACCCTCAGCCGCGACCAGTTGATGGACCAGATCCGCAACCGCGAATGGGTGCCCAACGACCGTTCGATCGACGTGCTGGTCGGGCGCCTGCGCCGCAAGTTGCACGATGATCCCGCCGAACCGCAGCTGATCATCACCATCCACGGCGCCGGTTACCTGTTCACTGCCAGCCTGGCGGCGTGACGGCAGTGGGGCGCTGGCTCTGGTGGGTGCTGGTCATGTTTGCGGGCACGGTGCAGGCCGCAGAAAGAATCCGCTACTGCGATTACCCGGTGTACCCGCCGATTTCCTGGAGCGACGGCAAACAGGTGCGCGGTCTGGCGCCGAGCGTGGTCAAGCAGTTGTTCGGCCAACTCGGCTACGAAGTCGAGGTCGTGGTGTTGGGCAACTGGAAACGCTGCCTGCTGGACGCCGCCGAAGGCCGGGTCGATGTGGTGCTGGCCTACAGCACCGCGCAACGGGAACAGCGCATGCTGTTTTCCAGCGTACCGGTGCTGCGCGAAGAGGTGGCCTTGTTTATCAATCGTCGGCATCCGGTGAAGTTCGAACAGTTGCAGGACCTGGCCCATTACCGTGGCGGCCTGCTGTTCGGTGAAAGCTACGGCCTGGCGTTCGATCGCATGGTCGCGCAGCACAACAACATCGAATGGGTCGCCAGCAGCCGGCAGAACTTCGGCAAGCTGATTCGCGGGCGCATCGATTTCATCACCCAGGAGCGCCGCACCGGCGAGCTGTACGTGGAAAACCTGCCCGGCGCGCAAGACATCGTGGCCTTGCCCAAGGCCCTGAGCGTGGACTACTTGCGAGTCGCCGTTTCCCGCCGTTCGCCATTGGCCGCACAGATGGCGCAGATCGATGCGCAGTTGCAGCGCATGGTGGAGGCCGGTGATGTCGAGCGCCTGCTCAATGAAAGCGAAGTGACCTACCGCGACATGATCAACCTGCCGGCGGACGCACGATGATTCGCGCGCGCCGCGGTGGACTGTTGCGGCGCCTGTTGCTGTTCATTCTGTTGTTCAGCCTGGGTTTTACCGTGCTGGCCAGCAGCGTGCAGCTGTACATCGAATATCGCCGGGAAATGCGCGAGATCGACTCGCGCATGGAACTGATCCGCGCCGGTTACCTGGCCAGTCTTGAGCGCAGCCTCTGGGATCTGGATGAGGAACAGTTGAAGGTGCAGTTGCGCGGCCTGGTGGATTTCTCCGACGTCGCCAGGGTGCATTTGACCGGTGCCGATTTCGACCTGGTGCAAGGCAATCCCACACCTGCAGGGCCCTTGCGCATCGAGCGTTTTGCCCTGGATTACCAACCGCCCTCCGGGCCGTTGCGCCATCTCGGCGAACTCGAAGTCAGCACCGACCTGGGGGCGGTGTATCAACGCCTGTATGCCACCGGCTTGACCAACCTGTTGTGGATGGCGGCGTTTTTCTGCGGCCTGGCGGTGGCGCTGTCGGGCCTGTTTTATCGGCTGGTGACCCGCCACCTGAAAGTCATGGCCGAATTTGCCCGGCGCATTGCCGCCGGGCAATGGCACGAGCCGTTGCGCCTGGACAAGCGGCGCAGTGCGCAGAACGACGAGATCGACACCGTGGCCCATGCCCTCGACGACATGCGCAGGGCGATCGTCAGTGACATCGATCGCCGGGAAACCGATCGCCTGGCCCTGCAGGACAACCGCGACGAATTGCTGCGCAGGGTCGAGCGCCGCACCGCCAGCCTGATGCGCGCCAAGGACGAAGCCGAAGCGGCCAACCTCGCCAAGTCGCGGTTCCTGGCGACCATGAGCCACGAGTTGCGCACGCCGCTCAACGGCATCCTCGGTATGGCCGAATTGCTCCGTGGTGCCCGTCTCGACTCCCGGGACGGCAAACGCCTGGACGCGCTGCACAAGGCCGGCGAGGGGCTGCTGACCATCCTCAATGAAGTGCTGTATTTCGCCAAGCTGGAGGAGGGGACCAGCCTGCCTGAGCCAGTGAATTTCTCCATTCGCCAATTGCTCGACGAAGTCCTCACGCTGCTCGAACCCAAGGCGCTGGACAACGACACGCTGCTCAATTGCCGGGTCGATCAACGGGTGGCCGAGCATCACCACGGCGCCGAGCAATACCTGCGCCAGGTGTTGAGCAACCTGTTGGCCAACGCGATCAAGTTCACTGAAGGCGGCGACGTCAGTGTCCAGGTGTCGTTGCTCGCGCAGGCTCAAGGCCAAGAGGGACAGCGGCTGCGGGTGAGTGTCACCGACAACGGCATCGGCATTGCCCCGGCCATGCAGGCGAAGATCTTCGAACGTTTCACCCAGGCCAGCGAAGAAGTCGCCCAGCGTTATGGCGGCACCGGATTGGGCCTGGCCATCTGTAAACACCTGGTGGAGAAGATCGGCGGCTGCATTGGCGTCAGCAGCGAAGTCGGACGCGGCAGTTGTTTCTGGTTCGAGTTGACGTTGCAGCCGGCCGTCGCTGCCGTTGGCCTGACGCCGACTCAAGTGGCAGGCCCGGCGCTGGACATCCTGGTGGTCGAGGACGTGGCGCTCAATCGTGAAGTGGCCGAGGGCCTGCTGCAACGGGACGGGCATCGAGTCTGGCTGGCCATCGATGCTGAACAGGCGTTGGTGTCATGCGCGACGCAAGCCTTCGATCTGATTTTGCTGGATGTGCATCTGCCGGGGATGAGTGGCGTCCAGTTGTGCCAACAGATCCGCGGCAACGACGGACCGAACCGGCAAGCGCGCATCTTTGCCCTGACCGCCAGCGTGCAACCGGCGCTGGTGCGCGGTTATCTGGATGCCGGCATGGATGGCATCCTGGCCAAACCATTGAAGCTGGAACACCTGCGGCAGGTGCTGGCGGGGCAAGTAACACCCGTCCAATCGCCGGTAGACGACGAAGCGATGGACTGGCCGTTGCTGCAAACCCATCGCACCTTGCTCGGCGAACAGAAGGTACAGGGCCTGCTGGCCGTGCTGCACGATTCGATCCTGCAACACCGTGAGGCGCTGAGCGAAGCCATCGAGGCCGACGATTGCACTGAAGTCGCCCAGCTTGCCCACCGTTTGGCCGGCAGTAGCGATTCCCTGGGGTTTCGGGCATTGGCCTCGGTATTACGCACATTGGAAGAGGCCGCGCTGGGCAATGATGAGCCGACGGTTCGAGCACTGGTGCCCGCCGTCGAAGCGCAATTGCAACGTTCGCTGCATACCCTCAAAGGCCTGTTGCAGAGCTGACGTACATATTTGTTACGACTTTCTACAACTTCGATCTTTACGTACAACGCGACCTTACATGGCTTTCCAATAATCGACGCAACCGCCGCAGCGCGGTCTTCGAAGCTTATTGGAGATAATAATAATGAATTGCCGTAAAGCTGATTCCCCCCTGCACCATGACGTCCTGTCATGTGCCGCGCCCCTCACCGACTGCTGAGGAGCCGACATGAGTGAAAACACTGATCGTAAAGGCATCCAACTGACCCGAGCGCTGAAAAGCCGGCATATCTTCATGCTGTCCCTGGGCGGCGTCATCGGCACCGGGCTGTTCATGGGCTCCGGCGTGACCATCAACCAGGGCGGGCCGGTGGGGGCGATCCTGGCCTACCTGGTCGCCGGTTTCCTGATGTACCTGGTGATGGTCTGCCTCGGTGAACTGTCGGTGCAGATGCCGGTGTCCGGTTCGTTCCAGACCCACGCGACCAAATTCATCGGCCCGGCCACCGGCTTCATGATCGGCTGGGTGTACTGGATGAGCTGGGCCACCACCGTGGGCCTGGAATTCACCGCCGCCGGGATGCTGATGACCCGCTGGTTCCCGGCGGTGCCGATCTGGTACTGGTCGGCGCTGTTCGTGGTGGTGCTGTTCGGTATCAATGCCATGGCCACTCGTGCCTTTGGTGAAGCCGAATACTGGTTCTCGGGGATCAAGGTCGCGGCGATTCTCGGCTTCATTGTGGTCGGCGTGCTGGTGATCTTCGGCGTGATGCCCCTGAGCAGTGGCGCACCGGCGCCGATGGCAACCAATCTGATCGGCGATTCGCTGTTCCCCAACGGTTTGTCCGCGGTGTTCGCGGTGATGATGACTGTGGTCTACGCCTTCCAGGGCTGCGAGATCATGGGCGTTGCGGCGGGTGAAACCGATCAGCCGGAAAAAAGCATCCCCCGTGCCGTGCGCAACGTCGTGTTCCGTGTGCTGATCTTCTACGTGCTGGCCATCATCGTCCTGTCGGCCATCGTGCCGTGGCAGCAGGCTGGGCTGATGGAAAGTCCGTTTGTGCAGGTGTTCGACATGGTCGGCATTCCCTACGCCGCCGACCTGATGAACTTCGTGATCCTCACGGCGATCCTGTCGGTGGGCAACTCCGGCCTGTACGCCTCGACGCGCATCCTGTGGGCCATGTCGAAAACCGGCATGGCACCGAAAAGTCTTTCGCCCTTGAGCAAGCGCGGCGTGCCGTTGCGCGCCTTGAGCATCACCCTGTGTTTTGCCCTGGTGTCGCTGATGACCAGTTTCGTCGCCGCCGACACCCTGTTCATGGTGCTGATGGCGGTGAGCGGGATGTCGGGCACCGTGACCTGGATTGTCATCGCGCTGGCGCAGTACAAGTTCCGCAAGGCCTACCTGCGCGACGGCGGCCAACTCAGCGACCTGAAATACCGCGCGCCGTGGTTCCCGGTATTGCCACTGATGTGCATCGCGCTGTGCTGCTCGCTGTTCGTATTCCTGGCACTGGATGAAACCCAGCGACCGTCGCTGTATTGGGGGTTTGGATTCATTGCGCTGTGTTATGGCGCCTACTTCCTGATTCATCGCAAGCGCGGGGGCGTGCTGGCTCCGAGCCTGCCGACTGCCTGATTCCTTCTATCACGCACATCCCCTGTAGGAGCTGGCTTGCCAGCGATGGCGGCATCAGGTTCAACATCACTGTTGACTGGTCCACCGCTATCGCCGGCAAGCCAGCTCCTACAGGGGTTTGCGGCGTTCGGTAATTTTCGACCTGCCTCCTGTCGCCAGTTGTTCGAAGTTGTAACAGCGCCAACGGTATACGCACGACAATCCATAAATAAATCAATAAAACCAGAGTGTTACAGGTTTTTTCGGCTTGTTACAGCCCATTTCCTCACCGATTGCCGCCTTACTGAACACTCGTTTAGTATGGCCTCAAGTCGCATCACCTCACACCAAACACAATAATTCGAGGACTCGCATGACTACTCACGATTCGCTGCTCAGTCAGGTCGAAGCCGGCGTTGCCTGGATCACCCTCAATCGCACGGCCCAGCGCAACGCGCTGGACATTCCAACGCTGGAAAACCTGCACGCCTTGCTCGACACCTTCAACGCCGATGCCGCGGTACGCGTGGTGGTATTGACCGGCAGCGGTCGCAGCTTCTGCGCCGGCGCCGACCTGGCGGAGTGGGCCGAGGCCGAAGCCCGTGGCGCGCTGGAAACCTACGGCTGGACCGAAACCGCCCACGCCCTGATGACCCGCCTGCACAGCCTGGAAAAACCCACCATCGCCGCGATCAACGGCACCGCCGTCGGCGCCGGCATGGACCTGACCCTGTGCTGCGACCTGCGCATCGCCGCACAGTCCGCACGCTTCAAGGCCGGCTACACCAGCATGGCCTATTCGCCGGACGCCGGCGCCAGCTGGCACCTGCCACGGCTGATCGGCACCGAGCAAGCCAAGCGCCTGCTGTTCCTCGACGAACTGTGGGGTGCCGACCGCGCCCTGGCCGCCGGGCTGGTCGGTGAAGTCTGCGCCGACGAGCAACTGCTGAGCGTCACCGGCGAGCTCGCCGCACGCCTGGCCGCCGGGCCGACCTTTGCCTTCGCCCAGACCAAAAAACTCATGCGCGAAGGCGCCGAGCGCAGCCTGGCCGAGCAGCTACAGGCGGAACTGGCCGCCGGCCTGCTCTGCGGGCGCAGTGAAGACGGCAACGAAGCCCTGCGCGCCGCCACGGAAAAACGCCCGCCAAGCTTTGTCGGTCGCTAACCCCGGCCTGCGTCGGCGTTGCGCACCCCTGTAGGAGCTGGCTTGCCAGCGAAGCTTTCAGCATCTCGCCCATTTTCGCGGTTAACGAACAACAGGTAGCAGCATGAATTTCCAACTGACCCAAGAACAAGAAATGTTGGTGGACTCGGTACGCAGCTTCGTCGAGAAGGAACTGCTGCCCTATGAAACCGAGGTCGACCGCGCCGACGAAGTCTCCCCGCAGCTGGCCGCGCAGATTCGCGGCAAGGCGATCGCCGCCGGTTTCTATGCCTTCAACATGCCGGAAGAGGTGGGCGGAGGCGGTCTGGACTACCTGTCCCAGGCGCTGATCGAACGCGAGCTGTCCAAGGTCTCCTGGGCGCTGCACGTGTTTGTCGCGCGGCCGTCGAAAATCCTCATGGCCTGCACCGGTGAACAGATCAACGACTACCTGTTGCCGTGCATCCAGGGCGAGAAGATCGACTGCTTTGCCCTGACCGAACCCGGCGCGGGCTCCGACGCCAACGCGATCAAGACCCGCGCCGTGCGTGAGGGCGACGACTTCGTGCTCAACGGCAGCAAGCACTTCATCAGCCACGCCGGCCACGCCGATTTCGCCATCGTCTTCGCCGTCACCGACACCTACGAACACAACGGTCGCAAGCGTAACGCCGTGACCTCGTTCCTGGTCGACCGCAACACCCCGGGCATGACCATCCGCCGCGGCCCCAAATGCGTGAGCAACCGCGGTTACCACACCTTCGAAATGTACTTCGACGACTGCCGCGTGCCGGCCAACAAGGTGCTGGGCGAAGTCGGCAAGGGTTGGGACGTGGCCAACGCCTGGCTCACCGCCGGGCGGGTCATGGTCGCCGCCAACTGCGTGGGCCAGGCGCAGCGGGCACTGGACGTGTCGCTGCAATGGGCGGCGGATCGCAAACAGTTCGGCCAGGCCATCGGCAACTTCCAGGGCGTGTCGTTCAAGCTGGCCGACATGGCCACGCAAATCCGCGCCGCCGAACTGCTGACCCTGCACACCGCGTGGAAAATGGACCAGGGCACCATGACCGACGGCGAGGCCGGCATGGCCAAGCTGTTCGCCAGTGAAGTGCTCGGTCGCGCGGCCGACGAGGCGGTGCAGATTTTTGGCGGCATGGGCCTGATGGACGAAAGCCCGGTGGAACGCATCTGGCGTAACGCGCGGATCGAGCGGGTCTGGGAAGGCACCTCGGAAATCCAGCGGCACATCATTTCCCGCGAACTGCTGCGGCCACTGCTGCGCTGATCGGCCCGGAGAATTCCCATGTCCCAGACCATTCGTGACAACCTCAAGCGCATGCTCGCGCCCCGGCATGTAGCCTTTGTCGGCGGCCGCAGCATGGCCCGCGCCCTCAAGCGCTGCGCCGAGGGCGGCTACCCAGGGCAGATGTGGCTGATCAACCCCCAGCACGACAGCCTTGAAGGCGTGCCGTGCGTGCGCAACATTGCCGACCTGCCGTGCGGGCCCGATGCGGTGTTTATCGCCACCAACCGCGACCTGACCCTGACCTGCGTCGCGGAACTTGCCGCCATCGGCACCGGCGGCGCGATCTGTTACGCCTCGGGGTTTGCCGAGACTGGCGCCGAGGGCCAGGCCCTGCAACAGCAACTGCTTGAAGCCGCGGGCGACATGGCCTTGCTCGGCCCCAACTGCTACGGCCTGCTCGACTACCTGCACAGCAGCGCGCTGTGGCCGGTGGCCCATGGCGGCAAGGCGGTGGAGAAGGGCGTTGCAGTGCTGACCCAGAGCGGCAACTTCGCCTACAACCTGTCCATGAGCGACCGATCGCTGCCGGTGGCCTACATGGCCTCGGTCGGCAATCAGGCGCAACTGGGCGTGGCCGAACTGATGGACGTGCTGCTCGACGAGCCGCGTGTCACCGCCATCGGCCTGCACCTGGAAGGCCTGAAGAACATCCCGGGATTCGCCCGAGCCGCGCACAAGGCACTGGAGAAGGGCATCCCGATCATCGCGCTGAAGACCGGTGTGTCGCAGATCGGTGCCGAACTGGCCCTCAGTCACACCAGTTCGCTGTCCGGTTCCGATGCGTTGTACGACGCGCTGTTCGATCGCCTCGGGGTGATTCGCGTCAGCGGCCCGGTGAGCTTCGTCGAAACCCTGAAAGCGGCGGCCTGCGGCAACCTGCCAGCGGGCAACAGCCTGATCGCGCTGGCCTGTTCGGGCGGTGATGCGGGGCTGATCGCCGACTACGCCGAGCGCAATGACTTGAGTCTGCCCAAGCTCGATGCCGGCCAGGTCAGCGAATTGGCCGAGGTGCTGCCGAGCTACGCCAACCTGGTCAACCCGCTGGATTTCACCACGGCGATCTGGGGCGACGGCGAGGCCCTGAACCGCATGCTCGACAGCGCCCTGCGCACCGAAGCAGACGCAGCGATGCTGGTGCTCGACTACCCGGCGCAATTTACCGGCGAGCGCAAGGAGTGCGACCTGCTGCTGGACCTGTACTGCAAGGCGCTGGTACGGCATGGCAAGACCGGATTTGTCACCTCGGCATTCCCGGAACTGTTGCCGGCCCACGCCCGCGAGCAGCTGCATGCCCAAGGTGTGGCGGCATTGCAAGGAGTCGAAGATGGCTTGGCGGCCTGGGGTCGCATCGCCGGTTATCAGCGCAACCGTCAGGCATTGCTGGCGTTGGGTGAATCGGCCCTGGTGCCGCTCTGTCCGCAAGCGCTGGAAGGCGAAGGCCGGTTGCTCAACGAATGGGATTCGAAACAGGCGTTGCGTGCGTTCGGTCTACCGACGCCCAACGGTGTATTAAGCAGCCCGGACACGGCGCTGAAAGACGCCGAAGCACTGGGTTTTCCACTGGTATTAAAAGCGGTCAGTGCGCAATTGCCGCACAAGACCGAAGCCGGCGCCGTCGCCTTGAACCTCAAGGACGGCGCGGCACTGAGCGCTGCCCTGGACAACATGCGGGCGAACATTGCTGCCTACGCACCGGGCGTGCCTTTCGATCAGGTGCTGCTGGAGCCGATGGCCAAGCCACCGCTGGCCGAACTGATCGTCGGCATCAAGCGCGAAAACGATTTTGCCCTGGCGCTGGTGATTGGCGCAGGCGGGATTCTGGTGGAATTGCTCAAGGACAGTCGCAGCCTGTTGCTGCCAACCACCGACGGCGCGATTCGCCAAGCCCTGCTGAGCCTGCGCAGCGCCCCGTTGCTGCAAGGTTTTCGCGGCCGCGAGGTGGCGGACCTGGACGCTCTGGTGTCGGCCATCCGCGCCGTGGCCGACTACGCCTGCGAAAACGCCGCGCAGTTGCTGGAACTCGATGTGAACCCATTGTTGGTCGGCGCCCTTGGCACGACCGCGGTCGATGCGTTGATTCGCATCGGCCATGCGTGAGGACCTGAACATGCAAAGCAAAACCTTGACCGGTGGCCAGGCGCTGGTGCGCCTGCTGGCCAACTACGGCGTCGATACCGTGTTCGGCATTCCCGGCGTACACACCCTGGAGCTGTATCGCGGCCTGCCCGGCAGCGGGATTCGCCACGTGCTGACCCGCCATGAACAGGGCGCCAGTTTCATGGCCGACGGCTATGCCCGGGTCAGCGGCAAACCCGGGGTGTGTTTCGTCATCACCGGCCCCGGCGTGACCAACGCCGCCACCGGCATCGGCCAGGCCTACGCCGACTCGATTCCGATGCTGGTGATTTCCAGCGTCAACCACACGGCCAGCCTCGGCAAGGGCTGGGGGATCCTGCACGAGTGCCAGGACCAGCGCGCCATGACTGCGCCGATCACCGCGTTCTCCGCCGTGGCATTGACCGCCGAAGACCTGCCGGAACTGGTTGCTCGTGCCTACGCGGTGTTCGACAGCGAGCGTCCACGGCCGGTGCACATTTCGGTGCCGTTGGACGTGCTGTCGGCACCGGTGGCGCGTGACTGGAGCAACGAGGTGGTGCGTCGCCCGGGTCGCGGCACGCCCGCAGCGACTGCGCTGGATCAGGCGGTGGCCAGGCTGCACAGCGCCAAACGCCCGATGATCATCGCTGGCGGCGGCGCGCTGAATGCCGCCGCAGAGCTTAAGGAAATCAGCACCCGACTGGCCGCGCCGCTGTTCACCAGCGTCGCCGGCAAAGGCTTGCTGGCTCCCGACGCACCGCTCAATGCCGGTTCGTCGCTGTGCGTGGAACCGGGCTGGAACCTGATCGCCGAGGCCGACGTGGTACTGGCGGTCGGTACCGAAATGGCCGACACCGATTTCTGGCGCGAACGCCTGCCGCTCAACGCCGAGCTGCTGCGGGTGGACATCGATCCGCGCAAATTCAACGATTTCTACCCATGTGCGGTGGCCCTGCAAGGTGATGCACAGCAAACCCTCAGCGCGATTCTGCAGCGGCTGCCTGACGATATACGTGATGCCAGCGCTGCAGTTGCCTCGGTCGCCGCATTGCGTGAAGCGGTCAAGGCCAGCCACGGCCCGTTGCAGTCGATCCATCAAGCCATCCTTGAGCGCATCGCCGCCGAACTGCCGCAAGACGCCTTCATCAGCACCGACATGACCCAACTGGCCTACACCGGCAACTACGCCTTCGCCAGCCAGGCCACCCGCAGCTGGTTGCACCCGACCGGTTACGGCACCTTGGGCTACGGCTTGCCAGCGGGTATCGGCGCCAAGTTCGGCGCACCGCAGCGCCCGGGCCTGGTGCTGGTGGGCGATGGCGGTTTCCTCTATACCGCGCAGGAATTGGCCACCGCGGTTGAAGAACTGGACAGCCCGCTGGTGGTGCTGCTGTGGAACAACGACGCGCTGGGGCAGATTCGCGACGACATGCTCGGCCTGGACATCGAGCCGATCGGCGTACTGCCGCGCAACCCGGATTTCGCCGCCCTTGGCCGTGCCTTCGGTTGCACCGTGACCCAGCCGCAGAACCTCGCCGAACTGCAAACCGACCTGCGCCATGGCTTCAATCGCAACGGCGTCACCCTGATCGAACTCAAGCACGCCTGCGTTCGCTGACGTTCAACTTTTAGAGGGAGTAGGGCCATGCGCTTTTCCGATCTGACGCAACGAATCGCCGGTGACGGCGCCGCCGCCTGGGATATTCACTACCGCGCGCTGGCGTTGCGCGAGCAGGGCGAAGACATCCTGCTGCTGTCCGTGGGCGACCCGGATTTCGACACGCCTCAACCCATCATCCAAGGCGCGATCGACAGCCTGTTGTCGGGCAACACCCACTACGCCGAGGTACGCGGCAAGCGAGCCCTGCGCGAAGCCATCGCCAGGCGTCATCAGCAACGCAGCGGCCAGGCGGTTTCGGCCGATGAGGTCACGGTGCTGGCCGGGGCGCAATGCGCGTTGTTCAGCGTCGCCCAGTGCGTACTCAATCCGGGCGATGAAGTGATCGTTGCCGAGCCGATGTACGTCACCTACGAAGCGGTGTTCGGCGCTTGCGGCGCCAAGGTCGTGCCAGTGCCGGTGCGTTCCGAGAACGGTTTCCGTGTCCTGCCGGAAGACGTCGCCGCCCGCATCACCCCGCGAACTCGCGCACTGGCGCTGAACAGTCCGCACAACCCGTCAGGTGCGAGCCTGCCGCGCAGCACCTGGCAAGCCTTGGCCGAACTGTGCATCGCCCACGATCTGTGGCTGATTTCCGATGAGGTCTATAGCGAGCTGCTGTTCGAGGGCGAGCACGTCAGCCCGGCGAGCCTGCCGGGCATGGCCGAGCGCACCGCGACCCTCAACAGCCTGTCCAAATCCCATGCCATGACCGGTTGGCGCGTCGGTTGGGTGGTAGCGTCGCCGTCCCTGAGCGCGCACCTGGAAAACCTCGCGCTGTGCATGCTCTACGGCTCGCCGGACTTCATCCAGGACGCCGCCGTGGTGGCGCTGGAAAGCAACCTGCCGGAACTCGACGCCATGCGCGAAGCCTATCGCCAGCGTCGCGACCTGGTGTGTGAATCCCTGGCCGATTGCCCCGGCGTGCGCGCCCTGAAGCCCGATGGCGGAATGTTCGTGATGGTCGATATCCGCGAAACCGGGCTCAGCGCCCAGGCGTTCGCCGATCGCCTGCTCGATCGCCACGGTGTGTCGGTGCTGGCCGGTGAAGCCTTCGGCCCGAGTGCGGCCGGGCACATTCGCCTCGGCCTGGTGGTCGACACCGATCCTTTGCGCGATGCCTGTCAGCGCATCGCCCGTTGTGCCCATGAACTGATGGAGGCTCAGCTGCATGCTTAACCACAAGGCACTGTTTATCGATGGACGCTGGTTAACCCCGTCGGGCCAGGGCATCGCCGAGGTGATCAACCCGGCCACCGACGAGGTTGCCGGCAGCGTGCCCCTGGGCGACGAACGCGATGTCGACAACGCCGTGGCCGCTGCGCGCAAGGCTTTCGGGCCATGGTCGCGCACGCCGTCGAGCGTGCGTGCCGGCTACATCCGCGCATTGGCCGAACAACTGCGCGCCCGCGCCGATGAAATGGCCGCGGTGATCACCACTGAACTGGGGATGCCGGTGCAATGGTGTCGCTCGGTGCAGGTGGACGGGCCGATCATCGGTCTTGAGCAATACGTCGAACTCGCCGGCCTGATGGACGAAGTGCGCGAAGTCGGCAACTCGCTGGTGATTCGCGAAGCGGTGGGTGTCTGCGCGTTCATCAATCCGTGGAATTACCCGCTGCACCAGTTGATCGGCAAACTCGCTCCGGCATTGGCGGCCGGTTGCACGGTGGTGGTCAAGCCGAGTCAGGAAACCCCGCTGCACGCCTTCCTGCTGGCGCAGATGATCGAGGCCATCGACCTGCCGGCCGGGGTGTTCAACCTGGTCAGCGGGCCCGGTTCGAAAGTCGGCGAAGCCCTGGCCAGGCACCCGGACGTGGACATGGTGTCGTTCACCGGTTCCACCGGCGCCGGGGTGCGGGTCGCGCAAGCGGCGGCGCCTTCGGTCAAGCGGGTGTGCCTGGAACTGGGCGGCAAGTCGCCGCTGCTGATCGCCGAGGACGCCGACCTGGCCGCTGCGGTGTGCTATGGCGTGCAGGACGTGATGATCAACTCCGGCCAGACCTGCACCGCGCTGACCCGCATGCTGCTGCCGGCCAGTCGGTATGCCGAGGCCGTCGAACTGGCGTTGGCGCAAACCCTGAGTCTGCGCATGGGCGATCCCCTCGACCCGCAAAGTTTCCTCGGCCCGATGTGTTCGGCCGGACAGCGCCGCACCGTGCTCGATTACATCAAGGTCGGCCAGCAGGAAGGCGCGCGACTGCTGTGTGGCGGCGACTCGGCGCTGGCGTTCGAGCGGGGTTATTACGTCAGCCCGACGCTGTTCGCCGATGTCGACAACCGCATGCGCATCGCCCAGGAAGAAATCTTCGGCCCGGTGCTGTGCCTGATCCCCTATGCCGATGAGGCGCAGGCGATCCAGCTCGCCAACGACTCGCCGTTCGGCCTGTCCAGCGGCGTCTGGGCCGGCAGTGCCGAGCGCGCCTTGCAATTGGGCCGGCAACTGCGGGCGGGCCAGTGCTTTGTCAATGGCGCGGCATTCAATTACCAGGCGCCTTTTGGCGGCTACAAACAATCCGGTAACGGACGTGAATGGGGAGAAGAGGGGTTAAACGAGTTCGTTGAAGTGAAGGCGATCCAGGTGTGACTGTTGGCGATTCAAAGGTTTTGCGCACCGGGCCCTGGCCCGGTGTCTTGCGTGGTTTTGAACCGGTATTCCATTAGTTTTTGATCAGGGGCAATGCAATGAGCGATAACAAAAACAAGATTACTCAAGCGAACCATGAATTGAGCTTTCCTCGCCGTGACTTCTTGAAGTACAGCGCGGCAGCTGCGGCGGTGGCCGGAGCGTTCTCCATGGGCTTGCCGTTTGGCGCCATGGCGGCGGATTCGACTCCGAAACCCGGCGGCGTGCTGCGCCTGGGCCTGGCGGGTGCCAGCACCACCGACTCGAAAGACCCCGGCTCCTGGGTCGACACCTTCACCTTTGTCGGTTTCTCGGCGATCTATAACACCCTGACCGAAATTGCCGTCGACGGCACGGCGATCCCCGAACTGGCTGAAAGCTGGACCTCGACCCCGGACGCCCGCGTCTGGACCTTCAAGTTGCGCCCGGGCGTGACCTTTCACAACGGCAAGAGCCTGACCGCCGAGGATGTGGTTGCCTCGATCCAGCACCACCTCGGGGAAAAATCCAGCTCGGCGGCCAAGACCGTGTTGGGCGATGTGGCCAAGGTCAGCGCCAATGGCAGTGACAGCGTGGTGTTCGAGCTGCATTCGGGCAACGCCGACTTCACCTACGTGGTCGCCGATTACCACCTGGTGATCATGCCGAGCAAGGACGGCGTGCCGGATTGGCAGGCAGGTATTGGCACCGGCGGTTATCGCCTCAAGGACTTCGAACCGGGTGTGCGCATGACCCTGGAACGCAGCCCGGATTACTGGAAGGCGGGGCGGGCGCACTTCGCTGGCGCCGAGCTGCTCGCGATTGGCGACGGCGCCGCGCGAATCAACGCGTTGGTCACCGGGCAAGTGGACGTGATCAACAAGGTCGACCTCAAGACCGTGGCGCTGCTCAAGCGCAACCCGAACCTGGTGATCGAAGAAACCAAGGGCGCCCAGCACTACACCTTCCCGATGCTCACCGACAGCCAGGTGTTCCAGAACAACGACGTGCGCCTGGCGATGAAGCACGCGATCAACCGCGAAACCCTGCTGGCGTCGGTGCTGTACGGCTATGGCCTGGTGGGCAACGACCACCCGATCCAGCCCGGCAGCCGCTTCATCAATACGTCGCTTGCGCAACGCACCTACGATCCGGACAAGGCGCGCTTTCACCTCAAGCAGGCCGGCCTGGATTCGCTCAAGGTCCGCCTGCAGGCCTCCGACGCGGCCTACACCGGGGCAGTCGATGCCTCGGTGCTGTTCAAGGAGCAGGCGCGGGCGGCGGGGATCGACATCGATGTGGTGCGCGAGCCCGCCGACGGTTTCTTCTCCAACGTCTGGATGAAGCAACCCTTCACCACCTCGTTCTGGTACAGCAGCCTGACCGCCGACCGCATGTTCAGCATCGGCTACGCCAAGGGCGCGGCGTGGAACGAAACCCATTGGGACAACCCGCGTTTCAACCAACTGCTCAACGCCGCCCGGGGCGAAATGAACGAGCCGCTGCGCCGCGAGATGTACAACGAAATGCAGGCGCTGTGCCGCGATGACGGCGGGGCGATCGTGCCGCTGTTCGCAAGCTCGGTGGCGGCGCGGTCCAACAAGGTGGCGCACGGCGGACAGACCGCGCCTTACGGCGAACTCGACGGCTTGCGCGTAATCGAGCGCTGGTGGCAGGCCTGACACCGGGATCTCACAAACAATGAAGATCGCCTGTAGGAGCTGGCTTGCCAGCGAAGGCGGCCTGAAGTCTTGCACTGGCAATGAAGACGCCTTCGCCGGCAAGCCGGCTCCTACAGTTGGGGTTCGCAGCCCCATTGGCGTGTCCATTTCAAGGAACTGCACGATGAGAAGTATTTTCAAGCTATTAGGGCAGCGCCTGGCCCTGGGCCTGCTGTCGCTGTTCGCCGTTTCAGTCATCATCTTCCTCGCCGTCGGCCTGCTCCCGGGCGATATCGCCCAGGCCATGCTCGGCCAGTCCGCCACCCCCGAGACCGTGGCGGCCTACCGCGCGCAACTGGGCCTGGACCTGCCGCCCCTGACCCGTTTCGGGCACTGGATCTGGCAACTGCTGCACGGTGACCTGGGCGTGTCACTGGCCAACCAGCGGCCGATCGCCGAACTGGTCGGCAATCGCCTGGGCAACACCTTCAGCCTGGCCTTGCTGGCGGCCATGGTGTCGGTGCCGCTGGCGTTGTTGCTGGGGATGCTCGCGGCCTTGTACCGCAACAGCTGGTTCGACCGCCTGCTCAACACCTCGGCCCTGAGCGCGGTGTCGTTCCCCGAGTTCTTCGTCGCCTACATCCTGATCCTGGTGTTCGCGGTGAAGCTCAACTGGTTCCCGAGCATTTCCAATCTCTCGCCCAACGCCTCGCTGGGTGAGGTCCTGGAGCGCTCGGTGCTGCCGGTAGCGACCCTCAGCCTGGTGGTGATCGCGCAGATGATGCGCATGACCCGCGCCTCCCTGATCAACCTGCTGGCCAGCCCCTACATCGAAATGGCCCGGCTCAAGGGCATCAGCCAGTCGCGGATCATTTTCCGCCATGCCTTGCCCAACGCCCTGGCGCCGATCGTCAACGTGGTGGCGCTGAACCTGGCGTACCTGGTGGTCGGCGTGGTGGTGGTCGAAGTGGTGTTTGTCTATCCGGGCCTCGGCCAGTTGCTGGTGGACTCAGTGGCCAAGCGCGACATCCCGGTGGTGCAGGCCTGCAGCCTGATCTTTGCCGCGACCTACATCCTGCTCAATACCAGCGCCGACGTGCTGTCGATTGCCAGCAACCCACGCCTGATGCATCCAAAGGGGTAGACCATGAGCCTGCTTAAAACTTTGCTCCGGGCGCCGCTGAGTGCGCAGTTCGGATTGCTGGTGATCGTTGTGTACATCCTGGTGGCGCTGTTCGCCGAGGTATTGGCGCCGTTTGGCGAAACCCAGGTGGTGGGCGAGGGCTTCGCGCCGTGGGGCGGGCAGTTCCTGTTGGGCACCGATAACCTGGGGCGCGATATGTTCAGCCGCCTGGTCTATGGCGCGCGCAACACCCTGGGCATCGCCTTCCTGACCACGGTGCTGGCGTTCCTGCTTGGCGGGACCTGCGGCCTGATCGCGGCGATCAAGGGCGGTGCGATCGATCAGGGGCTGTCGCGGGTGGTGGACATCCTGATGGCCATTCCACAACTGATCTTCGCCTTGCTGATTCTCAGTGTGGTCGGCACCAACGCGACTTCACTGGTGCTGGTGATTGCACTGCTGGATGCGACCCGGGTGTTTCGCCTGTCCCGCGCCGTGGCGATGAACGTGGTGGTGCAGGACTTCGTCGAGGCCGCGCGCCTGCGCGGTGAAGGCCTGTGCTGGCTGGTCACCCGCGAGGTACTGCCGAATGCGGCGGCGCCGCTGATTGCCGAATTCGGCCTGCGTTTCTGCTTCGTGTTCCTGTTCATCAGCGCGCTGTCGTTCCTCGGCCTGGGCATCCAGCCGCCCACCGCCGACTGGGGCAGCATGGTGCGCGACAACGCGGTGCTGATCACCTTCGGCGACATCAGTCCATTACTGCCTGCCCTGGCCGTGGCCTTGATCACGGTCAGCGTCAACTTCGTCGTCGACTGGATGCTGCACAAATCCAGCGGCCTCAAGGAATGCTGAACATGACGACTACAAAACCTTTGCTGGAAATCCGCAACCTGCACATCGAAGGCCATTACGAGGACGCATGGCATCCGCTGATCAAGGGCATCGACCTGACCCTGCAACGCGGTGAGGTGCTGGGGCTGATCGGTGAATCCGGGGCGGGCAAATCGACCCTCGGCCTGTCCGCCATGGGCTATACCCGCGACGGCTGCAAGATTACCGGCGGCACCGTGCATTTCGACGGCATCGACCTGCTCAAGGCCAAACCCGAAGCCCTGCGCAAGTTGCGCGGCTTGCGCATCGCCTACGTCGCACAAAGTGCCGCGGCTTCGTTCAATCCGGCCCACCGCCTGATCGATCAACATGTCGAGACGGCGGTGAAAAACGGCGGCATCAGCCGTGAACAGGCGATGCGTGAGGCGGTGGAATTGTACCGCGTGCTGCGCTTGCCCAACCCCGAACAGATCGGCCAGCGTTACCCGCACCAGGTCTCCGGCGGCCAGCTGCAGCGGGTCATGACCGCCATGGCGATGGCCTGCCACCCGGACCTGATCATCTTCGATGAACCGACCACCGCCCTCGACGTTACCACCCAGATCGAGGTGCTGGCGGCGATTCGCGATGCGGTGAAGACCTACGGCAGCGCGGCGATCTACATCAGCCACGACCTGGCGGTGGTGGCGCAGATGGCCGACCGCATCATGGTGCTGCGCCACGGCAAACTGGTGGAAGAGGCCGAGACCCGCAAGATGCTCGGCGATCCGCAGGAGGACTACACCAAGTCGCTGTGGGCGGTGCGCAGTTTCCGCACCGAGCCCAAGGCGTTGCCGCAGCAGGAACAACCACTTCTGGAGTTGCGCAAGAGTTGCGCCAGCTACGGTCATCAGCCGGTGCTGCACGACGTTTCGTTGAAGTTGTACCGTGGCCAGACCCTGGCGGTGATCGGCGAATCCGGCAGTGGCAAAAGCTCCACCGCGCGGCTGATTACCGGTTTGCTGCCGCCGACCTACGGCGAGGTGCTGTATGACGGCCAACCGCTGCCAGCGGACTTTCGCCAACGCAGCAAGGAGCAACTGCGGCGCATCCAGATGATTTATCAGATCCCCGACACGGCACTGAACCCGCGCCAGCGCATCGTCGACATCATCGGCCGGCCACTGACGTTCTATCTGGGGCTCAAGGGCAAGGCCATGCGTGCGCGGGTCGCCGAACTGCTGGAGATGATCGAGCTGGATCCTGCGACCTTCATGGAGCGTCAGCCCCGTGAATTGTCCGGCGGGCAGAAACAGCGGGTCTGCATCGCCCGGGCCCTGGCGGCCGATCCGCAACTGATCATCTGCGACGAAGTCACCTCGGCCCTCGATCAACTGGTGGCCGAAGGCGTGCTCAAGTTGCTCAACCGCATTCAGCAACAGCTCGGCGTGGCCTACCTGTTCATCACCCATGACGTTGCCACCGTGCGGGCGATCGCCGACGAAGTGCTGGTAATGCAACGGGGCAGGGTGGTGGATCATGGCTCGCGCAGCGCTATCTTCACCCCACCGCACCAGGACTACACCGGACTGCTGTTTTCCTCCGAACCACAAATGGACCCCGACTGGCTCGACCGCCTGCTGGCCAGCCGTGCTATCCCAAATACAAATCCTACGCTGGAAAAAGTCTAAGGAACCCCCATGAAAGTACTGATCGTCCACGCTCATCCAGAGCCACAATCGTTCACCGCCGCCTTGCGCGACCAGGCGATTGCCACCCTTCAAGCCCAGGGCCACGAAGTGCAGGTCAGCGACCTGTACAAGATGAACTGGAACCCGGTGGCCAGCGCCGATGACTTCTCGTCCCGGGAAAACCCTGAGTACCTGGTCTACGCCCTGGAACAACGCCTGGGTGTGAAGAGCCAGTCGCTGGCGGCGGACATCCAGTCAGAACTGGACAAGCTGCTGTGGGCCGATCTGCTGATTCTCAACTTCCCGATCTTCTGGTTCTCCACCCCGGCGATGCTCAAGGGCTGGATTGATCGGGTGCTGGTGTCGGGGATTTGCTATGGCGGCAAGCGTTTCTATGATCAGGGTGGGCTTGCCGGCAAGAAGGCATTGGTCACCGTAACCTTGGGAGGCCGTGAACACATGTTTGGGGAAGAGGCGATCCATGGTCCGTTGGAGGACATGCTGCGGCCGATTCTGCGCGGCACCCTGGCTTATGTTGGCTTCGACGTGCTGGAACCGTTCGTGGCCTGGCATGTGCCGTACATCAGCGATGAGGCGCGGCAACAATTTCTAGTTGATTACGACCAGAGGTTGCAACAGCTGAGTGATGAACAGCCGCTGGAGTTTCCGAAGCTGTCGCAGTTCGATGAACAGCTTTATCCACTGACAACGAATGCTTTTTAGTACCACAAACCATGTGGGAGCGGGCTGCCCGCGATGAGGGCATCAGCCACACTAGTTGATTTGGCTGATGTCCCGCTGTCCCGAATTATCACTCGGTGCGAATTTGTTGACGTTCTCGAACATAGTCGTCCTGAAAATGCAAATTAAAAAGTCGACTTTCTTCTTCATGGTATATTTGAGTGTTCGAATCTTGTAAATTTCTCATCTGATGGTCATAAGTCCTAGCCGATTGTTGACTTGGACGTCCAAATATCGGCGTCTCGGGAGCAAATTCCCCTCTTTTAATGTTGGCTAATTTCCTGTATGAAAAGATTAGCTCTAAATCCGAAGGCTCACTTCCAGCGATACTTTTTAGAAGATTTAGTCGTTGGTTCCCACTGACCGGAATCCCAGTCAAACTCTCAATAGCTTTCGCATGTTTTTCTGCAGATTTCAAATCGCTACGATACTTTGCGTTTAGTGGCTCGGTTTTCGCTAGATATTTAATTTTGTTCATTTTGCTCCGCGCAGATACGGCTTGCGTCGGTGTTATCCCGGGCCTTAATTTGGCTACTGATTGTGATGTGATACTTTCGTCGAGAACAATTTCTCTGCTTTTTTTTACTATCTTCGTAGCCGCCCGCCGCCCCCAGCGGAGAAGTTGCGTCGCTACAAAAAGGGAATGTCCATTGGGGTCGGAAAAATTAACAGGATCCCCTAAACAATAGGTATATGAGTTCAGACCACCCTTCCCAAACGGACTCCAACTATCCGGACTATTAAATCGCATCAACACCGGATTAAACGCCCGATACCCATTACCCAACAGATAATGCCCGGTCACCGCATCCGGTCGTTCTCCGTTAAACCCCAGCAAACTGGTCAGCCCGTTCTCGGCGGGGCGATGTCCGTAGGGGGAATAGGTAATGGGTTGTGGTTGCCTGTCCCTCGTGAGCGTGTACAGCACCGAGCGTTGCAGGTCTGTGACCAACAGGGTGGTCTCGTGCCCATCGGTGTGGCGCTGCTGCTGGGCCAGCAGACCGTCATCGTGCTGGACGATGGAGTGCCCGATTGCACCCTGAATCTCGGTGGCCAGGCGGTTCTTGCAGTAAAAGCGATGACGTTCCGGGTTGTCTGACTGTGTGTGGCTGGTCAGTCGATCCAGTGGGTCGTAGCGATAGCGGATGAGCCAGGGTTGCTGTGGATTGGACATCGGGCGCTCCGAGCTTTCAAGGTCTGGGAGGGTTTGAGTATCAAGGGGATTGTCGGAAACGGGAACTAGCAGAACTGATAGGTGAAAACGTGCGTAAAAACCAATAACGCTTGCCCGCAATGAAGGGGGTTTTGATGTGCTGGAGCCGTTCGTGGCCTGGCATGTGCCGTGCATCACCGATGAGGCGCGGCAGCAGTTTCTGGTTGATTACGGGCAGCGATTGCAGCACCTGAGTGATGATCAGCCGCTGGTGTTTGCGAAGCTGTCGCAGTTCGACGAACAACTGTATCCGCTGACTTCGAATGCCTGATTAACGTCACAAAACCTGTAGGAGCAAGCTTGCTCGCGATGAGGCCGGCACATTCGATATCTATGTTGCCTGACCCGACGCCATCGCCTGCAGGCTGGCTCCCACAGTTGATTTTCAGCGTGTTCAAATCCCCGCAGCATTGTTCTGAATACGCAAACACTGAAGTCGCCGAGAATGGAATTGTTGGTGTAGTGGCGGGCTTGTAGCCTCCATCTCGCCGAACACCAGGATCCGCCAACGATCCGGTGGAGCTCCAGCCAGGGCTCAACAAGACGTCATACCTTGCTTTCGGCCTTACGCCCCTTCGGGGGTTTGGCTCCTATAAAAATAAGGAAGGCAGGTATGAGTATTCGTGCATGGGGACGCGCAGCGGCCCTGTTCGCTCCCGTTCTGGGGGCTGGCATTTTGTTTCCCTCGATGGTGCAAGCCTCGGGCATTCCTTATGCCAGCAACAGGCCCCAAAGCTTCCAGTTCAGCTCGGACTTCACCGAGCCCTACAATTCAGTGGGCCAGGAGTTTGAATACAACGACGACCGCAAACGCTTTGACGATCACGGCAACAAGGTCGCCGGCAGCAACACCGAGACCTACGTTGGCCTGACGTCGTTGTTGCACTACTGGAAGATGGACGGCCTGCCCAATACCGGCTTCATCGCCAGCATTACCCTCCCGGAAATCGCGGTTCGCGGCAACGGTACGCGGGTCAGCGGCTTGGGCGATCCGCTGGTTGGCGGCCTGGTCTGGTACAACCCGACGCCGCTGCGCACCATCGGCGCGCAAGCCTACGTGCAACTGCCGACCGGCGCCGACTCGGTCAGCAGCGACACCTACGCCTTGTGGCCTTCGCTGTTCTACAACGAATGGCTGGGCAAGGTGAACATCGACCTGCTGGTGGGCGCGATCCTGCGCGGCGATGGCCCGCACCACACCGAACCTGGTGATACCGGTCACGCCAACCTGCGCCTGGGCTACAACATCGTCGATCGCCCGACCTACCAGGTCACGCCCTTCGTCAGTGCCGACTACCAGAAAACCTTCAGCTCCGATGATCGCAACAACGATGCCATCGAGTTCTCTGAATCCAACGAAACCGCGCTCGGCGCCGGGGTGCTGTTCCAGCTCAAGCCCGGCGTGCAGAAGGTGTTCGCCCAGAAAATGTGGGACCAGGTGTCCATCCACTATTCCAAAGGCGTGGAAGGGCGCAACACCACCGTCACCGACGGCTTGTTCGTGCAGCTCTGGCATTACTGGTGAGTCACGCAGCCGCGTTGATTGGCCTGTGTCGCCGCTACTCATTCCGGAGAATAAAAAGTGAACGAAGAACACCAGAAACTTGCACTGTCTCGCCGCAACTTCATCAAGGCCGGCGCCGCCGGTACGGCTGTCGCCGCCTTGTCGGGCGTAGCGGCACGGGCCATGGCCAGCGACGAGCTGCCCTTTGACAGGGAACACGACATAGTCGTCGTTGGCGGTGGCGGTAGCGGCTTGCCGACCGCATTGTTCTCGCGCTGGCTGGGCAATGACGTGGTCATCCTGGAGAAGGCCGGCAGCCCTGGCGGAACTGCGGCGAAAGCGGCGTTCTGGTACTGGGTGCCGAACAACAAGCCGATGCGTGACGCCGGCATCGTCGATGAAAAAGCCGACTACCTGCGTTATGTCGCGCGCCTGACACGCCCGCAATCCTACGACGCCTCGTTGCCCAAGCTCGGGTTGTCCGACTGGGAATACGAGATGTGTGAAGCGATCTACGAGAGCGCCTCGCCGGCGGCTGAACTGTTGGCCGAACGCGACGCGCTGCCTTACCGCCATTGCCCGGACGTGCCGGACTATTGGGCCGAGTTGCCCGAAGACAAGGCCAAGAAAGGTCGCGTATTGGTGCCCAGGGAAGCCCGGCCAAGCATGTCGGACGGCGGTCGCGTGGCGATTCGTACGCTGACCGCCGCCGCCAAGCGCGACGGCGTGCAGATCCGCACCGGCGAACGCGTGGTCAAAGTGATCCTCAACGGCAAAGGCGAAGCGGTCGGTGTCGAAGTCGAAACCGAAGAGGGCACGCTGCAACGGGTCAGGGCGCGCAAAGCGGTGATCTTTGCCACCGGTGGTTTCACCCACGACCCGGAACTGCGCCGCAACTTCCTCAACGCCCCGGTCTACGGCGGTTGCGCGGCCCTGACCAACGAGGGCGATTTCATTCGTATCTCCAGTGAACTGGGGGTGCAGTTGCGCAACATGAACTACGCCTGGTCGTGCCCGATCCTGTTGGAAAAAGCCCTGGCCAAGGACGGTTCGATGTCTGGCATTTTCACCATGAACGGCGATTCGATGCTGATGGTGAACAAGTACGGCAAGCGCGTCGTCAACGAAAAGACGGTCTACAACGAACTGGTCCCAACCTTCTTCCAATGGGACGGCGACAAGGCCGAATACCCGAACCTGGTGATGTTCTCGATCTGGGACCAGCGCGCCCAGGACTTCTGCAGCAGCGACGAATACGGCTCGCCGATCGTGCCCAAGGGCGGCAACGACCGCCATGTGGTCAAGGGCGAAACCCTGGAAGAGCTGGCAAAGAACATCGCCGAACGCCTGGATAAACACGCCGCCGATATTGGCGGGATGAAGCTCAGCGCGGATTTCAACCTGAACCTGAAAGCCACGCTCAAGCGTTTCAACGACCTGGCGAAGACGGGCAAGGACCTGGACTTCCATCGCGGCGAGCTGGTGATCCAGGGCGTGTTCACAGGTCCGGTCAAACCCGACCGCAGCGGCAACCTGACGATGTATCCGCTGGCGGCGAAAGGCCCGTACTACGCGGCGTTGATCACCGGCGGCAACCTCGACACCAAGGGCGGGCCGAAAACCAACTCGGTCGGCCAGGTGTTGAACAATGCCAATGCACCGATCCCGGGTTTGTACGGCGTCGGCAACTGCGTGGCATCGGCCTCCGGTCGCGCCTATTGGGCCGGTGGATCAACGCTGGGCCCGATCATCGCCTTCGCCTATCGCGCGGCGAACCAGGCGCACAAAGAGCCGAGCCGAAGCTGATGTTTGCTTAAACCTCGATTGCACGAGAACAACGATATGACGCACTTCAAATTTTTCCTGCGTGCCCCGGCACTGTGGGTGCTGGCAGCAGGTTTCGGCCTGACCGGCAGCGCTTTGGCCGATGACCTGGCAGTGGCACAGAAACTGGCGACCAACCACTGCGCGGTCTGCCACACCTTCGACAAGGGCGGCCCGCCGGGGCAGGGACCGAACCTGTTCGGGCTGCTGGGGCGAAAGGCTGCCAGCGAAAGCAACTTCACTTACAGCGACGGCTACGCCAAAGCCATGGCCGGCAAGGTCTGGGATGAGCCAATGCTCGACGCCTGGCTGACCGATGCCCAGAGCGTGGCGCCGGGCAGTGCCATGGTGTATTCCCAGGAAGACCCGGCCAAGCGGCAGAAGATCATCACCTACATCAAGTCGTTGCACTGACGGCCAGCATAAAATAACGCGGAGACAACCATGATCAGCACCCTGACAATGACCGACGAGCAACGCAAATCGGTCGCCCTGGAATACCTCAAGGCCTTCGACAACGGCGGCATCACCTCCACCGGTGGCAGCATTCTCGAACTGTTCGCCGAGGACGCGCAGGTCCTGTTTCCCAAGTGGGGACTGGCCACCGGCCGCGACCAGATCGGCCAGATGTTTGGCGACCTGGGCAGCCGCTTGAAATCGATCACCCACGACTATGCGCACTTCAACTGGATTCTCACCGGCACCGACACGCTGGTCTGCGAAGGCACCAGTTTTGGTGAACACGTCGACGGCCACTGGCGCGCGGGCGTGCCGTCACCGGCGGGTGCCGGCTACTGGGCGGACGTGTTCGAGATCCGTGATTTCAAGATCCAGCGCTGCTTCATCTACCTGGACCCTGACTATGGTAGCCAGGACACCGCGCGTTATCCCTGGCTCAATCGGTAAACGCTGTAGGAGCGAGCTCGCTCGCGATGGTCGTCAACGATAACGCGTGTTTACTGGTTAAACGCGTTGCCCTTGAGTTCTTCGCGAGCAAGCTCGCTCCTACAGGGGCAGGTTCTCGTCCGGGATGTGGAGTGCGAGGTGCCAAGAGGCTAACCTCGTATTTCTATAAGAACAAAAACATCCAGAGAACCCGCCCATGGATCGTTTACTCAGTGTCGAAGCCTTCGTGCGGGTTGCCGAAACCGGCAACTTCGCCAGGGCGGCCCAGCAACTGGGCGTGACCCGCTCGGTCATCACTCACCGCATCCAGCAGCTGGAGCAGTTCATCAATGCGCCGCTGTTCCATCGCAGCACGCGCCATGTGCGGCTCTCCGAGGTCGGGGAGACGTACTACAAGGAATGCGCGGACATGGTCGCGAGTTTCAACTCGTTGACCGAACACATGCGCGAATTGCGCGCCAAACCCACCGGCAAGCTGCGGGTGCAGATGCTGCCCGGTTTTGCCATCGGCCATTTCGGCCGCATGCTGGCCGAGTTCACGCGGCTGTACCCGGACATTGAAGTGGACGTTATCGTCAACGACCGGGTGGTGGACCCGATCGAAGAAGGTTTTGATGTGGCGTTCCAGATGTTCCCGCCGATGGCGGAAACCCTGATCGAGCGCAAATTGTTCAGCGTTCGGCGCTTGTTCTGCATGTCCCCCGATTACGCCAGCGAATTCGGCGTGCCAACCCATCCCCAGGAACTGCTGCAACACAAGATCGCCCTGTACGAGGGTTATCCGTCGCGCAACCGCTGGCTGTTCAATCGCGAAGACGAACAGGTGGAACTGAGCCTGCCGGGGCAGGTGCGCTCAAACTCGGTGCATCTGTTGCGCGATTACGCCCAGACCGGCGTGTGCATTGTCTGCCTGCCGACGCTGGTGGCCAGTGACGACCTGCTCAGCGGGCGCTTGATTCCGGTGCTGCCCGAATACGCGTTGTCCTCCTTCAATTTCTCTGCGGTGTATCCGGCGACCCAGCGCCGGGCCCTGAAAGTCCGTACGTTGATCGACTTTCTGGTGGAGAACTTCGGCGATGAGCCATGCTGGGACAAGCCCTTGCTCGAACGCGGCTGGATCCGTTGAGTCACACCAAACCTGTAGGAGCGAGCTTGCTCGCGAATGCGGTTTTTCATTTGACGGAAATGTTGGCTGACACACCGCCTTCGCAAGCAGGCTCGCTCCCACAATGACCCCAGTGTTTGCGTTTCGCGAACACTGTTGTCGCCGACTCTCTAATTGTTCCCGCAAGGGCTCAGACGTACTGTTGCCTCACTGTTACTACAACAACAAAACGGTGAAAACCATGAGTAGCGCGGCAATCGAAACGGTCTTCGGCTCGCTGGACAAGTACACAAAAGGCTCGGTTGAAATCATCAGCGGCCAGGCCAGTCACTACGCCTTTTCCAACGTGTTCGAGGTAGCGGAACAATCCCTGCCGTATGAAAAGGTCGTGGTGGGTCTCAACCTCGGCTACGTCATCGAAACCCTGCGCGCCGAAGGCCAGTCGCCCTGGTACACGGCCGCGCACGACGAATTCGCCATCGTCATGGACGGCGAAGTGCGGGTGGATTTCCTCAAGCTCGACGCGCCATTGACGGCAGGCGAGGGCACGCAACTGGCCGGTGACGTGCCGGCGGGAAAACCCATGGGATACGTCCTGCTCAAGCGCGGTCACCAGTGCCTGCTGCCGGTGGGCACGGCCTATCGCTTCGAAGCCAGTCGCCCGGGCGTGATCCTGCAGCAGACGATCAAGGGCCCGTTGTCGGTGGAGAAGTGGGCCGACATCTGCCTGAAGTGATCTGCCCAGCCGCCCCCCGCCAACAAAAACAAGAGGAATCCCGACATGGCCATGCTTGACACCGCAGCCCTTACCCCACTGTTTGCCGATGAAGACGTCCAGGCCAGCGCGGCCCATGCCGTCACCGGCTATTGCGCCTTCAAACTCGGTGCGTTCGAGCTGTCGCGCGACGAGTATTTTGCCCGCATCACCTGGCCCGCCAAAGGCCAGACCCGTTCCCATCTGATTCCGGTCGATGCCTTCCTGCGTGCCTTGATGCGCGACGTGGCCTGGGGCTTTTTCTACGGTTGGGTCAACTTCGACCACGTCATCGGCACTCGCAACTACTACGGCAAGGTCGACCTGTACGCCGGCACCTTCAATGGCACGCTCAAGGCGGCCGGGGTCAACTACACCGAAAACTTCGAAACGCCGCTGATCATGGCGACGTTCAAGGCAATCCTGCGCGACTGGACCAACGCCACCTTCGACCCCTTCGCCGCGCCGGAAGAAACCGGCAGCGCCTTCGGACGCAAGAACGGCAACAACATCGAAGCCATCGAACGCTTTCGCATCGCCACCAAGCGCATGCCCGGCCTGCCGGATGATTCGCCGCTGCGCAACGATCTGCCGGTTAACCGCCAGTTCATCGATGTGCCGCAGGACGAGCCGCAGATCCACGCCGCCGAAGGTTTCGAAGGTCAGTTGCATGCCTTCAACCTGCACAAGTACCTGTCGCGCTCCGACGTGACCTGGAACCCCTCGGTGACCTCGGTGTGCAAGGCCAGCCTGTTCTGCCCGACCACCGAAGAATTCATCCTGCCGGTGTTCCATGGCAATGACCGGATCGAGTGGTTTCTGCAGCTGTCGGACGAGATCATCTGGGATGTCGGCGACAAGGACGATGGCAACCCCCGTGCGCGCATCACCATGCGAGCCGGCGACATCTGCGCCATGCCCGCCGACATTCGTCACCAGGGCTATTCGACCAAGCGCTCGATGTTGTTGGTCTGGGAAAACGCCACGCCGAACCTGCCGCAGCGCTACGAAAGCGGTGAACTCAAGCCGTACCCGATCGAATTCTAAGACCTCGTGCCTGGCACGACATCGTCCCGGGCCAGGCACTCAGCCATCCAGTCAGACACTGCTTTCTTAAGCGCAGTGCGAGGAAACCATTATGCAAAATCAGCTCTATATCGATGGCCGCTTCGTCGATGCGCTCGCCGGCGGCACCATCGACGTCGTGTCGCCCCATGACGGCTCGTTGATCACCCGCATCGCCGCCGCCGAAGCCGCTGACGTCGACCTCGCGGTGGCCGCCGCCAAACGCGCGTTTCCGGCCTGGTCTGCGCTGGCTGCTGCCGAGCGCGGACGCCTGTTGCTCAAACTGGCGGACCGGATCGAAGAATGCAGCGAAGAACTGGCGCAGCTCGAATCCTTGAACACCGGGCACCCGATCCGCGACTCCCGTGGCCTCGACGTGCCGCGTACTGCCGCCTGCTTCCGCTACTTCGGTGGCATGGCCGATAAAATTGAAGGTTCGGTGATACCCGTCGAAGTCGGCTTCCTCAATTACGTACAGCGCAAGCCGATTGGCGTGGTCGGGCAGATCGTGCCGTGGAACTTTCCGCTGATGTTCACCAGCTGGAAGATGGGCCCGGCGCTGGCGGCGGGCAATACCGTCGTCATCAAACCCTCGGAAATCACGCCGCTGTCGACCTTGCGCATCGTCGAGCTGATGACCGAAGTCGGCTTCCCCAAAGGCGTGGTCAACGTGGTGCCGGGCTACGGCCATACCGCGGGCCAGGCGCTGGCGGAACATCTGGACGTCGGCAAGATTGCGTTTACCGGCTCGACCGCGACCGGTCGGCGGATTGTCGAAGCCTCGAAAGGCAACCTCAAGCGCATCCAGCTGGAGCTGGGCGGCAAGGGGGCCAATATCGTCTTCGAAGACGCCAACCTGGAAGCGGCGGTCAACGGCGCTGCCTGGGCGATCTTCCACAACCAGGGCCAGGCGTGCATTGCCGGTTCGCGGTTGATCCTGCATGAAGACATCGCCGAGCAGTTCCTCGAGCGCTTCATCGCCCTGGCCAAGTCGATCCGCCTCGGCGATCCGATGGACCCGCAAACCGAAATGGGCCCGTTGACCTCGGCCCTGCACCGCGACCGCGTCATGGCCTACATCGATATCGCCATCGAGCAGGGCGGCAAGGTTCTCGCCGGCGGCAAGGCACCGGACGACCCGGCGCTGGCCAAGGGTTTTTATGTCGAGCCCACCGTGGTCGAGGCCAAGCCGGGTGACCGGGTCTGCCAGGAAGAAGTCTTCGGTCCCTTCGTCACCGTCGTGCGCTTTCGCACCGACGAAGAAGCGCTGGCCATCGCCAACGGCTCCGAATACGGACTGGGCAGCGGCCTGTGGACGCAGAACCTCGGCCGGGCGCACAAAATGGCCAATGCCATCCATGCGGGCATGTGCTGGATCAACTGCTACAAACGCGTCAGCCCAGGCAGCCCGTTCGGTGGCGTCGGTCAATCCGGTTATGGCCGGGAAATGGGCTTTGAAGCGATCCACGACTACACCGAAGCCCGTTCGGTGTGGGTCAACGTCGACGCGACAATCGCGCCACACTTCAAGCGCTGAGGCCGATCATGAATCCTTTTGTCTACCAAAGCCTGCCGACCCGCGTGGTGTTCGGCTGGGGCAAGCTCGCGGCGCTGGCTGAAGAAATCGAGCGATTGGGTGCCCGGCGGGCGCTAATCCTCACCACGCCGGAACAGCACAGCCTGGGCGAACGCGTCGCGGCGTTGCTCGGTGATCGCGCTGCTGGCGTGTATCCGCACGCAGTGATGCACGTGCCGCTGGAAGTGGCGCAAGCGGCCCGCGTCGAAGCGGCGCGCCTGGATGCCGATTGCTGTGTGGCTATTGGCGGAGGCTCGACCATTGGCCTGGGCAAGGCGATCGCCATGGATTCGGGGCTGCCGATCGTGGCGGTGCCGACCACTTACGCAGGCTCCGAGATGACGCCGATCTACGGGCTGACCGAAAATCGCTTGAAGAAAACCGGGCGTGATCCACGGGTCCTGCCGAAAACCGTGATCTACGACCCGCAATTGACCCTGAGCCTGCCGGCACAGATTTCCGCCTGTTCGGGCATGAACGCCATGGCCCACGCGGTGGAGGCGCTGTACGCCGAGGACGCCAACCCGATCATTGGCTTGATGGCCGAGGAATCGATTCGCTCGTTGGCGCAGGCGTTGCCGGGGGTGGTCGACGACCCCAACGATCCGCAAGCTCGCAGCCAGGCATTGTATGGCGCCTGGCTGGCGGGTATTTGCCTGGGCTCGGTGGGCATGGCCTTGCACCACAAGCTCTGCCACACCCTGGGCGGCACTTTCAATTTGCCCCACGCCCAGGCGCACGCAATTGTTTTGCCCCATGCCGCGCATTACAACCGCGAAGCCGCCGCCGGGCCGTTGCAACGCGCCGCACGTGCCCTGGGTGGTAGCTCGGCCAGTGAGGTGGGCGCATTGTTGTATGCACTCAACCAGAAACTGGGTATCCCCTTGGCACTGGCGGACATCGGCCTGCCACCAAACGGTCCGGCCGAGGCGGCCAAAATTGCCTGTGCCAGCCCTTATTACAATCCACGGCCGTTTGAACAAGGCCCGATCGAAGCACTGCTGACCCGGGCGATGAACGGCCAGGCGCCAGCCTGACCCAGCGCGCAGCCAGCACCTGTCGGAATAAAAACAATGACCGATCAAGACAAAGCGATAGAAAAACAAATCTCCGAGCAGGCCGTGGACAGCTTCGGCGACGCACCGAATGCCCGCTACAAACAGATCATGCAATGCCTGGTCCGCCACCTGCACGCGTTTGTCAGCGAGGTCGAACTGACTGAACAGGAGTGGTTCGAGGGCATTCGCTTCCTGACTGAAACCGGGCACACATGCGATGGCCTGGTGCGCCAGGAATTCATCCTGCTCTCGGACACCCTCGGCGTGTCGATGCTGGTCGACGCAATCAACCATCGACACAGTGCAACCGCCACCGAGACCACGGTGTTCGGGCCGTTCTACATCGAAGGCATGCCTGAGCGGGAGTTCGGCGAGAACATGGCCTTTACCCCGGGCGAGACGGCGCTGGTGCGCGGACGGGTGGTCGACACCCAGGGCAATGCCTTGGCCGGCGCGGTGCTGGACGTCTGGCAGACCGCCGAAAACGGCATGTATTCCGGCCAGGACAGCGCACAGCCATTCGGCAATCTGCGCGGTCGTTATCGCACCGACGCCGACGGCTGCTTTGCGATCCGCACGATTGTCCCGGTGTGTTATCCGATCCCCACCGATGGCCCGGTAGGGCGCATGCTCGATGCCGCCAACCGGCATCCGTGGCGGCCGGCGCACCTGCACTTCATGATCGAGGTGCCGGGCTATCGCAAACTGGTGACCCACCTGTTCAATCACGACGATCCGTACCTGGCGTCCGATGCGGTGTTCGGTGTGAAGCCGTCGTTGCAGGTGATCTATGAAGACCGCATCAGCCACGATGAGGTGTCCGCGCGGCTGGGCATGCCATTGCCGTTCAAGCGGGCATGTTACGAATTCGTCATGGAAGCCGGGTGAAGCATGGGCCAGTTTTTTGCGGTATTCGCCACCGACCACCCGGATTCCCTGGCCCTGCGTTCGCGCCTGCGGCCAAGCCACCAGGCGCATCTGCGGGCGACCGATACGCACCGCGTGGTCGTGCGCCTGGGCGGCCCGACCCTTGATGAGGCAGGCGCGGCGATGAACGGCACGCTGCTGGTGATCGAAGCCGGCAGCCTGGCGGAGGTGGAAGCCTTCATCGAGGACGATCCCTACGTCCAGGCCGGGCTGTTTGCCAGCATCCAGATACGGCCCTGGCACTGGAGCCTCGGCAACCCGGAACTGCGGGGCTGACCATGACCCTCATCACCTTGTGCCAACGGGAAGACATCACCGACGGCGGCGCCCTGGGTCTGCCGCAGCATCAACAACTGCATCCCGCCGGCCTGGTTGCGGTGCGCCAGGGCGAGCAGGTGTGGGTGTACATCAACCGCTGTCCGCATTTTTCGGTGCCGCTGGACTATAACCCCCAGGAATTCTGCACCTATCGCGGCCAGGTGCTGATGTGTGCGCATCACAGCGCGATGTTTCGTTTCGAGGACGGGCACTGCATCGACGGACCGTGCAAGGGCGCGCAATTGGAGCCTGTGCCGGTGCGCTGGGTGGAAAACAGCTTGGTCATGGAGGTGGGCTAGGAGGGCTGAACTACACTGTTTCAGGGTGAATCACGCCCATCCGGAGATCATCATGAAAAGGTTGTCACCCATCGGCCTGTGCGTCGCACTGGCGTTTTTCAGTGCCCAGGGATGGACCCAGACGGTAGTACCGCTGAAGGGCCAGACTTCGCAACAGACTCAACTGGACATCAACGAATGCAACAGCATCGCCGCCAGCAGTGCCTCGACCACGTCGACCCCGTCGGGCGGACGGGTCAAGGGCGCCGCCGTGGGCGCTGCTGCCGGCGCCGCCGGGGCCCAGGTGCGCGGGCGCCAGCACGACGAGTTTTATGATCGTGTCGATGATGACAAGCAGCAGGACTACCGCCAGGACCGCGCCAAGCAAACGGCCGCGGCAGGTGTCGTGGTCGGCGGTTCGCGCCAGCGCCAGGATCGCCGTGAGCAGGAGAAAACCAACGCCGCGACCACTTCGACGGCGTATACCAGTTGTCTGCAGGGCAAGGGGTATCAGGTCAATCCATGATCATATGGGACCGGTAGGCGCGAGGCTGGTGTTCTGCCGCTGATCCAGCAAATGCACCATCAGGCAGGCATACAACGTCACGGCGATGAACAGCCCCATGCGCACCGCAAAAGCGGTGTAGACGTCCTTGCCCGCCAGGCTGTCCTGCACCGATTGCCCCAACAGGATAATCAGGGTGACCAGGGTGTTGAGCCAGAAGCCCGGACTCAAGCGGCCCGGGCTCAGGCCATAGAGCTTGCGCGCCAGGATCAGGGCGAACAGCAGCATCCACAGGAAGAACATCCATAAGTGCACAAAGACCGTCAGCGCGGTCCAGAACGCAATGGCCAACAGGCCGCCCAGCAAGGTCGAGCCAATCAGCTCGCGGGCGGCGTCGCGGGCGTTGGTGGTGGAGCTCTGCTGGCCGAGGCTCACGGCCTTGAGCACGATGGGCATGTAGCTGGCGGGGTCGATCATGGCCAGCAGGAACGTCGGCATCACGATCAGGGTGGCGCGCAACGCCACGCGGTCGACGTCTTCGGCCGATAAGGCCGGAGCGGGTGGGGGCGTGGGGGCATTGGCCGGTTCGGGGAACAGCCAGTGACTCACCCTGCCGATCAGGACCGCCAGGAGCAGGCCGCTGGTCAACGCCTTGATCACCGTCGCCGCCAAGCCGAAATCGGCAACCCCGGCTGCGGGGATCATGGTCAGGCCGATCACCAGGAAGGTCACCACCAGGTTGTTGCCGCCCCGTTGGCCGTATCGAAAGACCGCCAGCAGGCCGAGGCCGATCAGCAGCACGCCGCTGAAGGCGTAATACCGCAGCAGCGGGATCAGCAGCAGGCCGATGCCGGTGGTCAGCATCGCGGTCAGCGCCAGCACCAGGGTGGCTTTGAACGGCAGCGGACGATTGACGCTGACCAGCAGCAATGCCCCCAGCACCGGCGCCAGGAAGGGGATCGGCATCCCCAGGCCAAAGCTCACCGCCAGGCACAGTGCGGTGCCGCAGGCCAGGCGCAGTGCGCGCTGCACCCTCGGCGTGCGTTTAGTAGGCATACGACAGCCAGCTCATCAGCCACAGGAATATCCGGCCCAGCGGGTTGAGCACGTTGCCTTCGGAAGGGAAGGCCATGACTTCGGCCTGGCCACCGGAACGAATCGCGCGGTTGTCCTTGAGCATGGACAGGGATTCGGCCGAGAACTCGATGATCACCGGAAAGCGCTGGGCCGGACGCAGCCAGTCACGGCTGTTCTGCACCGTGGGCAGGCTGCCGGGAGCGGCCGGGGTGCCCACGCTGACGCCGTAGCCGACGCTGCGCACGCGGCCCTGGAACACTTCGCCGGGCAGCGCATCGAGGGCAATGGACACCGGGGTGTCGGGCCTGACCAGGGCGAGGTTGTTCTCGGTCATGTCGGCGCTGATCCAGACATCGTGGATCGCAATCAGGGTCATGACCGGGTTGCCGGCGGCGGCGAATTGGCCGACGTCGGTGCGCAGGTCGGTGATCAAGCCGGCCGAACGGGCGCGGATCTGCGTATTGGACAGGTCCAGTTCGGCTTTCGACAGGGCGGTGGCGGCGCTGCGCAGCAGGGCGTTGTCTTCCTCTTTGCCTCCTTCCTGCTCCTTCGCACGCTGGACTTCGGCACGGGCAGCGGCAACCTGGCTGGTGGCCGCCTCGCGGCTGGCGCGGGAAACCTCCAGCAAGCGCACGGAAACGGTCCCGGGGTCTTCGCGGTACAAACCTTCCAGGCGTTGGTTATCCTGCTTCGCCTTGAGCTCGTTGGCTTGTGCTGCACGCAGGCTGGCCTGCGCCGAGGCGATGCCGGCGGTACTGGCACCGACCTGCCGGCGGGTGGATTCCAGGTCGGCGCGCGCCCGGTCTACCGCGATCTGGTAGGGCTGCGGGTCGACTTCGAAAATCACCTCGCCGGCCTTCACGTCCTGGTTATTGCGCACGTTGACACGAATTACCCGGCCGGCCACTTCCGCCGCCACTGGAATCACGAACGCGCCTACCCGTGCCTGCTGGGTGTACGGTGTGAAACGATCAGCCAGCAGGTACCAGGCCAGGCTGACAACGATCAACAGTAAAACCCACTTGATGCCTTTTTTCGCGGGATCGGCGGCAGGCTGCGCTGGCTGAGGGGAGGGCGCGGCTTCAGTCATGGTTTTTTCACCTGAGTGGGCAAGGGGGAGGCAGGCTGCTCAGGCGTAGGGTCTTTGAGCAGGTCGCCCCAGTCAGTCCGTTGTTCCATTTGCTGGCGCGTGGCGGCATCGACCCTGGGCTGGGCGCTGTACCAACCGCCGCCCAACGCCTTGTACAGGGCAATCACATTGCTCACCGCATCGCCACGGCTGACCAGATAGCTGTCCTGCAGTTCGAGCAGCGCACGTTGGGCATCCAGCACCCGCTGGAAGTCCGAATAACCTTCGCGGTACAGCGTGTTGGCCAGCGCCAGCGAACGTTGTGCGGCGCTTTCGGCTTCGCGCAGGATGCGTTCGCGTTGCAGGGAACGAGTCAAGCCGTTGGCGGCGTCATCCGCCTCGCGCGCGGCCTGGCGCACCTTGTCGCGATAGGACTCGATCAACTGCTGCAAACGCGCATCCTGCACGCGTATGTTGTTGGCGATGCGGCCGTAGTCGAAGACGTTCCAGCGCAGGCTCGGCCCGCCAATCAGGTCGAGGCTGCGGGAAGTTCCGCTCAAGGAATCGGTGGACCACACGATGCTGCCCAGCAACGTCAGGGCCGGGTAGTAATCAGTTTCGGCGACGCCAACCAGCGCCGACTGCGCCGCCACATTCAGCTCGGCGGCGCGCACATCGGGTCGGCGCAGCAGCAGATTGGCCGGGACATCCTGCAATACGGCGCGATCCACCAGCGGGATCAATTGGGTGTTGTCGACCACCAGCGGTAGCGCACCGGGTGGCTGGCCGATCAATACGGCCAACGCATTGCGGGTGCGAGACAGCTGATCTTCCAGAAGGGGAATGGTGCTCAACGTGCCCAGGTATTGGGTCTTGGCTTGTTGCAGGTCGAGTTCGGCGGTCTGGCCGCTGTTGAACAGTTTTTCGGTGATTTCGTAGTTGCGATATTGCTGCTTGGCGTTTGCATTGGCGACGCGCAGGCGCGCCTCGGTGGTGCGCAGGAAAAAATAGCTGTCGGCGACTTGCGCCCGCAGCAGGACCAGTACGTCGTCGTAGTTGGCTTCAGAGGCGAAATAACTGGCATCGGCGGCCTCAATGGCACGGGCGAAGCGCCCCCAGAAGTCCAGCTCCCAACCGACATCGAACCCGGCGCTGTGTTGCCACAGATGGCTGTCAACCGGATTGTCCCCGCCGGACTGGTGCCGGTCGATGTACACGCTGTCAGCGGCGATCTGTTGCAGCTGCGGGTAGCGCCCGCTCTCGGCGATGCCCAATTGCGCGCGGGCTTCCATCACGCGCAGGCCGGCGATCTTCAGGCTGGCGTTGTGCGCGTCCGACTCGGCGATCAGGCGGTCGAGCACCGGGTCGGCGAAGATCTGCCACCACTGGCGGATGTCCGGGTACTGCGCGCGTTGGCTGGCGTGTTCCAGGGCCGGGGTGTTCCAGTGGTCGACCCACGGCTCGGCGGGCGGCTGGAAGTCCGGACCCAACCGAACGCACCCGCCGAGGGCCGCTATGCCTAACAGCAGTAGTCGGCAATGCCGCATCCGTGTGGATGTACCTGATTGCATTGGGCGTATTCCAACCAAAGGACATCACAGCAGCATAGCCGCCCGTATGCCTTCTGCATGGCCTTGAGGGCCGGTACGCAAAAACGTCGCGACTGTCGCAAAAACGACCTGTTTACGCTGAACGCGAACCTTCAACAGTTTTCTGTTGAACGACTGTTCAGCTTGGACTATGTTCGTTCCACCTTCTTTCCCGGCTGGTTGCGGGCTTGCGTTTCTTCATATTGAACGAGGCACTGGCATGCGGTTTTCACCCTTTGTCGAGCGGAAGCCGAGTGTCGGCACCGCGGATTTTCCCGCCGCCGATTTCATCACCGATGCCGCTCTTGATGTGCCAGCAGCAGGTGACACTCACAACCGCGAATCTACCGATCACCTGGTCTTGCGCGAGGCGCTTGCCGAGCACTACGGCAAGCTGTTGAGCCGTGGGCTGAACGCCGCGAACGTGATCACGCTGGCCGGGGCGCAGGATGCCTTGTTCGTCGCGTCGATGTGCCTGCTCGCTGCAGGCGACGAAGTGATTGCCCTCGATCCGATGTCACTGACCTGCGAGGCGTCGCTCAAGGCCTGCGGCGCCACTTTGGTGCCGGTGGCGTTCACGGCGGATGCCACCGCGCTGGCCAAGGCGATTACCCCGCGCACCCGGGCAATTTTCCTGTCCGGCCCGAAGCTCAACCTTGAAGCCGTGCAAGCCATCGCCGGATTCGCCATTGCCCATGACCTGTGGGCGGTGATCGACGAGGTCCATGACGACCTGACGCTGCAGCACCCACACCTGAACCTCGCAGCAGCGCCGGGCATGGCCGAACGTTGCGTGGTGATCGGTCGCCTGGCGAAATCCCACCCGATGGCTGATTGGCCCATGGGTTGGATCGTCGCTGAACCCACCCTGGTCGCGCATGCCCAGTCCCTGGTGTCGGCCAAGGCCTCCCAACGTATCCGCGATTTTGTCCAGGCGTTGCAAGCGCCAGCACCCAAGCCTGTGATCAGTCGCGTGTCGAGCGAACCGGTCAGGGAGCCGGTCACCGCGCGAACCATGATCGAAGTCGATCGCCTGCACAAACGCTTCGGCAACATCGAGGTGCTCAAGGGTGTGTCCCTGACCGCGCGCGAAGGCGAGGTGATCTCGCTGATCGGCGCCAGCGGCTCGGGCAAAAGCACCTTGCTGCGCTGCATCAACATGCTCGAAGTGCCGGACCAGGGGCGCATCCTGGTGGACGGCGAAAGCATTCACCTGAACCACACCCGTCCCGGCGCGCCGCTGGTGGCCGACGCCAAGCAGCTGGTGCGCATCCGCTCGAGCCTGGGCATGGTGTTCCAGAACTTCAACCTCTGGCCCCATCGCACGGTGCTGGAAAACCTCATCGAAGCGCCGACCCAGGTCCTGCGCGAGAGCCGCGCGGAGGCGACCGAGCGCGCCGAAGCCTTGCTCGAACGCGTAGGGCTTTCGGCCAAGCGCAACGAGTACCCGGCGTTTCTCTCCGGGGGACAGCAACAACGGGTGGCCATCGCCCGGGCCCTGGCGATGCGGCCCAAGGTCATGCTGTTCGATGAACCCACCTCGGCACTCGACCCGGAACTGGTCGGGGAAGTGCTGCGGGTGATCCGCTCTCTCGCCGAAGAAGGCCGCACCATGATCCTGGTGACCCATGAAATGGCCTTTGCCCGCGATGTCTCCTCCAAAGTCGCCTTCCTGCATCAAGGGCTGATCGAGGAAACCGGTTCGCCGGACGAAGTGTTCGTACACCCACGCAGCGAGCGTTGCCGGCAATTCGTCAACGCTCATCAAACTCGCTAACACCAATAAAAAGACGGGAAAACACCATGGGAAATCGACGTTTTGCACACTGGTTGACCGGCGCAGCCTGCGTATTGCTGGCTGGCATGAGCGCGGCCCAAGCGCAGCCGATCCGCTTTGCGGTCGCGGCCGAACCCTATCCGCCCTACACCGAGAAACAGGCCAACGGCGAATGGAAGGGCTTTGAAGTGGACCTTATCCACAAGCTGTGCAGCGAAATGAAAGCCGAGTGCGAGATCAAGGAAGTGGCGTGGGACGGGATCATTCCGTCGCTGCTGGCCAAGAAGATCGACGTGATCTTCTCCTCTATGTCGGTGACCCAGGAGCGGGAAAAACAGATTGCCTTCAGCAAGGCGTACTACGACTCGGTGATCGCCGTGGTCGGTCCCAAGGACGCTTCGGTGAAGACGTACCCGGATGACCTCAAGGGCAAGACCATCGGCGTGCAGAACTCCACGGTGAGCGCCAGCTACCTGAAGACCTACTACGAAAAAATCGCCGACGTGAAGTACTACGACACCCAGGACTCGGCCAACGCCGACCTGATCGCCGGGCGCATCGACCTGATGATGGCCGACGGCACCGCCATGGCAGCCTTCGTCAAGACCCCGGACGCCAAGGACCTGGCCTACCTCGGCGCCGTGCCGTACGACCCGATCTTCGGCAAGGGCGTGGGCGCTGGCCTGCGCAAGGACGACACCGAGCTCAAGGCCAAGCTCGACAAGGCCATCCAGGAACTGCTGGCGAGCAAGGACTACGACGATCTGTCCCAGCGCTACTTCGGCACGAGCGTGAAGCCGGCGTTCTGACCCCGGCACAAATCCTGTAGGAGCCGGCTTGCCGGCGAAGGGGGCCTTGAGGCCGCCAGAAGCTTCGCTGGCAAGCCAGCTCCTACAAGGGTTTAGCAATACGTAACAGGAGACTGAAATGCCAGCAATGTTCGATTTGATTAATTTCGGCGAGCAAGGATGGGGCACGGCGTTGCTGAAAGGGCTCTTGATGACCCTGCAGATCTCCGCCGGTGCCTTCCTGGTCGGGCTGGCCATCGGGTTGGTGGTGGCTTGCCTCAAGTTGGGCGGGCCAAGACCCATTGCAGCGCTGGCTCGCGGCTACACTACCTTGTTCCGCGCGGTACCGGAGCTGCTGCTGATCCTGTTGCTGTACTACGTCGGCTCCATGCTGCTCAACTCGCTGATGGCAACCCTGGGTTACGGCGCGGTGAATGTCAGCGGTCCGTTGGCGGCGATCGTGGTGCTGGGCCTGGTGCAGGGCGCCTACGCGTCGGAGATTTTCCGGGCGGCGATCCAGGCGATTCCCTTCGGCCAGATCGAAGCGGCGAAAGCCTTCGGCCTGCACGGTTTCGGCCTGTTCCGCCGCGTGACGCTGCCGATCATGGCGCCCTATGCGATGGCGGGGATGGCCAACCTGTGGATCAACCTGATCAAGGACAGCGCCCTGATTAGCGTGGTCGGCACCAACGAGCTGTTGTACACCGCCCGGCAAGGGGCGGGTTCGACCCGTCATTACCTGTTGTTCTACCTCACCGCCGCGGCGCTGTATTACGCGGTGACGCTGGTGTCCAACTACCTGTCGGGCCGGCTCGAGCGACGCATTCGTCGCTGGATGCCGCTTGTTGACTGAACCGGCAGAGAGAATGAAATGATGCCAGCGTGGATAGTTGAATACGCGTCGCTGTTGGTCCGCGGACTGCAGACGACCCTTTTGATCCTGGTGATTTCCAGTGTGTTCGGTTTTGTCCTGGCGGTGCTGGTGGCGCTGGCGCGGATCTCGAAGAACAAGGTCATCGCCAGGCTCAGCCTGTTCTACACCAGCGTGACCCGCGGCACCCCCTTGCTGATCCAGATCTACATTTTCTACTACGGCCTGGGCAGCCTGTTTGCGCAGTTCCCGCTGATTCGCGGCAGTTTCCTCTGGCCGTACCTGCGTGACGGCTACTGGTACATCGTGTTCGCCCTGGTGGTATCGGTGGGGGCCTACGTCGGCGAAGTGATCCGCGGCGGCCTGCTGGCGGTGCCCAAGGGCGAAATGGAAGCGGCCTCGGCGTTTGGCATGACCCCGCGCCAGGCCCTGTTGCGGGTGCGGTTGCCCCGGGCGCTGCGCTTGCTGTTGCCGACCCTGGCCGGGGAAACCGTAATGTTGCTCAAATCCACGGCCCTGGCCTCGACCATTGCCGTGATCGATCTGTTGGGCGCAGCCAACGTGGTGCGCGCGCAAACCCTGCAAGTGTATGAGCCGTTGCTGCTGGTGGCCGGTGTCTACGTGTGCCTGACGTTCCTGATCGAGGCGCTGTTCGCCTTCTTCGAGCGCCGTGGCACCCCGGTTCGCAGGTCCGCATGATGAAAAGCACGCCAGTGGTTGACCGTTCCTTGCAAGGCATTGGCCTGTGCACCCTGGGCTACGCGTTCCTGTCCTTGCAGGATGCCGGCATCAAGTGGCTGGTGGCCGATTATTCGGTGTTCACCATCCTGTTCTGGCGTGCCCTGGTGGTGGTGCTCGCCTGTTTGCTGATCGGCCGTTTGCAACTGGTGCGGCGCGCCTGGCGCTCGTCCAGCCGGCGGCTGCTGGTGGTGCGCGGCTTGCTCTCGATCGCGGCCTGGCTGCTGTACTACACGGCGGCCCGTGACCTGACCCTGGCGGAAATGACCACCCTGTATTTCTCTGCACCGATCATGGTCACGGTGCTGGCGACGGCGATTCTCAAGGAGCGCGTCAACGGCTGGCAGTGGTTCACCCTGATCATCGGCTTTATCGGTGTGGTGATTGCCTGTCGCCCGGGCAACATGGCCGATCCGCTGCCGATCGTCCTGACGCTGTTGGCGGCGATGTGCTGGGCGTTCACCTATATCCAGTTGCGCCAGGTGGATGAGCAGACCTCGGTGCTGGAGCAGATGCTGATCAGCAATGTGGTGTTTGTCATCTGCATGGCACTGGCGTTGCCCTGGACCCACACCCCGGCACCGGCTCCGGCCTGGCTGGGCATGCTCGGCGCCGGACTGATGGGCGGCATTGGCCAGTTCCTGCTGTTCGCCAGTTTCCAGCGTGCCACCGCGACCGTGCTCGCGCCGTTCGAGTACACCGGGCTGATCTGGGCGTTCCTGCTGTCGAGCCTGATCTGGGGCACGCTGATGGATGTGTCGTTGATGATCGGCGCCGGCTTGATCGCGGTCAGCGGCACCCTGGCGATGATTTTCGGTCGGCACCCGGAGCAGGACGTGGTCGGCGCCGAATGCTCCGTGTCGCAGCCCCTTTATCCCGAAGCGCACGAGCGCAAACCCGATGGTGGCCGGGCGGGTGTCGTCGATCAATGACAGGAGGGCAAGCAGATGGCCCAGGATATTTCGTTCAACGTTCGCAATAACAATGGTGATCCGGTTCAAGTCGGCGCCTGGCGCTTCGAAGGCGCCGAGGGCGGGCCGAAGGTGCACTTGCAGGCCGGGGTGCATGCCGATGAAATCGCCGGCATGCTGGTACTGCACCTGTTGATGCAACGTCTCGAAGTGACGCAATCACAGGGCCGGCTCAAAGGCAGCGTGACCGTGGTGCCACAAGCCAACCCGCTGGGCATCGGCCAGTTTCGCCAGGGGCGGATACTGGGGCGCTATCACGATGCGACCGGGCATAACTTCAACCGCGGCTTCGATCAGTCGGCCGCCATGGAGCGACCATCGACCGTTGTGCAGGCGTGGCAAAAGAAACTGGTGCAACTGGCGGCGCCGGCGGACGTGGTGCTGGATCTGCACACCGATGACGAAGCGCTGCCCTACCTTTATGTGCACCGCAGTTTCTGGCCCCGTGGCCGTGAACTGGCGGCGGCGCTGCGCATGGACGTGGCGATCATCTGGGATGACGGCGACGACGGCTCTTTCGAGGAGACCGTCATTGCACCCTGGCTGCGCGAGGGCACGACTGCGCAACGCATGGCCGCGACCCTGGAGCTGCGCGGGCAGGGCGACGTCAGCGACCATTTCGCCGAGCAGGATGCCCAGGGGCTTTATGCCTGGCTTTGCGCTTATGGGGTGATCGAGGATGAGGTGGCACCCGCCGACTGGCCGGTCGAGGTGGTGGAGATGGGCCATATGGAGACCATTCTCGCGCCGCAGCCCGGGGTGCTGATCTTCGAGAAGCAACTGGGTGATCTCGTCGAGCAAGGGCAGCGCTTCGCGCGCATCCTGCGCCGCCCCGGCGATTCGTCCTCCGAAGTGGTGCTGTATGCCGAGCAGACCGGGCGCCTGGTCACACGCTATCGCGATCGCCTGATCGCCCAGGGCATGGGGGTGGCGAAGTTCACCGGCAGTCGCCCGTCGCGCAACTGGAACGGCGGGCTGCTGGATCCCAACTGAGTGGCGGATATCTGACAACCGTTCATCGCTGGACTACGCTGCGATACGTACCCCTGTCCAGAACCCTGTGACGTAAGGAAAAACGACGCATGCGGAGCAGGCTGCTCACCCCATTGATCGTCATGTTCGCGATGTGTTGGTCGGTATTGCTGTGGGCCGAGGACGCGGCGAAACCGCTGGATCCTGCGCCTACGCCAGCGGAACTGAAAATCGCCAACCGCAGCATCATGGTTTTTCGCGGCGCGCTGCTTGGTGAGACGCCGCAAACCCGGGTCAAGCGGGCCAAGACGGCGATCAACGAAGCGCTGGATGACGCGGACGATCTGCGGGTCACCCTCGATTCCATCCAGGACAGTTACCTGGTGCTGCTGGGCGCCAAGCGCGCCTTTATCGTGTCGCCCAAGGATGTCGATGCCAGCGAGTTCGAGTCGGTCAGGCAGGCGGCGGAAAGTGCCGCCGACAAACTGCGCCAGGTGGTGGCCGAAACCGGGGAAGCCCGCAGCCTGCATCTGATTCTCAGGTCATTGGCTGGCGCAGCGCTGGCCACCGGCATTTATGTGGCCTTGCTCTGGGGCATGGCGTACCTGCGCCGGCGCTTGCTGAAAAAACTGCCGGACTTGATGCACCGGCACACCCAGGCCCTGAAAGTCGGACGGGTGCAGGTGATCGATGCCAACTACCTGTATCCGCTGGTCAGCCGCCTGTTGGCGTTGCTGCGTTGGCTCGTGGTGCTGCTGCTGACTTACGAATGGCTGGGTTTTGTCCTGTCGCGGTTTCCCTATACCCGGCCCTGGGGTGAAAGCCTCAACAACTATCTGTTGGAAGTCGCCGGTTACTTGTTCGAGGGCATCGTCGGCGCGATACCGGGACTGGGCGTGGCCCTGGCGATCTTCTTCATTGCCCGGGGCACCACGGCCTTTGCCCGACGGATCCTGCGGCGCATGGCCACGCCCGGCACCTTCAGCTGGTTGAACCAGGAAACCTTGCAACCGACCCAACGCCTGACGTCGCTGGCGATCTGGCTGTTTGCCCTGGCGATGGCCTATCCCTACCTGCCGGGCGCCGGCACCGATGCGTTCAAGGGCTTGTCGGTGCTGATCGGCCTGATGATTTCCCTGGGCGCCACCAGCGTGGTCGGGCAGGCGGCGGCCGGGTTGATCCTGACCTACACCCGCACCTTGCGCCCCGGCGAGTTCGTGCGCATTGGCGAATACGAAGGCACGGTGACTGAACTGGGCATGTTCACCACGCGCATTCGCACAGGCCTTGGCGAAGTGCTGACGCTGCCCAATTCGATGATCACCGCCACCGTCACCAAGAACTATTCGCGCACCGTGCAAGGCCCGGGTTATGTGGTCGACACCGTGGTGACCATCGGCTACGACACGCCGTGGCGCCAGGTCGAAGCGATGCTCCTGGAAGCGGCCAGGCGCACCCCGGGTGTCCTCGAGGAACCGCCGGCGCAGGTGTTCCAGACAGCCCTGTCGGATTTCTACCCCGAGTACCGCCTCGTGGCCCAGGCCATCCCCAGCCAGCCACGCCCGCGCGCGGTGTTGTTGAGCATGTTGCACGCCAACATCCAGGATGTGTTCAACGAATACGAGGTGCAGATCATGTCGCCGCACTATCTGGGCGACCCGGAACAGGAGAAACGGGTGCCCCGGGACCAGTGGTATGCCGCCCCGGCGCAGAAGAACGGGCAGCGCTGAGGTGGGCCGCGAGTGACCAGGCGCCACCGTGCTTTTGCAGGCTTCATTCTCCTGGCCGTCGGCCTGATGGGCCTGTCTGCGCTGTTGCTGCTCAAGTCGGAAACGCAACGCCGGGAAACGCGCTTCTCCGAATACGTGCAGAACATTTCCGGCATTGTGCGCAATCAGCTCGACACCAACGAAGCGGTACTGGCCGGTTTTTCGGCTTTTCTCCAGGCGGTCGATCAGAGCGACACCGAAGCGGCGGCGCGTTATGCCGCCGCGGTAATGGCGGCTTACCCGCATCTGTACATGCTCGAAGCGGCACGCGCGGTGCCCGTGGCCGAGCAGTCAGCCTTCGAAGCACTGCTGCGCCGCACCTGGCGGCCGGACTTCACGCTCAAGGATTTTCCCACGCTGACCCGCCAGCCTGCCCGGCACCAGGCCTTTCTGCGAGAGACGTGGCCAGTGCTGTTCATGTATCCGGTGCTGTCGGAGGCCAATGCGATCTACGGCGTCAGGCTGGAAACCGTCGGCTATCTGTCCCATGCGCTGGCCCGCACGTACAACAATCCCAAGCCGGTGGTCTCGCCGGTGTTCTCCATGTATGAAGGCGGCGATGCGTTCATCCTGATGCAGTCGGTCAGCCGGCCTGAACGGGTGCGCGAAAGCTCCCGGCCGAATTTCTTCGGCAGCACCATGGTCGCCTTGCTGTTGGTCAGGACGGGATCGCTGCTGGATGCGGTGGTTCATGCGAATGTCGACCCGCGAGTCCACATCCGCGCCGTGTTGCAGACCGCTGCCGGCACGCAAAGCCATGTCTTCGCGACGGGAACCTCGGATGCCGGATTGATCGATGGTTTTTTCCTGCCCCTGCTTGAAGAGCGGGTGGAGATTCACAGCGCCTCGCAGCCGATGACGTTGCTGTTCGAGCGTCAGTTGCGCTTGGCCGACGTCCTGACCGGGCAAGCCTTGGCGATCCTGGCGATATTGGGTGCGGCGTTCGTCTTGATCCCGCTGCTGCTGATCCGGCATTTCAAGGCGCTCGAGCGGGCAGACGCCGAGCACCAGCGCTCGGCCTACCTGGCCACCCACGATGTGCTCACCGATCTGCCCAACCGCTATCTGTTTGCCGAACGCTTCGAGCAGGCGCAATCCCGTTGGAGGGGCGACCGGGTGCCGTTTGCCGTGCTGTTGATCGACCTGGATCATTTCAAGGACATCAATGATCGGTACGGCCATGAGGTCGGTGACCAGGTCTTGCGCGCGCTGGCCAGTCGCATGCTGGGGGCCACGCGTACGGGGGACACCGTTGCCCGCTACGGGGGCGATGAGTTCGTGGTGCTGGTCACCGACCTGGCCGAGCCTGATAACGCCGAGATCAAGGCTTCGAAGATGCTCGAGGCGATCGGTCAGTCGATCATTACCAGCGGGGGCGAGATCACGCTCTCGTGCAGTATCGGCATTGCCCTGTGTCCACGGCATGGCCAGACGCTCGATACCTTGCTCAAGGCGGCTGACCAGGCCATGTACGGAGTCAAGCAACTGGGGCGAAAAGGCATTGCCATGACCAAGGCCGTGTAGGCGCTGGCGCGGCGGTACCCGATCTACGGTTGTAACCCTATCTACTGTGGGAGCCGGCCTGCCGGCGATGGAGGTTAACGATGACTCCGGGAGCCTGACACTGCGCGGTGCTCTCAGGTTTTTCGTCGCAACGCCGCCCGGAGCAAGCTCGCTCCTACAAGATCAATGCCTGCACTCCGACAACACCACCTGGCAGGTACTGGGCGTACCCCCAGAGCGCCCGGCATAGCGGATGCAGTTATTCAGGGATTTCTGCCGCGCGATGCTCAAGGTGTTGCCCCAGGCGAGGCCGCCTTCGCCGGCAGTGGGCAGGGCTTTGGCATAGCAGCTTGAGCCCATGTTCGACGCTGAGTAGCGGGCTGTTGAGGACTTGCCTGAACATCCCGCCGCCAGCACCAGGTTGATGGCGATAAGGGAGGGCAGGACCCATGACGTGCATTGGCGCGCGGTTATAGCGGTCATCCCGTTTCCCCTGAATCAGGCGGCTGGCAACCTGTGGTGTGCCTGTTCAGTCTAGACGGCCCGGGCCCAGGCGGGCGTGCGGCCGATCAACAGTCATGGGGCCCTGGTCGCCTGTATTTGAAATGCACGGCATTAACCGACAGAATCGCCCCCGATTCGGCCAAGGGTGCCGGACGTTCGCGGTGGAAAGGGGCTGCAGTTGAACGAACAGACATTGTCCATGCGCCTGGAGCGTGTGGCAGCGCATGTGCCCGTCGGGGCGCGCCTGGCCGATATCGGCTCGGATCACGGCTACCTGCCGGTAGCGTTGCTGCGCCGTGGCGTCATTGCGGCGGCGGTGGCCGGCGAGGTGGCGTTGACGCCGTTCCGTGCAGCCGAACGCACCGTGCGCGAGAACGGCCCGGACCTGCGAATCACGGTGCGCCTGGCCAATGGCCTGGCGGCGATCGAGCCGCAAGACCAGATAACGGCAATCACCCTGTGCGGCATGGGCGGCGAAACGATCCGCGACATCCTCGACAGCGGCAAGGCGCACCTGAGCGGCCAGGAGCGTCTGATCCTGCAACCCAATGGCGGCGAACAGCCGCTGCGGCAATGGCTGATGGAAAATGGCTACCGCATCCTCTGCGAGGAAGTGCTGCGGGAAAATCGCTTCGACTACGAGATCATTGTCGCCGAGCGTACCGGACCGGTGGTGTATAGCGCCGAGGAGTTGTACTTCGGCCCGCTGCAAATGCTGGCCCGCAGCCCGGCGTTCCTGGTCAAGTGGCAGCGAATGCTGCGCGTGAAGCAAAAGACCCTGAGCCATTTCGCCCGGGCGCGGCAGGCAGTGCCCGAGGACAAGGTGCAGGAGATCGCCCGACAGGCCCGGTGGATCACCGAGCTGCTGGCTTGAGCCTCGCCAGCGCTACTGGAACCTGGAATATTCACGCAACTGCGCCGGGCTCACGCCAAGGCGTTGCCTGAAAGCCGTCGTCATGTGGGCCTGGGAGTTGAAACCGCAGGCGTGGGCGATCTCCGCCAGCCGCGCGGTCGAGTCGCGCATCAGGGTACGCGCCCTGGCGAGGCGGCGGTCGATCAGGTAACTGTGGGGGCTTCTACCCGTCGCATGCTTGAAAGCGCGCATGAAATAGCCTTCGGACAGTCCGAGCAACTGCGCCATCGCCTGGACACCCAGCGGCCCGCCGAGACCGGCGTCGATGAACTCATCGAGCAAGCGCATCCGGCTGGCGGTTATCGAGCCTTGCAGTGGTGCCGACAACGGGTCTTTACCCTTGAGCCGTTCAGCCAAGGCGAGGGCCCAGGCCTCCCAATCGTCCGCCACCCTGGGTTGCAACAGTGCGCCGCGCATGCGCAGGGCGAGGGCGGTCGCCTGCGGATCGATGCGGTTGTTGAAGGCACGATCCCCCGGCAGCGCCATGCCGTCGGTGCGCAGTACCCGCAGGTATTCGCCGCCCGTGGGGGATTCGGACAAGACGTCACACCCCGCGGGGACGAACGCCAGGCCGTTGGGCATGGCAACGAAGGGCTGAACCCGATCGCTGCCGATGGCGTGCAGACCTTGCTGGCTGTCGAAAGCGAAGCCAATCGCCGCCTGGGTCGCAACATAGCGGGTCGCGTAGGCGCTGCCCGGTAGCAATTCGATCGCCCATGGCCCGGCCTCGATGCGGCGCACCGGTTCAGACGGCAAGGGTAGTTGCTGGCGGTTGTGACGGTTCATGAACGCCATAGTAGTGAAAAGGGGCTGCAAAAGTCAGGTCGGTTTTCTGAAAGCCGGCCAGTGGAACCCGTGTCTACACTGGGCAACACCTCAGGGAGACACCTCATGTACAGACTGACTCGCGACGATATCGAACAAGCCGCCGGCCTGGTTTACCAGGTGATGCCTGCCACTGCACAGTACGCTTGGCCCTTGCTGGCCGAACGCTTGGGTTGCACGGTGTGGGTCAAGCACGAAAACCACACGCCGACCGGTGCCTTCAAGGTGCGCGGTGGGATTACCTTCATGCACTGGCTCAAGCGCACTCATCCCGAAGCGCAGGGCATCGTCACCGCTACCCGCGGCAACCATGGCCAGAGCCTGGCGCTGGCGGCGACGGCGCTGGGTTTGCGCTCGCTGATTGTCGTGCCGCAGGGAAACTCGCTGGAAAAAAACAATGCCATGCGCGGCTTTGGCGGTGAAGTGGTCGAGTTTGGCCGCGATTTCGATGAGGCCCGTGAAGAGGCCGCACGCCTGGCGACCGCCCATGGTCTCTACTTGGTGCCGCCGTTCCACACCGAGCTGGTCAAGGGCGTGGCCACCTATGCGCTCGAACTGTTCAAGGCCGCGCCGGGCCTGGATACGGTCTACGTGCCGATTGGCTGTGGCTCGGGGATCTGCGCGGTCATCGCTGCCCGCGATGCGCTGGGCTTGAAGACCCGGGTGGTGGGCGTGGTTTCCAGTGAGGCGGCGGCCGCCAAGTTGTCGTTTGAAGCGGGTGCAATACACGAAACCGCCTCGGCCGATACCTTTGCCGACGGCCTGGCCGTGCGCAAGCCGATTGCTGAAGCCTTTGCCGTGTACGCGACCGGTGCGGCGCGAATCGTGTCGGTCACGGACGCGCAGATTGCCGAGGCCATGTGCGTGTATTACACCGACACCCACAATCTCGCCGAAGGAGCAGGCGCGGCCGCCTTGGCAGCACTCATCCAGGAGCGTGAAACGATGCGGGGCAAAAGGGTGGGGGTGATTCTGTCCGGGGGGAATATCGACAGATCGGTGTATGCGCGAGTGATTGGGGCCTGACAAAGATCCCCTGTAGGAGCTGGCTTGCCAGCGAAAGCGGTCTAATAGCCGGCATTGATGTCGACTGCCCCGGCGCCATCGCTGGCAAGCCAGCTCCTACAGTTGATCGGGGTCGCACACAAATGCCATGCCCGGCAAAGACCCCCTGTAGGAGCTGGCAAGCCAGCTCCTACAATTGATCGGCGTCGCACACAAATGCCATGCCCGGCAAAGAACCCCTGTAGAAGCTGGCTTGCCAGCGAAAGCGGTCTGACATCCAACATCGATGTCGCCTGACCAGGCGCCTTCGCTGGCAAGCCAGCGCCTACAGTTGATCGGGGTCGCACACAAATGCCATGCCTGGCAAAGAACCCCTGTAGGAGCTGGCTTGCCAGCGAAAGCGGTCTGGCATCCAACATCGATGTCGACTGACCCGGCGCCATCGCTGGCAAGCCAGCTCCTACAATTGATCGGCGTCGCACACAAATGCCATGCCTGGCAAAGAACCCCTGTAGGAGCTGGCTTGCCAGCGAAAGCGGTCTGGCATCCAACATCGATGTCGACTGACCCGGCGCCATCGCTGGCAAGCCAGCTCCTACAGGGTTCTGCGGTGCGTGGTGGATTTGTGGTGTGACACACATCTGTAGGAACCGGCTTGCTGGCGATGGCGTCGGTGGGATCGCCTTCGCTGGCAAAGCCAGCTCCTACAGGGTTCTGCGGGGTGTGGTGGATTTGTGGTGTGACGCAGACTTGTAGGAGCCGGCTTGCTGGCGATGGCGTCGGTGGGATCGCCTTCGCTGGCAAGCCAGCTCCTACAGGGTTCTGCGGGGTGTGGTGGATTTGTGGTGTGACGCAGATCTGTAGGAGCCGGCTTGCTGGCGATGGCATCGGTGGGATCGCCTTCGCTGGCAAGCCAGCTCCTACAGGGTTTGCGGGGTAGGTTGGATTTGAGGTGTGACGCAGATCTGTAGGAGCTGGCTTGCCAGCGAAAGCGGTCTGACATCCAACATCGATGTCGACTGACCCGGCGCCATCGCTGGCAAGCCAGCTCCTACAGATCGGCGTCGTACACAAATGCCGTGCCTGGCACATCCCCCTGTCTGGGGCGTCCTACTTGCGTTTTTTCGTCGAAGGTTTTTTCAGTTCGAACATCAGCATCGAGCGTCCCGTCACCTGATACTCATCGCCAAACGAAAACGATTCCCCGGGTTCGATCTGCGCCTGGTTGGTGTCCAGCTGCAGAATCCACTGCTGCCCCTGTGGCACTTGCGGCAGGGTGAAATTCACCACGTCGTGATGGGCGTTGACGATGATCAGCAGCGATTTATCGACGCCTTCACGGCGAATGCCGCTGGTCTGGGTACGGCCATCGAGCAAGATCCCCATGCAGCGGTTGCTGCCGTCATGCCACTGTTCCACCCCCATCTCTTCGCCACCGGGTTGCAGCCAACTGACATCCTTGACGCCCAGGCTTTCGTCGAACTCGCCGGTGAAGAAACGATTGCGGCGCAGCAGCGGGTGGCGGTTGCGCAGTTCGATGAGGTATCGGACAAACTCTTGCAGCTCGCTGCTTTGTTCACTGACATTCCAGTCTATCCAGCCGATCTCGCTGTCCTGGCAGTAGGCATTGTTGTTGCCGCCCTGGGTCCGCGCGAACTCGTCTCCCGCCAGGAGCATGGGCGTGCCCTGTGAAAGAAACAGCGTGGCGAGCAGGTTGCGCATCTGCCGATAGCGCAAGTCGATGATCTCAGGGTCTTCGGTCGGGCCCTCGACACCGCAGTTCCACGACCTGTTATCAGAGTGGCCATCGCGGTTGTCTTCGCCGTTGGCCTCGTTGTGCTTGTCGTTGTAGGAGACCAGGTCATTGAGTGTGAACCCGTCATGGGCGGTGATGAAGTTGACCGATGAAGCCGGTTTGCGGCCACGTCGATTGAACTGCTCACCGGAGCCGAGAAAGATCTTCGCGAAGTCGCCCAGCATGTCATCGTCGCCTTTCCAGAAGGCCCGAGAGACGTCCCGGAACTTGTCGTTCCACTCCATCCACCCCGGTGGGAAGTTGCCGACCTGGTAACCGCCAGGGCCACAGTCCCAAGGCTCGGCGACCAGCTTGACCTTGGCCAGGACCGGATCCTGGCGACAGGCATCGAGAAAACCACCGCCCTCGCTGAATCCTTCAGGCTCGCGCCCCAGGATGGTCGCCAGGTCGAACCGGAACCCGTCCACGCCCATCTCCGAACTCCAGTACCTCAAGGAGTCGGTCACCATCTGCAAGACGCAAGGGTGGCTCATGTTGAGGGTGTTACCGGTACCGGTGTCGTTGATGTAGTAACGCGCATCGTCGGGCATCAGTCGATAGTAGCTGGCGTTGTCGATGCCTTTGAGCGACAGGGTCGGCCCCATTTCATTACCTTCGGCCGTGTGGTTGTAGACCACATCGAGGATCACCTCCAGCCCGGCCTTGTGAAAGCGCGAGACCATGATCTTGAACTCGCCGATCGACTGACCCGCCATGTAGCGCGCATGGGGGGCAAAAAAGCCCAGGGTGTTGTAGCCCCAGTAATTGCGCAGGCCTTTTTCCAGCAGGTGGTTGTCATCGAGGAAGTAATGCACGGGCATCAATTCCACGGAGGTCACGCCGAGTGAGCGGATGTATTCCACCACATCGTTCTGGTGGAAAGCGGCGAAGGTGCCACGATCAGGCTCTGGCACCGAAGGATGCCGTTTGCTGAAGCCGCGTACATGGGTTTCGTAGAAAACCGTGTTTTCCCAGGGGACATTGGGCTTTGCGGTGTTGCCCCAGGTGAAGGCCGGGTCGATGACCCTGCAGCGGGGCATGAACGGCGCGCTGTCGCGTTCATCGAACGACAAGTCGCCGTCTGCGTGGCCAACGGTGTAGCCAAACAGCGCATCGTCCCATTGCAACTCCCCCGAGATCTGCTTGGCGTAGGGGTCGATCAGCAATTTGTTGGGGTTGAAGCGATGACCGTTTGCCGGATCGTAGGGGCCATGCACGCGATAGCCATACAGCGTTCCAGGGCGGGCGTCGGGCAGGTAGCCGTGCCAGATCTCGTTGGTGAATTCCGGCAGGGCGATGCGCTCGATTTCTGCCTGGCCATCGGCGTCGAACAGGCACAGTTCGACCTTCGTGGCATTGGCGGAAAAAATCGCGAAGTTGACGCCCGAGCCGTCCCACGTCGCGCCCAACGGATAGGGCAGCCCCTCGCTGACACGGCTGGCGGGACGTTCTTGGCTTGATGCACTGTCGCTCTGTGGTTGATCCGTCATGATCAAGCGCTCCGGAGTAAATTCTGGGATGGATGACCAATGCGGTCTACCGATAGAAGCCTGCGGCGCGCAACAGTTCAGGAAATTTGCAGCCCGATTGAGATGTACCCCTCACTCATCATTCTGTTGGAACTCCCCATGACGCTGCTCCGTCATCAGCAATAGGGGGGGCTGCGGCTATTTCGTGGCGAACCCTGCTAACGCTTGTTTTTACTCGATGGCGAGGGACGACATGAATACTACAGACAGCACGACCGGGAGCCAGGCAGACAAACCCGACTCCCCAGACTTCCAACATCTCAAGGAAAACGTAACGGAGGCACTTGGCGGAGCAAGGCAGCAGGCGGATGAACAGTTTGGCCAATACCGTGACACGGCAGCAGACCAGATCGAGGCACTGGCCGAAGGCGCAAAATCCTTCGTTTCAGAACTGCAGGACAAGGACCGGTTGGGCATGTCCGACTACCTCGCTGACATGGCCGAGTCCATGAGCGGGTTGGCGGGCAATCTGCGCGGGAAAAGTGCGGAACAGTTACTGCATGACGGCGCCGAGTTGGCGCGCAATAACCCGGCATTGTTCATTGCTGGCAGCATTGCGCTGGGTTTTGGCCTGTCGCGTTTTCTCAAGGCCGGGGCCGCGCCGGCGGCGACGGTCAGCGATGACGACGATCCTGCAGCAGGGCATTCAATGCCTGCGTCAGGCGGATTCGGCGCACAACGCCCCTACGAAACCTCCGTTCCATCACACACCGATCAAAACCCTGGCCTGGCCACCGGCATCACGCCGGCCTCGCCGAATGCACAGGATCATCCGTCAGACTTCGCTACGAGCGCGACACCCGCTTCCCCATCCTATAAAGGAGCGCTGTGATGAACAGAGAAGATCAAGACCTACCGGGCATCAGACCCGTACCCACTCCCGAACCTGACGCTTCAGTCGTCGGCCTGTTACGTCAGCTGACCCGCGAAGTGCCCGCACTGTTCACCAAGGAACTGGCGTTGGCCAAGGCCGAACTGCAGGCCAGTCTCACGACGCTCAAGGCAGGGATTGCCGGTGTCGCCGGTGGTGCGATCGTGCTGCTGGCGGGGTTCATCATCCTGCTGATGTCGGCGGTCTACGGCTTGAGCATGGTCATGGCGCCGTGGTTGGCCGCGTTGATCGTCGGTGTCGTGGTGATGATCGTGGGGTTCGCCATGCTGCAGTCCGGAAAAAAACAGTTCGAACCGTCCCACTTAAAGCCTGATCGCACGCTGGACGCCTTGAACAAAGACCAGGAAGCGCTTCGCAGGAGAGTCTCATGAACACTGAATTTGAAATCGAGTCGCAGAAAAGTCCGGAGACCATCGAGCGTGAAATCGACGCGCAGCGTGCAAGCATTGGCAACATCGTTGACGCGCTGGAAAGCAAGTTCACCCCGGGACAGGTCTTCGACCAGGCGTTGTCTTTCATGCAGAGCAACGGCACCACGTTCCTGAGCAACCTTGGCACCAGCGTGCGCAATAATCCGGTGCCTGCGGTAGTGACATCAGTGGGTCTGTTGTGGTTGATGATGAGCCAGAACCGTCCGCCGACTCCTCGTCCGGTTTACCCCGTGGCCCCTGCGCGGAACAAGGTGGGGGATTGGACCGAAGGGCTGGGCGAGGGCATCGACAGTGCGCGCGAGCACTTGCACGAGACGGCGGACACCCTGAAGGAAGGTTACCAGAGTGTCAAAGACAAAGCGGCGCATCTGGGCGACAACCTGGGCGCTGCTGGCGAAAACATCAGCCATGCCGTGCATGACGCCAGCGACCGCCTGGTGCGCAGCACACAGGTGATGAGCAATCAAGTCAGCCAGTTGCTCAAGGAGCAACCGCTGATGGTCGCGGCTGCGGGCATCGCCTTGGGGGCCATGCTGGGGGCGGCCTTGCCCTCGACAGCGGCCGAACAGCGCTACATGGGCAAGACCAGCGCCGGGCTGGCCGACAAGGTCAAGCAGCAGGCGCGGGAGGGCTTCGAGGCGGTGCGCGATACGGTGACCAAAACCACGGAACATACGGAGGAGGAGAAGCCGCAAGGGGATGGTCACGCAGCCTCCAGTCAACCGGCCGATCTGTCCCGTGGATTGGGCACGTCGTAAGGCGTCGCATGCAAAAGGGGGAGGTCGAATGCCGGCCTCTCTTCTTTTGCGTCAGACACCTCTGGTCGGCCCTCATGAACCTGGCTCGAACCCTGTTGATCCATTCAGAAATCACTCCGGGATTGCACTGCCATGAATGCCTTCAAAAACCAGCTGACGCCGTCCCAGGAACGAAGATTGTGTGCACTGGATGCCTGGCATCGAGCACTCGATGACATCGCGCTGCGCATGGAATCTCCCGATGCCTATCACGAAGAACTGCTGCGACAGTCCGATGAGATGGATCGCCAGCGCATTGTCAGTTGGCAAGAGTGGCGCGATCTGAGAATCAAGGCGGACGAGGCGTTTCTGCGCGCAGTAGCGGGAGAGGATTATCACTGAGTGGCACGCCGAGGGCGCGTTGATGAACAAACAGCTGAGATTCGGCATTGAAGAGGAATACCTCATCACCGACCTGGACACCCGGCGCATGACCGCGCAGCCGCCCAGGGCTGCGATCGAGGCGTGCGAGGCGGCGATGGGTGATTGTTTTGCCCATGAGATGTTCCAGGGCCAGATCGAAGTGGCTTCGCCGATCTTCACTGGCATGGCGCAAGCCGAGGATTACCTTGCGGCTGCTCGCAAGCGCTTGCGGGGTACGCTGGAGTCCTATGGCCTGGGAATGCTCTGTGCGGGGAGTCATCCCCTGGCTGACTGGCGCATTCAACAGGCCACCGAGCAACATCACTTTCTTCAACTGTTTGCAGACTATCAACGGGTCGCTCGGCGTAGCCTGCTATCCGGCCTGCACGTGCACGTTGAAATTGCCGGTCATCTGGATCGTGTCCAGGTGATGAACGAAGTCTTGCCGTGGACGCCGTTGTTGTTGGCATTGAGCAGCTCTTCGCCCTTTTGGGACGGTGCCGACAGCGGCTTCATGAGCTACCGGCAAACGGCCTGTGACGAGTGGCCAAGAATGGGCATTCCGGAGTTCTTCGAGGATGAACCTGCCTATGACGCCTACGTCGCCTTGCTGATCCGTAGCGGCGCCATCTCCCAGGCCAGCGAATGCTGGTGGGGTTTACGGCCCGCTTGCCGCTACCCGACCCTGGAATTACGCATGACCGATGCCTGCCCACGGCTGGAAGATGCCTTGTGCATCGCGTCATTGTTTCGCTTGCTGGTTGCCTACGCGATTGATCAACACAGGCCAGGCTTGGCCTACTCGCAAACGTCCCGCTGGCTCCTCAAGGAAAATCGCTGGCGTGCAAAACGCTATGGCACCCAGGCGTCGTTCATTGTCGAAGGGTACGACCGACCCTTCTCGGCTGAGCAGTGGCTTTCCCTGGCGCAGCAAACCCTTGGCGATACGGCGCGGGCATGGCGAGTGGAAAGTGTCTTCGCCCAGGCCCGCGCCATTCTGCGCAACGGCACCAGTGCAGACCGGCAACGAAGCGTCTTCCAGCGAGCGTTGCCCAGAACAGGGGATGTCCATGCCGCTCTGGCTCAGGTCGTGGACCAGCTGCTGTTGGAAACGTCGCAAGAGCCTTGCAAAAGCGATGACCTGCAACCAGCGGTGTGTGAGCCGTAGGCAACGGTTGGAAAGAGGACGAAATGCAGATGTCCTCTTTCCCGCAGAGCCCTATCAGGTAGCCAGGACCGTGGCGGTGTCGTCGCTCTCCGGCAACGCAATCCGGTTGTCGTCCGGCGTCAGGATGACCTTTGTGCAATTGTCCTCCTTCTTGTCGAACATTCTGTATCCCTCTGCTGCCTGCTCCAGCGACATTCGGTGGCTGATGATGACCTCGGGGCTAAGGCGCCCGGTCTCTATGTGTTCGAGCAGCTCCGGCAGATAACGCTGTACATGGGTCTGGCCCATCTTGAAGGTCAGGCCTTTGTCGAAGGCATCGCCAAACAGGAAACCATGGATGAACCCGGAATACACCCCCGGCACGCTCACGACGCCGCCCCGTCTTACCGCGGCAATGCATTGGCGCAATGCCTTGCCGCTGCTGCCTTCAAGCTTGAGCGTGGCGAGCACGGTCTCGGTGGTGCTGCCCTTGGCTTCGAAGCCCACCGCGTCCACCACACCGTCCACGCCGCGCATGCCTTTGGTCTGGCGAATGATGGTGTCGGCGGGATCGGCGTCTTCATCGAAGTTGATCGGTATCACGCCGTAGGTCTTTGCAGCATATGCCAGGCGGTAGGGATGGTGATCGACCATGAAGATCTGCTCGGCGCCGAGCATCCTGGCGCAGGCTGCACTCAACAGACCGACCGGGCCTGCACCATAGATGGCGATGCTTGAGCCGTTACCGATGCCGGTGTTGGTCACGGCCTGGAATGCGGTGGGCAAGATGTCCGAGAGGAACAGCACCTTCTCGTCGGAGAGAGTACCCGGGACCTTGAACGGCCCGGTGTTGGCTTTTGGAACACGCACGTATTGCGCCTGGCCGCCGGGTATGCCGCCGTACATGTGGCTGAAACCAAACAGCGCGGCACCTGATGGAATGGCCTTCTTGTTGAGGATCGCGCCACGACCGGTGTTGGTCTTTTCACAGGCGGCGAACAGATCCATCTGGCAGAAAAAGCAGCTGCCGCAAGCAATGACGAAGGGGATGACCACGCGATCGCCGGGTTGCACGGCGGTGACGGCCGAGCCCGTTTCTTCAACGATCCCCATGAACTCATGGCCAAAGATATCGCCATGCTCGACGGTGGGGATCTTCCCGCGATACAGGTGCAGGTCCGAGCCACAGATTGCAGTGGCGGTGACGCGAAGGATGATGTCGTCGCTGTCCTCGATAACCGGATCGGGGACGGTGTCGACTTTGACGCTGTGCGCGCCGTGATAGGTGAGTGCTCTCATGACGTCCTGCCCCTTTCATGGGTTTGATGGTAAGCGGGAGAGGAGCGCGCACGGAGGTTAGTTCATAGAGATGGCGGGGGACGGGACTAGCGGTCTTGTTGCGGAATCATTTGGCGCCGGGAAGAGTCAACCGACAAATACTGCATGGGACCGGTGTCATGCCCATTTGCGCCAGCACCTTCGGCAATCCGCCTTGGCCAACAGTCGGCGGCGATCATGGACGCGGTTGATTCGACGCTGGTGGCTGCACGTGCCCAGTTTGGGATCACCATCAGCTTTCATATTGTCCTGGCGGCACTCACGATTGGCCTGGCCAACTTCCTGATGGTGCTTGAAGCACTCTGGTTATGGCGCGGGCAACAGATCTACCTGGACGTCTACCGGTATTGGCTGAAAGTATTCGCCCTCACCGTGGCGGTGGGTACCGCCTCGGGTCTGATTCTGGAGTACCAGTTCGGGCTCAACTGGTCGCGGCTGTCGACCCAGGCGGGCGATATCCTCGGCCCGTTGATGTTCTACGAAGTGCTTGCGGCATTTTTTCTTGAGGCAGGTTTTCTGGGCATCATGCTGTTCGGCTTGAAGAAGGTTGGCCCGCGCCTGCATTTTTTTGCCACTTGCGCCGTCGCCACCGGTTCGCTCATCAGCGCCTTCTGGATCCTGTCAGCCAATTCCTGGATGCACACACCCGCCGGTTACGCCATTGGTGCCGATGGCCGCTTCATTGCGCAGGACTGGTGGGCAATCATCTTCAATCCTTCCTTCCCTTATCGGTTGGCGCACATGACCTTGGCCACAGTGCTCGGCACCGCGACACTGCTGGCCGGTGTCAGCGCCTGGCAGCTGTTGCGTGCGCCGCAAAATCCGCGAGCACGGCTTGTCTATTCCATGGCGCTATGGGCAATCGTGGTACTCACGCCTGTGCAAATCGTGGTCGGCGACCTGCATGGTCTGCACAGCCTCAAGGTGCAGCCACAGAAAGTCGCCGCCATCGAAGGCTCATGGACTCGCCCGGCCGAAGGGGCAGGGGAGCCGCTACGCGTGTTCGCCCTGCCGGACATGACTGAGCGGCGCAATCATTGGGAAGTGGCAATCCCGCGCATGGGGTCGTTGTACTTGCGCCATGACCTGAGCAGTACCATCGCCGCCCTGGACGAATTCCCGCCTCAGGACATTCCCCCAGTGCCCGCGGTGTTCTTTGCCTTTCGCGTCATGGTCGGCCTGGGTCTTTTGATGTTGGGGCAGGGGGTCGCCAGCCTGATCCTGCGCTGGCGCCAGCGCCTGCACGCAACGCGCTGGATGTATCGGTTGAGTGTATTGATGACCCCGGCTGGACTTCTGGCGATGTTGAGTGGCTGGGTCGTGACCGAGGTTGGGCGCCAACCGTTTACCGTCTATGGATTGCTGCGCACGGCGGACAGCCTGTCTTCGGTCTCTCGCCAACAGGTGGTAGGGGCGACATGGACAATCCTGGGGTTTTACCTGGTGATCTTCGGCGTAGGGCTCTGGGTGCTCCTGCGATTATTGCGTGAGCCGCCTCACGCGGGCGAACCCGGACCACAACCCACTTTGGCCGATGAGACGGGCAAATCCTGAGGGCATCGATCCATGTTGGACAATGACTGGCTGACACTGCTTTCTGCCGCCGCCCTGGGCTTCTCAGTGTTGAACTATGTGTTGCTGGACGGTACCGATCTTGGCGTTGGCGTATTGCTGGGCCTGACCCATAGCAGTCGGCATCGGCGTGCCATGGCCGTGACCATCCTGCCGATCTGGGATGCCAATGAAACCTGGTTGGTACTGGGGGGCGGCGGTTTGCTGGCGTTGTTTCCGCTGGCCTACGCGATCCTGCTTCCAGCGCTCTACCTGCCGTTTATCCTGATGTTCCTGGCGTTGATTCTTCGTGCGGTCGCCCTGGAGTTTCGTGACTACTCACCCAATGAAGGCATCAAGCGCGCGGTCGACGGCTTGATGCTGGGTGGGTCGCTGCTCACCGGCGCCTGTCAGGGGATCGTGTTGGGCACGCTGGTACAAGGCATCCCCAATGATGGCCGCCAGTACAGCGGTGACGGCTGGGAGTGGCTGGGCATATTTCCACTGTATTGCGGCGCCGTGCTGGTCGTCGGCTACACATGGCTGGGCGCCTGCTGGCTTTACTGGCGTACAGAAGAAGAACTGCAGCGGCGATCAGCTCGTCAGGCGAGGGCGCTGGCAATCGTGACGCTGCTGCTATTGGCCGTGTTGGTGACCTGGACAGTGAGCCTGGACCCTCGATATGCGCAGCGGCTTTCAGATCCTTTGGTCTGGTTGCCGGCCGCGACATTGCTGCTGGTATTGCTGACTGGCTTCACGCTGGGACTTCGAAGCCATCGGGACTATCTGCCGCTGTTCGCTACATTGGGCATCTTTGTCCTGGCCCTTGCATTGATGATTGCTGCGCTTTATCCGCTGATTGTCCCGCCGCAGCTGACGCTTCAGGCTGCCGCCGCCAGTCCGGCCAGCCAGCTATTCATGTTGGTCGGTTTCGCCGTGCTGATACCGGTGACGCTCATTTACAACACCTACGGCTTCAGCGTCTTCAGCGGGAAGGTTCGTGCTGCTCGTGATTAGAATTCAACTGATCCATTTGAAGTCAGCCGGAAATCTTGCGACGAAACAGGTTCCTGCTTCCAGCGTCGAGGCGACACTCAAGCTACCGTTGTGCGCGGTGGCGATCTGAGAAGCGATGTAAAGTCCCAAGCCCAGGCCTTCGCCACGCTGGCCAGCTTCTGAGCGGGTAAAGGGTTCGAACAGCAACGGCATCAACGGCGGTGGAATGGGCGCCCCCTGATTGCTCACCGATATGACCACCTCATTTCCCTCGGCATAGGCGTGCACGCGGATAGGCTCGGCTGTTGAGCCATGGGTCACGGCATTGCCCAAGAGATTTGAAAGTAACTGGCTGATGCGAAGCGCGTCGCAATAGACGCCGGTTGGAACGTCCAGCTTATGGGTCAGCTTCGCTTCGGGGTGTGAGGCCTGTACTTCGTCCAGCGTGAGTTTGAGCGTGCGACCCAGGTCATCGACCAGCTGGCGTTTGACTGGAATCCCGCCACCCATCCTTCCCCGGGCAAAATCCAGCACGTTCTCAATCAGGACGCCCATTCGAGTCGAGCTATTGCGGATCGCTGCAATCAGGTTCAGTGAGCGTTTTTCCGAAGTCCTGGTTTCCAGCAGATCAGCGCTCATCCGGATCGCGCTCAGGGGCGTGCGAAGGTCATGTCCGAGGACGGCGACGAACTGTTCGCGTAGCCTTGCGTGCTCATGGGCATTGACCAGTGCGGCTTGCGTCGCCTGCAGATTGATTTGGGCGTCGAGACTCATCGCGATCAGTTGGGCGAAGAGGGTGAGTGTCTTGGCGATGGCGGGCTCGTCGAGATTCGCCGGTACGGAATCGATGGCACACAGGGTGCCGAAAAAATCGCCATTGGCTCTGATGATGGGAATGGAGATATAGCTTTCCAGGGCGTAGGTCCGGGGGGTGTGGTGCAACGAGAAAACCGGGTGCGCACTGGCGTGGCCGAAGATGACAGGCTGCCTGTGTTGGCGAATCTCGTGGCAGATGGTCGACTCGACGACCAGCTCGCCGCCGGGCTTCAAACCGAAATCGATTGAATCATCGACCGCACAGGCCACCCAGCTTCTTTCGGTGACTCTCGCTACCGCGGCGAAGCGCATCCCGGTCAAATGCTTGACCATGCTCAGGATGACTGGAACGGCATCGATGGCGCGGATGGCTTCTACGTCTGGTGAAAACTCTACGCGGGTCATGGCTCGGCTGTTCGAAATGATGTCGCTCAGAGACTATCCCTAATCTCACGACCTGACCACTTGGCGCAGGCCAGCAGCTGTTTGCCGGCTTGCCCCGATTTCTGCCTATCCCGCGCATCAGCCCATCAAAAGGCCCGCAGCCCGGGCTCGCAACGCCATCACCAGATTGGCGGGCATCTTTTTTATTTCCTCAGGCCAAAGCGCCAGGTGCCCGCGTAACTCTCTCGATTCATCATCGTATTTGGAGATGTCAGCCAGCACGAAGCTGTACCGACTGAGGTAGGCCGCCGACAAGTCATCGGCCAACGCCCTGGCAGGTTCACCGGCCAACGCCAGGCACCATTGGGCAATTTCAATGATTCGTTCGCCTGGCGTTTGCGGTGTCAGGCCATGGATGAAATTGAGGATGTATTGGTTATAGAGCAGGGCGCCTTGCTCGGGCTCATCCGTAGGATTTCCGGGGCAATGACGGCGTTCCCAAGGCAGGATGTAAACCATTTTGTCCATTGCAGTCTGAAGAACATAATCCGACGGTTTAACCAATCGATGCATAATCTTCTCCCGGATAAAAAAACGGTTTAGCTATGGTAGCTCATCCGTGGAGGCCAATAGCCTTTATGAGGAAAACCACTCCTGGGCTTGGAACTACCGCAAAATATCGCCACGCCACGCTCGAACGGGGCTTTACTGGAATAAATCAAAACCCATCCCGCCGAGGTTGAGGACGAGCCCGTTGTCCATGTCGTTGTTCATCCCCGTCCTGTTGCTCACGCTGCTGCTCGCCGGCTGCGCGACCCCTCGCTTGCCCCCCGAGAAAAGCGCGGTCATACCCGCCGGCGAGTCGGCGTTCGGGCGCTCGATCCAGGCCGCGGCCGCCCAGCATGAGGGGCGTTCGGGTTTTCGCCTGCTGCCTAACAGCAGTGAAGCGTTCCGGGCGCGGGCCGAGTTGATCCGCAATGCGCAGAAAAGCCTCGATGTGCAGTACTACATTGTCCATAACGGCCTGAGTGCCCGGGCATTGGTGCGTGAACTGCTGCTGGCAGCCGATCGCGGCGTGCGGATCCGCGTGTTGCTCGATGACACGGCCAGCGATGGCCAGGAAGAAGTCATCGCTACATTGGCCGAGCACCCGAACATCCATATCCGCGTGTTCAACCCTTTGCATCTGGGGCGCAGCACCCTGGTGACCCGCACCATGGGCCGCCTGTTCAATCTGTCCCAACAGCACCGGCGCATGCACAACAAGCTGTGGCTGGCCGACAACAGCGCGGCGATCGTCGGCGGACGCAACCTGGGAGATGAATATTTCGACGCCAAGCCCGATCTCAACTTCACCGACATGGACCTGCTGTGCCTCGGTCCGGTCGCCGAGCAACTGGGCCACAGCTTCGATCAGTACTGGAACAGCGCCCTGAGCCGGGCGATCAGTGACTTCCTGATCGTCAAGCCAACCGCCGAAGACTTGCAGGAGAGCCGCCAGCGCCTGGAACAATCGCTGCAGAGCACGCGTATCGAAAACCAGGCCCTGTACGACCACCTCATGACCTACCGCACCAAACCGCAACTCGCGAATTGGCGCCAGCAGCTGATCTGGGCCCATGGCACGGCGATGTGGGACGCCCCGAGCAAGGTCCTGGCCGACGACGAACCGGCCCGCGCGCTGTTGATGGCCACACAACTGCGGCCTGAGCTCGATAGAGTCAATAAAGAGCTGATTCTGATCTCGGCGTACTTCGTCCCACAACAATCCGGCATGCGCTACCTCCTCGGGCGTGCCGATGCCGGTGTCGATGTGCGCCTGTTGACCAACTCACTGGAAGCCACCGATGTGCCGGCGGTGCATGGCGGCTATGCGCCTTATCGCAAGAGCCTGCTCGAACATGGGGTGAAGCTCTATGAACTGCGGCGCCAACCGGATGACCCCAGTGGTGGTTCTTCTTCCTTTGGCCTCAGTGGTGGCTCGGACTCCAGCCTGCACACCAAGGCCATGATCCTCGACCAGCAGAAAGTGTTCATCGGCTCCTTCAATTTCGATCCGCGTTCAGTGCTGTGGAACACTGAAGTCGGCGTGCTGGTCGACAGCCCTGAGCTGGCCGGCTACATGCGCAAGCTGGCGCTTGAGGGCATGGCGCCAGCGGTGAGTTACCAGGCGCGCCTGGAAAATGGCGAAATCGTCTGGATCGCCGAGGACGATGGTCGCCTGCATGTCTTGCGCCAGGAGCCCGGCAGCAGATGGCGCAGCTTCAAGGCCTGGCTCAGCGACAAGATCGGCCTGGAGAAGATGCTTTAGACCGTATACACCCCCGACCTTGTGGGGTGGCGCGTATCGACTATCGTTAAAACTCCCACTCCAGAGGATCTTGTGGAAAACGTGCGTTTCCGGTCAATGACCGGGGAACTCCAGTGATTGAGTACTCTTGAACAGGAGAAAGCTCATGATTCGCAGGCTTTACATGGCTTCACTGGCGTCACTGGCCCTCTCGGCCGGCCTATACGGCGTGTCGTTGCCGGCCTACGCGACCGACCAGGCCGACCAACGGCAAGAATCGCGTGACACCAAACAGGAAGGGCGCGAAGCCTCAAGGGAAACCAAGGAAGAATGCAAGGAGGGTGATGAAAAGAGCCGTGCCGATTGTCGCCAGGACAAGCGCGACACCAAGCAGGACACCCGCGATACGGCCCGGGACGTCAAATATCAATAGTAGGGCGGCGAGCCGGCTTTGCTGGCGATGGGTCGGTCAGATCGCCATCACTGGCAAGCCAGCTCCTACAGGGTTTGCGGGGTATGTTGGATTTGTGGTGAGGCACACATCTGTAGGAGCCGGCTTGCTGGCGATGCGGTGGTGGCCGTTATACCGTCACACCGTGCACGCCTTCCGCGACTCGGCCACGAACAACAACGACTGCGGCACGGGGCTTTGTGGGTGCTGCGGCTCCTGAAGGCCGGCCAACCGAAAACCGGCCATGTCCAGCGCATTGATCCAACTGGACAAGGTGCGCAAGTACCATGGCATGGGTTGCCACTTCCCGGCGAATCCGCTGAACGTCTCTTCCCGCCAACCATCCTGATAGTCGCCCGCGGCCACGGTCCATGGGTGCAGCGTCTGGATCACCAGCGCGCCACCGGGGGCGAGCAGTACGTTCATGGCCGCGAGCAACGGGATGATGTCCTGGTGCAGCAAGGCGAAGTTGGCGCAGATCAGATTGAAGTCGCGGCCGATATTCACTTGCGCCTCTGCCAACTGTTCATAACTGGCCAGATGCACCGGCGAAGCGCATGCCGCCCGCGCCGCCTCGACCAGCGTCGCATCGCCATCCACGCCGACCGCTTCGATGCCACGTTCCGCCAGTGCCCGCAGCAACCAGCCCTCGCCACAGCCGAGGTCGAGCACGCGCTCGGGCTGGCGCCCCAGTATCGCCAACAGAATGGCCTGGTCGGTGACCTTCAAGCGGCTTTCGATGGCGCCGCTGCGCACGGCTTCGATCCAGGCCTGGGCGTTGTGGTGCCAGCTCTGGAGGAGGGTGGATTCTTCGGCGGGCATGTCGATGTCCGGAGTGGTTGGCTGGATACAAGCATAGTGTCTCTACGCTCGATTGGGACAATGGGCCCTGTGTGTTGTCGAATGGAGTGACAAGCGAAGGTGCCTGATCTGGAAGCTGTCGCACCCTCGTTTCGCAATTTGTTCAGATTGAGAGGTGGACTGATGAACAGCATTATCTACATCGTCGGGCTGGTGGTGGTCGTCGCGGTCGTCCTGTCGTTCCTTGGATTTGCGTAGCCCTGTGCACAAGCGGCGGACCGTCCGGCCCGCCGCTGAACTGACGTTTATCGGTTGAACCGCTCGGCCAGGCTGTGCAGATATTCAGCCATCACTTCAAGGTCCTGGCTGATCGCCGCGCCTTGCTTGGCTTGCCCGGCACTGTGATCGCACAGCTGCGCAATGCGCGTGATCTGTTGATTGATGTCTTCAGTCACGTGACTTTGCTCTTCCGATGCCGATGCCATTTGCTGACTCATGTCGGTGATCCGGCTGACCGCCTGGCTGATACCGACCAGGGCAGCCTGCACGGCCTCGACACGCTGCATGCTTTCGCGGGAAATCTGCTCCCCTCGGGCGGCGGTCGAGACTGCGCGATCGGCACCTGTGTGAAGCGAAGCGATAATGCCGTGGATCTGCTCGGTGGAGGTGCGAGTGCGTTGGGCCAGGGACCGCACCTCGTCGGCGACCACGGCAAAACCGCGACCTTGCTCACCGGCCCGGGCCGCCTCGATCGCGGCGTTGAGCGCCAGCAGGTTGGTCTGTTCGGCAATTGAAGTGATCACATCGACGACGCTGCCGATCGATTGCGTCTCGCTCGCCAACGCATTGACCGCCTGGCCGATTTCGTTGACGGCCGCGTTCATGGTTTCCATGGCGTGAAGACTTTGCCGGGCCAACTCGCTGCCGTCCCTCGTCAACTGGTCAGCCTCGGCAGCGGCATGGGCGGTACTGATGACGTTTTGGGTCACTTGCTGGTTGGTGGCCGCCATCTGCGAGATGGCGGCGGCGGACTGATCCGTTTCGCTGCGCTGGCGATCGAGCGACTGCGCCTGCAAGCCGGACAGCTCCGATGACTGTGCCGCCTTGGCCTTTACGCTGACGCCGGCATCGACGAGACGGCTCAGGGCGGTCTGCAAGCGGGCCTCCTCACTGAGCATGGCCATGTCCAATTGGCCCTGGGGACCATGGTTGTCGCTGTAGGTGAGGGCGACCAGCCGGTCGGAAAATGCTTTCGGATGCTCGGCCAGGGTGTGCTTTATGGCGTTGCGTTGTCGGGACTCGATCAGGTACCAGGCAATTCCCAGGCTTACCAACAGCATCCCCTGGGCCGAAGCTTTTGGCAGCCATTGATCAGCCAGCAGCGAAACCGCGCCCGCCACGACTAATGGCCAACCGTGCTGCAGTGGCCGGAAAATCCGCGCACTCAGCGAGACGATTGGTTTGCCGGCACGCATCCTGGCATAAAGCGCTGATGCCCGACGGACCTGATCGCGGCTGGGCACCGAGCGAACCGACTCGTAACCACTCATGCGGCCGTTTTCATAGATGGGCGTGACATAGGCACTGACCCAATAGAAATCACCATTTTTCGCCCGGTTTTTCACAATCCCCATCCAGGGTTTGCCTTGCTTGATGGTGTGCCACATATGGATGAACACTCCTGGTGGCATATCGGGGTGTCGGACCAGGTTATGGGTCTGGCCGACCAATTCGTCGTAGGTGAAACCGCTGATGTCGACAAACGCGTCATTGCAGTAGGTGATACGACTATCAAGGTCGGTGGTGGAGATCAGGCGTTGTTCGCTGGGAAATAGTCTTTCATGGTCAGTTACGGGCAAATTCACGCGCATTAAGGGCGATCCCTGGTCGGATTATTATTATGGTGTGGCAGATGTAAAACAGAACGATACGCGACCTGTTCTACGCCCATTGCGTGTTCGACGACCCCGCATTCGACGACACTTTCTTTTCATTTAATGACAGACCAGAAAGAACCACGGCCCAGCTGAATGGCTTCAGGCGGGCCGTGGCGTGTTCAATTCAACAGCACTACAGCAACGAAATCGGGTAGCTGATAAACAGACGGTTTTCGTCGAATTCATTGGTGCTGAAGGTTTTGCGAATGCTTGAGTTTCGCCATTTCACGCTCAGGTTTTTCAAGGCGCCCGACTGAATGACATAAGCCAGTTCCGATTCCCGGCCCCATTCCTTGCCATCGGTGATAGCCCCGGTGTGCACGTTGTCGCCACTGATGTAGCGGTTCATCATCGTCAGGCCCGGAACACCCAGTCCGACGAAGTTATAGTCATGACGAACCTGCCAGGAACGTTCCTGCGCGTTGTCGTAGCTGGAGTTGTAACTGTCGTTCGCCAAGGTGCCGCCACTGGAACCATTGACCCGCATCCACACGCTATCACCGGTGAGCTTTTGCAAGCCGACATAAAAGGTGTTGCCCCCCAGTTTGGCGGAGAACAGGCCAAAGGCGGTCTTGTTGTCCAGATCGCCGGCCAGGCTGGCGCCGTTTTCCTTCCCCGTGAAAAAGCCCATATTGGCGCCGAGCGTCCAGTCGCCCACGGGTTGGCTGTGGCTCAGGCTGAAGTATTGCTGCTGATAGATGTCCTTGAGCTCGTCATACCAGAGCCCGACCGTGGTGCGCTTGTCGTTGAAGGTGTACTCACCGCCACCGAAGTTGAATCGGTCGGAGGTGAACGCGGCTTTGCCGTTCATCGACATGTCTTCCATGCTGGCGTCATTGCGCGGGCTGTTCTGCCGGATTTGACCGCCATACAACGTCAGCCCGCCTATTTCCTGGGAGGTGACCTGCGCGCCACGGAAGGTTTGCGGCAACGAACGACCGTCATCGGAACGCAGGATCGGCAAGGTACTGACCCATTCGCCGACTTTTACGACTGTCTTCGACACCTTGGCCTTGGCGGCAACTCCCAGGCGTCCGAAATTGTCAGCAGGTTCTCCGTCACCATGGACAGGCAACAGTTGCGTGCCGGCGGTGCCTTTGCCACCGTCGAGCTTCTGTGAATAAAGCCCGAGCACATCGACGCCAAACCCGACGGGCCCGGGCGTATAGCCGGAGCGCGCATCGAGGATAAAGTTTTGCGTCCACTCTTCCGCTTTGTTCTGCGGTGCAGCACTGTTGGGGTAGGCGGGATTGACGAAGTTGCGATTGATGTAGGCGTTGCGCAGATTGAGCGTGGCGGTCGAGCCTTCGATAAAACCGCTGTTCTCATCGGCATGTACGGCAGTCGCTGAGCCGGCGCTAAGGGCCAGGGTCAGGCCGATCAAGGAGTAATGTGCGGGCACGTTGCGGCGAAAATCGGTGTGGCGCATGGTCGTTGTCTCGCAATCAATTATTATTTTTTTCAGGATTATTTGCAGTCTGCGACTGAATTTCAGGCGCAGGCGGCCCTGGCAACCACCTGCCGAAGGACCGCCGGGTAAGCGTTTGGCGAAGAGGTGTTAGTGGTTGGCGACCTGACGACGCAGCAAGTCATCAATGGCGCGGATGGCGAGGGGATAGCCGTCGGCGCCCATGCCGCAGATCACCGCATTGACCACGCCCGACATGATCGAGTGGCGATGCAGTTCGTCCCGGGCATGGATGTTCGACAGGTGCAGTTCAATCAGTGGCGCGTCGAGCAACTTCAGCGCATCCAGCACCGGGATCGAGTGAAACGAAAGGCCGGCCGGGTTGATGATCACGGCGGCGCCTTGCTCGAAGGCCTCTTGAATCCAGTCGACCATCACGCCTTCGTGGTTGGTCTGGCGAAAGTCGACTACCAGATCAAGCTCTTCGGCCAGCCTCTGACTGCGTTGGCGGATTTGTTCGAGCGTGGTGTGGCCGTAGATGTGCGGCTCACGACGACCCAGCAGATTGAGGTTTGGGCCGTTGAGGATGAAGACGGTGCGGTTCATGGTCGTCCTGCTGCGTTATTTGGAAAGAATGGCGGTAGCGCGAGTGTCGATCTCGTCGTCTTTGGCGACAGCGTTCAGGTCGATGCCGCGGGTTTCCGGGCCGATGACGATCATGGCCAGCGAGATCAGGTTGATCACCGCGCACAGCGTCACCAGAGGCCATGGCGAGTTGTTCGACTGGCTCATCAGATAGACCGCGATCATTGGCATAGGGCCGCCGATCACCAGGTTGGCGCCGGTGTAGGCCAAAGCCGAGCCGGAGTAGCGCACTTGTGTCGGGAAGGCTTCGGCGAAGGCCACCGGCTGGATGCCGCTCTGGAACTGGGTGAAGCCCAGGAACAACCCCATGATTGCCATGATGGCGGGCACGTTCAGTGTGTTGAGGATCGGGAAGTACACGAACAGGATCAGCAAGGTCATGCACGAGCCAAATGCCAGCGCCTTTTTACGGCCCCAGCGATCGGACAGATAACCACCGGCCAGCGCACCGAAAATCGCGCACATGTTGGCCACCATCAGCGACATGAAGCCTGTCGACTGGCTGAAGCCCAGGTGTTTGGTCAGGTAGCTGAGGGAGAAAATCACGATCAGGTAGAACAGTGCAGCGGGCGAGCAGAAGAAAAACATCAGGCGCAGGATGGTTTTGTAGTGGCTGCCCAGTGCGGATTTGAGCGGGCTCTTTTCCTGTTTGACCGGGGTCTTTTTCAAGGCGACGAAGGCCGGGGTTTCATCGACTTTCAGGCGGATGAAGATCGCGACCACCACCAGTACGAAGCTCATGAGGAAGGGAATTCGCCAGCCAAAGCTTTCGAACTGTTCGCTTGAAAGCGTCGCTGCCAGGCCCATCAACACGCCGTTGGCCAATATCTGGCTGAGCGGTGAGCACAAGCCGAGCATGCCGGAATAACGACCGCGGCGATCGGGGGAGGCGTGCTCGAGCGCCATCAGTTGCGCGCCGGTGGACTCACCGCCCAGCGCGAAGCCTTGGATGATCCGCAGCAACACCAGCAGGATGGGCGCCCAGATGCCAACCTGGCCGTAGGTGGGCAGCAAGCCCATCAACACCGAAGCCAGGCCCATCATGGTCACGGTGGCCAGCATCAGGTTGCGACGGCCGAGCTTGTCACCCAGGTAACCACAGGTGATGGCGCCCAATGGCCGAGCGGCCAGACCGACACCGAAGGTGGCCAGCGAGGCGAGCAGGCCGGCTGTTGGCTCCATCGCCGGGAAAAACAGTTTGGGCAGGATGGTCGCCGACACCGCGCCGTACAGCGTGAAGTCAAACCATTCCAGGGCGGTGCCGATCGTCGCGGCGGTCACCGCTTTGCGAGGCATGCGCGAATCATGAGTCTCTTGACGGGTTGTGCTCATAAAGGTGCTCGTCATTGTTTTTATGGTGTTGGGATCCCCATACGATTTCGATGCAGCTGCAAGGAATCGTCGAAGTGAGTAGACGTTAGCGCATCCTGCTTGCAAAATAATTATCGAAATAACAACAAATAGATAAGCCAACCTTATGGATAGCGATTATGGAGTTGCGTCACCTGAAAGCCTTTGTGGTCGCCGCCGACCTGCAGCACTTCAGCCGGGCCGCTGAACAGCTGGGTATTGCGCAACCGGCACTGAGTCAATTGATGCGCACGCTGGAATCCGAGCTGGGGCTGGCCCTGTTTCGACGGGAAAACCGTGGCGTGGCGTTGACCGCTGCCGGCGAAGCATTCCTGCCCCATGCGCGGCAGTCCATCGATTCCAGCGAACTGGCGATTGCCGCCGCACGGCGTGCCCGGCGTGGTGAAGTCGGCGAGATCAATATCGGCTACCACTCGGCGCTGTTCGAGGCCAATTTGCCGCAACTGCTGCGGCATTACTTCAGCACCTTTCCCGAAGTCAAAGTATCGCTGGTGGATGCGGGTATTCGCGCGCAGTTCGACATGCTGCTCGACCACAAGCTCGACCTGGCTTTTGCCAGGGTGTTCAAGGATCACTTGCCCGACCGTCTGCGCACCCACCATTTCAGCCAATCCAGGCTCGTCCTGCTGATCCCGGACAACCATGAGCTGGCGCATGATTTTACCGGCGAACTGGCGACGCTGCGCCATGAGAAGTTCGTGTTCCTGCAGGACAGCGCCGGCATCGGCCTGACCTCACACACGCTTCAGGCCTGCCGGCAAAACCAGCTGCACCCCGAGAACATCATGCACGTGCCGTCCCTGATGAGCATTCCAGGACTGGTGGCCGCAGGCATCGGCCTGAGCATCGTCCCGGAAACCATGACCCGGCTGACCATGCCAGGCATACGGATCGTACCGTTGGCTCAACCGGAAATGGTCAGTGAACTGTCGCTGATTTCACGTATTGATGAACGTTCGAGTGCGGTGTTGCATTTTATCGAGGAGGCTCAGGGGTGGGGGTAGGCAATCCTCTGGCCCAGCTATTTAACAAACACCCCAACACCCTGTAGGAGCTGGCTTGCCAGCGAAAGCGGTCTGAGATCTGGCATTGATGCCGGCTGATCCGTCGCCATCGCTGGCAAGCCAGCTCCTACAGTTAATCGGGGGTGAGGACAAAATTTGTGGCTGGCAACGATCCCTTGTAGGAGCTGGCTTGCCAGCGAAAGCGGTCTGACGGCCGGCGTTGATGTCGACTCACCCGTCACCATCGCTGTCAGCTCCTGGGTTCGGGGCTATTTTCCGCGAATCAACAAGCGGCCCAAGATCCCGTAGGCGCTGCCGCAGGCTGCGATCTTTTGATCTTGCCTCTAAAAACAGGATCAAAAGATCGCAGCCTCGTTTCACTCGACAGCTCCTACAGGGGGATAGAGCTCGGCAAGCACCTGCATCAACGCGCGCTTGCGCGGATTTTCCAGCCCGGTCCACGCCACGCCGATGCCTGCTCCGCTCATGGCCAGCGCCAATGGCCGGGTCACGACGCCGGCTGGCAGCGCCGAGGCGGCGCCGCTTGGCAGGATGCTGACGCCCAGGCCGGCGGCGACCAAGGCCAATTGGGTGGTGAACTCGCCCATTTCCCGGGCAATCGTCAGGGTGATCTTGCGGCGGTGGAAACCCGCCAGCATCTGGTCATACAAACCGGGCGCGAACTTGCGTGCCAGTACCAGCACCGGGCATCCCGCCAGATCCAGAGGCTGTATACGTCGCTTGGCGCACAGCGCGTGGTCTTGCGGCAGCGCCACCACCAGCGATTCCTCGAAGAGCAGGCGCGTGTGCACGCCAGGCACGTTCAATGGCAGGCGCACCAGGCCGAAATCCAGGGCATTGTCCAGCAAGGCCCGGGCCTGGGGCAGGGAAGGCATGTCCTTGAGTTCCAGTTCGATGCGCGGGTAGCGCTCCTCCAGGGTGCGCACGAGCACCGGCAACAGGTGCGCCAAGGTTGAAGACACAAAGGCCAGGCGCAACACCCCGACTTCGCCGGCCGCGGCCTGCTGCAACACCTCCCGGGCGCGCCCGGCCTGGCGCAGGGTCGCCAGGACCTCGGGGAGAAACAGCGCGCCTTCCTCGGTCAACTCGACCCGGTGCCGGTCACGCTCGAACAATTGCGCACCGACATCGTCCTCCAGGGCACGTATCTGCGCACTCAGGGCCGGCTGGACGATGTGCAGGCGCGCCGCCGCACGACCAAAGTGCAGCTCTTCGGCCAAGGCCGTAAAAGCCCGCAAATGCTTGAGTTCCATCGATCCTCCTGATCCGGTAAGGCGCTGCTGGTGATCACGAGCGGTGATCACGGCATCACCATAAACGATTGGCACGCCAGGGCGGTAGCGATTGAAAGTGGCGTCATTGCATTGGTAAATCCAGCACAGGAAGACACACATGATCGACCACTTTCGCCTGGACCGGCGTCGGGCGCTGATTACCGGCTCGGTGCGCGGCATCGGCCTGGCCCTGGCTCGCGGGCTGGCCCAAGCGGGGGCCCAGGTGGTGCTCAATGGCCGCGATGCCGAACGCGCCCGAGGTGCCTGCGCGTTGTTACGCGATGAAGGCCTGAGTGCCGATTACTCGGTATTCGACGTAACCGACCACCAGGCCGTCGCAACGGCGATCGATGCGCTGGAACACCGCCTGGGTCCAATCGACATTCTGATCAACAACGCCGGGCTGCAGCATCGTCAGGCGCTTGAGGACGTGAGTGCCGAAGACTGGCACCGGCTGATGGGCACCAACCTCGATGGTGTATTCAACGTGTCCAAGGCGGTGGCCCGACACATGATCGCTCGCCAGCGCGGCAAGATCATCAACATCGGCTCGGTGCAAAGCGAACTGGCGCGCCGTTCCATTGCACCCTACGCCGCCAGCAAGGGCGCCGTGCGCATGCTCACCCGTGGCATGTGTGCCGACTGGGCCGGCCATGGCCTGCAGATCAACGCCCTGGCTCCCGGCTATTTCCGCACCGACTTGAACCAGGCGCTGGTCGACGACCCGGCGTTCTGCCACTGGCTGGCGCAACGCACCCCCGCCGGGCGCTGGGGCAAGGTCGAGGAACTGTGCGGCGCGGCGGTTTTCCTCGCCTCGCCAGCATCCGATTTCGTCAACGGCCAGACCCTTTTCGTCGATGGTGGCTTGACCAGCGTCGTCTAACTCTCGCAAAGGACTCCCACATGCCTCAATCCCTGCCAACCCTCTGCGGCTCGATCATGGGCTCGCCATTTTCGCTCTCGGCGAAGATCCACAACGCCGCCTACGCGGCCCTGGGCCTGGACTATACCTTTGTCTGTTTTGGCGTCGAAGATCCGGTTGCCGCCGTGGCGGCCATTCGCGCGCTGGGCGTGCGCGGCATGAACGTCTCAATGCCCTACAAAACCGCGGTGATGCCCCATCTGGACCGGATCGACGAATCGGCCCAGGCAATCGGCGCGGTCAACACCATCAACAATGTCGACGGCGTACTGACCGGCTACAACACCGACTATCTCGGCGCGATATGCGCCCTGCAGGAAGTCAGCGAACTGAGCGGCAAGCGGATCGCCGTGATCGGTGCCGGTGGCGCGGCGCGTGCGGTGGTCTACGGGTGTCTGAAAGAGGAGGCCGAAGTCACGGTGTTCAACCGCAGTATCGAACGCGGTGCCGCCCTGGCCGAGGACCTGGGGGCGCGGTGGGGCGGCAGCGTCGAGGCGTTCGCGGCCAAGGCCTTCGATATCGTCATCAACGCGACCTCCGTGGGTTTCAAGCAACCGGAGAGCAACCCGCTGGATGGCCGCCTGGCCAGCCACCTGATTGTCATGGATGTGGCGTTCATGCCGGTGCAGACCGCTCTGCTGCTGCAAGCCAAGGCGCTGGGCTGCAGCACCGTGGCCGGCACCCGCATGTTGGTGCACCAGGCCTGTCGGCAGATCGAGTTGTACACCGGCAAAGAAGCACCGATCGACATCATGGAGCAGGCCATGCTCCAGGAAATCCAGCGGTTGAAATTGTAGGCAACCCAATTACCCGTCAATAACAAGATGCCATGAAGGCACCTGGAGGCACCAAGATGACCCACGATCATTCTCCATCCGACAGCGCCTTGATCCCCGAGCCACAAGAGCGCAAGAAAGACTTGCACCGTGCAGCCTGGGCCTGTTCCCTGGGCAGTGCCCTTGAGTACTACGACTTCGCGCTCTACACCCTGGCCTCGGCGCTGATCTTCGGCCCGCTGTTCTTTCCGGAACAGACCCGCGCCATGAGCCTGATCGCCAGTTTCGGCACCTACTTCCTCGGTTTTGCGATACGGCCGCTGGGCGGCGTGCTGTTCGGCATGATCGGCGACCGGGTAGGGCGCAAGTTCGTGCTGGCGTCGACGGTGCTGCTGATGGGCATTTCCAGCACCCTGATTGGTGCACTGCCGACCTTCCATCAGGTTGGCTACCTGGCACCGGTGCTGCTGGTGATCCTGCGTCTTTTGCAGGGGCTGGGCGCCGGTGCCGAGCAGGCCGGTGCCGCGGTGATGATGACCGAGTACGCGCCCGAGGGCCGACGCGGTTTCTACGCCGCCTTGCCGTTTCTCGGCATCCAGTTGGGCACCATCCTTGCGGCGCTGGTGTATTTCCTGGTGGTCAGCGGCAACGACAACGTCATCGAGAGCGGGCTGTGGCGGGTGCCGTTCTTCAGCAGCGTGGTGATCGTCGCGCTGGGCTTGTACATGCGCCTGTCACTCAAGGAATCCCCGACCTTCATCCGCCTCCAGGCGCTCAAGCGCGTCTGCGTCAACCCGCTGAAAAGTGCCATGGAGCACTCAAAACCCACCTTGCTGCTCGGCATCGGCCTGCGCCTGGCGGAAAACGGTGGGTCTTCGATTTACCAGGCACTGGCGGTGAGCTACATCGTCGGCGTGGTCGGTCTGCAGGGGCCGGTGGGCGTACTGACCCTGATCTGCGCGGCCAGCCTCGGTGCGATGACCGTGCCGATTGCCGGCAAGCTCAGCGACCGCTTTGGTCGAGTCGTGGTCTACCGCGCCTTCGCGCTGCTGCAACTGGCACTGGCCTTTCCGGTGTGGTGGGTCCTCAGCCTGGGCAACGTGGTGGCGAGCATCATTGCCATCTCGATTGCGCTGGGCATCGGCACCTGGGGCATGTTCGGTACCCAGGCAGCGCTGATGCCCGAGCTGTTCGGCTCGCGTCACCGCTACATGGGGGTGTCCATCGCCAGGGAAGCGTCGGCAGTGATTGCAGGGGGCATTGCACCAATGATCGGTGCCGGCCTCATCGCCCTGGTTGTGGCGAGCCACGATGGCGACGCCAGCGCCGGGGTCAAAGCCTGGCTGCCGATTGCCTGCTACCTGACGCTGCTCACGCTGGTCACCCTGTACACCACGTTCAAGACCCCGGAAACCCTCAACCGCGACCTCGACGAACCCCGCGATGCCTGGGAGATAGCCAACGCGGCAGCGGCGATACCTGTGCAGTCCAGAACCCGCGCGCGCACCGCGTGAGATGAACCGGCCAGGGAGCAATAGCCTTCTTGCCTCGCGAGATGAATTGATTAGCGTGCTTACGACTTGGCCTGGTATTTGCTATTGAATTGCCATCTCAATGTCGCAATGGATTAAGTGGATGTCGCTAGCAAGTCATTTCATGCCGTTGTCCGCGAGCGAGAAGCGCTGGCTACCCTGGTTCGGCAAGACGGGGAAAATCACGATGGGCTGGTCGTGCGGGCTCAATCGATCAGCTTACCCGGTGATCGAACAAACCTTCGAAGCCATTGCTGAAACACGGGTGCAGTTGCTGCAGAACTGGACGCGGGAACAGTGGGAGCATATGGCTGAACTGGCGGAAAACCTCGGTCGTGATTTCGCCAACCTCGACAGCACTGCGTTAACGGACAAGCTCATTCAGGCGGCAGATTTTTCCGAGCTGTTTGTCGTTGATCCCAGAGGCGATGTCATCGTGTCGACCTGGAGTCGCCGCGGTAAAACCCGGCTCGAGCACACCCGAGCTTTGGCGGAAGGACTAAAGGCGCCGTTCCTTCATGGCCCTTACAGCGATCCACTGACCTTGCAAATCGGCCCATCGTCTTCGCGCTTCCACGATGAAGTCACGCTGATGTTCTATCAGCCCCTGCGCGTCGATGGAAAAGTCCTCGGCTGCCTCTGCGGGCGCGTGCCCAACGATGTATTGGGCGATCTCATCCAGCGCGAGGCCGGGCACATTTTTGCCGAGTCGGGCGACAACTATCTGTTCATGGCGCAATCGCGTTTTGATCCGGCCATCGAGCCCGGAACCGCCTTGTCACGTTCGCGTTTCGAGGATGGCACCTTCAGCCACGGCGAGAACCTCAAAAGCGGAGTACACACACCCTGGAAGACCGTGCAGATCCAGCGCCACACTGAGCTGGAACTGCGCTTCACCGACCCGGCGACCCAGCAACTGCACCCCGGTGTACGCGAGACCATTCGCGCTGGCTCCAACCTGTTCGTGACTTATCCCGGTTACTCGGACTACCGGCACATTCCGGTGGTTGGCAAGGGAGTGACCTTCCAGTTGCCAGGCTCACCTGACCGCTGGGGCATGATGTGCGAGGCCGACCTGGAGGAAGTCTACCGCCGGCGCTCGCTCAGCCATGGCCTGATGAAACCTTGCATCGCGACCATGTCCGGACTCTTTGCCTGCAATTTTCTGGTCCATCATTACAGCGGCCTGGCCCAGGGCCTGATCGATAGCGTCGAGGTCTTGAGCATGTTGTGCGCCACGCTGCTGTTCAGCCGGCTCGGGCCCAAACGTCTCGCGGCAAGGCTCAACGAAATGACGAGCGTGATCAGGACCCTCGCCGAAGGCGAGGGCAACCTGCGCCAGCGGCTGGACATCCAGCGCATGGCCAACGACGAGACCGGTGACATGGGGCGCTGGATCAACAGTTTCATCGATAACCTGGACTCGGTGGTCGGGCAAGTGGTGAAGGCCAGCAGCAACGTCGGCAGCACCAACCAGATGATGCTGGGCCGCAGCCAGGAAGCCAGTGTCACCTCTGCCGAAGTGGCCGAAGCGGTCCATCGGATGATGATCATCGTCGAAGATCAATTGGGCGAGATCCAGCAGGCCTCGGCCAGTGCCGAACAAATGAAGCAGGCGATGGACGAAGTCGTCACCCGCGCCCGCGAACAATTTCTCGCCGTGCAGGAGGGGACGCAGTCCATTCGCGATGTGGTCGAGCGATCTTCTTCGAGCGTGCAGTTGCTCGACAGCAGGATGACCCAGATCGGCAAGATCACCGGCCTGATCAGCGACATCACCAACCAGACCAATCTGCTGGCGCTCAATGCGGCCATCGAGGCCGCTCGCGCGGGTGAGCACGGACGAGGCTTTGCGGTGGTCGCCGACGAGGTCCGCAGCCTGGCCTCACGCACATCGCGGGCGGCCGACGACATTCGGCAGATGGTCGAAGGCTTGCAGAACGAAACGCAAAAAGCCGTCAGCTTCATGGAGGAGGGCGTCAAGGATGTCGATAACAGCCTGCGCCTGGCCGAAGATGCTTCTTCGGAAAACGTGCAGTTGCATCAGGCAGTGGAAAGCATGTTTGCGATCATTCAGCAGCTCAACAAGCGCAGTCTCGACTGCGGCAAGACGATCACGAAAGTCGATCACTGCTCCACGCAAATGCGCCAGACCGTGGTGGTGCTGCAAAACAGTGCGGAAACCGTGAGGCTCAATGCCAATAAACTGCAGAAACTGGTGGGGCAGTTCGAGGTGAGTAGCAATGGCGGTCGAGTGGCGACCGCATGAGCCGCCGGACAGCGCCCGACGGTTCAAGTCATTTGCCAGCCTCGGCTTACGGCGCCTCGTTCCGTTTTGACTGAGCCTTCAAGGCGCCTGGATAGTTGAGGACAAACTGCACATGCGCCTTGACCCCGGTCGCCAACGTCGCATCATCGGCAGTGAAGTATGGACTGTGGTTGTTGGGCGCCTTGCGCATGTCCTGGTTCTCGGGCGTTGCTCCAAGGAATACGAATAACCCGGGGACCTTTTGCGCGTAATAGGAGAAGTCTTCGCTCGGAGACAGGGAAGAATCGAGCCGTTCGACCTTGCCGGGTGCTGCCAGCTCCAGTGCCGGCACCATGGCCTCGGTCAGCGCCGGATCATTGGTGGTCACCGGAGCGTTATTGATCAGCAACAGCTTGGCTTGCGTTTCGTAGGCACTGGCGATGCCGCTGACAAACGGCGGCATTTTCTGCAGGATCGTCTCGCGGATATCGGCATTGTTGGTGCGAATGGTCCCGGACATCTCCACGGTCTCGGGAATGATATTGGCGGCTGACCCGGCATTGAGCGTGCCGACACTGATCACCCCCATGCCCTTGGTCAGATCGATTCGGCGGCTGACCAGCGTTTGCAGGCCGCTGATGATTGCCTGGCTGGCGATAATCGGATCGACTCCGCTCCATGGCGCGGAACCGTGGGTTTGCTGGCCCTTGACCGTTATGCGAAACGAGTCGCTGCTGTTGAGCACGGTCCCGGATTTATAGAAGAGGTGCCCGGTCGGATATCCCGCCATGACATGCACGCCGAATATGGCTTCGACCTTCGGCGAGTCGAGTGCCCCGTCGCGGATCATGGCTTGTGCGCCGATCAAGGTGTCGCTCTGGAACTCGTCCACATCGGCGGCGCCTTCTTCGGCGGGCTGGAACAGGAAGACCACCGTACCGCGAATCTGATCGCGATGCTCAGCCAGCACCTTGGCGGCACCCAGCAGCATGGCGGTGTGCGTATCGTGTCCACAGGCGTGCATCACCGGTACGCTTTTGCCCAGGCGAGTACTGGTGGCCTGACTGGAAAAAGGCAGGTTGGTCATCTCCTTGACCGGCAACGCATCCATATCGGCACGCAGAGCGACCACAGGTCCCGGCAGCCCCCCTTTGAGCACGCCGACCACGCCTGTTTTACCGACCTGAGTGCGCACCTCCATGTTCGACGCCTTCAATTGTTCGGCAACGAGAGCGGCGGTCTTGAACTCCAGATTGCCCAGTTCCGGATGCTGGTGGATGGTATGGCGCAGGTCGATGACGTCCTGGTTGACCGCGCTGACGGCGGCATCGACCCAACTCGGCTCGGTTGCGCGGCTGGTGGGGGCGATGAGCGCTGTCAAAATGGCCAGGCACAGCGGGGCTTTGCTAAAACGGATCAAGGTGAGGTCCTTTCTATTGATTGTCAGGGGCCGCAGGAGGCAACTGCGAAGCCGTTCAATGCGCTGCGACAGGCTGACCATCCAGCGCATCGGGTTGGGCGCGAATGATCAGCAGCCCTGCCGCTGCAATCGCCAAGGGCACGATCAGCGCCGAGTAATAACCCGCCGGGCCGCCGTGTTCGAGAAACCAGCCGCCGCTCGCCGATCCGATGATCGCTCCGACCCGACCCAGGGCAATCGCCCAGCCTGTCGCCGTGGCGCGCAAGGCAGTCGGGTACGCCTGGGCAACCATGTAGTTCAGGACGATTTGCTGACCGCCGATACCCAGGCCGGCCAGACCGGCGAGGGTGAACACCAGTGCCCAGTTGGTGCCGCTGTTCGCCAGGCCCAGGCACAGGGCAATCCCGAAAACAAACAGGGTCAGCAGCAATAGGCGAATGTTGATCTTCGGCAAGATGATCGACAGTGGAATCGCACAGACGACAAACACGGCGTTGACCGCGACAGTCCCCATGGGGGCCTGATCTGCGGGGAGCCCGGTGGCTTTGAGCACGGTGGGCAGCCAGGACAGGAACATGAACCAGGCGACCCAGTTGAACAGGTAGATGGTCCATATACCAAAGGTATTGCGCGCCAGGCCGCCAGAGAACAAGGACGTTACGCTGGTTTTGACATCGACCTCCGGAACGCTGAAGGTACTGCCGGGCAAGATCTTCTTCTTGCTGATGGTGGCAACAATGTTCTCGATCTTTGCAAGGCTGATATTTGTCCGGCGTCTCGTTAAAAAATACAGCGACTCTGGCAGTGCGAACATCAATACAACCACCAACATCAGCGGCACGATACCGCCGACGGCAAAGATGCCTTGCCAACCGATCGAGGGGAGCATCCGGGCTGCCAGCAACCCTCCAAGAATGGCGCCTGCGGGCAAGCCCAGTAAAACCGTGGTCATGATCGTGCCACGCTGTTTCGCGCTGCCATACTCGGCCGCGAGCGATAACACGACCGGTGTTGCACCGCCCATTCCAAGCCCGGCGATAAATCGCAAGACCAGGATCTGTTCTGTAGTCTGCGCAAATGCAGTGGCCAGGGAGGCGAAACCAAACAATGCGACCGACCCGATAATCGTTGGCCGTCGGCCGAATTTATCGCCCATGAGGCCCAGTACCATTGCCCCGAGCACCATGCCGATAATGCCGGCTGTCAGGATAGGCGCCAAAGCGCCTGCGCCGAGTCCGAATGCCTGGATGATCGAGGGACCGGTGAACGCGATCGCTTGGGTGTCGAATCCGTCGAGAATGGCTACGAAAAAACACAGGGCAAAAACCCGCCACTGAAAAGCGCTGACTCGAGTGCTATCGATCAACTCGGGAATTGAATAATGAGTGCTCATCACTGCTCCAATCAGTAGGGACTTTTTATAGTTCTTGTGCGCAGGCAGAACCTGCCGAATCACAGGCTAAGTGTGATGCTCGAGAGGGTCTAATATCGTTTTGGTGCGCTACGATACCTCGTAGGTATGATCGGCAAAGCGCCAGGTGCGATGCGGTAGTTGAAAAGACGCGTGCTGAAAGCTTGAACCCAGAACATCAATTGCCGCCCGATGGCAGTACCCTGGCGAGAAAAGACAGCGTATAGTTCATTTGACGGAAAAAATTATTCATTTGGAGATGGTGGTGATGAGCGCTTCAACGGTTGCTCCGCGTCCGACCAAAACGAAAGAAGAGCCTCGTGAAGCCGGGATCGCGGCCTTTTGGCGATTCAGTTCAGCCCGAGAGTTTCTCAAGGACTCTGAGCGGTTGAATCAGATCAGGGAGGGGTTTCCCGCCTACCTCGTTTACGCAGTCAGGCAGACGTTCGACCTCCATGAGCGCAATCTGGAAACGCTGCTCAATGCCTCCATCTCGACACTGGAAAGACGGCGGCGAGAGCACAAGAACCTGGATTCTGTTGCCTCCGAGCGCCTGGATCGAATTGCTACAGTGGGTCACTTGGCAGAGGAGGTCTTCGAGAGCCAGGAGAAAGCGGCTCAATGGATGTCATCTGCGAATAAAGCGCTCGGCGGTGCTGCACCGATCATGCTCTGCGAGACCGAGATAGGCGCCAGGCAGGTTCGCCGTGTCCTTCATGCCCTTGAATGGGGGGGTGCAGCCTGATGCGGGCTTGGCGGATCGCGAAAGCGAAACGTTCGACCGATCTATCAGGCATGGGGGCGGCTATCGAAGGAGGGCGCTGGAACGATCAGGATGTGCCCACTGTGTACATGGGGCTGACACCGGCTATCTGCTGCCTTGAAACATTCGTTCATGCGGGGGGCGAGCCCACTTTCCCGATGAAGATTACCTGCTTCGAGCTGCCCGCCGATGCCGCGCTTTACTGGGAGCCTGATCCAAAAACCTTGCCTGAAGGCTGGGCGAGTCTTCCCGCTGACCGTCCAGGCATGGACTTTGGCACTGCCTGGCTGAAGGCCAACACACATCTTGGCTTGATCGTGCCTTCGGCGGTGCTGGTCCTGGAGCGTAATGTGGTGATCAACCCCAATCATCCGGCGGTCAACCGGATCAAGGTGGTCGATGTGTTTGACTTCATGTACGACCCTCGCATGTTCAAATAGCCATTTGCGGTTGTGCTGACCACTGACCTGTCTCACCTCACTGCCGACTTTGGCATCCGCGGGTTTCGAAGGGCCGAAGTAGATAGTGGTGGAGCATCGGCGTTTCGACGGCCGCTGGTGAAGGGTAGGTTTGACTGCCGGCACGCGGGTAGCGCTGGGGTGTGTCCTCAATTATGGGTAATTATGCGAATATTTCTAAATTATGAATTTTCGCATAAAGATCCATAATGACCCCGGAAAACAAGGACACGCTTCTCTTCACTCGCTCCAAGCTGGCTGAAGGAATCCTGGTCACGTTCGAGTCGCGCCTACAGAATGCGGCGACCATCTTCGCACCTCGCCGCAAGGGCAAAACCACTTTCTTCATCAACGACCTGATACCGATTGCCAAGGCACACGGTTTTATTGTTGCCACGGCAGACCTGTGGTTTGACAAGGCTCACCCCGAGCGGGTGATTGCTGGCGCGTTGTATAAGGCCATCTACGGTGCCGGGTTCTTTCGACGCAACTGGCTGAAGCTAATGCGACCGGGCTCGATCGTCCAGGCGGTGGAGGCCGGCGCTGGTACCGGCGGCGTGACAGTGAAGGCCGAGCTGGCGAAGGAGTGCGGCCTGAACCTGATCGAGCTCTTCCGGTTGCTCGGAAATGGCAAGGCGCTGCTGATCAACGACGAGGTGCAGCACCTGGCGAGCAAGAAGGATTTCGAGGATCTGACCGCTACGCTCCGCTCGTTATTGCAGCAGGCGCACGGTGAAGTTTTTGCAGTGTTCACCGGGTCCTCTCAGGACGGTCTACATCGCATGTTTCGACGCACCAAAGTTCCTTTCTACCAGTTCAGCCACGAGATCCAGTTTCCTGACCTTGGCTTGGAATTCGTGCAGCATCTGGGCCAGCGATTCATGGAGATCACCGGAAGGGAATGGGACGTAAATGCCGCATTCGAGCGTTTTGCTGCCCGGGGTTACATGCCAAAGTACATTCGCGACGTGTTTCTGCTGTGCCTCACAGAGGGACTCAGCGTGCGAGATGCAGACCACCGAGCTTGGGGCACCATGACGGACGAAGGCAACTTTGAGAACTTGATTCTGGAGATGGCTCCTCTGGATTTCACTGTGCTTGTCGGGATAGTCAGGGGAATTTCGGTTTTCTCTACCGAGGGGCGCGAGTGGATTGGTAGCGAGATGCCGGGTGGCCACGTACCCAGCGCCGCAAGTGTCCAGACTGCATTGAAGCGACTGCAACGCCGCGACCTGGTTGGGAACCTTGGGCATGGTGAGTGGGCGATTGAGGAAATCGCCATGGAGAGCTACTTGCGTCGGAATTTCGTGGACGTTGACCCTCAACTCGACCTGGATAGCAATTTCTTGACCTGAGGGCAGGGGACATCTAACAGGATACTAATAAAACATAACTCAATTAAATATATGTTAGTTGAGTTATAAGAATTATTTATATAAACGGGCAGGGCAAAGGGACGCATTGCAGCAGAAACTGCAGGCGCTGCGGCTCAAGGCCGAACAGGAGCGCGTCGCGCAGGAGAGCTACGTGCGCGGCGTAGAAGATCGCGCGCACCGTGAGGTCGACCGCGCACGCGAGGAGGGCAAGGCGATGGCGGCCCAGCTCAAAGAAGCCGGTCGCCTCGTCGAGCGGTTACAGCGGCGATTGGAGTCGATCCAAATCGAGCTCAGTCAAACCCAACAACGTGCCGTGGCACAGCATGCCCGCGCTGAAACCCTAGAGCAACAATTGACGCAGGTGCGGCAGGTTTCTGAGAGCAAGCGTAAGACACGGAACCGGAAGGTTGCGGCGCCGAGTAAAATCCCTAATTGTGATGTTGGTGTTTGCTAGGAATGCCGTGCTAAAGCGCACATGGAGGCGCCAGTTTTGCCGGCGCAGATAACAGCAATCGTCAACGCTGGTTTGGCAGGCCCTGCTGAACTACGAAGCTGATCGTGTTTGCAGGCAAGGCCATGTGCCGCAGGTGGAAGATTTGTCAGGTTTCAACAAGATGCTGCTTCATTGAATCGCAGCTAGGGCATTGTTGGGTGAAAATGCAAACCACTGAGGTTAGCTCCGCTGGGACTTGTCTTCTCCCTGTCTCGCCAGCGGAGGAAGAGAACATCGTCAGGCCAGCATTCGCTCAGCAGGGCGCGGGGTGTATCGTTAGACTCTCATATACAGCTTTGCTTCAGTACAAGCCTCTCTTCGCACGGTGCATCTATCAGGAGTTGCAGTTGCACACTGCATACTCTTGCAGGAAGTGTACCCGGCAAATAGTGATGCACCATTCTCCTGTACTTTAGGGGTGGTTATTCATGCGGTCTGGCCGCACAAATGGTTGCAATAGAGCTCGCGCAGCATTTTCTTGTCGATCTTGCCAGTGGCGGTCAATGGCACGCTGGCAAAGATGATCGCATCAGGCATCCACCATTTGACGATGTTAGGTTCCAAATGCGCAATCATCTGCGTCTCGCTCAATTCGACGCCTTCGTGTAGCTCAACCACTAATAGGGGACGTTCATCCCATTTGGGGTGGTGGACGCCGATCACAGCTGCCACTTTAACGCCGTTACAGGCCACTGCGGCGTTCTCAATATCTATCGAGCTAATCCATTCACCACCAGACTTGATCACGTCCTTGCTGCGGTCGGTGATACGAAGGAAACCATATGCATCGAGCGTAGCGATGTCACCGGTATTGAACCAGCCGGCCGTGTCGAGTGCACTGACTTCACTGCGATAATAACGTTCGATCGTCCAGGGGCCACGAACCATCAGTGTTCCCGGGCTTCGCCCGTCCCGTGGTAATTCCTGGCCCTGGTCATCGATGATCTTTATCTCGATCCCGAATTGTAGGCGACCCTGGCGGCTCCAGATCATATCGTTGGTAAAGGCTTTGCCCATAGCTTCCAGTTTGGGTGTGGTAGTCGCAACTACCCCAAGCGGACTGGTCTCGGTCATACCCCACAACTGAAGTACGGATACACCATATCGATTCTGGAATTTCTCAGCCATCGCCCTCGGTACCGCCGAGCCACCTATAACCAGGCGACTCAACTTGCCAGCGTCCTCGCCACTGCGCTCTAAGTGGTCGATGTACATTGTCCAAATCGTTGGCACTCCACCTGAGAACGTTACCCCCTCGGCTTGGATTAACTCCTGTAGGCTTTTACCATCCATCCTGTTGCAGGGAAGAACGAACTTGCAACCATTGATCGCTGCGGCAAAGGGAACTCCCCAGGCAGTGGCGTGGTATAGAGACGAACAGGGCATGATGCAATCGAATGCCGTGAAACCGAATGCACTACTGAGGCCCGCGGCCATAGCGTGCAGGACGATAGAGCGATGACTATAGAGCACGCCTTTCGGGTTGCCCGTTGTGCCAGAGGTATAACACAGGACTGCGCCACTGTTTTCATCGAAGCTTGGCCATTTTATCAATGCCGGGTGTGCGGAAATAAGGGCTTCATAGGACTGAGCGTCCAACCCGGATATAGGAGGCACGTTGTCTTCGCTGAGTATGATGAAATGAGTAATGTTTACCAGAGAGGGTAATAGCCGGATAACCAGCCCAATAAAGGTGCGATCAAATAGCAGCACACTACTTCCGGAATGGTTAAGGGTGTAGGCGATTTGCTCGTCGGAAAACCGCGGGTTGGCAGTATGCAGCATTGCGCCGATACCTGGCACTGCGAAGAACAGCTCATAGTGACGGTGAGTGTTCCAAGCCAAGGTTGAAACACAATCGCCCTGACCGATGCCGAACGAGCGCAGCATGCTTGCCGCCTGACCGGCACGTTTTTCCAGCTCTGCATAGTTATAGCGCCAGACTGGTTCGTCAATCAGGCACGAGACAATCTCACGCTCCCCGTGAGCAACGGCGGCGTGGCGCAGGATATCGCCTATCAGTAAGGGCGCTTGCTGCATAGTGCCTAGTTGCATGCTTTCTCTCCTGATTCTTGTTCTGATTGTAAAGGGCGCTGTAAGTAAGTCGTTGGCCGCAGGCAAGAGACGGCGCTCCTACACCGTGACGCGTTCATTCCAGTAAGTCCTGGCGGCGGGTGCCGCTGGTGAAATCAACAGGAGCGCGGCTGGGCGTAGCAGCCGCGCTTGCGCTTATTCTTCCGAGAAAGAATAAACAGCTAATTTATTGCCATCCAGATCACGAGCGTACGCCGCGAATGCATTGGGTGCCCAAGAGCGTTCACCTACAGCCCCTTCGTCCTGAGCTCCCAAAGCTAAAGCCGCTTCATGGAAGGCCTTTACCGCAGCACGATTTGGCGCTGCAAAGCTGATTGTCACACCATTCCCTACTGATGCCGGGTGTCCATTTGCAGGTTTGAGAACGAAAAAGGAAGGCTTGTCTTCACCCCAAATGGAGCCATTATCGCCAAGATCAGCGAGGCGCTTTAAACCAATTTTACCCAAAATCTCATCATAGAATTTTCGCGCTTGATCAAGGTTTTGGGTGCCAACTGTTACGTGAGTAAATACAGACATCATGCTCTCCTATTGAGGGTCGTGTTCAGCGGTAAACCGTGGATAAATATTAATTATTAGAAGTGAATAACAGTGCGGATACTCTCACCTGAGCGCATCAACTCAAACGCTTTGTTGATATCGGCCAGCGGCATCGTATGAGTAATGAATTTGTCTAGAGGGATTTCGCCGGATTCGGATTTTGCAACATAGTTAGGTAGTTCGGTGCGTCCCTTTACCCCGCCAAACGCACTTCCGCGCCATACTCGGCCAGTGACCAGCTGGAAAGGCCGGGTGCTAATCTCTTTGCCAGCGGCGGCAACTCCGATGATGATGGACTCACCCCAGCCTTTATGGCAGCACTCCAATGCAGCACGCATGAGCTCAACATTGCCGATGCATTCAAAAGAGTAGTCCACACCTCCCTGAGTCATGTCTACGATGATATCTTGTATGGGGCGATCGTAGTCCTTGGGGTTTATAAAATCCGTTGCACCAAAGTCTTTGGCAATCTGAAATTTTTCAGGGTTAATGTCGATAGCGATGATCCGTTTTGCATGTGCCATTTTCGCGCCGATAACTGCTGATAAGCCAATGCCACCCAGGCCAAAGATTGCGACCGTAGCGCCTGCTTCAACATTTGCTGTATTCAGTACAGCGCCAATGCCGGTTGTCACGCCACAACCCAGCAGACAGACCTTTTCCAGAGGAGCTGACTTTGAAATTTTTGCGAGCGCGATTTCTGGTAAAACGGTGTACTCGGAAAACGTCGACGTTCCCATGTAGTGGTAAATAGGGTTTGCCTTATACGAGAAGCGAGACGAACCATCTGGCATGAGCCCCTTGCCTTGAGTGGCTCGGACTGCCTGGCAGAGGTTGGTTTTACCGGAGGTGCAGAACTTGCAAACCTTGCACTCTGCCGTGTAAAGAGGGATTACATGATCACCAATCTCGACAGAGGTCACTCCTGCACCAACAGCCTCTACGATACCAGCGCCCTCGTGTCCTAATATCGCGGGGAAAATACCCTCGGGATCTGCGCCCGACAAGGTATAGGCATCTGTGTGGCAAACCCCGCTAGCAACGATTCTAACCAGCACTTCGCCTTGTTTTGGCAAGGCCACATCTACTTCAACGATTTCCAGCGGCTGGTTTGGAGCAAATGCAACTGCAGCACGAGACTTGATCATGTTGGAATCCTGACTAAACGGTTTAAACTTTCAGAAGACAAATCGTTAATACCTGCCGCCTGAACTCGAACTCAATTGCCGCAATCGCAGCAGAGAGGAAAAGATCGCTTATTGTGGCGCCAGCGTCTATCCGAATCTGCTCGGCAGTCTATCCATGACGCAAAATTTCAGAACAGACTTCGTGCGAGTTTTTGTGAATGGGCATAAATTGCCTTTTTATTGCATCGGTAGACTTATTCTCCTCTTATATAGCACTCGAGTTGGTGGATTAGCGCAGCCTGATCAGTGATAGTCTCCTTGATCAGATCGCCGATTGATAAAAGACCGACAAGCTGTCCGTTATTCATCACCGGCAGGTGTCGCAGGCGGTGTTCAGTCATCAGCGCCATGCAATCCCTGACGGTTTGCATAGGAAATATAATGATCACCGCCTCTGTCATGATGTTACTGACCGCCGTTACGAATGAAGAACGACCCTGTAATACAATTTTTCGTGCGTAATCGCGTTCGCTGACAATGCCAACCAATTCGTTATTGCGCAAAACGGGCAGCGCACCGACATTGTGGTTACTCATTAGGCTCAATGCATCGAGTACCGTGGTCTCTGGAGATACGGTATGCACATGCTTGTCCACCTTTTTTGCCAAAAGCTGGGCGACTGTTTTCATCACAGCGACCCTCCGCTGATTTGAGTTCCATCAGGTTGCCTTATGGCCTCATCCTTGACTAAGGCTCTCGGCAGATACAAGGCGAGGTGAGATCCGCCAGACCGGTGTGAATAAGGGCTAGAGCTCATGAGGGAATCCTCTTTTGGGTTTTTGTCCCGTTCAGATTAAAGGGCTTGGGCACCGGCGCCTCAATCCATTTATGGCGCTTTCGCTATCCATTTCCAGCCTTCACTGGCTAGCCGCGACACGATGATCCCTGTAAGGAAAATTGGATAATCCAGGCTGGAATTTTGGATAGCTGGGAAGCAAACCGCTCGCGAGAATAGTCACGGAACACCGCGCAAGGCTGACTATGGCTCAAGTTTACTTATCTGGGTCTGAGCTGGTTCACAACTACGCAATGCCTTTTTATACCTGGAAAACAGGAGGTCATGAAGAACAAATACTTGAAAGCTATAAAACAGATTTTTGGCTCTCCCTGCCGTTGTTAAACCTTGTCAAGTGGCGGATACGCTGCGCTTATAATTACTCGAATAGGATAAGTTAAATGGGATCAATATTTGCCAAAGGCGCGCTGCTGGCGTCGTTGCTTTGGATAGGCTCCGCTGTCGCTGACGGCCCACTGCTTTGGCATGGGGAGAGCTTGACTTATGCCTATGGCAAAAATTTCAAGGTTGATCCGTCAATTCAGCAAACGGTAACATTTGAACATGCCAGTTACTGGACATGGGGTGATATCTACACCTTTATTGATAATTATTGGTACAACGGCGAAAGTGAACCGAGCGATGGCCATAACGGAAGTTATGGGGAGTTCAGTACAAGATTTTCTTTTGGGAAAATAGCAAATCAGAAAATTTCTTTCGGGCCTGTTACGGATGTCTTGCTGGCGACCACCATCGAGTGGGACAAAAATGACGTCAAAGGAACCCATGATGGGGTCAACTATTTGATAGGTCCTGGTTTTGATCTTAAGGTGCCAGGTTTCGATTATTTCCTGATCAATACCTACTACCGTAAACCGGATGGAGGCAACGTGCCGTCTGGGCGCTACCAGATTACTCCGGTTTGGTCGTATACCCTGCCATTCGGGCGATCGGATATAGTTATTGATGGTTACATTGATTGGGTGGTCAACAACAAAGGTGACTATCACTCCTACGTGCATTTCAATCCTCAAATCAAGTATGACCTGGGAAGATTGATGGGCTTTGAAAAGCGGCATTTCTTTGTGGGTATTGAATATGAGTATTGGAGTGACAAATACGGAATCAAGAGTACTTCGGCGTTTGATACAAACCAAAGTGCTACAAGTGCAATTGCTCGCTACGACTTTTGATTGCTGGTTGTAATGTTTGCAGTTTGATTTTCACATAAGGTTAGGCTGATTTGTCACGATACACCTAAAAGGTGTCGACACAGATTACGACGGGATTGAATTAACTCAATCCGAATTAAAAAAATAAGAACTTATGGATGTACCTATGTGCACTCATCATTACAGTCCCGCCCGTATTTTTACTTCAGGCCGCGTTTTTATCGGGATGGGGTGGCGGCATCAAATATGCGCACTCCTGTTGGGCTTCTCCGCTCGTACGGTGCTTGATCCGCGCACGCTAAGCTTTTTTCCATCCTCCGCCTGCTGCCGGCAATCAAACCTCATCTTTGATTATGTACGCTTGGCGAAAAACACAGACTCGCCCTCCTGGCAGCTTGATTGCTCTATTTTTTCGATGGCCTGTAATTCTTCGTCAGCCCAAAGCTGATTGTTAAGAAAGAGGAGTTGTATTATGTCGCTTATTGCAAAAACCGAGGCAGTCAAAGTACAGCTGCCGCGAAATTGTACTTTCAGTGAGTCGGACTGGGAGATTTTGTCTACGTATTGGCACCCCGTCGCTGAGTCCGATGAAATTGCTGATTCGCCCGTCAGGGTATATTTGTTGGATACGCCGATGGTTTTGTTTCGAACAGACGCTGGCATTAGTGCGGCCAAGGACGTTTGCATGCATCGAGGAGGGCAACTCAGTCTCGGTGAAGTTCGAGATGGCAAGCTGGTCTGCGGCTTTCACGGTTTCGAATACAATGGGGAGGGGACTTGTGTCGGGATTCCAGCATTGGCAAAAGGCTCACCGATACCTAAAAAGCTGCGCCTTCGCACATATCAATCCGAAGAACGCTATGGATTGATCTGGGTTTGCCTGGCAGACGAAGCAAAGTCTGGTTTGCCTAGCTGGCCACAACTTGAAGACGGCTCTGGGAATGTAATTAGCAGCCCCTCTTACGTTATCAATGCTTCCGCTGGCAGGCGTGTGGAAAATTTCAATGACATTGCACACGTACCGTTCCTGCATAAGAACTCTTTTGGTGGACCTGCAACTGATATTGCACCTTATGATGTGGATGTCACCGAACAAACCCTCTCGTTCAAGACGAATATCGTCGAGCAAACGCGGTACGTCGGTAGCGATGCTGAAGGGCCTACTTATCAAGATGCAGTATACGAATACAAACTGACTCTTCCTTTTGCTTCGAGTGTAAAAGTGTTCAACGCTGGAACGGGCCACATTTATCGGGTTTACGATATCGTGAGCCCGATATCTTCCAGCAAGTCCAAGGTATTTCAGATGGTTCTCGATGAAAGTTGGGAGATGTCTGCTCAGGCGGTTCGCGCCTTCAATAAGCAGGTCAATAGTGAGGATTCGCCTCAGGTTGAAGCCCAGTGCCCATATGACTTGCCACTTGATTTGAGAGATGAAGTTCACATCCCGGCAGATCGTATGTCAGTTGAATACCGCAGGGCGTTAGCGAGGCTCGGGTTGGGGGCCGCTGCCTATCGTTGATGGCTTTGGAAAAACTACGCGCAGCGAGGCGGTGATTTCAATCGCCTCTTTGCATGGTCTCCACGAGGCGCCCTTGCTTCGTCCCCCGAGCCTGGAGGAAGTAAGCCTGGTGAGGCCCACACGCTGCCAGGTCATTCGGCCGCCAAGGCAGCTCGTAAAAGGGGAATTCATTATGAATGATGTTAGAGAGCTCATAGTCAGCAAAGTGACGGATGAAGCAGAAGCGATTCGCTCGTTCGAGTTGGTTTGCCCTGACGGCGATTTGCTTCCAGGCTTCGCTGCCGGGGCGCATATAGATGTTCACACCCCGGAAGGCACGACGCGACAGTACTCGATACTTAACGATGAACGAGAGCGTCATCGCTATGTAATCGCAGTGTTGCGAGAGGAGGAAGGGCGAGGTGGTTCACGATGGATGCATGACGTCGTCGAAGCTGGCATGCGCGTGAGGATTGGGCTGCCAAGAAATGCCTTTCCACTGGAGGCAAGTTCGGCCCCAATCATCCTGATTGCCGGGGGTATTGGAATTACACCGATACTGGCGATGGCCAGGAGTCTTGAAGGAAAAGGCAAACCTTATGTCCTTCATTACGTGACGCGATCAAAGGCGCGCACGCCTTTTTCAAGTGAGCTCACTCAGGCTCCTTTTGCCGAAAAAGTGGTGCTGTATCGCGGGGATTGCCCTGATGAGCCACGGTTTGATGCGGGAAAGCTGATCAGCAGTCTGGACTCTGGAAGTCATATTTATTTATGCGGATCGGTAGGATTCATGGACTCGGTTTGCGCTGCCGTACAAGCGCGCCCGGATACTGTCTTGCATAAAGAGTATTTTGCTGCTCCTGCAGTGCAGCCAACCGGTGATAACGCAGCCTTCACGCTGCAGCTCGCTCGTTCAGGGGTCGAGGTGGTCGTACCTTCGGATAAAAGCATTGTTGAGGTTATCGCCGAACACGGTGTCGAATGCCCACTCAACTGTGAGCAGGGAATCTGTGGTACCTGCCTTACGGCCGTTATCAGCGGCGACATCGATCATCAGGACTTTTACTTGTCTGCCGCAGACAGGGCTCGTGGCAACCAGATGCTAATCTGCGTCTCGCGCGCCAAGCATGGCTCGGTGCTAGTACTGGATCTGTAAAAAAAAAGAGCCTACTGTGCCAGTATCCTGCTGGCCCAGCAGTGGCCGATCTGATATTTCTTCAACTCAGCTGAGGCTAGCCGCCGAGCTAGGCTGGGGAAAGGAGGAGCTGAACGTGACGTATGTAGACTTCTTCAATAAAAAACAAACCGTCAAAGTCATCGACGATAATCCTGATTCTGTCTTGCAGTTCATGCGTAGTTTTTGTGGCGATCACGATATGGATATTCGTGAAAAGCGAAACTTGCGTTTTGAATACTCTGGTCATGCTAAGGCCACCACGGAAATGACCTTGGGCTATTTGAAGTATGGCGCCCCCGTGTCTGTGCACTTGGGCAGTGGTATGGAACATTTCAGTGTCAGCCTGCCACTGTGTGGTAGCCAAACGGTTCGAACGGCGGGTGCAAGTACATTATCCGAGCCCAGCAAAGGGCTAGTACTCTCGCCCGGGAACGAAATTATTATAGATCTCGATCATGATTGTTCCTCGGTTTTTGTCACAATCAACCGTGAGTTGATGTACCGCGAGCTCCAGCGTCTGGTCTGTCGGCCGATTGATAGACCTTTGGTATTTCGCATGGAGATGCCTATAGGGACAGCCCAGGCAAGTTCTTGGTGGCGTGCGGCTAGATATTATCTTAGCGAAATGTCCAGTGAAGGCAGCATAGTTGGTTTTCCGGGTGTTGGTGCGGATTGGGAGTTGAGTTTGATCCGCACCTTTCTGATGACCCAGGAAAGTAATTACTCTGATGAAATAGCCAAGAAAGTGTCCATCACGCTGCCAGAGCGCATCGCCAGGCCCAAGCGTTATATGGAAGAACACTTTTTCGATAAAATATGTTTGGACGCAGTGCGACGAATGTCTGGTGTGACTCCGGCAAAATTTTGCGCGGAATTCAAGGACTTTGTAGGTACCACACCGATCGATTATTTGAAAAAAATCAGGTTGGACAAGGCGCGGCAGGAACTGCTCAAAACCTACCCCAGGAGAACCATCGCCTCTATAGCAATGGACGTGGGCTTTAACCACATCGGCAGATTCTCTCTTGAATACAAGAGGTTTTTTGGTGAAAGCCCGAAGGACACAGTGGCCAGAGTGCATCACGGATAGTCTAGGCTCGTTGATGAATCACCGGTTGTTTTATGACGCCGTGTCAATGTTTCTGGAGTTTCGGGCGCCGCGTTAATTTATCCCGCCAAGTCCGTATGCTTAATGCATTTAGTATTAGGTGTTCGGGCTCTTCGTCGTTGAAATACCCTTCCTTAACGTTCTCTGCCTTGGAGTGGACAATCTGATGACCTGGTTTGACAACTTAAAGATGGCGCATAAACTCGCTATCGCTTTTGGTGTGTGTGCATTAATAACCTCGGCTGTTGGATTTTCTGGTAAGCAAGGGCTGACTAATCTCAACCTGACTGTGGAAAGTCTATTGGAGAAAAACCTAAAACCCTTGGTGCTGCTCAATGATGTCAAGAGTACGTTGATCGCTCATGATCGAGACCTCTACTGGTTGATGACGCTTGCATACCGTGGCGCTACACAAAGTGAGCTGGATCGAGCGTTAGAGATTATGGGACGAGATATTGCCAGCTCACAGGCCTCCTTCTCCCTATACCGGCGTACTCAGTTGCAAAGTGATGAACGCATTGCCAGTGATGCCTTTGAAGAACATAAACGTATTTATCTGGAAGGGGTTGATGTTGCGAAACAGCACATTGCGGCCAAGGATCTACTGGCTGCGTATGCAGTGCTGGAAAGCCAGGCGTTCCCGGCTTACTTGAAAGTGATGGCGGACATGAACGTTATGGTTGAGTCCAAGCAGCGTCAGGGTATCGAAGCTTATGAAGCCGCCAAGGCCACCCATTTTCAAGCGGACTTCACGCTAGGGATGGGTGTGGCGTTAGCGCTGCTCACAGCGTTGGCGCTGGCCATCATCATTACACGACTGATTACGCGGCCTATCGAACAGGCGGTTTCCAGCGCGGAACGTATTGCCGGGGGGGATCTTACTCAACCCATCTCAAGCGACCGCCGAGATGAAGCGGGGCAATTGTTACAAGCCCTGGGTGCTATGCGACAGAGCCTGAAACTTACGGTCGAGGAGATGGCGAATGCTTCAAGCCAACTCGCACTGGCTGCGCTAGAGCTGAACAAGTACTGAGGAGAGTTCGCAAGGCTTGACCCGCCAGCATGACGAGGTGCGACAGGCCGCAACGGCTGTCAATCAAATGACAGCTGCAGCCGAAGGGGTTGCCCGCAATGCCGTCTCGACATCCGAGGCTTCGATGGATGCCAGCCAGTACGTTGAAAATGGCAGCATGCAGGTCAAGCAAACCGTTGATGCCATAACTAAGATGACCCATGAGATCACGCAGTCGACTGCCAAGGTGCAAACGCTGGAAAATCAAATCCGCGATATCGGCCAGGTATTGGATGTGATCCGTGGGGTTGCCGAGCAGACCAACTTGTTGGCACTTAATGCCGCAATCGAGGCAGCACGGGCCGGTGAACAAGGACGTGGTTTTGCGGTAGTGGCGGATGAAGTCCGTGCGCTGGCCCACCGTACCCAGGGCTCGACTGGCGAGATTGAACGAATGATGAATTCGGTGCGGGCGGGCGCTAAGGAGGCAGTCAGGGCAATGACGATTAGCCAGGCATTGACCGACGAGACTCAGCAATTGGCAACTCGTGCCGGACAAGCCCTCGATCGAATCGCTGAAGGGGTAGGGCACATCAACGAGCGAAATGTTGTTATCGCGAGCGCGTCGAACGAGCAAGCTCAAGTTGCTCAAGAGGTGGGTCGTAATCTGGTCAACATTCAGGATCTTTCCACCCGAACTGCCGCAGGTGCACATCAGACCGCAGCAGCGAGTCATGAACTGACTCGTCTCGCCAGGTCCCTGGGCCGTCTGGTCGAACAATTTCGGTACTGAATTACCGGGCTTATCCGGCACGGCGATGTAAATGCAATGCAAGACTCAGGTTGCTCCAAACCTGAGTCCTGGAAACGATGACATCGGATCGGTTGCCGAAAAAAAACCACCAGTTCGCCAAGGCAAACTGATGGAAAAAGGAGCTCGGCACCATGCATCAAAGATGTCGTGGCAACCACCCGCAATGACGGGGGGCCATTACGATCACCGCGAAGAATTACTTTCTACAAACTTCTCGTAATAGAGATTTCCCCCTTGAACGTTTTCTTCGTTCAGCCACCCCTTGATCGCTTCCACCATCGGTGGCGGCCCGCAAACATACATGTCAAAAGAGCCGGCCTCGAGGGCATCACGGTCAAAGTGCTCGGGAATCCAGCCACATTTTCCAGACCAAGTCGTCGACGGCCGGCTCACCACAACCTGCACGTCGAAATCAGCGATTTGATCGCAGTAGCCGAGCAAACGCTCAACTTCGCACAGATCGGCCTCCAGGGTTACCCCATAGAAAAGTCTGACCGGTTGGCCACAGGTGCCACGAATCGCGAGTTCATCGAGCATTCCCAGGAACGCCGATAACCCGGTTCCACCGGCAACCAGATACAGGGGCCGGGTAATCTGCCTTAAGTAAAAACTTCCTAGCGGCGCCTCGAATTCCAGCTCTTGACCCGGATGGCAGCGATCGCGCATGAAGTCGCTCATGACCCCCTGCGGTAACAGCCTTACGAGAAACTGCAACTTATTGTCGGGGCTTGGGCGACTGGCAAATGAGTAAGAGCGCCATTCATCTGTTTCAGGAATATGCAGTCGCGCATATTGCCCAGGCAGATAATCAAGTTGCTGGGGGTGCTGCCCGGCGTCGACGTGGAGGACTGCGGTCGTTTGTGAAACCAGCTCCACGCGGGTGATAAGGCTCTGTACGCGGCGAGGACCCTCTGCGCTGCACAACGTCGAGTCAAAGTCGAAGTAAAACGTAGCATCGGACTGCACCCGGGTTTGGCAGGTCAGCACCTTGCCTTGGGCAAGATCCTGAAGTGACAGTGCTTCTTCGTCGACGTAATCCTGGGTGTATTGGCCGGATTCACACCGAGCCTGGCAAGTGGCGCAGACGCCCTCACGGCAGTCCAACGGGATTTTGATCCCCGAACGTAACGCCGCATCGAGCAGGATTTCATTGTTCTGGGCGGCGCAGAACAATGTCTTGCCATCCGCGAAACTGAAAGCGACCTTGTGCGTCATGATCAGAATTCCGTTGATTCAAAGATGATAGAAATCGAGCACGGAATTGATCGTGTCGTTCAGCAACAGCACATGTTTGCGTGCAATCTTCCAGTCTTCCCCGTCAGGACATAGGCGGTAGGTGGCGAGGCCGAAAAATTGCTCGGCAGCCTGTAAACGGTAGTACAAGGTGTGCCAATTGACCTTTACTTCAAGGTCGCCATCTGCAAGTTCGGTAATCCGCACATTGCTGATCTGATGTAGCGTGCGCGGCATCGGAATGGTCGATGCCGCTTTACCGGTACGAATCCGGAATACCCGATCTTCCAGACCGCCACGGTTGGAGTAGTAAATCAGCGACATGCTGTTTTTTGGGTCGGTGGTATACACGTGCTCTGAATCCCATTGCGGCAAGTGGAACTCGCTGTCTTCGCTGAACATGTCCAAGTAGGCATCCCAGTCTTGTGCGTCGCACAATTCGGCATTGCGGTAGAAGAACTGCTCGATACGGTGTTGCAGTGGGGCGTTCATGTTTCACACCTCTTTGAGCAGCAGGGATTGTTGTTCTTGAGCCTTGCGCGCCAAGCCCTCCAACAGGAAGCGCTGCCAATTGCCGTGCTGATTCACATACAGGCCCTCATGGGTGAATTCGGTGCCGGTCAAGGCCGGGGCGATACCAATCGTGGCGCTATTGCGGGTCGCGCCCTTGACCCATTTGTCACAGCCTCGGGAAATGTCGCTCCAGCGCTCCAGGCGTGCCTGGAATCCGCGTTGGGCTTCACGAAATTCGACCAGGTCGTCGGGCGTCCCAAGACCCGATACGTTGAAGAAATCTTCGAACTGACGAATGCGGTTCTCGCGATCGGCGTCGGATTCGCCCCTGACCCCCAGGCAGAAGCTATGGATTTCGGTCTTGTTCCAGGCAAGTGGACGGATGATTCGTAACTGTGAGCTGATCTGGTCGAGGAAGAACATGCTCGGGTAGATGTTCAGGTTGCGCAGACGGTGCATCATCCATTCGGCTTTGCCTTGGCCATGCTCTTCTACCAGCCGCGGCATGATCGCGGCGTATCCAGGGCGGACGGCTGGGTTGGGCATGTCGCTGAACAGCAGGCTGTGGCCATTGTGAAAGGCGAACCAGCCGTCGTCGGTTTCCTTATCGCCTGCACCCAGTTTGCTGTAGTCCAGAGTGCTGCTGGCAGACAGGCCTTTTTCTGCGTTGACCTGTTGACGATGTTGAACCGTCGCCACGTAGTTGTAGTGCACAGTGCTGACGTGATAGCCGTCCAGGCCGTTTTCATTCTGCAGTTTCCAGTTGCCGTCGTACGTGTAACTGGACTTGCCTGGCAGCACTTCCAACTCTCCGGTAGGCGACTGCGCAACCATCATTTCGAAGAACACTTTGGCGTCCCCCAAGTAGTCCTCAAGGCTGTCGCTACCCTGTTCATCAAGGCTGATGAATACAAAGCCCTTGTAGCTCTCGATGCGCGCCTTCTTCAGACCGCGGGTGGCCTTGTCAAAGTCATCGGGGTACTCAGCGGGTGCCTTTACCTTTACCAGGCGGCCGTCGCTCTTATAGCACCAGGCATGAAAGGGGCAGGTGAAAGTCGACTGGTTACCTTTGTCGACCCGCGTCAGTGTGGTGCCACGGTGTTGGCACGCATTGATCAGTGCATTGAGCTTACCTTGGCCGTCACGAGTGATAATCAGCGGCTGACGTCCGGCACGCATGGTCATGAAATCGTGGTTTTTGGCAATTTCGCTTTCGTGGCACGCGTAGATCCAGTTCTTCTCGAAGATAAGTTCCATCTCTAGGTCGAACAGTTCGGGCTCTGTGAACATATCCCGGGCAATACGGTAGATACCCTCGACAGGGCGGAAATCCAGGCACCCCTCGATAAATTGCTGCCATTGGTTCACGCTTCGTGTAGTGCTCATCAGGGGCTCCTTTTAGAGTCATTGGCCTTGACTCGATTGAAGCGCTGTCAGAGCGCCCCATCTATCCGTTTTGCCGGCAGAATCTATCCGTTGGCGGCTACTTCAAAGCCACTGCGGTATTGCTTCGTGCGCGCTGGATAAGCTTGGTGGCGTAACTGGATAGCTCCTGTGACTTGTCGGTTCAAACTAGCCACAAGGGATGAAGTCCCGCATATCACGGGGAACAAAGAGCCTTTGTTGGTTCCGGCAGGGACGAACGTCATATTCACAGGAGAGACAACATGTCTATCGTCATTATCGTTGGCAACCCGAAGCCAAAATCGAGAACCGCACATGCCGCGCAGTTGTTGGCCACTGCAATAACGGGCAGCACATCACATGAGATTATCGATGTTGTTGATCTGGGGGCTGCCTTGCTCGGCTGGGAAGAACCCGCGGTACAGAAGGCCATCCAGGTAGCGGCAAACGCAGACTTGCTGATTGTTGCCAGCCCGACTTTCAAAGCCACCTACACTGGGCTGCTCAAGCTGTTTATGGATCAGTTTGCAACCGGTGATGGATTGCGCGCAACGGTGGCTGTGCCGCTGATGCTTGGCGCGGGCCCTGCGCACGCGATGGCGCCTGACCTGCTGCTCAAACCTTTGCTGGTAGAGCTGGGTGCAACTTGCCCGGCCGCGGGTATTTACCTGTCTGACAAGACTTACGAAGACGGTGTACAGATCGCTAAATACGTAGAGGTTTGGGGGCCAATCCTCAAACATGCCATGGCGGGGAGGGCACGCTAATGTCACGTATTCCTGAGGTCAATCTGGTAGCGGATCCACCATTTCAATCTCTCAAAGGCCTGGAAGAGGAAACCAAACTTTTGCGAGGTGCTTTTGGCTGCTTTCCAACGGGTGTCGTCGCCGTCAGTGCCATAGCCAATGAGGAACCTGTGTGCCTGATCGCCAGTAGTTTCGTGGCGGTTTCCATCGAGCCCGCTTTAGTCGCGTTTTGTGTGCAGTGGAGTTCACATACCTGGGATATCCTAAAACCTCTACCCCGGTTAGGCATAAGCGTTCTGGGGTACCAGCACAACGAATCGGTTCGTCGACTCGCCTCCCGCGCAGAGGACAAATTTGAGCAATTGAACTTGTCGATTAGCCCCGAGGGCGCAGTGTTTATCGATGGTGCGACAGCATGGCTGGATTGCACGCTGGAAAATGTGTTGCCGGCAGGCGATCACGGTATCGTGCTTTTGCGCATTAACGCTTTAACAACCCGTCCGATGGAAGAACCACTGGTTTTTCATGGAAGTGCCTTTCGAAACCTGGAATCAAAGCCTGCTTCCAGCTGAAGCAGCAACATTAAGAAAGCGTGGGGACTTCTGTCCCCACTTTTGAGACATTTGCGGCCGTCTTGAGCTGCAAACGAGCATCATGGCTGAATACGCCCAAGGCTATGTACTGCGGTAGACCAAATCCAGCGCTTGCGCGATTGCGCAAGGCACGTTTTTGAGTATCTCGGAAATCTCGGTCGCCCGTTGTGTAGCAACCAGCTTTTTCCCTTGTCGTAGAAACAGTTCATCGTCAAATATATCGCGAAGTTTCTTCAACGTATTACTCACCGCTGGTTGCGTCACGTGGAGCCGCACGGCTGCGCGGGATACGCTTTGCTCTTGATAAACAATGAGGAAGGTAATAAGTAGATTTAAGTCAAAACCAAGAATTTCTCGCTCGCTTTTCATGGCTGAAGCTCTTTTTCGCTAGGAAAGTTCCGAAATATTATTTTTTTCAACTTGCTATCTATGGCTATGATTAGTTCATCAATCGAATCTTCCGTATAGTGCTCGATCATGAGTTTCGGGCAGCTCCAATACCCAGCCATGATCCAGGTAAAAGGGAGTTGGTTGCCTGTTGTCGCATCGTACCCAAGGCATCCCGGCAAACTTCGCATGCGCTTTGCATAATCATACAGATGCGTAACGTCATCAGGATTTGGCTCGACAGTAAAGCTGATTTCGAGAGTGGTAACGGCCTCGATAGACATGGGTAGGGCTCCACAGTAAGTTTGGTGTATTGAAGGCTGTTGCTTTGGAATAAGTGCTGTTCCCCTCGCTCAGGGTGACTGGCGCCTTGAAAAGTTTACTCAGTTATTGGTGCGGATAAGGACTCGCTCATAGGTATAGGTGGTGGCTATAGTCATTTGTTTTACGCCTATTCTGTTGCGCTGGAGGATAGTTAACCGAATCTTCGAATGAGTCAATATTGACTTGTTTGGGGTGGTTGTGCGCAAAGCAATGTTGCTGTAATCAGTATTTTTGATTGTTGGGGCTTTGGAGGTTGGAGTACAAACCCTGCGAGTCACGCTTTATTGGAAAAACGTCAGAGGAAAGCTTCGGTCAAATCAACCGCTGGTTTTAGCTGGAATTTTAGAGAATGGACAGAACGCGAGGGTAAATCGGATAGGCGAGGGCAATTTGGTGCGTTCAAATGAGGTACGTCCAATCGGCTGGGCTGCTCATTTGATTGTAGGAGAATAAAATGCCCGAGCATCATATTAAATCCGTGGCGTGCGAATGGGAGTGGGAAAAGGACATGCCGCCGGCACCCGCCATTCGTGCAGGTAACAATATCTATCTGTCCGGGCAGATTGCACTCAATCCCCAGGGAAATGTTGTGGGTGAGGGTGATTTGGCGGCACAAGCAGCGCAATGTTTCGAAAACATCAAGGCAATCCTGAAACGTGAAGGGGCGTCGATGTCAGACATTGTAAGGCTCACTACTTACTTTGCATGTCCACTGACTCCAGAAGTTACCAAAGAATACTGGAAAGTACGCCAGGCGTATTTTGGTGGCTATCGACCTGCCAGTACCGGGGTTGAAGTCAGTGCGCTAATTTTCCCTTCGATCCTGATTGAGATCGAAGCGGAAGCTGTCGTGTGTTCTTGAAGTGCAGTGTTCATACAACGCTTGCATATCTAATCAATTAACGCTCGTTGAGGTGTTTAAATGAACGATTCTAAGGTTACTGAAGTTGGTGTCTTTCTGCCGGTCACTAACAATGGTTGGGTGGTGTCGACCAATGGCCCCAAGTTGCCAGGCACTTATGAGTACGCAAAGCAGGTGACGCTCCTTGCGGAAAAGATGGGTTTTGACTTTGCGCTCAGCCAAGCCAACTGGCGCGGTTACGATGGTGCAACCAATCATTGGAACATCTCACTTGAATCGCTGAGTACCATGGCGGCGTTGGCCGAGGCAACGTCCACCATTGGCGTCTGGGGGACTGTACACATGATGATTTTCCCGCCGGCAATAGTGGCCAAGATGATCTCTACAATGGATCAGATTTCCAACGGTCGAATAGGCCTGAACCTGGTTTCCGGCTCCAACCCTTTCGATCTCGGACAAATGGGCCTGTGGCGCGACCTGGATCACGCAAGTCGCTACGCGCTGGCGCAAGAGTGGATCGAAGTCGTCAAGCGGCTCTGGACAGAGGATCGCGTCAACCACAAGGGCGACTTCTTCGAACTGGTGGACTGCATGTCCAATCCGAAGCCAAGGCAGGTGCCGCCGATCATTTGTGCCGGAGCTTCAGATCGCGGGTTCCAATTCACCATCGATAATTGTAACGGTAGCTTCTTCCCGTGCGGCGACGATGAAAAATCACTGGCGCGCGGTAAGCGAGTCAAGGAACTGGCAGCCCAGGCACAAAAGCCTGGTTTCAAGTCTTATGGCTTGTTCACCTTGATACCCGGGGCCACCGACGCAGAGGCGAAGGAGCGCCTGGACTTCTACGATGCGGGTGTGGATCGCGAAGCGCTGGCCCGCCAGGCAATGGAATATTCCTCTGACAAGAGCGCGAAGGAAAATTTCGCAGCGCAATATTTCATCAATCAAAATGAACACGTGAGTTCTGTGCTCGGCGGCGCAATGACAGGGTCTGTGGAAACGCTGGCACGGCGAGTTGCTCATACCGTTATCGAAGGGCAACTAGACGGCATTACGATTATCGTGCCGGATTTTGTCGACGATCTTAAAATTGTTGGAGAGCAAGTCATTCCGATGATGGCCGAATTCGGAGTTAAAACTAAAGTATCCGCCCTCCGGTCGAAGTGATTTCGATGAGCAGATGAAGCGAGGTCGCTCGGCAGATTGAAGTTTGCCGAGTGATCTTGCGGGCGATGAACTCACAGTTTGCATGGCCCTTCAATTAAGTGAAGAAACCACAAAATGTCAAACGCCGAATACGATCTCTATTTTGAAACCGTTGAGCAACGGAATATTGAGTACAGCGCCCGCGGTTCTGTTCCCGACTTCGATGCTTGCGTACGCGAATATGCGGAACTCTCCCGCGCTGCCAAGGCAGCCTGTGTGGGCATCTACGATCTGAAATACGGATTGGCGGCTGCCGAACGGCTCGATCTTTTTCCGACCTCGTCTACGCATCAGCCTGCGCCGCTTTTTATCTTTATCCATGGCGGATATTGGCGTTCGCAGTCTAAAGAAGATGCGGCGCTGATGGCAAAAGTCTTTACCGATGCTGGGATCGCAGTTGCGACAGTGGAGTACACCTTGCTGCCACTGGCGACGCTGGCGGAAGTCGTCAGGGAAATACGCAGTGCCGTTGCCTGGCTGTACCATAACGTTGCAAAGTTTGGCGTCAATCCATCGAAATTCCATGTCGGCGGTAGCTCTGCCGGTGGGCATCTGGTGGGGATGTTGTTGGCTTCGCATTGGCAGGATGAGTTCAATGTCCCGCCCGACCTGATCAAGGGAGCGGTTGCCTTGAGTGGGGTGTTTGATATTGAGCCGCTGTGCGATATAGGTCCCAACGAATGGCTGCGGTTGGAGCCGTACCAGGCAAGAGCACTCAGTCCTATCCATCTCATCCCGGAAACTGCTCCACCCTTGATTCTATCGGTTGGGGGGCTTGAGACGCAGGGATTTAAAAGGCAAACCCAAGCTTTCGAATCAGCATGGAGAGATAAGGGCCACGCGGTGCTCACCATCAGCGCCCCCGAGCGAAACCACTTCAACCTGCTATCGGAACTCTCACGACCGGAACAGCCACTGACTCAAGCAATTATTAAGTTAATACAGGAAACATCGTGCGACTGAGTTACACAGTTGCGTAGGTTTGTGCGTCTACCCGTATAAAGAACTCGTTTCAATTTAATTATTTCGCCTAAGAGCGAAAGGAGCGGTCATGAATAACAGATGGGTGGCATTAGCAGTTATAGCAGTCTCGTTTCTCCAGTGCACACTGAACTGGTTCAGTATTGTTCCAACCTTTGGCACACTGATGACAGAGATGAATCTGGGATACCCTCAACTGGCATTGCTTGTGGGTATATTCGTCGCAGGCTACGGCATTGCACATATTCCTGCAGGGATGATTGCCGAAGCGCTGGGTCTGCGCACCGCCATGTTGTTGGGCATTGCGGTTCTAACCCTGGGGACGATCATGTCTGCCAAGGCACCGAATTACGATCTTTTACTCATTGCCCGATTCATGAGTGGCGTTGGCGCCTCAATCTATGTCGGTGGTGCGCTCGGTCTCACTGCAGCCTGGTTCAGGGGGCGCGAGCTGGGGACAGCGAACGGAATCGTCGACGGGGTCGCGTTCACGTTGGGTGCCTGCCTAGGCCTGTACGTATGGATTGACGTCGTTAACCAATACGGCTGGCGCGACGCTCTCTTGTTAGCGGGGTCTGTTGCTGCAGCAACCTTTGTGCTCATTCTGTTCTTTTTTCCAAATCCTCCTGCGCTCATGGGTGAGGCTAATGACAGGAAGGCGGTCAATCTCGAATCTCTCAAGCGCACCTTTGGCAACCGAAACCTGTGGGTGCTGGGTGTCAGTTTTATTGGCGGGTATGGGAGTTATTTTACCGCGGCTCAACTACTGCCCCAGTATGCCTCGGCGCAGTTGCATCTTGAGGCCCACGAAGCAGGTTTGTTAGGGGCAATTCTTCTAGTGAGCGGGGCTGTCGGTGGACCGCTGGGGGGATGGCTCGCTGACCGAGTATTCGGTGTCCTTCCAACTTTTGTCGTCGCCTGCCTCATCGAATCTATTGCATTGTTTCTGGTACCCCATCTGGAGTTGGCAGGTTTACAGGTGGTAGCAGCTGTCATCGGCGCTTCGACAATTATGGCGTTTGCTGCCTGGATCTCAGCTCCAGGGTTCTACCAGCAGGATCTTGAAATGTCGGATATTCCAACTGCCTGCGGCTTGATGCTGACTCTTTCAGCCATCGGTGGGTTCATCGTTCCGGTTATCTATGGATGGTTTGTCGGTAACGTCGGGCATGGCGAAGCCTGGGTAGCCTTGGCTGCAGTTTCCTTTGTGTCGACATTGTTTTGCTTCTTTGCAACGTCTCCATCAAAAGAGGAGTCGTTGAAGAGTCTCTTGCTCGTGGATCGATGAACAGCGGGTTTCACTACATGTTCCGTTGATCGTTATTGAGCATGCCTGGCCTTTCGCAAGGCGGCTCAGTATTCGGGTGTTATCTATCTAGTCTTGAGGATGATCTCACGTGGCACTCAGCAGCATCGAAGACATTATCCGAGACATTCGTGCAGGAAAAATGGTGATCCTTGTCGACGATGAGGATCGGGAGAATGAAGGCGACCTGATCATTGCTTCTGAATGCGTCACCGCTGATCACATTAACTTCATGGCTAAGCATGCCCGCGGATTAATTTGCATGCCGATGTCTAAAGCGCTTTGTGAACATTTGTGCTTGCCTCCAATGGTTCCAAGTAACGGTTCCGGGTTTGGCACCAAATTCACAGTATCCATCGAAGCGGTTGCAGGCATCAGTACCGGAATTTCAGCAGCAGATCGAGCACATACGGTGCAAGTCGCTGTGGCCAAAGACGCCAACGCCAATCATTTGGTCAGCCCAGGCCATATGTTTCCGTTGATGGCAATGTCTGGCGGCGTGCTTGCCCGCGCCGGTCACACTGAGGCTGCCTGCGATCTGGCGCGTATTGCTGGTTTTGCCGAGAGTGGGGTCATCTGCGAGATCATGAACGATGATGGAAGCATGGCGCGTCGCCCAGAGCTTGAAGCGTTTGCAGAGTTGCACGGACTGAAAATAGGCACAATTGCTGACCTCATACACTATCGCCTTCTTCACGAGCACACCGTTCGACGCATTAGTCAACAGACGTTGGAAACAGAATCGGGGCCGTTTCAGATGGTCACTTACAGGGACGAAGTTGAAAACGACGTGCACGTCGCCTTGGTCCGAGGCGATCTGGCTGGCTGCGATGTCCCTTTGGTTCGGGTACACAACATGGACCCCTTACAAGATCTTTTGCATGTTCAGCGACCTGGAAGATGGAGTTTGCGTGCTGCCATGACTCGTGTAGCTGACGAAGGCGTTGGAGTGGTCCTTTTACTCGGTAATTCGCTTGAAGGTGAAGACTTGGTGCTACGACTGACAGAGTCGATAAAGGCTAAGAAAAAGCGCGGCAGTTACAATATGGTTGGGGCTGGCTCGCAAGTTTTGCGTGACCTTGGCGTGCATAAAATGAAACTGCTTGGCTCCCAAGTTAAATTTAATGCTTTGTCGAGATTTGAGCTGGAGGTTGTGGATTATATTTCGCCAGAATAGTGGCTACTAACATTCAGTACCTTCGCCAGTGCTGTGTGTACATACCGTATAGTTCATAACGGTATGTTCCTTTGTGAAGTGAAGTTTCCCTTAATGGGGTTGGGTGGCAAAGTGATCCTTTGCCGCCCTTTTTTTGCGCTCCCGCAGCCAATTCGTGGAACATTGCGATGGACGAAAGGCATTGGCATGATTCACTTAATGTGTGCCGCTATGTCGTCGATGCTGCACGGGGGATGACAATATTTTCGCTGCTCGCGGCATTCAAAGAAACTCCTTTCGGAGATCGATGCTCGAACGTTCGCCAATATTTTGGTAATTCTGCGTGAGCCATGCCTCGGCTTCGCGTCGTCCGTTTTCGCGCAGAGCGCAAAGAAAGTGCCAGTTGGCGTTGTACTTGCTGGATACGCTGAGCGCGCACATCGCCTCGTCGGACTTGATAGAGTGGATCAGCATCTCCTTCATCACGTTGCTATCGATCTTACCTTGCTGGATGAGGTCGGTCACAAAGGCGATGGTTCGCAATTCGCGCATTAGCGACGAGTTGAAGCTGATTTCGCTGATTCGATTGAGAATTTCGGCAGCTGTAATGGGCACGCCAGGGCGGACGAGTGGGTTGATGTGGACGATCACCACATCGCGTGTATGGCAGTGGTAGATCAACGGGAAAATGGCCGGGTTTCCCATATAGCCGCCATCCCAGTAGTGTTGCCCGTCGATCGTGATTGCCTGAAACAAGGTCGGTACACAGGCCGAAGCAAGCACCGCTTCGGCGCAGACGTCCTCGTCGGAAAAGATGCGTATCTTCCCCGTCTCGACATTGGTCGCGCACAGGTAGAGGTGGAGCGGGCATTGTTTGCGAAGGGCAGCAAAGTCAATCTGCTTCTCCAACACATCCCGCAGTGGACTCAAGTTGCGGCGATTGAACTGATAAGGCGAAAAAATGCGCAGCACCATATCCGCGAACGTATACATTGGAGAATAGTCCAGTCCGAAGCTGTGTGTCCCTTTGAGCCATGGCATCCAGCGCAGCGGGTTATGGCGCTCGGCGGACTGCGCCACGGCGTACCAAAAATCGTGCAGCGCCTGGCGCGCGCCGGCCTCTCCACCTTGTAGCATGCCGTAGGCCAGCACGACGGCATTCATCGCGCCGGCACTGGTTGCGCTCACCCCTTCAATGGCAAGCCTGCCGTCGTCGAGCAACCGATCAAGAACGCCCCAGGTGAATGCGCCGTGCATCCCGCCGCCCTGTAAAGCCAGCGTGATCGGCTTTCGCTCGTCGCTGCATCGAGGCTTATCGTTTTGCATGGGCATTCTTGATCTCCTCGTCGGTGCTGAGCCGAATCGGGAACTTGTTACGGTGGCTCCTTCTTGTCGCTCCCTCGCCGACAACTCGCTGACACCCCATTCCGCGCTTTGGGGTATCGTTCATTCACCCTCTGCTTGTACCCAGGTATCGAGCAGCGCCTTGGCTTGTAGTAAATCAACGCTGTCGTAGCCTTCGGTAAAGAAGTCGTAAATGTCGGCGAGCATTTTCCTGGCCGCCTCCCTGTCTTGAGTTTCCAATAGCTGAGCAAGGCTCACTGTAGCTCGTAGCTCGAGTGACTTTGCCCCTTGTTGTCGAGCGACCGATATCGCCTTGTGAAAGCATGCTTGCGCTTGCTGCCTGACGGGTAATTCCTGGCCATCTTCGACTGGACACTGGAGAATCAGGGTGCCCTTGAGCCGATACAGTTCTGCTTCGTAAAAATGTTCGCCAGTTCGGTTCACCATAGCCAGAGCGTCGGTCACGGCATCCAGTCCTTCTTGCGATTGCCCGACGCGCTCATGAGCCGCGGCCAGCAGGGCCAGAAAATAAGAACATCCAAACTCTGCTCCGGTTGTTTGGTAAGTCGCGATACCCTTGGTTATCTGAGCGATCCCCTCGTCAGTGTTTCCCAGCTCGGCGCGAGCCCAACCTTGAAGAATTGTCCCCCACACCAAATAAAACGGAAACCCTCGTTCGAGTGAAAGCGAGATGACGGCATCCGCGAACTCTTCGGCGAGTCTTACATCGTGCCTAAACTGCCCCAGTATCGACGTAGCGGATAGGGTGAAGGCCAGGCTGAACGGGCGGGATTCCTTGGCTAGAGCAAGGGTAGTCCGGTTGCGCTTGCTGGCCTGATCAGGGAAACCCAAGTACCAAAGACTCCAGGCCGAAAATGACAAGACGTAGTCTGGATCCATGCGGTGCGTAATGGCATGTGTGCGATGCATGTCTTGGTTGTAGAGTACACGCGCCTGCTCCTGATGTTCGTAGGCATGGCACAGATCACCCTGGCAAAACAATGTCGCCCCGAGTGCGGCATGGGCATCCACAAGCAAGTCGGGATCTTGTGCAGTTTGCGCAATACTGAGCAATCGTTCACCGAGTTCGAACGCGACTGAGTACTGCGCACGCAATGAGTAATAAGTCCGAAGCCCTAGCAGCGCAGGGAAGAGCACGGATTGGTCGCCGACTTGCGCACACAGCGCCATTGCGCGGGTGTAAGTGGCTTCGACCTCGGATGCACCATAGCCTCGCACGGCCATCAAAGCCGGTCCCAGGGCGAGTAGCAACGTCAGTTCCTGATGAGCACGCGCGGGCGTGTCGGGCAAATGCTCGAGCAATTCCAGCGCCGCGCCGAGGTCACGCATCGCATCCAGATGGGCGCAATGCTGGAGGGCCTGTTGGCCGGTAAGGTGCAGGTATTCCACAGCCTTCGGGACATTGCCACTCAGTCTGTAGTGGTGCGCGAGTTCACTGCAATAATCGGCGATGCGGGTGGGGAACAGCTCCTCGATGGCCTGCGCCGTGCGTTCGTGCAATGTTCTACGCCGCTCTGCGAGTAGCGTATGGCCCGCGACCTCTTGGGTCAGAGCATGCTTGAAGCAATACTCTACCTCCGGAAATGCAGGCCGTTGGTAAATGAACTCCACGGCCTCCAGTCGGGCTAGCAGATCGCGCAAATCGTCGTCCGTCCGAGTGCCCAGTCCATCACAGATGCGCTTGAGCAGACTGAACGGGAACTCCTTGCCGATGACGGCGAGGGTCTGCAGCAATTCCTTCTGCGCAACGGGGAGCCGGTCGATACGGGCGGCGAGCACACCCTGCACGGTCGTGGGAATATGCAGCGCCGCCGGCGTTTGCTCGATCCAGTAACGGCCAGGTTCACCGAGCAGCGACTTATCCTCGGCCAGCGTTTGCACCACTTCCTCCATGAAGAATGGGTTGCCCTCTGTCTTCTTCAGAATGAGCTGCTTGAGGAGGGCGAGGGAAGGGGAATCCCCAAGCAGGGCCGCGAGCATTCCCTGGGCTTCGGCCGGGCTCAGCGGTTCGAGCCGCAGTTGACTGCAATGACCCGCGCACGTCCACACCGGCTGATACTCGGGCCGGTAGTTCACGAGGAGCAGGATCGGAGTACTCGCCAATCGGTCGATGAAGTGCGCGAGGAATGCTTCAGTCTCACAGTCCAGCCATTGCAAATCCTCGAACAGCAGTTCAATTGGCTGATTGCGACTCTCGCACGCCAGCAGTTGAATGATCGCGTCAAAGGTGCGATCGCGACGGATCTGAGGATCCATTTCCGCAAGTGCCGTTTTGCGTTCGCCGATGCCTAGCAGATAGAGCAGGTAGGGCACGAGATCCTCGAAACTGCGCTCGAGCGTCAGGGTCTTTCCCATGACCTTTTCCCGGCACCGTCGCTCGTCATCCTGGGCGGTAATCTGAAAATAGTTGTTCAGCAGCTCGATCAGGGGAAAGTACGCAAAGGCCTTTCCGTGCGACACCGAAAATGTCTCCAGCACCAGACAGCCACGCCGCGAGCGCTCCTTGAACTCATGGAACAACCGCGACTTGCCGACTCCGGCCTCGCCTACCACCGCGACGACCTTACTGTGGCTCACTTTGGATTGCTCGAGCGCCTGATGAAGGTGTTCGAGTTCAAGTTCGCGGCCGACGAACCTGGCTAATCCGCGGTGTGCTGAGAGCTGCAGGCGCGTACGTAGCGCACCGAGACCCTGCACCTCGTACACCATGAGGGGCTCGGGAATGCCTTTGACCTGAGTAGCGCCCAGCGCCCTGAATTCGAAGTAACCCTCGGCCAGCTTGTAGGTCGGCTCGCTCACCAGGATCGACGAAGGTGTCGCGATTCCCTCCATCCGAGATGCGATGTGGATCGTGTTCCCGACCGGATCGTAATCGGTGTGCAAATCGTCCGTGCGGATCGAACGCACTACGACTTCTCCGGTATGGATGCCGACGCGGATTTGCAGTGCAATGCCTTTCTCCAGACGAATACGGTCGCTATGTCGGCGTATCGCCTGCTGCATGCGCAGCGCCGCATATAGCGCCCGCTGCGTATGATCCTCATGGGCGATGGGGGCGCCGAAGAGCGCAAGGATGCCATCGCCAAGCGTCTTGGCCACGTAGCCTTCATAGTGGTGGACGGCTTCCATCATCAGCGCGACGACGGGCTCGATGAGGCGGTGGGCCTCTTCTGGATCGAGGTCGTGGATCAACGCTGTGGATCCGGCCATGTCGGCAAACAGCGCCGTGACAGTCTTACGTTCACCAGAGGTCTCGCCTCGGGCTTTCATGGCCGCCTGTTCAGCGCGGATGCGCTCGGCAAGGTGATGGGGCGTGTAATGAATGGGGGCTTGAGAGGTCTCTGAAACGGGCCTGGGCTGCGATGATGGCGCAGCAGGTACGTCAGTCAGCGCTACGCCGCATTCACTGCAGAACTTGGCGCAAACGCCAGCTTCATGGCCACAGCGCGGACAGCTGCGAGACAGCCTGGCGCTGCACGCTTCACAGAGGCTGGCCCCGGAGGGGTTCTCGAATCCGCAGTTTACGCAGCGCATACGATCTCTTCCCATTTGCACGCGTTCAAGAAGACCGCTCAAAATAAGGAAAACGTGACATCGAGCTGGTGACAGCTAGATGGGAGCCATTGGGCCAGCAGGTTTAGAGAGCCTTGTAACCCTCCCTTTCAAAGATACGTTTGTATCGTTGTAGCGAAAAGTAAAATTCGCTCATTGGTGAAGACCATCCAATCTGGCGCGAGGACCGGAAAACTCTGGCTCAGCGCTTGACTTCAGTTGGAGCAGTCCAGCATCTTTTCAAGGAAGGGATCGGGTGCGGGATGATTGCAGCACCTGCCTACGACGCCCTTAATTTGCGGCGGCGAACATGATTTCAATGGTTGCCCCGAATATAGGGGGGCATCAGCCGTATTGTACCTGAGCCAGAACAATAACAAGAGGCGATGTCATGATTCGCAAAGGTCCACATCCCGATGCACTTTCACCGCAGGCCTGGGCGGCTTTCATGCCGACTCCCGCGCAACTATCCAGCGATGACAGCGGCTGGGCGGCGATAACAGCACGTCGTCACCGGCATCCACCCCGCGGGCATGTCAAACCACCTCCTTTAGCTTCCCACTTCATCGTGATCCACCTCGACACCCCTGGTGACCTCGGTGTCCGACTGAACGGCCAATGGCTTCGCGGACACAGTAGCCCGGGACAAATTTCGATCATGTCGGCCAACCAGGAAAACGCCTGGGAGTGGTCGTCGGCAATCGATTCCCTGCACGTCTGCCTTGACCCCCAGATGCTGCAGCGCACAGCGCGTGATATCGACATGAGCGCTTTCGAACTGGTGGACGGGATAGGGCTGGAGAACAAGGCGATCTACAACATCGGCCTGGGGCTACTCGACGAGTTGCGTGGCGAAAAAATCGGTTCGGCTGCCTATGTGCAAGCACTGACTCAAACGTTCTGCCTGGAACTGCTACGAGGTCACTGCAACGTCTACCCCAATGAACCGGATGAGCGTCTGGCCCTTTCGCCGCACAAGCTCAAAGCCGCATTGGATTTTGTTGAAAGCCATTTGGCGCAGAACATTTCGGTCGAAGATATCGCCTCGGCGGCCAAAATCAGCCCTTGCCATTTTGCCCATACCTTTCGCCGAGCCATGGGGGTCTCACCCTACCATTACTTGCTGCAGCGACGTATCGAGCGTGCCAAATGCCTGCTCAGGGAGACTGACGCAGCCATCAGCGATGTGGCGTTGGCTACCGGCTTTTCCAGCCAGAGTCACTTTACAGCGTGCTTTCGCAGGACCAGCCAACAAACCCCTCGGCGCTTTCGCGAACGCCAACTGGAATGACCCCGCGCCATTGAGGCGCGGGGCCTGCTCCAGCACGGTCGTTATCGATAGCCCCCTTTACCTGCAGGACGAACCCACAGGTGAGTGACGATGCAGTACACCAGTGCGGCCACCAATACCGATGGCAGTGAGGCGGTGGTGAAGGCATAGGGGCCATGGCTTTCATAGGTCAGGGGGTCAAGCAGCCCGACATAGGTTGCGCAACCGGCGGCCATCGCCACCAGTGCCGCGGGATTGAAGCCGCCCCAGAAGCGATAAGGACTGTCGGGGCCATTGTCGAACAGTGCGCGTACTCCCACCCGACGTCGCCGCATCAGGTAGTAATCGGCAATCTGAATTCCGCACAGGGGCGCAAAGCCGACGCCGATGAACGCCAGAAATGTGCCGAAGTGGGCAAAGAACAGCTCCGGGATAAACAGGCCGACCATCGCCACCGGCACGATGGTGATTAGCAGGATCGCTGGCCAGGACAACGTTTCCAATGCCTTGAAGTGCCGCAACCCGATAGCCGACGCATACACCCCGGCCACCGCAGTGCCCAAATTGGCGGCCGTCACGAATAGCAGGGCAACGATGCCATAGGCAGGGCCACCAATGGTTCGTAGCCATTCGGACGGATCGGAGACCTGTAGCACCAGAACCCCGGCGATCCCGATCAGGCTCAGTGCCGGCACCGGGGCCGACATGCCCAGCATGATTGGAAGTGCGGCAGTTCGTCCTTTGGGCGCCATGCGCACCATCGCGCCTATATAAGGCCACCAGGACAGCAAGGAGGCGATGCCGATTTCCACGCCAGTGGTGTAGTTCCACAGGCGATCTGGCGATGCCGCTGCCGGCACAGCCGTGGAGAGTTCGTCCCAACGCTCGCTGACAATGATGTAGAGCACCCAGAAACCGACCAGTACATGGACCACCAGAATCCTCGCGACCCGATCGACTCCGCGAGCCCCCTTCAAGAGAAAGCAAAACACCAGCGAGCAGGCCAGCAGGATGGTCATGGGCACCAGCAAGGCGCTGTTGCCGTCGGCGATCCAGCCAAGCGCCAGGAGCAACTGCGTGGTCGACTTGGCAAAGAAAATCAGCAGCAGCGAGTTCCAGCCGACGATCGAGATGAATTGCATCGCACTGACTACAATCCAGCCGCGGTTGCCAAACTGCGGCTTGGCCGAGGCAATGGAATCGACGCCAAAGCGCATGCACACCGGAACAACGGCCAAGGCGACCAACAGCATGCCGATCATGCAGCCGGCGGTGAGGGAAATCGCACCCTGGGCGAAGGGAAGATAAGCCCCGACATAACCGCCAATCAGATAGCACCAGGTCGCGGCAGCGGCAGTGGCCAGTGAAATGCCGAGTTTCCAGCTACCCCAGGTGCGCTCGTGGCGCAGGAGCGGCAAGGCACTTTTGTCTGCCTCGATGCCGCCGACTGAATCCGTGGAGGAACCGGACAACGCCGTTGAATGCTCGGTCATAGGTACCACCCCGCAATCAGCGCGAGAATCGGCAAGAACACCCCGAGCAGGAGCAACCAGAACCAACTCGCCCCATCAAAGTCTTCGCCTTGCTCCGCCGGGTTCTCCAGCAGTCGTAAACGTCTTTCCAGTTCGCCAGTTTGTTGTTGCATTTTTTTGGCCCTCACCAGAATCCATTCGAAAATGACCCGCCGTCCAGGAAGGAGCCGCGGGGTAGTTGACCTCCCACAAGAGGCGGTCGAAACGATACTCAGCGCTGCCCCGGGAATGCGTCCTCATCGCGGAACGGGAACCACCAGAAGTCTTGGGCCGAAGCCGCAGGATCCATCATGACGAATTTACTGTGACGAAAATTATCCAGCCCCTCGGCCCCAAGTTGACGGCCCATGCCCGATTGCTTGCGGCCACCAAACGGCCCGGCATCGTTATCCAGCAGTGGCGCATTGACCCAGACCATTCCCGCCTCCAGCTCATGGGTGGCGCGCATGCTCTCTTGCAGATTGGTGGTGTAGATCGTCGACCCCAATCCATACCGGGAGTCGTTCGAGAGCGCCAGGGCCTCATCGAGACTCGCCACTCGGCAGATGGGGGCCACCGGCCCAAAGCTTTCATCGCGCATGATATCCATCGTCGGGGTGATGTCGGTCAGCACCGTCGCTTGCGCGAACCATCCCTTGTCGAGGCCCTGTGGGCGACCGCCGCCGGCACCGACACGAGCCCCTTGTTCGACCGCCCGGTGAAGAATCCGCTCATAGCGTTCGCGCTGGGCCTGAGAGGCAAGGGGCCCCATGTCGACCTTATCCAGGCCATTGCCTACCCGAATAAGGCGGGCATGGTGAATCAAGCGATCGACGAAAGCATCGTAGACCGCTTCGTGCACATAGAAGCGCTCAGAGGATGCACACACCTGGCCGCAGTTGAGGTAGGCCCCAAACGCCGCGCCACGCGCCGCGATATCGATGGGGGCCGAGGGCATGACGATGAAAGGATCGTTGCCTGAGGTTTCGATCAAGGTGCGCTTGTACAACCCGGCACATTCACGAGCGATGCTGCGGCCGGTCTCGATCCCGCCGGTAAAGGCCACCATGTGTGTATCCGCATGGCGGACCAGCTGCTGGCCGACGTCAGCGCCACCGGTCAGCACCTGGACCAGACCCAGGCCGAGCCCGGCAAATGCCTGGACAAACTGCAACGTGGTCAGCGAGGTCAATTCGGAAGGCTTGATGATCACCGCGTTGCCGGCCACCAGCGCGGCGGCGGCCTGCCAGCAGAGCAGGCAGAGCGGATAGTTGAATGGCAGGATCAGCACCACCACCCCGAGTGGCTCTTTCAGCGAAAAATTGAATTGCCCGTCCACCACCGGACCTGCAACCCGTCCGATCTCATGCCGGCCCAACTCCGCGTAGTAATCCACTGCCGTCGCCGACCAGGAGACTTCGTCGACAGACTCCTTGTAGGTCTTGCCGATTTCCCGGGTCAGCATCTCCGCCACGAGTGGGCGTTGCTGGCGGATTTGCGCGGCGACTTCATGCATCGCTTCGGCGCGATGCAGGGCGTTACTGCGGTTCCAGGTTTTCTGCGCCTGATTGGCGATGGCGATCGCCCGGTTTACCTCCTCTCGAGTGGCGTCACAGAGTTGACCAATGCGTTGCTCGGTCGCCGGGTCCAGTACGTCGTGGTTCCAGGTGCCGGCGCCAGCCTGCAACCGGCCGCCGATCCAATGACAGCCGCTAAGGCTGGTGAACAGTTCTTGAGCACTCATGGAAGAAGCAGTTCCTTTAACAAATGGAGTAGACAATTACCCAGACGGGGTCGTCTGAAGGTGTGCTGTGAATGCGCTGAAGCAACTCCACGTTATGCCCTGTGCCATTTGTCGATCTTTCAGGTTCCTGCTGCTTTTTATTCAATCCTGCGATTTGTCATGCCAGCTGTCCTATCGCCTTGGCATGCGCAACAGCCTGCGTACGACGCTCGACCCCCAGTTTGCAGTGGATTTTTCGCGCGTGGGTTTTCACCGTATGCAGGGAGAATGTTGGCATCAAATGCCCCAATACACCTCGTCTACACTCTATCCATTCTCACCGCGCAAGGGACGCAGTCATGCTCGACTACTTTGCTCTAGGTCTGTTGATTTTCGTTGGAATAGTGCTGTTCTACGGGATCATCGTGCTGCATGACATCCCCTACGACATTGCCAAGCACCGCAACCATCCCCATCAGGACGCGATACATGCGACCGGGTGGGTCAGTCTGTTCACCCTCCATGCGCTGTGGCCATTCCTGTGGATCTGGGCCACGCTTTATCGTGAAGATCGAGGATGGGGATTTGGCGATGGCAAGTCGCCTGCGAGCCATGTCGTTCATCTGGAGCAACAGGTCGCCGACCTGCAAAAGCGCATTGCAGATCTGGAGGCGGCAACAGGAACGCCGCAGAGCGCTCGCACGCCTCCCGATAATCATGGCGCAGGAATTTGAACAATGGACCTGTTGCTGATCCTCACCTACGCGGCCTTCTGCATAGCGCTGTTCAAGATTTTTCGCATACCTTTGAACAAGTGGACCGTGCCCACCGCGGTGCTGGGTGGCATCGTGTTGATTGGTGCGTTGATTTTCACCATGAACTACAACCATCCCTATTCCGAAGTGGCGCGCTCTTATTTCGTTTCTGTTCCGGTCATACCCGTGATCAGTGGCCAGGTGATCGAGGTACCGGCGCAAACGAACCAGCCGCTGGAAAAAGGCGATGTGCTGTTCCGGATCGATCCCACCCCGTTTGAAAATCGTGTCAAATCCCTCAAGGCGCAATTGGTGGCTGCCAAGGGTGATCGCTTCCGGATCACCGAACTGATCAAGCGCAATTTTGGTACGCAACGTGATCTGGACATCGCCGTCGCAAGAAGCGATGACTTGCAGGCACAACTGGACAATGCTCAGTACGAACTCGACAACACCGTCGTCCGTGCGCCGAGCAAGGGTTTCGTGACCCATGTTTCCCTGCGCCCGGGCATGATGGCGAGCAAGTTGCCGTTGCGACCCTCGATGGTGTTCATTCCCGAAGAAGGGCAGTACTTCGCCGCCTGGATGCGGCAGAACAGTCTCTTGCGCCTGGCGGTGGGTGATGAGGCAGAGGTGGCCTTCGATGGTATTCCCGGCAAGGTTTTCCAGGGTAAGGTCAAGACGGTCTACTCGGTAATTGCCGAGGGGCAGGTGCAGCCCTCCGGTACGCTGATCAGCTTCTCCGGCTCAGTACCGGCCGGTCGCGTTCCGGTCATCATCGAAATCACCGATCCGCAATTCGCCCAGTACAAAAACCAGATGCCGGGTGGCGCTTACGGGCAGGCGGCACTCTACAGCCAACACTTCCATCATATCGCGGCGATGCGCAAGATCCTGCTGCGCATGGCCGCCTGGATGAACTACATCTTCCCGTTTCATTGATTGAGCCTGATCAAAACAGGCCGCCCGCAGGCGGCCTGTCACAGGGCAGGCGCTAAGGCACGGCATAGACGTCGAAAAGCTTCTTGGCGGTATCACTGGCGCCGCCAAGGTATTGCGTGTAAGCCTGTTCGATCGAACCTGCGCGATACATATTGCTCAACACGGTGTCCACCAGCAGACGGAAGTCTTCATCGCCACGCTCGAGCATCATCGAGGTTGGCGCGTATTTGTAGATACGGTCCAGAACCAGCAGTTCACCGTTGGGATAGTCACTGGCAATATGATTCTTGAGCACGATGCGGTCGGAGAAGAACGCATCGGCCTTGCCTTCGGCAACCAACTTGATCCCATCGTCGTTATTGTTGACCGTGACCAGGGTGGCGATCACGCCGAGCAGACGCATCTGCTCGCGTATCCACTGCTCGGTCACGCCACCCTCAGGGGCGGCGAAGGTTTGCTTGGCCAGGCCGCGATTGACGGTCGCGCGCCAGGTGGGTCCGTCATGCGCCACTTCACCCCTGAGTACCTTGAGCAAGGGTTCGGGTGAATACTTGTGCACCACGGCAGAGAGCCCGGCGGTGTAGATCGGCACTGAATAACTCACCGTCTTGCGCCGTTCGAGGGTCATGGGTGTTGGCGTGCAGAAGATGTCGACCTTGCCTGAGCTGACGGCGCTGACCTCTTCGGTAATCTTTATCGGTACGAAGCGTACTTGCAACGAGGACAACCCCAGTTCGGTCTTGACCTGGTCGGCGATTTTACTGCACAGGTCAATGGCGTAGCCGCTGGCCTTGTCGCCCACGTGGGTGCTGAACGGGGCAAAGTCCGGTTGATAACCCAAGGTCAGGGTATTGCTGGCTCGCACGCGTTCCAGGGTATTGGCACCGGCCACTGCCGACATCATCGAGAGTCCGCAAGCGATCAGCACATTCGCCGATTTGCTCGATAACAGGTTCATGGATTGATCCCCCTATTCAGATCTGCCGCCGGCTCGTTGACGAATCGCTTGGCGAGGAAACCATAGAGCAGGTAGCCGATGGCGAGGACCAGGGTGCCGCCCATGACCGCATCCTTGCCGCAGGCATACAACGCATACAACGAGTAGGCCACGGCCACCAGCAACACCACCAGGTTGCGCGTGTACACCGTAGCCCCGACGTTGGCCTTGTACATGATCACCAGCAAGCCAGTCAGCGCCGTTATGTAAGGAATCAGGTTGGTCACGGCGGCCAGGCTGACCAGCTTGCTGAACTGCGCAGCGGCATCGGGGGATATGGTCGACAGGGCCATGAATGTTTGCAGCACGCCACAGACAATCATGCCGACCACGGGCGCGTTGCTGGCGTTGACCTTGCTGAACAGCTTGAGGAACAGGTTCTGGTCGGCGGTCATCTTGGCGGTCTGGGCCAGGGTGAACTGCCAGCCCAGCAGCGAGCCCACGCACGCCATGACCGCCAGTGCCATGACGATGTTGCCCACCATCGGGCTGAATATCTTGCTGTAGACCAGCGCGAAGGGCGCCGAGGAATTGGCCAGTTCGGCGTTGGGCACGATGCCCTGGATGACCGTGGTCGACAACACGTACACCACGGCTGCGCCGAGGGTTCCGAACAGGCAGGCCAGCGGCACGTTGCGCTTGGGGTTCTCCACGGCATCGGTCGCCTGGGCGGCCGACTCCATCCCCAGGAAAGCCCAAAGGGTCAGGGGTATGGCTTTGCCGATGGCTTCGGAGATTGCCAGGTTATTGGGGTTCCAGGCGGCCGCCAGCACATCGGGCTTGAACCAGAACCAGCCGATGATGCTCAGGCCCGCTACCGGTATGATCACACCCCACACCGTGATCGCCCCGATCTTGCCGGTGATGCCGGGCCCGCCGAAGTTGGCAACGGTGGTCAACCAGATCAGGCTGATCGTGCCGATGCACAGCGGGATGGCACCAGTCCCCAGCCAGGGTACAAAGGCGGTCATGTAGCCTACTGCCGAGATCGCCACGGCCACGTTGGCGATCGCCAGGGACAGGAAATACAGGTAGGAACAGAGGAAGAAGCCCGACTTCGCGTGGGCCTCTTCGGTGTACGCCGACAAGCCGCCGGATCGAGGGCAGAAGACGCCGCACTGAGCGAAGCAATAGGCAATGGCCATCGAGCCGATCGCCGTGAAAATCCACGACAACAGCGAGACGGCACCGAGTTGGGCCATGTTGGTGGGGAGCATGATGATGCCCGACCCCATCATGTTGACCGTTACCAGGGTGGTGAGCCCCATCAGGCCCATTTTCTTGCTTGAATCAGCCATCGCATACTCCTTGCTGTAGGTCGCAGGAAACGCTGCTCTTTGAATGGGGCGAGGATCAGGTCTTGAGCACGTATCCATAAGCGCGAATACGGCCGTCTTGCTCTTTCAGGTACACCCCTTGCAGTTCCGGCGTGAACCCGGGCAAGGCGTTGATGCCTTCTTCCAGCGCCAGGAAATACTTCAACACCGCGCCACCCCAGATTTCCCCCGGCACCACGCACAACACACCGGGTGGGTAGGGCAGCGCACCTTCGGCAGCGACACGGCCATCGGCATCGCTCAGCGCGACGAGTTCGACATTGCCGCGGATGTATTCGACCTGCGCCTGCTGCGGGTTCATGGCTTTTTTCGGGAAGTGTTCCTTGCGGAACATGTCCTTCTGCAGTTGCTGCACGTTGTGGCTGCGGTAGAGGTCGTGCATTTCCTGGCAGAGCTGGCGGATAGTGTAGTTGCGGTAACGGTCCTCGAACCTGGCGTAGATGGCCGGCAGCACCCGGCTCATGGGCGCATCATCGGCAAGGAACTGCTCGAAGCGGGCCAGTTGCGCGGCCAGATGGCTCATCTTCGCCCAGTCTTCGGCGGGCGTGAGCAGGAACAGGATCGAGTTGAGGTCGCACTTTTCCGGGACGATGCCGTTCTGGCGCAGGAAGTTGGCCAGGATGCCGGCGTGGATGCCGAAGTCGGTGTAACTGCCATCGATCGGGTCGATGCCCGGGGTAGTAAACAGCAGCTTGCAGGGGTCGATGAAGTATTGCTTGTCGGCATAGCCGGGGAAGGCGTGCCAGCGATCCTTGGGGTGGAACTCGAAGAAACGCAGGTCGCTGGCGATGGCGTCGGTGGGGTGGTCCTGCCAGGGTCGGCCGTCGATGGTTTCCGGCACGAAGGGGCGGACCAGGGTGCAGGCTTCGAGGATCAGCTTGCGCGCGTTGATGCCGAACTTCACGCAGTCTTCCCACAGACGCAGGCCACTACGGCCGGCGTGGATGCGTGCATTCACATCCAGCGAGGCGAACAGCGGGTAGAACGGGCTGGTGGAGGCCTGGGCCATGAACGCGTTGTTCAACCGTGCGTGATTGCAGTAGCGCGGCTGGCCCTTGATGTGGCGGTCCTTCTTGTGGATCTGCGAGGCCTGGGAGAAGCCGGCCTGTTGCTTGTGCACCGATTGGGTGACGAAAATCCCCGGGTCGTCTTCGCCCAGGTCGAGCAGCATGGGCGAGCAATCCTTCATCATCGGGATGAACTGCTCATAGCCCACCCACGCCGAGTCGAACAGGATGTAGTCGCACAGCTTGCCAATGCGGTCGACCACCTGGCGCGCGTTGTAGATGGTGCCGTCATAGGTGCCCAGCTGGATGATCGCCAGGCGAAACGGCCGTGGCAGCTGGGCCTTGTCCGGGGCGACTTCCTTGATCAGCTCGCGCAAGTAGCCTTCTTCAAAGCAATGGGCATCAATGCCGCCGATGAAGCCGTAGGGATTGCGCGCGGTTTCCAGGTACACCGGCGTGGCACCGGCCTGGATCAACGCGCCCTGGTGGTTGGATTTGTGGTTGTTGCGGTCGAACAGCACCAGGTCGCCAGGCGTCAACAGCGCATTGGTGACCACCTTGTTCGAGGCCGAGGTGCCGTTGAGCACGAAGTAGGTCTTGTCCGCGTTGAACACAGTGGCGGCATGCTTTTGCGCCTGCAGGGCCGGGCCTTCGTGGATCAGCAGGTCACCGAGCTTGACGTCGGCGTTGCACATGTCGGCGCGGAACAGGGTTTCGCCGAAGAAATCGAAGAACTGGCGGCCGGCGGGGTGCTTGCGAAAGAATTGACCGCCCTGGTGGCCGGGGCAGGCGAAGGTCGCGTTGGCGGCCTCGGTGTAGTGCTTGAGGGCGTCGAAGAAGGGCGGCAACAGGTTTTCTTCATAGGCCTTGGCGGCGGTTTCCAGTTGATTGCCGTAGTACTCGGCATTGGCGCTGGAGAGGTCAAACACCCCGTTTACCAGCAGGATCACCTCGTGCAGGCGCTTGTAGATATCGAGCGCCCGATTGCCGGCACCGCCGCGAGGTACCACCAGGAATAGCGGGATGTCGAAACCTGTTCGTTGAATGGCATCCAGCGCGCCGCCCATGACATCGTCGACGGTCAGGACCGCGGCGGCAACATCGGTAAAGTCGGTTTGATCCAGGGCCACAATCGGGCGGGAAGTATGGAAGCAATCCAGAACCGTATCGCTGGCAGCGACTTTCAAAGCCTTCATTGACAAGGTCTCCCACCCGGCGATAGCACCGGCTTTTCATGAGGGTAGATGCCTGGCAGTGCGCAACGAAGAATATGAAGCCAAGGCATTTGAGATATTGGTATAGATCAAATCAGCGAAGCTGATTGAAAAAAGGCGGCTGGATAGCCGCCAAAAAGATCACCCAAGGCGATGAGGAGACTACCGGATGCCCGTCTGGCGCAGTGCCGCCGGGGTGTAGCTGTTCGCCGAGGCCACCGCGCCGAATTGAATGCTGCGCTTTTCTTCGTTTTTCAAACCCAACACCGAATAGCGACCGGACTGCAGGTCATAGAGGGCTTCGGCGGTATAGCCAGGCACCTGCTTGTGGTAATACTGCTGGGCGTGCCCTTCGCCGACGCGCCACAGTTGACCGCGGCCGTCGTAATGGTCGACTTCCGCCAGTTGCCAGGTGTCCTCATCGAAGTACATGTGGCGCGTCGCGTAGATGTGACGTTGGCCTGGCTTGACCTTGGCCACCACTTCCCACACCCGGTGCAGTTCGTAGCGAGTCAGGTCCTGGTTGATATGGCCGGCCTTGAGGATGTCGGCGTACTTGAGGTTGGGTGAGTCGAGCTTGTAGCTGTTGTACGGGATGTACAGCTCCTTTTTGCCGACCAGTTCCCATGTATACCGATCCGGAGCACCGTTGAACATGTCGTAGTTGTCGGTGGTCGCCAGGCCATCGGCTGCAGTGGCCGGGCCGTCATAGGAAACCTGTGGTGCACGGCGCACGCGGCGCTGTCCGGCGTTGTACAACCAGGCATCGCGTGGCTCCTTCACCTGGTCGATGGTTTCGTGGACCAGCAGCACGTTGCCGGCCAGTCGGGCTGGCCCTGTCACGCGCTGGATAAAATAAAACAGGACATTCTCGGCCTTGCTCTTGTCCAGGTCAGGCAGTTCTCGCGGGTAGGAGATCTCGTCTTCCAGTTGGACCATGGTGAATGACCCGTCGACTTGCGGCTGGACGCGGGTTGCCAAACGGTTGATGTTGCCGCCCCGATAGCGAGTCATGTGGTTCCACAGCACTTCGATGCCATTTTTGGGCACAGGGAACGCGTAGTAACGGGTATCGGAAAAACCGCTCAGGCCATTACCGCCATCAACCTCTTCAGTCTTGACCGCGCTGGCCTTGATCACCGAATAGATGTCTGCCGGTACCGCGGCGGTGCGATGGGTGGGGTACACCGGGATTTTGTAGCTGTCCGGGTAACGCTTGAACATGGCCATTTGGCCTGCAGACAGCTTGTCCTTGTACTTTTCGGCGGTGGCTGCCGTGATGACGAACAAGGGCTTTTCGTTGGCAAACGGGTCACTCAGAAAGCCTTTGCTGTCGACGGAACCCGCTGTTGCCGGCAGGCCTGCGGTCCAGGCGGGAATGCTGCCGTCGGCGTTCGCCGCCTTGACGCCACCCATTGGCGTCAGTGTCGTGCCCAGCTGTGCGGCCTCCTCAGGAGAGACCTTGGCCATGACAGCCGTGGCCAGCAGCGAAAGCGCCAAGGCGCCGGTTTGCATCAATATTTTTGTTGTTTTCATCTAGTCGCTCTCAAGTTTTGGAACCGCTTGGGAATGCACGCCCTCGCGAGCGCAACAGCATCGCGATCGGTTGGGGTGTTGTGGGTGTTGCCGAAGAATCAGGTACAGGGCGGGGTCGATTCATCGACCCAGGTAAAGCAGGCCAATTACCAACATCGCCAGGAACAGTGTTTCGCCCACCAGCAAAGCGATCGGACGCCAGCCGACTGATGCGAGTTTTTGCAGCGACGTTTTCAACCCCAGGGCGGCGATGGCGATCACCAGGCAGCCACGGGACGTTTCACTCATGGCGTCGGTTATCGCGTGCGGCAGAAAACCACTGCTGTTGACCGCGACCAGGCAGATGAACGCCAACAGAAATCCGGGCACCAGAGGTATCCGCCGCCCGCTGTCAGCCTGCATGCCCTGCTGCCTTCGAAACAACCAGGCAATCACCACGACGGCGGGCACCAGCAGCGCCACGCGCAGCAGCTTCACAACGGTGGCGATATCGCCGGTGGCCGGCGAAATCATGTAGCCGGCGCCGACCACCTGCGCCACGTCATGAATGGTGCCACCCAGGAAAATCCCGGTGTGTTCAGGTGACAAGCCCAGCAATTTGCTGATGATCGGATAGGTGATCATCGCCAGGGTCGACAGGCCCGTTACACCCACCACGGTCAGCAAGGTATCGCGCTCGCTGTGCTCATGCCTGGGCAGCACGGCGGAAATCGCCAGTGCCGCCGAAGCACCACAAATCGCGACGGCACCCCCGGTCAGCACGCCGAAATCGGCACGCACGTTCAGCAGGCGGGCACTCACCCAGCCGACAGAAATAGTCGCAGTGACTGCAAACACGGCGGCTAAAACCGTTCCCCAACCCAGCGAACCGATCTGCTCGAGGGTGATTCGTGCACCCAGCAATGCCACACCGATACGCAGAATCGTCCGTGAAGTGAACTCAATGCCGGGAAGGCAGCGGCTGTCCTCGCTCAAAAAATGGCAGGCCATGCCGAAGAGCAAGGCATAGAGCAGCGTGGGCCCGCCGTAGTGATCGGCGATGAACGCCGAGGCCATGGCGATTGCCAGGCTGACCATCAACCCGGGGCCCAGGGTTTGCAACCGGGACAGCCGTTGCCGGTGAGCGCTGATGGAGGCAGCGCTGTGCGCATCTTTGATCATGGAGGGCATCTCATACTCGATCGGCTGCGGCAGGCCGTCAGCCGGGTCGTGATAGTTCACTCGGTAGGCGCCTGCTCGAAGCACGGCAGTGAGCGGTCAATGACCACCCACGGCTGTGCCGAGGCGCACCAAAGGTGCAGATTCGGCGGGGTGTTGGCCGGGTCGAGCAGGGTGCCGGCCTTGACCGCCAGTACGCCGGGCATTGCCGTGATTTCGGAGTACAGCGCCGAACCGCATCGGGTGCAGAAGTAGCGCCTGACCGGCAAGCCGCTGCCGCCGGCCTTGGCGTAGCAGCCCAGGCCAGCGCCTTCGACCAGGAAACCTTCGGCTTGTACCAGCAGGTTGACCGAGAAAGCGCTGCCGGTCTGTTTCTGGCAGTCGCTGCAATGGCAGACCGCCGTGGACAGGGGGGCCAGGTGGCTGGAGTAATGGATGCCGCCGCACAGGCAGCTGCCTTTGATAGTGATCATGAGCGTTCTCGTCAGTTGGAGGAGGTCGGGGAGGCGGGCTGCCATTCGGCGGCTCGCCGGGCTGTATGCTTGAAGCTGTGCTTCGCGCCGAGCAGCAGCGGGCAGGCGAGGGCGCAGGCGATCAACGTGACGATCAGGATCGAGTAGCCAATGGCGGCGGGGTCGACCAGCACGTAGTCGGTGATGACGCCGATCGCCAGCGGGCCGATGCCGACACCGAGTAGATTGAGCACGCCGGTAAACAGGGCGATGAACTGTCCGCGCATCGGCGCGGGCGCTATTTCGACGATCAATGCCGGACCGATGCCGAACAGGCAGACCCAGAGGGCCGCGCAGAGGGCCAGGAACGGCATCGCCAGAAGTGCGCTGGGTGCCAGCAGCAGCGGTGTGGCGCACAGCGGCAGGACCATGCTGGCGCAGATCGCTACGCGCAGGTTGCCATTGGCCACGCCGCGGCGGCGCCAGTACTCACCCAGCCAACTGGCACCGAGCACACCCAGCGGCGAGCTGACGCACATGATCAACCCCATCACGGTGCCAGCCTTGGCGTAAGTCCAGCCGAACTCGCGGACCAGATAGCTGGGGACCCAGGCGCCGCATCCGTACACCGCGGCGTTGTAGCAGCCCATACCAATCACAATGGCGACGAAGGTGCGCCGGTTGGCGCGCAGGAACGCCAGCACTTGAGCCAGTGGCACGCCCGGCGCCACCGATATTGGCGTCGCCCGTGCGGTGCGATCCAGTCGCGGCTCCGTCACGCCGAACATCAGCAACAACACGATCAGGCCCGGCAGACCGATCGACATCAGCGTGGTTTGCCAGGGCGCCAGGGTGCCAAGCAACGGCAGGGTCAGTGGATGGGCGCTGAAGTAGCCGAGCACCAGGCCGGTGGCGAGTAAACCACCACCAACGCCGATCGGACCGCCGGCACCGAACACACCGAGGGCACGGCCGCGTTTCTGCGCGACGAACAGGTCACTGATCAGCGACACGGCGCCTGGCAGCAGCACGGCCTCACCAACCGCCACGCCGACGCGTGCCAGCAGCAGGTGCCAGAACTCACTGGCCAGGCCGCTGGCAGCGGTGGCCAGGCACCACAGGCCAATACCGACAATGATGATCAGGCGGCGGTTACCACGATCGATCAGGCGCGCGATCGGCAGGCCGGCCAGGGAGTAGAAGGCGGCGAAGGTGAAGCCATGGAGCATGCCCATCCAGGCATCGTTGACGTGCAGCGATTGCTGGATCGGTCCGACCAGCAGGCTGAGAACCTGGCGGTCCATGATCGAAAAGACGTAGGCGAGCATCAGCACAGCCAAGGCATAGTTGGCTCGACCCCGGTTGGTCAGTAACGGCGTCGCGCAGGGCGTTGCCGGCGCCGGGATGGACGTTGTGCGAGTCATCGGCGGTTTACCTCTTGGGCTTGTCCTGGTGGTCGCGCGGCGCACAGGTCGCCGCGCGGTACTGCCTTAGCGCGCCGATGCGATGGCATCGGGTTGCTGCCAGAGGTTGTTGTCCTGCCAGATGTTTTCCTTGCGCCAGTGCCTGGGCAGTTCGGCGCCGGTGTGCTCGATGACACGACCGATCAGCAGCTTGAGTTGCTGTGCTTCGTCGAAGGACAGGGCTTGCAGTGCAGTCATCTCCGCGGCCTTGGCAAACGTCAGCCACTGGATCGCCAGTTGGCGTCCCTTGTCGGTGAACAGCACGCGGTCCTCCTGTAGCGCCAGCAGATCCTTCTGCAGCCAGATCGCCAATTGTTCTTCGGACAGCGCTTTGCCGGTGAACTCGAACAGCTGGCGCAACTCGTCCAGGGTCCGGCCTTCACTGAAACTGAGGAGGCCCAGTAGTTCGAAGTCCTGGTCCTGCATGCCCATCGCCTTCAGCTGCTGGCGAATCGGCAGTTGCAGCTGGTAGTAGGCGCGGCCGAGAAGAAAACCGAGCCAGTTTTCGCCGTAGATCACACTTTCCTGCCCACGCGCGGCGGCAGGCAGCAGGCGCCGGTAACTACCGCTGTGGAACACCAGCGGGGCCTTGTCGAAGCGGTCGTATGCCAGCACTTCGCCGACCAGGATGATGTGGTCGCCACCCTCGTACTGGTAGGTGGTCTTGCACTGGAAGCGTGCCGAGCAGCCATCCAGCAGCGGAATCTCGCTGGGCCCACGCTGCAGCTCGAGCGCTGCGAACTTGTCGGCACCACTTTTGGCGAAGCGATTGGACAGCGGCTCCTGGTCAGTGGCCAGGATGTGCACGGCGAAGTGCGAGCCATCGGTGAAGGCGTGTGCCGACGAGGAATCCTTGTTGATGCTCCACAGCACCATCGGTGGGTCGATCGATACCGAGTTGAAGCTGTTGGCGGTCAAGCCATAGTCCTGGCCGTCCTGGCCGCGGGTGGTGACGATGGTCACGCCGGTGGTGAAGGCGCCGAGCGCCTGACGGAACTGCTTGGGGTCGAAGTTACAGGTGTTCATCGACAGAGACTCCATTGCCGCCGGACGCGCCGGCGGCTGATTGTTATTGGATAGGAGTGGTTCAGCGGTCGAGCAGCGGCATGACCAGGCGGCCGAAACGCTCGGCTTCCTCGTGATGCGGGTAGCCGGACAGACAGAAGCCGCTGCAGCCGGCATCGACGAACGCCAGCAACTGGTCGGCAACCTGCTGCGGGGTACCCACCACGGCAATACCGGCGCCGGGGCGCACTTCAGTGATGCCGGTCCACAGGTGCGGCGTCATCTTGCGGCCGACGGTTTTGGAGAGCTCTTTCATGCGCTGGTTGGCAACCGACTCGGCCATCATGGTCTTGACCTGTTCGGTCCAGGTCGGATCGGCGCCGTTGACCAGCGTGTCAGCCGCCGCCCAGGCTTGCTCTTCGGTTTCCCGGCAGATGATCTGCAGGCGCATGGCGAACTCGATGTCCTCGCCGCGGCCATATTTGGCAGCGCGCTCACGCATTTCCTTGATCTGTTCGGCGATGCGCTCCGGGTAATCGCCCCAGAACAGGTGCACGGCGGAGTGCTTGGCGGAAATTTCGGCCGCATGCTCCGAACCACCGCCGAGGAAGAAGGGCGGGTGGGGTTGCTGGAAGGGGGTCGGGATGACTTTCGGGCCGTGTGCCTGGTGGTACTTGCCTTCATATTCCACGCCTTCTTCGGTCCACAGGCGTTTCATCAACTCGACTTCTTCTTCCAATTGCTCGTAGCGGCTTTCCTTGGAGACGATCTGGCCTTCGGCGTGCGCGTCTTTCTCGCTGAGGCCGGCAATCAGGTTGATGTAGATGCGTCCTTTGGATAGTTGGTCAAAGGTGGCGAACATCTTGGCCTGGGCCACCGGATGGATGAAACCAGGCTTCACCGCCACCAGGGCCTTGAGCTTCTGGGTGCGGGCGATGATGAAGGAGGCGGTAACCCAGGCATCCCAGCAGTAGGGGGTAACGGGGACCAGTACGTAATCGAAACCGGCCTGTTCGGCGGCGACGGCTACTCGCTCGAAATGTTCAAGGGATTGCGGGATGCTTTTACTCGGATCGCTGAAGGCAGTGGTGTCGCCAAGAGTTGGAATGAACCAACCCATCTGCAGGGATTTTTTATTGTTCATGCTTGGGCTCTAGTACCGAGGGATCGATGGAGCCACTAGACCAAAAGCGTTACAGTGAGGGAAATGAATAGATAGAATTTCAGGCATGCACAGTATAAATACCCGCACTCTCGACCTGAACCTGCTGGTGGTCTTCGCGACCCTGTGGGATACGCAAAACGTCACCCGCGCCGGCGAACGCCTGGCGCTCAGCCAGCCGGCGGTCAGCCATGCGCTACGGCGACTGCGCGAGCGCCTGGGCGACGAACTGTTCGTCACCGGACGCCATGGCCTGGTACCCACCGCGCGCGCGACCGAGCTGATCGGCCCGGTGCGCGAAGCACTGGGCCGTCTGGACGAAGTGCTGCAAGGCTCCATGCCATTTTTGCCGGCCGTGGCGCAGCGCAAGTTCCGCATTGCCTCCGGCGATTTCGTCGAGTTCCTGATCCTGCCGCGGCTGATCCAGTACATCGCCCGTGAGGCTCCGGGGGTGATGATCGAAGTGGTGCCGCTGCCGCCGAACAATGCCTTGCCAGCGCTGTTGGAGAGCGGTGAAATCGACTTGGTCATCAACACGCCCATGACCCTGGGAGCTGGACTGCGCGAGGAGTCGATCACCACGGTTTCGCTGCTCACACTGATCTGGCAGCGCGAAGGCTTGCCCCCCGGACGCTTTCCGCTCGAGCTGTACCTGGAGCGTCCACAGGTGATGATCGAAATGCACCAACGGGAAGGCAACATCATCGACACGACCCTGCAGGCCCAAGGGCTGGCGCGTCGTGTTGGCGTATTGGTGCAGAACTTCATGGCGATGCCGGTGATTGCTTCGCAAACGGGCTATATCTGCAATCTACCGGGGCCGATTGCACAGGCTTTTGCAGAGACGTTCGGCCTGAGCTGCCATCAGCCGCCAGTGGATTTCCCTGAACCCGAATTGATCGGGTACTGGCACGCTCGGTTCGATGCGGATCCGGGCTTGAGATGGTTGCGCGAGCAGATAAAGGAATGCGCGGTCAGCCGAGCTGAGTGAGGGCAGGGGACCGATGCACACCCACATCCACGGGATCGCGATTGGTTTGTCATGCCGCTTTTACCTCGACTTGAGGGTAACGGACGTTTATCTCTGAATGGTTCTTGAGGTCCATCCCGCCGCGGATTTTCGCGCGCGTGCCGGGGAACTGGCGCGCAGCATGGGAAATATGTCGTCAGTCGCTTTCGGCATGCGATTATCCAGACAGCCCGCGTTATCGTTGACGTCCATCGCGAGCAAGCTTGCTCCTACAAGAACCCTGTGCGAGCAGGCTCATGATGGGCGTTTTCTGCCTGCCACGACCGGCTGAAATCGACCCAAATCTTACATGGGTCTTGTCAGAAATCGTATTTCACACCCAGCATGCCCTCGTAGCTGTGGCTGTCGCCATCGAAGGACTTCTGATACCCCGCTGAGACGAAGAACGTGACTTTCTTGTCGGCCTGGTAATCGACGCCCAGGTTGGCTTCCCACCAGCTCCCGCCGATATCCGCTTCGAAGGGTACGAAGCCGTCTGCCGATGAAAATTCGGTCTTGGGTTGCCCCTTGAACTCATGCCAGACGCTGGGGCGCAGCCAGCCGTTGGTACGCAAGGTCTCACCCTTGTCGGTCTCGCGGAACCAGTCCTTGGCCAGGCGCACGCCCAGGCGGCCGATCAGCGAATCGACGTCCCTGAAACGCACGTCGGCAGCGATGTCATCGCTGTCGTCCAGATCGATATGCGAATAGATCACCTGGGCCTGTGGCTCGAGGTACAGGTTTTCATGCTTGTGTTGGTCATCGCCCTCATCCACCAGGAACGGGTAGCCGGTTTCCAGGGACGCGGAGTAACCCCAGCCTTTGGTGTCCAGCTCATCGATGTCACCCGGCTTGGCTTCGATGTCGAAACGGTGCACTTGCAGCACACCGTCGACGTACCCGCCATCGGGGCCGAAGTGCGTCCAGTACCCGCCCAGGCTGTAGGCGCGCAGTACATCATTGCCGGCGCCGAAGCCGGTGTAGTGCTCGACACCGCCGTCAATCTTGCCGACGGCCAAGGACAGGCCCGCCTGATCGTGGCTGCCGTCGGTGTCTTCGCCGCGATACAGATCGAGACCGACCTGGAACGCCTGCATGTCATAGTTGTAAGCCGGGGAATCGCCAAACGGGCCGTCATGGCTACTCTCGCGCTCGCCGTTGCGGAAAATCATGCGCCCCCAACCGAGGGACGGGCCGTAGGTTTCTTCATGTTCCTTGGGCAATGGGTCGGTGGGCATGCGGCGCTCTTCGGCAACCCGCTCGTGCAGGGTGTCGATCATGCCACGGGTATAGACCAGCGCCATGGCGGGAATGGCGCCGTACAACGAGGTTTCCGCACGGAAGCTCGGCACCGGTGGCGCAGGCGTTGGCGGCTCGGGCGGCTCGGGCGGAACAGGTGGTACGGGCCCATCATCCGGTGGTACGGGTGGTACGGGGGGCACCGGTGGTGTCGGCGGAACAGGCTCGGCAGTGGAACGCAGGTACCACGCTTCGCCGTTGCTGGCATCCACGCTTGACCGTTGTAGCGTGTATTCGTAGGGACCTGCAATCGCGCGGCCACCCAGGCGGAAAGCGTTGGTCGCGGTGGTACCGCCGTTCAACGTATCCACCACCATGATGCCGTTGCCGGTGGTCAACGCGCCTCGCCCCAACAACCCGCTGGCATCCCTGGCGTTGCGAATGAGCAATGCTGTGTTGCCGGCGGCGATCGGCGTCGCGGTGCCGCCATCGATCACCAGTTTGTCCGAAGGCGAGCCGTCTCCCTCCAGGAACGTATGGAGCGCAATGACGCCATCGCCGCTGTAATTGTTGACGGTGAGGGTCTTGAATACCCCGCCCGTCGGGGCAGAGAAATCGATCAGGCTGGGGTCATTCACCAGGTTGGTCAAATTGGAATCGCCCGTCATGCGCCAGACGCTGTTGTTGCTCAGCGTCAGGTTGGAAACGCTGCCGGGCGCCGTGAAGGCCGAGCCCACCACGGTTGATCCAGAGAGGTTGATAGTGGCAAGGCCGGGCGTCACGGGTGGGGCAGGGGCGGTGATCGGCGCAGATTGCAACGGCGGCAAGTCTCCGGTGAGTTCATCCGGGAAATCCTCCGGGCCGGTCAGGGGTGGATGCGCAGTGGCCAGCAGGGGAAAGTCATTGAGTGTGCCCACGCGCAGCCACTCACTGGCACCCGTCGCGGTCGAGTCGGTCAGGGTCACGTTGGCATCGCCGGCGATACCGATGATCGGGCCGCTGCTGTTGTTCAAGGTGCTGCGAGTGAAGTCGGCCGTGGAGACCGCCGCGGGTATGCCCAAGGCATAGACTGCCATTGAGTTGGCACCGCTGGCCACCACCGTCGAGTCGGTGCCATTGATGCGCCCGCCAATGACCGCGACAGCACCATGGGCGGTCGCGCCGTTGGTCTGGATTGAACTCTGGTTGATCGTCACCGAGGTGGGATTGTCGCGGGAAAACGCACCATGCGCACCCACGCCCTGGGTCAGCACCGTGGTGCGGTTGGCCACCACATCGGCCTGGCCACGACCGGTGGGCGTCGTGCCGTAGTCCTCGAGCACGGCGCGAAGGCCTGCGGCACCGGTGCCCAGGGTTGTAATCGAGGTGTCATTCACGGTGACCGTGGCGACATCAACGGGTTGGTCATTGCGCGATTGCGCCTGTGCGCCGTGGGCATTCAGGCCACTGGTTTGCACGGTGGTGCGGTTGGCCGTGGTGTTGGCACTGAATTGCGTGCCGACCTGTTCCGCGATCGCAAATACCCCTATGCCCGATTCACCCGAGGTGGTGATCCTGACGTCATTTAGGGTCGAGTGACCGCCATCGTCGGACCAGGCGCCCATGGCGGAAAGCCCGGAAGTGTTGACCACGGTACCGTTGGCAATCAGGGTGCCGCCGGGATTGCGTGCGCCGAGGCCATGGGCGTAGGACGATGGCCTGACCCGGTTGCCAGTGGTGGTGATCGTGCCACCGTTGAGCGTAATCGATCCGTGCAATTCCGCGATCGCGCCCATGGCGTTATCGTCACCGCTGGTATTGATCGTCACGTTGTTCGCGGTCACCGAGCCAGGCGAGGCTGCCAGACCACTGGCGGTCAGTGCCGCGGAGTTCGGGCCGGTCGTGGTGATCGAGCTGTCGCTGAGGGTGAGGTTTGCGCCATCGCGCGCCGTCACGCCGACGGCGACGGTGGGGGTCGTGGTGCTGACACTGCTGTTGGTCATCGTCAGGGTCGAGCCAGCGCCCTCTACCTGCACCGCGGGTGAAAAAGGCCCGGTGACGCCATTGAGCGCGACGCTGCTGTTGTTGACCTGCGCACTGCCACCGGCCTTGATGGAAATCCCGAATGCGCGGCTGCCTGCCAACAGGATGGCCGTGTCCGCCACTTGCGCCTGGGAACCTGCACCCTCCACGGAAAGGCCAAAGCCACGCACGCCGGTTGTGGTGATCGCGCTGCCGGCTCCGCTCATCACGATCTTGCCACCGTTGACGGCCCGCACCCCGGCGTTTGGGGTGCTGTCTATGTTGGCGGCCCCCGAGTTGGTGAACGAACTGCTGGTCAAGACCAGGGTGGCACCAGTGTCGGCAAGCGCGGCTGAGGCGTTGGTGCCGGAGGTGCTGGCCGCGATGCCTGTGGCATTGATCTGGCTGCCGGCTCCCGTCGCGTACAGGGCATGGCTGCCGGCAAGCGTGGTGGTGTTCTGCGCCCCGGCGGCGGTGATCTGTGCGCCGTTGGATAAATTGACCACGCCGCCGCCTTCGGCCAACACCCCGAAGGCTCCGCGGGAACTGGTACTGACCGAGCCCCCGGAAAAGTTGAGCTGGCTGCCCGTTCCGCTCGCGACCAGACCGTAGTTACCCGTGCCGTTGCCGCCGCCCGTCACCAGCACAGTGCTACCGTTCAGCGTGAGCACGCCGCCATTGTCGGCGGTGGCGCCACGCATGTTCAGCGAGGTTCCCGAGGCGGGTGTCAGGTCGAGGGTGGCGCCGGTGGCCGAGATATTGCTGCCCGCGCCGGACGCGCGTAATCCGATCTGTCCGGTGGCGGCGGCGCCAACGGAGGTGGTACTGACGGTGCTTGCATTAAAGCTGATGGCGGCGCCTTGCAGTGCCAATGCGCCTGTGGTGGTGGTGGCCCCCAGATTAAGGGTAATGCCATCAGCGGTGATCTGCCCCAAGGCACCACTGGCGTTTAGCCCGATGGCCCCGGCGGGAGTGACATTGACGATGGTGCCGGGAGGAACCGTGCAATCAGTGTTAGAGGCCACCGCGGGTGCAGGGCAGACACCTGCGGACCACGCGGGCGCGACCGCACCACCCAACAGCGCCACCGTGGTCGCTATCTGCAATCGCAGGAGCCATTCAGGGTTCACACCACACCTCACGATTCTCGCCGGCAAATGGTGGGGACACCTGGTGCTGCCTTTCATTGTTTGTTTGGGGTGAATGAACAAACCGAATGAATTCAAGTGCTGAGCCATTGCGATCAACTCCCTTTGCGAACCCTCGAAATACACTGTCGAGATTCCCCTCAGAAGCGTCCAATCACCCGGCATTTACGCGCGATTTGGCTGGCGCACAGGTCACACGCTCGAGACTGCATGGGATATGCCTAGCGTTAGGTTTAGTCCAATCTGTAACTTTTTCCGTTTACTTCGTCTAATTTCGGATCCAATACCGCTGCCACGAAGGACCACGGCGAGAATCTGCGGATCATCTTCCAAGGCAGCCGGGCGGTTCAGCGTCAGGTTGCCGATCCGGTTGCGGATGCCAAGAGATCTGGCGCGTTAACATCACTCATGTTCAGGCCTCATTTAGTCGAAGCCGACAGAATCACTAGACTGACCGCTCGTGTTCTTGTGTGCTTGGCAATGGCTGGACTGCCGGCCGGATGGCAGCGAGGCGAGGAGGAGGGTGCTGGCAAAGGGTCGGGTGGCAGTGGCGTACGGGGCATGGACGAAACAACAGTTGGCAGCCAGTACCTGGACTGGCGCAGGTGGGGACCAGCGAATAGCGATATCAGCCTAAACTTAACTCAACTAAATAGACGTTTAATTGAGTTATAAGGTTTTTGATATTGGCGTGCAGGGCAAAGGGACGTTTCTAACCGAAAACAGCAAGCCAGATTGTATGCCCACCACAATCCGGATCTTCCGATACTTGCTCAACGACGCTAAAACCATGGGCATCGAGCAGCGCAACATATTCATGGTGGTCCAGGCTGGCGTGATAAAGCGTTTCACCTTCGAAGCTGCCCAACGCAATGCCATGGGCCGTCCCGCTGGTAAACATCAATGCAGCACCAGGCTGAGCATGAGCCTGGAAAATCGGGAACATTCGACGCTGATCCTCAGGCGTCAGGTGAAAGAAACTGTCCCACGCCAGAATGCCCGCGTAACGCCGATCAAGCGCCAAGTCGCGCATGTCGGCCACATGCCAATCCTGCTGCGGGAAACGTTGCTCACACAAGGTGATCATCGCCATGGACGAATCAATGCCACACACGGCGTGTCCCGCGCCGATCAAGTAAGCAGCCATGGGTTCGGCACAGCCACAGCCGATGTCGAGGACATCACCAGCCACGACAGGCATGGCCTGACGAAAACGATCCAGCCAGGATTGTTCGACCAGGCGCCGCGAGCGAACACGATCCCACGTTTGAGCGTGACGGTCGTAGAGATCGATGATCTGATGGGCTGCTTCATGCATGAGGGACAATCCTGAGGGATGTGGTCGAGGGATGTGGTCGAGGGATGTTCCGGGGTTTGAAATGTACCTTGGAGACGCCCTGTGTGGAATACCTTTCGGTACGCATAATGTATATTATGTTAAATCGTGTATTAGGTGGTTCCCCCGCTTATGTCGGCAGCTGTGACCGATCAAAATTAAATGAAATTCTATCGAGGCGAGGAAAATCTAACATTTTCATTCTGTTATGTTCGTAGCTAGCGATTACGTGGTCGTCATAGGTCGTTAATCGCTGGAATTGAACTGAGATTTATCCACTCAATACCCCCCTAAACATCGCTTTTTCCACCCAATAATGAGCAATTCCACTGATTAACAGCTATGCACTCCACTTTTTTCTGATGAGTAACTGCACTATGAGCGTCATAATAGTAAGAAATTTCACGTTTTTTGGAGATTTCTTTGCTGGGATAATCCATCTGATAGTCTTCCAAAAGTAATCGATGATCAGTGGAAATATCCTAGGATTGCCTGGGGTTGATATCAATTAATTGACTAATTTGAATTACGCATTTACCGTTTCGATGAGCCTGTGAGTGCCGCCAGACCTCCGGCTCATTCACAGGATTTCCTTATTCCGTTATATGTGGAGTATTCCTAAGTGAGAGTTAGCTTTCAGCCTCGCCCAATTTTGATGACAAAGCCTCTCTCGAAATTCCATTGTCAAATTTCTACGGTAGGTATCCGTCGGTTCGACAGTATTTTGATATTTTCCAGTCTTCAATTGATGTCGAGCTAGATTACACGCATGCTCGCGCCTTTTTATTAGCGCGCTGTGTAGAGCCTAAGACGTTTGGAAACTATAGAAATTTTATTGAGCGTTTACTTCTCTGGAGTTGGATCTACGCGAAAAAATCTTCATTGAGCTTGAATGTCGGTGATATTAAAGATTTTATGGCTTTTAATCAGTGCCCTGCCAGTGATTGGATAATGTGCTTCCCTCCGCGCAGCTTCTGTAGCTTGGCTCCGCGAAACGGGGGCAATGACCGCCGCAGAATTTAGGGATCATAGACATCTTCAGAGAGATCTCCGCCATGCATCACTTGCCCAAACTCTAGACCGATACTACAGCAAAGGAACAGAGACGCTTTAGGCTGTCGAGGTATCCATCGAGCGAATACCTAACGGTCAGATTGAAAAGATAGAGCTGTAATATCCGATAACGCGCAGACTCGGTTATTGCAGGTCTGCCGACGCTACCTATCATCGAGGCACGTTGTTCAGTCTCTTATCCGGTGTTTACATGGCCACAACTCCAATGCCCTTATTTGAAGCGTACAACCGTTTTCGAAACCTGAACTTTAGTCGTGTGACTGCTGAACTGCCTCTTGTCACTCAGTATCTGTTCTCCTTTCCGTCAGAATTGAAGGCTCAAGATGGTTACATGGCGGTTCGCGGATTTCTAAAATCCTACTCAAACAATGAAGCCACGTTCAACTCATACCGCACCCATGTTGAACGTCTTCTGCTGTGGTCTCTTCTGATCGCCAAAAAACCGCTGCTCGAACTCAAACGCCATGATTGTGAGAGCTTCCTGGAGTTTTGCTTACAGCCTCGTCCTGAGTGGATCGGTCCTATAGTCAAATCGAGATTTACCCGGGTGGGAGGTCGTAAGGCTGCTGAAACTGACACCTACATCATCAACGACAATTGGCGGCCCTTTAACGTCAAAATCGATAAGCAAATTCGCAAAGTCGCTGCGGAGAACAGTACAGATTTAGATGAAACAGCCTACAAAATGTCTGCTGGCTCGATGGGCCAGGTGTTTGCTGTTTGTGGCAGTTTTTTTCAGTACACCATCGACGAAGGCCTGACCGCTGACGCCAACCCCATTCGGTCCGTCAAACAAAAATCCAACTTCAAGCAGCGCAACACTGTGATCAGCTCGGGCAAGGCGCTGACTCCGCTCCAGTGGAATTATGTAATGGAGACCGCGGAAGTCATGGCCACCGAGGATCCTAGGCACGAGCGAACGCTATTCATTGTGGCCACCCTCTTCTCTCTTTATCTCCGAATCTCTGATCTCGTCGGTCGGGACAACTGGAAACCGACGATGGGTTCGTTCGAGTATGACGGCGAGAATTGGTGGTTCAACGTCGTGGGTAAAGGCAATAAGGCGGCAAAAGTCAGTGTGCGGGACGAATACATCGAAGGGTACTTGAAGAGGTACAGGACCACCCTCTCCCTCCCACCTTTACCGTCTCACAAAGAAAGTACGCCACTTGTTAGAACGAGATGAGGGTTCGTCGACAGACCGTTGAACATCCTTTTGGAACGCTCAAGTACTGGATGGGAAGTACCCACTTCCTGACCAAAACCCTGCCGAGGGTGAGCACTGAGATGAGCCTTCATGTGCTCGCCTACAACCTCAAACGAATGATGAGCATCTTCGGCATCGCAGGACTGCTTGAGGCGATCAGGGCGTGAATCCAGCCGTTTGCTCAGCCGTTAGTAGCCGTTTGGGCCGCTGACGCGGCCCAAACGGCTACTAACTTCTATGTCACTGACTAAGCTGATTCGCGCTTCCGCCCGCTGATTCCATAGGCAACCCTCGCAACTTTCAGTTTTCGACGTATTTAGTGCGTTTTCACACAGCCTGGGTCGGGAACAGCCAGTCAAGAGAAGCGGCAACCGATCCAATGACAGCCCCGGTTGACCGTCACAAGAACTCTATGGGAGGGTCGACGCAATTCGCCAGGCAAGCCTGATAGTCATCTCCCATGCCTACAGCGTCATGATCGGCCGTAGCAGTGCCTGACCTTCATACAATGCCGACAGGTAACGTTCGCGCATCTGCTCGACGGTCATTCGCGACGCATGAGTCGTGAGCGTCAAGGTGGCTTGCAACTGCCCTTCCCGATCAATCAACGGCACGCTCAGCACCCGCATGCCCACTTCATATTCCTGATCCACCAGCACGTAGCCACGCTGCGCCGCCAAGGCGATTTCGGCGCGGATCCGGTTTTCGTCGGTGAGGGTGTAAGGCGTGATGGCCTGTGGCGGGTTGCGTGCGAAATATGCGTCGAGCGCCTGCGTCGACAGGCTCGCCAGCCATAGCCGGCCACTGCCGGTGCAATACATCGGCACACGTGAGCCCGGCCGAATAGACATCGAGGTGATGTGGCTGTAGCGGCTGCGCACCACATGCACGATGTCATCCCCGTCGCGAATACCCACCGACACATGCTCCTGAGTGGTTCGCGCCACCTGCTCGACGATCGGCCGCAGCATGCGCGGCAACACGGCCGAATCGACATAGGCCTGGCCGATGCGCAAGGTCTTGGCGGTCAGCCAGTAAAAGCGACCATCGGTCTGCGCGAAATCGTCATGCACCAGGGTCAGCAAAAAACGTCGGGCGGCGCTCTGGGTCATGTCAGCCATGCGCGCCACCTCGGGCACACTCAGGCGCGGGTGTTCCTGGGAAAACAGCTGCAACAGCGCCAGTCCCTTTTGCAGGCCAACGATCAAATCCCGTTGATGAATGGTGGGTTGCTTCATGGCTGCGACTCTTTTTCAGGCATGTAATGCGATTATCGCATTGATGATGCGATTATCAACTTGAACATCCAGCACCTTGATTGTCCATCTCCCTGCTCGCTTGCACTATCGGCCCCACAACACAGCCAACAAGCGGGAGCATCAAATGATCCAGGGTTCGACTGAACTGGTCGCCATCGTCGGCTCACCTGTTAGCCAGGTGAAATCGCCGGAAAACTTCAACCGCTGGTTTGATGAGCACCAGCAAAACGTTGCCATGCTGGCCATCGACCTTGCGCCGACCGCCCTGCAGAACTTCATCGAGACCTTGCGTGGCTGGCAAAACCTGCGCGGTTGCGTGGTTACCGTTCCCTACAAACAACTACTGGCCGGCCGCCTGGACAGCGTCAGTGAGCGCTCGGCGGCGCTCGGCTCGGTCAACGTGATTCGACGCGAGACCGACGGCCGGCTGGTGGGCGATATCGTCGACGGCGAAGGTTTTCTCAGTGCTGCGCGCCAGCAGGGTTTCAATCCGCAGGACAAGCAGGCGTTGGTGATCGGCACCGGCGGAGTCGGCAGTGCGATTGCTTACTCACTGTGTCAGGCCGGGATCAGTCATCTGGTCATCAGCGACTTGAGCGCGCAGCGCGTCGAGATGCTCGGCGAACTGTTGCGCGACGCCTTTCCCGAGATCGTGATCAGCGCCAACCCTGCCTCGCTGGAGCACTTCGATCTGGTGGTGAACGCCTCGCCGGTCGGCATGGGCGCCACCAGCGATGAAGGCCCGCTGCCGTTGCCGCACGCCCTGATGCAAACCTTGCAAACATCGACGCTGGTGGCCGATGTCGTGACTTCACCGGCCGTTACGCCGTTTCTCGCCTTCGCCCAAAGCCGTGGCTGCCTGATCCAGACCGGCCCGGAAATGGCCCTGGCGCAGCTGGGCAACCTCGGCCACTTCATGGGCGTCACACCGCTGCAGGTCAAACCTGCGGCCGTGTCTTCGACAGGCGATAGACAATGAACATGACTACCCCCTTCCCTGCCGGTTCGGACCTGGCCTACGACGTGATTGTCCTGGGCAGCGGCGCCGCCGGTTTCGCTGCGGCAGTGACCGCCTCTTGCCGCGGCCTCAAAGTCTTGCTGGTGGAAAAGACCGAAGCCTTTGGCGGCACCTCGGCGATCTCGGGTGGCGCGATCTGGCTGCACGACACCGATCAGGCCCGGGCCGCCGGGCATCACCTGAGCGCCGACCAAATGCGCTGCTATCTCAAGCAAGTGATTGGTGCCGGCTACAACCCTGAGTTGATCGATTCCTTCATCGACAATGGCCGCGAAGCCTTACGGTTTCTCGAGACCCACAGCGAGCTCAAATACAGCCTGCGGCCTCTGTCGCCCGACTATTACCCGGACTTGCCCGGCGGCACTCAAACCGGGCGCGCCCTGGAAATCGATGAGTACGACGGACGCCAGCTGGGTGAGCACTTCAAGGACCTGAAGCGACCTCCGGACGGCATGCTGCTGTTCGGCGGCATGATGGTCAATCGCGTCGACATCCAGCACTTCCTCAGCTTCAAGCGCTCGCCGCAATCGCTCTGGCATTGCCTGAAACTGATGGGCCGATATGCCCTGGATCGCCTCAACCATCCACGGGGCACACGCCTGACCGTGGGCAATGCCTTGATCGCACGGTTGGCAACCACCGCCTTTGCCAATGGCGTTGACTTGTGGCTGCGGGCGGCCCCCGAAGCGCTGCTTGTCGAGCAGGGCACCGTAAAGGGTGTGCAGATCACCTGGCGCGGGCAAACCCGCAAGGTATTTGCCAAAGGGGGTGTGGTGTTGGCCATGGGCGGATTTGCGGCCGGTGCCCACGCCGCTGGACAGCGGCCAGCAACGGACTCGGAACACTGGAGCATGTCGCCACCGGCCAATGTAGGTGACGGACAACGATTGGCCGCTTCGGTCAACGCGGCCATCGGCGACAACCTCGCGGCGAACTTCTTCTGGGCGCCGGTTTCGGTACTGCGAAAAGCCGACGGCAGCCTCGAGCGCTTTCCGCATCTGGTGACTGATCGGGCCAAACCCGGCGTGATCGCGGTCAACCGCGCCGGGCGACGTTTCGTCAATGAGTCGGACTCCTACCACTGCTTCGTCGAAGGAATGTTCGCCAACGGCGGCACCAATGCGCCCTGCTGGCTGGTCTGTGACAGCGAAGCGTTGAACCGATACGGCATGGGCCTGGCTCGTCCGCGACCGGTCGATAACAGCGCATTGATCGACGCCGGTTATCTGCTGCAGGCAGACAATCTCGCCGAACTGGCCCTCCTCACGGGCATCGATGCCACTGCACTGGAGCAGACCCTGGCGCAGTTCAACGCCGATGCAGCCCTTGGCATCGATCGTCAGTTCGGTAAAGGCAGCAGCGCCTACAACCGCTACATGGGCGACCCGCTCCACAAACCCAACCCGTGCCTGAAACCGCTGCACAAGCCGCCGTTTTACGCGATTCGCCTGTGTACCGGTGACCTCGGCTCGGCCCGCGGACTGGTTACCAACGGTGAGGCCAACGTGCTCGACCGCAGCGGCGCACCGATCCCCGGCCTGTACGCCGCCGGCAACGAAATGAATTCAATCATGGACGGCACTTACCCTGGTCCCGGCATCACCCTTGGCCCTGGCATCACCTTCGGTTACCTCGCCGCCAGTGATATCGCCGCTCGTCTGGACCGCAGCACAACCCAACAACCCCACACTGGAGAACAGCATGTACTACGAACTGCGCACCTACACGATTAAACCGACCCGCCTGGGTGACTGGCTGGCCCTGTACAAGAACGCCGCATTGGCCGTGCAGCAGGAGCACCTGGGCAACCTGGTCGGCTTCTTCACCACCGAAATCGGTGAGGTCAACCAAGTGGTGCACGTCTGGGCCTACGCCAGCCTCGACGATCGCATGGCCCGGCGCAACGCCATGGCAGCCGATCCGCGCTGGCAGGACTTTGCCCGGCAGAACAAGGAACTCGACGCCGTGGTGACGCTGGAGTCGCGCCTGCTGCGACCCACCGACTTTTCACCGTTGCAGTAACCGTCGTCCGGTCGCGCCGCTTCCTCCGGGGAGCGGCCAGCCCCTCTCCACCCAAAAAACAACAACGGAGGTCGCCATGAGCGTCTTGCCGTCGACTGAGGTCGACAATCTTGCCTGCGATGTCCTGGTCATCGGTTCCGGCGCCTCGGGCCTGGCCTGTGCCATTACCTGCGCCGAGCTTGGCCTCGACGTCATCGTGGTGGAAAAGGAGCCTGTGCTCGGCGGCACCAGTGCCTGGTCGGGGGGCTGGCTGTGGATCCCCCGCAACCCGTTGGCGGTCGCCGAGGGGATAGTGGAAGAGCTTGAGCAGGCGAAGATCTACCTGCGCAATGAACTGCACAGTGATGTGCTCGACCCACGCATGGAGATGTTCCTCGAACAAGGCCCGAAGATGGTCGAATTTTTCCAGCACCATACCGAAGTGCAGTTTTTCTCCGGCAGCAGGATGCCTGACTTTCATGCCAGCGAAGGACATGCCAGGGGTGGTCGCTCGCTCTGTGCCCTGCCGTACGATGGTCGTCGGCTGGGTCCCTGGATCAACAAGCTGCGGCGTCCGCTGGACCTCATCAGCCTTGCCGGAATGGGTATTGCCGGTGGCGCCGATCTCAACCATTTTCTCAATGCGAGCCGATCTGCATCCTCAATGCTGTATGCCGGCAAGCGCCTGTTGCGCCATGCCCGTGACCTGATGTGCCACGGCAGGAGCATGCACCTGGTGAACGGCAATGCATTGGTCGCCCGGCTACTGAAAAGTGCACTGGACCGTAACGTCCGCCTGCTGACGGATTCGCCGGTACAGCTGTTGCTGCAGGAGGATCAGCGTGTGGTCGGCGCACGTATCGAGGGCAGCGCACGCCTGATCGACATCCGCGCACGACGTGGTGTGGTGATGGCCTGCGGCGGTTTCCCCCATGACCGACAGCGGATTGCCCGGCAGTTCGCCCATGCCCCGGATGGCGCCGGACACTTGAGCGCTGCGCCCAAAGGCAATACCGGTGATGGTTTACGCCTGGGTGAAAGCGTCGGCGCTCGCGTTGCGTCCGACTTGCCCCATGCCGCTGCCTGGGCACCCGTCTCTCGCGTGCCGCGAGAGGACGGAGGTTTCAGTGGCTTCCCCCATTTGATGGAGCGGGCGAAACCGGGTTTTCTCGCGGTGCGTCAGGATGGTCGACGCTTCGTCAACGAGGCAGACTCCTATCATGACTACATGTGCGCACTGTTCGATGCCTGCCAACCTGGAGAATCCCCGGTGTCCTGGTTGATCTGCGACCACCGGGCCCAACGGCGCTATGGCCTGGGCTGGTCCAGACCCTTTCCATTCCCGACTGCGTCCTATATTCGCAAGGGCTATCTGTTCAAGGATCCGACCCTGACGGGACTGGCGCGCCAATGCGGGATTGATGCGCAACAACTGGAAGCCACGGTCAACACGTTCAATCAGTATGCCGAGAAAGGCTGCGATCCGCAGTTCCGGCGCGGTGAGTCGCTGTACAACCAGAACCAGGGGGAGATTCTCCATGGCCCCAACCCATCCCTTGGCAGCCTGCGGCAAGGACCGTTCTACGCCGTGAAGCTGGTGCCTGGCAGCCTCGGCACCTTCGCCGGGCTGCATACCGATGCCTGTGCACGGGCATTGGACCACAACGAAGCGCCGATTCCCGGGTTATTCGCCGTGGGTAACGATATGAACAGCATCATGAACGGTTTCTACCCCAGCGGTGGCATTACCCTCGGGCCGGGCATGACGTTCGGTTACATCGCAGGAAGGACACTTGCAGGGCTGTGAGATTGGGAAAAAAGAAACGAAGGCTAAAGGCACTGATCCGACTGTCTTGCAGGGAGTTTCTTTTACAGGCACCGATCGGCCAAGAGGAGCCGTTTGATCAAGGACGGTTTACGGTCAAATCTTCGGTTAGCGCGGTCTGTGTCCCAGCTTGATGAGCGGCAAACTCTTCAGTTCCAAACCTCTGTAGCTCCAGGCCGATATTACTCAGTCTTTCCAAGCGGGCGCTTTCTCCCAACACATAAGGCTCCTGGTCTTGACGCGCAAGAAAACCCTGATGCATCCGTACCTCAAAAATTGTCCGTGAAACCCCGTTAATACTTTCTACAAAGGATGTTGAAACCGGTGAGCGCTGAACGCTTGTTTGATGTACCACGGCCCCCGCTCCCGTTTCCGTTCCTCGAATCCTGAGCAATGCCCATTCTTTTCCAGGTGAGCCAGACATGACCAGTTCAACGGTGACGCCTCCATTCCCTTCGTAACCCCGTACGATTGGCCTTTCCAAGCTTGGGGCGGCATAACAATCATTGCCCGCCCAAAGCCCTGCCACTTGAGCGATGAAAACCAATGGCGAAATGAGCGCTTTCAAACACGACATGCTGCTATCTCAATGAATAAGGAAGCGCAGCATAGAAAACCCCGAGCTGTTGACCTATAGCACTACTTATCCATAAGCTGTGCATATGACGTACAGCTCAGACGATATTTTCCCTCCCTTCGAAGCCCTGCAAGCTGCCCTTGCCGCCGCCCGAACCGGTTCTTTCACTGCTGCGGCAGCGGAACTGGAAGTTACGCATGCGACCATCAGCCGACGTGTGGAAATGGCTGAAAAATGGTTTCAATGCTCCTTGTTCGACCGCCATGCGCGCGGTGTCACCGTTACGGCCACGGGACAAATCGCGCTGGCCAAAGTCGCTCATGCCTTCGAACAACTCAAACATGCGCGACAGCCCCGACCCGTCGGCCAAACCTTGCCCATCGTCAAATTGGCCACAACGTTATCTTTCGCGCGTTTCTGGCTAATCCCGCGCCTGACCAAACTGGAAGGTACGACTCAGGATTTACGTATCGAACTGGTCACCTCAGCGCTCAATGCCAGCCTTTCCTCAGGCGAGGTCGATCTGGCCATCAGATACGGGCGTGGGCAATGGAATGACGGAGACGAGGAGCCACTATTCGAGGAGTCGCTTTGCCCCGTGGCGTCACCCGAAGTCGTCGCCAACAATGAACAGCTGTTGTCCTTGATACAGGAAACTGCGCTGCTACACACCGGCGACACGACACTGTGGCGAGCGTGGATGATCCATCACGGCAAACGCCTGCCTTCCAAGCCCACCGACAGGGTGATGGGTGACTACGCCCTGGCAATCGAAGCCGCCCGCTCAGGACTGGGCATCGCACTCTGGAATCCGGCGATTCACTCGCTTGATGCATTCGGTGGACAATTGGTCGCGCTGAGTGAGTTGAGCTGCCCAAGCCCACTGAGATTCTTCCTGCTGTCGAAGCCTGGCCCGGCTCATACACCGCCAATGAGGGTTCGGTCGAGGCTTCGCCGGTTGTTGAGAGAAAGTTTCACCTTTTGAAACCAAGGGACGCAAACGTCCCTTTCGTACTGATTCAGGTGCTCCAATGAAGGGTAGCTAATGGGTCGAACTGCGACCACCGCTCGTTGTGGCTGATCCACCCTTGTCCTCCATCAACATGGAGGACGCGTCATGCGAAAAAGACCGGCGCCGTTTTGGGAAAAGATTTCGCCGCGTCAATCAGGGCGCCGACACCTGCAGCGCCTGTCGTTGGGAACTGCGCGCGTGCTGGCGACACTGGGTGTAGATCGCCAGCGCGGCCAGGCCGGCAGGGATCACCAGGGCGGCGAAGATCTGCTCGAACGACCAGTCCAGCGTCATCATCTGCGCACCGGCGAAGGCGCTGAGGATGGCGCCGAAGCGACCCACTCCACTCATCCAGCTAGCGCCGGTGGCGCGCGCCTCGGTCGGGTAGAAACAGGCGGCCAGCGCGTTCATGCCGACGCTGGCGCCGTTGAGACAGAAGCCCACCGCCCAGGCGACGGCGCAGAGCACGACCAACTCGTGGATGACGTGGCCGATGGCGAAGATCACCGCGCCGCCGAGCAGGAAGGTCAGCATGATCACCCGGTAGCGGCTCCAGCGGTCCATCGCCCAGCCCACGCTCAGCGCACCGACCGGCCCGCCGATCTGGAACATCGAGGTGACGATGGCGGCGTCGGCGACGCTGTAGCCGCCGCCCTCCTTGACCAAGGTCGGCAGCCAGCTGCTGAACAGGTAGACCAGGAACAGCGAGAGAAAATAGCCCGTCCACAGCATCAGGGTGCCGAAGCGATAGCGCGGCGACAGCACGATCCGCGCGGGACTGCGGCTGACCGCCGGCGCTTCGGGTAGCGTGAAGGTGGTGTTGGCGTTGGTGCTGCCGGGCGCCAGGCGCTCGATGATGCGCCGCACCCGTTCGGCCGGCGCGTTCTTCGCCACCAGGAAGCTCACCGACTCCGGCAACTTGAACAACAGGATCGGCGCGACGATCAGCGGCAACACGCCACCGAGCACCAGCACGCTCTGCCAACCGAGGTTGGGGATCATCCACGCCGAGAGGAAGCCGCCGCCGGCGGCGCCCAGGGAAAAGCCGCAGAAGGCCACGGTGATCAGGAACGAACGGCTGCGCTCTGGCGCGTACTCCGACACCAGGGTGCTGGCGTTGGGCATCGCCGCACCGAGGCCGAGGCCGGTGAGGAAGCGCAAGGCGACCAGCATGCTGACATCGGTGGAAAATGCCGTGGCCAGCGTCCACAGGCCGAAGAAGAACACGCTGCAGACCAGCACTATCCTGCGCCCGTAGCGGTCGGCGAAGGGGCCGGCGACCAATGCGCCGACCGCCAAACCAATCAGCGCGGCGCTCAGCACCGGGCCCAGCGCCTGCGGGCTGAGGCCCCAGTCCATCTTAAGCTGCGGGGCGATGAAGCCCATGATCGCCACATCGAAACCGTCGAGGGCGATGATCAGGAAGCCGAGGAAGATGATCCACTTCTGATAGCCGCCGAGCGGCCGGCTATCGATCAGTTCACGCACGTCCAGCGTTTGCGTTTTGTTCACAGCAGTCACCTCTCAATGTGGGTCGCCAAAGGGGAAGGGTCGCTTTTACGACCTCGCACTGTCCCCGTCCCTTCTCGCGCTCTTTAACCAAAAACGGGCGGGGATAACGAAGGCCTCAGCGCCCCGCCAGCGCCCTGAACCGCACCGGTTTGATGATCCGCGTCTCCTGGGCAACGATCAGGTGCTTGGAGGCCTGCAGGTACTCGTTGAACTCGGGGTCGCTGTCGCGCGCGCAGCTGCGTTTCTCGAAGTCGCCCAGGCTGTCGTAGCCCCACAGGTGCACCACCTGATTCAGCGGGCCGATGCTGCTGGTGTAGAACGCCAGCGGCGCGCCCAGGTGCTTGAGCAGCAGCGGCATCGCCAGGCGGTCGAACACCTCGAGGAACTCGGCCATGCCGCGTGGCTTGATGGTGTAGATGCGATGGTCGACGATCGGCTTGTGGTTCATCTCAGGCCACCTCGCTTTCGCTGGGTTGCACGCTGCGGGCGGCGTCACCCAACGCCAGGTGGCGGCCGGTAATGTAGCCGAAGGTCATGATCGGGCCGAGGGTGATGCCGGCGCCGGGGTAGTTGCCGCCCATCACGCTGGCGCGGTCGTTGCCCACCGCGTAGAGGCCGGGGATCGCCGCGCCGTTGTCGGTCAGCACTGCGCCTTCAATGCTGGTTCGCAGGCCGTCGAAGGTGCCGAGGTCGCCCATCAGCACCTTCAGCGCGTAGAACGGCCCTTCGCCAAGCGGCGCCACGCAGGGGTTGGGCTTGTTCTCGGGATCGGCCAGGTAGCGGTTAAACGTGGTGCTGCCGCGAGCGAACTGGCCGTCTTCGCCCTGCACCGCGCCTTGGTTGTACTCGCGCACGGTCTGCTCGAGGCCCGCCGCGTCGAGGCCGGCGTTGCGCGCCAGTTCGGCCAGCGTCTTGCCCTTGGCCAGGTAGCCGTTGCGCACTAAGGGTGCCAACGGCATCGGCGCCGGCTTGGCGTAGCCGAGACCGTACTTGGCGATTGTACGACTGTCGCAGATCAGCCACATGGCGGTCTCGCGCTCGCCGGCACAGGCCTCGATCATCGCCGAGCCGACGTCGTGGTAGGAGTTGGATTCGTTGGTGAAACGCTTGCCTTTACGGGTCACGCCGATCACCCCCGGCTTGTAGCGATCCAGCAGGTGCGGGAAGGCGCCGAACTGGCCATTGCCCATCGGCACCTTGGACACCGGCATCCAGGCCGCCGGCTGCGGGAAGCGGATATCGACCTGGCCGCCGACCGCCTCGGCCATGCGCGCGCCGTCGCCGGTGTTGCCGCTCGGCACCGGCGAAAAGTGTTCACCGCCGCGCTGCAGGTGCGGGTAGGCCTGCTTGATCCGCGCCAGGTCATGGGAGAAACCGCCGCAGGCGAGCACCACACCGCGCCTGGCCTCGATCCGCACCTCACCCTGCGCGCCGTTGACCAGCGCGCCGCGCACCCGGCCCTGCTCGACCAGCAACTGGTGCGCGCCGGTACTGGTGTGCAGCGGGATACCCAGATCCAGCGCCGACTTGGCCAACCGCGCAGCCAGCGCGTTGCCGCTGGTGACCTGCACGCCACGACGATACAGCAGCAGCTCCTTGACATGGATGGCCAGGCGCTTGGCGACGTAGAGGAACGAGGTCACCGACTTGGTGGCGTTGAAGAAGTGTTTCAGGTCGGCGTTCGACGAATTGAACATCATGCCGATGAAGGTGATGGTCTTCAGCGGCGGACGCAGGCGGTCAATGTCCTTGCCGAGCTTACGGATGTCGAACGGCGCGGCGAGGATCGAACGGCCGATGTCGACGCCGCCGCCGATGTGCGGATGGTAGTCCGGGTATAGGGTCGGCACGAACTTGACCTCGGTTTCGCGCTCGAAGAACTCGATCATCTGCGGGCCGGTGTCGAGGAAGGCGTCCACCGCCGCGGCGTCGAAGCAGGCACCCGCCTCGTTCTGCAGGTAGGTGCGCGCCGCGGCGCGGCTGTCCTTCACGCCATTGGCTTGCGCATGCGGGTTGCCGGGAATCCACAGCACGCCACCGGAGAACGCGGTGGTGCCGCCGAAGTGGGCTTCCTTCTCAATCACCACCACATCGAGGCCGTGTTTCTTCGCGGTGATCGCGGTGGACAGGCCGCCGGCGCCAGCGCCGATCACCAACACGTCGCATTGCAGGGTGGAAGCGGTTTGCTTGCTCATGATCTATCTCCAGGCGCGAGCCACGTGGCTAGCGCCATAAGGTGCGCAGCGCGCACCGATACCAAATTGGGAAGGCTCAGCGATCGAGCGGCGACTCGTAGCCGGGACGCGGGATCAGCGCCATCAGCATGGATTCCAGGCCGCCGTCGACGGTGATCTCGGCACCGTTGACGTAGTCCGAGCGCGGGCTGGCGAGGAACAGCGCGGCGTTGGCGATATCCTGCGGCTCGCCGATGCGGCGGTTGGCGGTCATCGCCTTGCGCTGTTGCTCGACCTTGGCGTCGGCGTAGAAGGCGGCCGACAGCGGCGTGCGGATCAGCCCCGGGCAGATGGCGTTGCTGCGCACCCCGCGCGGCCCCCACTCGGAGGCCAGTTGGCGCGAGAGCATGCTCACCGCCGCCTTGGCCGCGCTGTAGGCGCCGCTCCAGGTCTGCGGATAGTGGGAAGCAATCGAGGCGATATGGACGATGCGCCCGGACTGGCGCGCCAGCATCGAACGGCCGAAGGCCTGGGCGCAGAGCAGGTAGCCGTTGAGGTTGACTGATAAAACACGGTTCCACTGCTCGAGGGTGATGTCTTCCAACGCCGCCGGTTGCAACACGCTGGCGTTGTTGATCAGCACCTCGCAGGTTCCGTACTGCGCTTCGACCTGGGCGGCGGCGCTCTGCACGCTGGCCGGGTCGGCGATATCGCAACCGATCACCGGGATGCCGGCACCGGTCAATTGGGAGAGCTCGCCGGCGAGGTCGCGGCACCTGACTTCATCGCGATCCAGTAGCACGACGCGCGCGCCTTGCTGGACCAGTGAGGTGGCGATCTCGCTCCCGATACCGCCAGCGGCGCCGGTGATGACGCACACGGTATCTTCGAGAGCGAGCCACGAGTTTTGCGCTTGGATTTTGGTCATTGTTATCTCCAGCGTGATAGGCACGAAGGCGGGCCAGGACCCGCAAGGCATTCCGAAAGGCGAAGGTGGAACTCGGCAGCCCCTTCACGTGGAACAGATCTTATGACCGCTCAAGGCAGCGGCAGAATGGACAAAACCCACAAGCAGCCAGACATTTTCTACAAAACGTCCAATCCCTTGCGCAGCCGATAAAGGCTCACACGAGCGCGTGAACGCGAGGCTTTGGAGGATGGCTTGAGCGTAGCGATACCCGGCATTCAGGCGTGGTTGGGTAGCGCTGCGCGCAAGCCAATCTACGCACCCGGCGGGCGGGTTTGCCTAGAGGTGGAAGTCTTCGCTATGGTAAAAAAACCATCTCGCCTGCAGACCAGAACAACAATGAGCAAGATTCCCAACTACGACCTCTATGGCGAAACCCCGCAGCCGGTGTGGCACGAAGCGCTGCACGTCGAGTCGATCTCGACGCGTTCCGGCGCCTACAACTGGGAGATTTCCGCGCACCGCCACGACGGCCTGCTCCAGATCCTCTACGTCCAACAGGGCGCTGGCGAGGTGCTGATGGACAGCGCGCGGGTGCAGGCGCAGGCGCCCTGCGTGATCGTCATTCCCGCGCAGATCGTGCATGGCTTCAACTGGGCCGGGCGGGTCGAGGGCCTGGTGATAACCTCCGTACAACCGCCGCTGGAAAGCATCGCCCGTACCCTAGCGCCGAACCTGATGCCGTTGCTGCAGAGGCCCCAAGTGATCCCTCTGCCGCGTTGGAGCGGCGCCGAAGACCCGTTGCTGCCGCTGTGCCAGCAATTGCGCGAGGAGTATTTCAGCCGCGAGCGCGACCATCAGGCCTGCAGCATAGGACTGTTGATGGCACTACTGATCCACATCTTGCGCTTCGCCGGGGTGGACGCCGAGCAGCCGGTGGCCGCGATCAGCCGGCGCAGCCAGCAGGTCAAGGCGTTCCGCGAGTTGGTCGACAGCGACTACCGGCAACACCGCCCGGTCAAGGTCTACGCCAGCGACCTCGGCGTCACCGTCGCCACCCTCGGCCGCCTGTGCCAAGAGCAGTTGGGCATGACGCCAATGGCGGTGATCAACACCCGCCTGGTGCTGGAAGCCAAGCGCGAACTGGCCTACTCGAGCCTGAGCATCAAGGAGGTCGCCCATGACCTCGGCTTCTCCGATGTCGGCTACTTCAGCCGTTTCTTCCGCAAGAACAGCGAGCTGAGTCCGAGCGAGTTTCGCGAGGCGTCGCGACGCGAACAGCCTGCCGCCGGCCCTGTGTGTAGCGAGCGAAGGTTAGACAAGGCGAAAACAAGCGAGGGTGCGGAGGTTACGAGCTGTAAATGAGCAGCCCGAGCCTGTTTTCAACGCCGTATCACCGAGCGCAGTAGCTTTCGCACGGCCTGGAATTGACGACGTCATGTCGAGCGCCAGAGCGCCGACTACGTGCTCGGCCGGATCCGCACCGGCGTGCTCGAACAGGGCATGGTCGAACTGCTGCGCGAGGCCGGCGTCAGCGAGCGCATGGATCGCTAAGGCCTGGTGCATGACGTCTTCGAACTTTGGACTCGCTTACGAATTACGACCAGGCAGCATGCTTTTCAACACATCATCTTTTTCAACGAAGTGATGCGTGAGCGCCACGAGGGCGTGTCCTCCCACCAAGGCTCCGCATAGCCAAGCAACATAGGTATGAATCGATTTTGCCAAGTCATAAAGCGATTTGTCAGGACCGACCATAGGCGGTAACTGAAAAAGCCCGGCCACGAGGATTGGTTTATCTGCCACAGAGCTCCAATACCAGCCAGAGAGTGGTATGCCGATTAGCGCAATTGCATAAAGCATCAAGTGACCAAAGAAAGCCCCCCGCTTCATTAACGGGCTCATCGCCGCGGGCAATGCCGGCGCCGGGTGAGTGAGCCTCCATGCGATACGCACGACAATCAAAAACAGCAGCGTACTCGCCATCGCTTTGTGCAGGAATGTCAGCTCATGATGCGCATTGAACTCATCACGCCAGTGAGTGGCCAGAATGCCAATGAACCAGGCACCGATCCAGAGCAACGCCATCCCCCAATGCAGCCACTTTGCAGTACTGGTGTAACTCTCTGCTTTTGCCATCCCGTTAGCCTTTTCAGTTCAATCGTAGATGGATTATTGCCTCGATAACCTATCGAAAAAAAATTATAATTACTGCTTATAAAAATCGAATAGCTCGATACATTCCACTCAGAACCCCCCGGCTGCCAAGCTTTCCCACCTTCAAAAGAGAGGGTCAGCCATGGGTCGTTTCTGCCCGTGGCGACAGGCAACAATCGGCCAATTGCGGTCATTGGCAAACAGTCGCACTTGGGTACTAGCGATACCTTGTTCCTGACAGCTATTACTCCTTTCCCTCCACCAAACCTCTCAACTCCGGGCAGTTATATAAAAATCTTCCAAAACCACCGGGCTACCCCCGTGCGCGCTCGCTCATGTTCACTTCCGGTGCGGGGTGGCGGAAGCCGCGTGTCAGCCAAACAAGGTAAAACAAACCGACCGCCAGCCAACAAAGCCCGATGGTGATCGCTGTCGTACTCAGTTGGCTGACCAGGTAGAGGTTCACGCACATACCCAGCAGTGGAAACAGCAGGTAGCCCAACAGCCCGAGGTGCCGGGTTCGGCGGGTGCGGTAGAAGTAGCAGATGACACACAGATTCACCGCCGTGAAGCCGAGGAAGGCCCCAAAGTTGATGAACGAGGTTGCCATCTCGACCGTGATGTTCAAACCGATCAACCCGATGACGCTGGTAAATAGCAGGTTGAAAACCGGTGTTCTGGTCTTGGGGTGCAGCGTACCGAACAGCGGTTTTGGCAGAACATCTGCCCGTCCCATGAAGTACAGCAGACGGCTGGTGCTCAGCTGTACGATGAGACCAGAGGCAAACCCGGAGACGATGAAACCGAGGTTGAGCCAATCCGCGAAGACTTGTCCGCCGACTTCAACAGACATCAGGTAGGAAGCGATCTGCGCGTCTTCGAACACGCCTGTGGGATGTACCAATTGCATGATGTACGCCACTAGCGCAAACAACAGCCCCGCGGTTGCCATCACCAGCACCACGGCCCGTGGAATGTTACGTTTCGCGTCGCGAGTGTCCTCGGCCATGGTGGTGACCGCGTCGAAACCGAGATAGGAATAGGCTGCCACGGCGGCAGCCGCCGATACACCGACGAGCGTACTGCCGGCGTTCCATAGCGGCTCAGTCAGGGAGACCGGTGGCTCATGCCCGAGGAAAATCAGGCAAAAAACCACAAACAACAATACTAGGACGATACCCAATCCAGTCAGCAACTTGTTCGTGCGATCAGCCAGGCTCAACCCCAAGATGTTGACCAAGGTCGTCAGCACGATGTTGATTAGCATCCAGGCCCACACGGGTATCGCAGGGAACTGCACATTGAGGAAAACCGACTGAACCAGCCAGGCGACCATGGGCATGAACAGGTAGTCGAGCAGGATCAACCAGCCGACCAGAAAGCCCAACTGGCTGCCCAGCATTTGCCGGGCATAAAAATAGGCAGAGCCGGAAACGGGAAAAAGCCTGGCCATCTTGGCGTAGCTCAATGCCGATAACAGCATGGCGCCGGTGGCCAGCAGGAAGGCGCTGGGCGCGGTGCCTGAACTGACCTGGGCGATGACGCCGAAAATCACCAGCACCAGGCTGGGCGCCATGTACGCCAGACCGAACAGCACCACAGAGGTCAGACTGAGGCTGGCGGTCAATTTGACGGGATTATTGGACATCTCAAATCTCCATCCCGAGGGTCAGGGCGATGAAGAAAATGGGTTCGGCACTGAAGCGCCCGGTTACTGCGTTGATCACGGCGATAGTCCTGTGGTTGATGAACGCGGACGCAGCCGAAAGCGGCCACATCCACACTCGGGTTTGGCTCAATAGTGGTAGGAGATGAACATTTCGACGGCACTGAAGTCGTCGTTGCCGTAGGTTTCGCGGGCCGCCGCCAGGGGCTTGACCCAGTTGTACGACACGCTGGTATAGACACTGGCGGTCGGGGTCCACTCAAGGAAAACGACATTCTCGTCGGCGAAGCGTCGGTCGCTGACCGACACACCGTTGAGCACTTTTTCATCCAGGCTGAACTGGTAATGAATGCCGCCCAGGCTAACGGTTGGCGTCAGGTGAGTGCGCAGCGTCCACTGACTGACGCGCTCGTTGCTGTTGAACAGCAGGTAATTGCCGACGACGTCGCCAATCAGCCAGGTGCCCCAATCGACGTAGCCCTTGCTGAGTGGGTCCCAGGCTTTCTTCTTGGCATCACTGGGGTCGTCGTCACCGGAGAAGTAGGCATAGCGATAACTCAACAGTGGCTGCAACGCCACTGAGGGGAACGCATAGTCGGCCTGGGCGTACCAGGCGCTGGCGTCGTAGTCGACGCCGGCACCGCTGCCGCGCTCGACCGCGTATTCGCCATGCAGCGTCAGGTCATCCAGGCCGGGCACCTTGCCCTGCAACGCACGCAGGTTGTAGACCTGCATCCCCTCGCGCGGGTTCTGGAGATTGGCTTCACGGTCCAGGGAGTTGACCTTCATCGCCATGGCCCCCAGCGTCACCGCACCGGCCAGGTCGTAATCGACGTTCAGGCCGTTCATGCGAAAGTCACCCAGATCGTCGTCCGTGCGCAAGCTGAAGGCCTGGGCGCTGAGGTGATCATGGCCATAACGCACGATGGCGGAGTCGCGAAACGCTGTGCGCGGGCCAATCCAGTAGGCGCCATCGTTGAAGAAATCGAGGTTGCCATCCATGACGATGAAGCCTGTGCCGACCTTGAAATCCTGGCGCCCGGCGCTGAGCGACCAGTCCCCTTGACGAATACCGGCATAGGCGGCTTCGATGGACAGATCATGATCGGAACTGCGGGTGTAGCCGCCGGCGTCACCGTCGCCAAAGGTCGCGGCCCCTACCGCCGATGCGCCACCGAAGACTTCGAGGTCCGGATCGAGTTCATAGCTGAGCGTCGTGCCGGGCTTCACATACATTTCCTGCCAGTCGGCACGCTCACCGGTGTTACGGCCGTTGCGCAGGTCTACGCGCCCTGCTCCGAAGTTGACGTTGCTGGCGTTGATGTTGGCCACGCCGGCAGCCAGGGTCGCCTCCCCTTTGACGTCCCCCGCCTCGAAGGCATAACCCGCAAAGGCACACTGGCTGATCAACGCGCCAAGTGCCGAAAACACCCGCACGTGAGTGATGAAAGACATACTGATTTCTCCCGATTGTTCTTGTTGTATTGGCAAATCTGCTGCCTGCGAATGCGTCCACGGCTGCGACCGCCCCCCCGCCGCGAATCAAGCGCACTCACTAACCCCCCGGGCCTGGCGGCCCGAAACAGAGGTCGATGTGAATGGATTGGCGTGGAAGGCCCCGTTCAGGGGCGATCAGTCAGCCGAAGTCTGGAGATCGATGGACTTCTTGCCCTTCCAGCAGGGTGAGTAACACCTGGGTCTGAGCGATGTCGCCGGGATCGATTTCGAACAGGTTGCGATCGAGCAGGATCAAGTCCGCGTACTTGCCGACGCTAAGGCTACCGGTGCAGTCATCGCGCCAGGCCGCATGGGCGGCATTGAGCGTGTAACCACGGATGGCGTCCTCGATGCTGATGCGATGTTGCGGGTTGTGCACCGGGTCGTTTGGACCGGCACCGAGGTTTTGACGAGTGACGGCCGACTGCAAGATCTCGAACGGATCGTAGGTACTGACGCCCCAGTCACTGCTCATCATGCAGGTCACGCCTTTACGCACGAACGCACCGATCGGGAAGATCCACTGGCTGCGTTCCGCGCCCAGCATGGCTTCGGCGATGGCGTCGGCTTCGGGTTGCGGCTGAGCCCACAAGGGCTGGAAATTGGCCAGGATGCCCAAGGACGTAAAGCGGGGAATATCCGCCGGTGCCACGACTTGCAGGTGGGCCAATTGGTGTCGCGAATCCCATTGGCCATTTTGCTGTCGGGCATGCTCGATCCCGTCCACGGCAGCACGGACCGCGCCGTCGCCAATGGTGTGGACGTGCAACTGGAACTTCTCCCGATCAAACGCTGCAAAGCAGGCGTTGATTTGTTCCTGGGTAAACATCAACTCGGCATTCCCACCGGTGTCGCAACGCGGTTCGAGGAACACCGCGGTACCACTTTCCAGCACGCCGTCGAGGAAGAATTTTGCCGAGTGCAGGCTGACCCGGTCGCCCCGGTAGGTTTCGCGCAGGTCCTTGAGTTCGCGCAATTGCTCGTCCAGCGGCTTGTGCGCGAAAACTTTCGACGTAGCGCGGACCCGCAGGGTCAGGTCACCGCGATCATGGGAGGCCTGGTAGTTCTTCATGTAGTTGCGACTGACCATGGCATCCAGCACGCCCGTGATGCCGCGACGGTTGAACGCCTTGCTGTAGTGCTGCATGGCCTCCAGGTACTCTTCGTCCGTGTACCCCGGTGCGATGCGGTTCATCGCCCAAATGGCATCCTCCAACAGCCAACCCTTGGGGGCACCGTCGGCGTTGCGCACATAGCTACCGTTCGCGGGATCGGGGCTGCCCACTGTAACCCCGGAAATCTCGAACGCGGCGCTGTTGGCCCAGCCGTTGTGGTAGTCGTTGGCTAGCATCAGTGCTGGGCGCCCTCCCGTCACGCTGTCCAGTAATTCCTTGGTGAGTTCGTCCGGGCTGAACAGACTGGGGGAGAATCCGACGCCACGAATCCAGGCCTTACCGGGATGGCGTTCGGCAAACTCGCGAATGGCGGCCAGCAGTTCGTCAAGGTTGGTGGCGGCGTACAACGACGCGTTGTGATAGAGGTCGGCACTGCTCAGTTGAAAGTGCACGTGGGTGTCCTGCAACCCGGGCAGCATCAATTGCCCTTGTGCGTTGATGCGGCGCGTCTCGACGCCGGCCATGCGTTCGATGTCCACGTTATCGCCCACGGCGACGATGCGCCCTTGATGCACGGCGATGGCCTGGGCCCTGGGCTGGCTCGGGTCCATGGTGTGGATGTCGGCGTGGGTGATGATCAAGTCTACTGCGGTGGTCATGGTAACTCCGGTCAAACGGATTTTTGTTGTGTAAAGGGTCAACACAGGACGGCACTCAGGTGCCGCTTTTCACCTTGCTCCAGAGCCGGGTACGCACGCGCTCCAGTTTGAGTGGCAGCGTCTCGAGCGGGTAAAGCGTGGCCATGACGTCTTTGGAGGGGTACACGCCCGGGTTGTCGCGCAATTGCGGATCGATGAAGGCCGATGCGTCTTTGTTGCCGTTGGGGTAGCCGACGTAGTTGGAACTCTTGGCAATCACTTGCGGGCGCAGCATGTAGTTGATGAAGTCATAGCCCTGCTGCGGGTGAGGCGCGTCCTTGAGCAGCACCATGTTCTCAAACCAGACCGGCGCGCCTTCTCGCGGAATGCTGTAGGCCAGATTGACGCCGTTGTTGGCATGGTCGGCGGTGACTTTCGCGTTGTAGACGGAGCCGCCCCAAGCGACCACGGCACAGATATCGCCATTGGCCAGGTCCGTGGTGAATTTCGAGGAATCGAAGTAGCGAACGTAGGGGCGGATCTTGCGCAGCAAGTCCTCGGCCTTGAGGTAATCCTCGGGGTTCTTGCTGTTCGGTGGCAAGCCCAGATAGTGCAGCGCGATAGGCACGATCTCGACGGGTGCATCCAGCATCGCCACTCCGCACTGGCTGAGTTTTGCGATGTTTTCTTCTTTGAAGATCAGGTCCCAGGAATCGACCGGAGCGTTCGTGCCTAACAGACGCTCGACCTTGGTCTTGTCGTAGCCAATGCCTGTCGTGCCCCACATATAGGGGACCGCGTAGCGATTACCCGGATCATTGCCTTGGAGTTTCGCCAGAACGTCCGGCGCCAGGTGCGACCAGTTGTCCATACGTCCACGATCCAGTTCCTGAATCACGCCGGCCTTTGCCAGGCTCGGCAACAGGTCGTCAGGCACCATCACCACGTCATAACCGGTGCGTCCGGCCATCAACTTGCTTTGCATCACTTCGGCATTGTCGAAGGCGTCCCAGACGAGCGAGATACCCGTATCCGTCTGGAACTCCTTGGGCGTTTCCGGTGCGAGGAAATCCGACCAGTTATACAAGTGCACGCGCGGCGGTTCGGCCCACGCGACGCCGAGACCGCCTGCGAACAATGCGACAAGACTGAACTTCATTAAGCGGGGAAACTTCATGGGATGCTCCTGGCTGACTGCACGTTCGTGGCAAACGCACCCCCAGCTGACTGTTGCTGAATTATTGTTATGGGTTGAGCTGCGCCGGTCGATGTAGCGCCTTATTTTAAGGAATCAGCAGTTCGCGTCGGCCATCCGCATGCTCAATACGCTCCCCCGCCAACTGGAAGCGCTGGTCTTTGCGGTAGTCGTAGACGGCTCGGGCATCGGCGAGTTGCGTCATGTCCAGCTTGATCACATGGCGGCTCTCCTGGCGCCCACTCTCGAGCAATACATGACCAAAGGGGTCAATCACCGCACTGCCCCCGGCGAACACCGTGTCGTCATCACCCGGGCCGACCCGGTTCACCACCACGGCAAATACCTGGTTTTCCTGGGCACGCGCGGTGATCGAGGTGCGGTGCACGTGACCGTAAGGCTCCATGTTGCCGTCGGTGACCAGGATCAGCTCGGCGCCGAGGGCTGCGACGGCCCGCGCCGTTTCCGGGAACTCGGTGTCGTAGCAGATCAACAGACCGATGCGCACACCACGCCACTCCACCGTGCCATAGCGGTCGCCAGGCAATACCAGGCCAGGCTCGGAAACCCAGAGGTGGGTCTTGCGGTAGCTCAGTTGAATACCTTCGGGGGTGATGAAAAGCGTCGTGTTGTAAAAATTCCCGCCATCGTTTTCGATCAGCCCCACCACTACCGCCACGTCACGCTCCAGTGCGGCCTGCTGGATGGCCAGGACACTGGGGCTATCCAGCGTCAGAGCCTGTTCGGCAATGTTCTGGTAATTGAGGAAACCGGTGATTTGCGCTTCGGGAAACAACACGACATCGGTGTCAGGCGCACATTGGGCGATGGCCTCCAGCGTGCGTCGCAAATTGTGCGCGGTGTCGCCATCGCGCCCCGCCAGTTGTAGGAGTTCGAGCTTCATATTCGGACCTTGTTATCAGGGTAAATCCCGGTCAGGAAGTAAGTGACTTTTGCAAAAGGTCGATGCAATTATGCGTTTTGCCAGCGATTTTCCTATCACGTCGAGTGATTAACCCCAGGGGGTATATGCATGACACCAACGCTCCAGGACATGGCCTGGCATCGCTCTGCCGGTCAATTGATCGAACACCTGGACAAGACTGACTTCTGGCGAAGCCTGAGCCGGCTGATAGGCGAATACGTTCCGGTCGATACCTGGGCGGTGCTGCTGTTCAGCGACGGCCGCCCTTTTGCCTTCGCCGAGAGCCCGTATCAGGGCGAGGGACCGGACCCTCTGTTCCACGATTACATCAAGGGCCTGTATCTGCTCGACCCCTTCTACATCGCCAATCGCGAACAACCAGCCACCGGGCTGTACCGCTTGGCGGACGTGGCACCGGAGCGCTTCAAGGAGACGGAGTACTACGAACGCTACTTCACTCGGTACTTAGAGCAGGATGAATTGCAGTACAACGTGCAACTCGATGAGGCCCGTAGCTTGTGTCTGTCATTGGGAAGTCGTCAGTTATTCACGCCGGAACAGATTTCGTTGCTGGAAATGATCCGCCCTTGGGTAGTAGGCCTGATGCGCCAGCGCATGTTTTTCGAAAGCGCGATGGCTGAAAGCGTCCCTCGCCAGACGCCGCGGTGGCAAGACAATCTGGAAGAGGCAATGGTGCGCCTCGGTACTCCCCTGACCGCCAGAGAGCTCGACGTGATCCGTTTGATTCTCAGTGGCTGTTCGAACAAGGAAGTGGCTAGCAAGTTGAGCATTTCGGCAGAGACCGTGAAGGTCCACCGCCGGCATGTCTACGCGAAACTGAACATAAAGTCGCCGCAAGAGCTGTTTTCACTATTTCACAAAGCGCAGGTTGAAACGCTGGGTAGGGAATCGACTTAGCCCGCTTGACCTTGCCACTTTGACTAGGTCGACAGTAGTAAATGCACGCAGGCAAAACAAGGAATACGCCACGCTGCACGCTTTGCTTTCTCTACCTGGAGGCTAAAAGTTGCTTGGCATGAATGACAGCTATATTGGGTCGTTTTCTACCCCTCGCAACAGGCAGAAATCGGCCATTAGCGGACGCTGGCCGTGGCTGGCTCACTGCGAAGTGCAGTCCAGGCCAGAGCAGCGATCCAGATGACGGAAACGCCGTAATTGAGTCGCTGATACAGACCAAACCCATGACCGTTACCGAATGCCTTGGCCATCATTGCAACTGTCGCGAGAGCCAGGATTACACAGAGTGCCGAGAGCCATCGGAACCCTGGCGATGACAGCAATCTTTTGCTCAAAAACAACCACAGCACGCTCGCCATCGTCAGCGAAAGAAACATCACCAGTCCCGCAATGTTATGGATCTGCTGAGAAATTGAAGGCTGCGGCGGTGCGCACCCCTCATCACAGGAGAAGAAACCAGTAGCGAAACTAGCCAGGCCGTGGAGCAATATAAACGCGGCGCTGACCAGGGCCAAGCGCGAACCTGCGTACCGTCGCGCTATACCCAGGGCGAAAAGCCCGAACAGTACCCCTAAGGGAAAATTGTTCACCCACGCCGAATACCTATGAGTGGGAGCCCCTACCGCCCCTAACTGGCTCATCGCCTGGTCAAGGTGGCTATAACCCGGATAGCCAAGCGAGGTAAGCGACACGCCAGCGAAGAGCCAGAATGGAATCAGTAGCCCCAAGCCCAACAAGCTCCGGTCAGTGGTATTCACGGTACAGCACTCCTTTGTCATATCTGTGATAAATCCGTCTCTCACGAAATGGCCTCATACTAGGGAGACCGCCGGCCAGTGCGTTATCGATTTTTTTGCAAGACAGCTTGCGCATGCGTCATCCTGTCGCCCCTCGAACCATGGATGGCCCCGATGGCCCGACGCCTACCCAGCACCTCTGTGCTGCTTGCCCTCGAAGCAGCCGCACGCCACCAGAGCTTTGCCAAAGCGGCCCAGGAACTTTCGCTTAGCGAAGGTGCGATCAGTCGGCAGATCGCCAAGCTGGAAGAGTTTCTCGGAATACGGCTGTTCAACCGTGTCGGCAATCGAGTCGAGTTGTCTGGCTATGGTGCGAGCTATGCGTCTCAGATCCGCGCTTCACTGGCCGACATCGAACGACACACCTCCCAGCTCATAGCCGACTCACGAGGCATTCCCTCGCTGGAAATCGGCATCATTCCCACCCTGGCCAGCCGTTGGCTGATCCCCAGGCTCACCCGATTCCAAAAGCGCCATCCGGAGATCGGAATCAACCTGCGAGAACGGACACAGCCCTTTTCGCTGGAGGAAAGTGGCTTGCAGGCCGCGATCAACTATGACCACCCAATCTGGCACACAATGAAAGTGCAGCCGCTATTCGAAGACCCGATGGTCGCCGTCTGTCATCCCGGCCTGGCAAACGAAGCCCCCGAAAGCATGCCGCTGCTGCACAAACACTCAAGCCCCTACAGTTGGGCTCGTTACGCGAAGCTTGTCGGATTGTCGCTCAGCACTGGATCGACAGGCCCAACTTATGATCGCTACGGCTTACTGATCGAAGCGGCAAAGGCCGGTATCGGCATGGCACTGGTACCTGGTTGCTACGTCGAGGAAGATCTACTGGGAGGTAAGCTCGTAACCCCTTGGCCAACAACTGCGCAACTGTGCGAACGCTACGTGTTGGTGACTCGCCCGACGACAGAAACCGCTCCAGCCCTGGCGAAATTCGAACGCTGGTTGATCGACGAAGCTACCGCGAGATAATCGATCAACTTCAGCCCTGGGCTGGAATGGTCGGGGTGCTTGGCCGTTTTGATGTTCTGCTGGGCCGGACAGTTCGGAAGCTGCAGCCCGGTTTCCATGAACTTGGACCGATGAACATTTCCATGCCATTAGCCTTCGGACGTGCCGCAGAACATAGTAACGGCCTGCCTATGAACATATGACATGGCCCACTAGTTAAATCATATACTAGGTGGTTCCCCCGCTTATGTCGGCAGCACCTGAAATCTGAGATTTCGAATAAAACCGTAGATCTGAAAATCAAGGCGTTACCTGGCGCGGCGAATCCGTGTGTCTTGGCGTGCACCTATCTCAATCGCATCCTAACTATCGCAACTTGAAGGACAGCTACTCGGCGCTGACTGCACGTCAGTCGAAGCTTTGCGCGGGTTGTACCTGCGGCTTGCATCGAAGGACTCTTTGAATCTCAGAAATCACCTGCATCGTGGCGTCTTCGATCGTTCCTTCATTACGGCATAAAACCCAGTCGTGATCTGCAATCGCTCGCTCGAACGCCTGGGTACATGCAACATGGTCTTCCAGCTTATGGAGCACCGTACTGCTCAGCCCACGCCGTCGTGCCGCTGCCCTCGCCCAGGAAATATCAGGGTCAGTGACAACGCCGACATGCAGGTCCGGCACTTGCACGTTTCGATCCATGTTCAACTGCAGAATCTCTGCAAACGGGACTATCCGGCGAAATGCGGCATCAGACGGGTACCAGCGATCGATCAAGATGATGCTGCCGGGTGGCTGTTTAGCCAGCACGTGCCGGGAAATCCAGGTACGGCTATCAGCCAGGCGCTCGCAGACCCCCAACTCCAATTCCCGGCTGGGATTTCTGACGAGCTTGTTAACGAGGGCCATTGTTTCACCCCTGTAGGGATCGCTTTTTTTCTCGCAAAGTCGGATCACCTTTTTGTTGTCTGCCCTCAGTACTTTCGTAACGGCCTCCAACAGTGTGGTTTTGCCGGCTCCCTTGGGCCCATCCAGAGAAACAAACAGCGCACGATTCATTTTTCACATAACGATTGATGTACGGTTTTTTACCCGGCTCGTTCGCGGGAACCGCTTGGCGCGACGACGCGAATCGAGTGGAGGGTCCTGATGCACAGATCTTGATCAACACTCTAACCCGATTGCTGGCTAACGGGCCCCAAAATTTGGGGACTACGCCGCGGAAGTTCTGTTGGTCGACCATCAAACCAGTCTGATTTCACTTGTTCAGCACTTTTCACCCAACGAGTTCAAGAACAACGTGCTGGCCTTGGCAGACGTTGCCAGGTTTTTCGAGCTGCCGACCATTCTCACCACCAGTTTTGAACAAGGCCCGAATGGCCCATTGGTGCCCGAAACGAAGATTTCGTCACGGACGTCTGCGTAGCGTTCCCTACCCTCTCTGCACTGGCAGAAGGTTTTGAAGTGTTCGTGGTGACCGACTCTTCCGGTACGTTCAACACCACTGTGCAACAGGCATCCTGGAACCGCATGACACAGGCCGGTGCTCAAATGATGAATTGGTTCTCGGTGGCCTGTGAGCTACAGCGCGACTGGCGCAACGACATCGAAGGCCTGGGTAATCTCTTGTCCCAGCGCATTCCTAACTACCGCAACTTGATGAACAGCTACTCGGCATTGACTGCACGCCAATCGTAAGTCTGGTTTTAAACCCAAGGCCCGCTTCTGCGGGCTTTAGGCATGGGCTTCATGCGCAATCGCTACATGCACGTCATAAATTTAAATTCAGTTAGATTGTGCATTAGTTGCATTTACTCTTAGGTTAAACTGATCAATCTGCCTGTTCCCGAGTATATGCCTATGGCCATCAACTTCGACCTTCACGATTTGCAGGCTTTTCGCGCTGTCGTCGAGCAAGGCAGTTTTCGAAAGGCCGCCGACACTGTGCGCATCTCTCAACCTGCCCTGAGCCGGCGGATCGATAAGCTTGAAGATGCCTTGGGTGTGCGGTTGTTCGAGCGCACTACGCGTAAAGTCAGTCTGACTCAGGCCGGGCGAAGTTTTATTCCCAGCGTCGAGCGCTTGCTGGATGATTTGGATGTGGCGTTGCTGGGCATTAGCGAAGTGGCTTCGACCCGGCTTGGCCATGTCACTGTCGCCTGCGTACCGTCAGCGGCTTACTACTTCATGCCGCGGGTGGTTGCGCATTACCACCGGCAATTTCCACGTATCAAAGTCAAAGTGCTGGATTCCAGCGCTCACGACGTGCTCAGTGCAGTGGTCAATGGCGAAGCAGATTTCGGCCTGAGCTTCATAGGCACGCTGGAGGCTGAAGTCGAGTTCGAACCGCTGGTGCAGGAAAGTTATGTTGTCGCGTGCCGGCGTGATCATCCGTTGGCGGGTCGCCATAGCGTGAGCTGGGACGAGTTCTACCAGCAGGACTACATCTCGCTAGACAAGACGTCGGGCAATCGCTTTCTGCTCGATCAGGCGCTGACCGGCATCATCCCGCAGCGCCAGAGCATCTGTGAAACCCGGCATGTGACGACGATGATCGGTTTGGTGGAGGCTGGGCTGGGGGTAGCGGCGGTGCCGCTGATGGCGATGCCGGCAGCGGATCATCCGATTTTGACGCGGGTGCCGCTGACCGATCCGCAGGTGATGCGCAGTGTTGGTCTGATCAAACGCCGAGGTCGTACATTGACCCCGGCGGCGCTGGAGCTGGAGCGCTTGGTGGTGGAAATGAAAGTTCAGATCAGCGACTGACCGAATCCAGGCCGGTGGCCTTTACGTCCGTTTGTGCATCCGAGGACGCCAGGTATTCCAGCAACGCCCTGGCTTGAGCAGGGTGTTGCGCACCCACGGGAATTCCGGCAGCGAAACGCGTCACCGACTGCACCGGCTCCGGAATCTTCGCCACAAAACTCACGCCCGGCACTGGCAGCAATTCGCTGACCTGCTGAAAGCCCAGTTGGTAGTCACCAGTGGCGACAACCGTACCCACGGGAATCTTCGGGATCATTTTCGATTTAGGTTTGAGCTGGTCTTCTATGCCCAGGCGCGTGAACAGTTGATTTTCGATGTATACGCCGCTCGCGCTGTCTGAATAGGCGACAGACTGCGCGTTCAGTAATGTCTTTTTCAATGCATCGACGGTACTGATGTCCGGTTTCGGTGCTCCTTCGCGCACCACGAGACCGATCCGCGAATCCGCCAGCTCTACCCGTGAGGCGGGATCGACTTTGCCTTGCTTGATCAACTCATCGAGGGCATAACCGACCATGATCACTACGTCAGCTTTTTCTCCGCGAGAAAGACGGTTGGGAATCGCTTGCGGCGCCTGGCCCATCGACGGGCCAAGCGCGGTATCGAGCGTGTTGCCGGTAGACGCTGCAAATTTAGGACCGAGGATTTTGTAGGCGGCGGTGAAACCACCAGACGTCATCACGCGGATTTCCTCCGCCTGGACTGCGGTGCTCAGCCCGAGGCTGGCCACCAGGGCGAAGGCGGCAACATTGAATAGCTGTTTCATCGTTGTTTCTCGCAAATGGGCGGGATCAAGAAATCGCGGGTTGCAAACGACCGGTCGAACGGCGATAGAGATAGAGCGTCGCGCACAGGGCACAGAGCGCCGCGAAACTCATCCAGTAGCCTGGTGCTGCCTTGTCGCCGGTGTACTGAATCAGGAAGGTCGAAATCGCCGGTGTGAAACCGCCAAACACCGCTGTCGCCAGGCTGTACGCCAGGGAGAAACCGGCGACGCGGACTTCGACCGGCATGATCTCCGTGAGCGCTGCAATCATCGCGCCGTTGTACAAACCGTAAATGAACGACAACCACAGCAAGACCAACAGCATGTTGACGAAGCTCGGCGCGTTCACCAGGTACGTCAGCGCTGGATACGCGGTGGAGAGGGTCAGCAGCGCCATGGCAATCAGAACCGGACGCCGACCTATACGGTCAGATAATGCACCGCCAATGGGTAACCAGAAGAAGTTTGAAACACCCACCAACAGCGTCACCAACAACGCGTCGGATGTGCTCAGGTGCAGCACGGTTTTGCCGAATGTCGGCGCGTACACGGTGATCAAGTAGAACGCGGTAGTGGTCAGTGCCACCATCATCATCCCGGCAAATACGATCACCCAGTTCTGCGCGAGGGTACGGAACACATCGCCCATACTCGGCCGGTGTTTGCGCGCGGCGAACTCCTCGGTTTCTTCCAGATTGCGACGCAGGAAAAAGATGAACGGGACGATCATGCAGCCGATGAAAAACGGGATTCGCCAGCCCCAATCGGCAATCATCGCTGGCGCCATCCACTGGTTCAGTCCGTAGCCCAACGCTGCTGCGACGATGATCGCAACTTGTTGGCTGGCCGATTGCCAACTGGTGAAAAAACCCTTGTTGCCGGGCGTGGCAATTTCCGAGAGGTACACCGAGACACCACCCATTTCTGCACCGGCCGAGAAGCCTTGCAGCAAGCGACCGATCAGCACGATGGCTGGGGCAAACAGTCCGATGGTTTCGTAACCTGGCACTAGCACAATCAGGATCGTGCCGCTGGCCATGATCGACAGCGTCACGATCAGGCCTTTGCGCCGACCTACATCATCGATGTAAGCACCCAGCACCACCGCGCCCAATGGACGCATCAGGAAGCCAGCACCGAATACTGCAAAGGTCATCATCAGGGAGGCAAATTCACTGCTGGCCGGGAAGAACACGGCCGCAATCTGCGTGGCATAAAAGCCGAAAAGGAAGAAGTCGAACTGTTCAAGGAAATTACCCGAGGTGACCCGGAAAATCGCATTGGCGCGTGAACGCCCGGAAGCAATTGATGTTGTCATTGACCTGTACTCCACCGCTTTTATGACGTGCACCGCCTGTAGGCGCTGCACGGTTCTTATTGGCGAGAATGGTGGAGCAGGCAGACCTATTTGATAAGTGCATTGTTGGCATGCATTGATGCGCTTAACGCATCAACGCAAATCCCTGGGGCGCACTGTCATCGATCAGGCGCGTCATTGAGCAGCGAACTACGCTTCATCAAGAAATTATGATTTAACTAGATAGTTACCTAACTATATAATGCCCCCCTCATTTCAACGGGACATTCAACGTGAAGCAGAGTCAACGCCTCTCGGGCATATCAAAATTCATACTGGTCGGGCTGGGCGTGATCATCACCCTCCTCGGCCTGGCGCTTGCTGCTGGCGGCGTGAAGTTGGTCAGCCTGGGAGGGTCTTGGTACTTCCTGGTGGGTGGTCTGGTGATGGCCGTTTCCGGTCTGCTGATCGCCCGCTTCAAACTGGCCGGTGCCTGGTTGTTCGCTGCGTTTGTGCTGGGCACGGCGATCTGGGCCGTGAGTGATGCAGGGCTGGTGTTCTGGCCGGTATTCTCGCGCCTGTTCATGTTCAGCGCCGTTGGCCTGGCGGTCACGCTGGTCTACCCGCTGCTCAAGCGTGCCAATGGTGGCATCCCAGGTCGCGGTGCCTATGGCGTCGCTGCTGTGTTGGCGATTGCGCTGGCGGTGGCGGCTGGCAACATGTTCGTTGCGCACCCGACTGTCGCCGCCACGGGCACTGGCCCGGGCCTGACGCCCGTCGAGCCAGCCAACGCGCAAAAGGACTGGGCTCACTACGGTAATACCGAGGGCGGTAGCCGCTTTGCTGCGCTGGATCAGATCAACCGCGACAACGTCGACAAGTTGAAGGTAGCGTGGACATACCACACCGGTGACGTCGCCGAGAGCGATGGCAATGGCGCCGAAGACCAACTCACCCCGCTGCAGATCGGCAACAAAGTGTTCATCTGCACCCCGCACAACAACCTCATCGCACTGGATGCCGACACCGGCAAGGAACTCTGGAAAAACGCGATCAACGCGAAGTCGAAAGTCTGGCAGCGTTGCCGTGGCATGGCTTATTTCGATGCCACGAAGGACATCGCTCAACCGAGCAATTCGAGCATCATCGAAGCCAAGCCTGCTCCGGCTGCCAACTGCCAGCGCCGTCTGCTGACCAACACCATCGATGCCCGCCTGATCGCGGTCGATGCCGACACCGGCGAGTTCTGCCAGGGGTTTGGCAACAACGGTCAGGTCGATCTGAAGGCAGGCCTGGGTGATGTTCCGGACAGCTATTATCAGTTGTCTTCCGCCCCGCTGATGGCGGGCACCACCGTGGTGGTGGGCGGTCGCGTGGCCGACAACGTGCAAACCGACATGCCGGGCGGCGTGATCCGTGGCTTTGACGTGATCACCGGCGCCATGCGCTGGGCATTCGACCCGGGCAACCCGCAGGATCGCCAAGCGCCGGCCGACGGCAGTACTTATGCGCGTAGCACGCCGAACAGCTGGGCGCCGATGTCCTATGACCCGGCGACCAACACGGTGTTCCTGCCGATGGGCAGTTCTTCCACCGACATCTATGGTGTCGAACGCAGCAAGCTCGATCACACCTACGGCGCCTCGATACTGGCGCTGGACGCCACCAGCGGTGAAGAACGCTGGGTGTTCCAGACCGTGCACAACGACCTCTGGGACTTCGACCTGCCGATGCAGCCGAGCCTGATCGACTTCACCAAGGACGGCAAAAGCGTACCGGCGCTGGTCATCGGCACCAAGGCCGGGCAGATCTACGTGCTCGATCGTGCCACCGGCAAGCCGCTGACCCAGGTTGAGGAAGTACCGGTCAAAGCCGCCAACATCCCCAACGAACCGTACTCGCCAACCCAGCCGAAATCGGTGGGCATGCCGCAGATCGGTGCTCAGCACCTGACCGAAGCCGACATGTGGGGTGCAACGCCGTACGACCAGCTGTTGTGCCGTATCGATTTCAAATCGATGCGTTATGACGGCCTGTACACCGCGCCGGGTACCGACAAATCGCTGAGTTTCCCAGGTTCGCTGGGTGGCATGAACTGGGGCAGCATCTCCACTGACCCGGTGCACGGTTTCATCTTCGTCAACGACATGCGCCTGGGGCTGTGGATTCAGATGATCCCGTCGCAGAACAAAGGCCAGGCCACTTCCGGTGGCGAAGCGTTGAACACTGGCATGGGCGCCGTTCCACTCAAGGGCACCCCTTACGCAGTGAACAAAAACCGCTTCCTGTCGGTCGCCGGCATTCCTTGCCAGGCACCGCCGTTCGGCACGCTGACCGCCATCGACATGAAGACTCAGAAAGTCGCCTGGCAGGTTCCGGTCGGCACCGTTGAAGACACAGGTCCCCTGGGTATCCGCATGCACCTGCCGATCAAGGTTGGTCTGCCGACCCTCGGCGGCACCCTGTCGACCCAAGGTGGCTTGATCTTCATTGCCGGTACCCAGGACTTCTACCTGCGCGCCTTCAACAGCGGCAACGGTGAAGAGGTGTGGAAAGCCCGCCTGCCAGTCGGCAGCCAGGGCGGCCCGATGACCTACGTCTCACCGAAGTCCGGCAAGCAGTACATCGTCATCACCGCCGGTGGTGCGCGCCAGTCGACCGATCGCGGCGACTACGTGATGGCCTACGCCTTGCCGTAAGCCGCCGTGCCCGCCTCACTGGCGGGCAACTCCTCTGTGCGCGGCACCTGCGGGTGCCGCGCCGCTTTGCGCAATCATTCAAGATTCCACCAGGAAGACTCACATGTTTTTGGCTGTTCGCTTTTCCCATGCAGGCTGGGGCTTGCTGCTGGGCCTGACCTGCTGCGCCACCCTGCCCGCCTTCGCCGATACCGATTCGAACCTTTTGACCCGCGCTACCCTGACCGGTGATTGGGGTGGTCTACGCCACCAGATGGATCAGGACGGCATCAAGCTCACCGGCGAATACAGCGGCGAAACCGCCTACAACGCCGATGGCGGCCTGCACCGTTCGGCCCGTTACTCGCAGAACATCAAGCTCGGCGCGCAGTTCGACCTGAGCAAACTGTATGGCGTGGATAACGCTGGCAAGATTCAGCTGACCATCAACGACCGACGCGGCAATAGCGCCTCCGAGGATCTGGTCGGCAACCGCCTGCCCATCCAGGAAAACTACGGCGGTCTCTACACTCGCCTGACTGAACTGAGTTACGAGCGCAGCCTGTTCACCCCGTCGCTCAACGTGAAGCTGGGTTACATGGCCATGGGCAACGACCTCGGTGGCCTGGACAGTGGCATTCTCTGCAACTTCATGAACGCCGGTTTCTGCGGCCATCCGCTGAACATGTCCGGCGGCAGTGGCTGGACCAACTACCCCAACGCCCACTTGGGTGCACGCGTGAAGTACGACCTGTCGTCGTCCTGGCAGCTGCGCGTGGCGGCCTTCAATGTCGATCCCGAGAGCAACGGCAATTCCAGCCGTGCCTGGCATCCGGGCCCGAAACATACGACTGGCACCGTGGTGCCGATCGAACTGGTGTACAAGCACGCAGGTGAGTTGCCCGGCGAGTACAAAGTTGGCTACTACTACGACAGTTCCGACGTGAAACGCATCGGCAGCGATAAGGAAGTGTCCGGCCGCGGTGGTCATTACCTGCTGATTGACCAGGCCGTGTGGCGTTCGCAATCGTCCGAGGGCCGCAGCCTGCACGCCTTCGGCCAATACTCGGCAGCCAGCGAAGCGGCTTCACCGTTCAGCAAGTGGTACGGCACCGGCGTGGTTCTGTACAAACCGTTCGAAGGTCGCCCGCGCGACACCGTCGCCCTGGGCTATGGCCGGGCGGTGCCTAACCCGCGCAGCCGCGATGTGCAGGAGGACGCCGCGCTGGCCAATGGCACAACGTTCCCGAATCTGGACAGTGCCGAACAACTGGTCGAACTTGGCTACGGCTACCAGGCCACTCCCTGGCTGACGCTGCGCCCGAATGTGCAATACATCATCGAACCGGGCGCGTTTTCCGGGCAGGACATCGACAATGCGCTGGTGCTGGGTTTGCAGGTGAAAGCTGCGCTCTAAACCTCTTGAAAGCCAGGGAAAAAGATCGCAGCCTGCGGCAGTTCCTACGCAATCCCCCGCGACTGGTTTTCCCAAAACGGTTTGCGTAGCTCGGTTTTCAACACTTTGCCGACGCTCGATAGCGGCAGTGATTCGCGGAACTCGATGCTGCGGGGGACTTTGTAGCCCGCGATGTACTGACGGCAATGAGCGATGATGTCATCGCCACTGACGCTGCAATCGGGTTTGAGAATGATCACGGCATGCACGGTCTCGCCCCACTTCTGGCAAGGGATACCGATGACCGCGCTTTGCACCACTGCCGGATGGCGGGCAATGGCTGTCTCGACTTCGGCGCTATAGATGTTTTCGCCACCGCTGACCACCATGTCCTTGAGCCGGTCACAGACGAAAACAAACCCCTCCTCGTCCATGTAGCCACCGTCACCGGTATGCATCCAGCCACCGCGCAAGACTTCGGCGGTGGCCTCGGGCTTGTTCCAGTAGCCGAGCATCACGTTCGGGCCGCGGACGGTGATCTCGCCCACTGTTCCACGGGGGACCTCATTGTCCTGGGCATCGACGATACGGATTTCGACGCAGGCCGCTGGCAGGCCCGCCGAATACATCCTGCCGTTAGCCTGACACTCGGGTGAGTGATGCTGCACACCCAGGGTGGTCGCGGTAGGTGCCAGTTCGGTCATGCCGTAGTTTTGCGAGAAACCGGCATTGAAAAAAACATTACGCGCGCGGTCAAGCAACGCCGGGGTAATGGATGACGCCCCATAACAGATACGCTTGAGCGATCCGACTTGCAGTGCATGGTCCTGACTCTGGTACCAGTCCAGAAGCATTTGGACCATCGTCGGTGCCAGCAAAATCTCGGTAACCTTTTCCTGGTCGATGGCCTAAAGTGCCCCCTTGGGCGTGAACGACGGCAAGACCACATGGGTGCCGCCGCTGACGAACAAGGCCGCCATCGCGGAAAAGTCGGCCAGGTGAAACATCGGCATCGAGTGCAGGAACACTGCATCGGCCCCGCAACGGCCATGCATCAGGGCATTCATCACCGTGAAAGCGATGTTGTCATGACTGAGCATCACGCCTTTGGGAAAACCGGTGGTACCGCCGGTGTAGAAGATGCCCAACAGTTGATCGCCACTACGGCGCGCATCCTCAACTGGCTCGCTGGCGGCAATCAGGGTTTCGTAATCGAGCATGCCGGCGGGGGTTTCACCGTCACCGGCGTAGATCACCTGGCGCAGGGTTTTTGCCTCTTGCAGGATCCTCGCGCCAAGCGCCTTGTGATGATCATCGACAATGAGGATGGCGGTCTCGGAGTCGTCGAGAGAGTAGATGATCTCCGCCGCACTCCAGCGGAAGTTCACCGGGTTGAGCACGGCATCGGCCCAGGGTACCGCCAGAAAATACTCGATATAGCGCTGGCTGTTGAACGCAAGCATGGCCACTCGATCATTGCTCTGGACACCCAGGCGTTTCAGCGCTCCGGCAAGGCGGGCTACCCGGTCAGCGTATTGCGCGTAAGTGGTGCTACGGCCATCGGCACGAATGGCCACGGCATTGGGACGACTTTGCAGATGACGATGCAGCCCTTGAGTGATGTACATGGGTCTCTCCGGATGGTTGGGGTTGTTGCCTGGATCTGGAACGGCGTGGAGGCGGATGGATGCGCGGTCACCACAGTGCCAGGGAATAGCTGAGAATCAGGCGGTTCTCATCGATATCACTGCCAAAGTCAGAACGGGCACTCGCGTTTCGCCACAGCAATGAAAGGTTTTTCAGCGGGCCGCTTTGAATCGCATAGGCGATATCGGTGTCGCGCTCCCATTCCCGGCCATCCTCTGCCCTGGCGCTCACTTCGACGTTTTTGCCCTGCACGTAACGCGTCATGAACGTCAGGCCCGGCAAGCCCGATGCGGCGAAGTCGTAGTCGTAGCGCAATTGGTACGAACGCTCTTTGGCGGAGCCGAAATCGCTGACCTGCAACAGGTTGACCAGATAAGGATTGGTCGCGGTGAGGTAGGCGAATCCCGTGTCACCGTCCATTTGCTGGTAGTAGAAACCGAAGCGGTGCGCCTGGTAGCTGTAGGTAACCGCAGCCCCTAGCGCACGATTGTCCACCTCACTGGCACTGCCATCGGCGCTCTCGTGGGACCAGCGTAGATCGGTGCGTAATGCATGCCCTGGCGCGATGGGCCAGCTATGCACCAGCGTCGCCACCAGTTGCTTGTAGACATCCTCCAGAATGCCGTAATGAAGTCCCGTGCTCAGCCCAGGGGTCCATTTGTAGTTGCCCCCCACAAAATCGAAGCGATCGGATTTAAGCCCTGGGGTGGTACGACTCGCGGTCAGGGATTCGTTATCCGAGGAGTCGCGCTGGTTGACCTGGCGCAATTGGCCGAGGTCCAGGGTCAGCCCGTCAAGCTCTGTGGAGTTCAGCCAGGCGCCCTCGAACGTCTGAGGCAACAGGCGGGTGTCGTTGAACATCACCAACGGCAAAAGCGGGGTCAACGTACCGACCTTCAGCACGCTGTTCGACACCTTGAGTCTGGCGGTCAAGCCCAACTCGCCGTATTCATCTTCGGCGCGCCGCGTTTCACGGTCGCGTTGCAACAAACCGGTGCCGCCACTGCGCCCAGGACTGGAGTCGAGCTTGACGCCCAGCAATCCCAGGGCATCGACTCCCAGGCCGACCGCGCCATCGGTGTAGCCAGACTCGGCGCGCAGGATGAAGCCTTGTGCCCACTCCGCAGACAGGTTCTGCGGTGCACCGGCCTGGCGAAAATCACGATTGAGATAGAAGTTGCGGGTCAGCAGGCTGGCGTGGCTCTGCTGCACAAATTCGGCCCGCACCGCAGGCGAAGCCAGCAGAGTGACCAGCAACGCCCCTGACGAAGAACACCAGCACAGTTGCTTTACATGCATTTCAACATCTCTTCTTTTTTGCAGTCCGCAGCAGATTGTCCAGGGCCCGTTTCGGCGCCTGAACAACTGCCAGTCAGAAATTGCAGGTGAGCTGTCTCGCTGCCCCTGGAGCAGGGACATCGAGTGACCGTTAAAAGTGGATGTGGAACAGAAGCGTCAGTGCCGCTTTCAGCGGTTGAGCCTGAGCAACCGGGTGGGCATGCAGGCGAGAAACAGCCCGCATCCCAGAATGATCAAGACGCCAACGGACGCCAAGCCCACGCTCAAACTGCCCGTTTCGGCCATGATCCATCCCAGCAACGCAGCGGAACCGAAACCGGCGGCCCCGGCGCCGACACTGCTGATGAACGCGATCCCGGTCGCCGCAGTATCCTTGCCCAGATAGGTAGGAGGAATGGTCCAGAACACCGGCGTCGCCGAGTACACGCCCGCCGCAGCAAAGCACAGCATCAAGAGCGTCACCGGCACACCGATGTCGGGCAAGCTGAGGACAAGGAAGGCGATTGCCGCCATCAGGGATGGGACAATCACATGCCAGCGCCGCTCCAACAGGCGATCGGAGCTGCGGCCAACCAGATACATCGTGATGGCCGCCGTCAGATAGGGCAGCATCATCAACATGCCCAGATGCTTGAGATCCGTGACCCCGGCGCTCTTGAGTATCGACGGCCCCCAGGTGCCGATGACCGCCGAGCCTACGCACACCGCACAATAGACCAGCGCCAGTAGATAGACACGCAGGTCACGCAATGCGCTGAATGCCCCGCTATGCCCTTTGGAGGTCTTGAGCGCCTGGTCATTTTCCAGATCCTGGCGAATCAGTTCGCGTTCGGCTGGTGACAACCATTTGGCTTTCTGCGGCGAATCGTCAAGCACCCAAAACACCGCCAGACCGAGCAATATCGCCGGTATCGCTTCGATCACGAACAACGCCTGCCACCCGCGCAGGCCGAACAAGCCATCGGCCTCGTGCATGATCCAGCCGGATACCAGGCCGCCCAGCAAACCTGCCGTAACGATCGCCATCAACAGGATCGAACTGATGCGCCCGCGGCGCGCCGCCGGGAACCAGTAGCTGAGGTACAACACGACACCGGGGAAAAAACCGGCCTCGGCGGCACCGAGGCAGAAACGGGCCACATACAGTTGCATGGGTGTCGTCACCAGGCACGTCAGCCCTGAAGCCAGGCCCCAGATGATCATGATGCGGGTCAGCGTTGCACGTGCACCGATCTTTTGCAGGTACAGGTTGCTCGGCACTTCGAACAGCAAGTAGGCCAGATAGAACAGGCCCGCGCCCAGGCCATACACCGCTTCGGAGAAACCCAGGTCCTGAGTGAACTGCAACTTGGCGTAGCCGATATTGGCACGGTCGATGTAATTGATGACGTAACAGATAAAAAGAAACGGCAGCAGCCTGAACGTGACTCTGCGGTACAAGGCATCGGCGTTGACCACTTCGGGAGGTGCGACGGTGTTCAGTAAAGTCATGAAATAACCTCGATATTATTATTTTGATTGTTATCGCTGCACTCACTTGAGCGGCTCGAGGTTACGTCAGGTAAACGTCCGGTAAGTCCTCCCCCTACCGGGGGGGTAATGTTCGTCGAATCGCGGGCAAGCCAAGCTCCCACAGGTTCTGCGCAAACCCTGTAGGAGCTGTCGAGTGCAACGAGGCTGCGATCTTTTGATCTTTTAATACCTAGCCCATCGCCAACAACCTTCGCGCCCTCCCCAACACGGGTGCATCGACCATTTCCCCTTCAACCTTGAACGCGGCCTCGCCGGACTCGGCCGCGCTCACCACGCGTTGCGCCCACGCCATTTCTTCGGCACTGGGTGCCATTGCTGCATGCACAACGGGCACCTGGCGCGGATGGATGCACAAGGCACCGCCCATGCCCATGTCGCGGGCACGGCGCATGGCCGCGCCAAGGCCGGCGTCATCCTCGAAACTCGGGTAGACACTGTCCAGCGGCGGTGGCAGGCCGTTGACCCGTGAATGCAGCAACAGCGCAAAACGGGTCTGGTCGAACAGCGTTTCCACGGCTGGACTGCCCACCTTCCATCCCAGGTCGAGTGCCAGGTCCAGTGCGCCGAACGTCAGGCGATGTACCCCGGTGCACGCGGCGATTTCGGCGATAGAGAGCATGCCCCGGGCGCTTTCGATGATGGGCCAGACCGCTTTTGCGCTGGCGGCGACATGGTTTACCTGAGCGGCGGACTCGGCCTTGGGCAACAGGATCCCGACCACGTCCGGATGCTGACGGCACACCTCAAGGTCGGCCTCGTGCTCCGCGGTGCCAGCGGCGTTGATCCGCACCAGCAGCTGCACGCCCCGGTTCCACTGGATGAACTGCGCCAGGTGCTGGCGCGCTGCTGCTTTTTGCGCGGCGGGCACGGCGTCCTCGAAATCGATGATCACTGCGTCGGCGCCACTGGCCAGCGCCTTGGCGAATCGTTCAGGACGATTGCCCGGCACGAACAGTGCCGAGCGAACACATAGACTGGACATACACACGTCTCCCTCAACCATTCTGGACAATGCCTGTTTCGCTCAGGCGCTGAATATCCATGGCGCTGTAGCCCAATTCGGCCAGTAGCGTGTTGCTGTGCTGACCCAACCCCGGTACGGCCGCCATGCGCGGTGAAAATGCGTTGCTGCTGGCCGGCGGCAACAGCGTCGGCAGAATGCCCACCGGGCTGGCGACTTCTGTCCAGCGACCTCGCGCCTTGAGCTGCGGATGTTCCCAGACGCCGGACATGTCGTTGACCTGGGCGTTGGCGATTTGCGCGGCATCGAGCCTTTCGATGACGGTGGCGGCATCCAGTTGGGCAAACACTTCGACAATGATCGCGCGCAAGGCCTGACGGTTGTCCGAGCGTTTGAAGTTGGCGCTGAAGCGTTCGTCGTCGATCAACTCCGGACGCTGAAGCACCAACTCGCAAAACTGCACCCATTCTCGTTCGTTTTGCAGGCCGATCATGACCGTGCCGCCATCGCCTGAAGGGAATGGTCCATAGGGATAAATCGTCGCGTGGGACGCTCCCGTGCGCTGCGGTGGCGCGGCGTCCTCGAAGGCGTAGTACATCGGGAAGCCCATCCATTCCACCAGGCTTTCCAGCATCGAAATCTCGACACGACTGCCCTGCCCGGTCTTGCCGCGCAGCAGGAGCGCCGAGAGAATGCCGGTGTAGGCGTACATGCCGGCCGAAATGTCGGCGATCGAACAACCGGCCTTGGCCATGCCCTCCTCCGCGGCGTTACCGGTCACGGACAGAAAGCCGCTTTCGCTCTGGATCAGCAGGTCATAGGCCTTCTTGTCTTCGTAGGTGCCGCCTTCGCCATAACCGGAAATGTCGCAGACAATCAGTCGTGGATAGTCTTTGTGCAACGTCTCGAACGACAGCCCCATCCGCGCGGCGGCGCCCGGTGCAAGGTTCTGTACCAGCACGTCGGCCTGTTGCAATAGCTGGTCGAGAATGACCTGGGCTTCTTGCTGCTTGAGATCAAGTGCGATGCTTTCCTTGGAGCGATTGGTCCAGACGAAATGCGAGGCCATGCCACGCACGCGCTGATCATAGCCACGGGCAAAGTCACCGCTGCCAGGACGCTCGACCTTGATCACCCGTGCGCCCAGATCCGCCAGTTGCCGCGTGCAGAACGGCGCGGCAATGGCATGTTCGAGGCTGATCACGGTAATACCGTCCAGCGGCCGCGGGTTGCCTTGTTCATTGCTCATGGATGTTCTCCATCAAACCCTTCAGGTCCAGTGCATCGCGCAGCCCCCAGACACGGGTGATCAGTACCCCGGCCTGATCACCATTCAACCGGCCGGCAAACGCCAGCAAGCGGCGGAACTTGTCTTCCAGTTCGGCGCGCGACAGCGTGTTGTCCGGGTCGCCCTTGGGCGAATCGATGGCCCCGCGCAGCACGCGACCGTCGGTGGTGTGCACCTCGACACGTCCCAGCCAGCGCCGGGGGTAGGCGCCATCCACTTCTGCGTCCAGTTGCATCAGCACTTTGCCGCGAAACTCGCTGACCGCCGGGTCGGTCAAGGCCAGTTGCTCGAACTCCGGCAAGCCGGCCTTGCCATGCACCGCTATAAGCCCGAGCACGGTACCCATGGAAAACTTCGCCTGGTGCACGCTCTGCGGCACCGTGACCCGACCCAACACGTCGATGGCGCCCTGATGCACGCGGGTAACGACCCTGGCGATCTGCTGATGCTGCAAGCGCTCGGTTTGCATCAGCGCCAGCAACGCATCGGCGGCGGGATGGGTGTGGCGACACGAAGCATGGAACTTGAAGGAGGTTTCCAGCAGTGCCCAGCGGCTGCCGAGGCGATCGGACAGGCACTGTGGCTGCGCATCGCTGGACATGCCGGCGGCCATGCCCTGCTCGCCCTCGAGGATGTCGCGCGCCCCGGTCAGGCCGTCGCGGGTCAGGTACGCCGCCAGCAATCCATCGGCCGCGGCCTTGGCGGTGTGCAACTGCTTGGAATCCGCCGCATCGCGCAGAAACTCCCAGAGCCCGGCGGCCTGGGTGCCGGCGGTGCCGAGCAGGTTGATGAAGTGTTCTTCGTCAAAGCCCATCAGTTTGCCAACCGCCACCGCGGCGGCCAGGGTGCCGACGGTCGCAGTCGTATGGAAAATCCGGTAATGGGAGCGGCCGAGGAATTCACCGATGCGGATGCCGGCTTCATAACCGGCCACGGCGGCCAGCAACAGCTCGGCACCGGACTTGCCCAGGTCCTGGGCGGCGGCCAGCACGGCAGGAAAGACCACGGTGGCCGGGTGCAGCACGGAACTGTTGTGCAGGTCGTCCTGCTCGACCAGGTGCGAGGAAGCACCATTGACCAGCGCGGCGAAGTACGCCGAGGTGCCAAGGCCATTGACCAGCAGGGTGGCCGGGCCGTTGGCCGGGCCCATGGTCGCGGCGTAGCGCTCGAATAGCGGGATCGGGTGCGCGCCCTGGCTGGCCAGCGCGGAGCCCAGCCAGTCGAGGAACAGGTCTTCGGTGCGGGCAACCACCGCTTGCGGCAAATCTGCATGGCTCAGGCGGGCGAGAAAGGTCGCCAGCGTACGGGTATGGCTCATCGATGTTTCCTTAGAAGCTGCGTGGCAGTTCGAGCAGGTGCTCGGCGACGTAGGACAGGATCAAGTTGGTGGAGATGGGAGCCACCTGGTACAGGCGCGTCTCGCGGAATTTGCGCTCTACGTCGTATTCGCAGGCAAAACCGAAACCGCCGTGGGTTTGCAGGCAGGCGTTGGCCGCCTCCCACGAGGCCTTGGCGGCCAGGTACTTGGCCATGTTGGCGCTGGCACCGGCGTTCACCCCGCTGTCGTATTCAGCGCAGGCACGCCAGCGCATCAGGTCCGCGGCTTCGATTTCGATGTGAGCCTCGGCAATCGGGAATTGCACGCCCTGGTTCTGGCCGATAGGACGGCCGAAGACCACGCGATCGCGGGCATAGGCGCTGGCTTTCTCGATGAACCAGCGTCCGTCGCCAATGCATTCCGCGGCGATCAGGGTGCGCTCGGCATTCAAGCCATCGAGGATGTACTTGAAGCCCTTGCCCTCCTCGCCAATCAGGCTGTCGGCAGGAATCTCCAGGTTGTCGAAGAACAACTCGTTGGTCTCGTGATTGACCATGTTGGCGATGGGCTGCACGGTCAGGCCATTGCCGATCGCTTCACGCAGATCCACGAGGAAAATCGACATGCCCTCGGACTTTTTCTTCACCTCGGCCAAGGGTGTGGTGCGAGCCAACAGGATCATCAGGTCGGAATGCTGGATGCGCGAGATCCACACCTTCTGGCCGTTGATCACGTACTTGTCGCCCTTGCGCACGGCACTGGTCTTGATCTTGGTGGTGTCGGTGCCGGTGGTTGGCTCGGTCACGCCCATCGATTGCAGGCGCAGTTCGCCGCTGGCCAGCTTCGGCAGGTAGTAGCTTTTCTGCGCCTCACTGCCGTTTCGCAGCAGGGTGAACATGTTGTACATCTGCCCATGCACGGTACCGGAGTTGCCGCCGCAGCGGTTCACTTCCTCCAGGATCACCGAGGCTTCGGCCAGGCCCAGGCCCGAGCCGCCATATTGCACCGGGATCATCGCGGCCAGCCAACCGGCCTTGGTCAATGCCTCGACGAAGGCTTCCGGGAAGCCTTTTTGCTCATCGATCCCACGCCAGTAGGCGGCATCGAATTCAGCGCACAACGCGCGTACACCTTCACGGATCACATTGAGTTCGTCACTGTTGGGGTTCATCGGATGTCCTCGATTGTTGTTAGGGGGCTGCCAGGAGAAGGCAGGTCGAAAATCAATTCGGCGCGCTGGGCGATTCCGCCGTTGTCGCCGGCCCAGAGCTCGGCCCTGCCGGGGGCATACAGGCGTCCACCGACCACGAAGGGCTGCGGCGAGATCAACGGTCGGATGCCGCGATAGTCAAAGCGCCGGATTCGCGCCTGCGGGTGGGCTCGGCGGAAGGCGTGCAGGTTGAGCGTGGCAATCAACGGCCCCTGCACCACCAGGCCGGGATAACCCTCGGCTTCGGTGACATAGGGCCAGTCGTAGTGGATGCGATGGCCGTTGAAGGTCACGGCGCTGTAGCGAAACAGCAGGGTCGGGCTGGGCGTTATCGATTCTTGCCAACCGGCCAGGGGCAAGGCTTCGCCACTGGTAAGCCTGGGTGGGGTCGGGTCGCGATAGACGATGTCCTGCTCCTCGCGAATCGCCAGGCGCCCGTCCTGCGTGTAGTCGTGACGCAGGGTCGCGAACAGCAACGAACCGCTGCGTCCGGATTTTTCCTCGATATTGAGGACGCTGGTGGTGCGTGTTGCCTGGGCATCCACCTGCAGAGCCTCGAAGAATTCAACGCGTCCACCCGCCCACATCCGATGGCGATTGTGGGTCGGTGGCAGGAGGTCGCTGTGGGCCGGGTGACCGTCGTGGCCGAGCCCGGTCTCTTCTACCGCGGGCTGAAAGAATGCCCAGTGCCAGAGCGCGGGCAATGGCTGGCCCGGATCAGGGGCGACATCACCCAGGGTTGCGGCGATGCGCTTGACCAGGCCCGAACTCAAATGCTCGGTGGTGTGCTCGCTGCGCCCGATCCAGGCGGCGTAAGGGGAATCACTCGGGGAGGTCATGCACAAAATCCTGTCTGGGGCGCGTGGGACCCATGCTCGGATGTTTGCTGGTCCCGGCAGAACTCCCCGCATTGGGGGGCATCGGTTCCGTGGGAGCTGGCTTGCCAGCGATGGCGGCGTGTCAGTCGACATCCATGCCGGATATCAGATCGTTTTCGCTGGCAAGCCAGCTCCTACAAGGTTCTTTGCCGGGGCGACGGTCGAAGGAGTGAAGCCTGGGATGAAGTTGACGGCGTTCGAAGGAACGTGCGCTGGAGGGAGATTGTCACCGGCGATTTTGCTACTCCCCGACGGCCAGGAAACAGAGGATCTTGTATGGATTTAGCGAGATCACTGTCATGCCTGGCCTGTTGCGCGAAACTCTCGCCGCCCTGGCGCTTTATGAACGCGGTGAACTGCATGAGGCCGGGCAGCGACTGGCAGCTATCCTGCCCCAAGCCCGGCAGATCGGCGCAGCCGATACCCTGATCATCAGCCACGTGCTGATGGCTCGCCTGGCCCTGGTACGTGGCGAGCGAGAAACCTGGTTGCGCCACTTGATCGAGCTTGAACGGTTCGGGCAACAATCGGGCTGCGCGCAGGCCCAGTGCGCGGCCTGGCTGGAACGCAGCCGGGTGGCGACCCTGAACAACCAGCTGGATGTCGCGCAGGTGGCATTGCAAACAGCGCAAAGCATCGGCGGCCGACGGTCTTCCAAATTGGCAATGGAACAGGACGGTCTCAAGCACCCTCGCTTGGCCATGCAGACACTCGACCGCGCCCTACGTTTGGCGGGCGATGGCGGTTTCTTGCAGTGTTTGATTGACGAAGGTGAGCCCTTGGCGGCGCTGTTGCGACGTTGGGTCGGGCAGCGATGCGCGCATTCCGATAGGACCATCGCCCCCATAACCCTGACCACAAGGGAAATACAGGTATTGCATCTGTTGGCCGCCGGGCATCGCAACCGTATCATCGCCCAGAAATTGTTCCTCAGCGAATGCACGGTCAAGACTCACCTGCACAAAATCAACGTCAAGCTCGGTGCCCGCAGCCGCACCCAGGCCCTGGCCATTGCCCGCGCCCGGGGCTGGCTGGATTGACCGATCTCAACCCCTGCGGCAGCTCCAGGGGTTCTTTGCCGGGCATGGCATTTGTGTGCGACCCCGATCAACTGTAGGAGCTGGCTTGCCAGCGATGGCGGCGGGTCAGTCGACATCAATGCCGGCTGTTAGACCGCTTTCGCTGGCAAGCCAGCTCCTACAGGGGTTCTTTGCCGGGCATGGCATTTGTGTGCGACCCCGATTAACTGTAGGAGCTGGCTTGCCAGCGATGGCGCCTGGTCAGGCGACATCGATGTTGGATGTCAGACCGCTTTCGCTGGCAAGCCAGCTCCTACAGGGGGTCTTTGCCGGGCATGGCATTTGTGTACGACGCCGATCAACTGTAGGAGCTGGCTTGCCAGCGATGGCGCCTGGTCAGTCGACATCGATGTTGGATGTCAGACCGCTTTCGCTGGCAAGCCAGCTCCTACAGGGGTTCTTTGCCGGGCATGGCATTTGTGTGCGACGCCGATCAATTGTAGGAGCTGGCTTGCCAGCGATGGCGCCGGGTCAGTCGACATCGATGTTGGATGTCAGACCGCTTTCGCTGGCAAGCCAGCTCCTACAGGGGGTCTTTGCCGGGCATGGCATTTGTGTGCGACCCGATCAACTGTAGGAGCTGGCTTGCCAGCGAAGGCGCCAGGTCAGTCGACATCGATGTTGGATGTCAGACCGCTTTCGCTGGCAAGCCAGCTCCTACAGGGGTTCTTTGCCGGGCATGGCATTTGTGTGCGACCCCGATCAACTGTAGGAGCTGGCTTGCCAGCGATGGCGCCGGGTCAGTCGACATCGATGTTGGATGTCAGACCGCTTTCGCTGGCAAGCCAGCTCCAGGGGGTTGCGATGAGGATTAGCGAATACCGGCGTTACGCAGCGCCGCCGGGGTGAAGTCGGCCATGGAGGGCTTATAGCTGTAGTCTGTGCCGCGCTTGTTTTCGTTGCCCAGGTTCGACACCAGGTAACGCCCGGCGATCAGGTCATAGATGCCGATCCCGGCGTAGACTGCCACGCCTTGCTGGTAATCGTTGACCAGATGCCCCTCGCTGACCCGCCACAGTTGACCGCGACCGTCGTACTGGTCGATTTCCACCGCTGCCCAGGTGTCCTCGTCGAAGTACATATGACGCTTGGCGTAGATGTGGCGCTCACCCGGGCGCAACGTGCCCTCCACTTCCCACACCCGATGCAGCTCGTAGCGGGTCAGGTCCTGGTTGATATGACCGGGCTTGATGATGTCGGCGTACTTGAGCTTCGGCGATTGCAGCAGGTAGTTGTTGTACGGGATGTACATCTCCTTTTTGCCGATCAGCTTCCAGTCATAACGATCCGGCGCGCCGTTGTACATGTCGGCGTTGTCCGCCACGCGCATGCCGTCGGCGGCGGTACCCGGGCCGTCATAGGCCACTTGCGGGGCTCGGCGCACACGGCGCTGGCCGGCATTGTAGGCCCAGGCCATGCGCGGTTCCTTGACCTGGTCGAGGGTCTCGTGGATCAGCAGCACACTGCCCGCCATCCGTGCCGGCGCGGTCACCGTCTGCTTGGCGAAGAACAGAATGTTGGCGGTGTCCTCGGGCTTGACGTCGACCATTTTCCACGGCAAACCCGCCGCGATTTCGATGTCGACGATGGTGTAGTCGCCGTTGGTTTGCGGCGTGGCCTGAGCCTGGCGGTTGATGAAGTTGGTACCTCGTGAACGGGTCAGGTGGTTCCACACCACCTCCAGGCCATTCTTGGGAATCGGGAACGCGTAGTAGTGCGATTGTTCGAAGTTCTTCAGTGCGTAACCGCCATTGGCCGCCTCGGTGGTCACCGCGCTTTTCTTCGCCGCGTCGTAGACCTCCTGGGGCGCCGATGCCGTGCGCTGGGTCTTGTATACCGCAATCCTGTAGGTGTCCGGATAACGCACGAACATTGCCTGTTGCCCAGGGGTGAGCTTGTCCTTGTACTGCGCGGCATTGGCGGCGGTGATGACGAACTGCGGCTTTTCCCCTTCGAACGGGTTGCCGAGAAAGTCGTTGGTCATCGCCGCGGCGCCGGGTTTCAGGCCACCGGTCCAGGCGGGTATGGTGCCGCTGGCATTGCCGGCCTTTTCCCCGCCCAGGGGCGTCAGGCTGGTGCCCAGTTTGGCCGCTTCCTGCTCGGACACAGCGGCCAGAATGCTGGTGGATAACAGGCTCAGCGCCAGGGTGCCGCATGCAACAAGAATGATTTTTTTCATGGTCTCGATCCTTTGCTGTCGGGCTATCAGAAGTTCACTCCGAGGCTGAGCGCAACGTAGTCGCGGTCGCCGTTGGTATTGAAATGGCCGCCGAAGAAATCCGTGTAGCTGAGGCTGGCGGTGTAGAGGTTGGCGTAGTCGGCATCGACCCCGACGCTGATCGCCTTGAGGCCTTCCTCGAAGTTCGGGCCGTTACCCTCGACGTCATGGGACCAGGCGATGTTCGGCGCCAGGTTCACCCCGGCAAACACGTTCGGATAGTCGAGTCGGCCGCGCAGGCGATAGCCCCAGGAATCAGAGGTGTAGAAACCGTGGCTGTTGCATTCCTGTTGCGGGTTGCTCGGCCGGGTCACTCCGGCTGCCGCACCTGGTACCTGGCTAGGCGCACCGGCGCAGGTTTGCGCACCGGTGGGGCCGGCCCCCGCGCCCGTCGCCAGTTCGCCTGCGCCGAAAATCGTGCTGCGACCAAAGCGCAGGTCGCTGCCGTCGGCGTCGCCCAGGCCGTTGATGCGGTTGTAACCCACCTCGCCCACCAGGGTCAGGCGACTGGCACCCATCACCTGATCGAAGAAACGCGTGGCGCTCAATTGGGTTTGCAGCACCGGCATCCGCACATAGCCGTCCAATGGTGTACCGGCGACGTTCTGCGAGAGCCCCGCGACAAACGACGGTGAGTTCTTGTTACCCGTGGCCGCCAGGTTGAGGTCGGCACCGTTGAGTTGCAGCGGCATGTTTGGCCGGTAGCTGACCTCCCCCCCCAGCGAGGTGCCGAGGACGTTGGTCGCGAAGCTCAAGCCGTACAGGCGAATGTCCTCGGGGTAAACCACGTGGTACGTCGCGGTGCGGATCGAGTTGATCGCCCCTGGCACGGTCGCCAGACCGGCGCCGGTATTGGTGGTGACGGTGGCGCGGGTGAAGTCGAGGTTGGGGTTACGGCTGTGGTAGTTGAGGAAGTAGGCGCCGAATTCGGTGTCGTTCAAGTCCGGCGCGAACCAGCGCAACGCCACGCCGAACTGGCCGCTGTCGCGGGCATCCTTGGTCTTGGTGCGGGTCACGTAGGCATCATCCACGCCACCGCCCTGCGCTCCGGTACCGGCGACTGCCAACCCGGACTTGGTGTTGGTGCCCACGCCCGGCGGCAGGTCGAGGCCGGCAATCACGGCGCGGTCATTGCAGCCTTCTGGCGTTACGTCGTTGCCGAAGAAGGTGCCGCAATTGTCGATCACCGACGGCGCCCATTCGATCTGATAGAAGGCTTCGGCGGTGACGTTTTCCGTCAGTCCCTGGGACACGTACAGCATGTTGACCGGGATCAGTCCTTCTTTTACTTCCGCGCCCGGACGGCGCAAGGCAGCGACGTCGATCGGGTTGATGCTGTTGATCGAGTTGCCGATGAAGGTACTTTCGCCCCAGCTCACCACCTGCTTGCCCAGGCGCACGTTGCCCTGCAATTCGTCGATCGTGTAGTTGTGGTAGACGAAGCTGTCGAGGAACATCGCGCCGGATGATTTCGCGGCACGTTGGCGCCCGTGATCGTCGATGTCGTAGAACGGACGGCTCTCGTCCATCAACTCGAAGTCGTACCAATACTTGCCGCGCACAAACGCGCCGCTGTCGCCGTATTTCAGTTCCAGGTCGTGCACGCCCTTGAAGATCTTCGAGAAGGTTTCACCCTTCTTGAAATTCAGGCGGTTGTCATCGTTGGTCCGCGACGAGGCGCCCCCCCGAACGCCCTGGGAGTTGAAGTTGGAGATGAAATCCGGATCCGGCCCGCGCACCGCCCAACTGGCCCCCACCGATAGCGATGAATCGAAACTGCCTTCAATCTCACCCATATCGAAATTTACAGCGCAAGCCTGCGCGCTAATCCCCAGTGCAACGGCTGCTGCCAGCAGGTGCGGTTGAAAGATTGCGCACTTTGTTGTTTTTGTCATGCGGCTCCCCGAACTACGGTTTGTGTTGGAGCGCCAACAGTAGGGACTGTGCCATCACCGTGACATTCCCTGATGGGGTGATTTCGGGTTACCCGTTTGGGTGATTAGGGGGTTGGGGTCGATACGGGAAGTAACGCAGTCCAGGGTTGCGCTGCGGGGCCTGGGTTGCACCCCGATCACTGTGGGAGCGAGCCTGCTCGCGATGGTCGTCAACGATAACGCGCAGGGGCTGGATGAACGCGGTGGCTGGACGTTTTTCGCGAGCAGGCTCGCTCCCACAGTGGATCGGGTACAGGCGTGAGAGATGAGTCGGCTGTCAGGCCGTCATCGCCAGCAAGCCGGCTCCTACAGCCGCCATGGCAGGCAAGGGGCCGAGCACTCTTTTCAACCGAAAAGGGTATTGCCGGCGATGGCCAGCCTGCGGATGCTGTGGACCGAACGCAAGAGCATCGCCCAAAGGCCCGGGAGAACGACATGTCGCAGTCCCTTTCACCCCCCTCTCTTGAAGCCTGCAAACCGGTCAGCCCGAGCGTCGAAATACCCACGCCCTCCACGCGATGGTTGCCGCGCCAACATCTCACAGCGCAGTTGCTGGAAAAACCGCAACGACTGCGCCTGCTCTGCGCACCGGCAGGTTATGGCAAGACCTCGTTGATCAGACAATGCATGACCCGCCCCGTACCGGCACCGCGAATCCTGCAATTGAATCTGGCGGGACAACCCCTGACCCTGGCCCGGTTTTGCACACGCATCGCCGAGCAGTTAGGCGACCTGGCGCAGCCCGTCAATACGGCGGTCGCATTGCTCAAATGGGCTGAAGGATTGCAAGAACCTTGCACCCTGATCCTTGACGATTACCCGGCAAGGGCCGATACCGAACTCGATGCCTGGATCGACCACCTGCTGCTGCATTCCCCCGCCGCCATTGAATTGTGGGTCAGTTGCCGACAACGCCCGGCCTGGAACCTGCCGCGCCTGATGCTCGAGGGTGAACTGCTGGAGCTCGATAGCCGGGCGCTGGCCTTTTCCCGTCAGGAGTCCGACGATCTGGTGCGCCGGTTCGCCCCGACAATCGGCGATGCCGGCTGCGAGGCGATCTGGCAGCAGGCGGCGGGTTGGTGCGCGGGCACACGTCTGCTGGTCAACTCGGCAACTGGCGCACGAGCCATGCTGTACGACTACCTGGAACGTGAACTGCTGGCACAGCTGGATGCAGAGCAATGCAGCCTGCTATGCGCCCTGGCCTATTTGCCACGGTTTAGCGAAACCCTGTGCGCCGAGCTGTGGGAGGAGCACCACGACACGTCATCCCTGCGCGAAATGCTGCGCGCCCATACGTTCTTCCAGCCGCTGGACAGTGAGGGTAAATGGTATTGCATCCTGCCGGCCGTGGCGCAGGCCCTGCAGGGAAGAATCGACCTCAACCCACTCAATCGCCTGCGCCTGCGTGCCTGCCGGGGCTTGAGTGCGGCGGGCTTCATCGAAGATGCCATTGACCTGGCGTTCAGTGCCGGCCGCGCCGATGTGGCCGCCAATTACATGGCCACCCTCAATCCGGGCTGGCTGTTGGCCGGGCGCAATCTGCCACGCCTGCTCGACTGGCAGGCGCGCTTGCCTGCCGGCTTGCGGACCAGCACGCCGCAACTGGTGGTCCTCAATGCCTGCGCGCTGATGATGAACATCCGCCTGGATGAAGCGCAGGTTTGCCTCGCGCAATTGAACCGCTTCCTGCCACAACCTACCGCCGAACAGAACCGACGCCTGCTGGCACGCTGGCAAGCCTTGTGGGGCGCCATCAACGGCCTGCAGGGCCACTGCACGCTGGCCACCGAGCACTGCCAGGCGGCACTCAATGACTTGGGCGACGATGAACGACACATGTCGTTCGTCTGCACGGTCATCCTTGCGCGCCTGGCCATGAGCAGCGGCGAAACCGCCCAGGCCCAGCAGATCCTGATGCTCGCCGTCGAACAGGCCCGCCGCCAGGGTTGCCTGGTCCGGGAAGTACAGGTCAACATCCAGCGCATCTGCCTGATGATTCTGTGCGGTGAGAGCGATCTGGCCGACCGCCTGTTGCAGCACAACCTGTCATTGTTACAGGCCGACGGAAACCGGCATGTGATGTTGCTTGGACGCTTGCGGGTGTTGCAGGGCAAGCTGCATTTGCAGCGCGTAGAACTTGATGAATGCGAGCGCCTCCTGCACCAGGCCATGCAACTGGCCGGCGGCCACCACCTGTCCACCCTTCAAGCCCTGATGGGCCTGTCGCAAGTGTCCGCCTGCCGTGGCGATTTCCAACAGGCCTGCGCTTTCCTGCAGGACGCCGAGCGCCATATGCAATGCGCCAATGTCCAGGAAAGCAGCTATCGCGCGGTGCTCAACCTGCAGACGCTGAGCGTATTGATTCTTCAACAGAACTGGAAACAGGCCCTGCTCATGGCGCAGATGACCGAGCACTATCTTCGCGGCTCTGCCGCACGGCTGACCAGCGTGCAGGTGCCGTCGTTGCCGGTGCACAGTCAGCTGCTACTGGCCATTGTCGAACAGGCCGTGGGGCAAACCCGGGATGCCTGCAGGCGCCTGGAAACCGCACTGCGCGAATGCCAGCGCCTCAACTTTCATGGGCTTGAAACCAAGGCGTTGCGCCTGTTGCAACACTTCTCCCAGGACGCAGGCGCGGCCCGACCGACCCTCCCGTCGAGGGTAAACGCCGGCACCTTCAACCTGGTGGTCAGCGAAGCCCGGTTGGCCCCGCCGAGTAAACCCATGGAAGACAGCAAGCGCGATAACCGGCTCACGAGCCGGGAGATGGCGGTGCTGGAATTACTCGCCGAAGGCTTTTCAAACCGTGAGATCAGCGAGCGCCTGTACATCTCGACCAATACGGTCAAGGCACACATCAAGCACATCAACGAAAAACTCGGCGTCACCCGGCGCGCCCAGGCCGTGATGCGGGCCAGGGCGACCGGTGTGCTGCTGTGAGTCAAAGGCTTCGGTCGGGCAATCCAGCAACCCCCGCGCCCTGGCGATAGCGACAGCTTGCGCCTGGCCATGGGCGTGAAGCTTGCGATAGAGATTGCGCAGATGGGCCTTTACCGTGTGCGCGGAAAGCTGCAAGTGCCCGGCAACTGAGCTGATCGGGTGGCCGCGGGCAACCAGACGAATAACCTGACACTCACGCTCGGTCAGCGCCGGGCTTTGCATGGTCTCTACCCTGTTTTCTGACCTGGACAGCGTGCCATTGCGGTCTGCAAAGCGCTTGAGCAGGTCATCGACGAATCCCTGAACAGGCTTTGAGGGCGTGCGGCGATGCAGCAACGCAGCCAGACGGGGGCCCTCTTCGACAAAGGTGCTGCGCCAGCCCTCCTCGCTGGCCCACGGCAACACCCCGGACAACTGCGCCATCGCCGCATCGTGTCGTCCCATGCCCTCGAGGGCCATGGCCAACAGCAAGCGCAGCTTGAGCGTGCGGCGCAAACGGCCGCACTGCCGTGCGTGCCGAATGTCTGGTTGCAGCGCTGCAATGGCCTGGTCGAAACGGCCCTGGGCGATGTGCAGGCGCACGTGGGCGATGGTTGGGGTATCGACGTCGTTGGCGAGGTAAAACCGCTCCGTATCGGCCCACTCGCCATATCTGTCCACATGAGCGAGCGCTTGCACCGCCGCTTCGGCGCGACCGTCCAGCGTCGCGACACGGGCGCGCTCGATCCACACGCAACACTGGATACGATGGCAAGCCTTGTCCCGCCCGATCTGCTCGAGTACGGCGAGGTGACGGTGGCTGATCGACTGTTCACCCCGGCACCAGGCGATGCGCGCCATGAGCATATGCCTGAGGATCAAGGCATCCACTGGACAGTCGTCAGGCATGCATGTAAGCACGCGCTGCGCTTGCGCAAGCTCGCCACTCTCATAGAGCACCAGGGCGCGAACACTGTCGGGTTGCGTGCCGGCCGGGGCAAAACACTCCAGGCGCAGGCGCGCCGTCGCCAGGCATCCCTGAGTCAGGTCGATGAGGCTTTCCAGCGCTGTCGCCGCGCAGGCCATGCCATCCACACCCTGCCCGATTCCCTGGGACAGCCTGCGCCTTGCCTCGTCGAACCGAACGAGGGCGATCAGGCGCCAGGCCGCCCGCAGGGTGATGGTGACGTCCAGACGTTACGGTTTCCAGAGCGCCGCAAGATCGCCGGCGTCGAGTGCGGTCATGATCCCTGCCGTGTGCTCGCCACGGACCGGGATCGAACCTGGCACCTCGACCCGACCATCGAACCGTGGCGCGGGGCTGGTTTGCAACAAGCCGTCGCGTTCGAAGTACACGCCCCGCTCCACCATATGCGGGTGCTGCGAGGCCTCGCGGGGACTCAGGACCGGGGCGAAACACGCGTCGGTGCCTTCGAGCAGGTCGCACCAGTGTTCGCGTGGCTGGCTGGCAAACACCTCGGCCAGCAGGCCGCGCAGTTCCTCCCAGCGGTTCATGTCCCACTGTTTGGCGAAGCGCGGGTCATCCTCAAGGCCCAGCTTGTTCAGCAACAGTGCATAAAATTGCGACTCCATCGAGCCCAAGGCCACGTACTGGTCGTCGGCGCAGCGATAGGTGGCATAAAAATGCGAGCCGTCGTGCACGCTCTTGCCGCGCTGTTCCTTGAGCAATCCGCGGCCCTGCAGCGACAGCATCAGCTGCATCATGTGCGCCGAGCCGTCGACGATGGCCGCATCGACCACCGTGCCCTTGCCGGTCTGCCGCGCATTGAGCACACCGGCCAGGATGCCGATCGTCAGGTACAGCGCACCCCCACCGATATCACCGATCAGGGTGATGGGAGACGACGGCGCTTCGTTGGCGGTGCCGCTGTGATAAAGCGCACCCGACAGGGCAATGTAATTGTTGTCATGGCCGGCGACACTGGCCATCGGACCGTCCTGTCCCCAACCGGTCATGCGACCGTAGACCAGGCGCGGATTTCGCGCCTGGCAGTCCTGCGGACCCAGGCCCAGGCGCTCCATGACGCCGGGGCGCATGCCTTCGATCAGGACGTCGGCGCTTTCGATCAGTTTCAGGACCAGATCGCGGCCTTCCGGGCTTTTCAGGTCAGCGACCACCGAACGCTTGCCGCGGTGAATCGGGTTGGCCGGCGCCTTGCCCGTCATGCCGATCGGCAGCGGGTTTTCCCGTTCGACCGCGATCACATCCGCGCCCAGGTCCGCCAGGTGCATGGCACAAAACGGCCCTGGGCCGATCCCGCAAATTTCTACGATCTTGATACCTGAAAGCATCTGCTTTCCTCCGGGTTGCCACTGCGCTTTGAATGGTGGACACGCTAGCAAAGCCCGCCGCGAAGCGTGGCCCCCCGCTACGGGTGGCTCGGGAGTGAACCCCGGATGGTTACTCTAAGACTTCATCCTCAAGCCATAACAACAATAGAAAGGAAGAACACATGTTTGCTCTACGTTCGCACTGGACACTGCTGGCGGGCCTGCTGACTGTTCCGACGCTGGCCCTGGCCCAGGTCGCACCGGCCAACCCTTATCTGGCGCAGTCCTACAACAACCAGACCCATTGGAACGATGGGGCTTCGGACAGCACTGACATCGCCGTGCCGCGCGGTGCGTACAAAATGACCCCGGACGCCTACCGTGTAGTGCCCAATGAGTCGGGCAGCCTGGTGCAGTACAGCGACAAGGTCGGCGATACCGACCTGTACTGGTTCTGGGCTGGTTTTTCGCTGCGCAAGGTGAAGATCGAGAACGACTTCAAGTTCACCGAAGTGGCCCGCGTCGACCTGCCGGTCAAGTTGCCCAATTACCAGCCGATCACCCCTGAGCAACGCCTGGAGCAAGCCGCGCAGACCCGTAAATTTCTCGAGGCCAAGGACGAGAAAGGTTTGCTCGATTACATGAATGCGCAACCCAACCGCATGCTGACCGGCACCACCGACCAACTGTTGGGCGGCGCGATCTATTCACTGCTGACCCGCGACGATGCCTTCATTGGCGCCAGTGCCCGCCGGGTGTTCCGCATTGACCAGAACGATCACAAGGATCCGACGTCCGGCATGAAACTCACCCAAGAGGTTCAACTGCCGGATGAACTGTTCAACAATGAAAAGACCAAGATTGGCGTCGGCGTGCCGATGGACACCACCTTTGGCATGGGCATGACCCCCAATGGCTTCCTGGTGGTCAACACCATGGGCGGGACCGTGGCCACCCTCGACCGCACCACACTGAAACTGATCGACAGCTACCGCGTGGAAGGCAGCGACGAATTGTTCCTCAACTCCTTCGCCACCGGCCCGGAAGTCGATGGCGGCGCGGTGTATGTCGCGTCCAACCAGAACATGTACCGCCTGGTGGTCGACAAACAGGGCAAGATCCACGCCGACGAAGCCAGCGGTGCCTGGAAGGCCCCTTACGAGCGCGGGCCACGCTTCACTTCGATCAAGATTGCCGACGGCACCGGCTCCACACCGACCCTGATGGGCTACGGTCCGGACGAAGACAAACTGGTGGTGTTCACCGACGGCGCGAAAAAGATGAACATCGTCGCCATGTGGCGCGACAAGATCCCGGCCGGCTGGAAGCAGAAGCCCGGCACTTCGTCACCGCGAGTGGCTGACCAGCGTGTCGTCGACATGGGCCCGAACGTGCCTACCGTGCAATCGGAACAATCGGTGGCGGTGTATGACGGCCACGCGTTCGTGGTGAACAACATCCCTGCCGTGGAGAAACCGGTGCTGGCCAAGTCCGGCTACTACGTGACCATGCTCAACGGCATGACCCGCCCTGCCCCGAGCGGCGTGGCGATGTTCAAGTGGGACAATGCCAAGGACCAGTGGAACACCTTGTGGACCCGTGACGACGTGGGTTCGATCTCGATCGTGCCGATGATCAGCGGTGGTAGCCGCATGGCGTTGATCAACGGTTTCTACGCCGGCCGCCTGGGTGAAGGCTTCCACATCGGCATGGACCTGGACACCGGCAAGACCGTACTGGAAATTGCCACCGGCAGCGACCCTGTGTTCAACGGCATGTACGCGCCGATGAAGGTCGATAAGCAGGGCCGCCTGATGTATGGCATGGCCTTCGGCATGGTGCTGATGGACACCAACCGCATGCAGAAAGTCGAACAGGTCGCCAAGAGCGAGTAAGCGTCCATGAAGGGATGTTGTTGACGTTCATCGCGTTCCTTCAGCAAGCGACGCCGGCCCTTCTCTGAGGGGTCGGCGTTTTTTTATGCAAGCAACATATCTCTGCGTACCTCCAGACGGCCCGAGCAATCGTTAACCTCCATCGCGAGCAAGCTCGCTCCTACAGATGTCCTGTGTGCCCATTACTGGCGGTATAAAAAAACCGGGCGCGTGGCCCGGCGAAACAAGGAGCTTCGATTGGCGGCATGCGCCGCCGGATGGATCAGGCGCGACCGTAGAGGGTCACCACACACGCGCCACCCAGGCCCAGGTTATGTGCCAGGGCCAGCTTGACGCCTTCGACCTGGCGCTTGTCGGCGTTGCCTCGCAGCTGTTGGGTCAGCTCGTAGCATTGCGCCAGGCCGGTCGCTCCCAGTGGGTGTCCCTTGGACAGCAGGCCGCCGGACGGGTTGGTCACCACCTGGCCGCCGTAGGTGTTGTTGCCGTCGAGGATGAACTGCTCGGCGCAGCCGACATCGCACAGGCCCAGGGATTCATAGGTCAGCAGCTCGTTATGGGCAAAGCAGTCGTGCATTTCGGCGACGCGGATGTCCTGCGGGTCGACGCCCGCCTTCTCGTAGACCTCCCTGGCAGCCCGCTGCGCCATGTCGAAACCGACCACTTCAATCATCGAACGGCTTTCGAAGCACACCGGTTTGTCGGTGGTCAACGATTGCGCGAGGATCACCACGTCCGTGCGCAGACCATGTTTTTTCGCGAACGCTTCGGAGCAGATGATCGCAGCCGCCGCGCCGCACGTTGGCGGGCAAGCCATCAGGCGGGTCATCACCCCCGGCCACATCACCATGTCGTTCATCACGTCTTCGGTGGTCACGACCTTGCGGAACAACGCCAGAGGGTTGTTGGCGGCGTGGCGGCTGGCCTTCGCGCGGATCGCGGCGAAGGTGCTCATCTGCGTACCGTACTTTTGCATGTGTTCGCGACCCGCTCCGCCGAACATCCGCAGCGCGCTGGGGATTTCAATATCGGCGGTCAGCTCGTCGATCACCGACTGGGTCATGTGCGTGGTGGCACGTGGGCGATCGTCCCAGTTGCCTTTCAGGGCGCCGGGTTGCATCTGCTCGAAACCGAATGCCAAGGCGCATTCGACTGCCCCGCTTTCCACGGCCTGACGCGCCAGGAACAGGGCACTGGAACCGGTGGCGCAGTTGTTGTTGACGTTGATTACCGGGATGCCGCTCATGCCCACTTCATAGAGCGCGGCCTGGCCGCTGGTGGAATCGCCATAAACGTAGCCGGCATAGGCCTGTTGGACCAGTCGGTAGTCCACGCCAGCGTCTTGCAGCGCCAGGCGAATGGCCTGGGAACCCATTTCAATGTAAGTACCGCTGGTACCAGGTTTGACGAACGGAATCATGCCGACGCCGACAACGTAAGGTTTTTGCGACATTGCTTCTCTCCATATTCAGTGAACGGGACGCAGGGGGAAGCCGTTCGCCCCCACCGAGGGCGAACAGCGATGGTTCGATTGGCTTAGCGAATACCGGCGTTACGCAGCGCGGCCGGGGTGAAATCGCCCATGGTCGGTTGATAGGCGTAATCGGTGCCGCGCTTGTTCTCGTTGCCCAGGTTGGACACCAGGTAGCGGCCTGCCATCAGGTCGTACACACCCATCGCGGCATACACGGCGACGCCCTGCTGGTAATCGTTGACCAGATAACCTTCGCTGACCCGCCACAGCTGGCCGCGACCGTCGTACTGGTCGATTTCCACCGCAGCCCAGGTGTCCTCGTCGAAATACATGTGACGCTTGGCGTAGATATGCCGCTGACCAGGCTTGAGCGTGCCCTCCACTTCCCATACCCGGTGCAGTTCATAGCGCGTCAGGTCCTGATTGATGTGGCCTGGCTTGATGATGTCGGCGTATTTCAACTTCGGCGACTGCAGCAGGTAGTTGTTGTAAGGCACGTACACCTCTTTTTTGCCGATCAACTTCCAGTCGTAGCGATCCGGCGCGCCGTTGTACATGTCGGCATTGTCGGCCACGCGCAGCCCATCGGAGGCGGTGCCCGGACCGTCATAAGCCACTTGCGGAGCCCGGCGTACGCGGCGCTGGCCGGCATTGTAGGCCCAGGCCATGCGCGGTTCCTTGACCTGGTCGAGGGTCTCGTGGATCAGCAGCACACTGCCCGCCATCCGCGCCGGTGCGGTCACGGTCTGCTTGACATAGAACAGGATGTTGGCGGCGTCCTCCGGCTTGGCATCGGCCATTTTCCACGGCAGTCCCGTGGCCATTTCGATGTCGACGATGGTGTAGTCACCGTTGACCTGCGGCGTGGCCTGGGCCTGGCGGTTGATGAAGTTGGTGCCCCGCGAGCGGGTCAGGTGGTTCCACACCACTTCCAGGCCGGTTTTCGGAATTGGAAAGGCGTAGTAACGCGACTGCTCGAAGTTCTTCAACGAGTAGCCGTCGTTGGTCGCCTCGGTGGTCACCGCGCTTTTCTTCACCGCGTCGTAGACCTCCTGAGGCGCAGCCGCGGTGCGCTGGGTCTTGTACACCGGGATCTTGTAGGTGTCGGGGTAGCGCTGGAACATCGCCAGTTGCCCGGCGGTCAGCTTGTCCTTGTATTGCGCGGCATTGGCGGCGGTGATCACGAACTGCGGCTTTTCCCCTTCGAAGGGGTTGCCGAGAAAGTCGTTGGTCAGTGGCGCGGCGCCGGGCTTGAGGCCACCGGTCCAGGCGGGAATGGTACCGCTGGCATTACCGGCCTTTTCACCGCCCAAAGGTGTCAGCGTGGTGCCCAGTTGCGCCGCTTCCTGGGGAGAAACGGCGGCCATCACGCTGGAAGCGATAAGGCTCAGGGTCAAGGTGCAGGCTTTAATCAGAGTGCTTGATTGCATTTTTATTTTCTCCGTCTGACCCGTGTCAGAAGTTCACGCCGAAGCTGAGGGCGACGTAGTCGCGATCAGTGTTGGTATTCCACTTGCCACCGAAGTAATCGGTGTAACTGAGGCTCGCGGTGTAGGTGTTCATGTAGTCGGCATCCACGCCCAGGCTGATGGCCTTGTCGCCTTCCTCGAAGTTGGGACCCACACCATTGACGTCATGGGACCAGGCCAGGTTGGGCGAGAGGTTGATGCCGGCAATCACGTTGGGGTATTCGAGCTTGCCGCGCAGGCGGTAGCCCCAGGAATCGCTGGTATAGAAACCGTGGCTGTTGCATTCCTGTTGCGGGTTACTCGGGCGGGTGACGCCAGGCTGGCCGGGCACCGGTGTGGCCTGGCCGACGCAGACGGCCTGGTTGACCAACTCGCCCGCGCCGAACGCGGTGTTGCGACCGAAACGTTCCTCGCTACCATCGCTTGCGCCCAGGCCATTGATGTGGTTGTAGCCCACCTCGCCCACCAGGGTCAGGCGCTCGGAACCCAGTACCTGGTCGAAGAACCGGGTGGCGCTCATCTGCGCCTGCAGCACCGGCATCCGCTTGTAGCCCTCGACGCTGGCTCCGGCGACATTGGCGGACTGGCCACTGACGAACAGCGGCGAAGCGGCGTTGCCCACGGCCGCCAGGTTGATGTCGGCGCCGTTGAGGTTCAACGGCATGTTCGGCCGAAAGCTCACCTCGCCGCCCAGCGAAGTACCCATTGCGTTGGTGGCGAAACTCAAGCCATACAGGCGCACATCTTCGGGGTAGACCACGTTATAACTGGCGCTGCGAATCGCCGTCACCGCGTTGGCGGTGTTGGTCGCGCGGGTAAAGTTCAGGCTCGGGTTGCGGCTGTGATAGTTCATGGCGTAGGCGCCGAACTCGGTGTCGTTGAGTTCTGGTGCGTACCAGCGCAAGGCCAGGCCGAACTGGCCACTGTCCCGGGCGTCCTTGGTCTTGGTGCGCGGGATGTAGGCGTCATCCGCAAGACCTGGCGCCCCGGTGTTGTTGGCAACGCCCGGTGCCAGGTCCAGGCCCGCCAGCACGGCGCGGTCGTTGCAGCCTTCGGGCGTGACGTCGTTGCCGAAGAAGGTGCCGCAGTTGTCGATCACCGACGGCGCCCATTCGATCTGATAGAAGGCTTCGGCGGTGACGTTTTCCGTCAGCCCCTGGGACACGTACAGCATGTTCACCGGGATCAACCCTTCCTTGACCTCGGCCCCCGGACGGCGCAGCGCAGCGACGTCGATTGGGTTGATGCTGTTGATCGAGTTGCCGATAAAGGTGCTTTCACCCCAGCTCACCACCTGCTTGCCCAGGCGCACGTTGCCCTGCAATTCGTCGATCGTGTAGTTGTGGTAGACGAAGCTGTCGAGGAACATCGCACCGGATGATTTCGCGGCACGTTGGCGGCCGTGATCGTCGATGTCGTAGAACGGACGGCTCTCGTCCATCAGTTCGAAGTCGTACCAGTATTTGCCGCGCACAAACGCGCCGCTGTCGCCGTATTTCAGTTCCAGGTCGTGCACGCCCTTGAAGATCTTCGAGAAGGTTTCACCCTTCTTGAAGTTCAAGCGGTTGTCATCGTTGGTGCGCGACGATGCATCGCCCCGCACGCCCTGGGAGTTGAAGTTGGAGATGAAATCCGGGTCCGGTCCGCGCACAGCCCAACTGGCGCCAACCGATAGCGCCGAATCGAAACTGCCTTCGATTTCACCGATGCTGAAATCCTTGGCAAAAGCCTGTGGGGTGACTGCCGCAGCGACGGCCACTGCCAGCAGGTTTGGGTAGCAAGCTCTACGCAATCTCGTAATGCTCATGCGTCCTCCGATTGAATTGACACAAGGTGACCCGTGCGCACCGGTGGATGCGCTTGAGTTCCTGGCGTTGGAAATAAGATGCGCGGCCGCAATGACCGCGCGACACTGGTTCAGGCGATCCCGCGTTGCTGGTTTTCCCAGAAGGGTTTGCGCAGTTCGGTCTTCAGCACTTTGCCGACGCTGGTCAGCGGCAGTGCTTCGCGAAACTCGACGCTGCGCGGCACTTTGTAGCCGGCGATCCGGTCGCGGCAGTGGGCAATGATTTCTTCGCTGCTGGCCTTGATGCCAGGCTTGAGAATGATCACCGCATGCACGGTCTCACCCCACCTCTGGCAGGGAATGCCGATCACAGCGCTTTGTGCCACGGCGGGATGGCTGCCGATGGCCGCTTCAACTTCCCCGCAGTAGACGTTTTCGCCGCCACTGACCACCATGTCCTTGAGACGGTCGCAGATGTAGATGAAACCGTCCTCGTCCATGTAGCCGCCGTCACCGGTGTGCATCCAGCCGCCGCGCAGCGCCTCGGCAGTGGCCTCGGGTTTTTTCCAGTAACCGAGCATCACGTTCGGGCCGCGCACGATGATTTCGCCCACGGTGCCGCGCGGTACTTCGTTGTCGTTGGCGTCCACGACACGTATTTCCACGCAGTGCACCGGCAGGCCAGCCGAGTACATCTTGCCGCTCGCCTGGTGCTCCGGGCTGTGATACTCGCTGTCGAGGAGCGCCGCTGCCGGGGAGAGTTCGGTCATGCCGTAGCCTTGGGAGAAATCGGCATCGGTGAATACTGCTCGTGCCCGGTCCAGCAACGCTGGGGTAATGGTGGAAGCGCCGTAGATGATGCGATTGAGCGAACTCAGATCCAGATCCCGACCCTGTGCCTGATGCCAGTCCAGCAGCATCTGGATCATGGTTGGCGCGAGCAGCACCTCATTGGCTTTCTCCTGGTCTATGGCCTGCAGAACGCCTTGCGCGGTAAACGTCTGCAAGACCGCATGGGTCGCGCCACTGATGAAACAGGACGTCATCGCTGCGAAGTCCGCCAGGTGAAACATGGGCATCGCGTGGAGGAATGTCGTCCCCGGCTTGCAACGTCCGGCAATCAAGGAGTTCATCGCCGAGAAACCAACGTTGTTATGGCTGAGCATCACGCCCTTAGGCTGGCCGGTGGTGCCGCCGGTGTAGAAAATGCCCAGCAAGGCATCACCGCTGCGGCGCGCATCTTCCACCGGCTCGCTGATTTCGATCAGGGTTTCGTAGTTGAGCATCCCCGGTGGTGTTTCGCCGTCACCGGCGTAGATCACCACACGCACGGTTTTTGCCTGTTCGCGCACCTTGGCGCCCAGTGCCTTGTGGTGATCGTCGACGATAAGCACCGTGGTTTCGGAGTCGTCCAGCGAATAGACGATTTCCGCCAGGCTCCAGCGAAAGTTCACCGGATTGACCACGGCATCGGCCCACGGCACAGCCTGGTAATACTCGACGAAGCGTTGCGAGTTGTACGACAGCATGGCCACGCGATCGCCACTGCCGACACCCAGGCCTTTCAATGCACCGGCCAGGCGTGCGACGCGATCACCGAACTCGGCGTAGGTGATGCTGTGGCCGCCCTGAGAGCGGATGGCCACGGCATTGGGACGTTGCTGCAGATGACGGTGCAGCCCTTGAGTGATGTACATGAAAACTCCAAATTGCTTTTTTATTATTCAATCGATTTGGAACTATCGACGTGGCTGTCGTGCCGACCACAGACGGGTTCGGCCCTGTTGTCACAGCGAACGCGCAACAACCTCGCGCTGAATCTCGTTGGAACCGCCGTAGATGCGTGCCACCCGCGCATCGGCCCACATGCGGCCAATCGGATACTCGTTCATGTAGCCGTAGCCACCGAACAGTTGCAGGCAGCGATCAAGCACTTCGCCCTGGCGTTCGGTCAGCCAGAACTTGCCCATCGACGCCAGGGTGGTGTCGAGGGTGCCGTCGATCCAGCGCTGGATGATCAGGTCGACGAAGGTCCTGGCCGCCATGACCGTCGCCTTGGCGTCCGCCAGCACGAAGCGGCTGTTCTGGAAGTCGATTACCGGTTTGCCGAAGGCCTTGCGATCCTTGGTGTACTCCACGGTCAGGCGCAGGGCGCGCTCCATTACCGCCACAGCGCCGACGCCGATCTGCGCCCGCTCGTAAGGCAGCTGGCTCATCAGGGTGTAGAACCCTTGCCCTTCCACTTCGCCAAGCAGGCAATCGGCTGGCACTTCAACGTCGTCGAAGAACATTTCCGAGGTGTCCTGGGCGTGCATGCCGACTTTGCTCAGCAGCTTGCCGCGACGGAAACCCGGGGTGTTGGTGTCGACCATGAACAGCGAAACACCCTTGGCGCCCTGGGTGATGTCGGTCTTGGCGATCACCAGCACCATGTCGCAGGTCTGGCCATTGCTGATGAAGGTCTTGGCGCCATTGATGACGTACTTGTCGCCCTGCTTCACGGCACGGGTGCGCACCGATTGCAGGTCGGAACCAGCACCGGGTTCAGTCATGGCGATGGCGCAGATGATCTCGCCGGAACCGATTTTTGGCAGCCAGTGCTTCTTCTGTGCTTCAGTGCCGGATTCGAGGATGTAGTGCGCGACGATGTGGCTCAGGCCAAGGCCCAGGCCGCCGCCGAAGGTGCTCATCGCATTGACCACGCACACGTAGTGGCCGATGTCGCCACCCGCACCGCCGTATTCTTGCGAGACATCCGGAAGGATCAGGCCCAGTTCACCCGCCTTGAGCCACGCGCTACGATCGGCGCAGTGCTGCTCACGCCACTTCAGTTCATTGGGCTCCATGTATTCCTTGCCGAAGCGCATGACCATGTCGTTGAACGACTCCAGGTCCTCGGTCATCCACGGGGAGCGGTAATTTTCCAGCATTGCAAACACCTCAAGTTCTTGGGCTTGTTACCCGCGGGCGGGCAACAAGCTCGACGAATCGTTGGCCCTGCTTACCAGGGCACAGCGCAACAATCTTAGAAGTTGGAACCTGGACCACCGCCGCAGTAGATGACCTGGCCGGAGCAGAAGTTGGATTCCGGCAGGCAGAACATCACCACTGCACCCGCGGCTTCTTCCGGTTTGCCGACACGACCCAACGCGATGGTGGCGGCCACACCGTCGAGACGCGCCTGCTGCACGCCGACCTTGATTTCGCGACCTTCGATGTTCACGGTCTTGCTGTCATCGCCAGCCAGGGCCTGGGTCAGGCGCGTATCGATCAAGCCGAACGCGACGGCGTTGACGTTGACTTTCAGGCGGCCCCACTCCTTGGACAGGGTCTTGGTCAGGCCCAGAATCCCGGATTTGCCCGAGGAGTAGTTGGACTGGCCAACGTTACCGCCAGCAGCGCCGGAGGAAATGTTCACCACCTTGCGCAGCACTTCTCGGCCTTCGGCAGCTTCTTTCTTGGCCAGGGCACTGATGATCGGCTGGGCGGCACGCAGAATGCGGAACGGCGCGGTCAGGTGACAGTCGATGACCGCGTACCACTGCTCGTCGCTCATCTTCTGGATCACGTTGTCCCAGGTGAAACCGGCGTTGTTGACGATGATGTCGATGCAGCCATAGGCCTTGACGGCGGTCTGCACGAAACGGTCAGCGAAGTCCGGCGCCGTGACGCTGCCCACGCAAGCCACGGCTTCGCCGCCGGCGGCGCGGATCTCGGCGACCACTTCGTCAGCCGGTTCGGCATCCAGGTCGTTAATCACGACTTTCGCGCCGTAGGCGGCCAATTGCAGGGCGACTTCACGACCAATGCCACGGCCGGAGCCGGTAACCAGAGCGACTTTGCCTTCAAGCTTTTTCATTTTTATTGTTCCTGGGAAATGGGGTTGAGGGGTTCAGGACAGGGCTACGACAGCAACGCCCGCGAGCTTTTCTTCGCCGTACTGGTTGGCGCAACGGATCTGCAGGCGCACGCGTTTCTCACCGTTTTCTTCGAACTTCTCGGTGATTTTTCCGGTGCAGGTCGGGATGTGACCCAACTGGGTGATGCCGGTGAAGCGGATCGACAGGCTGCGCACTTGTTGCTGCGGTACCCATTGGGTCAACAGGCGACCCAGGTAGGCGGCCGACAACATGCCGTGGGCGAACACGTCGGGCATGCGCGATTTGCGGGCGAAGTCGATGTCGACGTGGATCGGGTTGTGATCGCCCGACGCGCCGCAGTACAGGGCCAGGGTGGTGCGGTTGACCGGTTGCAATTCGAGCAGCGGGATCACATCGCCAACCTGGATATCGGAGAACTGCGCGTGGGTGGTGTTAGAGAGCGTCATCGACATTTCCTCAGCGCTGTACGAGGGACGAGCGGACATCGGCGATGTGCACGCCGTCCTGGTTGGTGACCCGCGATTCCATGACCACGAACTGCAGGGCCCCGCCCTTTTTCTCGTAGACATCGGTGATGGCGGCGTCGAACGTCAGCACATCACCGGCGTAGGCCATCGCGTGGTACACGAACGACTGCTCGGCGTGCAGGATGCGGCCCAGGTCGAAGTCCACCAGCTTGAGAAAGGTGGTGAGGTCACGACCTTCACCTTCCAGGCACTTGAGAAAGGTCGGCGGTACCGGCAGGGCCTTGTGGCCCGCGGCGATGGCGGCCGCCTCGCTGCTGTACACCGGATCGGTTTCGCCGATCGCCTTGGCGAAGAAACGCAGGCGGCCCTTCTCCACATCGACGCTGAATTTATCGAGCTTGTGCCCGATCAGGCTCTTGTCAGCCATGTGTCTCACTCCTCTTGTTGTTATGGAAAACTCAGTTGCGCCCGTACATCGTGACCACGCAGGCGCCGCCCAGGCCGAGGTTGTGTTGCAGGGCGATGTTCAGGTCCTCGACCTGGCGTTTGTCGGCAGTACCGCGCAGCTGGTGGGTCAATTCAAAGCACTGGGCAAGGCCGGTGGCGCCCAATGGGTGGCCCTTGGAAAGCAGGCCGCCGGACGGGTTGGTCACCACCTGGCCGCCGAAGGTGTTGTCGCCATCGAGGACGAACTGTTCGCCGCCACCGACGGCACACAGGCCCAGGCCTTCGTAGGTCAGCAGCTCGTTGTGGGCGAAGCAGTCATGCAACTCCACGGCTCGCACGTCCTGCGGGCCGACGCCGGCCTGCTCGTAGACCAATTGCGCGGCGCGCTGGGTCATGTGGAAGCCGGCATAGGCGATCATCGAAGGCGGATCGAAGGACTCCACCGGATCGGTGACCATCGACTGCGCGAGAATCACCACGTCACTGCGCAGGCCGTGTTTCTTGGCGAAGGCAGGCGAGCAGATGATCGCCGCCGCCGCGCCACAGGTCGGCGGGCAGGCCATCAGGCGGGTCATCACGCCCGGCCACAGCAGCTGGTCATTCATCACGTCTTCGGTGGTCAGCACTTTCTTGAACAGGGCCAACGGGTTGTTCGCGGCATGGCGGCTGGCCTTGGCGCGGATGGCGGCGAAGGTTTCCATGCGGGTGCCGTACTTCTGCATGTGTTCGCGACCGGCACCGCCGAAGGTTTTCAGTGCACGCGGCAGGTCGACGTCGCGGGTCAGGCCTTCGAGCACGTGGACCACACTGGCCCGGGTCTGTGGACGGTCATCCCAGTGCGACTTGAGCGCACCCGCCTGCATCTGCTCGAAACCCAGGGCCAGCACGCACTCCGCCTGACCGCTCTGCACGGCAGCGCGGGCCAGATACAGCGCGGTGGAACCGGTGGAGCAGTTGTTGTTGACGTTGACGATCGGGATGCCGGTGCGACCTACTTCATACAGGGCGGTCTGGCCGCAGGTGGAGTCGCCAAACACGTAACCGGTGAAGGCCATCTGCACCTTGTCGTATGCAATGCCTGCGTCCTTCAGGGCCAGGCGCACGGCTTCGGCGCCCATGTCGGTGTAGCTGGGGCTGGCACCCGGCTTGGCGAAGGGGATCATGCCGACCCCGGCGACTACGACTTTTTCACTCATGGATGAATTTCCTTTTGGCATTCACGTTCGGTTGTCGTACCTGCCGGCCGGTAGGTTCTTGTGGGGATTCATCCTAGGTTTGCCCGCAACGGTGCTACGACCGTCGAAGGGATGAAGTTGCGGAGGTAGTGGGAGGCGTTCCTAGGAACGTTGGGAGGGAGTAATGCAGGAGGGATTTGACCTGGATGGAGGGGTATAGGTACGGCCCAAAAATCGAGGTCGGCTGTCAGGCCGCCTTCGCTGGCAAGCCAGCTCCTACAGGGGTCATGCGGCGGATACAGGCTCAGGCGCAAACCCGAATCAACTGTAGGAGCTGGCTTGCCAGCGAAGGCGGTGTATCAGGCGAAATGGATGTTGAATGCGCCGGACCCATCGCTGGCAAGCCAGCTCCCACAATGATTTTGGCTGGCCGCAGGTTTTGCATTCAACCGCAGTCACAGGAAAGTACCGTCCTACTCCCCCGGAACATCCCTTCGAACGATCCCCCGCCTACTCCGCAGCATCATCCCTTCGGCGCTCGCTGAATATCCGCGCTGCGCCCAGCATGGCAAGAGTCCCCGTCCCATCAACTACCGAGGATTCACATGAGCGAATACAGACCCGCATGGCTGACCGAAGACCTGGCGATCTTCCAGGAATCGGTTCGTCGTTTTACCGCCGAGGAACTGGTGCCCCACGAAGAGCGTTGGGCCAAGCAGCAGCACGTGGACCGTGAAACCTGGCTGAAGGCCGGCGAGATGGGCATGCTGTGCCCGGCGATTCCGCAAGAATACGGCGGCGGCGGTGGCAGCCACGCGCACAACGCGATCATCGGCTACGAACTGGCCCGTGGGATCGCCACCAGCCTGGGCACCAACGTCCATAGCGCCATCTGCGCGCACTACATCCTGCGCTACGCCAGCGAAGAGCAGAAACAGCGCTGGTTGCCGAAAATGGCCACCGGCGAGATGGTCGCAGCCATTGCCATGACAGAACCCGGCGCCGGCACCGACCTGCAGAACGTCAAGACCAAGGCCATCCGTGAGGGTGATCACTACGTCATCAACGGCTCCAAAACCTTCATCACCAATGGCTTCCACGCCGACCTGGTGCTGCTGGTATGCAAGACCGACCCATCCCTGGGTGCCAAGGGCATGTCGATCATTGGCCTTGAGGTCAAGGACCTGCCGGGCTTCCGCCGTGGACGGATCCTCGACAAGATCGGCCAGAAAGGTCAGGACACCTCGGAGTTGTTCTTCGATGACGTGCGCGTGCCGGTGGCCAACCTGCTCGGGCCGGAAGAAGGCAAGGGTTTCATCCAGCTGATGCAGCAACTGCCCGAAGAACGCATGTTCATCACCATGAACGCCCTGGGCTCCATGGAGCGTGCGGTGGAGGAAACCATTAAATACACCCATGATCGCAAGCTGTTCGGCAAGCCATTGCTGGACATGCAGAACACCCGCTTCAAACTGGCGGAAATGCAGACCACCGTGACCATTGCCCGCACCTTTGTCTTCGATTGCCTGGACAAGATGGTCAAGCACGAACTGGACCCGTCCACGGCCGCCATGGCCAAGTGGTGGACCTCCACGCAAGCCTGCCAGATCATCGACGAGTGCCTGCAATTGCACGGCGGCTATGGCTACATGATGGAGTACCCGATCGCCCGGTTGTACGTCAATTCGCGGCCGATGCGCATCTACGGCGGCTCCAATGAAGTCATGAAAGAGCTGATTGCGCGCACGCTATAAGCCCATCCACCACCCCCCTTGTGGGAGCGGGCTTGCTCGCGAAAGCGGTGTGTCAGGCGACTTTTATATTGACTGTGCCTACGCCTTCGCGAGCAAGCCCGCTCCCACAGAGCACATGCCAATGAATTCAATTCCTGAACCCTTTGAAGCTGCCGCCCACGAGGACAAACCGCTCGCCGGTTTCGTGCCGATGGGGCGCGTCGGTTTCGTGGTGCATTGCACCGGCCTGTATGTCCATGAGGAACGCTCGGTACTGGCCGCGCGCATTCGCCCCGAACACCTCAACCCACTGGGCATCGCCCACGGCGGTTTTCTTGCGACCCTGGCCGACACCGCGTTCGGACGCGCGTTAAGACTGGCGGCAGCGACCGACCTACCCCCCGCGACCATCAACCTGAGCATGGACTACCTCAGCCCGGCCAATCTGGGTGCATGGGTCGAAGCTCACGTTCAGATTCACCGGATCGGGCGCTCGTTGTCCCATGCCAGCCTCGACCTGCTCGATGGCGAACGCCTGGTGGCCCGGGGCAAGGCGACATTCATCGGCAATACCCCAAGCCTGCACGGCAAGCCGCGCCAGGGCTGATCAAACCTGCGGGTTGCCGGGAAGCTTCAGTTCCAGGTCGCGTACCTTGGCGATGGCCTCGTCGCGCCCGGTGACCTCCAGCTTGTAGAAAATATTCTTCATGTGCCATTTCACCGTTTCCGGTGACAGGTTCAGCACCCGGGCGATCTTCTTGTTGGGCAGTGCCTGGGCCACCAGGCTCATCACGTCAAGTTCGCGAATGCTCAGCACGCTGGCGGTTTCGGTGTCCGGTGCCTGCTGGCTGCAGGCGTCAGCTGTATGAGCGACGTCGAGAAGGCGTTGCGCGTAGAACGTCAACACCGGGTCCAGGACATTCTCGGCCATCAGCGATTCGAGCAGCGCAGCAACCCCCGGCCCCGCATCCAGCAAGCTGCGCACCAGCCCAAGGCGATGGCCCTGGCGCAACGCTTCGATTAATTGCTCGCGAGCCTGATCCACGTGCCCCCTGCCCTGTTCGATCATGCCCATTTGCACACGCATCGCCACCACCCGCCGCCAACGGCGATTATCCTGTGACGTCTCGATCAGCGCCGGCAAACGCTCGGCCGCCGCCGAATAATCCTCGGCATGCAGGGACCTTTCGATCGCGGCCCGGCGCGCGATGATCCGCACTTCCAGTTCAGTGCCAGATTGCGCCGCCTGGTGTGGTTGCGCCGTCTGGAGAATGCGCTGCAACGCGCCGTCCGCCGCGGATTCGTCGCCAATCTGCTGCAGCCAGCGCATGCGCACCAGCAGCGCACAGACCAATAAACGGTCCAGGCCATAACGGCTCGCATATTGTTCCAGGCGGTCCAGACAGCCCATGGCTTCGGTTTGCCGCCCGGCCAGCCAATGGGCCATGGCCAGCGTCTGCATGCATTGCAACACGGTGTCGGGGATCGCCACTTGCTCCAGCAGTTTCATCCGTGGTTCGAGCAACAGGCAGGCGGCCTGGTAATCGCCCTGCTCGTACAACGCAGTACCAAGCAAACCGGCGGCCATGGTGCTGACCACCAGATAGGCCACCCCATGTTTTTCGGCTTCCTCCAGCACTTCACGGTAGAGGTGCTCGGCCTGGGTGGCGCGGCCTTCGAGCGCCAGGCTCATGCCACTCATGCAGCGCCCCAGCAGGCTGCGGCGCGGCGAGCCGAATGGTCGCTCGCCGCCCTCGAGGACCTTGCGCGCTTTCTCGAATTCGCCCTGGTACATGTACAGCCAGGCCAGGGTGTTACTGCGCCCCGACCAGGAAAAATCGTCAGCATCAAAGGGGATCGCCAGCAGCTCGGGCAGGATCGACAGCATCGCCGCCGTATCGTCCTGGTGAATCGCCTGGCTGCCCTTGAGCACCGTCACTGCATGGCGTTGCCGGGGGTCAAGCCTTTCGTGATGGGCTTGCAGATGCTGCAAGGTCTGCTGCAACGCCTGGAAATTGCGCGAGTAGAGTTGCAGATGCGCCATTACCACCTGCAAGCCGAAACGTTCGGCGGTCTGTTCCGCCGGCAAACCCTTGAGCAAACCGGAGATCTGGCTGAGGTTGCCCTTGGCCAGCAAGTCATAGGCGCAGGCTTCAACGATATCGGCCGCCGCTTCGCAATCACCGGCGCGCACTGCGTGGCGCACCGCTTCATCGAGGTGCTCGTGTTCGGTGAACCAGCCCCGCGCAACGGCGTGCAGCACCTGCTCCTGTTGCGGTCGCGCCGCCAGCCGGGCGCGCAATACGCTGCCCAACAGCGGGTGCAGGCGGTACCAGGTTTCACGGTCGTGGCTCTTGACCTGGGTGATGAACAGATTGTCGCCATCGAGTCGGGCCAGCTGGATCATCATGCCGGCGATGGCGTGGGGCTGGCCAAGCAGGGTCGCGCACAACGAAGCGCAGAACCGTTCGCAGATCGATGCGCAGGTGAGCAGGCGCAGATCTTCCGGTTCCAGGCGCACCAGCACTTCGCGTTCGAAGTAGTCGGCAAAGCCGATGGCATCGCGAATCTGCACCCGGTCGAAACGCGTCATCTGCTTGGCCTTGAGGTCCACGGCAAACAATTGCAGGCCGGCGACCCAACCATCGGTCAGCTCGTGCAGTGTCGCCGCGTCGCGGGCATCGATGGCGCCCAGGTGTTCACGCAGGAACAGCTCCGATTCACTGCGACTGAAGCGCAGGTCGCGCAGGTCGAATTCGCTGACTTGACCGCGTGCGCGCAAGGCGGCCAGCGGAAATGGCAGTGCTGTCCGTGTACCGAATACCAGGTGCAGGTTTTGCGGGGCGTAGTCGATCAGCCATTGCAACGCCTGGACGATTCGCCGGTCCTGCAGATGCTGCATGTCATCGAGCATCAGCACCAGTTCGCGCGAATGCAGGGCGATGCCCTGGACCAGCGTGATGATCCAGTGCTCGACCGCCATGTCCTGGTTATCGCGACCGAGCAGAATGCCGGCATCGCGGACCTGCTCTGGCAGCACTTGCGCCAGGCTCGTTTGCAGGCAATGGCAGAAGCGGCCGGGTTCGTCGTCTTCGGCGCCCAGCGACAGCCAGGCCACCTCGAAATTCATCGCCAGCAGTTCCCGGCGCCAGGCCAGCAGGGTGCTGGTTTTGCCACACCCGGCAGGGCCCTGGATCACCACACAACGTTGGCGCCGGACCTCTTGCAGGCGCAGCAACAGGCTCTCCCGAGGCACCAGCCGACGGGCCCCGCGCGGCGGCACGACCTTGGTGTCGGCAATGGACTGATCAGCGTCGGCCGAGGAACGAAGGTCGGTGTCTTTGCGGGGTGGTAACGACATGGGAGAACACTTCCGGAATGGCGGGACAGGCGACAAACGATGTGGGACAAAGGCTGTCCCGACTGCATGAAATTTCGCAGCTCATTGTAGGGCTTGGCGCGTCATTTGCCGATACGGCTTTCGTCCGAACTTGCTGTGTTTATTCAGGTCGCCAGCTTCATCGTTGACGACCATCGCGAGCAGGCTCGCACACAGCTGCGATCTTTTGATTGTTTAACAGCAAGATCAAAAGACCGCAGCCTGCGGCAGCTCCTACAGGGAGACCGCGTGTTGTTCAGGCCTTGGGCAAGCCTTCGGGCCATAACAGCTTCACGGCATCGCCCTCTTCTCGATAGGCATGACAGGTGCCGATCACCCATGGGCGCACCGCGACGACCTGTTGCGCGCCCGTTTCCCGACGACGACTGGCCTCGGCGCGGTAGGTGGAAAACAGCGTTTGCATCGCCACGTTGGCCATGCGCTCAAGCAGTTCGGTCAGGTGGGTGCAACCGAATTCGCCACCGACGATGGCTTTCATGTTCTTTTTGAAGCCTGCGGCAATCTTCAGCCCCACCAAACCTGAGTAAGCGGCCGCCGCTTCACCACAGAACTGGCTGGCACCGGTCGCCGTCATAGCGGCGATGTGCTGGATCACCATGTCGGCGTCGACGGTCATCACCAGGCGCATGTCGTGGATCGTTCCGCCCTGGGGCACCCGGTGGAACGGAAGGTCGGTCGGCTCGTTGGTCAGGTCCTGCAGGCGTCCTTCGATGTCGTACAGGCCATCGCTGCGCCGATAGCCCTTGCAGATGATTTCGCGGGTGTGCAGCAGTGTGCGAGTAGGCGAGTCAAGGGGCTCGGTGGTCATCAATCAATTCCTTCTTGCTGCATCGCAAAAGCGTTTGAAACAGGCCGGGGACAGGTCCCCGACCGTTGTTTTCGCTGAATAAGCCGTGCCTGGCACGGCCGTTCAGATCACTCAGTTCCTGCCGTAGAGCGTGACGACGCAGGCGCCACCCAGCCCGAGGTTGTGCTGCAAGCCATGGCGCAAACCTTCGACCTGTCGCGCACCGGCGGTGCCACGCAGTTGGTGGGTCAGTTCATAACACTGCGCCAGGCCCGTGGCGCCCAGCGGATGGCCTTTGCACAACAGGCCCCCGGACGGGTTGGTGACGACGCGACCGCCGTAGGTGTTATCACCGTCGAGCACGAACTTCTGCGCGCCACCCACCGGGCACAGGCCCAGGGCTTCATAGGTCAACAGTTCGTTGTGGGCGAAGCAGTCATGCAATTCGACCACGCGAATATCCTGGGGACCGACGCCGGCCTTTTCGTACACCGCACCGGCGGCCCGTTCGGCCATGTGCGCGCCGACGAAGCCGATCATGGTTTTCGGCTCGAAGGACTCCACCGGATCGGTCACCAGCGACTGGGCGAGGATCGCCACGTCAGTGCGCAGGCCGTGCTTTTTCGCGAACGCCGGCGAGCAGATGATCGCGGCGGCGGCACCGCAGGTCGGCGGGCAGGCCATCATCCGGGTCATGACCCCTTCCCACATCAGTTGGTCATTCATGACCTCTTCGGTGGTGACGATCTTCTTGAACAAGGCCAACGGGTTGTTGGCGGCATGGCGGCTGGCCTTGGCGCGGATCGCGGCGAAGGTGCTCATCTGCGTGCCGTATTTGCGCATGTGCTCACGACCGGCACCGCCGAAGGTGATCAGGTTGCGCGGAATGTCACCGGCGTCGCCACACAGTTCATCCTGGATCGGCAAGTAATCGCCACGGGGCAACGGGCGGTCATCGAAGTTGGAGCGGGTTGGCCCCGCACGCATCTGCTCGAAGCCGACCGCCAGGGCGCATTCGACCTGGCCGCTTTCGACGGCGGCACGGGCCAGGAACAGCGCGCTGGAACCGGTGGCGCAGGCATTGTTGACGTTGAACACCGGAATCGCCGTGCGGCCCACCCGGTACAACACGGCCTGGCCGCAGGTGGTGTCGCCGTACACGTAACCGGCAAACGCCATCTGCACCTGGTCATAGCTCAGGCCGGCATCGGCCAGCGCCAGGCGTACCGCTTCGGCCCCCATGTCGATGTAACTGGGGCTCGCGCCCGGTTTGCTGAACGGGATCATGCCGACGCCGGCTACTAATGCATTTTGACTCATGACGATGTCCTTGCTGGTTTGAGGGGTGTCACAGCGCTTGTGCGATGATTTCGTGCATGGCCTTGCCGGTCATGCCGTGTTCGACCGTGGCATGGGCAATGGAATGAGTGCGCAGGCGGCCCTGGGTGGCGCGCAGGCGTGCCAGTTCCTCGGTGCATTTGCGCAGGGTGTCGCTGGCATATAGATAGGCGATCGCCGTGTGCTCGGCGCTCAACGGATGGCGCATGCGCCGGTCCAGGTAGTGATCGACCAGGACCCGCAAGGCGACGGCGCGGGCCTTGATCTCGGCGACTTTGTTGCGGGTGTGCTGCAACTCCCACGAACAATGGCCGCTGATGTCGGGCAGACGCAGATGCTCCAGGGTCAGGTCCAGCAGGTGTTCAAGGCGGCTGGCGGCAGAAATCGCCGCCAACAGGCGCTCCTGGTCGCCTGCCCGATTCAGGTAATCCAGGCCCCTGCCCGCTTCGCCCAGCAGGTTGCCCGCCGGTACCCGTACGTTGTCCAGGTGCAACTCGGCGGCGCCCGGTTGCGCGCTGCCTGGCGCGCTGCGGATGCGCTGCACGCCCGGGCGACCGGTTTCAACCATGATCAGGCTGGCCCCCGTCTCACCGTCGTTGCCGTCGGTGCGACAGACGAGCAGGATCAGGTCGGCGGCCATGCCGTTGCCGACCGCGGCTTTGCTGCCCTTGATCAGGTAATCGGGGCCTTGGCGCACAGCGTGAGTTTGCAGGCTGCCGGGATTGCTGCGGGGTTTGCCTCCGGGTTCGGTGACGGCCAGGGCCAACACCACCTCGCCGCTGCAAACGCCTGGCAGCCAGCGACGCTTCTGCTCGTCGCTGGCCAACTGGGCGATGCACGGTGCGATGACGTCCGAGTGCAGCGACAACGCCCGGTCACAGACCCCTGCCCGGGCAAACTCCTCACGCAGCACCGCGGCATGACCCACGTCACCACCACCGCCGAATTGCGCCGGCAGGGTCACGCACAACAGCCCTTCGCGACCGGCCTTCAACCAGACCCGCCGTTCAACGTCACCGGTATCTTCCCGACCCGTCAGGCGAGGCATGTCTTCGCGCTCGAGAAAGCGTCGCACGGCGGTGCGAAACATTTCATGGTCTTCGCGGTATAGGGTGCGTTGAACGTCCATCCGGAACCTTTGGCCATCGCCCGATTGCAGGAAAAAAAACGGGATCACCCGTTCCAGTTTGTCGAGGCAATCGTTGCATGGGACCCGGTGCATCGAGAGCCACCCTCACAGGGGGGGCGGGTTTGCAAGACGCTGTGCGTGCACAATAATCGGGCAAGCTCATGCAATGACGCAGCCGCTCAACGGTGCGCCCTGAAGGTTGCGTTAGACCAAAGTCTCGGGCGACGGCCAGACGTGGCAATATGGCCGCACTTACAAGAATAAAAAGGTCACATTGCCAGGCGGTTGCGCAAGGCGAGTGACCTGTGTGGAGGTTCTTTCAATGCCAGTTCACTGGGACAATTCAACGCTCGCGCCTGCCGGCCCTGCGCTCACTGCCGCCCCGAGTGAGCCGACAGCCTCGAGAAGTGGCTCTATCAAGTTCGCCAGTCCGAAATCGGCCGACAGCCACTTGTCGCGTTCGCGCCTGCTCCAGCAAATGGCCGACGCCGATGCGGCCCGCCTGATCCTGATTCGTGCAGCCGCAGGTTTCGGTAAAACCACGCTCATGCAGCAATTCCGCGAGCACTGCCTGGCTAGCGGCAAGCGTGCGCTGTGGATCAACCTGGAGCCCGCCGACAACGACTTGCAACGCTTCGTCAACCTGTTGGGCAAAGGGCTCGGCTTACTGCCCAAGTCCGCCGAGCAGTCTGCGCGCAACGATCCTCCTTGTGCCGAGGACCTGCTGGAACGCATGATCAGCAGCCCCTTGCCATATGCCATCCTGCTCGACGAAGTCGAAGTCATCCAGAATCCCGAGGTGCTCGAGTTTCTCCAGCAACTGGTCGAGCAACTGCCCTCAGGCAGCGTCGTGGTGATGGCGTCGCGCTCGACCCCGGGCATCGGCCTGGGGCGCATTCGCGCCCGTGGCCAACTGCTGGAAATCCGCCCGCAGGATCTGCGTTTCACGCTTGAAGAATCCATGGCGTTCATTCGCGGCAAACGGCAGATCCCGCTGCATGACGATGAGCTGGCCACGCTGTACCGGCGCACCGAGGGCTGGATCGCCGGGCTTTACCTGGCCAGCCTTTCGCTCAAGGATCGGGACGATCACGGCGCCTTCATTGCGTCGTTTTCCGGCTCCAACCTGGAACTGGCCGAATACCTCACCGAAGACATCCTGGCGCGACAGACCGAGGACTGCCGGATGTTCCTGATGCAGACCAGCATCCTCGAGCAGTTCTGCGTGCCGCTCTGTGAAGCGGTGACCGGGCGCAAGGACAGCCGCGCCATGATCGATCACCTCGACCGCACCAACCTGTTCCTGGTGCCGGTCGACAGTCAGCAGCAATGGTTCCGTTATCACCACCTGTTCGCCAGTTTCTTGCGCCACGCCCTGGATCGCCTGTACCCGGGCATGGCACAAACCCTCCATGAAACCGCCGCGTCATGGTTCTTCGATGCCGGGCAACCGATCCCCGGCGTCGAGCACCTGTTCAACGCCGGCCTGCTCGATGAAGCCGCCGACGGTTTGAACCGTCACCTCGATACCCTGATCGACAGTGGCCGCACACGCCTGTTGCTGCGTTGGCTGGACCGGATTCCAGAGACGACTCGCGACCGCTATCCGCTACTCAACCAGGCCTACGCCTGGCTGTTGGCAAGCACGACGCGCCTCAAGGACGCGATGCACGTGGCCGAACGTCTGGCGCAACAGTCGGGGCCCGCCTATGCCTATGTGCCCAAGGTCGTGGAATGTTTGCGCCTTGGGGTGACCGATCAGGCCGAAGCCTGTTGCCGCAGGGGCGTCGAACTGCTTGAGTGCATGCCTGCCGACGAAGTGCATTTATACATAGTGCTGGCTAACTTGGTGGCGATGAACATGGTTGCCAGCGGTCGCTACGATGAAGCGCGCAACCTGTTGTCCAGTGCACTGCAACGGGATTCGCGGGTTCATTCGAGTTTTCTGCGCCACATCTTCCGCGTCAACGAGAGCACCCTGGACCTGATCCAGGGCCGCTTGAGCAATGCCCTCGTGCGTATGCACAGCACGCCGGAGCGAACGCGAAACAACGGCCAGGGCAAACCACACGAAGCCAAGCTGTCGCTGGATATCCTCCATGGCCTGCTGCTGTACGAGAACGGCGACTTTGCGCAAGCGCAAAAGTATCTGTCACGCTGCCTGTTTTTTGCCAAGCAGGTCAGTTCCCCCGAGAACCAGATCATCACTCACGTACTGACCGCCCGTATCGCGTACAGCCAGGGCGATCGCACCACCTGGACCCGCTGCCTGGTGGAGCTCGAGCAGATCGGCCGCCAGGTCGGCTCGCACCGCGTCCAGTGCTCTGCCTGGCTGGAGCGAGCCCGCGTGGCGTTGCTCGAACAGCGCCTGGACACGGCGATGCAAGCCCTGCACTCGGCTGACCTTGCCGGCGATTGGGACCGTCCCGATTTCATCCGAATCGCCAACGACGTGGACACGCCGAGTATCGCCCGACAACGCTTGCGCATTGTCCAGGGCGAAGGCGCGGGGGCAGTCAAGGCCTTGCGCACGGCGATCGAGCAAGCGCGGCACTGGCAACATCACCGCCGCGAACTGAAGCTGCACATTCTCCTGGCGCTCGCGCTGGACAGCGTCCAGCAACCGCAAGAGGCCTTTTTGGCGCTCGGTGAAGCGCTGCGCCTGGCCAGCCATGACGGCTTCCTCGCAACGTTCATCGAAGAAGGCGCGCGCATGGCCGGGCTGTTGCAACGCTGGGGCACGACAGGCAAGGCGCGCTGCAAGGAACTGGGGATCGACTGCGGATTCGTCGACCGGCTGATGCAACTGTTGGATGTCAGCGAGGGCAACATGGAAGATGCGCGCAAGGACAACGGTGCCCACGAAGTGCTGACGGTGCGCGAGTATCAGATCCTGCAACTGCTGGCCGCCGGGCATCGTAACCGCGAGATCGCCGAGAAGGTGTTCCTCTCCGAGTTCACGGTCAAATCCCACCTGCAGAAGATCTACGCGAAGCTCGAGGCCAACGGGCGCACGGAAACCCTGGCCATTGCCCGCACGCGGGGCTGGATCACCTTGTAGGAGCTGGCTTGCCAGCGAAGGCGATCCCACGGACGCCATCGCCAGCAAGCCGGCTCCTACAGATCTGCGTCACACCACAAATCCACCACACCCCGCAGAACCCTGTAGGCGCTGGCTTGCCAGCGAAGGCGATCCCACCGACGCCATCGACAGCAAGCCGGCTCCTGCAGGGGATTTTTGCCAGGCACGGAGTCTGTGTACGACGCCGTGTTTGTTAAAGGGCTTGTTCGAGTTGCGGAACCGCTTCGAACAGGTCCGCCACCAGGCCGTAGTCCGCCACCTGGAAGATCGGGGCCTCTTCGTCCTTGTTGATGGCGACGATGATTTTCGAGTCTTTCATGCCGGCCAGGTGCTGGATCGCTCCGCTGATGCCGACAGCAATGTACAACTGCGGCGCGACAATCTTGCCGGTCTGGCCAACCTGCATGTCGTTGGGCACGAAACCTGCGTCGACCGCTGCACGGGAAGCCCCGACCCCGGCGCCGAGTTTGTCGGCGAGGCTGTACAGGTACTGGAAGTTGTCGCCGTTTTGCATGCCACGCCCGCCGGACACGACGATCTTCGCGGCGGTCAGTTCCGGACGATCGGATTTGGCCAGCGCTTCGCTGACGAAAGCACTAATGCCAGCCTCGTGGACGGCCCCAATGACTTCAACGGCAGCGCTGCCACCCTCTGCAGCCACTGGGTCGAAACCGGTGGCGCGTACGGTGATCACCTTGACCACGGCACTCGATTGCACGGTGGCGATGGCGTTGCCAGCGTAGATCGGGCGCTTGAAGGTGTCAGCGCTCTCCACCGAGATGACTTCGGAGATCTGGTCGACGTCCAGCGCAGCCGCTACGCGAGGCAGGATGTTCTTGCCGTGGGAGGTCGCCGGCGCCAGGACGTGACTGTAGATGGTGTGTTGCTCGATCACCTGGCTGACGACCAGCGGGGCGAGGTTTTCCGGCAGTTGATGGGTGTAGGCCGGGTTGTCGGCCAGGAGCACTTTGGCCACACCGGCGATTTTTGCGGCGCTCTGAGCCAGGGCGCCAATATCCTGCCCTGCAACCAATACATGGATGTCGCCGCCGATCTGGGCGGCAGCCGCCACCGTGTTCAACGTGGCCGTGGCAAGGGTGTTGTTGTCGTGCTCAGCGATTACCAGGATTGCCATTTAGATTACCTTCGCTTCGTTTTTCAGTTTTTCGACCAGTTCAGCCACCGACTTGACCTTGATACCGGCGCTGCGAGTGGCAGGCGCCTGGACTTTCACGGTCTGGTTGGTGGACACCGTGGACACGCCCAGGGCATCGGGGGTCAAGGTTTCGAGCGGCTTCTTCTTGGCCTTCATGATGTTCGGCAAAGAGGCGTAGCGCGGCTCGTTCAAGCGCAGGTCGGTGGTGACGATGGCCGGCAGCTTCAGCGCGACGGTTTGCATCCCGCTGTCGATTTCCCGGGCAACGATCACCTGGTCGCCGGCGATCTCGACGTTCGAGGCGAAGGTGCCCTGGGCGAAACCGGTGAGTGCGGCGAGCATCTGCCCGGTCTGGTTGTTATCGCTGTCGATGGCTTGCTTGCCGAGGATCACCAGTTGCGGCTGCTCCTGAACGACCACGGCCTTGAGCAGCTTGGCCACAGGCAGCGAACTCAGTTCGTCATTGCTCTCGATCAGGATGGCGCGGTCGGCGCCCAGAGCCAGCGCGGTGCGCAATTGCTCCTGCGCGGCAACCGGACCGACACTGACCACCACGACTTCAGTGGCAATGCCCTGCTCTTTCAAACGTACGGCTTCTTCCACGGCAATTTCGCAGAAGGGATTGAGGGCCATTTTGACGTTGGCGAGGTCGATACCGGACTGGTCCGCCTTGACGCGAACCTTGACGTTGAAATCGACCACGCGCTTGACCGCTACGAGGACTTTCATCAGATAACTCCAAAAAAATGGATAGCTTTTTTGTAGGAGCAAGCTTGCTCGCGAAAAACTTGAGGACGACGCGTTGAATCAGCAAGCACGCGTTATCGTTAGCGTCCATCGCGAGCAAGCTCGCTCCTACAGTTGTTGTGCATTGACTGCACCCGCGCTGCGATCAGTTCGCAGCCGCAGGTTTTTGCAAGTCCATCAGCGCTTTCTTCACGGCCAGGCTCTGGTAGTTGATATTGCCGGGGTTCAGGCTGACGCCTTCCTGGAACGGGTACTGGCCCAGCGTTGCCATGAAGGCCTTGACCTTGGCCTGGATCGGCACCAGCAACCACGCTTGGTCCGCGGCCCAGCGCTTGGCCATCGGCGATTCCTTGCGCGCGGTCTGGAACGGGTCGGCCAGCAGATTGGTCAACACCGGCACGTTGGTCACCTTGCGCGAAGCGCTGGCGAAATCCCCGGTCATTTGCGCGAACGCCAACCGCCACTCGCGCCAGCGGATCGCATCCAGGTCGCCGCCCATGCTGAAGTAGAAATATTCCTCGCGCGGACTGTCCTTGGCCTCGCCCTTGAAGAACGGCAGGAAGTTGTAGCCATCCAGATGCACACGGAACTGCTTGCCGTTGAGCTGCGTGCCCTTGGCCAGGTCCGCCACCAGGTTCGGTGCGCCCGCCGCCGCGGCCAGGGTTGGCATCCAGTCGTTATGGGCAATCAGGTTGTTCATATGGGTGCCGGGCTTGAGCACCTTCGGCCACTTGACCAGCAACGGCACACGATGCCCGCCTTCATTGGAGGTGCCCTTTTCGCCGGCGAACGGTGATGTGCCGCCATCGGGCCAACTGAATTTCTCCGCGCCGTTGTCGGTGGTGTAGATCACGATGGTGTTGTCGGCGATGCCAAGGTCATCGAGCTTCTTGAGCAGCTGCCCGACCTGGCCGTCATGCTCGACCATGCCGTCGGGATACAGCCCGACGCCGGTCTTGCCTTCGGACTCTTGCTTGAGGTGGGTCCAGATGTGCATACGGGTGGCGTTGAACCAGACGAAGAACGGCTTGTCGGCCTTGTGCGCCTTGTCGATGAAGTTGTTGGTGGCCTGCACCAGCTCGTCATCGATGGTTTCCATGCGTTTGCGGGTCAAAGGACCGGTATCTTCGATCTTGCCGTCGGCATAGGAATGGATCACACCGCGCGGACCGTATTGTTTCCTGAACGCCGGGTCCTTGGGGTAGTAGTAGGTTTGCGGCTCTTCCTCGGCGTTCATGTGGTACAGGTTGCCGAAGAACTCGTCGAAGCCATGGTTGGTCGGCAGGTGTTTATCCCGATCGCCAAGGTGGTTCTTGCCGAACTGGCCGGTGGTGTAGCCCTGTTGCTTCATCGCGTCGCCGATGGTCGGTGCCCAATCGGGAATGCCATGTTCGGAGCCGGGCATGCCGATGGTCAGCAGGCCGGTACGGAATGGGTGTTCGCCCAGGGCAAAAGCTGCGCGACCTGCGGTGCAGGACTGCTCGCCATAGGCATGGGTAAACAGCACGCCTTCCTTGGCGATGCGGTCGATGCTGGGCGTTTCATAGCCCATCATGCCCTGGTTGTAGGCACTGATATTGAAGATGCCGATGTCATCGCCAAAGATGACCAGTACGTTCGGTTTGTCGGCGGCAGAACTGCAGACCGACACGGCCAGCAACGTGCTCGCGACGCTCAGGTCGCGCAGCCAACGCCATGATCTCGTCACCATGTCTTGCTCCTTGTTTTTATTGTCTGGATAGAGCGCGCCTGACGGGAAAACAGGCGCGCAGCGTGGGTCCTAAGCGTCCTGCATGAGCGCGCTGTAGGCCTGCAGGTGATGGTCGTCGTCACCGAACTGGCGGGCGATCATCAGCAGGTGTTTGGCGTGGTGCGACAGCACGTATTCCCAGGTCAGGCCGATACCACCGTGTAACTGGATGCCCTGGTCGGCGACGAAGCGCGCGGCGCGGCAGACGGTGTATTTGGCGGCGGCCAGGGTGCGGCTGCGTTCTGCGCTGTCCGGCTCAAAGGCCACGCAGGCAGCGAGCAGGGTCATGGAAGTCGCCTGGTCGAGCTCGATGTACAGGTCGACCATGCGGTGCTGCAGGGCCTGGAATTTGCCGATGACCTGGCCGAATTGCTTGCGTGTCTTGAGGTAATCCAGGGTCAGCGCGCAGGTGGCTTGCAGGCTGCCGACGGCTTCGGCGCATTGTGCGGCGATGGCGCGGCCCTGCTGATAACGCAACGCGTCCAGGGCTTTGCCATGTTCGCCCAACATCGCGGCGCTGCTGACAGACACGTTGTCCAGGAACAGGTCACATGCCCGGCGGCCGTCCATGGTCGGGTATTCGCGCACACTCACGCCCGGGGAGGCCGGATCGACCAGGAACAGGCTGATGCCCGCCTCGTCACGCACATCCCCGCACGTCCGCGCCGAGACCAGGATCAGGCCCGCGCTCTGCCCGCCCACCACCACAGACTTGCGCCCGTTGAGGGACCAGCCGCCGCTGACCGCTTCGGCGCGGGTCTGTACATCGTGCAACTGGTAGTGGCTCTGCGGCTCTTCGACGGCCACCGCCAGTTGCAGTTCGGCGCTGGCCACCTGCGGCAACAGCTCACTCTTTTGCGTCGGGCTGCCCAGTTGATCGATCAGGCCCCCGGCAAAGATCACCGAATGCAGCCAGGGTTCAAGGCACAGGCCGCGACCGAGTTCCTGGGCCACCAGCATCACGTCCACGCCATTGCCACCGAAACCGCCGAATTCCTCGGCGAACGGTACCGACGTCAGCCCCAGTTCGCCCATCTGCTGCCAGAACTCGGCGCTAAAACCCTTGGCGCTGTCGCGAAACTGCTCGCGCTGCTCGAACGTGTAGGTGTCGCGCACCAGGCGTGCGGCGGTGTCTTGCAGCATTTGCTGCTCTTCGGAAAGTTTGAAGTCCATGGTCTGCCCCTTAGAGTTCGAGAATCATCTTGGCGATGATGTTCTTCTGGATTTCAGTGGAACCGCCGTAGACAGAAGCTTTGCGCATGTCCAGGTACTGGCAGGTGGAGCAATTGCTGAACTCGCTGTGCAGCAGTTCGCCTTCATGGTCGTAACCCAACTCGTCCTTGAGGAACGGGTTGGCATAGGCCCCCACCGCTTTGGTCAGCAGGTAGGTGATGGCCTGGCGAATCTCGGTGCCCTTGATTTTCAGGATCGAGCTTTCCGAACCGGGAACACCGCCCTCCTGGGCCGAGGCGAGGATGCGCAGGTTGCTCATGCCGATGGCCATCAACTGGATTTCCACGTCGGCGATCTGCGCACGAAAGCTCGGGTCTTCGATCAGTGGCTTGCCGTTGCGACGCTCTGCCCGGGCCACCGCTTTGAGCCGCGACAACATGGCCTTGGCGATGCCGATCCCGGCAATCGTCGTGCGTTCATGGGTCAGCAGGTACTTGGCGCAGGTCCAGCCCTCGTTTTCGCGGCCGACCAGGTTCTTCACCGGCACCCGCACGTTGTCGAGGAACACTTCGTTGACGTAATGGCCGCCTTCGAGCGTGATGATCGGGCGCACGGTAATGCCGGGGCTCTTCATGTCGATCAGCAGGAAGGAAATGCCCCGTTGCTGTTGCGCCTCGGCGTCGGTGCGCACCAGGCAGAACATCCAGTCGGCCATGTGCCCGGTGGAGGTCCAGGTCTTCTGGCCGTTGACCACGTAGTCGTCGCCGTCCCGCACCGCACGGGTGCGCAGGCTGGCCAGGTCGGAACCGGCGCCCGGCTCGGAATAGCCCTGGCACCACCAATCGTCGCAATTGAGGATGCGCGGCAGGTAATGGGCCTTTTGTTCTTCGGTGCCGAACTTGATGATCACCGGGCCGACCATGTTGATGCCGAACGGCACGATGCGGGGCGCACCGGCGACCGAGCACTCTTCGTCGAAAATATGCTTGTGCACGGCAGTCCAGCCGGTGCCGCCCTGCTCCACCGGCCAACTCGCCGCCAGCCAGCCCTGGTCATTCAGGGTGCGCATCCAGAGGACCTGGTCGGCTTTGCACACCGACTTGCCCTGGTTGATCCGGTCCGCGATGTCTTGCGGCAGGTTGGCCTTGAGAAACCCGCGCACTTGCTCGCGGAACGCCACTTCCTCGGCGCTGAAATGAATATCCATCTGATACCTCAATGATGAGTCGCCAGCCTGGGGCCGGTCTTGTGGGAGGACGACTGAATGGGCGTGCCATCGCCGGCAAGAACCGGCGACGGCGATGCAGCGTCATTGATCGAAGACGATGACCGAGCGTGCCAGCTCACCACGGCGCAATTCGTCGAAGGCCTCGTTGATCTGCGTGAGCTTGATGCGCTGGGAGATCATTTCGTCGAGCTTGAGCCGGCCCTGCATGTAGAAGTCGGTCAGTCGGGGCAAGTCCACGGGAAAGCGGTTGGAGCCCATGAACGAGCCCTGGATACGGCGCTCGTGCAACATGGCCATGGGGTCCAGCTCCAGTTTTACCCCGGGTTTGATCATGCCGATGATCGTCGCGGTGCCGCCGCGGGCCAGCATGCCGAAAGCCTGTTCGGCGGTTTGCTTGAGGCCGATGCACTCGAACGCGTGATGCACGCCGCCTCGGGTCAACTCCAACACCTGCGCGACTGCACTGCCGTCTTTGGCGTTGACCACATCAGTGGCGCCAAACTGTCTGGCCAACTCCAGTTTCGAGTCGAGCATGTCGATGGCGATGATCCGCCCGGCGCCGGCCAGTGCCGCGCCGTTGATGGTGGACAGGCCGATACCGCCGCAGCCGATCACCGCTACCGTTTCACCCGGGCGCACCTTGGCGGTATTGAACACCGCGCCGGTGCCGGTGGTGACCGCGCAACCGAGCAGCGCCGCGCGGTCGAGCGGCATGTCGCGGCGAATGGCGACCAGCGCGTTCTCATGCACCAGCATCTGTTCGGCATAGGCCGACAGGTTGATGAACTGGGTCATCGGCTTTTGTACGTAGGTCAGTCGCGACTCTTCATCGGCACGGCGCTTGGTGTCCGGGGACACGCACAACGACAGGTGCCCGGTGACGCAATGCTCGCAGTGGCCGCAATAGGCCGACAGGCAGGTCACCACATGATCGCCCGGCTTCACCGTGCGCACCTCGCAGCCTACTTGCTCGACGATGCCGGACGCTTCGTGACCGAGCACCACCGGCATCGGGTACGGATAGGCGCCATCGACGAAGTGCAGGTCGGAGTGACAAACCCCCACCGCAACGGTGCGCACCAGTACTTCCCGTGGGCCGGGTTTACTGATGCCGACTTCTTCGATGATCAGTGGCGTACCGGGGGCATGTAGAACGGCAGCTTTCATGTTTTTATTCTCTTTTTTAAGCAGGATGTGGCCGGCGATGGCGAACGCATCCGCCATCCCGGTGGATGTCTTAGCGCTTGATCATCGACCCGACGAACTGGCGCACCTGTTCGCTGTACGGAGGACGCATCGCGTCCGGCCCATCGACAGCGCGCAACACCGATTTGCCGTGGCTGAAGGTGCGGAAACCGTCGATGCCGTGGTAGCAGCCCATGCCGCTGTTGCCGACGCCACCGAATGGCAAGGTCTCGACGCCGCCGTGGCGCAGCACGTCATTGAGGGTGACGCCACCGGAGGTGGTGCGATGGAGCACGAACGCCTCTTCGCCGGCATCGTTGCCGAAGTAGTACAGGCCCAGCGGACGCGGGTGCGAGTTGATGTAGCTGACCACTTCGGCGAATGATTTGTAGGGTTTGAATGGCAACAGCGGACCGAAGATTTCGTCCTGCATCACCTGCAATTCATCACCGGGATTGCGCAGCAGGGTCGGCACCATCTTGTGGTGCGGCTGGCCGCTGAAGTCCTCGCCGGCCGGGTTCAGCTCGATCAGTTCGACGCCGGCTTCGCGTGCCTCGTTGAGGTAACCGTGCAGGCGTTCGAAGTGGCGGGCATTGATCAGCGAGGTGTAATCCGGGTTTTCGAGCAAGGTCGGGAACAAGGTGGCGACCACTTCGCGGACCGTTTCGACGAACGCTTCCTGTTGCTCCTCGGGCACGAACACATAGTCCGGCGCCAGGCAGATCTGCCCGGCGTTGTGCAGCTTGCCGGTGAGGATTTTAGTGACAGCGACTTTCAGGTCGGCGGTGCGCGAAATGATGGTCGGCGACTTGCCGCCCAGCTCCAGGGTGACCGGCACCAGGTTCTCGGCGGCGGCGCGCATGACGTGCTTGCCGATGCTGCTGGCACCGGTGAACAGCAGATGGTCGAACGGCTGCTGGCTGAAGGCGTGGCCAATGTCAGGGCCACCGGTGATGATTGCCACTTCGTCCTCGGCATAGACTTCACGGAAGATCCGCGCCAGCAACGCCGAGGTTTTCGGGTTGTATTCCGACACCTTGATCATCACCCGGTTGCCAGCGGCCAGGGCACCGGCCAAGCCGTTGAAGACCATGTTCCCGGGGAAGTTCCAGGCCGTGAGAATGCCCACCACGCCCAGCGGCTGATATTGCACCCAGGCCTCGCCGCGGTCGGTGGCCCTCTGGTCCGGCTGCATCCATTCGGCAATTTTGGCCTTGGTATACTTCAACGATGCCAACGGCCCCAGTACATCCAGCATGCGCGAAAAGTCGCGGCTGCGATGACCGAAGTCCGCCGACAGGGCTTCAATGATGTCGTCCTGGTAATCAACCAGCAGGCCGATGGCCCGGTCGATCAGTTCGCAGCGTTGTTCGGCCGTCCACGGCTCGCTGGCAAGGCTTGCGGCACGTTGCTTGTCCAGGATCACGCGAATATCGGCAGCCTTCAGGTTTTCGTTGGCACTCATGGTGTTCGGACTTCCATGCAAGGGTGGGCGGTTCGGGAGCTGCCAATCCGGTGTCGGCCCGCTACACTGGCGGGCTCGAACCATGAATCGGGTGTCGCTCATGACAGGCGATACTAGAAAGGGCCGCACCGGCGCGACGACAACCAAAGGTAGGATGCATGGAAGGTTTTGAACGTAGTTCCAACGAACCAGTACAGGGAGCAACACCGCCCATTCGTGCGGGTAAATTCCTGGCGCCGGCCAGCCTGCCGGGTCAATTGGAACGTTCGACCTTGCTTGACCCATTGCAACCACGCGATGGGTTGCGGCTTATCCTGATCAGTGCTTGCCCCGGCTACGGCAAGACCACGCTGTTGCAGCAATACCGCGAACGTTGCCTGGCCGAAGGCCGGCGCGTGTTGTGGTGCAACCTCGATGCCCTGGACAACGATCCACAGCGCTTGACTCAGGTACTGCTCACCGGCCTGCGTGATATCGGCTTGATCGATGCTGGCGATACCCCCCCGGCCGACAGCAGTTCGGCGCAAAGGGAGCAATGGCTGCTCGAGCACATCGCCGCGGACAATGGGGCGTTCACCCTGCTGATGGACGAATTCGAAGTCCTTGATCAGCCGCCGGCCCTCGAATTTATCCAGCGCCTGCTCAAGGCGTTGCCCATGGGCGCGACCTTGGCCATCGCATCGCGCACCACCGCGCAGATCAATCTGGGCCGATTGCGCGCCCGTGGCGAACTGCAGGAGATAGGTACCGATTCGCTGTGCCTGAACGCTGACGAGACCGCCACCTACATCTTGCAAAAGCGCCAATTGCCGCTGGACCTGGCCGATATCGAAACCCTGCACGAGCGCACCGAAGGCTGGATCTGCGGCATTTACCTGGCCACCCTGGCCCTGCAAAGACACAGCGATCCAGCTGCGTTCATCGCCTCCTACAACGGTGCTAACCCGGCATTGGCGGAGTACTTCGGCGAAGACGTGCTGGCCCGGCAGACCGGGCAGTTCCAGCAATTGCTGTTAGAGACCTGCGTCCTGACACGATTCTGTCCAGCCTTGTGCGATGCCGTCACAGGTCGCCACGACAGCCAGACGATGATCGAGTCACTGGAACGGGCCAACCTGTTCGTGATTGCAACGGACGAGCAGCGCCAATGGTTTCGCTATCACCCGCTGTTCGCCGATTTCCTCCTGCAAACCCTCAAGCGACACCCGGACCAGTTCGAGCGGCAGCATCAAAAGGCCGCGAGTTGGTACTTCGCCAATGAGCGGCCGGTAGAAGCCCTTGAGCATCTGTTCACCGCGCACGCCGTCGACGAAGCTGCCACGCAACTGGTGTTGCACATCGACGAACTGGTGGAAAACGGCCATGCCAGCCTGTTGATGCGCTGGCTTTCGCGCATTCCCGTGGAGATACGCGATTTGCATCCTCGCCTGGGCATTGCCTACGCGTGGGCACTGCTGCATGCGCGCCGCCACAAGGACGCACTGCAGGTCCTGGAAAACCCGGCGCTGGCGCAAGAGCACCACTACGTTCACCCACTGTTGCTGTTGATCGGCGACCGTGTCGATGAGGCGCTGGTCGCTGCTACCGAACTGTTGTTGCAGCTGGGCCCTGAGGACAAAATGCAGTATCGAGTCACGGCTTTTGTGGAAATCTGCTCGCTTTTCTACACCGGCCGCTTCGACGAAGCGCGCAAAAAGCTCGGCAGTGCCGGGCTGCGCGAGGCTCAGCAGGAGTCGACCTACCTGCGCGATGTCACCGATGCGCTGCAAGCGATGCTTGACCTGACCCAAGGGCAACTCGACAGCGCCCTGACCCGCGCGGACACGGCCATGCGCCGCAGTCGCGAGACGCTCACGGGTACGGTACCTGTGGGTTATCCGGTCCTGCAAACCATCCATTGCGTGGTGCTCTACGAAACGGACGCAGTCGACGAAGCGCGGCGACGACTCACGGAGTTGCTACCCTATGCCCGGGAGCACGCGGCACCGGACTCGTTGATCAGCACCCATGTGCTATTGGCCCGCCTCGCCTACCTGCACGGCGACCGTCCGGCCTGGATGCGTTATCTGGCCGATCTCGATCAGTTGGGCCAGTTGGCCGGTTCTACGCGCATCCTCTGTTCGACCTGGCTGGAACGGGCGCGTATCGCCACCCTGGAAAATCGCCTGGATACCGCTGATCACGCGATGCGCGCCGCGGAGCAACTGAGCGACTGGGAGCAACCGGGCGTGACATTGAGCGCCAATGACGTCGACACGCCGTTCATCGCGCGCCAGCGCCTGCGTATCGCGCACGGTGATACCGCTTGCGTCGAAACGCTGCGTCAGGCCATGGATCAAGCACTTGAACGACACCAGCATCGTCGGGCCTTGAAGCTGCGTTTGTTGCTGATCCTCGCCCTCGACGGCGCGAAACAGCACAAAGAGGCGCTTGAACATTTAACGGCGGCCTTGCGCTTGGCCAGCCACGTCGGGTTTATCCGCACCTTTCTCGATGAAGGCGCACCGTTGGCGGCTGTGCTGGAGCGTTGGTCGGTGACGTACCATGGCCAGGAAGAGGCGTTGGGCATTCGCCCAGGCTTCGTCGCCCAGTTATTGCGTGGCGAGAGCAGCAGCAAGAAAGTCGAGCCCAAGCGCGAAGACGAGGCACAATCCAACCTATCGAACCGTGAACTGCAGGTGGTGCGCTTGCTTGCACTGGGCTACCGCAACCGCGAAATAGCCGAGAAAATGTTTCTCTCAGAGCTGACGGTGAAATCACACTTGCGCAAGATCAACACCAAGCTCGGTGCCGGCGGGCGCACCGAGGCGGTATCGATCGCCCGGGCCCAGGGTTTGCTGGACTGAGCACGCCCCCCTGGAGGAGCAAGCTCGCTCCTACAGGGGGATGCGCAGGGTATTCGCCAATGCATGCTCAATGAATGCCAGCATCTGCGTGTTCACCAACTCCAGGTCGACGGCCGAGGGATTGAGCAGGACCTGCAGCATCATGCCGCGCAACGTGCCCAGGAACAGCAAGGCCCCCGTCATGGGGTCCACGTCCGGGCGGATCTCGCCGTTATCGATGCCCTCGCGGATGTAGCGCGCCAGATGCTTTTGCACCGAAAGGTTGTACTCGGCAAGGACCTGCACGGTTTCCGAGTCCTGGGTCACGGCCTCCGACATCAGGGCCAGCAGTGCCCGGGTATTGACCCAGTCGCCATCCGGGCGCGCCAGATAGACGCTGACAAATCCCTTGAGCGCATCCATCCCCGGGTGCCACTGCGGCGACCGGGCTTGCACCAGTTCCATGAATGTCGAATTGACGAAACCCGCCAGGGCACGCAGCAGACCGGCCTTGTTGCCAAAGTGGTGGGTCGCCAGGCCACGGCTGTAGCCCGCCTCCTCGCCCACCTCCGATAGCGTCATGCCGACCCAGCCCTTGCGCGCGACGATTTGTCGGGCAGCGATCAGCAGCCGTTGTTCGGCTTCGGCGCGTCGCTCCAGTTGCGTGCGTCGCGAAGTCGGTTGCGTGGTTTTTTCAACGGGTGCCATCGGGCAATTCCTTACTGTCCTGTAAAAACGGGCGTGCGACGTTCGGCCATGGCGCGGGTGCCTTCGGCAAAATCGGCGCTGACGATCTGCCATTCCTGCTCGGACGCCTCGCGATCGATGATCCGGTCAACCGCATCGGCCAGGCCCATGCGCAGGGTTTCGCGGCTGGACATGACCGCGCCGGGCGCCGAAGCGGCGATTTCCTCGGCCAGTTCGCGGGCCTGTTGCCGTTCCATGCCCGGCTCTGCCAACACATCGGCCAAACCGATGCGCACCGCTTCACGGCCATCGATGCGCCGCCCGGTGGCGATCAGCAGCGAGGCCATTTGCGGGCCGACCAGACGCGGCATGGTAACCGAGATCCCGAAACCCTGGTGAATGCCCAGTCGGTTGAAATTAGCCGAGAATCGCGCTTTTTCACTGGTCACGCGAAAGTCCGCGACCAGCGCCAGGCCCAGGCCTCCGCCGATGGCGGCGCCCTCGACCACACAGATCAGCGGCTTGCGATTGCGCAACAGGCGCACGGCCGACTTGTAGACACGGCGCGGGTATTGCGGGTCGCGCTGGTCGTCTCCAGAGAAATCCGCACCGGCGCAAAACACCTTGCCTTCAGCCTGCAGGACGACCACTCGGCACTGCGGCAAGTCATCCAGGTATTGCAGGGCGTCGGCCAGGTCATTGATCAGTTCGGCATCGAAAAAATTCAACGGCGGACGATTGAAACCCAAGGTCGCGACATGGCCTTCAAGGTTCAACGTAAGGCCACGGCCGGGGGAAAAAGAAGTGGTGGTCGACATGCAGTCTCCGGGTATTTGGCGGTTTTCAAGAGTGGCAGCGGCTTGATTCGCTGCCAGGATTGCTGCTAGCTTATTTACTTGTTGGCCGTTCAGCAAGTTGGAAAGCCAAAACAATTACCCACTTTTCACATGAGCGAAAAGCATGCAGGCACTCGATATCCGTCCCTGTCAATTGGACGCCAAAACCCTGGCTTTACGGGCCGAAGTGCGCGAATTCCTCGCCGAAACATTGAAGGACTACCCCGCCCACGAGCGCGCGAAAAACTGGAACGGCGCCGACCCCGAATTCAGCCGCAAGCTGGGCGAGCGCGGTTGGCTGGGCATGACCTGGCCCAAGCGCTACGGCGGACACGAACGCAGTGCCCTGGAGCGTTACGTGGTGCTTGAGGAGCTGCTCGCCGCCGGCGCGCCGGTCAATGCGCACTGGATCGCCGAGCGTCAATCCGGTCCGTTGCTGATGAAGTTCTCCCCTGATGTGCTGGCGCCACGGCTGATGCCGGCCATCGCACGCGGCGAGCTGTTGTTCTGCATTGGCATGAGCGAGCCGAATGTCGGCTCCGACCTGGCGTCGGTGCAGACCCGGGCGGTCAAGACCGAGGGTGGCTGGCTCGTCAACGGCAGCAAGGTCTGGACGACCGGTGCCCACCGCTGCCACTACATGGTCACCCTGCTGCGTACCGGGCCCAGGGACGAGACCAATCGCCATGCGGGCCTGTCGCAACTGTTGATCGACATGCGTGCCCCCGGAGTCACGGTTCGCCCGATCTACAACATGCTGGGTGAGCACGATTTCAATGAAGTGTTCCTTGATGAGGTGTTCGTTGCCGACGACTTCGTCATCGGCCAGCCCGGCGATGGCTGGAAGCAGGTCGGCGCTGAACTGGCGCTTGAACGCAGTGGCCCGGAACGCTACTTGAGCAGCACCCAGTTGTACCTGGAAATGCTCGACGCCGCCGACCCACGGAACTCGCGCCACAGCGTCAGCCTCGGTCGCGTCGCCGCGCGCTACGCGGTGCTGCGGCAGATGTCACTGGGCGTCGCCGGCATGCTCGCTCGTGGCGACAACCCGGCGACCCCGGCCGCGCTGGTCAAGGACCAGGGCGCCCTGCTCGAACAATCCCTGCCCGACCTTGCCCATGACCTGTTTGGCGGCACTCGCCAACCGGGTTCACGACTCGACCAGGTGATGCGTTACCTGACCCAGACCGCCCCGTCGTTTTCCCTGCGTGGCGGCACCCGCGAAATTCTTCGCGGCATCATTGCCAGAGGACTAGGACTGCGATGAACCAGGCCATTCACGATCAAGCGATGGACGACAGCGCTCCATCTCAATTGCAATCGATCATCGCCGACAGTGTCGAGCGCCTGTTCGCCGAACAGATCACTTCTGAGGTGCTGGCCGGGTTCGATGCCGGGCACGCCGCGACAGCGTTGTGGCAACAGGTCGTCGAGCAAGGCCTGCCCGGTGCCCTGATGGCCGAAGACGCCGGCGGCAGCTCAGCCAGTTGGCTGGAGGCGAGCCCGGTACTGCGGGCCATTGGCTACTGGAACGCACCACTGCCGTTGGGCGAAACCATGCTCGCTTCGATGCTGCTGTCCCGAGCCGGCCTGGAAGTGCCCGCAGAGCCGATTACGCTGATTCAGATCGGCCGTCACGGTGACTTGGAGTTGACCGTCGATGGTCATCTCAATGGCCGTACCTTCAACGTGCCCTGGGCGCGCAGCAGTCATTGGGCGGTCGTCGCCGACGGCACGGGACAATTGGCGCTGATGGACTTGCGCCAGGCCGCCATCGTCCTGGAGGCCGGCAGCAATTTTGCCGGCGAGGAACGCGACACCCTGCACTTCGCCAACGCTCGCATTCACGCCAGCGGCCAATTACAGATAGCGGATGTGCAGGAACCTGTCTGGCTGTTCGGTGCGCTGATCCGTGCCTGCATGCTGGTCGGCGCGCTGGAATCGAGCCTGGACAAGGCCGTCAGCTACGCCAATGAGCGCGCCCAGTTCGGCAAGGCGATCGGCAAATTCCAGGCGATCCAGCAGCAACTGGCACAGATGGCCGGTGCCATCGGTGCCGCACGCATGGCGACCCAGGTCGCGTTGCGCAGCGCCTGCGACGCCTTGCAGGCAGAACCCGGCTCGCGTAGCAGCCTGGCGTTCGATGTGGCCGTGGCCAAGGTCTGCGCCGGCGAGGCCGCCACCCTGGCGACCTCGATTGCGCATCAGGTTCATGGGGCCATCGGGTTCACCCACGAACATACCCTGCATTTCAGCACCCGGCGCTTGTGGTCGTGGCGCGATGAGTTCGGCAGCGATTCGCAGTGGGCTGAAGTCCTCGGCCAAGCGGCGATCGCTGCCGGCGGCAAGGGCTTCTGGGCCGGACTGACACAGCGCCAGTTCTGACAACAGGGACTGCCCGGCAACGGGCAGTCCCCCTCACACGCTCACTTCGCGACCGGCCATTTTTGCCCCCGTCAGCGCTGTCTTCAAACTTCAGGCTTTCGCCTCGTCAGTCCGAGTGCCGTCAGGATCGACGGCATTGTGCATGGCCAACACCTTGCCATCTCGCACCTCGAGAATCTGGTCTGCAATGCCGATCATGGCAGGGCGATGGGAAACCGCGATGACGGTGATGCCAGGGGTCAGATTCTTCAGCACCTGGCAAATATCGGCCTCCGACTCCGGATCGAGCGCGCTGGTGGCTTCGTCCAGGATCAGGAGCCTGGGGCGATGGGCCAGTGCACGCGCGATGACGATACGCTGCCTTTGCCCTCCGGAAAGTTTGGCACCGCGCTCGCCTACGATCGATTGCAACCCGCCAGGACACTCCTGCACGAATTGCCATGCACCGACCTGACGGAGCGCGCGCTCTGCGTCGGCGGCATTCAGGGCCTTGTCGCCCAAGGTGACGTTCGCCAGGATGCTATCGTGCAGCAGCAAGGTTTCCTGTGTGACGTAGCCGATCATGTGGCGCCAGGCCCTCCTGTCCAGATCATGCAAGTCGAGGTCGTCTACCCTGATGCGTCCGGACTGTGGCGCGAGCAGCGAACAGATCAGGTCGAGCACGGTGGTCTTGCCTGCACCGGAAGGGCCGATCATGGTGGTGAATGAACCGACCGCAAAGCTCATCGACACGTCGTCGAGCACCTGCCGGCCTCCGTAGCCAAAGTTGATATTTTCGAAAACGATACGCCGCTTCAAGGCAGGCGCGCAGGTCCCTCCGACAGGCTCGGCATCGGCAATAGCGTTGTCGATCGACTCTTTAATGGCCCAGTAGGCGCTCTCTTGCGCCGCCATCCGGTGATAGCGCTGCTGCGCCTTGTGCAGCAGCCCCAGCATGCGCACTACCACGAAGATGAGCACCATCACCGAAGACAGCGGCAGTTCGCCGATGACTAGCCCCGCGTAGAGGCCCGCAGCGGCGAGGATCGCCAGCATGGGCTCCTGCAAGGCCCTGAGCGTCTCGCGGCTCATCACTTCGCGCTCTAATGCTGCGTTGAGCTCGCCGGCATGACGACGCAATAGAGAATCGGCGATGTCATCCCGGGCCATGGCTTTGAGCGGTTTCACTGAAGCAAGCGTATCCGTCAGGTAGACCAGCAGCTCGCGCATCAGTCGGGTCTGGCTTTTACCCACGCGTCGCGATGTCTTGACCAGTCCCCGCACGGCCACCAGCAGGACAAAGCCGATCAGCAGCGACAGGAGCGCCGCCTGCCAGGAGACAAAAAGCGCGATGACGGCATAGGCTGCTGCCTGGATACCCAGCGCCAGCATATTGGCCGCGTGCTCATAGGCGGTGGAAGCGCGGAAGGCTTCGGTTGCCACGGCGTTGGCCAGGGCTCCGGCCGGTTGGCGTAGATAATATTCCCAGCGGCTGCCCAGCGACGCCTTGATAAGGTCAATCCGCAGGTCGGTTGCCACATGCGCCACGGTGTAGCCGACCTGTCGATTGCCCAGCAGGATCAGCAGGTTGCTCAGCGTCATGCCCACGACAATGATCACCAGCATGTTCGGGATCGAAGGTTGCAGGCCTATCGTGTCCATTATCCCGAAGACCTGGACCGCCAGCTTTGAATGGGGCTGGTCTTCAAGCACCGCCGATATCAGGGGAAGCATCGCGCTCAGGCTGATGCTTTCAACCACCCCTGCCAACAGCAGGCTCAGCAGCATCAGGACGGTGCGGGCCGGATAGGAGCGGCCAAAGGCTAAGATAATCCGCATGAGTGTCGTTCACTATGACGTAGGTAAAGATTAGCTCACCGACAGCCGCGACACTCATCAAGCGCCCACTGTGACGAGGCCCATCGGGCTACGCAATGAAGCGAAGGCCTCGATGATCCGGTCTATTTGTTCAGGTGTATGGGCCGCACTGACGCTGCAGCGCACCAGGGTGACGGCGCCGGGCGTCGCGGGAGGAAGGACCAGATTGACATAGACGCCCTTCTCTATCAGCGCCCGCCAGACGGCCAGGCCCTCGTGAGGTGACTTCAGCATGACGGCGATCACTGGACTGGCTTGCGGCCCCAACTGGTAGCCTGACTCTGCCAAACCTTGATAAAGCCGCCGGGCGTTCGACCACAGCTGACGCCGCAGCTGCGGGCGTTCCTTGATGGCTGCCAGCGCCGACCTTACCGAGGCAATCGCCGAGGGGGCGGGTGACGCGGTAAAAATATAAGGTCTGCTGGCATAGCGAAGCAGGTCCATTTGCGCATCGTGACAGGCGGCAAATCCGCCGACGGCGCCCAGGCTCTTGCTGAACGTGCCCAACAGGATGTCCACCTCCGAGTCCACGCCCAACTCCTCGGCCAGCCCTCGCCCGTTGGCCCCCAGGACGCCAAAGGAATGCGCCTCGTCAACCAGCAGGTAACCTCCGAGGCGGCGCTTGACCTCGACTATTTCCCTGAGCGGAGCCTGGTCACCCAGCATGCTGTAGATGCCTTCCACCACGATAATCGCTTCCCGCGCGCGGTCGCCGAGCCGGACCATGCGCCGTTCCAGGTCCGCGACATCGTTATGGCGAAAACGGATGATTTCCGCCCCTCCCAGCTTGCAAGCGTCGTAGATGCTCGCGTGGCAATCGGCGTCAAGCAGCACCACCTCGCGCGCGCCCGCCAGCGTTCCGATGACCCCCAGATTGGCGACATAGCCTGTCGAGAACACAATGACGGAGCGCCGCCCGAGAAAATCAACCAGCTCCTCCTCCAGCGCGCTGTGCCCGGCGTAGCTGCCGTTGGCCATGCGAGAGCCGGTGGTGCCGGTGCCTTCAAGCTCCAGTGAACGCTGCGCCGCCTTGATGCTTTCGGGGTCGAAGGTCAACCCGAGATAATTATTGGTGCCGGCCAGAATGACCCTTTGCCCCTGGATACTGCCCTCGGTCGGGGAATACATCTCGTCGATGCGAATTCCAAAGGGATGCAGTTGTGAATCCGAGAGACTGGCGCGCTCGGCTGCCAACTTGCCGAATTTGTCAAACAGTCCCATTGGCATGCTCCATCAGGTTGAGAATGGCGTGAGCCAACTGCTCAGGCGTGCGCACATCCATCAAGATATTGAGATGGATCGAGATGTCGAATTCGTCTTCCAGTTCCATCAGCATGTCCATCACCTTTATCGACTCCATCCCCAGGTCCTGGGCCAGGTCGGTATTGGGGTTGATTGGCGTTCCTGGAGGTGCGAATCGCCCGATGAGCATCATCACCCTTTCGAGTATCGCTTGTTGTGTGATCATCGTGGGTCTCCTTGAGTTCAGTGGCTCTTGGCCCGATCAGAACTGGTGATTGCGCAACGCTTGCCGTAAGAGAATCCGGGGTTCCCAGCCCAATGTCGCGCTGATGCGGGCATTGCTGCATGTCCAGTCAGGGTGCATCAGCTCATTGACTTTACCGGGGGTCAGCATGGGCGCCTGCCGGGTGAAACGAGACAGCATCAGGTTCGCTCGTGCGATCCCTTTCAATACCGCGGCAGGCACTGCCGCTTGCCGTACCGGGGCATTGCGGATGTCGGAGGCGATGCTCGCCAGGCTTGCCCAGTCGTATCCCTGCGCCTGGCCGTCACATAACTCAAAGGTCTGCGATTGCCCCACAGGTGCATCCAGCCATTGCAAGGCGGCACTGACCAGATCTTCCACATGAAGAAAACTGAACTGTGAATTGTCTCGACCAAGGGTTACCAGCCAGCCGCGCAGTAACCATTCGAACACCGGACGCAACTCGCGGTCGCCCGGTCCATACACCGCGGTTGGCCTGAAAATGCACACGGGAATCGCCCCGGCGGCGGCCTTGACCTGCCGTTCGCCTTCGAATTTGGAAGCGGCGTACCAGGACAACGTAGGATGCCTGGCCGCAAGGGACGAGATCAGCAGAAAACGCTTGCAACTGCCGCTTAGCCGCGCCGCATCCATCAAGCGCTTGCTGCCCTGCACATTGACCGTATCGAAGTCCCGGGCGTCCCTGCCCCTGACCTTGCCTGCGCAGTGAATGACGGCATCCGCCCCCTTGATGAGCTCGGCGAGGGCCTGCGCATCTTCCAGTGTTCCCCTGACCCACTGTGTTCCATCCTGTGCCGTTCCGCTCCGGGAGCGAGCCAAGGCACGGACCTGCACGCCACGGGCGACGAGTCGTTCGCGCAGGACACTGCCGATGAAGCCAGTTGCACCTGTGAGCGAAACAACGCGAGCGCTCACATTTCCTCCAGTGCAGGACACGCAAGATCGGCGTCCGCCTGGGCCATGAATCGCTCAAGGGCTTCGGCACGGGAAGGCTTGCCCGAGGAGGTTCGCGGCAGCGAATGAGGCGGTACAAGGTGTACCTCGGCGGCGAGACCGAATTCACTGATGATCTTCGCGACCAGGGTACGGACCAGTTGCTCGCGACTTTCCGGCTCACGAATGCGGCATTGAATCTGGACCACGACCTGAGGCTCATCATCGCCGGGAACGACAAATACGATGGCATCGCCGGGCCTCAGTTCGGGTTCGGACTCCACCAGGTATTCAATATCCTGCGGCCAGATGTTGCGACCGCGCACGATGAGCAAATCCTTGCGCCGACCGGTGATATGGAGTTCATCTTGGGACAGATACCCCAGGTCACCGGTGTCCAGCCAGTCATCTTTCAACGCTGCCAGGGTGCTCTGCGGGTCATTGAAATAACCTGACATTACGCTGGGCCCCTGCACGAATATCTGCCCTACCTCACGCTCCGTAACCACCCGCCCCGCCGCGTTGCGGATTTCGACGCGATGGCCGGGCAAGGGCGCGCCACAATTGGTGAAGGAACAGCTTCCAGGATCATCGGCGGCGCACTTCTGCGCCCTGAGCTGACACTCAAGTACCTGACGATCGATATGATCGACCAACACCCCGCGGCGGGCGAAGCTGACGGCCAGCGTGCTTTCCGCCAGACCGTAACAAGGGGTGAATGCAGCCGGATCGAATCCGGTGTCGAGGAAACAATCCGCGAAACGGGCCAGCACCGATGCCCGAATGGGTTCGGCCCCGATCCCCGCGACTCGCCAGCAGGAGAGATCCAGCGTCGCTTTTTCCGGGTCCCGGACTCGCCGCGTACACAGGTCATAACCGAACGGCGGAGCGACCGAAACGGTCACCCGATTCTGGCTGATGAGCTTGAGCCATTGCCCGGGCCGAGTGGCGAAATCCCGGGTGTGCAGATAATCGACAGTCAGTTGCGCCGCCATGGGCGCGAGGACAAAACCCACCAGCCCCATGTCATGGTAAAAGGGCAACCAGGAGGCGCACCGGTCCCCCGGGCGAACGCCGACACCGTTCACGACGATGCCCCTGACGTTGGCCATCACCGCACGCTGGGTAATGATCACGCCACGAGGAAAGCGGGTACTGCCGGACGTGTATTGCAAGTAGGCGACGTCCTCCGGCAGGACGGTGGGAAGCGCCTGCACGGCGGGCACTTCGCTTAATGTCTCAACAGTCCCGACGAACACCTGGCGGGTGTCCTCCAGTGCTTCGCGGATATAGGGAAGCCATTCCTGCAACCCTAGAACGGCCGCCGGTGTGCAGTTGGCGAACAGCCCTTTCAATTTGTCCACGTAAGAACGATGGCTACCCAGGCTGGAAGGAACCAGAAGAGGAACGGCGACCAGACCGGCATATTGGCAGGCGAAAAAGGACTCGACAAAGCTTGGGTGCGTATCGGCAATGAGTGCCACCCGGTCGCCTTTCTTCAACTTGAGCCCAAGTAATCGATGAGCAATCGCGACAGCATTACTTCTGAGCGTCGCGTATTCAACCGCTGTACTCAAGTGGCAATGCCTGTCGTAGAAGTTCATGCCGGTCTGACCTGAGGCGGCATAATCGAGTGCTTCCACTAGCGTGGAGAAGTCGGCTAGACGTTGGGGGAGTGCCTGTTTTGCAAGGGTCGCAGACATAAAGGAACACCCATCCATTTAGCCCATGTAAGGATAAGTCAAATAGCGGGTTAATCAGCAACGCCAGTAAAACACGTGCCGTTTTACTGCCCTCAAATCCGTTTCATGGAGTCCAGGCCCCGGAAATATCCGGCTCGGCCTTTTCAGTTATTTTACAAAGCCTCACGCAATACTAATCGGCATCTGGGTGATCGCAAATTTTTTCCCGGGTGAGCGACGACCGGCGAGTATCGCATCGTTATAGCACTCCGTTCTCAAACGAGACATTGGTCGCAAAGATGCACGGTTTATTAGCGCTTAATAACGCTCCAGCACCAATATTTTCAGCGGCCGCGCCCTTCGCCAATACTTCAGCTACGCTCTCCCAGGTACCGAAAATTGGATGCTAGTTCAACTGCAACGGACTTTTGTGGCCAACGATGATCGATAAGAAGTTACCCATCATTACGCGACCCGTCCTCACACGCTTGGAGCTCAAGACATTCATCAGTTTCCCCGGCACCCTGTATCGCAACGATCCTTGCTGGATCGAGCCGATCCATTACGAGCGCCATGAACTGCTTTCGGAAAAGAATCCGGCGTCCCCTCATCTGACATGGCAGGCGTGGCTGGCCTGGTCGGGAACTGAAGTCGTGGGGCGTATCACTGCACAGATCGACAGCCTTCACCGGCAATTGCACGGCCATGATTCGGGTCATTTCGGGATGCTCGAAGCCGTGGACGACCCCGCCGTATTCGACAGCCTGTTCGCGGCGGCAGAGGCCTGGCTGCGTGAACGAGGCGCTGCCTGCATCACAGGCCCCTTCAACCTGACCATCAACCAGGAAAGCGGACTGTTGGTGGAAGGGTTCGATCGTCCCCCGTCCGCCATGATGGGACACGGCCAGCGCTTTTATGACCAAAGGCTCGCCGACCTGGGCTACCGGCAAGCGAAGGATCTGCTCGCCTACTGGATGCGCACCGACCAATTGCACTTCCCACCGGCCTTGTCGGCGATGATGGCGCGTGAGCGAAAACGCGTGGTGATCCGGCCCCTGGACACCCGTCAGTTCCGGCGGGACATGGGAATTGTGCGGGAAATATTCAATGACGCCTGGAGCCGCAATTGGGGCTTCGTACCCTTCACCGAAGCCGAATTCTTCGAGCTCGGCAGCCAGTTGAGGCTGCTGGTCCCCAAGGACCTGTTGTACATCGCCGAAGTCGACGGCGACCCCTGCGCGTTTATCGTGGCCATACCCAACATCAACGAAGCCATCGCCTCCCTCAAGGGGCGCTTGCTGCCCTTTGGCTGGCTGCGACTGCTGTGGCGGCTGTATGTCAAGGGCACCCGTACTGCACGCGTGCCCTTGATGGGTGTCAAGCAGGCCTACCAGTTCAGCCGATTGGGACCCACACTCGCCTTGCTGTTGATCGAAGCGCTCAAGCCGCCCTTCGTCAAGCGCGGCATAGAAGCCCTGGAAATGTCCTGGATCCTGGAATCGAATGCGGTCATGCGCAAGATTCTCGACCAGATCGGTGCCACCGCCTACAAACGCTACCGAATTTATGAAAAGCGAATTTGAGCCCGGACCGTTCACCGCTCTGGTCCTGGCCGCAGACAGGGGCCCGGCCGATCCCGTTGCCGCCATGGCCGGGACGGGCTGCAAGGCACTGGTGCCAGTAGCAGGTGTACCCATGGTCCGTCGCGTCATCGAGGCGCTGGAGGCCAGTGACCGGATCGATCGAATCGTACTGGTGGGCCCTGCGCGACATTTACTTGCGCAAGATGCCTCGATGACGCAACTGCTGGACACCGCCAGAGTCAGTTGGCTGCAACCCGCCAACTCCCCCAGTGCCAGTGCGGCGCGGGCGCTCGAGCGTCAACCCGCAGACAGGCCAGTGTTGGTGACGACGGCGGATCATGCGCTGCTCTGCCGGGAGATGGTCGACTATTTTCTTCAGCAAGCGACTGCAGGCGGCCATGACTTTGTGGTGGCGGTGACACCGCTGGATACGGTTCTGGCGGGTTTTCCAGGAACCCGCCGCACCAGCATTCGGCTTCGCGGCGGCCCGTATTGCGGCAGCAACCTGTTTGCCTTCATGACTGAGGACGCTCGACGCCTCGCCAGCTACTGGCAACGGGTCGAACAGGATCGCAAGCACCCCCGGCGGGTCATCGCCGGCGCGCTGGGCCTGGGGGGAGTACTGCGCTATCTGTTGGGGCGGTTAACCCTGGAACAGGCGCTGCAACAGCTTTCCGGCAGGTTGGGAGTCAGTCTCGGCGCGGTGATCATGCCCTTCGCGGAGGCCGCCATCGATGTCGATTCGCCGCTGGATTATCAAATGGTGGAGAGGTTTCATGCCCAGAGAAATCAATCGATACCGAGCGATACCTGATGTATCTGGACGGCAGCAATGCCCGATCGCGCGAGCGCGGTGCGGGCTCGGCGAAAGCCCAGGGCCCGGGACATGTTCCTGATCGAACGCTACGTGATCGCCGAGATCCGGCGGCCGGTAATGGTGATGGTCAGCATCCTGGTGTTCATCTTTGCCAGCTATTGCGCAGAACGGTATCTCTCTGACGCCGTCGAGGGAACGCTCGCTTTGCAGTCAGTGCTGCAGATGGTGTTCTACAAGGTACTGATTGCCCTCGAAATGCTGGTGCCTGTGGCGTTATATGCCTCGGTGACCCTGGCGGTTGGACGGCTGTGCCATGATTGCGAAATCATTGCGATAGCGGCCTCGGGTGCAAGCCCGCTGCGGATCTATCGGGCCGTCCTGCTGCTGGCCATCCCGATCTCGCTGGCGGTGGCAGTGCTTTCGCTCTACGGGCGCCCCTGGGCGTATACGCAGGCCTATGTACTGGAACAGCAATCGCGAACAGACCTGGACGTCAATCATCTGCAAGCGCAACGGTTCAACCTGAACAACGAAAACGGCAGGATGATCCTGGCAGAACGGATCGACCGCACTGATGGCCGGCTCCACGATGTGCTGATCTATGATCCGGGTGACTCGAGATCCCGGGTGTTTCGCGCCGGGCAAGCCCGCATCCTCGATCCAGATCCGAACGATCCGATCGTGGAGCTGACGCAAGGCCATTCCTATTTGCTCAAGCACAGCACTTCACGGGACATTTCGGAAACGTTTGAGCATATGCGGCTGCACTTGCTACCCATCGAACGGGCCGCCGAGGGTAAGCGCAAGGCGGCTTCCAACGAAGTGCTGAAGGCCTCCAGCGCGCCCCTGGACAAGGCCGAATTGCAATGGCGCCAGACGCGGGGTGTCAGCGCGACGGTGCTTGCATTGCTCGCCATCCCGTTGAGCCGCACCCGGCCCAGGCAGGGACGATTCGCTACCCTGCTGCCCGTGACCGCCGTCTTCGCCCTGATCTACTACGCAGCGGACATCTGCAAGACGATGGTGGGCAACAACACCCTGCCCCTGTTTCCGGGCTTGTGGACAGTACCGCTGCTGATGAGCCTGGCCCTGCTGATTTTCCTGGTGCGCGATCTGGCACACTTTCGGTTCGGCTACCGATGAAAATCCTCGACCGCTACATTGCCCGTCATGTGTTCTTCGGTTTCGCGGCGGCGGCCGCGCTGCTGCTACCGCTGTTCACCACCCTCGACCTGGTGGGTGAACTTGACGACGTGACGCCTGGCGGATACCGGTTGAGCCAGGCCATCGAAGTCGTATTCATGACCCTGCCACGCCGTGTTGTCGAGCTTGGACCCTTTATTGCCCTGCTGGGTGGCATTGCCGCACTGGGTCAATTGTCAGCCACCCGGGAACTGACGGTCATGCGCGCCACCGGGCTGTCGATTGCCCGGATCGGGTTCACGGCGACACTGGCCGGGCTCGCGTTGGCGCTGGCATGGGCGGCGCTGGATGAATGGGTGGCCTCTCCCCTGCAGCAAGATGGCCTGGAACTGCGCAACGAGGCCATGGCCGCCGGCGCGCAGGCCAGCAACGATCAGGGCAGCGTATGGGCTCGAGAGGAGGATCAGATCGTACGTATTGGCAATCTTGCGCACAAACGGTTGCCGGTCAATATTGAAATATTCAGGTTCGACAATGACCGTTCACTGGTTTCCTACATCTTCGCAGAGACGGCGGACATACAGGACGCTGGCCAATGGCGTTTGAACAACGTCCAGGTAAAAAAGTGGGACCAGGGCATTCAAACCACGCAACAACTCGATCACATGCCTTGGCACTCGATTTTTGGCGGAGCACGATTGGGCGACATCACGCTGCCAACCGAAAGCCTGTCGGCTCGCCAGCTCTACCGTTACATCGCGTACCTCAAGGGCTCGGGCCAGCCCTCGGCACAATATGAAATGGCAATGTGGCAAAAGCTCGGGCGACCGATCCTGACCCTGGCGATGATCCTGTTCGCCGTCCCGTTCGCCTTTGCCCAACCGCGTTCGCCCAACCTGGGGGCGCGGTTGGCTTTGGGTGCGCTCGTCGGGTTAATGGTCTATGTAAGTAACCAGATCATCGTCAACCTCGGTCTACTGCTGAAGATGAACACCCTGATCACTACGTTGGGGCCGGCACTGGCCTTGCTCGCAGTGGCTATTGTGATGGTGGGATACCTGGACCGGGGCAATCGTTGAAACCGGTCTTGCTATTCAACGGACAGGGCGTTGCCGCCCGCTCCTTCGATCAACGTGATTCGGCGCAGGCGCAAAAATGAAGACTCCCGTATACCTGATCTGTAGCAGCCCGGTGCGGCTGTGGGGCCTGACTTCCAGGGAGCGATTGGGCCGCATGCTTGCAAAGCATCCCAACGCCCATCTCTGCGATGCGGACGATCCGTTGCCGGCACAAGGCGAGGTCGTCCTGTTGCGCGAGGATTACCTTTACGATGACCGCGTGCTCCGCGGGCTGATGGCAACGCCTGATGTCGCTCTACAGGATCCACGGACCGGCACCATCGTCGCAGCCCATGCCAGTGTCGACCGGCTCGCACACTTGCCCAGCCTGGACAGTGACGCCGTAGCCGGACTGCGCAAAGTGGTTCCCGGCACCGTGGCGACCGCGATGCAGACTCAACTGCGCAAATTCGATCCGCCGTGGGTCGCGCCTATCACCGACGCCAATCAGGCGCATCTTGAGAAGTCCCTGTTCAACGGTTCCTACAAAGGCGTCACCGACTTCATCACTCGAGCGGTCTGGCCTGTCCCGGCTCGCTGGGCCACCGTCTGGTGCGTGCGGCTGGGGCTCAGTCCCAATCAGGTCACGGCGGCCAGCTATGTCCTGGCCATCCTGGCAGGCATTCTGTTCTGGCATGGGCATTTCGGCGCGGGCCTGGTAGCCGGCTGGCTGATGACGTTCCTGGATACGGTGGATGGCAAGCTGGCACGCGTGACCGTGACCTCCACTCGCTTCGGCAACATTTTCGACCATGGCCTGGACCTGATTCACCCGCCGCTCTGGTATATCGCGTGGGGAATGGGCTATGAGGCGACGTGGGACTCGGACATACCCCTCGATCCCGTGCTCTGGGCCATTTGCCTGGGCTATGTCGCAGGTCGGCTGTGCGAGCTGGCGTTCAAGTTTGCCGCGCCTTTTTCGCTGTTTCTCTGGCGCCCGTTCGACTCACTCAACAGGCTGGTCACCGCGCGGCGTAATCCCAACTTGCTCATCCTGACCTGCCTATGGGCGCTGGACGCCCATGACACGGGGTTGATCTGGGTGGCCGTCTGGACGTGCTTCTCGACGCTGGTGCTGGGGGTTCGCTCGGTGTCCGCCATTGTCTTGAAATACCGAGGGCACCCGCCACAGCCCTGGCTCAGCCGAATTGACATGAGCGCCGAACATGACCGTTTGATCGTGCGAATGTTCGCGCCCCGCTCGGGCCTCAACGATGCATGACGCCTGCCCGCGGCCACGGAAAGTCGGGATCGTGCTCAATCCTTGCAGCGGAACCATTCGGCGCGCCTTGCCCAGGTTCCGCCTGCTCGCCCGCAACGTTCCCGGCGCGGCAGTGCTCGAAGCGACCGCCCCGCAGGAGATCGCCGACGCGGTGCGCCACTTCCAGCTCAGGGAAAGCGACCTGCTGGTCATCCTCGGTGGCGACGGAACCCTGCAAGCCGCCCTCTCCATTCTGCTGAGCCGCGAACCGGCAAGCGTGCCCACCATTCTGGTGGTCCCGGGGGGTACCACCAACATGAGCGCGATCGATCTGGGCCCGCGCCTGAGCGTCGAAAAGGCCCTGGCGGGCTTGTCCGCCTGGCTTGCCGGCAATGCCGTCACGCCAACCATCGTCTCGCGCGCCGCGCTTCGGGTTGATGGCCCGCTGGACCACGGGCCGCGATTCGGGATGTTCTTCGGCGTTGGCGCGGTTGTGAACGGCGTGCGCTATTACCATCGGGAGCTGCGGCCCAAGCGCGTACCCGGGGCGCTGGGACCGTCGCTGGCGTTCGGCCGAATGCTGCTTTCAGCGCTGCACACCTTGCCACACGATCTGTTCAGGGCATTGCCTGCTCGCCTGGGCACCCATCGCGGTGCCTGGGAAGGCGACTGGCTGGTGGTGTTTGCCACGACCCTGAACAGGCTCCTGGCCGGGATGAGACCTTACTGGGGCACCGAACAGGCGCCCATTCATCTCACCGCCATCAGGCATCGGCCCAAGCGTCTGGCCTTCATCCTGCCGTTCCTGCTCTGGGGGCGGGCCAACTCGATGATCAAGGAGCAGGATGGTTACTTCAGCCACAACTTCACCCGGATGGACCTCGACGGTGCTGAGGAGTACGTGCTGGACGGTGAAATTTTTCCAGCACAGGGCACGATCACGCTAGCCGCCACGGACCCGATCCGCTTCATGACCTTTCAGGACACTTGAGATTCGATGCGCGCCCTTGATTCCATGCCGCCCCCCGCGGACTTGCTTGAACAGGTCAGGGAGCAATGCACGCAACCGATGCCCGGCGAGCTGGACGGGATTGTCCAGGCATTGCACACACGCCTGGGCGATGCACTGGTGGCGCTGCTGGTCTATGGTTCATGCCTGCGTAGCGGCGATCTCACCGATGGCATGATCGACTTTTATGCGCTGGTCGATGACTATGCTCACGCGCATCACAAGCGCTTGCAGCAGCTGGCCAACGCCTGGCTGCCGCCCACCGTGATCCTTGTCAGGGCTGCCGCGCCCGATGGCCAGATACTCCATGCCAAATGCGCCATCCTCTCGCTGCAGGACTTCGAAGCGGGCACCGGTTCGTGGTTTCAAAGCTACCTCTGGGCCCGGTTCGCCCAGCCGTGTCGGCTCGTTTATTTCAAGGACGCCGATACACAGGCGCGAATCCATTTCGCACTGGCCCAAGCCGTGATGACGCTGATGGGGCGCTGCGTCGCCAGTCTACCGGATCGATTCGACAGCTTTTCCCTATGGGAAAGAGCACTGTCGCTGAGCTACGCAGCCGAGCTGCGTCCCGAGTCAGCCGATCGCCCCGGGCAACTCGTCAGGCACGACCAGGCCTATTATTCACGCATCACCCGCGCCGCCGCGCCTGCCGTGAAGCACCTGGCAGCCTGTGCGGACGAAGAGGATGGTTATCGCAACCTTTGCCCGGCCGCAACGCGACGAGGTAACGAGCGACAGTGGAGAGTCAGGCGAGTCCAGGGAAGAACGTTGAACGTAGCGCGGCTGGTCAAATCGTTTTTCACCTTCGAAAACGGCGTCGACTATCTCATCTGGAAGCTGGAGCGCCACTTGGGTGAGCCCATCGAGGTGACTCATCGATTGCGCCGTTTCCCGCTGGTCTTTGCCTGGCCATTGCTCTGGCGCCTGTTGAAAAGCCGCCGGCTACGCTGATGACGATGCTCCTCGCCAACGCGAACAACAGAGGCAACCCATGAATAGAGGCAGGATTTCCAGCAACGATGACCAGACTTCTGCATATTTCCGATACGCATTTCGGCACAGAACAGCTCCCCGTCATGCAAGCGTTCGAAACGCACGTCAAGGCCCATGGCGCCGATCTGGTGGTTTTTTCAGGGGACATCACGCAACGCGCCAGACGTGAGCAGTTCGCTTCGGCGCAGGCCTTCATCAAGCGCATCAAGGACTATGGCGTACCGCAAGTCCTGTCGATTCCCGGCAACCACGATATCCCCCTGTACAACCTGCTCGCGCGCCTGTTCTCACCCTACGGGAATTATCACCGGTACATCGACGGCAATCTCGCACCCATTTTCGAGAATGACGATGCATTGATCATCGGCTTGAACACCACCCACCCTGCCCGCCGCAAGGACGGCAAGGTCACTGCCCGGCAAGTCGAGGAAGTGGCTGAGCGGCTGCAGAAATGCGATCCGCAAAAACTGCGCATCGTCGTTGCTCATCAACCGTTCGGCTCGATCGTCGCTTCCGACCGGCGCAATCTGCAGATCGGTGCAAGGGCTGCACTGCAGCGCTGGGCCTCGTCAGGGCTCGACCTGGTGATGGGAGGGCATATTCATCTTCCCTACGTGCAGGCGCTCAGCAAGCAATATGCCGGACTGTCCAGGGAAATCTGGGGGGTGCAGGCGGGAACGACCCTGTCATCACGAATTCGCGGCAATGCCCCCAATTCGTTCAATCGACTCAATCTGGACAAACGAACAAGGCAAGTCACCGTCGAGCGCTGGGAATATTCTTTCGCCCGTGCCGCCTTTGAGCGCAGCGCCGAATTTCATTGCGACTGTTTGCTGTCTGCGTCCCCGCGTCAGGACCCTGGTTTCTCGCCCTGAGCAAGGGGGAGCTCTGTGCCAAGCGTGCGGTCTGCCCAAGGCCTGACCAGTGCCTGCGCTGCCCTGAGGTCGGCAGGATAGTCCAACTCCACCCAGCCCAACCCTTCGATTGTCTGTGCGAACACCTGTCCGGTAGTCCCTGCCAGGTAATCGATGATGCTCAAGTACCACATTTGCAAGGCTTCGGGACGGCGCATGCTTTCTTCCAGCGCACTTCGAAACAGCGGTCCTCCCCCTGTCTGAAAATGCATCATGCCAATAGATTCCCCGTCGACATAATCGAGTGGAATCAGTTTGCTGATGGCGCTGATTCGATCACCGGTGAGCTGGACTTTCATATCGTCGCTGTCGTAAGCCGGTTTCCTGTCGACCGCGAGTGTAATTGCCCTGGCAGGCGCATCAAGCAGTCGCTCCAGGACTGGCTGGTCGAATAACGTATCGCCATTTAGCAGGATGAAATCGTCATGCATGATTTGGCGAGCCATCCAGCAACTGGCCAGATTATCCGCAACTTCAAAGAACGGGTTGTAAATCGTAGAAATGACGCCGGGCCCGTAGCGCTCGTTCAACACCCGTTCGACCTGCTCTGCACCATAGCCGATCACCACGGTGATCCGACTTATCCCGGCGGCCATCAGGGCATCGATCTGCCATTCTATGACCCGCTGCCCACCGACCTCGATCAGGCACTTGGGGGAGTTCGTCGTATAGGGAAGTAGCCGTCGTCCTTGCCCGGCGCTTAACAGAATTGCAGTTGTACGGGTGCGTTGTTCGAATAGACCCATCTTCCCGGGCTCCTATTTAAGGATTTGAACTTGCAGGACCCTGCGATCATTTAAAGACTCGCTGGGTAGACTAGAACAATCCATTCGCTCAGTTGAATCTTTCGACACCCGCCCATCGCCTCGATTCAAAAAAGCACCGTACGCAAACTTTATCCTCGACTTCTCGTATTTGGCTCTATGCTGTGGAGATTGATTTTTCCGAGGAAATGCTCATGCGCTTGGAGGGTTCAGCGCAGTCATCCCCAGGTATCGATACCTGCGACCCCGTCGTCTCAGGGGACACAGGGGACCCACTTGCGATACCGCGCATCGAGCCGATAGTCCTGGCCGCCCGAGCCGGGGCACCGCAGGCGCCCGCCGTGCGCATATTCCTGGGTACCGAACCTGCGCAATACCGCGCCGAGCGCATGTTTGTCTATGCGCTGGCGCAAGTGCGCAACCCGGACCGCCGCTATGAGATTTACCGGATGACGGGACTGCCCGGATTCGCCCAGGCGGGCTGGCGTACCGGTTTCACCAATTATCGCTTCGCTATCCCGGACCTGGCGGGGCGCCACGGTCGCGCCCTGTATAACGACGTCGATCAGCTCTATACCGCCGACCCGGCTCCTCTGTTCGACCAACCGATGGGCGAGCACGGTTACCTGGCGCTTGCGCCCAGGGAAACGGCCGTCATGCTCATCGACTGCGAGCGGATGCAATGCTGCTGGAACATGAAAGCAGCCACCACGACCAGCAAAAAAAAGCTGCATGCGCTGGCAGCCGAAATACCGGGCTGCTTTGGAATACTGGATGCCATCTGGCACGCACGGGATCTGGAATACAAACACGGCGAATCCCGTTTGCTGCATTACACAACCCTGCATCTACAGCCCTGGAGACCCCTTCCCGCCCAATACAGTTATCAGATCCATCCCTTCGCAGAAATTTTCCTCAGCCTTGAGGAAGCGGCAGACGCCAGCGGGTATGAGCTCTACTCGGCAGCACAGCCCAGTCCTCAGTTCGTCCACGCCATTCGTGAAGTCCCCACGCAGCCGGCGCTTATCCCGCAAGATGTCCAGCTGCTCAGTCGTAAGCTGCAGTGTGCGAAGCTCGGGCTGATCGGGCCATGGCAACAAATGCAGGCACTCGGCCCGGCGGTCAGGCAGTTCGATATCGACCAGCTTCGCCAGGTCGATTTACCCCCTCAGGATTTTATCGCGGCCCAAGGTCTTGAAAAGCTGGCTGCGCAAGACTTGCCCTGGGTCATCGATCGCCTGTTCAGTATGGCCACCCGCTTGCTCTACATTCAGGCCAGGCTCAGTGGCGATGGTTCGATGATCAGTTCTGTCAGCGGCTGGCGCCGACTCCTGCGGCGCATCGCGCGGCGCTACCCGGATCGTTGCTGGCAGCTCGACTGCGAGGATGAAAAGGGTCGCACGCAGCGCTTCGTCGCTGACTATGCGTTGCGGCTCAAGACGGCTGATAGCCCCAGGGTCTGGGTGCTGCTGAGCAAACATGCAGGCGACAACGCACAGCTGATTGCCATGGCCGACGCGCTGGGCTGGCCCTACGAATGCAAACGTATAACCGTCCCACCCCGCCCTTATCTGCTCGACGCCCTGCTGGGCACCCGGTTGCCCAGGCGGCCAGTACCGGGCCTGGGCGCGCCCTGGCCAGAGCTGGTCTTGAGTGCGGGACGGCGTTGCGCCCAGGTTGCCCAATGGATCAAGCATCGCTCCGGGGGCAAGACGCAACTGGCCCATGTGGGCCGAGCCCAGGTCCCGTTGTGGCGCTTCGACCTGGTGCTGTCGACTCCGCAATACGGGCTTGCCCTGGCGGACAACGTCGTGGACCTCCCTGCCCCGTACATGAACCCGCGCACGCTGGATCAGGCGCAACTGCAGCTATGGCGACAACGCTTCGCTTCACTGCCTCGCCCCTGGATCGCCGTCCTCGTGGGAGCGAGTGCCTCACCCTATTGCATGGACGCGGATGCTGAGATTCGCCTGGGCCGTGAAGCCAATGCTGCGGTCAAGGCCCTGGGTGGTTCGATTCTGTTATCGACCAGTCCGCGCTCTTCTGCAACGACCACCGATACGTTGCTGTCGGCCATTGACGTTCCATGCTGGTCGTATCGATTCGGTGAGACGCAGGACAATCCTTATCCTGCGTTCCTCGCGCTGGCGGATGGCTTTATCGTCACCGGCGACAGCCTTTCAATGCTGACAGAGGCCTGCATGACCGGGCGTCCGGTGGCGGTATTTCCGCTGCCCATCCAACGCAAGGGCAAAGCCCGGCTTCGCCACGCACTGGAACAACGACTGGGAGTCATCGACCGGACAACGGGCGTACGTGGCACGCCCAAGCAGCAGGAGGGCTTCAGCAGACTCTATTTCAAACTCGTGTCGGGCGGATTGATAAGGCGGGAAAGACAATTCGAGCAAGCGCATATCGCACTGGGCGTGATGCCCTTGTCAGAAGGGGGCATGCAGCCGCCGAGCCTTTCTCCACAATTGCTGAAAAGCGCCCGCGAACGCGCCATCAACGCCATTCGCGGCTTGATAATCGGCGACCATCCGTCAAGTTCTTGATGGAGAGCAATGGCGTATCGATAGGGTCAGCGGGGCTCCCTGAACATTCAACCAGGTCGTGAAATCCCGTGCTGCCGCAGTTTGCGATAGAGCGTATTGCGGCTGATTCCCAGGCGGGCGGCAACATGGGCGATATGCCAGTGCTGCGCCTCGATCAACGTAAGCAGCGTCTGCCGTTCGGATAATCCAAGCGGATTTTCGGCCAGCGCGGCGGCTGGCGCTACCGGCAGCAGCTCTGCCAGGTCGTCCAGCGTGACACGTCCCTCCAACGCCAACGCTACCAGTGTGCGCAGACACGTACGCAGCTGCCGGACATTGCCTGGCCAAGGCTGCGCCAGCAAGCGCTCTCTGACACCCGCTTCCAGCCGAACTCTGACCCCTGCTGCCTCCTCGCGCAGCAGCAGGTCGAGCAAACGGCCCTTGTCAGAACGCTCACGCAACGGCGGGAGCTGCACGGCGAACCCGGCAATGCGATAAAACAGATCTTCGCGAAAACGCCCTTCGGCCACACAGGCGTGCAGATCCTGGTGGCTGGCACTGATAAGGCGTACGTCGAGCGCACGGGCCGTCGCGCCGCCCAGCGGCACCACCTGACGTTCTTCCAGCACGCGCAGCAGGCGAGTCTGTAATGCCAATGGCATATCGCCGATCTCATCGAGAAACAGAATGCCGCCATGGGCCTGCTCCAGCTTTCCGATCATCCCGTCCTTGCGCGCGCCGGTGAAGCTGCCGCCGCGATAGCCGAACAGCTCGCTCTCGATCAGCGTTTCCGGAATGGCCGCGCAATTGATCGCCACAAAAGGCTTGCTCGCCCTGGCGCTGGCGCGATGCAGCGCCGCCGCAAAAGCTTCTTTGCCGGTACCGGTTTCGCCCTGCAGAAACACCGGGACGTCACGCTCCAGAACACGCAATGCGCGAGCAAAGCCGCGTTGCAGGCGCGGGTCTTCCAGGCACACATGCTCGTCGTTGATCCTGGGGGGGATTGCAGGCGCGACTGCAGGCACCTGGCGCAAAGGCTCGCGCAACTGTCCGTAGAGCGGGCGTCCGTCCATCAGACGCATTGGCCAACAGACACTCGGCTGAGCGCTGGCCTGACTCATCAGCTGATCGATGGGGGTTTGCAGCAGCATCGTCAGCGATTGCCCAACCACCTGGTCACGGTTGAGGCCCAGCAGATCCAGCGCAGCCTGATTGACTGAACAGATACGGGCACTCTCGTCGAAACTGACAAGACCTTCACCCAGCAGCCCAACGAAGCCTGCCTCAGGGTGCAAGCGCAGCAAGTATCGCTGCGGATCATGTCCCAGGAAAAAACTGCTCTCGATCAACTTGGCTGACAGATTGGTCAACGCCATGGCCTTGAAGTGTTGCGCAAGACTGTGTTCCTCCCGCACCGAGGAGAGGTTGAGCACGGCAAGCAACTCTCCCTTCGAATCGAATATCGGGCTGGCCGAACACGTCAGGCCGACGTGCTTGCCGCGAAAATGTTCATCACGACGGATGGTGACGTGCTGTCGCTCGACCAGGCAGGTGCCGACACCGTTGGTACCCTCGCAATCCTCGCTCCATACCGAACCGAGCCACAGTCCGGCACGCTGGAACTCGCCGCGTTCGGATTCGTTGAACACGCTGTCAATCGCCACGCCGCGCGCATCGGTGAGCAGCACCACGTGGCCGTCACGCCCCAGTTGCTGGTGCAAACTGCTCATCTGCCAGTGCGCCATGGACATGATGCTTTCCAGCGGCGCGCGGTGATCCTGCAGGCGTGGGTGCTCCACTACATTGGGCGCGCGGCGGCTGGCGGGATCGAGCTGATGCTGATCCAGGCAACGGCGCCAGGACCGTGTGATCGCCAGGTCAGTATGGCTGTGGCTGACGGGAGTGCCCTGCACGGCTTGGAGCACTTGTTGTGCATGGGCGTTGATCAAGGCCGGCTTCATTGTTCTTGTTCTCCGTTACGGTCAGGACACGGGGCTGCTCGAAGCTTATATGAAAAAATCCGACTGAGCGCTGTTTGCACCGAGTGACACTCTGTCATCCACGATTCCCAAAATCGTGACATGAATCCGCTCCAAAGCCTTGACAGTACTGCGCCAGCCGCTTTGAAACGGGGCTTTCACGAAGATGGCCCGGGCCTTGCTGAAGGGCAGTTGTTACCACAACAACAAGATCGGGAGAGGCTCCATGAACATCGCTGTCGAAACACCTCTGCAAACGCCAACTGCCCAGCTCGCGGCCTGGGTCGAAAACCTCGGCGAGCGTCTCGCCCAACGCGATCTGGACGGCGCGCTGGAACTGTTTGCGCAAGAGTGTCACTGGCGTGACCTGCTACTTTTCAGCTGGAACCTGGTGACCCTGGAAGGCAAGCCTGCCATCGGCGACATGCTCGAGACACGCCTGGACCAGACGCGTCCCGAGCAATGGAAACTCGAAGGTGAGGCGACGCTCGACAACGGTGTGCTCGAAGGCTGGATCAGCCTGCAAACCGGTGCCGCGCGAGGTAAAGGCTACGTGCGTCTGAAGGACGGCCTGTGCTGGACGCTGCTGACGACCATGCGCGAACTCAAGGGCTTTGAGGAGCCCAGTGGCCGGCGCCGTCCAATGGGCGCCAACCATGGCCACACCCATGCCGATAAACGCAACTGGCTGGAACGCCGTCGCGATGAAGAAGCATCGCTGGGCATCACCACCCAGCCTTACTGCCTGATCGTGGGCGGCGGCCAGGGTGGGCTGGGGCTCGCCGCGCGACTCAAGCGCATGGGCGTGCCAACCCTGATCGTCGACAAGGCCGAGCGTCCTGGCGATCAGTGGCGCGGTCGCTACAAGTCGCTGTGCCTGCACGACCCGGTCTGGTACGACCATATGCCTTACCTGCCCTTCCCCGATCACTGGCCGGTGTTCACGCCAAAAGACCAGATCGGCGACTGGCTGGAAATGTACAGCAAGGTCATGGAGCTCAATTACTGGGCGCGTACAGAATGTGTAAGCGCCAGCTTTGACGAGCACAGTGGCACCTGGAAGGTTGAAGTGCAGCGCGATGGCGAGCCTGTGACGTTACGGCCTGCCCAGTTGATCCTCGCCACCGGCATGTCTGGCGTCCCCAATGTTCCCGGTTACCCGGGTGCCGAGGTTTTCAACGGCCAGCAGCATCATTCCAGCCGCCATCCCGGTGGAGATGCCTGGCGCGGCAAGCGCGCGGTGGTCATCGGCGCGAACAATTCGGCCCACGATATCTGCGCCGACCTGGTGGAGAACGGCGCCGAGGTGACCATGGTGCAGCGCTCCAGCACCCACATCGTGCGTTCCGACAGCCTGATGGACCTGGTCTTCGGCGGGCTCTACTCCGAAGACGCCCTGGAGACGGGATTGACCACGGACAAGGCCGACATGCTGTTCGCCTCGATCCCCTACAAGGTCATGCCGAGCTTTCATCAACCCGTCTTTGACGCGATCAAGGAACGTGACAAGGACTTCTACGAGCGCCTGGCCAAGGCAGGTTTCATGCTCGATTTCGGTGACGACGAGTCAGGCCTGTTCATGAAATACGTACGTCGAGGTTCCGGTTACTACATCGACGTCGGTGCCAGCGAACTGATCGCCAATGGCACGATCAAGCTCAAAAGCGCGCCTGGCCTGGGTGTCGAACGCATCGAAGCGGATGCCGTCGTACTCAACGACGGCAGCCGGCTACCGGCAGACCTGATCGTCTACGCCACGGGCTATGGCTCGATGAATGGTTGGGCGGCGAAGCTGATTTCCCAGGAAGTCGCTGACAAGGTCGGTCGCTGCTGGGGCCTGGGCTCCGGCACTACCAATGATCCTGGTCCGTACGAGGGCGAACTGCGCAACATGTGGAAGCCGACACAGCAGCAAAACCTCTGGTTCCATGGCGGCAACCTGCATCAGTCACGGCATTATTCGCTGTACCTGGCGCTGCAGTTGAAAGCGCGTTTCGAAGGCATCGACACCAACGTCTATGGCCTTGCCAAGAGTCACCATACGGGCTGAGCCAAATGGCGCCCAGCCGTGGCTGGGCGCCTTTGCACACTGCCTTGGATGCAGCCCAAGCGTTCGAAGAAGTCGCGCTAGACGGGTTTGCATCATTCAGCGTGAAGCCCATGCGTATAATGCGCGCCCCAAAACTGCCAATGTTTACCCATGAAAAAGCTGTTTTCCGTAGTAGCGTTGACCCTCTCGGTCATTACTCCCGCCTTCGCCAACCCTCCCTCGACCTTTTCCGAAGCCAAGGTCATAGCCAAGCAGAAAATCTACCTCGACCAGGCGAACAGCTCCATGGGCGAGTTGTATTGCGGCTGCAAATGGACCTGGGTGGGTAAATCAGGTGGTCGTATCGATGCCCAGTCGTGTGGCCTCAAGGCCAGAAGCCAAGAGACTCGGGCCGAGCGTACTGAGTGGGAACACATCGTTCCAGCCTGGACGTTCGGTAACCAGCGCCAATGCTGGAAGAACGGTGGGCGCGAGCACTGTGTGGACGATGATCCGGTGTTTCGCGCAATGGAAGCGGACCTGTTCAACCTCTACCCCTCTGTTGGAGAAGTGAACGGCGACCGTAGCAATTTCAACTACGGCATGGCCACCGGGGTAGCGCCGCAGTATGGCCAATGCAAGACGCGGGTTGATTTCAACCAGCGTGCTGCAGAGCCGCGTGACGAAGTAAAAGGGCTGGTCGCAAGGACGACCTTCTACATGTTCGACAGATACAAACTGAACATGTCCGGTCAGCAGCAACAGCTACTGATGGCCTGGGACAAGCAGTACCCGGTTTCGCCTTGGGAGAAAGAGCGCGATCGGCGCATAACGGCAATCATGGGGCACTCCAATCCATTCGTAACGGGCGAACGTCGATGGTCGCAAGGGTATAAGGCGGTTGGTGAGGGTGTCGTCAGCGCCATTCCTGTAAACGCTCCACGGGCAGGCGCACAGCCAACCCTCGCGAGCGCCACCGGGATAGTCATCGGTAACCGCAAGAGTCAGGTGTATCACCTCTCGGCGGGTTGCCCTGGTTATGGCCAGGTGTCCGAGAAAAACCAGATTGCCTTCCCGTCAGAAGCCGAAGCTCGGGCGGCGGGGTATCGTAAAGCCGGCAACTGCAAGTAACGGGTGTCGCCTACCGGGACATTTACGCAGTACCCGGCTCAATAAAGCACCACGCCGAGCCGGGCCTCACGGGTTAAACATGCAGCGACCCAGGCAGCAACGCCTCCACCTGGGCCGCCAGCAGTCGCTGCCCGGCCAACCGCGACATCACTCGCTCGACGATCTCCATGCGTGCCACCGCCGCATCACGCAAACTCTGCATTGACTGCAGGGCCTCATCGGACTGCGCCAGGCCGTTGCGCGCGGACACGCTCAGGTCATCGATACCCCCACGGGCGTCATCGGCGGTACGCTCCAGGGTCTGGGCAATCTGATGGATCTGCGCACTGGACTCGGCGACACGCCTGGACAGGTTACGCACTTCATCGGCCACGACGGCAAAGCCACGACCATGCTCGCCCGCACGAGCGGCTTCGATAGCGGCATTGAGGGCCAGCAGGTTGGTTTGCCGGGCGATGTCCTGGATGCTGCCGACCAAGCCCCTGATCTGCACGGATTGGCCGCCCAGTTCGTCGAACGCTTGAGCAAGTTTTTCCAGGGACTGATCGAGCTCGCAGAAGATGGTGGCTGAGGTCTGGATGCTCTGCGCACTGGCATTGACCTTGCCGCCCGCTTCGCGGGCCAACTGGTTGGCAAAATGCATGTCTTTTTCGGTCTCACCGATTGCCAGGCTCAACTCGCCCACGTTATTGCGTAGAAGCGGATCAAGCGTTGGCGGCGCATGCCCGGACTTGCAGTCGGCTTCGACAGGGATCTGTACTGGCAGCCATTGGGTTTCCACCGGCACTTCGACACGGACCTCCACCCTCTCCACCTTTTCGAAGTGATAGAGCCAGCCTGCCGCGACCAGCGCTGGCAGGATGACCGCCAGACAGGTGTAAAGGTGCTCGGGATAAACGCCTGCAGCCAGGCAGGTCACTACCGCGCCCCCCTGGGTCAGAGCCGCCAGGTGAGTACGCTTCGTCAGTCTCGGCATCATGATTCCCCGGCCCGCATGCCTGTAAGGCGTGGCGGACTCGATTCGTTATTGTTATGGGTACACCCCGCGCCAGCCCGTAAGGACGGGCCGGGCAGGCATCGATAAATGCACCCGGGCCTGAAAAAGGCGCGAGGGCTCTTCATGCTAGCGGGTGGTCGAAAGCCCGGACTATCTGATTTGTGCAGACCTTTATCCGTTTTTTGAAACCCGCCATAGCCGCCAGCGGCTTGCTCGTTCAACGCCTCAACGCTGTGTCCGATAATCGATTTGTGTTCGTTAATCGCACGACATCGCCTTCCCGGGCACCCTCCTCGACCCATTGTTTGGCAACCTATGCACCATTGCATTAGCCGTGATTGACGCGGTTTTCCCTCGGATCATTCTGTTCAGCCGAATAAAAACAGGAGTACGCCTTGATCAATAAAACATTTGAATCCGTCGCTGCCGCACTGGACGGCATTGCCGATGGTTCGGTCATCATGGTCGGTGGCTTCGGCACTGCCGGGATGCCGTCGCAGTTGGTCGATGGCGTGATTGCTTCGGGCGCTCGCGACCTGACCATCATCAGCAACAATGCCGGTAACGGTGAAATCGGCCTGGCCGCATTGCTCAAGGCCGGGCGCGTTGCCAAGGTGATCTGCTCGTTTCCGCGCCAGTCCGATTCCTATGTATTCGACGAACTCTACCTGGCCGGAAAGGTGCAGCTTGAGGTCGTGCCGCAAGGCAACCTGGCTGAACGTATTCGTGCGGCAGGCTCTGGCATCGGTGCGTTCTATTCGCCGACCGGTTATGGCACGTTGCTGGCCGAAGGCAAGGAAACCCGGGTGATCGACGGTCGCAACTATGTGCTGGAAATGCCGTTGCACGCCGACGTTGCACTGATCAAGGCCGAAAAAGGCGATCGCTGGGGCAATCTCACCTATCGCAAAGCGGCGCGTAACTTTGGCCCGATCATGGCCATGGCAGCGAAAACCACCATCGCCCAGGTCAACCGGATCGTCGAGTTGGGAGAGCTGGACCCCGAACACATCATCACCCCGGGGATCTTCGTCCAGCGCGTGGTCGCCGTGCCGCGCGCCACTTACTCGAACGCCAACGTCAACTGAGGCCCGCCATGACTGTCATGAAAAAACTATCGCGTAGCGAAATGGCCCAACGTGTGGCCGACGATATTCTCGAAGGCTCCTACGTGAACCTGGGCATTGGCGTACCCACGCTGGTGGCCAACTACCTGGGTGACAAGGAAGTGTTCCTGCACAGTGAAAACGGTGTACTGGGCATGGGCCCGAGCCCTGCACCGGGTGAGGAAGACGACGACCTGATCAACGCAGGCAAACAGCACGTGACGCTGTTGCAAGGTGGCGCCTATTTCCACCACGCCGATTCGTTCTCGATGATGCGCGGCGGGCACATCGATATTGCCGTGCTGGGCGCCTTCCAGGTGTCGGTCAACGGCGACCTCGCCAACTGGCACACCGGTGCCGAAGGTTCCATCCCGGCCGTGGGTGGCGCGATGGACCTGGCGACAGGCGCACGCCAGGTGTTCGTCATGATGGATCACCTGACCAAGACCGGCGAAAGCAAATTGGTGCCGCAATGCACCTACCCGCTGACCGGCATTGGCTGCGTGACGCGGATTTATACCGACCTGGCTATCCTGGACGTCACTTCAGACGGCTTGAAGGTCCGGGAGATTGTCGCCGATATCAGCTTTGAGGATTTGCAAACGCTCAGTGGCGTTCCTTTGATTCGATAACAGATCGATTGCGCCGTTTGCAGCGGCGCAACTTTCCACCGTCATGATGTCGAAGCGCTGGTGGTTGCATCAACCCTTTGCCTTCGTCGGCACCCTCCCTACCGTTTTCAACCCGCTCTCCACCCTCCTCCCGGTCGTGGAAGATCCACCAGTACCTTTGCTGCTGGATTGATCCGATACAGGCCGCAAATGTAAGCCTGTCTCTGCGACTACGCTTGGCCCTATGTCGCCAACCACGCCAACCTCCTGGAACGATTAATAAAGGTCGCACCACAGCTCGCAGGTCATTACCTGCGCTAACGGCGATCGGCTGGACTCTGGACGAATACCCCAGGGAAACAGGGAGGTTTTGCAGGATGCACAGAGGAAGACAATGGAGATCAAAGTCAAAGCCGACGTGTCTGGGTTGCGGTGCGTGTGGGCCAGCCATGATCATCAGGGTGTTTGCTTCTGGGCACGTTCCAGGCCGAGTCCAGCCTCGATTTTGGCAACGACATGCGCCAGGCCGGCGCATGAATGGATCTATCAGACAGCTTGCAGGATGATCGAACAGAATCTGGCAGATACGTCGTTAAACGTATGTGCCGTCGCGCGATTGATCAATTGTTCACGCACCACTGTGTACCGCGCCTTTGCACAGCGCCGACAGACAGTGGCCGAAACAATTCGCATGCTTCGGCTCTTGCGTGCCAGCGAAATGTTGGCCGTACCGCCCTACAGCATTCCAATCGAAACGGTTGCATACCGTTGCGGCTTCGAGGAGGTCAGGACGTTCAACCGCTGCTTCAGCAAGGTCTTTGGCATGTCCGCCGGCCGCTACCGCCAGGCACGTATCGGCGAGCGTCTGAACGCGCTGCGCGAGCTTGATGATACGTGAGCGGGCCGTCGGCTTCGGAACCGGCGGCCTGCTCAACATCCGCGTCAAGGATGGGCGAGCAACCACCCCTCGTTAAACGCATATTTGCGCTCCTTGCCCGAAGTTATCTCCGGTGGCAATGGTGCAATGTAGACCTCGTTGTACTCGTACTTCTGCTGATCACCAACGGGCACCAGCCCGCCCCTGTACCAAAGGATATTGCGAGGCCCGTAGACCTTGATATCCAGCCCTGCCTGGAGCAAGTGAAAGCGCAAGTCATTGACGAAGCGGCTGATGGCGGCCGGTCCTGGTTGCTGCTTCTGCAGTGCCACACTGCACGCGGCCACCCAGATTTCCCGGGTGCCGGCTTCGCTGATACCCAGGTTCTGCAGCATGGTCGCGACCTGTTGACCGGTGTAGCCGTTGAACACCGTCGCGTTGCCGTGGGCATTGAGTACCAGTATCGACGAGTCACCGCTGTAGTCACGCAAGTGCTTTACTGGCTTTTGCTCAAGGGCATTGAGCATTTGCTGGATGGCATGGGGCTGGAACGACGCGTCCGGCGCGAACTCCTTCCACTTCTTCCAGGCGTAGAAGTGGCTGCGCAGCGCTTGCAGGCGGCCTGCGCGGGAAGCGTTTTCGTCGGTGGTGGCTGCACCTTTGGGTTTGCCGAAAAATAACATCATGATGAAACTCCTTCTTCTCACTCAGTTGGCCTGGGCTCTCATCATTCGCAGAATGCCGAGCACAGTGTTCAGGTAGAGGCGCGCGTTATCAGGCGTCGTCAACGACGCCAAGCGGTCCTCATTACTCAGGTAGCCCTTGAGCAGCGCTTGCTGGTTGATCACCCCCTGCAGCCCCTCGGCCATGGCGCTGAGCAGGCTGAGCAGTTGCTCGCACACATCGCTGATACGGATCAGGTTGCTTGCTTCACGACGCTTGTCACCCAGCTCCCGGATCGCATCCTCCAGAGCCGCTTCGGTGGACTTGCCGTGTTGGCACAGGCTGACCAACTCATCGATCGCCTTGGCGGGCGGGAACAACCACGTCCAGGCCGAGCGATTACGCAACTCCTGGGCCTTGGCAGACAACTCCCGTTGACGCTCCTCCAGCGCCTTTATGCGCGCGCGTGCCTGCATGGCCTCGCTCTTCAGGGCCCCGGAGTCCTGGCCGAGCAGGCTTCGAAAGCTGCCTATCGTCTGCATCAGGCTTTGCAACTCACCACTGACCTGCTCGATTTCGGCACTCGCCTGGGAGGTGTAGGACTGCAAGGCATCGTTGTTGTCGGTGGTACCTTGGGTACTGTGCAACAGCGCTGTATTGATCAATTCGGTAGAGCGCTCAACGTGTTGGATGATGCGTTGTTGAACCTTCTCCACCTGCTGCATGGCCGCGGGCAACTGGTCAATATGCGTCTTGACCTCACCCAGTTGGCCCGGGGGGGCTGGCAGAGAGCGGGTTTCAAGCACCACGTCGTTGATGTGAGCCGTGATTTCTTGCCACATGATGAACTCCTTGTGTGATCCGTCATGACGCTGTCAGGCAGCCTCTTTCAGCGAGCTGGCTTGTTCGGTGATCAGGTCACCGATGCGTTTTTTGGTATCGATGGTGGCCTGCGGGGTGGTCATCTGCCGTTTGATGGTGTTCGCATCGTCCAGGATCAAGCGCACGCCGCCCTGGCTTGCGCGGACTAAAAGCTGACGCAACATCGGGCTGTCGATCTGCCCGCGCTTGAGTTGGTCACGCAGTGTTTCCAGATGACTGCCCATGAAGCCCCAGGCATTCGCCATCAATTGCGCGCCCTCCTGCGCCTGGCCGGCACTGACGCCCAACTCGCCGAAGCCTGCGGCAATGCCGGTGGCAACCGCGACTTCGGCATTGAGCCGTTCACGCCGAGTGATCAAGTCGCCCTTGAGATTGAGCAGGCCCGCCAGTGCGATGGAGGAACCCACGGCTCCGGCCACACCACCGATCAGCAATGCGCCGCCACCGACGCATAAAGCAGTGGCGGCGCCCCCTGTGAAGACAGTACCCACCGCCCCGAGCAAAATCATCACGACGCCACCAATGGCCGCCAATCCACCGAGGGCGATGCCGGTGGCCGCTCCGGCTATCTTGCCGTTGATACCCGAAAGCTCGCTGTTGATGCTCTCCAGCACGCCTTTGTCACCATTGACCAGCGCATTGAGATCAATGGTGCAACGATCGAAAAATGCCTTGTCGTCGCTGAACGCGGTGCGCAGTTTCGACAAGTCGGTCTGGATAATGGAGGCCTGGCGACGGTACACCTCGACGCTACTTTCCATTTCCCGCAGCATGTCGATGGCTTCGGCAGTGGTTGTGGTGGGTAGCAACACCTGGGACAGCACGTTATGCAGTTCGAAGTAGGCCTCGATGTTGGTCACCGTGGTGATGATCCGCGGCTGCAGGTCATCGAGGTATAACACCGCGTTCTGTTTCGCCTTGACCAATCCTTTGTTCATGTCGTCTTGCAGGGGTTTGAGCCGTTCCTGGTTGCCGAAATCCAGAAACGGTTGCCTCTCTACGGCCATGCAATGGGTTTGCACCAGCATGGCAGCCGAGGATTGGCCCTTGAGTGCGATGCGGGTCTGGCCGTAGTCTTCATCTTGGGTGGCAGTGTTGATGTCGTTCATTTTGTAACTCCTTTGGGTAAAACGACGAGTGCAGCCTTGTGTTGCAGTCGGGGGATATGCCCCTGCGTGCCAGTCAGGGAGTGTTTGATTCTGTCCAACCGCTCGGGGATCCGCTCCCAGCCGGCGTCGAGCAAGTGATCATCCACAGCGCTGCTGTCCTTGACCGCCTGCTGCCAGGTGTCGTCGAGCTGAGTCCAGGCATCATTCAAGGCAGAGGCGGCCTGGCTGAATCGCTCGATGGCCACCTGATGATCCAGGCCTTGTTGCTTGATCACGATCGCGACCGACAGTGCGGCTTTCTGGCGGTAGAGTTGTTGGTACTGGTCCTGAAGCACGTCGGTGAAGGCGCTGAAACTGTTGATGGCATCCACCACTTCAGTGGCACCGCTTGCGATTTCGCCAATTGTCTCGACTGGAAAGGGCTCGGTCTTGCGGGCCTCGTCAGGCGAGGCATCGTCAGGCATGGCATCGTCATCCGTGTCATCGTCAGCCGGTGGCTGTTTGTCTCCCGCCTTGGGCTTGACCTTGATCGTCTTCGGCTCTTCCCTGGACCCGAACAGCGAAAATACCCAGGTGGCGATCGCCTTGGTGTTTCCCCCTATCGACTGTGAGGCCAGTAGCATCCGGCTGATGGCCTCATCCATGTCCCGGCTGGTCTTGCCGATTGCAGCTTGAATGCTGGCTATCTTGCCTTTGTCACCGTCAAGCTCGACGGTCAGCGCATCGATACAGACCTGCAACCGGCCAATGATCTTGCCGGTTTCCTCCTCCCACCGAGTCGTGTGCTCTGCCAGTACTGCGATGTGCTGCTGGGCGCGGGAAATATCGGACCTGATCATTTGATAGAACTGCTGCGCCGCAATAGCCATTTCATCGTCGCCGCCAGTCTGTCGCGAGGCGCGCAAGGTGTTTATCAGCCCGCTAATGGCGTCCACATCGACGATGCAGGCAATGGAAGCGGGCATCAGGTCGTCAAGGTAGTTGCTCGCGCAATCCTGCAACCGTCCCTGCAGGCCGCTGACCAACGTTCGAGTCTGGGGGTCATCGATATAGGCACTGACGTCTTGCTGACGCTGGGTGACCAGTGCTCGCGCCTGGCCATACAGAGCACAGGAGGCAAATTTCTCGAGTGAAGTGATCAGAAGTAACGAACCGATGGGTGTGTTCACAGCAACCTCTCCTTTGTTGGTGAGACTGCATCATCAAACGGCATGCTGGGCGGGGTAAGGACATGGCGTCCCAACGCAGGACAATTCGTCTCGTGGCGTACGAGGCCGAAGTTGAAGAGCAAGTGGCTGCTGCTGGCGTTGCCGGGGCTACTGCAGCCGACCTGGGTAATCGCGGAAAAATTGCTGCAATGCCGGCAGTTGAGAGATTTTCACTGTCCTCTTGATTCACCAGATCTTATTGGTATTGACCCACGAAGAGAGCCGCTGGGTGCTCCCTTCGTGCAGGCCGGTTCAGGGCGTCAGGCGGTCGTCAGGCGACTGCTCGCCAACCCAACTGCGCACGTGCCTCTTGCAGGTCCGCCTGCATGTCGTGGTTCCACAGCCAGTCGAACCGCTCGGCGAGGGTCTTGCCCAGCAGTTGTTCGTCATCGGCTACCGCTGGGTCACGTAATTCATACAGCTCCCCGGCTTCCCAGGAGGTGCGCTGCACACGGCAGGCACGGGGACGGCGGATGGCGTCGTAAGCTGCGAGCACCACTTGTGGCTGGCTGTCCAAAACCTGCGGATCGGCCAGCAGTCGCGCCAGCAGCCAGGCGTCTTCCAGGCCCTGGCCTGCGCCAGCGCCCTGGTGTGGCAACATGGCGTGCGCGGCATCGCCGATCAGCCCCACCCGGCCATGCACGTAGCCTGGCAACTCATCGAGTTCATGCAGCGCCCAAAGGGTCGGCGCGGGAATGCATTCGAGCAGCACCCGGGCAGCGTCTCCCCAGTGTTTGAAGGCAGAGAGCATTTCTTCCTGGCTGGCATTGCGCACCCACGGGGCATCGCTTGGCCAGGTCGGATCAGGGCGGCTGCGATCGGAGATGAAGGCCACGACATTGATCAGGCGGCCCTGTTTGACCGGGAATGTGAGGATATGGGCGTCCAGCCCCAGGTACATCTGCGGGACATCGATCAAGTGCTCATCGACACCCCGGGCCCGGTACGCCGCACGCAGCTGTTCGCTGTCGATCATCCCGCGGTAGGCGCAGGTACCGCTGAAACGCGGCGCCACCAGCGGTTGGCCAAGACCGTCGAGCACATGATCACGAATGGAAGACTTGATGCCGTCCGCGGCGATCAACAGGTCGCAGCGATGCTGCGTGCCGTCGGTGAACACTACGCGAGCCTCGTCGCCATCCTGCTCCACGCTGACGGCGCGCTTGCCGAATTGGGCGATCCCTTCGGGCAGCTGGCTGGCCAGGGCGTCGAGGAAGTCGGCACGGTGTACCGACGACTGCCCTACCCCTTCGGCCAGGCTGGCGCCCAGATAACCGGCATCTTCACCGCGACGCCATTCGAACCAGATGTCCTGCCAGGGGTCCTGGGTCTGGTCGGCAATCTTGCGGTAGGGTTCGGCAATACCCAGCCCCGCGATGGCGCGCACGGCATTGGCGCCGAAGGACACGCCTGCCCCCACCTCGCCAAAGGCTGGAGCGGATTCGAACAGCTGCACGCTCAGGTGCGAATGACGGCACAGGTCCAGGGCCAGGGCCACGCCGGCAATACCGCCGCCAACAATGCCGATTTGCAGTTTGGATTGAGAAGTACGCATAGCAAGTTACCCATGAGGCTGATTGTTATTGGTGTAGCCAGATCATCGCTATCCGAGCGCTATTGATAAATACCGCAACTCTCATACGCTCCATCACAGATGTGAATATTACTGTTGCGCACGAGCAGGCATTGACCATTGAGCCCACCGTGGGCTCGGGCCTTCGTCATTGCGACACGGTTTGCCGGGATGACGCCGCCTGACGGCTTGAAGCGGTCTGCATGAGAAAGACCAGGATGGCGATCGCCCCTATCAGTCCCGGTACGGCGAAGATGAGAAAGCTCGCCTGCAGCGGCATTGATGAGGCGTGCAGCGCGCCGCCCAGCAAGGGACCGATGATGGCGCCGGTGCGCCCGACGCCCATCGCCCACCCCAGCCCCGTAGATCGTATGTGCGCGGGGTAATACTGCACCGTGCAGGCGTTGGCCAGGATCTGCGTGCCAATGGTGCACGCCCCCGCGATGCCGATGAGCAGATAAAGCACGGGTAACGGCGCCTTGATCGCCAACAGGCTCAGGGCCAAGGCGCCACAGGCGAAAAATGCGAACAGGACCTTGGCGATGCCAATCCGGTCCCCCAGCCATCCGCCAGCCACCGCGCCAATGATCGCACCGAGGTTCAGCGCCAGCAGGAACGCCAGGCTGGAGTTCAGTCCATAGCCTGCGGCCGTCATGAGCTTGGGCAGCCACGAGCTCAGTGCGTACACCATCAGCAGGCAACAAAAGAAGGCCAGCCACAGCATGAAGGTGTTCACCTTGCGCCCGTCCTGGAACAGCTGCGCAATCGACACACTCGTGCCTTTGGCGACCCTCTGGGTCAACTGGTCATTGGCGCCTGGTTGATAAGACGGCGCGGCTTGTGCCAACAGGTGTTGCGCCTTGACGGTCTGCCCGGTGCGCAGCAGGAAATCCATCGACTCGGGCAACTGGCGTATCAGCAACGGCAAGGCCAACAGCGGAATCAGCGCGACATAGAACACGGCCTGCCATCCCCACTGCGGGATCAGCACCATGCCCAGGCTCGCCGAGAGCATTGCGCCTAACGAGTAGCCACTGAACATGATCGCGACCAGGGTGCTGCGCGATTTCTTCGGCGCGTACTCGTTCATCAACGCCACGACGTTGGGCATCACCCCGCCGATGCCAAGGCCGGCGATGAACCGGCATAACGCAAACGCCTCGGGGCTCTGGGCCAGGCCGTTGATGGCCGTGACCCCGCTGAAGATGGCGACGCACATCATGATGGTTTTGCGTCGGCCTATCCGATCGGACAATGAGCCGAAGAACAACGCCCCCAGCATCATGCCCACCAGCGCGCAACTGCCCAGCGCCCCGGCCTGCAACGAACTCAGGCCCCACTCGGCCATCAGCGATGGCAGCACGACCCCATAGATGACCAGGTCGTAGCCGTCGAAAATGATGATCAGCGCGCACCACAACAGCACGCGTGCATGGAAGGTATTGAAACGTGCCCCGTCAATCAGGGCCGATACATCGATCGTACGCATGGCATCGCTCTTCTTGTCATTGTCATAGAGCCGGAAGGTCTGTCGCCTCCGGTTACCCAATGGTTCTACGCAGAGCGTGCAGCACCGGGCATGGCGTCGATCATGGGCAAACCCTCGGCCGTGATAAATGCAGCCAGTTGAATAGGCATTATTTCCAACGTGAATAAAGATCGAAGGGGAGCAAAGTCCCGTTGATGTCGGCATGGACGCGGCAGTCTGGCACTTGTTAGGCTTTGGTGCTTGCAACGGCGATTTCAGAGCGGTGCAGACCCATCCACGGGCGAAAATCTTCGCCCTCATGAGCGCGCAATCTGCATGAGGCGTTATGGAATTACGTGAACTTGATCTCAACCTTCTGCTGGTCTTCAACCAGCTGCTGCTCGATCGCCGGGTATCGACGGCGGCGGATCATCTGGACCTGACCCAGCCCGCTGTCAGCAACGCGCTCAAGCGACTGCGTGTCACCTTGAACGACGAGCTGTTCGTGCGGACCTATCAAGGCATGGAGCCTACGCCCTACGCCCAGCAGCTGGCTGAACCGGTCGCCATGGCCATTCAGACCTTGCGCGATGCGCTCAGCCGCCAGGACACCTTCGACCCGCTCAACGGCAATCGGCGCTTTACCATGGCGATGACCGACATTGGCGAAATCTACTTCATGCCGCGGCTGATGGACGCCCTGGCCGAGCGCGCTCCGGGTTGCTCGATCAGCACCCTGCGCAACACCTCCGATACCCTGGCCGAAGGCTTGCAGAACGGGGCGATCGACCTCGCCGTTGGGTTACTGCCGCACCTGCAGGCCGGATTTTTCCAGCAGCGCCTGTTTCACCATCGTTATGTCTGCATGTGTCGCAAGGACCACCCTGCTACCCGGGAGCCGCTCACGCTGGAGCGTTATTGCAGTTATGACCACGTTCGCGTCGTAGCGGCGAACACCGGGCATGGCGAAGTCGATACATTCCTGGCGCGGGCCGGCATCGAGCGCAACATACGCCTGGAGGTCCCCCACTTCGTCGCGGTAGGCCACATCCTGCAACGCACCGACTTGATGGCAACGGTGCCTGAACGATTCGCCAGCAGTTGTGAACAACCCTTTGGGCTCACGGTGCTGCCGACGCCGGTGGAGCTGCCCAACATCGAAATCAACCTGTTCTGGCACGCTCGCTATAACAAGGACCCGGCCAATCGCTGGCTGCGCCAGCTGATGTTCGAGTTGTTTTCCGATTAAGTCACCTGAGTGAGTAGCACTGCAGCGCTAAAGCAGGATGCTTCAACGCCTGGGCATAAACGTTCGATACTCATGCCTGCTGACATTCCATGCTTGAACCTCAAAACAAAATGCATCGCGTTATCGGTGGCCATGGCCCAATGCCCGAGCGTTCGCTCGATCCGTCGAGCGACCAGACATCAAAAGCCCACATCCAACACCACACTGTCCAGATAAGTCCCCGCCGGCGGAGTCGCCTGATCGGTATAGATCCTGGCGTTGTAATTGAAGATCTGGCTCCCTATCCCCAGTCCATTCCCCGGATTGACCTCGGCATCCGAACTGGCCCGACGCGCACTGCCCACGCTTCCCCAGCGGGTCGTGCCGGCACTTTTGAAAATGTCATAGGCCAGGTAATTACCGCTCGAGATCATCCGGCGTCGTCCACCGACACTCAGCGGGTTCTGCCCATCACTCAGTCCCACGGTGTAAGCGCTGCCTTTGGTACACGCCAGGTTGATGGTCTGTCCGGTGACCGGGGCGAAAGCACTGACCACCGGCGCGCTGCCGAAGGCGATGTTCGGGGCGGTGATGGTGCAGTCGTTGGCAACCGTCAGGTTGATCGTCAACGTGGCGGTGCCGCTACTGTTGTCGCGGCCCAGGCAAAGCCCGCCAATGCCGATGCCCGAGCAATAGTTCCAGTTCCAGAAAATGCTCAGGGTTTCGCTATAGATCCCGGCCGCGACGTTGCTCCCCAGGGTGGTGCCGAAATACAAGGGCACGGTTCGTGGGACCGTGCCTCCGAGCAGGCCAAGCGCATCGATGATGCCGTTGCGTGCGAAGTCGTAGGCGGTGCCGCGGGTCAGCGGGTAGCTGGTGCTGTTGTTGGCGTAGATCGTATAGCCAATGATGTCGCCGGTGGGACCGCGCAAACCGCTCTGGGTCGAGGTGACGGTGGCCCAGAAGTGATCGTCGCTGCTCAGCAACGTCAACAGCGAGCCGCTGCAACTCAAGCCGCCGTTGAGCGTGGAACCTTGTTGCGAGGTGGTGCGCACGGCAATCGAACTCAATGAGCCGAAGGCCACTGGCGTAGTGCCGACCACCGAACACAAGGCCCACGCGGGGGCGGGCAGCCCGAGCACCAGCAGCATCAGCCATTTCATCGGCACACCAACGGCCCGATCAGCGGGATCTGATCCTGCGTCAGATCGGCGGCAAACTGCACGTGGCAGGTCTTGTCATCGCCCAACGTCACCCGCAGATCGTTCTGCGCCTGCAGGTTTTCCAGGTACACCAGGCCGTCCCAGCCGACCACGGTTTGCGTGCCGCTCTGCTCATGCACCACACCGCTGCCCAAGGGCAACTCCTGCTGCTGCGCGTCCACCAGCACGATACTCGCCGCGATCACCCGGCTTAACGGAAACTCCAGCAGATAGCCGCTGCCACGGCGCACCGCGATGCGTTGCTCGACGTTCGGGCTGCGCACGTTGGCCGGCAGGTTGAGCGGATCGATCTCGTATTTGCCGCGGTAGTAGGCGCTGCTCCAGGGTACCAGCAAGTGGCCGTTGCGATCGGTCTGGCCCACCGGCTGGTTTTCGTAGCGCACCGGAATATCGGCGTAGCCATCGGTGCTGACCACCACAAACGCGTCGTCGATGCGGTTCGCGGCGAACACCTGGCGGTCCATCCACACCAGCGAACCGCTGGCATCGGCCCAACGGGTTTGGACATCGCGGGTGCCATAGACCCCGGCCTGCAATTGCACCGACTGTAGCCGCCAGGTCAAATCGGCCTGCCGGTAATCGGGTCCGTCTCCCTTGGCGTAGCCGAGGTTGAAGCCCACCCCGCCCTCGGTCGGTACGGCACGGCTGTAGTTGACCCGCTGCTGCGATTGGCCGTCCTTGCTGCGTTCACTGCCGATGGCCAGGCTGCCACGCAGGTCGAACGCAATGACCAGTTGCGCCTGCACCGCCCAGTTGCTGTCGCCGATCTCGCGGTTGGCCGACAGGTACAAGCTGGTACTGCGCCACAACGGTTTGCTCCAGGTCAGGTTAAGCAGGCGGGTGCGCGAGTCGTCCGCCGCGCGCACGTCGAAATACCCGGCGCCGAGGCTACCCCAGGTATCGAGATTGACGCTCAGGGTAGCCTGCTCACTGCGTTGGCTGAGGGTGGTGTACGGACTGTCGACCACCGTCAGGTCGCCATAGTGATCACGCCGTTGCAGGCGCTGCCAGGAAACGCTGTAGCGCTGGCTGCTGTATTGATAACCCAGGCTCAGTTGCTGGCCGGTTTGGCCGTCGAAACGGCTTTGGCTGACGGCGCTGTTGAGCACACCGAAATTGCCCAGCCGCACATTGCCGCCAACACCACCGAGCGCCAGCGTGTCCGTGGCTTCAGCGTGGCTTTCCAGGGTGACGGTGTCACTCAGGCCGTAACGCAAGCTACCGGACGTGACGCCAGGGCCATAACTGAAATCCCGAAGGCCGTAGTCCTGGCGCAAGGTGCCGGCCGCCACGGAAAAGTCCGACAGGCCTTTTTGCAACAAGCTGCTGGTGACGTAGAACGGCACCGTGGTCGAGACCTGGCGTCCCAGCGCGTCGGTGGTGACCACCACGGCTTCGCCGGCACCGTTGATGAACGGAATGTTGGTCAGTGTGTAGGGCCCAGGTTGCAGATCGGCGCTGCTGGACTTGTAGCCGTTGATGAACAGGTCCACCGACGACGGTACCGCAGCCTCCCCGGCGAACTGCGGCAAGGGGTAGGTCACCAGGTCCGGGCGTACGCCGAAGTCCCGTGACAGTTGCACGCCACCCAGACGCACCGAACTGCTCCAGGGCAAGGCACCGCTGACCAGGTCGCCGGCCTCGTAGGTCAGCATCCGGTCATCATCGGAATAGCGCCAGGTGGTGTCATAGCGCAGGTAACCATTGTTCAGCGTGTCAACCGCGTCCCCGGACAAGGTACGGCGATATTGCCCGGTACTGGACAGCGTCCCCCAACTGTCGAACAGTCGCACTTCGTTCCAGGCGGCCAGGTAAGTGCCGGCATCATCGGTGTCGTTGAGGTACAGGTCATAGTTGAGCAAGGCGCCGAAGCTGCTCAGGGCCGGGGTACGCGGATAGGCTTGGCGACGGCCGACGAACTGCTCCGGCAGCCAGTCGGGCGGTACCTCCAGCAACAGGCGCTGCGCGTGACTGTCGTACTCGCTGTGCAAGCCCGGCAAGCTGTCGAGGCCTACTTCGGCCTTGATGTCTTGCGGCAATTTCATGCCGGTGTCATGCAGCGCACTGGCAGGCACGAAAAATTGCCCATTGCGCTGCTCGACCGCCACGACTCGTCCGGTGTTCATCTGGTTGACCACCAGTTCCAGGAACAACTGCGCATCGGCAACAGCCTCCATGCCGCTGGGCGGAGGCGGCAGTTCACCGGCCTCTGCGTGATAACTGACCACCAGGCAACACGTACAGCCCATGGCCCAAAACGGACGCCGCAAACTGCGAGCCCAACCCTGGCTCATTACCGCTTCCTGTCCGTCATTGGACTTGGTCTCCTTTACTCCACCGCCACTCAACCACCACTCAACCGCAGGCAAAAGGCGCCTGCAAAAGAATCAACGGCAGGTCACCGAGCCGGCGTTATGCTCTGCACCTGCGGCGCACCATTGACCCGCACCTGCAACGCCGGGTCGCCAGCCACCGGGCCAGGCGCGGGCCAGCGCATGATCGCGCCGGGCAACACATAGCCCAGCAATCCGTCTACCAACGGCCGGGTCTGGCTGCCCTGCTTGAGCGCCACATCGGTCAGGCGCGCATGCACCGCGCCCTGGTTGCGCACCTCGACATAAGGTCGACCGTCCACGGCCACCGTGCGCCAGCTCAGGTCCGGCAGGCCGACGCCTTTCGGATCGCGCGGGCGAGTGGTGTCTTCCTTGCTCCACAGGCCCGCGCCATAGGCGAACAACGGCACCGAATAACGCATCTGAAAACGAATCGCCGCCGCGGTCTTGCCGTCGTCCGCCTCGGGGGGTTTCGCCGAGGGAATTTCATCGATGATGATGCGGTAGGCCAGTTCCTGACCCGGCGGGATTTCCCGGGTGCGGGTCAGGCGCACCAGCTGTTTCTGGCCGGGTTCGATCTTCGCCACCGGAGGGCTGCCGATCACGTCACGCTGGTTCTGGTATTGATCGCTGAAGCCGCTCTGGCTCCAGGCAAACACGCGTATCTGCAGATTGGCGGTCTCGCTGCCGCGATTTTCCAGCCACAGGGCGCTGGCCTGTTGATCGGCCTCCAGCACCGGATCGATCGGCCAGATCAGCACCGAACTGGCCGCCTGCAACCGGGTTGCCCCCGACCACAACAGTGCCAACAGCAAATGACCGACGACCCACCGCCGTCTCGAAGATGAAACCATGAGCCTGCTCCTTTTTGCCCAGAAGGCCTGATCCGTTCGCCCCGTCACCACGACAGTTGCACTTGCAGCACGTCGCTGTACGTCCCCCCGGGTTGATTGCCCGGTAACTGCACCTGGCCGTAGATCGGCAGGCTGATGTTGTTCGCATCGCCATACGCCACCGCCACGCTTTGCCCGATCCCCAGGACCTGGCTGTAGGCCGCGTCGCGAAACAGTTGATACGCCACCCGGTTGTTGCCGGTGGTCAATTGCATGTGTCGCCCACCGTTGTTGTACTGTCCGCCATCGATGCTCATGTTCAGGGTCACGCCCGGCGTGCATTGCAACTGTACGCCCCCGGTCAGTGCGACTTGCACCGGGCCGGTGGCCAGCGCCGAGCGGCTGCCGAAATTCAGGCTGCCGTAATTGGAGACCCCGCCGACCACCAGGCAACCGGCCGTCACCGTGGCGCTGACCTGGAAGCTCTGGCTGGTCGCCGCAGTGAGCGGCGACGGCAGCACACCCGCCCCCAGCAGGAGCAGCGCCGCACAGCCCTGCCGGCCCATGGCGCTAGAACGTCAGTTCGACGGAAATCGTGTCGGTATAAGTGCCCGCCGGCAAACCGGCCTTGCCCACCGCCTGACCGTAGAGGTTCACGGTCTGCGCCACGCCGGTACTGGCGGCGAGGTTGATCACCCCGTCAATCGCCAGGATCTGCGAGTGCCCGGCGTCGGTGTACAGGTCGTACGGCACATAGTTGGCGACACCGTCGTACAACGCCCGGGTCCCGCCCGCCGATTGTCCATCGTGGGCCCCGGCGCGCACCTTGACCGTTGGCGTGGTGCCCGCCGAGCAAAGAATCGACAGCGCCCCGCCGCCTCCGCCCAGCACTTGCCCCGTGGCCGTGGTGAACAGGCTGTTGGCGGTGCCGAAGTTGAGGGCACCAAAGTTCAGGTTGGTGGAACCGCCGCCCCCGTTGACCTGGCAACTGCTGATCAGGATCAGGCTGGAGGTGATCTGGCCGGTGACCGTGGTGGCAGCCTGGGCGCCGGACGCCAGCGTCAGGCCAAGCAATGACAAACCTATCCTTGATGTAAACGTACGCATGGTGTCCGTCCTCTACGGGGTTACCAGTCGAGCGTTACCGTCAGGGTGTCGGAATAGACACCGGCGGGTAACGCGCGGGTATTGGCCACCACCGAGCCGAATACCGGAATCGGTATCTGCGCCCCGCTGGTGACAGCAAAATTGTGGTGTTGGCCGATGCTGTAGCTGCGGTTGCCGCTGGCATCGACGAACAATTGATAAGCGACGGTCTGGCGGCCGTTGCTCAGGCGCCGGGTGGTGCCGTCGCCATGGGTGCCACCATCGATGGTGACGGTAAAGCCGGTGACCGAAGGGTTGCAGGCTACGTTCAATTTGCCGCTGACTTCGTCAGCGATATTGGCCTTGATCGGGTTGCTCCAGGTCGGGCCTTGCTGGCCGAAGTCAAGGGCGCCGAGGTCGCTGACCGGGCTGTCGGGATTGCCGCCGTTAGTCACTTCGCAACCGGCGATAAGGGTCAGCCGCGCCTGGATCTGCCCGCTGACGGCCGCTTGTACGACACCGGCCAACAGCACCAGCGCGCCCACGGCGAACATCTTCCAGAACCTGGTCATGACACCCATCCCGATTCCCTCAGGTTGACAAACTGGTCGTTCGTTCGCGAACGCCTCCTTCCCTGCACAACCCGACTGAGCCTGGGTTGTTGACTGCTCATGCGATTACCAGGTGAGCGTCACCTTCACCAGATCTGCATAGCGACTGACCCTGGGTATCTGTGCCAAGGGTTCGATGCGGGCGTACAACGGCAGGTCCACCGAGCCGGTATCCGGCACCCGACCGCTCACCGGCACATCCACCGCCAGCGAAATTCGCCGCGCCGGGTCCTGAAAGAGTCGATAAGGAATGGGTTTGTCGTGTTCGGCGCTACCGGCCATGTAACGAACGTCGCCGACGCCACCGTGCAGGCCGCCATCGACGCGTATTTGATAAGTGGTATCGGGATTGCATTCGAGCCGGGGCAGGCGTTCGTTCATCAGGGCGGCCTCGAGCGGCCCTGCGCGATCGTCCAGGCGCGCGCTGCTGCCGAAGTCCAGCACGCCCAGTTGCTCGACACCCGCACTGCGTTGTTGCCCGACCAGTTGGCAGCCACGTTGCACATCGAGCCGCACCTGCACCTGGAGTTCGGCGCCCGACACGGTTGCGCTGAGCCCTACGCTCAAGACCGCCAATACCACACGTCCATCCACGGCCCCACTCCTTGTGAGGGATGTCTTGTAGGACTGAGGCTAGCAATGCACGGGGAAATCGCCAGTGATCGGGCAAAATTCGATCCCTGGATCGCACATGCCGGTAGCACCGCTGAAGAAACGTGAACAAGGATCGACGTGGAGCAAAGTCCCATCAAAGTCAGCATGGACGCGGCGGTCTGGCACTTGTAACGTGCAGCACCTTCGTCGCACTGCAAGGACCTGTCGTTAAGTGAAACTCCATCAAATCAAGGCACTGGTCGCCATCCACCAGACCGGCAGCATCAGTGAAGCCTCGCAGATCCTGCATGTCACCCAACCCGCCATCAGCCGATCGATCAAGGACCTGGAGAGCGAACTGGGCCTGGCCCTGTTGCAGCGATCCCACAAGGGCATGTCGCTCACCGACGAAGGCCGCCGCATCATTCGCCATGCACAGTTGACGGTCGAGAGCATGCGACGCCTGCAACTGGAGGCGGAAAACATCAGGGACATGCAGGTCGGTGAAGTCACCATCGGTGTCACTTCACTGACATCGGTGCTCAAAGGCCTGGGCGAATGCATTGCCGGGTTCCAGACCAAGAATCCGCGTGTGCGCATCCGCCTGGTGGATCTTCGGCCCAACCTGATGCTGCAGCGACTGCGGGACGGTACGCTGGATTTCGCCATCACCTCGCAGCAGCATACCCAGAGGCTGAACCTGGATTGGGAGGCGCTGGGCCGCATGCAGGGCCTGGTGGTCTGTCGAAAGAACAATCCGCTGCGCCACTCCCACTCGCTGCGACAATTGCAGTTCGCCAACTGGATCAGCCTCGATGCCATCGACGATCACTCGTCGCAGTTCTATCAGATGTTCGAAGACAACGAGATTGCTCCCCCGCAGCGGATCACCGAGTGCTCGTCGGTATTGTTGGCGCTGGATCTGTTGCACCACGCCGATGCGTTCATGACGCTCAGTGAAGCCGGCATGGAAAACTCACTGCCCAAGGGACTCAATGAAGACCTGGTGCAGGTCAAGATCGAAGAAATCATCCCCGAGTACCCCATCTATCTGGTCTGTATCGACCGCAATGCTCTGACAACGACGGCTCGCGACCTTTATCACGCGATCAGAAATGTGCTCTCAAGGCATCAAACCATGGATTCTTCGCGCTAGGGCAGGCTCGATAAACTTAAGAAAAACGCAACGATATGCCTAACGGTTAAGTTCCTCCCCGTTTGCTGGGTCCGCTGACCCTGTCCGCCTGGATAGTGGGCTGCAACATCCACCTACCGACTACGTAGCGTGGCCACCATGACCGCGCCGCTGTCGTCAAACAGGGCATGTGATCGATAATCGGGCGATATCGCACCGAACTGGCGCCGCCTTTGCCAAGGGCGACCCGGCATCTTAACCAACGGTTAATTCGCGAAGAAAAGCGCAAGTGCGCAGTGACAGTGTTTGCCGGATATTCGGGCCACAACAAAACTGTCACAGGAAAAACCGATGACTACCCTGCAAGCGCCCCCCCTCCGCCGCGCCGCGACGCCCTCCGCGATCGGCTCCAGGAAAGCCACTGTCGCCTGCGCGCTAGGCAACGCCCTGGAAATGTATGACTTCACGATCTACAGCTTCTTCGCGGTGGTGATTGCGAAAAACTTCTTCCCCGCGCAGTCGGCAATGGCTTCGCTACTGATGTCTTTAGCCACCTTTGGCGTCGGCTTCCTCATGCGCCCGGTGGGCGCCCTGGTAATTGGTCGCTTTGCCGACCGCCGGGGCCGCAAGGCCGCGTTGAGTCTCACGATCAGCTTGATGACCTTCGGCACCGCGATGATTGCCTTCGCGCCTTCCTATCAGGATATTGGCCTGTTCGGCACCTTGATGCTGGTGGCTGGCCGCCTCACCCAGGGCTTTTCCGCGGGCGGAGAAATAGGGACTGCGTCGGTGTACCTGATGGAGTCCAGTGCCACGGCGAACCGCTGTCGCAATGTGAGTTGGCAGGCTGCCAGCCAGGGCTACGCGGCCATGGTGGGGGCCGGTCTCGGATTGCTGCTCAACAATGCGTTGAGCGTCGAGGACCTTGAGAGCTGGGGCTGGCGCATCCCCTTCATGCTCGGGCTGCTGATCGGACCGCTAGGCTGGTACATCCGTCGCTGCCTGCCGGAAACCCACGAAGCCGAACCGAGCAAGCGCGACGGTCGCTTGCGCGATCACATCGACCTGCGGCACACCCTGCTGGCGATCGGCCTGATGGCCAGCGCCACCATCGGCATCTACCTGTTCATTTTCTACATGCCCGCCTACCTGACGGTAACCCTCGGTTACCCGCAACGCAGCGCCTTGGCCATCGCCTGCGTGGCCAGTGCCTGCCTGGCGATCATCACGCCCCTGGCCGGACGCTTTGCCGATCGCCACGGCCTGCGCAAGAAACTGCTGGCCTGGACCATCGCCTTGCCCGTGCTGATGGCGTGGCCTGCCTTCTACCTGCTCGGTTTGAGCACCAATTTGTGGGTGGCGATGTTCGTCATCGCGATGCTGGTGCTGCCTGGCTGCATCGGTTCGGGAGCCTTCTTCGCCCTGATCATGGAAGCCTTTCCAAAAAATCGCCGGGCGCTGGGCACCGCCGTCAGCTACAGCTTCGGCGTCACCCTGTTCGGCGGCTTCTCGCCGTTGATCGCCACCTGGCTCACGTCGGCCCTGGATAACCCCCAGGCGCCGGCCCTGTACCTGCTGGCCGGTGGCGCCATCAGTCTGGCGTGCCTGGCGGTATTCCCCGAAAACCCTGGTCGGGAGTGACCTGATGAATGCATTGAACCCAACCCCTACCCCTACCCAAACCCCGGCCGAACTGGACCTGGAGGCTTTCATCCAGCTGCGCCGGGACATCCACCAGTACCCTGAACTGGGCGCGCACACCCCGCTGACCGCCGAACTGGTGGCCAGCAAGCTCGAAGAATGGGGCTACGAAGTGCATCGCGGTATCGGTGGCCATGGCGTGGTCGGCGTACTGCGTCGAGGCAGCGGCACGCGCCGCCTGGGCCTGCGCGCCGACATGGATGCCCTGCCGATGCAGGAGAACAACCGCTTCGCCCATGCCAGCCGGATCGATGGCCGCATGCACGCCTGCGGCCACGACGGCCATACCGCCATCCTGCTGGCTGCCGCGTGGCGTATCGCCCGGTCGCCCGACTTCAATGGCACCCTCAACCTGATTTTCCAACCGGACGAGGAAGGCCTGGGCGGCGCCAGGGCCATGATGGACGACGGTCTGTTCACACGTTTCCCGTGTGACGCGATCTTTGCCTTGCACAACTTGCCGGGAATCCCCTTGGGGACCGCTGTGGTCCAGGCCGGCCCCACCATGGCCTCTTCGGAATGCGTGCGTGTGTTGATCAAGGGTCGCGGCGGCCATGGCGCGATGCCCGAGCGCTCGGTCGATCCGGTACCGGTGCTGGCGAGCCTGATCAATGCGATCCAGACCGTGAAGTCGCGCAACCTGTGCGTGGATGAACACGCCGTGATCAGCATCGGCATGGTCGAGGCCGGCACCGTCTACAACATCATTCCCGACACGGCCTCGATGCTGATCAGCGTGCGCACCGACACCGCGCAGACCGAAGGCAAGATCAACCAGCGCCTGACAGAAATCGCCCAGGGCCATGAATACACGTTCGGCGTCAAGATCGAACTTGAAACCACGCAACTGGCACCAGCGTTGGTCAATACGGCGACGGAAACGGAGTTGCTGCGCCAGAGCCTGGTGCCACTGTTCGAGCCCGGCCACCTGTTGCCGCACGCGGCGAAGATCATGGCGACAGAAGATTTCGCCTGGATGCTCACCGAAGTGCCCGGCTGCTACTTCTTCCTGGGCAACGGCGAAGGCGAGTTTCATGGCTGCTCCGTGCATAACCCCCACTACGACTTCAATGACGCGCTGATTCGCATCGGCTCCGACTGCTGGCTGAAACTGGTGACGGATTATCTCTGCAGCCGCTAAACGACAACCCGATAACCGAACGACCACCCTCCGGCCGCCCGCGGCCTGAGGGGCACGTCGGGCCACGCCCTGCCCGCGCAAACACTCCATAACGATGACTCGGCGACTTACTTCTTATCTGCCCTAAAAACAACAACAGGCAAGGTCTATGTATCGCACAGGTAATTTGGCGTTATTCACCGTCGGCTCGCTGGCGGCCGCAGTTTCTTCTTCCCAGGTTCATGCCCAGGAGCAAGGTTTTCTGCAAGACAGCTCACTGACGCTCAATACCCGTCAGTGGTACTCACACGAAGTGGGCCACAAGGACACTTTTTTCAAACTGCAAACACCCGACGGGGTCCGCAAGCTGCGTGACCGTACCGCCTGGCTGCAGGGCATCAGGCTCGACTTCGTCTCCGGTTTTACCCAAGGGCCGGTGAAGTTTGGCCTGGATCTGTCGACCTTCTCGGCCGTGGCGCTGGAACGTAGCCGCGAAGCCGCGGCAGGCGGCAGTAACCGATTGCTGGTGAACCAGGACGGCGACGTGGTCGATGACTGGAGCAAGCTCGGCATCGCGGCGCTGAAATTCAAGATCGCCGACACACTGCTCAAGGTGGGCAGGCAGCAAGTCAGGACGCCGATGATGTCCTACACCGACACCCGAACCTTGCCTTCATCGTTCAATGGGGTGTCCCTGGAAAGCCGTGACATCGAAGGCTTGACGATCAAGTCAGGCTACTTCGACAAGGGCTCGCCGCGTACAGGGGCCGCAAGCCAGGATTTGACGCCCACTTTTGGTTCACCCCTGGTCACCAGTGACTTCAACGCTTACGTCGGCGCCGACCATGTATCGAGCGCTGGCTGGCGCAGCAGCGCCTACGTCTCTCGCTTTGACGATATCTGGGATCGCGAGTATCTGGGCCTGGGCAGGAAAACCAACTGGGGGCCGGTCAACGTCGACGTGCAACTGGATGCCTACAACACCCGTTCCAGTGGTCGCGAAATCGGCGGAAATATCGACCAGCAGGCCTACGGCCTGAGTATCACGCCGCAATGGCGCAACCACTCGCTGAAAATCGGCCTGCAGAAAATCAAGGGTGACGAATATTTCGATTATCCCTTCGAATCCAATGCCATCAGCCTGCCCAATACCATGATGTCTTTCTTCAACGGCCCCAATGAGCGCTCAATCGGGGTGTTCTACAACAACGATTGGGTCGCTTATGGCCTACCGGGTTTCAAGACTACGCTCTGGTACATCAAGGGCATGGGCATCGACGGCAGTCATTACGACGGTGGCCCGAACGGCATCTACAACTCGGTACTCAAGCAGCGAGGGGAAAGCCACTATGAAGTGGGCATCAATGCCAGCTACACCGTGCAATCGGGTACCTTCAAGAACGTCAGCCTGATCACCAGTTATTCCTCGCACCGTGCCAGTGACTATCAACTGGAAGGCAATGAGGACGAGCTCAGGCTTATCGTCAACGTACCGATCAAGGTGTTCTAGGGCCGCACACGCGGCTGCCTGGAGCCGGCCAACTTGCATTGGCGGGTCCTCGCCCGAGGTGGCGGTGAGCCAAGTCATTCGCACTGTCGGCTTTTGCACGGCCTGCTATTGCGGTAGTCGCCGCAATAACAGGCCGGGGTGTTCCGACTCAGCTCTGCGGCTATCAACTTGAAAGTAAATCAGAAAGGCACGGTCAGTTTTACCCAGTAAGCCTCTCCCTCTGCCCTGTTCCGAACTTGGGACTCCTGCTGCCATTTAGCAGTCAAGAACCAGCCCTTATCACTCGTGTATTTCACCGAAGGGCCAATAGCGAATACCTTGCCTTTATTGTCCTTTATGGTATCGCCATCTTGTCGGTCATCCGTGGTCTGCTGGTAAATATAACCCCCCACTCCCACGACCCAGCCATTACCCAGCCCCCAACCCACTGCGTAATCCATATGTAATTCCTGACCTGAGCGGTAATCAGTCGCTTTATTGCGCAGGTTGAAGTCATACATGGTCTTGGCATCGATGTTCAGTCCGTTCGGGTCGATATAAGACACTGCTAAAACAGGCTCGACCACCCAGTAGTTACGACCGAGGTTGGCCAGGTCATTTTTATCGTACTCGCCGGTGGGCGCGATAAAGTCCAGGGCGACAATGCTGTGAAGCTTCTCGCTGTGATGAAAGCCCAGTGCCGGACCAAAAATCATGTCGCCCAAGCCCTGTTTGCTTTGCGATTGCCCGTTGAGCTCTACTTTCAAATCCACGAGTGGAACGATTGCGTGGAAAGCCAGGCTCCCCCCGAGTACTTGCTGCCCAGTGACCCAGATCAACCGCGGCGCAATGGCGTTGGCCCGCACCCTGAAATCCACCGGCACTTTGTTGCCGCTATTGTCACGCAGTGAATCGGCCTCGTAATGATTGACGAAGAACTGCGAATACAGACCCGGTGGAGGCATCGCCCCCGACATGTAATTCTCAGAACCCATGGGATAAGAGGAACCACCGTTCTCGGTGGCCTGAACCCCAATACTGGTGGCGCCTAAAAAACTTAAACCGGCGTGGCACAGATAACGAGCGCAAGTCTTCTTTGGTGCTGCTTTCATAGTTGATGACCTTTTGTTGTTTTTATAGTCAGCCGACACCCTGCTGGTCGTCGGGGAACCAGCAGAGTTGGCGTTTTGTTCTACGGTGCAATCAGATTCTTTTGAACAGAGCCGATTTCGTGCTTTCAGATGCTCCATCCGCGGCGCTATGGAAACGTTCCATGAAAATGTCACGCTCGAACAATCGCCCCTGCATCAAGCAGGTGATGGCTGAATCAATCATCACTGGTGGCCCGCACAGGTAAGCCTTGCGGCTGCTGAAACGTCCTTCGAAGTGCTGTTTCGCAGCGTCATGGACGTAGCCCTTGAAACCTGTCCACTCCTCGTCGTCTTCCGCTTGGCTGAGCGCAGGTACGTAGGTGAAATTGCCAAACTCGCGCGCCAGTTCTTCAAACAACTCGCGGTTGTAGAGTTCAGCTCGATTGCGTGCCCCCTGGAACAGCACAATCTGGCGGGTATCACCTGACTCCAGGAGATCGAGAATCATCGACTGGGGACTCGACAATCCCGAGCCACCGGCGATGAATATCAGATCACCACGTTGTGATGTTCTTACGAAGAACTGGCCATAGGGGCCGGACAATTCCACTGCGTGACCGACTTGAAGTCGATCGTGGATCATGGTGGTGGCCAATCCACCGTCTACACGGCGCACGTGCAATTCAACTTCGTCTGCGCGCCTTGGCGTGTTGGCCAGCGAGAATGCCCGCGTCCCCTCAACTCCTGGCAGTTGCAGGTTGATGTACTGACCGGCCTGAAATGCCATTGGCCGGTCGAGTTTCAGGTGGACGCCCTTGATGGTGGGCGACAGATCCTCAAGCCTGGTGACAACAGCTTGATAGTCCTCGACAGGGTGTCCGAGGAAGTCCGGGTCGGCGTCGATATCCGCTTCGATCACCATGTCGCTTTGAGGAATGGCACAGCAGGCGAGAACCTTGCCTTCATCCCTCTCCATATCCATCAAGGCGAATGACGATGCCGCCCCCAGATCTGCCTCGCCTTCGAGCACCTGAACCTTGCAGGTGGCGCAGGTACCGTGGCCACAGGCGAATGGCAACCAGACACCCTGACGCAATGCGGCCTGCAGGATGGTCTGGCCCTCCTCCACCTCGATTTGCTCACCGGTGGGTTCGATGGTTACTTGGTAGCTCATGACCGGTTCCTCAGTTGAAAGTGCCGGCGATGCCGTTCAAGCCTGGTGTGTTCATATGCAGCAGGCTTTTATGGTCTATGCCGTTATCGATCAGGCTGGCCGCGTAGTCCGGAGTGAAAGGCCGGTCGTTCAATCGCCACAGCGCTTGGCTGAAGTCGACGCGACGGGCATCCGGATGTTGCGCAATGGACGATTTCACGACCTGCTCGATGAACTCTGCGAATGGCATGGTCGGTGGCAGAGGAAAGGTAAAGGGCGCGCAGAACATCAGGTGTTTTTCCCAGCACAGGTACACCAACTGCAGGCCATTGAAGTTGTCCTGGCTATCCAGGGGTTGGGCGCTGTAGGCACCAATGGCAGTCACGGGCATGATCTTGTCCTTCTTCTTGTCAGGTAGTTTGCAAGCGGATGCGAACACCCGCTTCTTCGCACAGCGCCAGACCTCAACCGGTCTTGAGCAGATCCGGGTCGACGGGAGTCGGCGGCGCGCTGTCACGATCATTCGGGTGCCAGTCCTGCCAGCGTCGATGCTCAGCGGATCCCAGGTACTCGAAGTTGTCCTCGCCGGAATTGATGTTGTAGTAATCGCGCACAACCCCCTCGACATCGCCCCCCCCACAGTTGCCCTGGAGGATCTGGTGCACCGGCAACCAGGCCTGGATGTACTTCGTGGGTTCGTACTCGAAAATGTCGCAGCAACCCTGAGAGCAGAAGTGATACCGCTCACCCTCGTGCTCAGCGCTGCGATGACTCAAGGTCGTGAGCTCATCAGGCTCGGTAAACGCCAGCGGGATCTGGCAGACCTGGCAGAGCATCGGCAGCGTCGGGTTGTAGAAACGCTCACCCTTCTCTTGCAGCGCACGCCAGTGCTCGAAGCGTGGGCGGTAGATCTTGTCGAAGGTGTCCGGGTACTTGGAGGACAGCCAGTCCAGCTCCTCGTCGGTCGGCATCCAGGTGTGGAAGTTGGTTGCCTGGCTGTACTGATAGAAGATCGACCACGCCTGATGGCTGATGTGGTCCTTACCGATATTGGCTTCTTCGACATGCTTTGGCGCACGGATGCCGTAACGCTCCAGGTCCTTGAACAGTGCACCGCCTGCCTCTTCGAAATACACGCCCCAGGCTTCTGACCAGGACATGACTTTGTTGGGCAGCATGTAGTCCATCATCATCCCAACCAGCGTCAGCAAGCGGTAGCCGCGCCAGAACCACTTGTCGATCCAGCGCTGGATGATGGGCACGTTATCCTCGTGCTGCTCCAGCAGGAACTTGATCACTTCAAGACCCAGGGTCATGTGCCGGGCTTCGTCGGACTGTGCGGAGAAACCGAAGGTGACCGTGGCCATGTCGCCGTTGAACGCGGCCCCCGACATGAATGGTACGAACAACAGGTTGGTCAGCACGTACTCGAAGGAGAACGAGATCGCCGTCAGGAACTCGAACGGGCCCGCCGTGCGCGCATCTTCGAAGAACGACTTGGGCACCGAGAGGAACCACACACGGTCATGCATATGGGCGAAATCATGCAGGCCGTTGAAGTGCTTGTTGTAGTGACTCATGGCGTGAATCTGGGTCTGCACGTGACGCAGTTCGTCGATCGCCTGCATCTGGCAGGCAATGCGTGCACCGGCGCCGCTGAACTGCCGACCAACCCGGGCGAAGCCTTGATAGGCCTGGTATTCCAGTGGCGTTACGCCGGACAGGAACAGCTTCAATGCGTTGACATAACGGGCGTCCGACAGCGTGGTATGGCCGTTGTTTTGCGAGAAGGCATCGAAGATCGCGTAAAGCTTTTTCTCTTTCTCGGCCTGGTACTTCCAGTAGGTGTCCATGGTCAGGCGGAACGGGTCCTCCCACTTGTCCCAGTCGGTAATCTTGATCCCTTCGAAACGCTCGTGTGGGTAGATGTCCTCGTGTGTCTGGTAGCTGGGCTCCCAGTCCAGGTCACGCGTCATGCAGCGATATTTTTCTTTGGCATTGAGGCGTTTTTTCACGGCCATGATGGCTCTCCAGAATTCTTGTTTTCGAACAAACGCTAACGGCGCGATGGCAGCACTCAGCTGTTCCAGTGCAGGGAAAAACTGTCGTCTTCTTCCTCGACGTTGCCGCCCAGGGTGATCACGTACATCAGCATTTCCTGGATGTCCCATGGGGTGCCGGTGATCTGCTCCACGGTTTCACGACGAATTTCAAGGCGTTTACTGGCCTCGATGCGGATCATCGACGGCTGATGCTGGACAACCGCGTGGGGGTTGTCTGTCCTGATCGCTTCGACGATCGAGCGTGAGTAATCGGTGTCTTGCAGGTTGATGTAAACGAGGGAAGTCATGCGGCAACTCCTGTCAGGCCAATTTTTTTCAAGCGAGCGATAAATTCCGCCTGGACGGCTTGGAGCGCAGCAGCACCGAGACCTTTGGCTGCCAATGGGGCCAAGGCTTCAAGCGAGCGCTGGCTCCAGCGATCGACCCAGCCTTGCACCATTGCCTTGTTTTCAGGGCTTTCGTTGATAACCGTTTTGAGCAGAGCGTCCACCCAGCGCTGGCTTTCGGCGAACCATAGGCGCATGAACTCGGTCAGCATGCCAACCTGGCCGGCGCCGTTGGCCGACAGATGCTCGTCGAGTTTGTGGAACATCAGCGGGTAAACAAGACCATCGCTGACGACGTTCTGCGCTACGGTCAATTCGAACCAGTCACGAATGACCAGGGTGTCTTCGACGTAGCGGCGCAGCCCCTGCCAGGCAGAATCGTTGAGCCACGACTGTTTGGCCTGGGCGAGAAGCTGGACGTCGCCGTCATCGAGCATCAGACCGATTCGCGACAGGTATTGAGCGATGCCCAGTCGGTCCATGGCCTGGAACATGTGCATCTGCGTGACGCTGGTGCCGAAGCCGTCGGCGGCGATGTTGCTGTTGTTCATGTTCGCGCCCAACTCCGCATGGCGAAGAGGCAGCAGCAGCGTACTGATCAGCTGGATATGCTCTGGTGACAGGCTGGCGAGCATGTCGCGCTTCTCACAGAAGGCGTAATCGTGCTCGGCGTTTTCCTGCATCTTGGCCCGGGCCTGGACATAGGCACCGTAGTAGTACTGGCGCGGATCGCTGACTGCATACCAGTCGGCCATGACCACATCGGTACGGGTGGCATCGTTGAGCAGTTTGTCGGGTTGCCATAGCGGCCGATAATGAAAATTGGTCGCCGATTCCAGGTCGAAACTGGCTTCCTGATAACGGCTGGCAACCTTGTCGCCAAAACGGCGACGGGTATGGCTGAAGGTGTTGCGGATCGTCTCGGCAGTCGTCGTCTTGATCTCGACACTCATGGAGTGGTCTCCTGTAGTTGTTGTTTTAGGATGGTGGGCGGCTTATTCAGCTTCGCGGGTGTCGCCGTAACGCCACTTGCGTGCATCGGCGTCCAGGGCGTCGGACATTTGCGCGTCCATGTGTTGCACATGGTTGTTCTGGCAAAACTGCTTGAAGGCTTGATGCGGCAGCACCAACTCGACAAACAGCTCCGGGTAGCCGATTGCGAAATCGAACTCGACAAAGGCTTCTTCTGGTTTGCTGCGCACGCGGATGTAGCGCGGCATCTGGTCGAAGTTGCTACCAGGTTGATTCATGCTCGGGTACTCCCCTGTTGTTCTGCAGGGGGACGGAGCAACAACGGTGCCAGCACCAGCAATGAGAAAATGACAAAAAATAAAAATCTTATAAAACAGATAGATAAAGCGTGTTTTAGCGATCCGTTTTCTATTTACGGGGCTAATTTGGCGAGCGTGCTGATTACGATGATTTGATCATTTGATCAATCCCGGGCCTGCCGATTTGAGCAAATGGCCCATATATGACAATGGCCATTGGGACTATCCTTGACCCTGTGTTGGCGATGCCTCCAAGACCGCTTTCAAGACGCTCTGGATACGGATTTTTCAAGGAGCGCAAGCTGCAAGAGTTCTGGTTCGCAACCCCAAACGCCTCAGCCTGGGCGCAGGGTGACGAATCATCCCCACCAACAAAAAAGACTTAGGGGTGTGTTTGCATGACCATGAAGTACCGAGCGTCGGAGCACTCCGCGCTGCTCAAGGATCTGACCGATCGCATCCACTTCCTCGGCAGTGAGGGGAAAATCTGGCTTGATGAACAGCGGATGATGCTGATGCAGGTTTCATCGATGGCGTCGTTTCGCCGAGAACTCATCGAGACGATCGGCGAAGAGCGTGCAAAGGGGTTTTTCCTTCGGCTGGGCTATCAGTCCGGACTGAAAGATGCTGAATTGGCCCGAAAATTACGCCCCAACGGCAGTGACATCGACATGTTCCTGATAGGCCCTCAACTGCACTCGCTCAAGGGTATGGTCAAGGTACATCCGATCGTCATGAACATTGATATCGAGGCAGGAACCTTCTACGCCGAAATCCAATGGATCGACTCGTTCGAGGTCGAGAATCATCAGAGCGAGCAACTGCATTCCGAGCAACCCGTCTGCTGGACGTTGCTCGGGTATGCGATCAGCTATTCGTCATTTTTTACCGGTCGCCAGATCATCTACAAGGAAGTCAGCTGCCGCGGCTGTGGCGACAGCGTATGTCGCATCATCGGTAAGCCCGCTGAAGAGTGGGAGGATGCCGATACATTCATGCGCTACTTCCAGAGTGACCCAATCATCGATGAGCTGCGTACCCTGCAGCTTCAAGTCGACAACATGAACAAACGTCTCGAGCTGCGGGACGGGCAGTTTTATGGGATTGGTCAATCTGCCATTTACCGCAAGACCTGTGATCTGATTGACAAGGTCGCGCCAGGGAAAGCGTCGGTGTTGCTGCTGGGTGAAACGGGCGTCGGAAAGGAAGTCATCGCCCGCAGCCTGCATCTGCGCAGTGAGCGTGCGGGAGGTCCTTTCATTGCTCTGAACTGTGCGGCAATCAGCCCAGACCTGATAGAAGCTGAGCTGTTTGGCGTTGAAAGAGGCGCGTATACCGGTGCACAACAATCTCGTATGGGCCGTTTCGAGCGGGCGCATGGAGGCACCCTGTTTCTTGACGAGATTATCGAACTCAGCCCACGCGCTCAGGCGAGTTTATTGCGTGTGCTGCAGGAGGGAGAGCTCGAACGGGTGGGCGATAGCCAGACTCGACGAGTCGACGTGCGCGTAATAGGCGCTACACACGAAGACCTGGGCCAGGCGGTAAAAGATGGAAGATTTCGAGCCGACCTCTACTACCGACTGAATGTCTATCCCGTTCGAATTCCGGCATTACGTGATCGCCGCGAAGACATCCCCCTCTTGATTGAGCATTTTCTGGACAAGTTGCACCAGAGCTACGAAAAAAAGACCCTCGGCCTATCCGATCGTGCCTACGAGGCGTGCCTGCGCTATGACTGGCCGGGCAATATTCGCGAGCTTGAAAACCTGCTGGAGCGTGGTGTGATCATCACGGACAACAACAAGACCATCTCGGTGGAGGCGCTCTTCCCGCACTTGTCTGTAGAGGCACTCAGCATTGGGCTGTCGAGTGAAGGTAACTTGATCAGCCAGAAGCTTCAGCCTGCAGATGATTGGGTGGACAGGCTCCTCGATCTCGGGGTGAGTCTGGATGACGTGGAACAACAGCTGTTACAGGGCGCTATGGATCGAGCGAACCAGAACGTCTCGGAAGCCGCCCGCCTACTTGGCATAACGCGACCAGCGCTGGCCTATCGATTGAAGAAGCTGTCCGAGGGCTAAGGATCAGGTTGAGGTTCAAACTGTGAAATGACGCTGGAGATGCCCCTCCCTTTCCAGGCAGATTCGCAGGTTGGGGCGAAAGGTTGCAATCGGCTCTACGGAGTAATCGCCGCATGCGTTCTTTGCCGCCGGGGCACAAGGTCGTGATGATGCTGTAGTCGCCCAGACCGGCAGCGAAAGCGCCCAGCGGAATGCGCAGGTTGGTGGAATAAACCCCCAGGCTGGAAAGCCGACCACCCGGACGCAGAATCCGCAGCGCCGATTCAAAGGTCCCCTGGGTGCCCAGTACCTCGATGGACACATCGACGCCACGCCCATCGGTCAGGGCCATGATCTGTTCAACCACATCGCCGTCCTTGAAATTGACCACATGGGTTGCACCCAGTTGTTTGGCGACGCTCATGCGTTCGGCGACTGCATCGACGCCGATAATCGTGGTCGCGCCTTTAAGGCGTGCACCCGCCGGTTGATGGCCGCGTGTATCGCGTAGGAGTTGCCGCAGGCTGCGATCTTTTGATCTTGCTTTTTAAAAATCAAAAGATCGCAGCCTCGTTGCACTCGACAGCGCCTACAGGGGATGCGCAGAGGTACCGGTACCTTTCTCCAATACATCAATAAATCCAGATGTCAGCCTCTAAACATATGAATTTTCTTTGATGTTTCGCCCCCTTAAGCTCTTTATGACTCCTTTCCCGAAGGAGCTCGTTTCGTCGGTACGCCTGAACAAACAAGGCGATCCTAAAAATAAATGTGTCTGCCGACTCAAGGAATTCCTATGTCATCTACACGGCAAAGCGCCGATGAACACCTGCTGCACAGCCAGGGCTATGCCCAGGAGCTGCACCGGGGGTTGTCTCTGTGGTCATCATTTTCGGTCGGCTTCGCCACGGTTTCGCCCGTGGTCGGCATCTATTCGGTCATGTCGCTGGGTGCCATGAGTGTCGGCCCCTCATGGGTCTGGATCGTGCCGTTGTGCCTGGCGTTGCAGTTGCTCGTGGCCCTGGTCTATGCCGAGCTGGCCTCGCAGTACCCGCTTGCCGGTGGTTGCTACCAATGGGTCAAGCGTCTGGCGGGCGATCGCTGGGCGTGGTTTACCGGATTCATGTACCTGGCCTCTGCACTGGCCTCGTTAACCACCGTGGCCTATTTGGGCGGCTTCTGGCTGTGGCTGTTTTTCACAGGCTTACCACCTTCCGCCAACGCCCAGGTGTTCAGTGGTGCCATGCTGTTGCTGCTGGGGCTTGGGGTGAATCTGTTCGGGATCAACCCGCTCAAATATTTCGTCAATGCCGGCATCATCGCCGAGGCGATTGCCTCCATCGGCATCGGCGTATTGTTGCTGCTGTTCTTTCGCAACCATTCGTTGTCGTTGGTATTTGAAGGCCTGACATCTACGCAGGGTGCCGACGGTTCCTACCTGTCGGGCTTCCTGACAGCCATGGCCGTTGGGGGTTGGGCGTTCCTCGGTTTTGATGCCTGCTCGCAAGTGTCAGAGGAGACCGCTGACGCCCGCACATCGACTCCGCGTGCCATCTTGCGCTCGATGATTCTGGTCGGGTTGACCGTGATGCTCACGGCGTTCGCTGTCACGCTGTCCTATACCGACACCGCGGCGATGGTGTCCGGCCAGGTCGTCGACCCGGTCACCCCCGCGGTCGTCGATGCCTTTGGCACCTGGTCGGAACGACCGTTCGTGGGCATCGTGCTGGTAGCGTTCATCGCGTGCGTCGTCTCGGTCCAGACCTACATCGGCCGCGCGGTGTTCGGCATGGCACGGGACTCGATCCTCCCCGCATCAACGCTGTTGCGCCGCGTGGACAAGCGCAAAGTGCCCTTCGCCGCCATGGTGTTCAGCACGCTGTTTGCCAGCTTCGGCCTGGCCCTGGGCTTGAACGCCACGGCCGTTGGCACCCTGATCGCGTTTGGCAGCGGCGGATTCTTCGTGGTGTTTCTGATCGTGGTGACCTGCGCCCTGCTCGCTCGCCTGAGCGGTAAATGGAAAGCCGAGCCTGGCGTGTTCAGCCTCGGTCGCTGGGGTGTGCCGATCAACCTCGCCGCGTTCTTCTGGCTGGTGTTCGAAAGCATCAACGTGGCTTGGCCACGGGAATCGCTCGCACCACCCGGTGCACCGTGGTTTCAGGTCTGGGCGGTGATCCTGGTGTTCTCGATCCTGGCGGTACTGGGCCTGATCTACATGATCTATGCCAAACCCTATCAACGCACCGTCAGCCCTCACCTGCACGTTCAATAACGCCCTTGTCATGCCGTGCAAGGCGCCTCCCCTGCGCCTTGCCGATCTGGAGTTTCAGATGTCCCTTCATTATTGGAATTACCCCACGGATATTTTCTGCGGACCGAGTGCGCTCGATGCATTGGCAGAACGCTGCATCTTGCTGGGCATGCGCAATCCCTTGCTGGTCACCGACCCTGGCATGCTGTCCCTGGAACCCTTGGCGCTGCTCAAGGCTCACCTGACCCAGGCTGATATTGCATTTAGCGTGTTCAGCGAAGTCGCCAGCAACCCGAGCATGGCGGACGTGGCCCAAGGCGTGGCTGCGTTCGAGGCCGGCAAGCATGATTCACTGATCGCCCTGGGCGGTGGCAGCGCGATGGATGCCGCGAAGGGCATCAGCCTGGCGGTCGTCGATGGGCAAGGTCTGCAACGCTTCGAATGGTCGCAGGTCATCGCCAACTACCCCACCCTGGCGGATTTTCCGCGCCTGGGGTTGCCACCTTTGATTGCGGTGCCGACCACTGCCGGCACTGGCTCGGAACTGGGCCGCGAAGCCGTGTTGACCCACCGCGAAGAGAACATCAAACGGGTGATCAGCCACCCGGAACTGCTCCCGGCCACCGTGATTCTCGACCCGATCCTGACCCGAGGTCTGCCGCCCACCCTGACGGCGGCAACTGGAATGGACGCTTTGACCCATCACATTGAAGCCTTTTGTTCGCCCCTGTATCACCCGATGTCTTCAGGCGTTGCAGTGGAGGGCATTCGCCTGATCGAGCAGCACTTGATCAATGCCCATGCCAATGGCCAGGACATGGTCGCGCGCGAAGGCATGCTCGTGGCTTCCGCCATGGCCGCCGTGGCTTTCCAGAAGGGCCTGGGCGGTGTGCACGCCCTCGCCCATCCACTGGGCGCCCGCTATCACAAACACCACGGCTTGTTGAACGCAATCCTCCTGCCCTATGTCCTGATTGCCAACCGGGAAACGATTGCCCCGGACATCGCGCGCCTGGCGCGCTATCTGGAGTTGCCGCAAGCCGATTTCGACGGCTTTCTCGACTGGGTGCTGGACCTGCGCCAACGCCTCGGCATTCCTCATTCATTGGCTGAAATCGGTCTTGATGCCGATGCAGCGTCCTGGGTAGGAGAACAGGCACTGGCCGACATTTCTTCATCGGACACCAACGCCTGCGTCCTGAGCGCAGACGATTACAGCCAGATTTTCCGCAACGCCGTTCAGGGCGCTCTTCGGGGAGTACAACCATGACGGCCGCTCATTACATCGACGGACACTGGGTAGCGGGTGAAGGTGTCGAGTGCATCACCGTCTTCGACCCGGCTCTGGGCCAACCCTTTGCCGAGCTGACTGCAGCAAGTGCTGCGCAAGTCGATCAAGCCATTGCCGCTGCGCGCCAGGCACTGTCCGGCTGGCGCAACCTCAGTGCGTCGCAACGCGCGGCTTATTTGAATGGTTTTGCCGAACAGATCGAAGCGCGCCGCGAAGCACTGATCACGCTGCAGATGCAGAACAATGGCAAACCCCGCCATGAAGCCGTGGTGGACATCGACGATGCCGTCGCCACGTTTCGCTATTACGCCGGCCTGGCGCAAGGACTGGACGACCGGCAGGACCGCGATGTGCCGCTGGCCGTTCCGGGCTTCAAGGCCCACACGCGCCTTGATCCGGTGGGCGTGGTCGGCTTGATCGTGCCGTGGAACTTCCCCTTGGTCACCAGTGCCTGGAAGCTCGCACCGGCACTGGCCGCCGGTTGCACGGTGGTACTCAAGCCGTCGGAGATCACTCCGTTGATCGAGCAGACCTACGGCCATATCGCCGATGCTCTGGGCCTGCCCGCGGGCGTGCTGAACATCGTGGGCGGCAAAGCCGAAGTTGGCGCAGCGCTGAGCAACCATGCAGGTATCGACAAGCTGTCGTTCACCGGCAGCAATGCCGTCGGCAGCCAGGTCATGCGCAGTTCGGCGGCCCATTGCCGCCCTCTGACGCTTGAGCTGGGAGGCAAGTCCGCCATTCTCGTGTTCGACGATTGCGACCTCGACCAGGCCGTTGAATGGATCGTCGCCGGCATCTGCTGGAATGCCGGGCAAATGTGCTCGGCGACCTCGCGTCTGCTCGTCCAGGACAGCATCGCCGATGCATTGATGCTGCGTCTGAAAAGCGCATTCGAAACGCTGCGGGTTGGCAATCCGCTGAACGGCGAAGTCGATATGGGCCCGCTCACCAGTCAGGCGCAATGGTCAAAAGTGTCGCAATACTTTGCCATCGCCCGCAGCGAAGGCTTGCATTGCGTGACCGGCGGCGACGTGCAGCGTGACCCGGGCTGGTTCGTCAACCCGACGATTTATGCGCACGTGCCGGTAACCAGCCGCTTGTGGACCGAAGAGATTTTCGGCCCGGTGCTGTGTACCCGTCGCTTCTCCACCGAGCAAGAAGCACTGGCGTTGGCCAACGACAGCCGCTTTGGCCTGGTGGCTACCGTCATCAGCGCCGATCTGGTTCGCGCCGAACGCGTCGCCCAGGCCCTGGAGGTCGGGCACGTCTGGATCAACTCGATCCAGGCGGTGTTCGTCGAGACGTCCTGGGGCGGCACCAAGGGCAGCGGCATCGGTCGCGAGCTGGGCCCGTGGGGCCTGGCCGCCTATCAGTCGGTCAAACACATCACCCGCTGCCTTGGCTGACAGGCTTAGAGGTTGTGCTCGGCCAGCAAGTCATCGATGAAGGCTCGCACGGCTTCGCTTTGCGGGTGTCCGACGTGGGTGATCATGCTGTGTTGTACCTCGTAGCGCAGCGTCGCCGGATTCAACGCGCGCATTTGACCGCTCGCCAGCCAGGGCCGGGCGTAATGGGCCGGGAGATACCCCAGGTGTGTCCCGGCCAGTACGCCATGGACCACCGCTTCCATATGATGGGCGGTGGCGGAAGCGCGCTCGGGTGCCACCGGCAGGACCTGGTCGGCCGGCAGGAAACCATGCCTGATCCAGTCACTGGCCCGCAGCTGTTCGACAGTGGGCGCATCGACCGAGAACAACGGGTGCTTATGCCCGCAGAAAATACCGATTTCTTCCTTGTACAACGGCTGGTAGGCCAGCGTCGGCAACGGCCGGCTGAAATAGGAAATCGCCAGGTCCAGTTGCCCATCGATGACCGCCAACTCCAACTCCGTGGGCGAGTTGACGAAGATGTGCACATGCATGTCATGGTCGCGCTGATAAAAACGGCCGATGGCCGCATCGATCCGGGCGGTGGGCAAGGTCGCGATGTTATCGGCCAGGCCCAGATACAGATCACCCACCAGGCGCCCGGCCAGATCCTGTGCCTCGTCGCGAAAGGCATCCACCGCACCAAATAACGCTGTCGATGCCTTGAGGATTCGCTGGCCTTTTTCGGTCAAGCGAAACCCGCCCTTGCCGCGCTCGCAGATGCGATAACCGAGGCGTTTTTCCAGGCTTGAAATGTGCGTGCTGATGTTGGACTGGCTCATGTTCAACTCGGCCTGCGCAGCCGTAAACCCACCGCACTTCACGACGATGGAAAAAATGCGCAACAGGCGCAGATCCATGTCCGTCACATTTCTGAGCACCGATGATCTCGCTTTCAGTTGAATGGGCGCGCGTTGTCGGGCGCGATTGGGAGCAGGAGGGTCTGTTTATTGATAACTCAATCCGCTTGCACAATCACTTGTCGCTGTTCGCCCAACCCCGCAATGCCCAGGCGAACCGTCTGCCCCGCACGCAGGAAGACCGGTTGTGGCTTGATGCCCAAGCCGACGCCCGGCGGCGTGCCAGTGGAAATCACATCGCCCGGTTGCAGGCTCATGCAGCGGCTCAGGTAGGCAATCAGTTGCGGCACATTGAAGATCAGCGTGCGCGTGTTGCCTTGCTGGTAGCGGTGTCCGTCGACCTCCAGCCACAGGTCCAGCGAGTGCGGGTCGGCAATTTCATCGCGGGTGACCAGCCACGGGCCGAGCGGGCCGAACGTATCGAAGCCTTTGCCCTTGTCCCAGGTGCCGCCACGCTCCAGTTGCCATTCACGCTCCGAGACATCGTTGATCACGCAGTAGCCAGCGACATGCTCCATGGCGTTCGCTTCATCGATATAGCGCCCGCCTTTGCCAATCACCACGCCGAGCTCCACTTCCCAATCCGTCTTGAGCGAGCCCCGTGGTATCTCGAGGTTGTCGTCAGGGCCGCAGATGGCGCTGGTCCATTTGTTGAATATGATCGGTTCCTTGGGCACTTCCATGTTCGACTCGGCCGCATGGTCGGCGTAGTTCAGGCCGATGCAGATGAATTTTCCGACCTGCCCCACGCAAGCACCAATGCGCGGCTGCCCGGCAACGATCGGCAGGCTGGCCGGATCGATAGCGGCCAGCGCTGCCAGGTTTTCAGGACTCAGGACCTGCCCGGCGATATCCGCCACGTGGCCCGAGAGGTCGCGGACTTGATTGTCGGCATCCAGCAGGCCGGGCTTCTCCGCACCTTTTTCGCCATAACGCAACAGTTTCATGTGCTTCTCCTGCTTAAACTGAAAGTACAAACCGCAATTCAGATACTCATGCCGCCATCGATGACGTGCACGCCACCGGTGGTGTATGAGGACGCATCACTGCCCAGGTACAAGGCCAACCGGGCAATCTCTTCGGCGCTGCCGATTCGACCCATGGGTTGGCGATCGAGAAATCGCTGATAGACCTGTGCTTCGTCAACCCCCTGCTGCGCAGCCTGGGCGCCAATGCGCTGGCGCAGCGACGGCGACTCCACTGTGCCAGGGCAAATCGCATTGCAGCGAATACCCTGGCTAATGAAGTCAGCGGCAACGGCTTTAGTCAGCCCCACCACCGCTGCCTTGCTGGCAGCATAGGCAAAGCGGTTGGGCACGGCCATGACGCTGGAGACCACTGAAGACATGTTGATGATCGATCCGCCGCCACGTGCCAGCATACCCGGCAGAAAGGCTCGGATCATCCGGTACATGGCCGTGACATTGATGTCCATCGAACGCGCCCAGGACGCTTCGTCACACGCCAGGATGTTACCGCTGTGCACATACCCTGCGCAGTTGAACAACACGTCCAGTCCACCGACACGCTCGCTGGCTTCGCTGATGGCCTCGGCTGACGTCACGTCCAGGGTGATGGCGGTGATGCCCTCAACGCCGGCCAGTCCCTGGATATCGATGTCAGTGGCAAACACCTCGGCGCCGGCCTGGGCAAAGGCCATGGCGCTGGCCAGGCCGATACCCTGCCCTGCTGCGGTGATCAGCACGCGTTTGTTGTGCAGGTTCATGCAGCCTCCAGCTTCGCGGTGGCGGTTGCGGTTTTTGCAGTCCTGCCGAGCATCGATGCGGGAATCGCCAGGATCAGCCCGCCGCTGACGAACAGGCACAGCGCCAGGACATAGGTACCGTTGTTGATGTTGCCGGTGAGGTTCTCCGCCACGGCGGTGATCATGGAACCGGTGAAGCCGGACAGATTGCCGATGGCGTTGATCATGCCGATGCCGGCAGCCGCCGCGACACCCGACAGCACGGTCCCCGGCAGGGTCCAGAAAATCGGCATCAGGCTGAGAATCCCGGACGCGGCGATGCTGAGGAAGAACACGGACAGCACCAGGTTGTCAGCAAAGAAGGCGCTGAGGATCAGGCCGACACCACCGATGAACGCAGGGATCGCGGCGTGCATGCGTCGCTCGCCGGTGCGGTTGGAGTGGCGGGCGTTGAGCAGCATGGCCACGACGGCTACGGCATAGGGAATGGCGGTCAGGAAGCCAATGTGCAAGCTGTTGGTGATACCGGTGCTCTTGATGATCGAGGGCATCCAGAACGCCAGTCCGTAAAAACCGGTGTTGAAGGTCAGCAGGATCAAGACCAGCAGCCAAACCCGCGGATTGAAGAACACTTCGCTCAAACGCGAAGCCTTGCCTTGGTTATCGGTTTGCAGATTGGCCTTGAGCAAGGCTTTCTCCGCCGCGGACAGCCATTTGGCGGAGTCGATGTTGTTGGCCAGGCAGACGATGACGACGAACGCCATGATCACCGACGGAATGCCCTCGATGATCAGCATCCATTGCCAGCCGGACATGCCGTGCACGCCTTGCATGCTGTTCATCAACCAGCCGGAAAGGATGCCGCCCAGGGTCAGGCTGATCGGCATGGCCATCAGGAACCCGGACATCACCCGGCTTTGCCGATGGGTGGGAAACCAGTAGTTGAGGTAGAGAATCACCCCGGGGAAGAAGCCGGCTTCACAGATGCCCAGCAGGAAGCGCAGCACGTAGAACATCGTGCTCGATTGGATGTGGAAGAAGCCCGCCAGTGGCACGGTGAATGCCACGGCCATGGAGATCGCGGCCCAGGTCAACATGATACGGGCGATCCAGAAGCGTGCGCCGTAACGATGCAGCAACAGGTTGCTCGGCACTTCAAAGAGGAAATAGCCCCAGAAGAACATGCTCGCGCCCAGGGCATAGACGGTGTTGCTGAATTGCAGTTCGTTGAGCATGTCGAGCTTGGCGAAGCCGATGTTGACCCGGTCCAGGTACGCGGCCATGTAGCACAGGAGCAGGACCGGAAGGATGCGCCAGATAACCTTGCGGTAGGTCCGGTCTTCAAAGTCGAGCTCGCTGGTTTGTACCTGCGCAGGTAACTGCTCGGATATCGTTTGCATGAGTAACCCCTGGGCATGTGGACATGCCTGATTGTTTTTATCGACGGGGTCACTTTACTGGCGCGAATCGATTCATTCCCAATGGCATTTTCCGATTAACCGATAACGATCGGTTATCGAAAAAGCCCTGCACACGACGGCGTCTTCAGCTCGTCGAGTCCCGGGCCAGCCGGGCGTTGGCCTTCAATATCTCGGCAAATTCCAGGGCTGCCCCCACCAGTTGCTCGCCCTTGCGCGTGAGGATGCCGTAATCCTGTGGCACCAGGTGCAACGGCGTATCCAGCATCTTGAGTTGGCCGCTCTCGAGGAGTGGATCGACCATGGCATTGGGCAGCATGCCGATCATGGGCCCGCGTTTCAGCACCTGCAGGAAGGTCTGCATGGAGATGGTTTCCACGGTGTTTCGCGGCATTCCCACGCCGGCCTCGGCGAACGCCAGTTCCATGCGCCCGCGAATGGGTGTGCCCACCGGGTAGAGAATCCACGGCAAGTCCACCAATTGCTGCAACGGGATGGGGCCGGCAGCGGCCAGCGGGTTACGGTCGTTGACCACGATGCAGAACGGTTCGGGCGCCAGTGGTTGGTAGTCGTAATGTTGCTGTTGGCTTTGATCGGTGAAACGGGCGATGGCCAGGTCGAGATTTTTTTCCTCGAGCATTTTCATCAGGTGGTTACTGGTTTGCTCCACCACCTCGATCGACAGCAATGGCCAGCGTTCCTTGATCTGCAAGATGGCTTCGGGTAACGCCACGGCGGTGGCGGCGAAAATACCGCCGATCCTGAGGTGGCCGTGCCCACCTTCGCGCAGGCTGCTGATTTGTTCGACGAACGAGCGCGCATCATTCAGTGCGATCTGCGCATAGCGCAGCACATGCTCACCCAATGCCGTGGGGGGCATGCTGCGCGGCAGGCGTTCGAACAAGGCAAAGCCAAGCAGGCTTTCGATTTCCTTGAGCATCTTGCTGATGGCCGGCTGACTGAGATTCATCTGTTGCGCCGCCAGGTGCATGTTGCGCGTGCGGCCCAAGGTGTCGATCAGCTGCAAATGCCTGAATTTGAGCCATCCGCAAAAGTGGGTAAATGAAAGTTCCGACATGGGCACACCTCGCGAAGCAATAACTGCACGTTATCAATTATTGAAATTATCTCATTGGAGTTTATCGGCTGGCCGCCCTAGCGTGAAGTCTTTACGAACCAGGAAGATTGCCATGTCGCTAATGCTTACTCCCGAAAACACCCTGCCAGTCGATGGTGTGGCCGGTACCTTGATCGGCCGTGCCTGGGTGCCAGGACACATCGCCGGACCTTCGCCGATCGTCCTGCGCACCGATGGCGTATTCGACCTGTCGGAGCGTTTCGCGACCTTGAGTGACTTGCTGGAATCCGACGCTCCCCTCTCGGCAGTACGCGAAACGCCCGGCATTTTCATCGCCAGCGTCCAAGCCCTGCTGGCCAACACCGGTCCCGGCGCCGACCCGTCCAAGCCTTATTTGCTGCCGCCCCTGGATCTGCAGGTGATCAAGGCGGCCGGCGTGACCTTCGCCGCCAGCATGATCGAGCGTGTGATCGAGGAGCAGGCCGGTGGTGATGCCGCCAAGGCAGAAGCGGTGCGGGCCACCGTGCACGGGGTGATCGGCGACAACCTGAGCTCGATCGTTCCAGGCTCCGAGCAGGCCATGCGCTTGAAAGCCTTTCTGATCGAACAGGGCATGTGGTCACAGTATCTGGAAGTGGGTATCGGTCCGGACGCGGAAATCTTCACCAAGGCACCGGTCCTGGCCTCTGTCGGCAGCGGCAGCCGGATTGGCATCCACCCTGGTTCGCAGTGGAACAACCCGGAACCGGAAGTGGTGCTGGCGGTGAACAGCCGCGGGCAGATCCACGGTGCGACCCTGGGCAACGACGTCAACCTGCGGGACTTCGAAGGCCGTAGCGCGCTGTTGCTCAGCAAGGCCAAGGACAATAACGCTTCCTGCTCGATCGGGCCGTTCATCCGCCTGTTCGATGAGCACTTCAGCCTGGACGATGTCCGCGCCTGCGTGGTCGACCTTGAGGTACAAGGTGAGGACGGTTACCGGATGCACGGGTCGAGTTCCATGAGCCAGATCAGCCGAGACCCACAAGACCTGGCCGGCCAGACCCTCAACGCCAATCACCAGTATCCCGATGGTTTCCTGCTGTTTCTCGGTACGCTGTTCGCCCCTACCGCAGATCGCGATCATGTCGGCAGCGGTTTCACCCACAAACTGGGTGACCGGGTCAGTATCAGCAGTCCCTTGCTTGGCAGCCTGCACAACCAGGTGACCCACAGCTCTGAGGCAACGCCATGGACCTTTGGCGTGGGTGCCTTGCTGCGCAACCTGGCCGCCCGTGGACTGCTTGCACGCTGATGCCACCACAGATTGTCGATTCATCCAATGACAAGAGAGAAATGAATCATGAGTAACACGCCTGGACGCCGCCTGCGCAGCGAGCAATGGTTCAACGACCCTGCCCACGCCGACATGACTGCCCTGTATGTCGAACGCTACATGAACTACGGCATGACCCGTGAAGAGCTGCAATCGGGCCGTCCGATCATTGGTATCGCCCAGACTGGCAGCGACCTGACCCCGTGCAACCGTCATCACCTGGAACTTGCGCAGCGGGTCAAGGCCGGTATTCGTGATGCTGGCGGCATCCCCATGGAGTTCCCCGTCCATCCGATCGCCGAACAGTCACGCAGGCCTACCGCCGCACTGGACCGTAACCTGGCCTATCTGGGGCTGGTGGAGATTCTCCACGGCTATCCACTGGACGGTGTCGTGCTCACCACCGGTTGCGACAAGACCACCCCGGCCTGCCTGATGGCTGCCGCGACCACCGATCTGCCCGCCATTGTCCTGTCTGGCGGGCCGATGCTCGATGGCCACCATAAAGGTGAACTGATCGGCTCCGGCACTGTGCTCTGGCATGCACGCAACCTGATGGCCGCCGGGGAAATCGATTACGAAGGCTTCATGGAAATGACCACCGCGGCATCGCCTTCGGTGGGTCACTGCAACACCATGGGCACCGCCTTGTCGATGAATGCCCTGGCTGAAGCCTTGGGCATGTCGTTGCCGGGTTGCGCGAGTATTCCGGCACCCTATCGTGAACGCGGACAAATGGCCTACGCCACCGGCAAGCGCATCTGCGAGCTGGTGATGCAGGATGTGCGTCCGTCGCAGATCATGACCCGTGAGGCCTTCGAAAATGCGATCGCCGTGGCCTCGGCACTGGGGGCATCGAGTAACTGCCCTCCTCACCTGATTGCCATCGCCCGCCATATGGGCGTCGAGCTGAGCCTCGATGACTGGCAACGCATTGGCGAAGACGTACCGCTGCTGGTCAACTGCATGCCGGCCGGCAAGTACCTGGGCGAAGGTTTCCATCGTGCGGGCGGCGTTCCGGCGGTCATGCATGAATTAAAGAAAGCCGGGCGCCTGCACGAAGACTGCGCCACGGTCAGCGGCAAGACCATCGGCGAAATCGTCAGCAGCACGCTGACCAGCAACGCCGACGTGATCTACCCCTTTGAAACGCCGCTCAAGCACCGCGCCGGTTTCATTGTGCTCAGCGGCAACTTCTTCGACAGTGCGATCATGAAGATGTCGGTGGTGGGTGAGGCGTTTCGCAAGACCTACCTGTCCGAACCTGGCGCGCAGAACAGCTTCGAAGCGCGGGCGATCGTGTTCGAAGGGCCGGAGGACTATCACGCCCGGATCGATGACCCGGCGCTGGAGATCGACGAGCGCTGCATCCTGGTCATTCGTGGCGCAGGCACGGTGGGCTACCCGGGCAGTGCCGAAGTGGTGAACATGGCCCCTCCGGCCGCGCTGATCAAGCAAGGCATCGACTCCCTGCCCTGCCTTGGCGACGGGCGCCAGAGCGGCACTTCAGCCAGCCCCTCGATCCTCAACATGTCGCCGGAGGCAGCCGTCGGTGGTGGCCTGGCATTGCTGAAAACCAACGACCGCCTGCGCGTGGACCTCAACGCGCGCTCGGTCAACCTGCTGGTCGACGAAGCCGAAATGGCCCGCCGCCGCGCCGAGTGGACGCCAAACATCCCAGCCTCCCAGACCCCTTGGCAAGAGCTGTACCGGCAACTGGTCGGCCAGCTATCCACGGGCGGCTGCCTGGAGCCGGCCACCCTGCATTTGCGGGTGATAGCCCGAAGTGGTGGCGAGCCTCGTCATTCGCACTGATGCTCAGGCTGCGATCTTTTGACCTTGCTTTTAAAAAATCAAAAGATCGCAGCCTCGTTGCACTCGGCAGCTCGGGGGCATTGGTTGCGTTTCACAGCTTTTCAGCGTTTTTCATCGATCAATACGCTGGGATCAGCTGTTTTCACAGCACCGGCACCGCCGTGACGGTTTACTGCACACCCATGCTTGCGGCGCTTGTCCGTGGCTGTTGTCGCAGGAGACCCCATGAGCCTGGAACGTCTGAGCAAACTCATCTCGATTGGATTTGGCATGGCGTTGATCGCCTGCCTGATCACCGTAACGCTGGATGAGTATTACGGTGCCCAAGCCGAGCGGGCCACTGATCGTCGTCACCAGACCATGACCGGCGTTGCCCGGATGGCGACGCTCAACCGCGAATTGACGCAACTGGCTCGCCTTTATGTCAGCACGGGCGACGAACTGTTTCTGACCCAATACAACCAGAAGTGGCAAAAAGACCGGACGTTCCAGCAAGCGGCGCAGGACTTTCGCGCGATTGGACTGACTGACCTGGAAACCCGATTGCTGTTCAGGGTCGAGGAGATGGATCTCAAGCAGACGGGTATGGAGCGCCAGGCAATGGAAGAGAGCTGGCACCGAGGGGGTCCATCCCTGCTTTCAGGGACCACCTACATCAACTCCGAGTGGAATTTTGCAGAGGCGCTCAATCAACTCACCCTCTCCGTTACCCAACGATTCAACAGCGACTTCGAGGCCGCCCGGAACAAAGCCAGGCTGGCCAGCCACATCAATGTCCTGATGCAGCTGATGACGTTGGGCGCCGGCCTATGGACGTTTCTGGTCTTGCTGCGCCGCCAGTTGATGATCCCTCTGTTGCGCCTGTCCGAGCGCATGCGCCGCCTGCGTGCAGGCGAAGCCCTTGGCGAACCGCCGCAGCGCCAGGGACTTGCTGAAGTCGTGACCCTGGCCGAAGCCTTCGATGCGTATGTCGATGTCAATGAAGAGCTGCATCGACAGCACTGGGTCAAAGGGCACCTCGGCGAGCTGGTGCAAGCGTTGCAGTTGTGCACCAGTCGCGAGACTTTTGCCGCAGCGGTGCAGCAGAAACTGGGCGAATGGCTGGGGTGCAACACGGTTTTGCTATTCGACTCGGAGCCGTTCGCCAGGCGTACCGGCCAGGTGCACTACAGTTTGCCCCTGCAGCAACAGGGGCAGCAGCTGGCCAGCCTCGAACTCGGCTTCGCCCATCGCCCGGATCCTGCCCAGTTGAAGTTGCTCGACAGCTTGCCCAATCGTCTCGGCATATTGCTGAATTTGCTGGAGCAACGCACGCACAACCAGCAGTTATTGCAGCAAGCCCACCTGCTGGCCCGGCAACTGGAGCGTCAGGCGTTGATTCTGCAACAACGCCAGCAGTCCCTGGAAGCCACCGAAAGCTGGTTTCGCGGCATCGTCGAATTTGCCCCTAAAGCGCTATTGGTGTTCGACGAGGACGGTGTGATCCTGGCCAATCACGAAAGCGAAGTGGTCTTTGGTTACGCCCCCGGCCACTTGCTGGGCCAGAGTTATCGCTCGCTGGTGCCAGACAGCCAGCTCGGGGCCATCGACGCCCTGCTCGAGCGAGTGCGTGTGAACAAGGTACCGGGCACCGCCGAGCTGCTCGCTCGGCGTGCCGATGGTCGCGAGTTTCCTGCCGAGGTGCGTCTGTGCCTGCTGCCGGCGCGACAGGATCGAAAGCCATGCCTGTGCATCGCGATTAGCGATCTCAGCCAGCGCAAAGAGGAGGAACGCAGCCTGCGCGAAGCGCACGAACAGCAGCAGGCCATCGTGACCTCGGCGCCCTATGGCATTGCACTGGTGCAGGACGGACTGATCACACAGACCAATTCGCGGCTGGATGAATTATTGGGATATGCGCCGGGCGAGCAATTGCAGTGCTCCCCGCTGATCTGGCTGGATCAGGTCATTTCCGCGCGATCGTTGAAGACGCTTGAAACGCAGGTTCGAGAGGCGCTGGACAGCGGCAAAATCTATCAGCAGCGAGTGCAACTTCGTCGCAAGGATGCCCGATGCTTCTGGGCCAGCGTCAGTGCCCGGGCCATCGCATCCGCAAACCATTCACGCGGCTCGATCTGGATCATCGAAGACATTTCCGCCCAACAAGCCGCGGCAGACGAGATGCAGCAGGCGCGGCAACTGGCCGAAGACAGTGCACGTATCAAGGCCGAGTTCCTGGCCAACATGAGCCACGAAATCCGCACACCGATGAACGCCATCATCGGCATGACGCATCTGGCGTTGAAGACGCAGCTGGACGAGCGTCAGCGCGACTACCTGGACAAAGTCCAAAGCTCCAGCCGCCATTTGCTGGGGCTCATTGACGACATCCTGGATTTTTCCAAGATCGAGGCCGGCAAGCTCCAGCTGGAGAATCGCGATTTCAGCCTGGTCCGCTTGCTTGAAGAAGTGCTCGATCAGGTGCGTCCACGCATTGCCGATAAAGGCCTGGATTTGCACCTCGACGTGGCTGTTGATGTGCCCGAATGTCTGTGCGGCGATCCGCTGCGTCTGCGACAAATACTGCTCAACTACCTTAGTAATGCGGTGAAGTTCACCGAACGTGGAGGGATTCGGGTTGAGGTGAACCTGCGTCGGGCCGGCGCGGATGATGCCTTGCTGTATTTCAGCGTTAATGACACCGGCATAGGGCTCTCGTCCGACCAGCTCAAACACATGTTCCAGAGCTTCCAGCAGGCTGACGCCTCAACCACACGGCGCTTCGGGGGCACAGGGCTGGGGCTGGCCATTGCCAAGCAACTGGCAGGGTTGATGGGGGGGCAAGTCGGCGTCCAGAGTGCGCTGGGCGAAGGCAGTCACTTCTGGTTCGAGGTCTGCCTGCCATTGGCCCGCAGCGATGTCGTTGATGGCCACACCGCTGCAGAGCATTACAGCGATTGGAGTGCTGGCGAAGGGACCCGTGTCTTGCTGGTGGAAGACAATGAACTGAACCAGCAGGTGGCCACCGAATTGCTGCAGGCGGTGGGTTGTTGGGTCGATATCGCGGTGGATGGCCGTCAGGCGCTGAATCGGTTGTCTGAAATGCGCTATGACCTGGTGTTCATGGACATGCAGATTCCGCTGCTTGATGGTCTGGCGACCACCCGCCTGCTACGCCGGCTGCCGGGGCTGAGTACCCTGCCGGTTATCGCGATTACCGCCAACGCCAGCCAGCGTGATCGTGACGCTTGTCTGGCGGCCGGCATGAATGACTTTGTCAGCAAGCCCTTCGAGCCGCAGACGCTCTACGCCATTGTGCGACGTTGGCTCACTGAGACTTCGGCCGACCCAAAACACCTGGTGACGCCGGAGTCAGCGGTGAGTGGCGCTGTCTCGGCCTTGCAGCTCGACGGTCTGGATTGGGTTGCCGGGCTGCGACGGGTAATGGGCCGCCACAACCTGTATGTGGATCTGTTGCACCGCTACCTGGCCGATCAGAGCCCGTTGTTGCAACAGTTGCGTGCGGCGCTGGCGGCAGGCGAACTCGTTCAAGCCGAGTGGTTGGTCCATGGCTGCAAAGGCGCGTCAGCGACCATCGGTGCCGACGCCGTCGCACAGGCGGCCAGTGAATTGGAGCAGGCACTGCGCGCCAAACGCCCCGTGGATGAGCTGCAAATTGGCCTGCGGGCATTGTCTACCTCCCTGGACGCACTGCTGGGGCAATTGCGCGAGAAATTGCCCGGCAAAAACGAGACTGCGCCAACGACGGTCGACGTTGTCGAGCTGCAACGGATCTGTCGCGATCTCGACGCCCTGCTGGGTGATTTCGATGCGCAGGCAGTACCCTGTTTTTCCTCAGGTGCGCACGTATTGCACGGCGCGTTTGCCCATCGCTTCCCGCCACTGGAAAGCGCCGTCATGGAATTCGATTTCGAGCGGGCGCGGGTCTGTCTGAGAGAGGGCCTGGGAGCTGTACAACTGGCGCAATGAATGGATCGAAACACCCGGGCAATACGCCGTTCAAGCCGTTGAAACCGCGCGGCTCATAAGTTTTCAGCGTTTTTCAGCGCCCGGCGGCTCAGTTCAACCCATTTCAGAGCAGAGGTGTGGGAGGCGTGCGTTACTGCGCTCACTTGGCAGAAATGCGGGGTTGCCCCCGGCTGCTTTTACCGACCCATCCGGTGACACCCGTCACGAGGACGTCCACTTGAACAGCTCTACCTGTAGACCCACCGTGCTGGTGGTCGACGATATGCCGGCCAACCTGCAGCTGATCAGTGAGCTGCTGTGTGGGCTTTATCACGTGCGAATTGCCACCAGCGGTGCCCAGGCGTTGCAGATCGTCGAGCGGGCGATACCCGATCTGATCCTGCTGGATGTGATGATGCCCGGGATGGATGGCCACGAAGTCTGCCGTCGCCTCAAGGGTGATCCCAGGACACAGGATGTGCCGATCCTGTTTCTTAGCGCCTGCAATCAGGACGAAGATGAGTGCCTGGGGTTCGAGCTTGGAGCGATCGACTACCTGTTCAAGCCGATCAACCCGCCTACCCTGCTGGCGCGGGTGCAGACCCAGTTGCGCCTCAAGGCCGCAGCAGACCTGTTGCGTTCACACAATACCTGGCTCGACCAGGAAGTCCTGGCGCGCACCCGTGAGCTGCAAGCCACCCATGACGTGACCATCCTGGCCTTGGCGTCGTTGGCCGAGACTCGCGACAACGAGACCGGTAACCACCTGCGACGAACGCAGCATTACGTTCAGTTGTTGGCGGAAAAATTGCGCGATCACCCTCGATTCAGCGCGCATCTGGATGATCAGAGCATTGAGCTGATGTTCAAGTCGGCGCCACTGCACGATATCGGCAAGGTCGGTATTGCCGACCATATCCTGCTCAAGCCGGGCCGCTTCGAGCCCGCTGAATACGAAGTCATGAAGACCCACGCCCGACTGGGTTATGAGGCGTTGGTAAATGCCGAGGAAATGTTGGGGGCGCAAGTGCCCTTCCTGCGCATCGCCAAGGAAATTGCGCTGTGCCACCACGAAAAATGGGATGGCAGCGGTTATCCCGAAGGTCTGGCCGGTGAGGCCATTCCAGTCAGCGCGCGCTTGATGGCGGTCGCCGATGTCTACGACGCGGTGATCAGTCGACGGGTCTACAAATCGCAAATGTGCCACGAGACCGCCGTGGCGATCATCAAGGACGGTGCCGGCCGGCATTTTGATCCGGATGTGGCGGCAGCCTTCATCGGCCTTGAAAAAGAGTTTGAACAGATCGCCGAACGCTACGCCGACCCCGTTACCGAGGACTCCCCTGAGGTCGCGGTGGGTTGACGGCTGCCGGGGCGTGGCAGCTTAGTTGCGAACAAACGGTGCCGACTGGCACATCGGAGTAAAGATCATGAGCTGGGTCGTAAGGCACGCGCAGGCTATCAAGCGCAGTTGCTGGATAACAGTGGCCGTTTTGTCGATGCTTATTGTCGTTGCCGTGGTCGATCGCTATGAGCGCCAATACCACATGCTGTTGGAGAGTCAGCAAGCACTGCTGGCTCAACGTAGCGCCTGGGGGTACTCGGGCCTGTTGAACAATCTGCAAACCCATAAACTGCAACAGTCCATGCTGACGGCCAATCCGCCGCCTAAAGGTTGCCTGTCAGATGAGTTCATTGCCGGACAACAGCGTTCTACCGCGACCCAGAGCACTGATATCGACGGGCTGGCACAGTTCACGCTACGGGTGCCGATTCATCAGATGGCACCGTTGCCCAAGCCGCAGGCGCCTCGAATTACGCTCAGAGATAGCGCCATCCACATGACCAGTCGGCAACAGCTGGGTTTTACTTGTGATGGGCGTTACGCCGTGATCCAGGAAACGCAAACCCGAATGGAGCCGCAACCACTGCTGCCGCCCCAGGCAATGGGGTCAGCGCTTGCCAGGGGCCTCATCGTGCATGTCGCCCTGACGCAGAGTCAGGGGCCAACCTTGTATTTCGACATCCATTTCACCTCCGGCAAGGCAACCTACTTGCCGGCCACGGATGCTGCCTGGTCGACCGGACAGCCTCCTCAGGTGCGAGGCGAGGAGCGCTTCTCCCGCGACTTTGCAAACCTGCACCATGGGCTGCAAATGCATATCTACAGCGAGCCACTGGCCCCGGATTTTCTGTCGCAGTTCCTGAGCTTGAACGGCCTGGGATTGATCCTGGCATTCGCCGTCATGGCTTGTTTACTGCTGATCAGTGGGCTGGTGGCACATCTGATGGATAACGGTGTGGAGCAACATCGGGCGGCCACCCGCGACTTTCTCACTGGCCTGTACAACCGCCGGTATGCGATGACTCGGGCTGAAATGGAGTTGGCGCGCGCCACGCGCACCCCGGGTCCGATATGCGTATTGATGCTGGATATCGACCATTTCAAGCAGGTCAACGATACCCACGGCCATGACGGCGGAGATCAGGTGCTGAAGTTTTTCGCGCAGTTGCTGACCCGTGCAGTACGGCAACAGGATCTGGTGGCCCGGATCGGCGGTGAGGAGTTCCTCGTCTTGCTGCCGGATACCGATCTGCAAGGCGCGCAACAGATGGCCAATCGTCTGCTGCAAACGCTGCGCAATTCGACCGTCGAGTACGCCGGCAAACAGTTTGCCATCACGTGCAGCCTGGGCATCTGTGCCTGGCAGGGCCCCGGTGAAAGCGTCCAGAACCTGCTGATCCGTGCCGATCGGCTGCTCTATCAAGCGAAACAGCAAGGCCGTAACCGCTATGTCAGTGAAATCCTGCCCGATTCTGTAGAAGCCTGATTCGGACGAGTTTCGGCGCCTTTTCAGCGCAGTTGTTGGCTAAAGCAACAATTGGCCGCTTAACTCTAGAGGTCGACGACGCATATCCGACCTGCCGTCCTGCCACGCACGGAAGCTCGCCATGGGCCAATTGCTGATTGATGATCACTTGGTATTCGACGAGAACAACTTCCTGTTGTTTCGCGTCGATGCCATCAATGAAGAGCCTTTACGCCTGGGCGCCATTGCCAGTCGATGCCTGGCCATGCTGCTCAGGTCGGGTGGCGCCGTGGTGCGCAAGCGCGAACTGATGGCCGGCGCATGGGGGCAATATGGACTGGAAGTGACCGACAACAGCCTGGCCCAGGTAATCCGGCAATTGCGCCTGGCCCTGGAGAAACTGCAGCCCGATCGCGAATTCATCCAGACCTTGCCTCGCATAGGCTACAAGCTCGCCGATGGCGTGCGCGTCGAGGAGTTGTCAGCCGTTGCGCAAACGGCGCCCGCCCCGGGCGAGGTTGTGGCGGGCAGCGAGGCGCCCGCCCCGGCTGCGGCTACTGCATCGTCCATGGCCGATGCAGAAGGCGAGCCGGACGAAACGTCAGCGTTCTCGGCAATGCCTGCATCCGCCGAGCCCGATTCGACACCGCTGCCAGTGCGTCCGATAACACCGGCAAAGCGTTGGGGCTTGTGGCTCGCCCTGTCTCTTTGGGGCGTATTGGCATTTGTCTCGGGAAGAACCTGGCTGCCCCCCTCTCTTGAGGTGGCACCGCCAGCGTTCGCCGCGCCCGTCACGATGGATGATGTGCGCGTACATCTGTCGGCCCAGGACGTACATCCCCCGGCGACCTCACACCTGCAACTGATGGTCCGCAACAGTCGCGAACTGGCGGGGCATTTAGGCATCCCGGCGCAAAACATGCACCTGTACCTGTTACCGTCCCGTCGTGGTGCTGATCAGATTCTTTGCGATGGCGTGCTGGAAACGGCCAGCTCTCGCTGCATTGGCGTACAGCAAAATGACTAGACGCATCGCCAACACAGTGTGGTGCCTGGCCTTCGTACTCGTGGGTCTGTTGGGTGTGGCACTGGGGCGCCTGTCGGGTGAACACACGAGCAATCCGGATCTTTGGTGCACGGGAGAAAGCGCCCATCAAGTGCCGTACGAATCACGTCCGGCGTGGTTGACGACTCGTTTCAGACTGGACTTGAGGCCCACCGGGCTCAGTCATATGCGCATGCGCGCGCAATTGATCGATACCGGTTCAGGGGCTGAAATGGGCATCCTGCGTCGCAACAGTGCCTTTGAAGTGCAACAACAGGGACACCGCCTGCAGATCAATGTCGTGCGTTCCGCCAAGGGCGAAGCAGACAGCGCGATACCTGAACTGTCGGGCGCACTGGGGATGTTCATTTTCCGATCGGAAAACAGCGTGAGTTACTGGATGGGGTCGTTGTCCGAGACGCGCTACCTGTTCGATGACGGCAATGACATGTTCATTCTGTGCAGTCAGCGTCCATCATCGAGCAGCGAGGGTTAATGCCTCATCGTCAGCGGTCATGCCACAGCAGCGTCTCTTGGGCGGGTGCTCGCGTTGTATAAAAGCCATTGGCAGGTGAATCGTGGTCGGCATAGCCAAAGGAAACACCACAGACCACCAGCCGATCCTCGTCAATCCCAAAGTGTCGACGCACAAATTCGCAGTGGCTGGCCAGCGCAGCCTGGGCAATGATCCCCAGGCCCAGTGCTTCGGCTGCCAGCAGCAAATTGGCCAGGTAGCCGCCACAGTCGATTGCACCGTAAGTGCCTAGCGCACGATCACTGGTGATGATCGCGACATGCGGTGCATCGAACAGTGAAAAATTGCGCAGGGTCTGTTGCTGGCTGGCGACCCGATCTCCCGGCGCGATGCCGATGCTTTCGTACAGTTGTCGTGCGCATTCGCGTCGACGCTGCTGATACACGCCATGGTATTCATCGGGGAAAGGCAAGTCCGGCGCCGCAGAGCCCGTCTGCAGCTCGTTGAGGTAAGCGGCGCGGAAGCGCTCGGTGGCGGCGCCCCGGGTCACGATGACTTGCCATGGCTGGGTGTTGCACCACGACGCAGTGCGTTGCGCCAAGGCGAACAGGCGAGTGATCAGCGCAGGGTCGACGGGTTGTGGAAGAAAGGCGCGGCAGCTGCGGCGGCGCTGCAGCAATTGCTCAAGCGTTTCCAATTCGGTCGGCTTCATGAGCCTGTCTCCATTGATGAAAGCCGATACCAGGCAACGCCCTGTGCATCCACTGTCACGACCACCCTGCCCCGCTCGACCAGATAGTTCAGGTTGGCCAGGGCCTCGCCAGTGGCAAGCGACAGGACGCCGTCATCGATCTTGCGGGCAAACAGCACCGAAAACACATCGACGACTCGCTTGGGTCCTTCGGCCAACAACACCTGCAGTCGATCCAGTGCACGCCGGTGACTGCGGTCCAGGTGATCCAGTCGGCCATGCAAACGCTGGAAGGGATCATCATGGGCAGGCAGCACCAGCACATCATCGGGGACCTGCCGGCGGATCTTTTCCAGCGACTGCAACCAGTCATGCAACGGGTCGGCCCGGGGCTCGGTGGCCAGCACCGAGACGTTCGAGGAGATGCGCGGCAAGACCTGATCGCCGGAGATCAACAGCTTCAATTGCGGGCAGTAGAAACAAGCGTGTTCAGGGGAATGGCCGGAGCCGGTGATCACCTGCCATTCATGCTCGCCTATGCGCAGCGTCTGGCCGTCGCGCAGACGGCGGTACTGCTGCGGCAGCGGATGAATCATTTTTCCATAGCCGCCGTAGCGCTGACGGTACTCCTCCAGCGCGCCAGCGTCCCAACCGGCGCGCTGGTAGAAATCCACATGCTCGTTGGGCGCCTCGCACCCTTCTGCGGCGACCAGCACCCGACAGGTCATGTATTCGCCGAGGGTCATCCACAGATCGCAACCGTATTCACCGGTCAGCCAACCGGCCATGCCGACGTGATCCGGGTGCATATGGGTGACCAGGATTCGACTGGGTCCCGCCTCACCCAACGGGGCATCGGTGCCAATCAGCCTGCGCCAGGCTTGCACGGTCGCTTGGGTGTGCATGCCGCTGTCAAAAATGGCCCAACCCCGGGCATCGCGTACCGCCCACAGGTTGATGTGCGACAGCGAGAGTGGCAACGGCATGCGCAGCCACAACACGCCCGGGACAATCTCCCTGGCCATGCCGGGTGCCGGAGGCTCGCCGCAAGGGTAAACCAGCGGTGTCCGCGATGGCGGGGATGTACGGGGTGCTTTGTTCAAGGTTTCGCGCCCCAGGCGCCGCGCGGGGTGGTGCCAAACAGTGCGCCGCCATCGAGCCTGCAGGGGCTGCCTGGCACAGAAAACAAGTTGTGATACACCAGTTTTACCTCTCTGGACGCATTGCGCCCCGATAGTCCGAAAGGGATCGGGTATTGGCAGCTTACCCAGAGAAAGTCGTGCATGTCCCTCCCTTGGATGGGTGGGGTGGCATGTCCGGATGTCCCCACCCGCCCCCCCTTTGGGGTCGCGTCATCCGCCAAGAGGTACGCTGCTCCTGGGTGGGCTGTTTGCTCGCTATACTCATTTGTTCAGGTCAACCCACACGCCAATTCCCCCAAATACGCGACACAGTACAGAAAGGAAGCGAAGGCCATGACAGTCAAGCGAATGGACAACGTGCTGATCGTTGTCGACGATCTCGAGGCGGTGAAGGCGTTTTTTATCGAGTTGGGCCTCACGCTTGAGGGCCAGACCACCGTTGAAGGGCCTGCTATCGGCAAGCTCATAGGGCTGGAAAACGTGCGTGCCACCCTCGCGATGCTGCGCACAGCCGATGGGCAGGGAATCGAACTGGACAAGTTCCACACACCCGACGCAGTCAGGTTCGGGCCCGTGAATACACCAATGAACGCGCTGGGTCTTCGTCGCATCATGTTTGCCGTCGAGGGCATCGATGCTGTCGTTGCGCGGATGCAGGCCCATGGCGCAGAAGTCATTGGCCAGATGCAGTACGAGGCATCGTACCGGCTCGCCTATATCCGTGGGCCCGAGGGCCTCATCGTCGGGCTGGCCGAGAAGTTAATGCCTGAATAAAGGATCGACCATGGATCTGATTTTTCTAGGCACATCCTCAGGCGTTCCCACCCGCAGTCGCAATGTGAGCGGCACAGCCCTCATCGAATCATCAGGCAGGGGCTGGTACCTGGTCGATTGCGGCGAAGCCACTCAACACCAGGTGATGCGCACTCCGTTGTCTCTGCGCGACCTGCGCGGGTGCTTCATCACCCATGTACATGGCGATCATTGCTTCGGTTTACCCGGTTTGCTGGCCAGTGCCGGCATGTCCGGACGAGTCGAGCCCCTCGACATCGTATTGCCAGCTGCGCTTCATCCCTGGGTACGCCTGAGCCTCGCCGTCAGCAAATCCTGGCTGCCCTTCGAATTGCACCTGCATGCGAGCGAATCCTTCAATGGCTGGCAAAACGGTAATGTTCAGGTCAATACCGTTGCCCTCTCCCACCGTGTTCCCTGCCATGGCTATGTTTTTGCCGAAGCAGATCCCAATCCGCGCCTGGATATTCAACGCCTGGAGGCCGACGGGATTCCCTGCGGCCCGCTGTGGGGCGAGTTGGCCCATGGACGCGAGATCGAGCACGCCGGACGAATATTCCCTGCGCAGCACTACCTGCGCCCTGGGCGCCCCGCTCAGCGCATCATTATCTGCGGCGATAACGATAGCCCTGAACTGTTGGCAGCAGTGGCTGGCGATGCGGATGTGCTGGTCCATGAAGCGACCTTCACCCAGGCCCTGATCGATCACACCCGCGAGCATTACGGGCACAGCAGTGCCGCCGCCGTGGCGCGTTTTGCCGAGTCGGCAGGCATTGCCAATCTGGTGCTGACCCACTTCAGTGCGCGCTACCAGAACAATCCCGAGCGCAGTCCGTGCATCGATGATGTACAAAAGGAGGCGGCAGCCCACTTTACCGGTGAGCTGTTCCTGGCGCGGGACCTGCAGCGTTATCACCTCGACCATCACGGCAGTTTGAAAGTTGTCATGGCCAGGTAAAAAACCGAAGTGACTACGTTTGATCAAATCGGTTGAACCTCGGCCAACTCCCGATCCTCGGATACTAAAACGCCCATAGGTGACGACATGGCAACCGAGGATACGCTTCTGCGCCAGCGCAAAGTGCTCGCCAAATTTGGCGAGCTGGCCTTGGCGTCAGATGACCTGGAGCACATTCTCAACGAGGCATGTCGTTTGGTTGGCGATGCCCTCCAAACCAACATGGCCAAATTCATGCTGCTGCAGGAGGATGGCATGACCTTCCTGGTGCGCAATGGCGTGGGCTGGGCACCCGATGTGGTCGGCAAGGTTCGGGTGCAGGCCGATGAAGGGAGCCCGGAGCGGCATTCCCTGGACACCAAGGGTCCGGTGATTTCGACGGATATTTCAACGGAAACGCGATTCCGCTATCACGACTTTCAAATAGCCAATGGGGTACAGGCATTCGTCAACGTGCTTGTCCTTGGCGCTGATGGAGAGCGCCCTTTCGGGATCTTTGAGGTCGATAGTCGGGTTCCTCGCCAGTTCACTGATAGCGATATCGATTTTCTTCGGGGCTACAGCAACCTGCTTGGCGCAGTCTTGAAGCGTTCGAAAACCATGCTTTCCATGCATTTGACTGAGAAAAAGCTGCGTGAAAGCGAACGGCACTACCGCATAGCGGCCGAGCTCAATCCACTCTGGCCCTGGACGGCGGACATCCATGGCGACCTTATTTCCATTGATCAGCGCTGGTTTGAATATACCGGCCTGACCCCTGAGCAAACGTTGGGGCGTCAATGGGCCAGTGCAGTTCATCCTCAGGATAAAGCGTCATTGATTCAACTTTGGGATCAATCATTGACCACGCTGCAGCCTTTCGACTCGCAGATCCGCTTGCGCAATCACTCGGCAGATTACCGATGGTTCAGAATCCGTGCGCTGTGCAGTCTCGGCAGCGACGGACGCTGCGAACAGTGGTACGGCACCATTGACGACATCGACGATCGCGTTCAGTTGGAGAGCGCGCTGCGTGACTGGAACGACCTGCTGGAGGAACGCATCGTTCAACGCACCCAGCAGCTTGAAACCGAACAACACGAACGCGCGATGGCCGAACTCAAACTTCGGCAAAGTCAGAAAATGGAAGCGGTAGGCCAGCTTACCGGCGGAATCGCCCATGACTTCAATAATCTGTTGGCTGGCATTATCGGTAACCTGGAGCTGATGCAACGGCGAATCGATGCCGGGCGCTACGAGGTATTGAACCGATACAACGCCATCGCCATGACTTCTGCATCTCGCGCTGCCGCTTTGACGCAACGCCTGCTGGCATTTTCAAGGCAGCAATCACTCGATCCCGAGCTGCTCGAACCTCGCAAAGTGGTGGCGGACCTGGAAGACATGATCCGGCGTTCAGTTGGCCCAAGCATCGCGGTGGAGTGTTCATTCAAGGCCAATGATCGTATCAAGTGCGATCTCAACCAACTGGAAAATGCACTGCTCAACCTCGCGATCAACGCACGGGATGCAATGCCCAACGGAGGTAGGCTGGCTCTTCTGGTCGACCGCTGCGTCATTGATCCAGCGACGTCTTGCGACAAGATAATGCCGCCAGGATCCTATGTGAGCATATCCGTCACGGACTCCGGCACGGGAATCAATCCTGAAATCCTGCCGCGCATTTTCGATCCGTTCTTCACCACCAAGAAAATTGGCGAAGGCACCGGGCTTGGTCTTTCGATGATCTATGGGTTTACCCAGCAATCGGGGGGCCAGGTGCGCGTTCACAGCAACGTCGGTGTGGGCACCACGGTGACCCTGTATTTTCCCGCGGACCATTCACAGCCGGTCGAGAACAAAACCAGTTCAGACACCTCCCAAACAACGGAGACAACCGGACACAACGAAACCATCTTGTTGGTGGACGACGAAGCGGCCGTACGCCAAATGGCCTCCGAGCTTTTGAGTGAGACCGGATACCGCGTCGTGGAAGCCGTGGACAGCGTGTCTGCGATCAACCAGGCAGAGAAACTGGAGCACCTGGATCTACTCCTGACCGATATCGGCTTGCCAGGCATGATGAACGGCATCAGCCTGGCCGCCGAGCTCAAGCTCAAACACCCGCAACTCAAGGTGCTCTTCATCACCGGTTTCGCGGGCGGTTCCAACCTGGTTTCGGTCGATGCGACCACGCGGGTCCTGGCCAAGCCCTTCAGCCTGAATGAACTCAGTTCACGCGTGCATGCACTGATCCGATCCTGAGGCAGTGGCAATACTTCAGTCGCTGCAATGGAGACTCTCTTGTGTCGCCTCCTCGGCAAGCCTGCGGCGCTGTCATGAAAAGTCAACGAACTGTCGTCAAATGCGAAGCGCCCCCGTATCGGGGGCTTTTTAATGGAGGTACTAAAAAAGTCTCTGGCAATTGAGTCGACGGATTCCCTCCGCGACCCCTGAGTCACGAGTTGCCTGGTACGCCAGGCAGGAGAATAACAATATGAAATCCGTGAAAAGTCTGCTGGCCGCCATCCCCCTCATGGCGCTGGCCATCGATGCCAACGCCTATGTATCGAGTCAGGAAGCCGCCCGGCTGGGCACCAGCCTGACGTCGGTGGGTGCCGAAAAGGCCGGCAATGCCGATGGCTCCATTCCACCCTACAGCGGTGGTCTCACCACTGCCCCCGCCAGTTTCAAGGCCGGCGACAGCATGCGCCCTGACCCCTTTGCCCACGAAAAACCGCTGCTGGTGATCAACGGCAAGAACGTTGACGCCTACAAGGGCATGCTCACCGCCACCACCCTGGAGTTGGCCCGACGCTACCCCGGTTTTCGCGTCGACGTGTATCCGACCCACCGCACGGCATCGCTGCCCCAGGCGGTCCTGGACAATAGCCGCATCAATGCCACCAACGCCAGGACCCTCAACGGCGGGACCGCCATCGACAATGTGATGCCCGGTGTGCCGTTCCCGATCCCGCAATCGGGCGCCGAGGCGATGTGGAACTTCCTGCTGCGCTACCAGGGCGTCAACATCCATTCCAAGTACGACTCCTGGAGCGTCGACACGGCGGGCGTACCGAGCCTGGCGGTTACCGGCGAGGCATTCGTCTCGTTCCCGATCTACGAGAACATGTCGAAGCCGTTCAACAGCTCGGACATTTATTATCAGTTGAAACTGTCCTATACCGGCCCTGCACGCCGCGCCGGTGAATCGATCATGCTCAAGAACGCGACCAATCCCAAGGAGTTTCCCGGTCGCGCCTGGCAGTACATGCCGGCCCAGCGCCGGGTCAAACAGATTTCGATCCTGGCCTACGACACCCCCAACCCCGGCACCGCCCGCGCACTGGAGCTGTATGACTGGACGCTGGTTGGCAAGCGGGAAATGATCGTGCCCTACAACACCTACAAACTCACTTACGCGCGCGATGCCAAATCGCTGACCACCCCCGATTTCATTTCCCCCGATTTCGTACGCTGGGAAAAACACCGGGTCTACGTCGTGGAGGGCAACCTCAAGGCCGGCGCCAAGCACATCTACCAGAAGCGCCGCTTTTACCTCGATGAAGACACCTGGGCCGCGGTCGCGTCCGATCAGTACGACACCCGTGGCCAGCTGTACCGTGGCTCCTTCGCTTTCTTCAGCCAGAGCTATGACCAGCAAGTCCCGGATGCCACCCCGTTCATGACGTACGACCTGTCGCGTGGCACCTACAACATCAATGGCGTGGTCGGCCCCCATGGCGGCATCCGCTACATCGAGCCGCTGTCGACGGCGCAGTGGGTGCCGGAATCCATGGCGGGGACTGGTATTCGCTAGGTCGCCGATGCCATTGGGATTCAGGGCGATAATCCGTCTGCGCGCCCTGCCCCGACGGCTCACCCGGCACTCATTGATCGAAGACGATCACCGAACGCGCCAGCTCGCCGCGACGCATCTCATCGAAGGCGACATTGATGTCTTGCAGCTTGATGCGCTGCGAAATCATCTCGTCGAGCTTGAGTCGGCCCTGCATGTAGAAATCAGTCAGGCTGGGCAGATCGACCGGAAAACGGTTGGAACCCATGATCGAACCTTGAATGCGGCGCGCTTGCAGCAACTGGAAAGGGTCGATTTCAAGCCTGGTTCCCGGCTTCATCATGCCGATGATCGTGGCGCAACCGCCGCGTTTGAGCATGCCGAATGCCTGCTCGGCCGTTTGCTTGAGACCGATGCATTCGAACGAGTGATCCACGCCGCCCCTGGTCAGTTCCACCACCTGTTGGACAGTTTCGCCATTGCGGGAGTTGATGACATCGGTGGCGCCAAACTGCCTGGCCAGCTCCAGCTTCGAATCGAGCATGTCGATGGCAATGATGCGACCTGCCCCAGCCAGTGCCGCGCCGTTGATCGCGGCCAGGCCGATACCGCCGCAACCCAGAACGGCTACGGTTTCGCCTGGGCGCACCTTGGCAGTGTTGAATACCGCTCCGGTCCCCGTGGTGACGGCGCATCCGAGCAGCGCGGCGCGATCCAGCGGCATGTCACGGCGAATAGCCACCAGCGCATGCTCATGCACCAGCATCTGTTCGGCATAGGCGGACAGATTGGCGAATTGCGGCATGGGCTTTTGCACGTACGTCAGGCGCGGTTCGTCGCCCTTGCTGCGGCGCGTTTCCGGCGACACACACAGCGACAAGTGGCCAGTGACGCAATGAGCACAATGGCCGCAGTAGACCGACAGACAGGTGACCACATGATCGCCCGGTTTGACGGTGCGCACGTCCGAGCCCACCTGCTCGACGATACCGGCAGCCTCGTGGCCGAGCACTACAGGCGCGGGATGCGGATACATCCCGTCGACGACATGCAAATCGGAATGGCAGACACCCACAGCGACGGTGCGCACCAGCACTTCACGTGGCCCCGGCTTGTTGATCCCGACTTCCTCGATGGTTAGAGGGGACCCCGGCGTATGGAATACGGCAGCTTTCATGATTGACCTCGAAAAATTATTGTTTTATTGGCGTGAGCAGTCAGGCCGATCACGCAGTGACTTAACAAGCACAGGAGCACTTCACAAACTTCGATCGGTCAGCCCTGCCCAGAACCCCTCGGAACCCGCGGCAATGGCTGCCTGCCCAAGGACCTTGGCCCACTGCGCATCACTGCCGAATTCGTCACGCCAGGACCACAGCCGACGGGTCGCGAAATGCAGCGTATGCTCATGGGTAAAACCGATAGCCCCGTGAACCTGATGCGCTACCGACGCGGCCAGCGTCGCGGCCTCGCCGGCACACACCTTGGCGACGGCGATGTCGAACGCCAGTGTTTTGCTGCTACTCGCCGCCCCGAGGAACAGGTCGCTCGCGCTACGCAAGGCAACTTGCACAGCCATACGCGCTGCGCCCGTGGCTCCGGCCATCTGTGCCAGGTATTGCTGCAGGACCTGTTGCTTGCCAATCGGCTTGCCGAATTGCACGCGTTCATTGGCGTACAGCACCGCCTTGTCGACGACAGCTTCAAGCGCACCCACCAGCGTACAGGCGCGAACCAATGCACCGAGATGCCAGACCGGCTCGTGCAGATCGGGCAGTTGCAGTTGACCGATGGCCTGGCTGCTGGCGTTGGCGAAAACCAGGGTATCGCGCTCTTCATTGGCGAAATTGCTACCGGCTGCCAGGGTAATGGACGGCTGACGCAGGTCGACCAACGCCAGGCGCGGGCCATCGGCAACGACAGCCCAGTGACAACTACGCGCCCACGGCACATTGACGGCTCGGCCCTCCAGGCGCCCGCCCTCCATATCAAGTCGCAGATCGCCGTGGCGGCCGGCCTGAATCAGGGTGATCGGACCTTCCGGCACTTCCATCCCGGCCTGTGCCAGCAGTGCTGCGCCGACCATGGTTTCCACCAGGGGCAGAGGCGCCTGCCAATAGCCGATGGCGTGCAGGACCGGACTGGCGTCGAGCCAACTGGCGCCGCTGCCACCCGCGTCTTGCGCTACCAACGCACCAGGCAAGCCGTTGTCGACGACCATCTGCCATAGCGAATCGGCGCGGTGACCGGCATCAAAGCGTTCGAGCAATTCACGGGTGACCTGTTTGGCGAACAGACGCTCGACACTGTCGGCGATCATGGTTTGCAGTTCCGAAGGGGTGCCATCGTCCACACCCTGGAGATTCATTGCTGTAGTCATCGCAGTCCAAGGCCTCCGGCAATAATGCCGCGCAGAATTTCACGGGTGCCGCCACGCAGCGAAAAGGACGGCGCGCTCTGAGTCAGCAGGCGCATCACCTGATTGAGGTCGGAACCGGGCTCACGCTGATCGCCGAACAGATCGTGAGCGACCTCCGGGATAGCCTGTTCGAGCAAGGCGCCCTGGTCCTTGACCACCGTCGCTGGAATGGCCGGATTTTCACCACGGGCGAGCATGCCGGCGACGCCCAGCGACATCTGCCGCAGCGCCGCGTAGCGTGCCGCCAGTCGGCCGAGGCTTACGGCATGCCGACTGTCTTGCGGGTCGGCCGCGTCGAGCATGGCCAGATACAGCTGGGTACTACTCAGGTAGCGCTCCGGACCACTGCGCTCCAATGCCAGTTCCGCAGTGACCTGCAACCAGCCATTGCCCAACTGGCCGATGACGAAATCATCGGGAACGAAGACGTTTTCCAGGAATACTTCATTGAAATCATGCTCGCCGAGCATGTTGTAGATCGGGCGCACGGTCACGCCGGGTGCCTTGAGGTCGATCAGTAATTGCGACAACCCTGCGCGGCGATTGCCCTCTTCTTTCGCACCGGTGCGCAGCAGCGTGATCATGTAGTGAGCCAGATGGGCGCCCGAGGTCCATACCTTGCTGCCGTTGACGATCCAGCCGCCCTCGGTTTTTTCCGCGCGGGTGCGCACTGCCGCCAGGTCGGAGCCGACGTCAGGCTCGCTCATGCCAATCGCCAGGAGCGTCTCGCCACGGGTAATGCCCGGGACGATCTGCGGAGCCAATACCTCTGGAGAAAATTTGATCAGTAACGGACCGCTCTGGCGTTCGGCGACCCAGTGCGCTCCAACCGGCGCGCCTGCGGCGAGCAGTTCTTCCAGAACCACGTAGCGCTCCAGCGCACTGCGTTCGTGGCCGCCGTAGCGCTTGGGCCAAGTCATGCCTAGCCAGCCGCGCTCGCCGAGTTTGCGGGTGAACTCGGGAACGAGACCGACGAGCCCTTTGGCACGCTCGGCCGGCGAATAGTGCTTCAGTTCTTCGGCGAGAAACGCACGAACCTCAGCGCGTAGCGCTTGCGTCTTGGCGTCCAGCCTACAAGGCCTGATATCGAGTGCCTGCATGGTTTCTGCTCATCATATTTTAGGGTAAGTCGACTATGTCGCTTGTTGGCTGACCAACAAGCGAATAAGCTATCAGCATTCCCACAACGGGATCAAGCGCCATCGATCCCATCGATTCCCTACCCATACGGAGCATCTGATGACCACCCTCGCCCCCTTCTCTCCCGGCCGTGGCCTGACCCTTGATCTGCAGGGGCATGTCGCCACACTCGAATTGAGCCGCCCGCCGCTGAATTTCTTCGATCAGGAACTGATCATGGATCTGCTGGCAGCATTGGCGTACCTGGATCAGCTGCCGGTATGCCGGGTGGTTATCCTGCAGGCCGAAGGCAAGACGTTCTGCGCGGGCGCAGACTTCAGTGGTTTGGCGCAGACCGGCGAAAAAATCCTCCCTCGTCAGCTGTACCAACACGCCGTGCGCCTGTTCCGCACGGCCAAGCCACTGATCGTGGTGGTAGAAGGCGCTGCCATCGGTGGAGGCTTGGGCCTGGCGTTAGTGGGCGACTACCGGGTCACCAGCGAAAAGGCCCGCTTCTCAGCCAATTTCAACCGCCTGGGCATGCACCAGGGCTTCGGCATTTCTGTTACGCTGCCGCGCGTCGTTGGCCTGCAGATGGCCTCATTGTTGATTGCCACCGGTCGGCGCATCGATGGCGCACAAGCGGTGCGCATCGGCCTGGCGGATGTGCTTGCGGCGCCGGGCGAAGAGCGTCAGGCTGCTCGCGCCCTGGCTGAAGAAATCGCCCTGAGCTCCCCCCTTGCTGTCATGTCGAGCCGCCAGACACTGCGTGCAGGCCTGGCCGATGCAGTGGAGGCAATCATCGACCGCGAGGCCACCGAGCAAGAGTGGCAGGTCCTCACCCGCGACTTTGCCGAAGGCAACAAGGCGATGCGCGAGCGTCGCGTTCCTGAATTCACCGGTAATTGATCATTCCTCTATGGACACACCCGACCCAAGCACACCCAACAGTCCCCGTCGAACCAAAGTGGAAATGCGCACCCAGGCAGAACAATGCATGCTGGAGGCCGCACGCCAGATCGTCGCGCGCAAGGGCTGGATTGGCCTCACCCTGGCTGAGGTCGGCCTACAGGCCGGTTACAGCCGCGGCCTGGCAGCGCATCACTTCGGCACCAAAGCCGGACTGCTGCGTGCATTGGCCGGGTTCGTCAATACCAGGTTCATGGGGGTGGTCGAGGACAAGGCACCCCGACGCCAACCAGGGCTGGACACCTTGCTCGGCTACATCGATGCGTACTTCCTGCGCGACGACGCCGAATGGACCAACGCCCGCGCCCTGCTCGCCTTGATGGCTGAAGGTGTAACGGTTGAATCGGAATCCGCAGCGATACTGGCCGAGTACAACAACTCAGTGCGGATGACCCTCGCCAGGCAGATCGAAATCGGCATCGGCAACGGTGAGATCCATGCCGACAACGATCCACTGACAGCCGCCACCGTACTGATTGGCACGATGCGCGGCATGATTCTTCAACTGCTGCTCGACCCATCGACGGCTGACCCGGCGCTGTTGCATAAACAATTGCTTCGACTCATCAAGACCCTGCTGACCTCGCCCTGCGATTAAACCACGCCCCCTGTAGGAACGAGCTTGCTCGCGAAAAACGTCCGGACAACGCAGGCATTCAGGCGGCGCACGTTATCGTTGACGTCCTTCGCGAGCAAGCTCGCTCCTACAAGGGACCGCGTCCCGGGCTTATCGCTTGATCATCGCATCAACCATCTGCCGCACCTGCTCAGTGAACGGTGGCCGGGTGATGTCCGGCCCATCTGCCGCGCGCAATACCGGCTTCGGATGGCTGAAGGTGATAAAGCCCTGGTGGCCGAGGTAACTGCCCATGCCACTGTTGCCAACCCCGCCAAACGGCAGGCTGTCGACACTGGCGTGGAGCGCCACGTTATTGATCGTCACCCCACCCGAGACCGTACGTTCGAGGACAAACTGCTCTTCGGCCACATCGCTGCCAAAGTAGTACAGACCCAACGGACGTGGATGAGCGTTGATGTAGGCGACCACCTCGCGCATGTCTTTGTACGGCTTGATCGGCAACAACGGGCCGAAAATCTCGTCCTGCATGATCCTCAACTCGTCGCCGGGATTGCACAGCAAGGTCGGGATCATCTTGTGATGAGGCTGGTCGCAGAAATCTTCCTGCGCCGGGTTCACCTCGATCAATTCCACGCCCGCCGCACGGGCCTCATCCAGGTAGCCCTGCAGCCGCTCGAAATGGCGGGTGTTGATCACCGAGGTGTAGTCCGGATTGTCCTTGAGGTTCGGGTAAAGCCGGGCGACCGCCGCTGTGGCGTGCACGATGAACGCCTCCATCGACTCCTCGGGAACAAACACGTGATCAGGTGCCAGGCACACCTGTCCGGCATTCAACAGCTTGCCGGCCATGATCTTGCTGGCAGCGGACTTCAGATCGGCCGAGCGCGACACGATGGTGGGTGACTTTCCACCCAGTTCCAGAGTGACCGGCACCAGGTTCTCGGCGGCAGCGCGCATCACATGCTTGCCAACGCTGCTGGCACCAGTGAACAGCAGATGGTCGAATGGCAGGCTGCAGAACGCCTGGCCGACCTCGGCGTCACCGGTGGCGATGGCTATCTCGTCCTCGGCGAAGGTGGCGCTGAACATCCGGTGCATCAGTTCGGCACACTTGGGGTTCAATTCAGAGACCTTGACCATCGCCCGGTTACCGGCCGACAGCGCACTGGCCAGGCCCTGGATGACCATGCCCACCGGGAAATTCCAGGCGGTGACGATGCCCACCACACCCAGCGGCTGGTACTGGATCCAGGCCTCGCCACGGTCGGTGGCACGCTGCTCCGGCTTCATCCATTGCGCAATTCTGGCCCTGGTTTTCTTCAGCGATGCGAGCGGGCCTAACAGGTCAATGATGCGCGTCAGGTCGTGGCTGCGATGGCCGAAATCAGCCGCCGTCGCCTCGACGATTTCCTGCTTGTACTCGACCAGCATGCCGATCAGGCGATCGAACAGTTCGCAACGTTGTTCGGCAGTCCAGATGTCATTCGACAGATAAGCCGTACGCTGCCTGGCGAGGATTGCCCGCATGCGCACCACTTCGGGTAGTTCGATCTTGCTCATTGGAGGGTTTACCTTCTCATTGTTGGGCATCGTGGCCCTTCAGGTCGGCGCGGGACATCGATCCCGCGCCGCTGCCGGTCAATCGACTTTTTTCATTTTGGTGGTATCCAGACGGACCAGGCCGAAGGCCATGCCGTACTGGATGGCACCGGATTCGTTGACCTTGATCGCCGAGTACATGCCATTGAACCGCGGGTCGCTGCCGGTATGGATCTTCAACACGGTGTCTCCGCTGTCGAGGTCCATGCCGATGTGGTAGCGATCGTTCCAGTCGCGGGTGAAGTAGCCATCAATGATCGCCATCCGACCGCCACCACTGATCATCGGCACCGTCGAGATCGACGACACGTCATTGCGCATCCACAGCTGTTTCCAGGCATCGCCCTGCTGGTCCCACTTCAACATGGCAACGCCTTTGGGCCCCGGACGGGTGGCGCCGTTGAGCATGCTCACGTAGTAATTGTCACGGGCAAGGTAAGGCGCATCCTTGCTGATGATGTTATTGACCACGAAGGCATAGTCGCCATAGGTCGACACCGACTGCTCGGACTGCACAGTCTCGACATCGCTGCCCATGTCCACTTGCTGCTGATCGGCGATGCGCGGCGACAGGGTGCCGGGCTTCTGCTTCCAGCCGGCCGGCAACTGGTCGCGCCAGAAGGCGACCAGGCGCATTTTCTGCGCGCCGTCAGTGATCACCACCAACTTGTCTTCGTCGGGCCCGAAGCCCATCAGGGTCGGGGTCGAACCGGTGCCGTCGGCGACTTTCAGGGCGGAGATGCGGATGCCGCGTTCATAGGCGGCCTTCCACGCACCGCTGGCCTCATCGCTGTGAATCTTGCCCTTGGCATCCACCACCAGGCGATACATGTTCTGGTTGGAGGCGACATAGACCGCGCCGCCACCCGCCTCGTCACCGTTGGCAAAGCCGTTGAGGAACAATTCGTCCGCGCCGTCGACCGCGTAGGTGTCGACGATCTCCAGGGTTTTCGGGTCGAGGGTGATCACCTTGCCGCCAACGGTATTCATGACCAGATAACCGTTGAAGGTCATGCCCATGCCGAAGTTGAAATCGACCGGGAAATCCGTACCGCGCTTGACCTTCTCGTTGTCGTACAGCGTCTGCGGCAACACCCGGACCAAGGGGGCACCCATGGCCGAGTCGGGCTTTTTCGGATCGAGCTGATCGACGCGGAAAATCTGCCGTCCACCGGCGCCGATGAAAGCGTCTTCACGGGTCAGCATCGAATAGAGGGCGCCGCCGCGCAGTTGATCGTTGATGCTGCTGATTATCCGGTTCGGCTGGTTGCGCATGTAATCAAGCAGGCCCTGCTCGTCCTTGCTGTCGAGCAGGCGCTTGACGTCCTGGGTCTGTTTCAGGCGTTGCTCGTCGCTGACCTTTTCAAAGCCGGGCAACTTGAGCGGCATCTCGGTGCGCGCCACTTCGACCAGCTTGCCGTCGACCTTGTTGTACTTGCGCAGGCCCAGGCCGGACCACCACCAGGTGACCATGGTGTCACCGACCTTGTCGACGAAATGCGGCATGCCGCCGGCATCGCTTGGCAGGTAGGTCACCGACTCCGGCGTCAGCTCATAAGAACCACGGGGCACGGTGATCTCGGTGCTGTCGGTCTGTGCGCTGTTCCAGTGGGCCTGGTTGCTGAAGGTCTGGGCCAGGAAAGGGTTCATGGGCGGCGGTGCGGACTGGGCCGCCGCCATGGCGGACATACCCGCCAACGCCAGGCTCGCCCCCGCCCGTGCGAAGCGACGTGTTGTGATTGTTATGCGTCTCATTGTGCAACTCCTGGAAGGAATGAACTCGGTGTCAAGGCGCTGACCGCGCCGAAGCAACACCCGCAACGCAGAGCCTACGAAGCCCCTGTCACCCACTCCCCCCCCCACGATGAGTAGGGCAGCGCCGATCGCCCGATTGCCCGCCTCTTCATCCCCCCCCACCTCGGGGAGGGATGCAGCGACCACCTCCACTTCAGCATTCCTCCAGTCCTCCGGGCATATGGCTCACCCCCAAGGAGTCGCTTGCCGATCCTTTTACAGACAATGGAGTCCGTAATGCACATTCAACGATCCATCTTTCGCGAAGACCACGAGATGTTCCGCGAAACCGCGCGCCGCTTCTTCGAGCGCGAATGCGTACCCCGCCAGGCCGAATGGGACGAGGCCGGCAAGGTCGACCGCCAGACCTGGCTCAAGGCCGGTCGTGAAGGCTTGTTGTGCACCATGGTTCCTGCGGCCTATGGCGGTGGCGGCGGCGACTTCGGCCACGCGACGGTCATCAACGAAGAGATGCACCGCGCAGGCGTGTCCGGCGTCAGTTTCGGCCTGCACTCGGACATCATTGCCATGTACATCGAGCGCTTCGGCAGCGAAGAGCAAAAGCATCGTTGGCTGCCGAGCATCTGCACGGGTGAAACCATCCTCGCCCTGGGCATGACCGAGCCGGGCAGCGGCAGTGACCTGAAAGCGGCGCGCACCACGGCGATCCGCGATGGCGACGAGTACGTCATCAACGGCAGCAAGACCTTTATCAGCAACGGCCTGAACTGCGACATGGTGCTTGTCGCCTGCAGGACCGACCTGAAGGCGGGTGCCAAGGGCATCAGCCTGATCATGGTGGAAACCAGCCGCGAAGGTTTCCGTCGTGGCCGCAAGCTCGACAAGGTCGGCCAACGCGCTTCCGACACCGCCGAAATGTTCTTCGACGAGGTGCGCGTGCCCGTCGGCAACCTGCTGGGAGAGGAAGGCAAAGGCTTCATCTACATGATGCAGGAGCTGCCACAGGAGCGCCTGGGGATCGCCATCTATGCCGCCATTCACCTGGAGCGCCTGCTGGACCTGACCCTCGAATACGTCAAGGAGCGCCAGGCGTTCGGCCACACGGTGTGGGATTTCCAGAACACCAAATTCAAGCTCGCCGATGCCAAGGCCGCCGCCGTCGCGGTGCGCACCATGGTCGACTACTACATCAGCGAGCACATGCGTCGCAAGCTGACCGTGGAAGAAGCCGCCATCGCCAAGCTGTTCGCCACCGAGACCCTGTGGAAACACCTGGACGACATGGTCCAGCTGCACGGTGGCTACGGCTACATGCTCGAGTATCCAATTGCTCGTGCCTTTGTCGACCTGCGCATCTCCCGGGTCTTCGGCGGCACCAACGAAGTCCAGCGCGAACTGATCGCTCGCAAGCTGTAACCCCCCTCTTCTTCTATCGAGAACAATGACATGAGCGACAAAGTCATCGTTGCCGGCGTCGGCATGATTCCGTTCAGCAAGCCGGGCGCCAGCCCGACCTACACCGAAATGGGCGCCGAGGCCCTGCGTCGCGCGTTGAAGGACGCCGGCATTGGCTACGACAAAATCCAGATGGCCTTCACCGGCTACGTGTTCGGCGACTCCACCAGTGGCCAGACCGCGCTGTACGAAGTGGGCCTGACCGGTATTCCCGTGGTCAACGTCAACAACAACTGCTCCACCGGTTCCACCGCGTTGTACCTGGCCCGCGCCGCCGTGGCCAGCGGCCAGGTCGAATGCGCCCTGGCCCTGGGCTTCGAACAGATGCAGGCCGGCGCGTTGCGCTCCCATTGGGACGACCGCCCTCGACCGCGCGCACGCTTCCTGCATGTGCTCGAGACGCTCACCGCCGATGCCGCGGACATCCCCCAGGCCTTGCGCGGTTTCGGCGGCGCCGGTCGCGAGCACATGCAACGCTATGGCACCTCGATGCAGGCCTTTGCCGCGATCCGCGCCAAGGCCAGCCGTCACGCAGCCAACAACCCGCTGGCGCTGTTCAAGAACGTGGTCACCACCGAAGAAGTGATGAACGACAAGGTCATCTGGCCCGGCGTCATGACCCGCCTGATGGCGTGCCCGCCGACCTGCGGTGGCGCCGCAGCGATCGTGTGCAGCGAAGCCTTCGCGAAAAAGCACGGCCTGCGCACCGACGTGGCCATCCTCGCCCAGTCGATGACCACTGACTCGGTGGTGTCCTTCGATCCACCGTCGATGATCAGCTTCGCCGGCTTCCACATGGCCCAGGCGGCCGCCAATCAGGTCTACGAACAAGCCGGCATCGGCCCCGAGGACATCCGCGTGGTCGAGCTGCACGACTGCTTCGCCCACAACGAACTGCTGACCTATGAAGCCTTGGGCCTGTGCCCGATCGGCGGCGCCGAACGCTTCATTATCGATGGTGACAACACCTACGGCGGCCAGGTGGTGACCAACCCGTCTGGCGGCCTGCTCTCCAAGGGCCACCCGCTGGGCGCGACCGGCCTTGCCCAGTGCTACGAACTGACCCACCAACTGCGTGGCACCGCCGACAAACGCCAGGTCGACGGCGTGCAGATCGCCTTGCAGCACAACCTGGGCCTGGGTGGCGCCTGCGTCGTCACCCTGTTTGGCAAGAACTGATGACCCGTTCGCGCGCCTGACACAGGCGCGCGTTGCTTAACAGGAGCCACGAGAACATGGCAGACAAAAATCTGATCGGACACTCCACCGGGGTGTTCAGTATCGACGTTGAAAAAGGCCGCCTGCGCTTCTTCGCCAAGGCCATCGGTGAAACCGATCCGGTCTACACCGACGAAGCCGCCGCGCAGGCCGCCGGGCACAAATCCCTGCCGGTGCCGCCGACCTTCCTCAAGTGCCTGGAAAGCGAAGGCCGTGACGTCGTGCATCTGCTCAACCTGGTCGGCTTCGACCTGGGCCGGGTACTGCACGCCGAACAGTCCTTCGTTTACCACCGCATGGCTTACGCCGGGGATGTGCTGACGTTTGACGGGCGCATCTGCGACCTCTACGAGAAAAAAGGCGGCGCCTTGCAATTCGTGGTCATGGAAGCCCGGGTGACCAACCAGGATGGCGAGCATATCGCCGATATCCGCTCCTCCCTCGTGCAGCGCTAAGGAGTCGTCATGACCATTGAATATTCCGCTGTCCAGGTCGGTGACGAGATCCCGTTGCTCAGGTTGCGCCCGATCAACCGCACCACCCTCGCCCTCTATTGCGGCGCGTCGGGCGACCACAACCCGATCCACGTCGACATCGACTTCGCCCGCCGGGCGCGGATGCCCGATGTGTTCGCCCACGGCATGTTGTCCGCCGCCTACCTCGGCCGCCTGCTGACCGGCTGGGTCCCGCAGAGCCAGGTGCGCAGCCTGTCGTTGCGTTTTACCGGCATCACCCAGCTGGGGCACCTGCCAACCTGCACCGCCAAGGTCATCGAGAAGTTCTCTGAGGCCGGCGAGCAGCGTGTGCGCCTGGCCCTGCGCTGCGCCAACCAGTACGGCGAGGAGAAGCTGGCCGGCGAAGCCATCGTCGCCCTGGCCTGATCGTTCACCCCCTCACACTCAAGGAACACACAATGAAAAAGCTCGAAGGTAAAGTCGCCCTGGTCACCGGTTCCGGTCGTGGTATCGGCCGTAGCGTCGCCCTGCAACTGGCCGACTATGGCGCCAGAATCGTGGTCAACGACCTGGATGCCGGCCCGGCCGAAGAAGTGGTCGCCGAGATTCGCAATGCCGGTGGCGAAGCCGTCGCTTGTGTCGGCAGCGTGACCGCTGCTGATTTCGCTGACCGCTTCATCCAGACCGCCGTACAGAACTTCGGTGGTATCGACATCATCATCAACAACGCCGGCTACACCTGGGACAACGTGATCCAGAAAATGACCGACGAGCAGTGGTACGCGATTATCGACTGCCACCTGACCGCGCCGTTCCGCATCCTCCGGGCGGCTCAACCGATCATCAGCGCCCTGGCCAAGAAAGACGCCGCCGAAGGCCGTGAAGTGTTGCGCAAAGTGGTCAACATTTCCTCGGTGGCCGCGGGCGGCAACGCCGGTCAGGCCAACTACTCCTCGGCCAAGGCCGGCATCATTGGCATGACCAAGACCCTGGCCAAGGAATGGGGCCGCCTGAAAGTCAACGTCAACGCCGTGGCCTTCGGCTTCATCGATACTCGGCTGACCCAGGCCCTGGCCGGCGACGAAAGCAAGACCGTCAACATTGAAGGCCGTGAAATCAAGGTCGGCGTCCAGCAGGAACGCATCGACACCGCCAGCGCCGCCATTCCCCTGGGCCGCCCGGGCACGCCGGAAGAAGCGGCGGGTTCCGTGGTCATGCTGTGCCTGCCGGAAGCCAACTACGTCACCGGCCAGGCCCTGGTCTGCGGCGGTGGCTACGGCAACCTGTAAGCGGCCGTTCGTCTTGCCGGGCACGCTTGCCGCCCACGGCGGGAAAAATGCCCGGACAATGAGCTCCCGGCCTTCGCAAGTGCACTTGCTACAAAAACAAGATTGGAGGTTTCGATGTACATAACCCAAGGGCTGCAGCGCCATCGGCAGCAGCGCCCCAATGCCACGGCCATTCGTTATCAGGGCCGCAGCGTAACTTTCGCCCAGCTGGGTGACCGCGTGGCCCGCCTGGCTGGCGCGCTCAAACGCCTGGGTGTGGCCAGCGGCGAGCGTGTGGCCATGCTCTCGCTAAACTCCCAACGCTACATCGAGTATTACCAGGCGGTGCCCTGGGCCGATGCCGTGCTCAATCCGGTGAACATCCGCTGGAGCGCAGCAGAGATCATCTACTCCCTGGATGACTCGCAGACCTGCGCGTTGATCGTCGATGACGCCTTTCAAAAGCTGGGTACTCAAGTCGCCGCCGAGGCGAAGAGTATCCGATTGATGATCTACGCCGGTGACGGCGAGACACCTGAAGGCATGCTCAATTACGAAACACTGATCGCCGAAAATGAACCGGTAGAAGATGCACACCGAAGTGGAGACGCTCTGTTGGGGATCTTCTATACCGGAGGCACCACCGGTTTCCCCAAGGGCGTCATGCTCAGTCACAACAACATAGGTATTTCTGCCCTCGCCAACCAGGATCGCGTGGGCTATGGCACACATACTCGCTACCTGCATGCCATGCCGATGTTCCATCTGGCCGACCTGGCCGCAATGGTCGTGCTGTTCCTAAGCGGTGGGATGCATATCGTGCTGCCGGCCTTTAAAACGCAAGAGGTGCTCGAGCAGATCAGCAATGAGCACGTCACTGACACCTTTCTAGCGCCGACCATGCTGCAGATGCTCCTCGACTGGCACCAGGCAAATCCGACCCATACGGCACTGGACCTGAGCTCGCTTCGGGAAATCACCTACGGCGCCTCGCCCATCACACCTGTCTTGCTCAATCGCGCCCGTCAGACTTTCCCTACAGCCCAGTTCGCTCAAGGCTACGGCATGACCGAAATGGCCCCGGGCATCACCATGCTGCCTGCCGAGTACCACTGCGAGGAACATCAGCGCAGCGGCAAGATGTATTCGGCCGGGCTGCCGATCAGCTGCGTGGAAATCCGCATCGCCGATGCCGAGGACCGCGAGGTGCCACGGGGCACGGTCGGTGAAATCCTGGTGCGCGGGCCGAACGTGATGCTCGGCTACTGGAACAAGCCCGAGGCCACCGCCGAGGCCTTGCGCGGCGGTTGGATGCACACCGGTGACGGTGGCTACATGGACGCCGAGGGTTTCATCTACATCTGCGACCGTCTCAAGGACATGATCGTCAGCGGCGGCGAGAATATCTTCACCGCCGAAGTGGAGAACGCCATTGTCAGCCATCCGGTCGTTGCCCAAGCTGCGGTGATTGGTATCCCCTGCGAAAAATGGGGGGAGACGGTGCATGCCATCATCGTCCTCAAGCCCGACGCCAGCATCAGCGCAGACGAAGTGGTCGCCCACTGTCGTGGGCTGATTGCCGGCTACAAGCTGCCGCGCAGCATAGAGTTTCGCACCGCCCTGCCGATGTCCAGTGTTGGCAAGGTGCTGAAAAACGAATTGCGCAAACCGTTCTGGGAAAACCGCCAGAGCAACGTCAACTGAAGCAATACCTGTACCTGTGTGAGCGAGCATGCTCGCTCACACAGGGGGCGCGGGGCTGCGGTGTTTTGCAACTATCCGATATTCAGGTCACGCCACTTGGCAATCGCTTCCACCCTGCCGGTGACGTTGAGCTTGGCGAACAGGTTCTTGATATGCCACTTCACCGTCTCCGGCGACACGCCAAGGGTGCGGGCGATCTTCTTGTTGGTCATGGCCTGTGCCATCAACTGCAGCACCTCGGTCTCCCGTTCGCTCAGGCTCGCCATCGGTGAAACCGCCTTTGCCTCGACGCTCGCAGCGGGCCTTGCCGCGTCGATCAGGCGCTGCGCGTAAAACGCGAGTACCGGGTCGAGCGCGCTCGCTTGCAGCAGATCGCCGAGCATCCGTGGCAGTTGCGGCGCCACATCGAGCAGGCTGCGCACCAGGCCCAGGCGGTGCCCCTCGCGCAGGACCGTCATCATGTGCAATCGGGCCTGCTCGTCGTGCCCTCGGCCATTCTCGGCGATAGACAGTTGCAGGCGCACAACCGTGGCCAGCTGCCAATGGGTGGCTGTTTCACACAGGGCGAGCAGCGGTTCGATCTGCTCGATCGCCTGGGTGAACTGGCGCTGGTACAGACTCAACTCGACCGCGGCGCGCATGGCCAGCAAATGCGTGATCAACGGCGTGCCGCGAAAGATGCCGGCATTCCTTGTGGCGAGCGCCTGCAGCTCGGCCAACAGCCCTTCGGCCTGATCGGTCTGGAAGCTCTCCAGGTGCCAGCGCATGCGCACATACAGGGCCCAGCCCAGCAAGCGACCGAGGTCGTAGCGCTGGGCGTAGTCTTTCAGGCGTTGCAGATAGACCAGCGCCTGGCCTGGCTCGCGCTTGAGCCAGTAAGCCCGACTCAGCGCCAGCAGACTGTGCAGGACGATGTTGGGCAGGGATATGCGCTCAAGGATATCCAGGCGCGGCTCCAGCAACTGGCAAACATCCCCCAGGTTGTTTTGCTCGTACAACAGGCCGGCCAGGAACGCTGCCGCCGCATGCCCGGCAACTGCCGCGCTGCTGCCATGGGGCTTGGCCTCTTCCATGGTGTTGCGAAAGGTATTTTCCGCTTCGCTGATGCGCCCCTCGTGGACCAGGCTGACGCCATAGATGCAACGGCCGATCAGGGTCCGGCGCGGCGACGTGTTCGGGCGGTCGCTGTGCTCGATGATCGCGCGCACCCGCTGGTGATCGCCACTGAACAGGTACAGCCAGGCTAGAATCGAGGCACGACCGGTCAGGATCAGGTCGTCGGCGTCCTCCGGGATGGCTTCCAGTTCCGGCGCCAGCGACCACGCCGCCTCGGTCAGGTCGCGCTGCATCGCCAGGGTCCCGCGGGTCACCAGCAGGCCCTGGCGTTGCTGGGTGTTGAGCAGGTGCTGGTGAGCCTCCAGGTGATCGAGGATCTGCTGTCCTTCTTCGAAGTTGTGCGCATGCAGCTGCAACTGGGCCATGACCAGCTGCAGGCTGTAACGCTCGCGCATCTGCTCCATGGGCAGCTTGCGCAGCAGGTTGGGCAACTGGCTGAGGGATCCCCGGGCCATCAATTCATGGGCACAGGCTTCGACAATGTCGGCGGCGATCTGAAAGTCGCCGGCCAGTACCGCGTGACGAACCGCCTCGTCGATATGGCCTTGTTCAAACAGCCAGTCGCGCGCCAGTGCATGGAGTTTTTTCTGCTCTTCTTCGGGCTGACGACTGAGGTGTTCACGCAGCACCTCGCGCAACAATGGATGCAGGCGGTACCAGGTTTCCCGATCGTGGCTCCTGGTCTGGGTGATGAACAGGTTATCACTGTCCAGGCGCGTCAACTGGCTCATCATCCCGGCGATCGCCTGAGGCTTGCCGACAAGCCGGGCGCACAGGGGCGCGCTGAAGCGGTTGCAGATCGAAGAACAGGTCAGCAATTGCCGGTCGGCGAGCGGCAGGTGCACCAGCACTTCCTGCTCGAAGTACTGCGCAAAGGCGCCGGCGCCGCGCACCTGCATGCGGCTGAAGCCGCCGCCGTGCCTGGTTTTCAAATCAATCGCGAACAGCTGCAGGCCCGCTACCCAACCATCGGTGAGCTCGTGCAACAGCTCGGCATCGTGTCTGCTGATCTCGCCAAACTGGCGCAGGTAGCGCTCCGACTCTTCAACGCTAAAGCGCAGGTCGCGCAAGTCGTACTCGCTCAATTGGCCCTGGGTGCGCAAACGGGCCAGCGGCAGCGTGGCCGGCAAGGCGCTGCGCGTGCCGAGCACCAGGTGCAGGTTCGCCGGCGCATAGTCGAGCAGCCAGCCCAGCAACTTGAAAATGTCGGGATCATTAAGGTGATGCACATCATCGATCATCAGCACCAGGTCGCTGCCGTACCGGGCAACCGCCTGCAGCAGCACAATGATCCAGTGTTCCAACGCCAGCTCGCCGCCACCCTCACCGAGCAGCTGCGCGGCTTCCCGGGCCAGTGCGGCATCGACTTCGGCAATGCTGGCCAGCAGGCAGTTGGCCAGCCGCGCCGGCTCGTTGTCCTCGCCGGTCAGCGACAGCCAGGCCACGTCGAAATCAATCGCCACCAGTTCGCGGCGCCAGGCCAGCAAGGTGCTGGTCTTGCCACTCCCGGCCGGCCCCTGGACGGTCACGCAACGCTGTCGGCGCGCTTCCATCAGGCGCCCCATCAGCAGCGCGCGAGGCAGCAGCTGGCGAGCCCCGCGAGGTGCGATGACCTTGGTGTCGGGGATGAGTTGCAGCACCCGGTCAGCGGGCAGGTGAAGCCTGGTGCCTGGGGGTGGAGTGGGCATCGGTTGAATTCCGCAGAGAAGCTTTTTCAAGAACAGAGCAACAGTTTAATACAGTCGGGCGCGTGCTGATTTGCCGCAGCGAGTGCGTGCGCCGATGAAGGCGCACGCGAGGGCCATCAGGCGCGGCCGTACAGCGTGACGACGCAGGCGCCGCCCAGGCCAAGGTTATGCTGCAGTGCGAGATTGACCCCTTCGACCTGTCGCTTGTCGGCGGTGCCGCGCAGTTGATGGGTCAGCTCGTAGCACTGCGCCAGGCCCGTCGCGCCCAACGGGTGGCCCTTGGAGAGCAGGCCGCCGGACGGGTTGGTCACCACGCGACCGCCGTAGGTATTGTCGCCATCGAGCACGAACTTCTCTGCGCCACCCACCGGGCACAGGCCCAGGGACTCGTAGGTCAGCAGTTCGTTGTGGGCGAAGCAGTCATGCATCTCGGCGACCAGGATGTCCTGCGGACCGACGCCGGCCTGCTCATACACCTCGCGGGCGGCGCGCAGGGTCATGTCGAAACCGACCGCCTGGATCATCGATGCCGGTTCAAAGGCAATCGCACGATCAGTGGTCATCGACTGGGCGAGGATCACCACGTCAGTGCGCAGGCCGTGCTTTTTCGCGAACCCTTCGCTGCAAATGATCGCGGCGGCTGCACCGCAGGTCGGTGGGCACGCCATCAGGCGGGTCATCACCCCGGGCCAGAGTACCTGGTCGTTCATCACGTCTTCGGTGGTGACGATTTTGCGGAATAGCGCCAGCGGGTTGTTGGCCGCGTGCCGGCTGGCCTTGGCGCGGATCGCCGCAAAGGTGCTCAGCTCGGTGCCGTAGCGCTGCATGTGCTCGCGACCGGCACCGCCGAACTGGCGCAGGGTCATGGGTATCCCCATCGCACAGGCATCGCCGGTCAGCTCGTCGCAGACCTCCAGATGCTTGCCCATGCACGCCGGGCGATCGGTAAACACCGCCCCCAGGGCGCCCGGTTGCATCTGTTCGAAGCCCAGGGCCAGCGCACATTCGACCGCCCCGCTCTCCACGGCCTGGCGAGCCAGGTATAACGCCGTCGAGCCGGTGGAGCAGTTGTTGTTGACGTTCACCACCGGCACGCCGCTCATGCCCACCTCGTACAGCGCCGATTGGCCGCAAGTGGAGTCGCCATAGACGTAGCCGACATACGCCTGCTGCACCCGTTGATAGTCAAGCCCTGCATCCTTCAAGGCCTGGCGAGTCGCCTCGGCCCCCATCTGGATATAGGAGCCGCTGGCCCCGGGTTTCAGGAACGGGATCATGCCAACCCCGGCAACATACGGTTTGTGCGACATCACTTTCTCCCCAATCAGTTAAGGCTGTCGCGGCTACTCGTTGCTGCTGCCCGATAGCCCGAACCAACCGAGCTACCATCTTTGCCAGGCATTCATGGGTTGTACCCGCGCCCTGCGGGGGGTATGAGGGTGGCCCCCCCACCTGCAACCCCGTCTGCGCCTGTCGGCGAGTCATTTTGTCGTTGCATAAACCTGCAGTAATCGGCCTAAAATCTCTGACCAATAACAACACCATTGCTCTGACAGGATCGGTCGGTTCATTCGCTTTTCTGCTCGACGCAGATCGATGACACGCCATGACCAACGGGATGGCAACTGCCCCCAAGGCCTTTCAAATCCAATGCAGACTGGATCAGCCATGCCCCCGACCTCCCCGCCGATCACCACCCGTTTTTCGCCGCCCCGCATCAGCAGTCATGCGGTGCTGCGCGAACTGCTACTGATCCGTTTGCAAGCTGCCCGGGATTGCCGACTGACCCTGATCAACGGCAGTGCCGGCTTCGGCAAGACCACGCTGATGGCCCAATGGCGACAAAGCCTGATCAAAGAGGGCAACAGCGTTGTCTGGCTGTCCCTGGGCCAGGAAGATGGCGCCCTGGAATCGTTCTGCGCCAACCTCATCAGTACCCTGCAACACGCCGGCGTGCCTCTGGAAAGCGACCTGTTGCTGTTGATCGAACGCGAGTCACTGGACGGTTTGCTCGCCCTGGCCTCGGTGATGATCAACACGTTGGCGCGGGTCAGCGCACCGCTGTACTTGATGATCGATGACTTCCATTTCGCCGTCGATCCGCGCATTTCGCGTCTGATACAAATAGTCGTGGACGGTGCTCCGGCGCAGTTGCACATCGTCCTCGCTTCGCGGGTCAACCCCAATTTGAAGCTCGGCCGGCTGCGGGCGATGGCCGAGCTCTGCGAGATCAGCGCCACCGATCTTGGCTTCAACTTCAACGAGTCCCTGGCCTTCCTCAAGACCTATCTGGACGATGGCATCGACATGCAGCTGGCGCACACCATCCACGACAGCACCGACGGCTGGCCCATCGGCCTGCAACTGTTGTCCATCGCCCTCAAGGCCAATCCGCGCAAGGACACCCGGATCCATCGCCTGCTGCCGGGCAATAGCGACCTGCGCGACTATCTGAGCGAAGACGTGATCGATGGCCTGCCCCGTGAAATCACCGAATTTCTCCAGCGCATTTCGATTCTGCGCCGCTTCAATCCGCAGGTGGCCGCGCATGTCAGCCAGAACGCCGAGGCGGCCGAGCTGATCGCCCGCATCGAGGCCCACAACCTGTTCATCCTGCCGGTCGACCTGGACAGCCAACAGCCGTGGTATCGCTTGCATCCGCTGTTCGCCGAGTTCCTGCAACACCGCCTGGCGGCGTCGGACGCCGACGTGCCTGCCTTACACCTGCGCGCCGCGCAGTGGTTTGAACAGGCCGGGATGGTCAGCGAGGCCACGCGCCATGCAGTCCTCAGCGAAAACCTCGAGGAGCTGGTGCGGTTGCTGGAGCGCAAACAACCGAGCTACCACAGCCTCAGTCATATCGGTCAGTTCATGCGCTGGCTCGATTGCGTGCCCCTGGAACAACTGAGCCAACACCCCAAGGTGCTCCTGCAAGGCGCTTGGGGCTGCTTGCTGACGATGCTCACCAGCAGGGCGCAAACCTGGATCGAGGTGCTCGAGAAAAGCCCGGCGGCCAAGGACACGTGGGCGCCGCAAATCGATCTGGTCAGGGCGGCGATCGCGCTGCAGCACGATGATCTGGCGCGCTGCAACCAGCTGGTCGAGCGCTTGCCCGAGCGCGCCTTTGCCCACCCCTTCAACGAACGCATGCGCGTCTGCCTGCACATCAACTGCCTGGTCTACCTGGGGCAGCAGCGCAAGGCCTGGCAGTACCTCAACAGCCCCGAGTGCGAAGCGCTGCGTACCAGCCACGACGAACTGGCGCTGATGATCATCGCCACCACCGCCCATGGGATTCTGCTCTGCGGCAATGTACTCGAGGCCTCGCGGCATCTGATCGATATGCTGCTCCTCGCCGAGAGCAATCACGGTCGCCGATCGGTTAGCGCCTGCACCTGCGCAGTGGCGGTCGCCGAGGCGCACTACGAGCTCGATCGCATCGACGACCTGCGTGAAGCCTTGAGCAACCGCCTGGACCTTTTGCGTTTCGCGCCACCCTCGGTGACCATCTCGGCAATGCTCAGTGTCGCCCGCATGAACTTCCTGCAGGAGTCGCCCGCCAGTGCGCTGACGTACCTGGCCAAGATGGCCATGGAGTTTCGCGCCAGGGGCTTCGATCGCGCGCTCGCCCATAACCTCGCCGAGCAAGTGCGCATTCTGCTCGGCAGCGGCGACTGGCGTCAGTGCGAAAGCCAGCGGGCAGGACTCGACGCATTGACCCATCGTCACGCCGGTGACACCCCGGTCGCCCATGAAATCGGCGCCCTCGCCGCCTTGTCGCGCGCGCGCATCTGCCTGGTCAGGCAGGAGCCGGATCGCACCATCGCGGCCCTGGACATCGTCGAGCAGTTCGCCAGCCGCTACAGCCGCGGCAAATGGCGCGTCCAGGCGCGGCTGTTGCGTGCCGTTGCGCTGAATGACCTGGGGCGTGAGGAGGAATCCGCGCAATTGCTGCGCGAAGTGGTTGGCGAGAGCTATCAGCTGGGCCTGGTGCGCACCGTGCTCGATGAAGGCCCATCGCTGTTGGCCCTGATCGCCCGGCTCGATTGCCCGGATGATCCGGTACTGGACAGCTACCGCGACCGCCTGGCAGCCGTCCCCTTGACCTGCGCCAGCAGCGGCCTGTCATCGGCACGGGCGACGAAAGACCTGGCTGCGGGAGAGTCCTCGCTGTTCACCAAGCGAGAACTTGAAATCATCAGCCTGATAGAGCAGTCGATGCCCAACAAGCGTATCGCCCAGACGCTTAACCTGAGCCAGGAAACCATCAAGTGGAACTTCAAGAACATCTACACCAAGCTGGGTGTCTCGTCGCGTTATGAGGCGCTGATCGCACTGAAACAACGGGAAAACCTGTAGGAGCGAGCATGCTCGCGATGGTCGTGAACGATAACGCGGGAACTCTGGCTCCCTGCGGTGTTCTTGCGTCCATCGCAAGCGTGCTCGCTCCTACAGGAATGGCATCACCCCGATGACGGGGTGATGCCCGACGTAATCAGCGAATCCCTGCGTTGCGCAACGCCGCCGGCGTGTAGTCGGCCAGTTTTGGCTGGACGCCGTACTCGATCCCTTCCTTGAACTCGTTACCCAACGACATGGCCAGATAGCGACCGGCAACCAGGTCATACAGCACTTGAGCGGCGTAGATCCCCGCGCCTTGTTCGTAGTCGTTCATCGCCATGCCTTCACCGACGCGCCACAGCTGGCCTCGACCGTCGTAATGATCGACCTCGGCCAACTGCCAGGTGTCTTCATCGAAGTACATGTGACGCTTGGCGTAGATGTGCCGCTCGCCCGGTTTCAGGGTGCCCTCCACCTCCCATACACGGTGCAGCTCGTAACGGGTCAGGTCCTGATTGATGTGCCCGGCCTTGAGAATGTCGGCGTATTTGAGCGAGGGCGAAGCCAGGCGGTAGTTGTTGTAAGGAATGTACATCTCCTTCTTGCCGATCAGCTTCCAGTCATAGCGATCCGGAGCGCCGTTGAACAGGTCACCATTGTCAGAGGTGCGCATGCCGTCCGAGGCGGTACCCGGCCCGTCGTAGGCAATCTGCGGCGCACGACGGACCCGGCGTTGACCGGCGTTGTAGACCCACGCCAGGCGGGGCTCCTTGACCTGATCGATGGTTTCATGGAGCAGCACGACGTTACCGGCCAGGCGTGCCGGCGCCGTCACCCGCTGCTTGTAGTAGGCGAAAATGTTCTCGCTGCCGGTCTTGTCCTCGCCGCTCATGAACTGCGGGAACGCCATTTCATCCTCGAACTCGACTACGGTGTACGAGCCGTCGACCTGCGGCGTCGCCTGGATGGACTGCCGCCGCTGGTTGAGGCCACGATAGCGTGTGAGGTGGTTCCAGAGCACTTCGACGCCGTTCTTGGGAATCGGGAAGGCGAAGTTGCGCGTCTCGCTGAAATTGGTCAGGCCATTGCCGCCGTCGACCGGCTGGGTATTGAGCGCACTCTTCTTCGCAGCGTCGTAGATCTGCTGCGGTGCTGCGGCGCTGCGGTGGGTGGCGTAGACCGCAATCTTGTAAGTGTCCGGATATCGCTTGAGCATGGCCATCTGACCGGCGCTGAGCTTGTCCTTGTACTGCTGGACGTTCGCCGGGGTGATGATAAACAGGGGCTTTTCACCGGCGAACGGATCGCCCAGGAACCGATGGGTCACCGGTGCCGCACCCGGTTTCAAGCCACCGGTCCAGGCCGGGATGCTGCCATCGGCATTGCCTTCCTTCTGTGCCCCGAGCGGGGTCAGGGTAGTGCCCAGCTTGGCAGCCTCTTCGGGGGAAACGGCCGCCGTCACCTGGCCGGCCAGCAGGGTCAGCGCCAGTGCGCCCACTTGCATCATCGTTGTTGTTTTCATGTCTGCTTTCTCTCGACTGTCTTCTCGTTAGAAGTTCACACCGACGCTGAATGCGACGAAGTCCCGGTCACCGTTGGTGTTGAAATCACCACCGAAGAAATCGGTGTAACTGAGGCTGGCGGTGTAGGTGTTCTTGTAATCGGCATCCAGGCCGAGGCTGACGGCCTTGAGGCCTTCCTCGAAGTTCGGGCCGTTGCCGTTGACGTCGTGGGACCAGGCCAGGTTCGGCGCCAGGTTGATGCCGGCGAACACGTTCGGATAGTCCAGGCGAGCGCGAGCGCGGTAGCCCCAGGATTCAGCGGTGTAGAAGCCCTTGTCGTTGCATTCCTGTTGCGGGTTGGTGGTCCTGTTCAGGCAGGCGGTGTTGGCCGCCCCGGGCTGGACGCCGACGCCGAAAATCCCGCTGCGACCGAATCGCACGTCGGTGCCATCGGAATCGCCCAGGCCATTGATGCGGTTGTAGCCCACCTCGCCCACCAGGGTCAGGCGACTCGCGCCCATGACCTGCTCGAAAAACTGCGTGGCGGACATCTGCGCCTGGAGCACCGGCATCCGCTTGTAGCCATTGATCTCACCGCCCAAGGTGGTGGTGGCGTAACCGATACGATTCAACAGTGCGACCGGGTTACCGGTAGTTGCACCTGCCAGGTCGGTGTTGTTGAGCTGCAGCGGCATGTTCGGCCGGAAACTGACTTCGCCACCCAGTGAAGTGCCGTTGACGTTGGTCTGGAAGCTCAAGCCGTACAGGCGAATGTCTTCCGGGTAATCAACGAAATACCGCGAAGCGCGCAGAGCCGGCACCGGGTTGGCGGCGTTGAATGCCACGGTCGAGCGCAGGGTGCTCAGATACGGGCTGCGGCTGTGATAGTTCATCGCGTAGGCACCGAACTCGGTGTCGTTGAGCTCCGGTACGAACCAGCGCAGGGCCAGACCGTACTGGCCACCGTCACGGGCATCGTTGTCCTTCACCCGCGGGGTGTAGGCGTCGTCGGTGTTGTTATTGAAGCCGGGCGGATTGGCCGTGTTTTGTGCAACACCTGGGGCCAGGTCCAGCCCGGCACCGACCTGACGGTCATAGCAACCCTTGGCCAGGGGATCGGCACCGAAAAAGGTCCCGCAGTTGTCGACGACCGTGCTTTCCCATTCCAGCTGATAGAACGCCTCGGCACTGAAGTTGTCGGTGATGTTCTGCGACATGTAGAACATGTTGACCGGAATCAGACCTTCCTTGACCTCGGCACCCGGGCGCCGCAAGGCCGCCACGTCGATCGGGTTGATCGAGTTGATGCTGTTGCCGATGAAGGTGCTCTCGCCCCAGCTCACCACCTGCTTGCCCAGGCGCACGTTGCCCGGCAACTCGCCGATGTTGTAACTGTGATAGACAAAGGCGTCGAGGAACTCGGCACCGGAAGACTTTGCCAGGTCATTGCGGCCATGGTCATCGATGTCATAGAACGGCCGATGCTCATCCATCAGCTCGAAGTCATACCAGTACTTCCCGCGCACGAAGATGCCGCTGTCACCGTACTTCAACTCCAGGTCATGAATACCCTTGAACAGCTTGGAGAAGGTTTCGCCCTTCTTGAAGTTCAGGCGATTGTCGTCAGACAGCCGCGACGAAGAATTGCCGCGCACACCCTGCGAGTTGAAGTTGGAAATAAAGTCCGGGTCCGCCCCACGCACGGCCCAGCTGGCGCCAAGCGACAGCGAGGTATCGAACTGCCCCTTGATTTCGCCCATCTCGAAATTCACGGCACAGGCCTGAGTGCTCAAACCTACGGCGACAGCCGCCGCTAGCAGTTGGGGGCGAAAACCACCCTGCATTATTGTTTTTGTCATGCGGCACTCCAATTGTGCGAAAAAGTACGACGCGAGCAGGTGTGTGCTGCAGGCCATGAGGGTTGCGCAAACGGACTGCAGGTCGCTCTGTAGGCGATATCCACGTGTAAGTCTTCCTCAGTGTTTTCTTGTAATTGTTTTGTTTATGGCGAACCGATGCTAAGAGCCCTGCCGGTCGGCGCGCCCACCCGCTGGAGGGGGAATCCGGGGGGGATTGATAAATGAGCGACGAACTGGCGCACGCTTGCCCATCACGATTAACCGCGGGTTTTATGGGGGCGTTTGGTCAGTTGCGTGGACTACCAGCCAGCGCAGCTGGCAAGTCAGTGAGGCAGTTACCGCGCAGCAAAGGGGTTGGGCGGATGAGGGACTTCACCCTTCAAAGCGGTTCAAGGTGCGGTATTGATCAAAGGGTATGTACCGCGATTTGCGGTCGCGCATGATCTTGGCCATCGCCACCTGCGGATCGCGGGCAAAGAACAGGCGCCCGCCGCTGGCGACCAGGTGATCGAGCAGGTGCTCCTTCTCGTCGACCACCCGTTCGGTGTTGCGATCCAGGCCGCTGGTCACTTGCAGATCCAGCCAGTGCGTGGCGGGAATAAGGTCGCCGCAAAAAAACAACGGGCCGCCCGGAAGCTGGGTTTCCGGCAGGAGCTGGCCCGGGGTAAATCCGTCGCTGGTGTGAAAGCGCCAGCCATCGCCGAGCGACTCACAACGGTTGGCGTCGATCAGGGTCAAGCGCCCACTGTGCTCAAGCCTGCGTACAAGGGCCGGGACGAACAACGCCCGATCCAGGGGGTGCGGGTGACGCGCGCGGTGCCAATGATTTACCCCGCAGAAGTACTGCGCTCTCGGGAACAACAGGCGCGGCATCTCGCCCTCGCTGATCCGTTCGTTCATCTCTGGCGAGAGATGTGTTTGCATGTGGGTCAGTACCACTGAGTCGATAGCGTTTTCGTCCATCCCCCGTTGCGCCAGGCTTTCCAGCAGACCCGGCATTCGCGGCTGGCAACGGCAGCTGCGTGGTGGCGACGCCAGCAAGTTATCGGCACCCGCCATGACCAGGGTGTTTTTGCCGGCCTGTTGCACCAACAGTACCCGTTCGCCAATTTCGACGCTGTTGTCGTGGTCGGGCGTCATCCATTCGGCCCACTGCGCGCGCGGTGTACTACCGAACAGCGTACCGCCATCAACTCTGCGGCGCATGCCCGTCAGTGTGGAAATACTACGGCTCAATTTCTTGCCCTTTCTGGTCGTACACTGGCCCTCCCCTTGAAGGAGCGAGCCTGCTCGCGTTGGACCAGAGAGCGCCACGGGGTGTCAGGCTCCCAGCGTTATCGTTAACGTCCATCGCGGGCAGGCTCGCTCCTACAAATCAGGATCGTGTTTTAGTGAACCTGCAACAGTCGACTGCAGGTCTTGAGGTGATGGTCATCGCTGCCGAACTGATGGCTGAGCATCAGCAAGTGCTTGGCATGATGCGACAGCCCATATTCCCAGGTCAGGCCAATACCACCGTGCAGCTGAATGCCCTGCTCGGCAATGAAGCGGGCGGCACGCACCACCAACACCTTGGCGGCGGCCAGGGTGCGGCTGCGTTCGTCGCTGTCCGGCGCATCGGATACGCAAGCGGCTAGGATGGCCATGGAGGTGGCCAGGTCCAGTTCGATGCGCATGTCCACCATGCGATGTTGCAGCGCCTGGAATTTTCCAATGACCTGGCCGAACTGCTGGCGCGTCTTGAGGTAGTCCAGAGTCAAGTTGCACACCGTCTCCATGCTGCCCACCGCTTCGGCGCACTGTGCCGCCACCGCGCGGCCTTGTTGATAGCGCAGCGCGGCCAGGCCCTGGCCAGGCTCACCGAGCATGCTGGCGGCATTGACGAAAACGTCGTCCAGGTACAGCTCACACGCCCTGCGACCGTCCATGGTTGGGTAGTCACGGCGCTTGACGCCCGGTGCGCGTGGATCGAGCAAAAACAGACTGATACCGGTTTCGTCGCGATCGCTACCGGCCGTGCGCGCCGACACCAGGACCAATCCGGCGCTGTGCCCGCCGATCACCACGGATTTACGCCCGTTGAGCCGCCAGCCGCCGTCCACGGCTTCGGCGCGGGTACGTACGTCGTGCAACTGGTAGTGGCTGGTCGGCTCGTCGACGGCCACGGTCATTTGCAATTGCCCGCTGGCAATGGCCGGCAGCAGTTCGCTACGTTGCTCGTCGCTGCCCGATTGGGTCACCAGCCCACCGGCGAAAATTACCGATTGCAGGTAGGGTTCCAGGCACAGGCCACGGCCCAGCTCGGTCATGATCAGCTGGATGTCGACGCCACTGCCGGCGAATCCACCCAGTTCCTCGGCGAAAGGTACGGCGGTCAAGCCCAATTCGCCCATTTGCTGCCAGAAGGCAAGGCTGTAGCCCAGTTCACTTTTGGCGAATTGCTCGCGTGCCTCGAACCCGTAATTGTCCCGCACCAGACGGGCCGCGGTGTCCTGCAGCATTTGCTGCTCTTCGCAAAGCTTGAAGTCCATTCGGTATACCCCTTACAGCTCTAGAATCATCTTGGCGATGATGTTTTTCTGGATTTCATTGGAACCGCCATAGACCGAAGTCTTGCGCATATCGAGGTACTGACTGAATGGCGTGGTGCTATGGTCGCGGTACAGGACCGGTTGCTGGATATAGCCCAGCTCCCCTTCAAGAAAAGGCATGGCATACGGGCCCAGAACCTTGCTCATCAGGTAGGTGATGGCCTGGCGGATTTCGCTGCCCTTGATCTTCAGGAACGAGCTTTCGGTGCCCGGCACCCCACCGTCACGTGCAGCGGCGACAATGCGCAGGTTGCTCATTTCGATCGCCATCAGCTGGATTTCCAGCTCGACGATTTGCATGCGCAGCTGAATGTCATCGATCAATGGGAGGCCGTCACGCTGCTCCTGGCTGGCGATCTGTTTAAGCCGGCCGAGCATCTGCTTGGCCTGGCCGATGCCGGCGATACTGGTGCGCTCGTGGGTCAGCAGATACTTGGCGCAGGTCCAGCCCTTGTTTTCTTCGCCGACCAGGTTTGCCACCGGCACACGCACGTTGTCGAAGAACACTTCGTTGACTTCATGCTCACCGTCGAGGGTGATGATCGGGCGTACGGTGATGCCCGGGGTTTTCATGTCGATCAACAAAAAGCTGATGCCGCGCTGCTGCTGCGCGTCAGGGTCGGTGCGCACCAGGCAGAAAATCCAGTCGGCGTAGTGCGCCAGCGTCGTCCAGGTTTTCTGGCCATTGACCACATAGTGGTCGCCCTCGCGCACCGCACGGGTCTTTACTGCCGCCAAGTCGGAACCGGCGCCCGGCTCGGAATAGCCCTGACACCACCAGTCTTCAGTGCTGAGAATGCGGGGCAGGAAGCGCGCCTGCTGTTCAGGCGTACCGAACTTGATGATCACCGGGGCAACCATGTTGACGCCAAACGGCACGACCCACGGAGCGCCGAAAGCGGCACACTCTTGCTCGAAAATGTGCTTCTCCACCGCACCCCAACCGGTGCCGCCGAACTCCACAGGCCAACTGGCGGCCAACCATCCTCGCTCATTGAGCAGGCGCATCCAGGTGACCTGATCTTCTTTGTTGAAACGCTTGCCGTGGCGACCGCGCGTTGCGATATCGGCCGGCAGCTTGTCACGCAAAAACGTACGGACTTCCTCTCGGAAGGCCAGTTCGGCGGGGGTGAATTGGATGTCCACTGATGTACTCCTCACAATCGGCTGAAAGTGGGCAAGGACAGCTCGACTAACCCACTGGCGGCCAAGGTAGAAGATTGCTCAGAGTGACCTCCCCCCCAACGGTAGGGGGGGTTGCACGCAATTGGCAATGGCCTTCAAACAATCGCACCGACGTTGCGCAGCTCGTCGATCTGCCCATCACTGAGGCCTAATTGCTCAAGGATTTCGAGGGTGTTTTCGCCGTTTTTTACCACCCTTCCCGCCTCCGCCGGAGTACGACTCAGACGCGGAGCCGGTGCCGGATGCACTACGCCGGCGGTTTCCATGAACAGGCCGCGAGCGCGGTTGTGCGGGTGGGTAAAGGCTTCGCTGAAATCCAGCACCGGGGCAAAACAGGCATCAGTGCCTTCCAGCAGTTGGGTCCAGGCATCGCGGGTGCGAGTCTGGAACAGCGTTTCCAGCTTCTGGCGCAGCACCGGCCAGTCTTGCTTGCGCCATTGCTGCTCGAAGTCCGGATCATCTATCCCGCACAACTCCAGCAGCAATTGATAGAACTGCGGTTCGATGGCACCAATGGACACGAACTTGCCATCGGCGCAGGTGTAGCAACCATAAAAAGGTGCCCCGCCATCGAGCATGTTGTTCTGGCGCTGATCGTCCCACTGGCCCTGATGGCGCCAGTCGTAATACATGCTGGCGAGCAACGTGGCGCCGTCACAGATGGCGGCATCCACCACCTGCCCCAGACCGGATTTCTGCGCCTCGAACAGCCCTGCCAGAATGCCGGTAACCAGAAACATCGCTCCACCGCCCATGTCACCCACCAGGTGCAGCGGTGGAGTCGGTGGCCGGTCGGCATGGCCCATAGCGTTGAGTACACCTGACAGCGCAATGTAATTGAGGTCATGCCCTGCAGAATGTGCCAGTGGCCCGTTCTGGCCCCAACCGGTCATGCGCCCGTAGATTAACCTGGGATTACGTTCAAGGCAGACCTCTGGGCCCAAGCCAAGGCGCTCCATGACGCCGGGGCGGAAACCTTCGATCAGCACGTCGACGCCGTCGATGAGCTTCAAAAGCACCTCAGTCGCACCGGGCTTGCGCGGATCAATCGCAATACTGCGTCGCCCGCGCCCAAGCAGACTGCCATCGGCATTGAGAAAACCAGCCATATGACGATCAACGCGAATGACCTCCGCGCCCATGTCCGCCAGCATCATGGCGGCGAACGGCGCGGGGCCGATCGCATTCATTTCCACTACTTTCACACCTGCCAAAGGTCCGGGCATCTCAGGGTTCTCTTTTGTATTAGGGAGGGAGTTCGCTGCAGCCCAAGACATTAGAAGCCTGGCGCCACGGCCGCCCCACACCCTATGGGGGGAATTGCCCCCCCTGAACCTGCCCACGCCAACGAATGCTGTTGGTGGCTCCCCTCTATCGACCGCCGCCGAACCCCGTGGGAGCCAGCCTGCTGGCGATAAAGGTACAGCCGACGCCACTTGGCGCCTGGAATACCATCGCGAGCAAGCTCGCTCCTACAGTGGATCGGGTACAGCCTACAGTTTCAAACGGATCGTCCCCCCAACCATTGATCGAGCTTGGGCCACATCCGCCTGACCGCGGCCGGCCCCGCCACCAGGCTGACATGGCCGCCCGGCAGCATCAGTTCTTCCTTGTCGCGTGAACCTACGCGGGCCACCAAGGGCTGCGCGCAGTCCGGTGGCACCAGCGAGTCGTATTGCGCGATGACGTGCAGTAGCGAGACCTCGATTTTCTTAAGGTCGACCGCTTGGCCACCGATACGCAAGCCACCTTCGTACAGCGAATTCCTTTGCCCCAGTTCCTGATGGATCTGCCGGAAGTACTCGCCGGGAAGCGGCAAGGTCTCGTCATTGAAACGCGCCATCATCCGGTAACCCTTGACGTAGTCTTCGTTCCACAGGTTGTCCAGGAGCCTGGCCTGGCCGGCGATTCGGCCTGCGGGGCGATGCAGCTCAATGGCCTTGATGATGGCCTGTGGCGGGACAAGCCCCGTGGTATCGATCAAGCGCTCGGCCTTGAAGTGACGTTGTTTGGCCAGGGGCATCTTCGTCCAGTCGATAGGCGTCGTGAAACACACCAGGTTCTTCAACGGTCCGCCGGGATGCAGTGCGGCGTAGAGGGTCGACAGGACACCGCCCATGCAGTAGCCGATCAGCGTGATGTCTTGCACGCCCGAGTCTTGTTGCACTCGGCGAATACAATCGGGAATGAAGTCGAGCACGTAATGCTCGAGCTTCAGATGGGACTCTTCCTGGCTCGGTGCAATCCAGTCCATGACATAGACGTCGTAACCGCGGGCCAGAAGGAACTCGATCAGGCTTTGCCCCTTCGTCAGGTCGAAGATGGCGGCCTTGCTGGTCGTCGCCATGACGAACAGCAGCGGTACGCGGTAGATCTCGTCAGAGGTCGCATGATAGTGGTACAGGCACAAAGTGCCGCGACGGTGCAGCAGCGTCTTGGGCGACAAGCCAACGGCCGGCGGCGGCGTGCTGAGATATTCCACTGCGTTGAGGCTGCGCCGGACCATCATGCTCGCCTCTGAGCGCAGTCTACCGACCAGCGACATGCCGGCGCCCCTGTCGTCATGCGGCCGAGTCATCGCCAACTCCTTCCTTTCTTTTACGTTTGGATGCTGGCTTGAGCGGCATCGGGTGCACTTGCGCCAGTGGACGTCGCGTGCGGGGTGGGCGCGGCGCAATTGCCGTACTGGTGGGGGCCGCAAGCAATTGGTCGAGCTTGTCCTCCACACGCCGCAAGGAAGCGGCAAGGACGTTGACTTCGTTGCGGCTGGGCAGATCCAGGCGCTTGTACAAAAGCTCCCGCGAAGTCTGCGACAGATGCTGCAATCCGAGCGTGACCCTGGAATATTGGTCGATCACCACGCCAAGCTCTTTTGAATCGATATTGCGGGCGGCCAAGGCATTGATGCCGTTTTCGAAGCGGGTGATCGCTTCACGATACAGTTTGAACGGATCAGGTAATGCCATGACGTATTCCTCGATCAAGGGTTCACAGTGCAGTTTTTTTCTGTTGGAAAGGTTTGGCGTGCGCTCAGCCGATCAAGGCTGGAAATGGCTTTGCGCCGAATGATTACGGTGGGCAGGAGCCAGGGCTTGATCAGCAGCCGGCAGGCGCCGGCCGCCTTTGGCGTGAGCAATCGCAACAAGGTGCTCCCCCACCGTTCGGTGACAACCCAGGTGGTCAGGGTGTAAGTCGCCAGTTCGTCGGCGGTGGCAAGCAGGCGCGAATGTCGGCGTGGCATTCGGTCGGCAATCTCGATTGTCCTGTCCGCTGGCGGTTGCCGGGCAAACGCACTCGCCAGGGCATCGCCGATACGTTGCAGTGCATCGCGGCTGGCACCGTTGACTGAATCGAAATTGAGGAACCCGTGGAACTGTCCCCGGTAGTGCAACAGTTCCACCGGTACATCGCCGGCGCGCAGGCGGGCCGCATAGTCCAGACCATCGTCGCGGATCGGATCGAAACCGGCACTGACGATGACGGCCGGTGCCAGGCCGCGCATGTCCGGATTTCGGCGTGGCGAATACCAGGGATCGAGCAGGTCCAGCGTGCCGAGCGACGGGGCCAGGGTCTTCTCGATCCATTGCACCGCGTGGTCGGTCAGCAGGGAACGACCGAACGCGTTTTGCGCGTAGGAAGGGAATTTGTCCACCAGTTCGGTTGCCGGGTAAACCAGCACTTGCAAGCTCAGCGCCGGGCCACCGCGGCGCAGGCTTTGCTGGGCGACTGCGGCGCAGAGATTGCCGCCCGCCGAATCACCACCAATCGCCAGGCGGCTGGTATCGATACCCCATTGCGCACCGTTTTTTGCCACCCAGTCGAGCGCCGCGATGGCATCGGCGCGGCCTGCAGACAAATCGTGCTCCGGCGCCAGGCGATAGCGCACGGCAATGACGATGCAGTTGGCGGCCAGAGCAATGCTGCGGCAGATGCCATCGGCGGTGTCCAGATCGCCGATGATGAAACCGCCGCCAAAAAACCACATGAACGCGGGCAGCAACTGCTCTCCATGGTCAGGTTTGAAGACACGTACCGCGATTGCGCCACCGGGCCCGTCGATCATTTTCTCGGTCACCGAGCTCACCGGCGGGTTGCGCCCCAGAGCAAGCGCCGTCAATCGCCAGCCCTGGCGTAGCCTTGACAGCGAGTAATCCTCTGCGGGGCGCAAAAACATGGAAAAATTGGCCAGGCGCAAGAAGGCACGCGCCTCGCGATCGGGCTGGTGTGCGCGCAACACACGGGGCATGCCGATGGCCAGTCGCTCAGTACTCGCTTGTTGTTTTTTGTTGATTTTCATTGCCGCTCCGTTCGCACGGAATCCATGTACCGCGCATCAGCGATAGCTTACGAAGCAAGCAGGGTTGCAGCCGCTACCCGCGATGGGGGGGGAAAGCAACGAGCCCCATCACAAAGCAGTGAGCGAGTCAGGATCTAAGAACAATGGGTGCCGGGCATCCCGGTTTTTCCGGGCCGACCATTACAAGGCAGCTCCCAAAACTTCACTTCATCAACCCATGGTCAACCGCGTAGCGTATTGAGGTCTCAATACAGCCGCTGATTTCATTGGGGAGAGAGGTAACCATGGCACTGAGTGATATTGACGAGGTGGAAATTCCCGACAGCCCCGGCGGCCAGCAGCTGGCGCACCAGATCGGCGCTGCCTTGCGTCAACAGGTGGGCGCCGTCCTGTTGTTTGAGCGCACTTATTGCGTCGACGAGGTTGCCCGGCAGTACCTGACTGTTGTGCCACTCAAGCGTGTCGGGTCGATGGGTGGCCACATGCTTGGGCACAGTGTTGAACAGGTCGGCGATGTAGTTGTGTGCCCCGGCGTTTATGCGCGGCCAGTAGGCCGCGAAGATGTCGTAGGTGCGACGCCCCAGCAGCAACTCGAATGGCTGTGAGAACAGGTCCCTCATGGCCTGGCCAGAGGCCTCGTCCGAATAAGGCACGATCCAGCCACCGAAGCGGAATTCGCCGCTGGTGTCTTCATCTGGCCCGCCGGGTGCTTGAATGACGCCGTCGAGGCTGATGAAAGCGGCAACGATGAGCTTGCGCATACTTTTCTCCTGATTTGTCCTCGTTCAGGGACGTCGACCCACATGCGTTCCCTAAACATAGTCGAACGGGACTCTGTGAAATCGACAGCAGTTGCTCGTATTGCTTGCGCGACATACTGTTTTATCCCACGCGATCGCAAGCGGTCAGCATCATCACTACATATGGGGTCCATCTCGTGAGCAAAGCGTCTTATGTTCCGCCCAAGGTCTGGCAACACAATGCGCCGTCTGGCGGCCAGTTCGCCAGCATCAACCGCCCGGTTGCCGGCCCGACCCATGACAAGACGCTGCCGACCGGCAAGCACCCGTTGCAGCTGTATTCGCTGGCCACGCCCAATGGCGTGAAGGTGACCATCATGCTCGAGGAGCTGTTGGCGCTTGGTCATGCCGGCGCCGAGTACGACGCCTGGCTGGTCCGCATCAGCGAGGGTGAACAATTCTCCAGCGGCTTCGTCGAGATCAATCCGAACTCGAAGATCCCGGCGTTGCTGGACCGCAGCGCCGAGCCGCCGATCCGCGTCTTCGAATCCGGTTCGATCCTGCTTTACCTCGCGCAAAAGTTCGGCGCCTTCCTGCCCACCGACCCCGCCGGACGCACCGAAACCCTGAACTGGCTGTTCTGGCAAATGGGCTCGGCACCCTATCTCGGCGGCGGCTTCGGGCATTTCTATGCCTACGCGCCGGAGAAACTCGAATACCCGATCAACCGCTTTACGATGGAGACCAAGCGCCAACTGGACGTCCTCGACCGCCGACTGGCGCAAAGCCCTTACCTGGCCGGAGACCACTACACCATTGCCGACATCGCGGTCTGGCCCTGGTACGGCCAGCTGGTGCGCGACAACGTGTACTCGGCGGCCGAGTTTTTGTCGGCCGACCAATACACCCACGTGCAACGCTGGGCGGAAGACATCGCCAATCGGCCGGCGGTCATCCGTGGTCAGCGCGTCAACAGGACATGGGGGGATGAGGCGAGCCAGGTGCCGGAACGGCATCAGGCCGCCGATTTGGACTAACGAACGCCGTTGGCGTCGGTACCCGGGCAGGCAACGTGCCAGAGCGCTTGGCAGCTTGACGTCTCGACACCGGCTAAGCTTCTACGATTGAACTTCTTTTCTTAAGGAGATCTTCGTGAGCAGCCTTTCCCTGTCCGAACTCGATGCCGCCCTGCCCGGCCTGGTGCGCAAGATTCGCGTGCTGGACGCCCTGTCCTGGCCGGAAGGAGTCGAGCAAGCCTTCCTGGCGCGCTGGCGGGCCGGGCAACCCGAGTTGCCCAGGGTCCAATTGCTCCCGCGTGATCACAGTGCCGACATCAACGCGCTCGAAAGCTTTATAGAACGCTGCGATGAGGGCCATCCAGCCGGGCGCCACCTGGCCATGACCGCGCGCAGCTATGCCACGGCCGGGCACATGCTCGGTGCCATTGGCACACCCGCCTTTACCCAGTATTCGTCGGCGCTGTACCGGCGGCCGGATTTCTCCTACCCAAATCTGAACCTGAGCATGCTGGATGCGGCCCACTTCTTCCTCAACACTACCGACGCACTTCTGGGCGGTGCGCGGATCCCGCCGAGCCCGGCGGAGATTCCGGCCGAGGTCTTCGCTGCCTGGATGCAACCGGAACTGGACCGCTTCTTCGGCCCCGGCCGGATCAAGGTGCTGCTCGATCCAACCCTGGCGGCCAAGGCCATCGCCGGGGCGAGCCGCATTCGCCTGCGGGCCAGTGCGCTGTTTTGCGAACTGGACAAGAACCAGTTGTTGCAGCACGAGGCTTTTGTGCATGTGGCCACGGCGCAGAACGGCGCGCTGCAATCGAACCTCAAGAGCCTTGGCCTGGGCGCGCCGCGTACCACCCAGACCCAGGAAGGCATCGCCACCCTGGCTGAGCTGTTCACCGGCAGCATGGACATCAACCGCCTGCGTCGCCTCGCCTTGCGCGTGCTGGCGGTACAACAGGCGCTGGATGGCGCCGATTTCATCCAGGTGTTCGAAGGCTTTCTCGCGGCCGGTCAGACCCAGGAGGAATCTTTTCGTTCGACCCAGCGGGTCTTTCGCGGCGCCGATCTGCGCGGCGGTTCGGCGTTCACCAAGGATGCGGCCTACCTGACCGGTCTGCTCGGCGTGCACACCCTGCTGCGCATCGCGATCCGTGACAACCGACCGGAGCTGGTCGGCTATCTGTTCGCCGGGCGCCTGAGCCTGGGGGACACCGTTCGCCTGGCCCCGCTCTTCGAGTCCGGCTGGCTGCAGCCACCCGTCCATGTGCCGGCCTGGGCCTGCGACCTGCGCCGGCTCGCCGCCAACCTGGCCTTCTCCGCCTTTATCTCTCGGATCAAGCTGGATGTGCTCGATCTGGACGTGCTCATGGCCTTCGCCGATGAGCATGAAGACGATGCCAGCGCCTAGGCGAACCTGCGAGACGCGGCATCACAAGGTATTGGGTTGGAGCGGATACAGTCGATCATCGAACTGACTCAAGCGTGGGTACTCGATGGGTTCATCCGCTTCGATGTTTTCCAGGCGCTGGCGATAGCTGAGCAAAAATGCCTGGCGTTCTTGCGCGCTGATGTACGGGACGTGCCAACCGACAAAAGGTGGCAGCACCTCCAGCCCGACATAGGCCAAGGTCCCGCGCAACAGCGGGCGCAACATGTCATCCAGGGGGCCGTGGATCGCTTCCTCGCCGAACATGTGTTCACGCCCGCCCAGGGTCACGGTCACCAGGGCTTTCTTGCCGCTCAGGCCGCCTTGGTCATGGAGGGCGCGACATTTTCTTCGCTGCTGGAGCAAGTACCCAGGGAACTGGCGACCCGTTACCTGACAAACCCCCAGCAGCCCTTGAGCGAAATTGCCGGTGTCCTCGGCTTTTCCGAACTGAGCGCCTTCTCCCGCTGGTTCAGCCGGTTGTTCGACTGCAGCCCATCGTCCTTTCGTCGTTTCAATGCTCTTTGACTTTCCTGATATGAAGGATGATCCACGCAAGAATCCCGATCGCCAGCGGCGCCATGGCCAACATGGCTTCGCGCGGGGTCAGCTCGACACCGAGCAGGTGTAGTCCCGAGTAACCCAACTTGAGCAGACTCAGCAGGTAGTAGCTGATGGCTATGATCGACAGGCCTTCCACGGCGCGCTGGATCTTGATCTGCGCGTCGGCGCGGGCGTTCAGGCTTTTGAGGATTTCCGAGTTCTGTTCTTCCATTTCGACCTGGACCCGTGCCTGCAGCAGATCGCCCAGGTTGGCCACGCTTTCGGCCAAGTGCTCCAGTCGCTGCTCGGTGGCGGTGCAGTATCTGACGGTGGGCTTGAAGCGGCGTTCGATGAACACGCCAAGGCGCTGGCAATCACCCACGTGGCTTTCGCGCAATTCACCCAGGCGCTCGAACACCAGTTGGGCATAGGCCTGGGTCGCGCTGAATCGGTGGCGGGTTTTCGCGGTATTGCTGACCACCTGGGCGGAAAGGTTGGAGATGTCCGCCAGCAGGGCCTTGGCATTACTGCCGTTGGGGTCGGCATTACGTTCGGACAGGGTGACCAAGGTCTTGTCAAAGACATCCAGCTGCGCGCTCAAGTCCTTGGCCATGGTCAGGGATAACGAGGCCATCATCCGATAGGTTTCGATTTCCAGCAGGCGACGTATCATCCGCCCCTGGCGGTATGCGTTCAGGCGCCGGTTGATGAACAACAGGTGGTTGCTGCCATCCTCGCTGATGCGAAAATCGCTCCAGACCACCGCGTCGCCACCGCCCACACAGGAACCGCAGGGGTCCTTGAAGCTGTAGCGGGAAAGATCCAGCTGCGCTTCACCCCGTACCACGATCTGCACCGAATTGATGAGCGCCGGCAAATGTGCCTGGATTTTCTGCGCCAACACTTCGGGCAGCGCCGTCCAGGACAACTCATCGCTGGAAGAAGTAACCACCAGGGTCAGGGTGAAAAACTCGGCATGGCGTTCCCATTTCAGCGCATGACCATCGAGCCGGGTGATGCCCTGGACGGCAGTCAGGTCGAGGGCCGCCAGGCTGCAGTCTCGAAGAAAGGCATTGCACACCTGTTCGGCGCCGAGGAACGCCAGGTGAAACACATGGGCCGGCTCATCGAAATACAGGGACGGGCGCGCGTGCAGTTCGTTATGCAGGCTTTGTCGTAACGGGTGCATGGGGTGTGGCCATTTTGGAGTTGTTTTAGGTGGGACAGGTTGATGGCTCGACGAGTCACCACCGCAACCAAAGATTGACTCGATCCCTGTAGGAGCTGCCGCAGGCTGCGATCTTTTGCTCTTCAGTAAGTCCCTTCCCGCAGCGCCCGCCTGACCTGCGCCTGGATGGCATAAGCCGGCGCCTCCACGGCATTGAAATCCTGGGTATAGCGCTGGGCGAACCCTTCTACCCCCCATTCCTGGTACTGCTGCACATGCTTGAGTTCATGAGCCCAGAGCGCGACGTTCTGTTCGGCGGTTTCTGCATCGCGAAAGAGGATGATGTCGATCAGCGTCACGGCACCGACATCGGGGTTTCGCAGCATGGCGGTGGCGGCGCTGAACTGGCCGTTGTCGCTGACTTTGTAGCGCGCGACATCGAGGACGCCGGGGTCGTACCAGCGCAACAGTTGCTCGCGGATATGCGCTGGAATCGGTTGGGTGCCGGCGATGGCTGCTTCAGCGCGGGCCTGAGTCAGCCACAGTGCCAGAGCCGGTGCGGCGATCTGGTAGATGTCATCAGGCAACTGCCACAGGTCCGGCAGGCAGATGCAGCTGTCCAGACACACCTGCTTTTCGCCAGCCGGGCATGCATGGGTCTGGGCGGGTACTTCAAGCGTCAGGCAAAGTAGCAACAATGCCAGCCATGGCGAAAACGCAGAATGTCGAGCCAAGTTTTTTTACTACCTGTCGAAGTTCGCAACACCTCAAGAATATTGAATTCTACCCAATCATTGGCGGGTGTACCCGATCCACTGTAGGAGCTGGCTTGCCAGCGATGAAGGTCAACGATGACGCGGGGATCCTGACACCCCGCGGTGCTCTCGGGTTTTTCGCGAGCAAGCTCGCTCTCCTGCTGGGTCAATAACCCCAGGCGCGAAGGCGCTGGCTGGTTGCCCAGCCATCCATCGTCTAGAGTCAAGCGGCACCCCCTTGTTGCCACGCTCGGGTGCCTGGGTCGATGTGGACGGAGGAACACCGATGTCTTCAAATATCCTTTTCGCCTGGGGGCTGGCGGTCAGTACGGTGATCGTACACGCCGTCGGCATCGCGCTGATGCTCAGGCTTCTGGATCGCAGGAAGTCTGCGACGAAACTCTGGGCCGTTAGCTGGAGGTTGGCCTGGGTGGCCGTTTACCTGGTTTTGCTCCACCTGGCGGAAATCTCGATCTGGGCAGCGTTTTATCTGTGGCAGCAATGCCTGCCCGATCTCGAAACGGCCCTGTACTTCTCGGCCGTCACCTACGCGACGATTGGCTACGGAGAGGTGGTGCTGGCAACGCCCTGGCGGTTGCTCGCGCCAATCGAAGGATTGACCGGCATTCTCATGTGCGGGTTATCCACGGGCCTGTTTTTCGCGATGGTCAACCACATCTATCAGCAGGCTCACACGAGAACCAGAGACGAACACGAGGGCTGATGGTGGCCGATTGCGGAACGCAAGGGTGAACGCAGGTGTCATTTGTACTAGACACCCCGGTGTCGTTATCCCTTGAGATACAGAGGTGGTCCCCATGAACAATATTATCTACATCGTTGGTGCCGTCGTGATCGTGCTGGTTATCCTGTCATTTGTCGGTCTTGTATAGCCCAGTGTTTCGACGAGCCCGGGCAGTTGAAGAGGGTGAGCGGCGTGTCCGGATCGCTCGCAAAAGGAGAGGTTGATGCCTGGACGCAAGCAGCCCGCCCCCCTGGTCGATGGCGGCATTGAGAATGTCTCTGCAAGAACGTTGCGGGCTGGAGCTGTCTTCCGACTCACCGTGAGCTTCATGCTGGTGGTGGTCCTGGCGTTTCTGGCAGTTGAGGGTTGGCGCACGTGGCGTGATTACCGGTCAGCCTTCGCCTCTGCCCGCGACTCGGTGACGAACCTGGCGCGAGCCACGGCGCAGCACGCCGAAGATGCCATCCGGCAAGTGGATGTACTGACCGCCGCGCTCGCTGAACGGGTGGAAGGCGACGGCTTGCAGAATATCGACGTCCCGCGTATCCACAAGCTGTTGGTCCAGCAATCGAAAATCATGCCGCAGCTGCATGGCCTGTTCATCTACGGCCCTGACGGGCAATGGATAGTGACAGACAAGGACGTTACGCCGGAGCCCGTGAACAACGCCGACCGCGATTACTTCCAGTATCACCGCACGCACGAAGATAAAAACGTGCGCATCGGCGAGGTGGTCACCAGTCGATCCACCAACGACCTGATCATCCCCATCTCCCGGCGCTTGAACAATCCGGATGGCTCCTTCGCCGGCGTTCTGCTGGGGACGATCAAGGTCAGCTACTTCGTCGACTACTACGGCGATTTCAAGATCGATGACAAGGGTGCCCTGGTGCTGGCCACGCGCAGCGGAAGCATCCTGGTTCGGCGTCCGTTCATTGCCTCCGTGGTCGGCAAGAGCCTGGCGAACAGCGAAATTTTCAAGCGCTATCTACCCAGCGCCAACCAAGGCATCGCCGAAGTCAAGGCCGTCGTGGACGACACCGAACGCCTGTACGCTTACCGTGCCTTGACCACCTACCCGCTGGTGGTGGAAGCCGGACTTTCCCGTGAATCGATCACCGCCCCCTGGCGTCGTGATCTATTGAAAACCGGGTGTGTGCTGGTGGTGCTGATCGGGGTGCTCGCGGTGTTCGGGCTCATCGTCCTCAGTCAGTTGCGCCAGAGAATGGTCACGGAAAGAAAGTTGCGTCACGCGCACCAGGCCATGCGTGACATGGCGCTGACCGACAGCCTGACCGGCCTGGGCAATCGTCGGCGCCTGGATACTGCGCTGCTTGACGAGATTCGCCTGGCCGCACGCCAGCGCTCCACGCTGTCATTGATCATGCTCGATGTCGATTACTTCAAGCGCTACAACGACAGCTATGGGCACGCCGCCGGCGATGATTGCCTGGCCGCGGTAGGCGCGGCGATCCAGAGGGTGGTCAAAAGACCAGGGGACCTGGCCGTCAGGTACGGTGGAGAGGAATTTACAGTACTGCTTCCCAACACCGATGGCGCGGGCGCAGCCCAGGTCGCCGAAGAGGTTTTGCAAGCCATTCGATCAATGGACATCGAGCATAATGCCCATCCCTTGGGCAGGGTCACGGCCAGTGCGGGCATTACCACCAGCCGGCCGAGCGTCGAGGGCGTGACGCCGGCTACCTTGATCAAAGCCGCAGATGCCTTGCTTTATGCGGCGAAACAACAGGGACGAAATCGTTGGTGCGCCGCCAACCAGTCAAGCGAAAGTAACCCAGCGTAAGCGCGAGTTTTCTCCTGCAAAGCCTTTCTTGCCAACCATATGGCACTGGAGTGCCACCCAGTCTGCTACGCTTTTCTTTCCCCCGAATGGATTCGGGAATCATTGCCTAAGGCTGTTTCGTGGCCACTTGAGGGGATGGAATGAAAGCCAAGCTACTGGGGGTCGCTGTTACCGTCGTCGTCATCGGTACCGCTGTCTATGGGTTGCACACCTGGAAAACGCTCCAGAGTCAGCGCCAGGAAGCGGTCTGTACGTTAGCGCGCCAGCACCTCAAGGACCTGGAAGTACAGGCGCGGGCCCTGGCCGCCGGGTTGTCGGTCGAAGCCTACGCCGAAGCTGAAAAGGCCGAGGCCGGCAAACTGGTCTCGGCGCTGGATACGGCAAAGAACGAAGCCGAGGTCGATGCCGTGATCGACCAGCATTCTGCCGCCATCGAGAAACAGATCCATGCCGAAGATGCAGAGGTCAAATCCCGGGGCGAGCAAAAGTTCCTCGTTCAGGAACGCAAGGAACAGCGCATCACCACCGACATCAAGCAGGAAATCCAGCGCGCCGAGAAGGCCGTTGCCGATGACTGCGAATAGTCCGACCCGTTCAATTTTTTAAATGCGCATGCTTATCAAAGTGACTAACGCGTTCTAGACTCCACTACTGGCAGGTTCATTCAAGCTCCGCGTCCCTGACAAAAAAGCCAATAAAAACCAGGAAATCCAGCCTTGAAAACTTCAACTATCGGCGTTGTGGGGGGACTGCTGGTCTCGGGCGCGGTTTGCGCCACGGGGATTGCTCCGGTGCTCGATCTGGATTTCTCCAGAACAGCCATGGAAACGCTCAAGAAGCGTGGGATTGACGACGCATGCATCGTTGCCGCGCAAAGCCCTGGGACGTTCACCTACTGCCGGGAAGGCTCAACGACGCTCTGGCAGTACCAGACCCTGGACCTGGTGCAACAGGCCAGGCTGCTCAATGAAGCCGTACGCCCTTCGACGGATCATGGGCAAATCAGTGTCGTGGAAGTCGACAGCGCGGCCTGCGAAAATGAGCACGGGAAAACGGCGACCGGACCTGCGACCTTCGCCACCCTGCTCCTCAGCCTGGCGAGCCTGTTCCTGTTGATCGGTTTGCGCTACACCTACCTGGCAATCATGCGCGGGTGCTATCAACCGGTGGCCTTCCCGGATCCCCGCCTGCAGCCCGTGATCAACCCCGAGTCCACGCACCCCTTGATCATCAAGGCGCTGGGGGCCTTCGGTGTCGCCGCCGCATTGGCCCTTGTCTACTGCTGTTACCTCGGGCTCTGAACCCGGAACCGGCCGACGGCGTGCCGGTCCCTTTTCGACCCTCTTTACAGCCGTTCCTCCACCACCGGCGGTGGCGGATCCTGCACCCACTGCCAGAACAACTGATAACCCACCGCCAGCACCACCGGGCCGATGAACAAGCCAAGGATGCCGCCGGTGACCATCCCGCCCAAGGCGCCGATCAATATCACCGGCATCGGCACGTCGACCCCGCGCCCCAGCATCAATGGCTTGAGCACGTTGTCCACCAGGCCTGCGACGAAGACGTAGATGGAGAAGATGATGGTCATGGTGTTGGCCCCTTCGGTACCGATGACAAAGGCAATGACCGGTACCGTTATCAAGGTTGCCGGCAACTGCATGATACCCAGCAGCAGCACCGCCAATGCGAGCAACCCGGCGCCGGGAACCCCCTTGAACACGAACCCGAGCCCCACCAGCAGCATCTGGATGAACGCAATGCCGACCACCCCGAGCGCCACGGCGCGGATGGTTGCGGTGCACAGTGCGGCCACTTGGGGGCCTTTCTCCGGTCCGCTGATCCGCGAGGCGATCTGCACCGAGGCGCGGCTACCCGCTTCGCCATAGGCCATGAAGATCCCGGCAATGATCAGCGCGACAATGAACATCAGCAAACCCATGCCGACGCCAGCCACCTTGCCCAGCAACGACAGACTGACATCCTTGATTTGCGGTATGTACTTCGCCGTCAGCCCGGGCAGGTCGGTGGAAGCCTGCAGCCACAGCGCCGACAACGGTTTACCCACCAATGGCCAGCTGGCGACGGATTCGGACGGTGGTGGAATGCTGATGCCTTCGTCCCGAACCACGGTCATGGCGTTTTCGACCGAATCGGCAATCGAGGTACCCATCAGGTAGATCGGGACCATGAGGATGGCGATGGCTACCAGCACGATCAGCGTCGCAATGCGTCCGTCTTTTTCTCCCATCGGTCCCCTGAGCCGTGTTTGCAAGGGATAGAGGGTGATCGCGAGAATGATCGACCACAGCATCAAGTCGCGAAACGGACGGAAAATCTCAAAGCAGAACAGCACCAGCACGACGATCAGTCCGGCGCGGATCAAGATATCGAGCAACCCGCGGGACAAGGCCTTCTCTGACAGCGGCATGGGTACCATGGACATCTCCTGGCAGTTAACTGAAGGAAAACTCGGTTAGCCCAGCATAGACGCACAATTGACAACGTGAAGGATCAACGCAGCTTCAGTGGATCCACCATGTTTGCCGCGATGGCCATGCCCACGAGGTCGGGCAATGTGTTGGCCTGCATGCGTTTCATCACGCGAGAACGATACAGGTCGACGGTTTTGGCACTGACGCCCAGTTGCTCAGCGATTTCGCGGGTGGTGTAGCCCTGCACCAAGGGCAACATGACGTCGCGCTCTCTCGGTGTGAGCGTGAGCAAACGGGCCTGCAACGCCTCCTGGCCCTGATTGCCGCAGCGATGCGCAGCACAATTGCCCAGCGCTTGTTGCACGCTGTCCAGCAGCAACTGCTCGTTATAGGGCTTCTCGATGAAATCATGGGCACCGGCCTTGAACGCACGCACCACGATTGGCACATCGGCGTGCCCGCTGACAAAGATGATCGGCAGATTCAGCTGGCGGACGCGCATTTCTTCCTGCACGTTCAACCCGCCCATGCCGGGCATGCGCACGTCGAGCAGCACACAGGCATCCAGGCTGGCATCGCAGGCCTCGAGAAACTCGACGCCACTGGTAAACGGCAGGGCCGTCAGGCCGACCGACTCCAGTAACCAGACCGTCGATTCGAGCATCCCCTGGTCATCGTCGACCACATACACCACGTGCTCCGCCACACCTGCCATTACGTCATTCCTGTTGTTGTTTTGTTGGGTGCAAGCGGCAATCGGCAACACATCAGCAGCCCGACAGGCCTGCGCCGGGCGTTCAGTTCGCCACCGAAACCTTCGATGATGCTGCGGCTCATGGACAATCCGAGCCCCAGGCCGTCGGGCTTGCTGGTATAGAACGGGGTAAATATCTGCTCGAGCTCGGGCTCGGTGACGCCCGGCCCCTGGTCCTGCACGCTGATTTCCACGCTGGCGCCACTGCCCTGCTCCACCGCCATCACGATCAGCGAAGGCTGGTCGGGATGCCGGTCACGGTTGGCGTCGATGGCATTGCGCAACAGATTGAGCAGCACCTGTTCCAGCAACACGCGGTCGGCATAAACGGGCGGCAGATTATCCGGCAGGCGATCCTCGATTGTCACTTGGCAATTACTGGCTTCCCAGGCGCACAAGCGCACGGCTTCGCGGGCAACGTCGGTCAGGTTCAGCGCCTGCATGCGACGCTGGCCCTTGCGTAAAAAGGAACGTAAGCGACGGATCACTTCGGAAGCGTGGGTGGCGTGATGGGTGATGCGCTCCAGGCCTTGCGCCACCCGGGCGGCAGCCTGGGGATTGGCGGCCAGTGTCTGCAGATAGCGTTGGCTGGCGTTGGCGTAATTAACCACGGCAGCCAGCGGCTGGTTGATTTCGTGGGCGATGCCCGAAGCCAGTTCACCGAGTGTGACCAGGCGCGCGGTGTGGGCCAGTTCATCCTGATGACGGCGTTGTTGCGCTTCGCGCAGTTCCCGTTCGGTCATGTCCCGCGCCACCAGCGAGTAATAACGCTCGCCGCCGGCGGAACGGTGGGCCAGCAACACCAGCGACACCGGCACTGACGTGCCGCCGCCCGTTGGTAACAAGCGTGCATCGGTGCTCCAGACGCCGTCGCGTTCGGCGCTGCTCCAGCCATCCCGTTGCAGGCGTGCCAAATCACCGCTGGCGAACAGATCGGCCAGGGTCGGCATTGCTTGCTGCTCTGCAATCCCAAGGATGTGGCGCGCGGCGGGATTGAGGTAGGTGACATGGCCCTCGGGAGCGATAAACAGCACCGGGTCGGTGTTGGCTTCGACCACTTCGGCCAGGCGTCGTTTATTCTCCTCGGCGAGCACCCGGGCCGTAATGTCCCGGGATACGCTGACTATTTCGACCACCGTCCCGGTGTAGGTTTCGCGAATGGCCCGGCTGGCGGTTTCGAACCACAGGTAATGGCCGTCGCGATGGCGGATGCGATAGGTCATGGTGTGATAGCCGTCCTGCTCCAATGCATCCCGGGCGCGCTGCATCAGGCCGGCCAGATCCTGGCCATGGAACAGGCCCTGGGCCATTTGCCCGCGCAATTCTTCCGGCCAGTAGCCAAGCAATGTCCAGGACGCGGGCGACGCATCGAGGAAGCGCCCGTGCGGGGTGTGGCGGGAAATCAGGTCGGTGGTGTTTTCGATGATCAGCCGGTACAGCCGACGTGCGGTGGCCGCTTCACGTTCCGCCAGCACTTGGCTCGTGGCGTCGCGGCATCGGGCGAGCACGCGGTTATCCTGCGGGTCGGGAATGAATGTCCAGATCAGGATCTGCGTTTCGAACTGAGCCTCGACGCCTTCAATGGCCCGTTGCTGATCCAGGCAGGCGCGCACCAGCACCCGATGATTGACCGGTAGAAAGCCCAAGACATCAGCCAATGGCTTCTCGGCCAGCAGCGCCAACAGCGCCGCGTTGAACTCCAGCGGTCGGCCCTGTGCATCGAGCAACAGGCTCGGTTGAGGATCGTGGCCCAGCAGCGGCGAGCCGCGCAGCATGCCGTTGACGCTGCTTAGCAGCGTGGTCAGCAAATCCCGCACCCAGCCGAGCCAGTCAAGACTCACACCCTCGCACACCTCCACCAGCAGCAAGCCCGCCTGCCCCGGCTGCAAGGCCAGGTCGAACACCTGGCCATGACTGATGGCGGCTCGGCGCAGGCGGCCGGCCAGCCAGCAATCGAGCTGGCGGACCTGTGCCAGATCGAGGCGCCCGGCCTCCACCAACTGCTCGAACAGCAACTGATCGCTGGCCAGCGCCGGATCGCCCAGGCCCGGCGGGAAATGCTGGGCCGCCCCCTCATGGCTGTAGATCAGCGCATTGGGTTGCCAACTCAGATACACCGCCCGCTGCACTTCCGGGCAATCCTGCAGCGCATGACACAACGCGTCGGCCCGGGCAGCCAGGGACACACCTTCGCGTTGCAGGCGCAACCAGCTGTGCAGTCGAACAGGAGTCAGGGTCATTGCGGTTCCACTTTGTCAGGAAAACCAAGCATATACCGGCCTGGGAAGTTTCGCGGCATTGGATTTGGTGCCGAAAGAAGAAACTATAGTATATATACTATACTGCCTAGGTTGTACTTCCATATCCATGGCTGAATGTTATATAAGGTACTCCGGACATAAAAGGCGACCCCGGCGCTTAAACCGCCGCGGCACCTATAGAGCTAACAATCAGCCACCGAGTACCCGTACATGTCGATCTATGAACAAGGGCTAGGCCCTTCGGCTGTCAACCATATTGCCCTGTCTCCGCTCAGCTTCATCGAGCGCACCGCCAACGTTTACCCGGATTATCCCGCCGTGATCCACGGCTCGATCCGTCGCACCTGGGCACAGACCTACACCCGTTGCCGACGCCTGGCCTCGGCGTTGGCCGGCCGCGGTATCGGCAAGGACGACACGGTGGCCGTGATGTTGCCCAACATCCCCGAAATGCTTGAAGTGCACTTCGGCGTGCCAATGATCGGCGCCGTGCTCAACCCGCTCAACGTACGCCTGGATGCCGAGGCCATCGCCTTCATGCTGCAACACGGCGAAGCCAAGGTGCTGATTACCGACCGCGAGTTTCACAGCGTGATTCACGCGGCCATCGGCATGCTGGATCACCCGCCGCTGGTGATCGACGTCAATGACCCGGAATACGGCGAAGGCCAGGCCGTCAGCGACCTGGACTACGAAGCGTTGCTGGCCGAAGGTGATCCTGCCTACGACTGGAAATGGCCGGCCAATGAGTGGCAAGCCATCTCGCTGAACTACACCTCTGGCACCACCGGCAATCCCAAGGGCGTGGTTTACCACCATCGCGGCACCTACCTGAATGCCTTGGGCAACCAGATGACCTGGGCCATGGGCAACCATCCGGTGTACCTCTGGACACTGCCGATGTTCCATTGCAACGGCTGGTGCTACCCCTGGACCATTACCGCCATGGCCGGTGTGCACGTGTTTTTGCGCCGGGTCGACCCGCAGAAAATCCTCACGCTGATCCGCGAGCACCAGGTCACTCACCTGTGCGGCGCGCCCATTGTGCTCAATGCCCTGGTGAACATGCCCGAATCGGCGAAAGCGGCCATCGATCACCCGGTCGATGCCATGGTCGCAGGCGCGGCGCCGCCGGCCAAAGTAATCGGCGCGGTGGAAGAGATGGGCATCAAGGTCACTCACGTCTATGGCCTGACCGAAACCTATGGCCCGGTGACGCTGTGCGCCTGGCATGCCGAATGGGACGAACTGCCCCTGGATGAACGGGCACAGATCAAGTCCCGCCAGGGCGTGCGCTATACGACGCTCGAGGGCGTGATGGTCGGCGACTCGACGACACTGGAGCCCACCCCACGTGACGGCCAGACCATCGGCGAAATCTTCATGCGCGGCAACACCGTGATGAAGGGCTACCTGAAGAACCCGACCGCGACCGCCGAAGCGTTCGAAGGCGGCTGGTTCCACACCGGCGACCTGGCGGTCTGTCATCCCGATGGCTACGTCGAGATCAAGGACCGGCTCAAGGACATCATCATCTCCGGCGGCGAGAACATCTCCACCATCGAACTCGAAGGCGTGCTCTACCGCCACCCGGGCGTCATGGAAGCGGCCGTGGTCGCCCGTCCCGATGAAAAATGGGGTGAAACGCCCTGCGCCTTCGTGACCCTTAAGGCCGATCACCAGGACGTTCGCGAAGCCGACATCATCAGTTTCTGTCGTGAACACCTGGCCGGATTCAAGGTACCGCGCACGGTGATCTTCACCCTGTTGCCGAAGACATCCACCGGCAAGGTGCAGAAGTACGTGCTGCGCGACCGGGCCAAGGCGCTCTAACCGAACACAACGCTGTACCCCCCAGGCGGCAGGTGATTGACCTGCCGCTTCGGGCTCGTGCACGCCGAATTCGGCTGCCGGGCCCCCACTGACTGATAACAAAAACAAAGTGGAGCTAGCGATGACCGATATCCATTCAACCGACACTCAGCGCTGCGAACGCATTCGCAGCAATCCCAAATTCCTGCAACTGGTGAGCAGCCGCTCGCGCCTGGCCTGGTCGCTGAGCGCCGCCGTGCTGGGCATCTATTACCTGTTCATGCTGGTGGTGGCCTTTGCCCCGCAGTGGCTGCACGCGCCGCTTGGGGAACATCGGATGTTGACGCTGGGGATGCCGGTGGGCGCGGCGATCATCGTGTTTTCCTGGTTGTTGACCGGCTGGTACGTGTACAGCGCCAACACCCGATTCGACGCACTGGGCGCCACCATTCTCGAGGAGAGCAAGTGATGAACCTGTTGCGTATATTTGCCCTCGCCGCCGCCGGCCTGTTGCCGTTTTCCGTCGCCATTGCCGCGCCAGCGCTGGGCGTGGTGGAAAAACAACCGCTCAACCTGAATGCCATCGGCATGTTCTTCGTCTTCGTGCTGGGCACGCTGGCCATCACCTGGTGGGCTGCGCGCCAAACCAAGTCCACCTCCGACTTCTACACCGCGGGCGGTGGCATCACCGGATTCCAGAACGGCCTGGCGATTGCCGGTGACTACATGTCCGCAGCCACCCTGCTGGGGCTATCCAGCCTGGTGTTTGCCAAGGGCTACGATGGTTTCATCTATACCATCGGTTTCTTCGTCGGCTGGCCGATCATCACCTTCCTGATGGCCGAGCGTCTGCGCAATTTGGGACGCTATACCTTCGCCGACATCGTTTCCTATCGACTGGACCAGAACAAGGTGCGAATCTTCGCGGCCTTCGGCTCGTTGACCGTGGTGTGCTGCTACCTGATCGTGCAGATGGTGGGCGCGGGCCAGTTGATCAAGCTGCTGTTTGGCCTCGACTACCCGGTGGCGGTGGTTATCGTCGGTGCGTTGATGCTGGTCTACGTGATCTTCGGCGGCATGATCGCGACCACCTGGGTGCAGATCATCAAGGCCGTGCTGTTGCTGGCCGGCGGCACCACGCTTGCGGTCATGGCAATGTCGCAGTTCGGTTTCAGCTACGAGACCCTGGCCGACAAGGCCGTCCAGGCCCACGCCAGTGGCTGGAACATCATGGGTCCGGGCTCGATGCTCGCCGACCCGATCAATACCGCCTCGATGTCGTTGGGCCTGGTGTTCGGCATCGCCGGCCTGCCGCACATCCTGATGCGTTTTTTCACCGTGCCCAATGCCAAGGAAGCCCGCAAGTCGGTGTTCTATGCCACCGGCTTCATCGGCTTCTTCTTCCTCGTGGTCTGCACCCTTGGCTTTGCCGCGATGGTGATCATCGGTACCGATCCGCAGTACTACGTCAACGGTGAAGTCGGCGGTGCCCTGATCGGCGGCGGCAACATGGTTGCCATGCACCTGGCCAAGGCGGTCGGCGGCAACCTGTTCTTCGGTTTCCTCGCGGCTGTGGCGTTCGCCACCATCCTGGCGGTGGTCTCCGGGCTGGCCCTGGCCGGTGCTTCGGCGATCTCCCACGATCTCTATGCCACCGTGTTCAAGAAAGGCCAGGCCAGCGAGAAACAGGAAATGCGTGTTACGCGCATGGCGACCGTGGGCCTGGGCATCATCGCGATCCTGCTGGGCATCCTGTTCGAGAAGATGAACGTCGCGTTCCTGGTGGGCCTGACCTTCGGCATTGCCGCATCGACCAACTTCCCGGTGCTGATCATGGCCATGTACTGGAAAGGCCTGACGACCAAGGGCGCAATTATCGGCGGTTTCGCCGGCCTGATCTGCGCACTGGTGCTGGTGATCCTGTCGCCCGCGGTGTGGGTGACCGTGCTCGGTCATGCCCACGCCATCTTCCCGTACGACCACCCTGCCCTGTTCTCCATGCCGCTGGCGTTCCTGGTGATTGTCGTGGTGTCCAGGCTCGACCGCAGTGTGCGCGCCGAGAAGGAACGTGACGCTTACGCCGACCAGTTCGTTCGCGCCCAGACCGGCCTGGGTGCTGCCAGCGCTTCCAGTCATTGATTGTAAGGACAGGGTCTGCCAATGCGCGGCCCTGTCCATCGCACAATCGTCCTTTTGAGGTTCATGTTATGCCCGAATTCAAAGCCCCCCTGCGCGACCTGCGCTTTGTGTTGCATGAAGTCTTTGACGCCCCGGCCCTGTGGGCACGCCTGCCGGCCCTGGCCGACAGCGTCGACGCCGATACCGCGGACGCCATTCTCGAGGAGGCGGCGAAAGTCACCTCGCACCTGATTGCGCCCTTGAATCGCAGCGGCGACGAAGAAGGCGCGCAGTGGCATGCAGGTCGAGTCACCACGCCCAGCGGTTTCAAGCAGGCCTACGCCACCTACATCGAAGGCGGCTGGGTCGGGCTGTCCGGCAACGCCGAGTTCGGCGGCATGGGCATGCCGAAGATGCTGGCGGTGCAGTTCGAAGAGATGCTCTACGGCGCCAACTCGAGCTTTGCGCTGTATTCGGCGTTGAGCTCCGGCGCCTGCCTGGCGCTGGATGCCCATGCCAGCGAGACCCTGAAAAACCTCTACCTGCCGCCAATGTATGAAGGCCGCTGGGCCGGTTCCATGTGCCTGACCGAAGCCCATGCCGGCACCGACCTTGGACTGATCCGCACCCGCGCCGAGCCCCAGGCAGACGGCAGCTACAGCATCACCGGCAGCAAGATTTTCATCACCGGCGGCGATCAGGACCTGACCGAGAACATCGTTCACCTGGTGCTGGCCAAACTGCCGGATGCGCCTGCCGGCCCGAAAGGCATTTCGCTGTTTGTCGTGCCTAAGGTACTGGTCAACGCCGACGGTTCCCTGGGCGCTGCCAACGCCGTGGGTTGCGGTTCAATCGAGCACAAGATGGGCATCAAGGCCTCGGCGACGTGCGTGATGAACTTCGACGGTGCCAGCGGCTGGCTGGTCGGCGAGGAGAACAAGGGCCTGGCGGCGATGTTCACCATGATGAACTACGAACGCCTGTCCATCGGCATCCAGGGTATCGGCTGCGCCGAAGCGTCCTACCAGAGTGCCGTGGCGTACGCCCGCGAACGCATTCAGAGCCGCTCGCCGACAGGTGCCATGGCCCCGGGCAAAGTGGCCGACCCGATCATTGTTCACCCCGACGTGCGACGCATGCTGCTGAGCATGAAAGCCATGACAGAAGGTGGTCGCGCGTTCGCCAGCTATGTCGGGCAACAACTGGACCTGGCGAAGTTTTCCGACGATACCGGGGAACGAAAAAGCGCACAGGACCTGGTCGCGCTGCTGACACCGGTGGCCAAGGCATTTTTCACTGATACCGGCCTGGAAAGCTGCATCCACGGCCAGCAGGTGTTCGGCGGCCATGGCTACATTCGTGAGTGGGGCCAGGAACAATTGGTTCGTGATGTGCGCATCGCGCAGATCTACGAAGGCACCAACGGCATCCAGGCGCTGGACCTGCTCGGGCGCAAAGTGCTCGCCGACAAGGGTGTTGCGCTTGGGCAATTTACCAGCGAGATTCGCCGCTTCGCCGCTCAGCCCGACGCACCCTATGCCACACAGCTGCTCGATGCCGTGCAGCGGCTGGAGGACATCAGCGACTGGCTGCAGGATCGGGCCGCCACCAACCGCAACGAAGCCGGTGCAGCCTCGATGGAGTATCTGCACCTGTTCGGTTACGTCGCCTACGCCTGGCTCTGGGCACGCATGGCGCAGGTTGCCGGGCAAAAACGCAGCGCAGACGACAGTTTCTATGGCGCGAAAATCGCCACCGCCGACTTCTACATACACCGCCTGTTGCCCCGCATCCTCGGCCTGGAGCAATCCATTCGTGCTGGCAGCGCCTCGCTGTATGGCCTGTGCGCCGAACAGTTCTAACGATTGAACCGCCGCGGCGCCAGCTCCTCTCTTTCGGCGTACGCGGTTTTTATCTCCCGAGCCCTTGCCACCACGGCAGGGGCTGCTCTGCCCGTCATTTCAAGAATAAAAAACCAAGGGGCTTCACCATGGACCGCAGCACTCGCATTCTCGCTTCCCGCCTTCTATTGGCCGGCGGCGTCATCAGCCTCGCTACGCCTGCTTCTGCTGACTTCATCAAGGACAGCAAGGCCAGCCTGGAACTGCGCAACTTCTACTTCAACCGTGACTTTCGCCAGGCCAACGCCGCGCAATCGAAACAGGAGGAATGGGCCCAGGGCTTCCTGCTGCGCTATGAGTCAGGCTTTACCGAAGGTCTGGTCGGCGTCGGTTTCGACGCCATCGGCCTGCTCGGCGTCAAACTCGACTCCAGCCCCGATCGCGCCGGTTCGGGACTGCTCAAACGCCACAGCGACACGCGCAAAGGTGCCCAGGACGAATACGGCGAACTGGGCCTGACCGCCAAGCTGCGCGCCTCGAAAAGCACGCTCAAGCTCGGCACGCTGCTGCCCAAGCTGCCGACGGTTCTGGCCAACGACTCACGGCTGCTGCCGCAAACCTTCGAAGGCGGTCAGTTGACCTCGCTGGAAATCAAAGACCTGACCGTGGACGCCGGGCGACTGACCCAGGTCAACCAGCGCGACTCTTCGAACTATGAGGACATGGGCATCACCCGCACCGGCGCCAAGGGCATCACCAGCCGACATGTGGGCAGCGACAGCTTCGATTTCGCCAGCCTCAACTACAAGTGGACCGGCAACCTCACCACCGGCTACGCCTACGGCCATCTCGACAATTTCTACGACCAGCACATGGTCAACCTGACCTACGTACTGCCCGTGACCACCGGCCAGTCCTTGAAGACCGACCTGCGTTACGCCCGCTCCAGCGACGATGGCGGCAGCAATGTCGACAACAACGCAATCGGCGCCATGTTCACCTACAGCCTCGGCGGCCATGCCTTCGGCCTGGGCTACCAAGGCATGAGCGGCGACACCGGTTTCGCCTACATCAACGGCGCCGATGCGTTCCTGGTCAACTTCGTGCAGATCGGCGACTTCGCCAGCAAGGACGAACAGTCCTGGCAGGCACGCTACGACTACAACTTCGCGGCCATGGGCGTGCCCGGCCTGACCTTCATGACCCGCTACCTCACCGGCGACAACATCGACCTGGGCAACAACCGCCCCGAGGGCAAGGAATGGGAGCGCGATACCGACATCGGTTATGTCGTACAAAGCGGTGCGTTGAAAAACGTCGGGGTGAAATGGCGTAACGCGACGGTTCGCTCGACCAATTTTGGCAGCGACCTGGATGAAAATCGCCTGATCGTCAGCTATACGTTGCCGATCTGGTAAGCCGAATCAAGATCAAAAGATCGCAGCCTGCGGCAGCTCCTACAGGATGAGCGTGCATCTTCAAATGCACACGTTCCCCTGTAGGAGCTGGCTTGCCAGCGATAAAACTAAGGGCGCCGCGGGGTGTCAGGCTTCCCGCGTCATCGTTGACCTCCATCGCTGGCAAGCCAGCTCCTACAGTGGATCGGGTACATCCGCGGCGGTGCCCATAGTAGGTTAAGATGCCTGCAAACCAGGCTCGCCACGAGACACCCGCATGACCGACCGGAACACGCCCCGCCTGATCAAGAAGTACCCCAATCGCCGCCTCTATGACACCCACACCAGCAGCCACCTGACCCTGGCGGACATACGCCAGCTGGTCGTCGATAAAGTCGCGTTCCAGGTGGTGGACGCCAAGAGTGGCGAAGACCTGACCCGCAGCATCCTGCTGCAAGTCATCCTCGAAGCCGAAAGCGGCGGTGAACCGATCTTCACCAGCGACATGCTGATGGGCATCATCCAGTTCTACGGCCCTTATCAGGGCGTACTCGGCAGCTACCTCGACAAGAGCATCCAGACCGTGATCGACATCCAGTCGCAGACGGGCGCGCAGTCGTCCGAAGCCTGGAGCACCTTCATGCAGCAGCAGGCGCCAGTGATGCAGGACCTGATGCGCCAGTACGTCGACCAGTCCAAGGCGCTTTACCTGAATACGCAGAACATGTTCGGCATGTTCGGTGCCAAGCCGACTACCGATGGCACCGACAAAAAAAATGGCGATGGGGAATAAACCCATCGCCATCGGTGCAGCCTTACTGATTTGACTTACTTGTTACCGCTGTTGGCCTTGGTGCTTGCTTGCGGGGCAGCCTTGGCAACAGCTTCCGCTGCGGCGGCGCTGGCGGCCTCGGTTGTGGCGTTAAAGCTACCCTGGGCGGACTCTGTCGCCTGTTTCGCGGTTTTTTGCGCGTTTTCAAACACGGTACCGGCATTCGCCAGGCCCGATTTGAATGCCGCTACCACGGGCTCCGAACCGGCCGGTGCGTTCTTGCTGATCTCTTCTACAAACTCCTGAACCTGCGCAGTACCCGCCTCTACCTGGCTCGACGTCAGTTGGGCGATGTCCGACTGGGTACCCACGATCAATGCCTGCACCTGACGGTTGAACTCGGCCAGGCGTTCAGTCTGCGCGCCCGGTTGGCTGAAAGAAGCCTGCAAATCGGCAAAACCCTGGGGATCGCGCACGGCCAGCAGTTTACGCACGCCTTCGAATTGTTCTTCGGTGGATTCACGCAGTGCCTTGAACTGCAACTGGCTCAGCTGTTCAACGCTGGCGAAGACTTTGCCGCTGATCTGCTGCAAAAGATCGAGGTTGGCTTTCTGGACGGATTGCAGTTTTTCCGGGTTGAAAAAAGACATGCTTGAACTCCTGGTACTGAAAGGCCCGGAGGGGCCTGAGGACGCGACAGCGATCCGGCAGTCATCGCGTTAGCCTTCATATTGCAGCGCACAAAAATCTTTGGCAATGCTTATTTTGTGCAGCGCAAAATAAACCTTGCTCAGCCCTCGCCTGTTAGCGCTAGACTCCTGCACTCAGACGGTTAACCAGTGCCTGTTCGATCAATGGGCCTCGCATGAACCGTTCCCCGTGTACGGCATCAGGAGATCATGATGGGTCAGGAAGCAAATATTGCGCTGCACGATAAGCCGGTATGCACCGCCGCAGGTCCGCTCAACCACCTCAATCATCTGCAGCGCCTTAATGCCCGCAACATCCTCGAAGCCGTGCAGCAACGCCACGCAACGACCTATGCACCCGCAAGCCTTGGGCAACTCAGACCACCCAGCGCTGCTGACTGGAATGAATACCTTACGGATCTTGGCCAGCGCAGCGTATTGTTCTGGGATACCTTGCGGCAGCGCGGCGACAACTCGCTGGCCCACGAACGCGCCGGGTATCCGTTGCTATTGAAGTTCGATCATCAAACCCTGCTCGACGGCATGGATCTGCCGCGTCCGGTCAACTACTCGCTGCTGCAGATTCTCCCGGGGCCCGGGCAAACGGTCGACAGCCAGCAGCGGCCAGTGATCATCATCGACCCCCGTGGCGGCCACGGCGCGGGCATTGGTGGGTTCAAACAGGATTCGGTCATCGGCGAGAGCCTGCGCGCCGGTCACCCCACCTACTTCATCGCCTTCAGCCATGCCCCTGCACCCGGGCAGACGCTGGCGGACATCGCCAGCGCCCAGGCGCGTTTTATCGAAGTGGTCAGTGAGCGCCATCCACACAGCGCCAAACCCGTGGTGATCGGCAATTGCCAGGCGGGCTGGGCGCTGATGGGCCTGGCGGCGAACCGCCCGGAATTGCCGGGCCTGATCATCGTCAACGGCGCGCCGTTGTCGTACTGGGCTGGCGTCAACGGGCGCAATCCGCTGCGCTACACCGGCGGTCTGCTGGGCGGTGGCTGGATGGCGCGCCTGGGCAGCGACCTGGGCAATGACCGTTTCGATGGCACCTGGCTGGTGAGCAATTTCGAGAACCTCGACCCGGCCAATGCCTGGTGGGGCAAGTACTACCATCTGTTCAGTGAAGTCGACAACGAAGCGCCACGGTTTCTCGATTTCGAGCGTTGGTGGGGCAGCCCGACCCTGCTCAATGGCGAGGAAATCGAAATGATCGTCGACGACCTGTTCATCGGCAATCGCCTGTCCGGCGGCCCCGGACGCAAGAGCAACGGCCTCGATCTCAAGCGCATAGAAGTGCCCGTGGTGGTGTTTTGTTCCTATGGTGACAATATCACCTCGCCGCAACAGGCCCTCGACTGGATCACCGACGTCTACCAAAGCGATCAGGTGTTGCACAGCGCCGGGCGCACCATCGTGTACCTGCGCCATGCCAGCATCGGTCATCTGGGCATCTTCGTTTCCAGTGAAGTAGCGCGGCGCGAACACCGCCAGTTGCTGGGCGCGATCGAGACCATCAATGCGCTTCCGGCCGGGCTGTATGAAATGCTTATCGATGACGTGCCGCAAGACGCGCAAACACTCTGCTCCGTGCGTTTCGAAAGCCGACGCATAACCGACATCCATGGCGACGTAACGCCCCAGCGCGATGACGATCGCGAATTCGCCCTGGTCGATCGCGCCTCCGCGATCAACAACAGCCTGTATGACGGCTTCGTCCGGCCGTGGTTACGCCAGTTGATCAACGAGCCCGGCGCCGAACTGCTGCGCAAGGCCCATCCCTTCCAGCAACAGCAAGTGTTTTGGAGCAGCGCGAACCCAGCGCTGTGGTGGCTGGCCGATAGCGCCGCGCAGGTGAGCCATGATCGTCAGCCCGCCAGCCCGGACAACCCGTTACTGGCCTGGCAGACGCTGTTTTCCAACCAGGTCCACGATGCCCTTGACGGCTACCGCGATCTGCGCGATGCGGCTCAGGAACTGTGTTTCTATGGCGTCTATGGCGCGCTCGGCAGCCTGCTGCTCAAGCATTGACAAGCAGCGCCCCGGCGCCAGAGGCAAGCGCCACTGCACATGACTCATCGGCGCGATACTGGCCGGGGGTCATGCCGAACCAGCGGCTGCACGCCTTGTTGAAACTGCTGTGATCATGAAAACCAAGGAGATACGCGACATTCTTCATGTTGAAATGAGAATGGCGCAGGTAGAAGTCGGCCAATTCTCGCCGTACCAGGTTCTGCACGTCCTTAAATTGCGTGCCATCCTTTTCCAGTGCGCGTTGCAGCGTTCGCTTGCTGATGCTCATCGCGCCGGCGATCGACTCCATGTCGCATTGTCCCTGGCCATGGCTCAAGCGCTCGGTGATCAGTGCGCGAATCCGGCCGACGATGGAAGAACCGGACAGCAGGTCCAGTTGCGCCTCGGCAAAGCTGTCGTGCAGCACGGCCAGGCTCTCGTTGGCCATGCTCAGCGGCCGCAGGATCTCCTGGCCGTCGAACAGGATGCTGTCGTAGGCCGAGCCGAATTGCAGGTCGCAGCCGAACAGGCGTTGATGCTCCGACGTGTCCGCAGGTTCGGGATAGCTGAATTCCACGCTCAGGGGTTGCGGCAGCTTGCCGTCGCCCAGCCAACGGCAAAAGCCCAGCAGGGACGCCAACCCCGCATCGACATACTGGCGAGGCTTGATCGAGCCCGGTTGCTGGTGGTCGAGGGAGGCCAGGCGGAAATGCTCCTGCTCCGGGACGAAAAACAGGCTGAACCCGGTGCCGATCAAAGGACTGAAGCGCACCAGGCGTTCAAGGGCCAGTTTGAGGTTCAGGCTCGACATCATCGTGTAGCCGACGATCTGAAACGTGCCGGGATGGAAATGCCCATAGGCCTTGAGGCCGATGTCCGGATCCCCTGCGGCTTGCGCGGCTAGTTGCCACAAGCGATAGAGCACCCTTCTCTCGCAGCGCGCTCCGGGCGTATTGGCTATCTGTGGGTCCAACCCGGCTTCCCGGCACAGGCTGGTGACATCCAGTCCCTCGGCCGAGAGCGTATTGACCAGTACGTTGGCGTAGCCTGAACTCATTCTGAACATGGCGTCCTCGATGACGATTGGAACCGGACATCCTGCCCGGAACACGACTGATTGGCAGTTAAGCGAATACTGAGTGTCCGCTCTATTTGAAGTATTGACACAGGTTTAGTTAACCGGTGTTTTTCCCTGCTTCCGACCGGTGACCGGGCGTGGCACCGTTGGACACCGAACAGTCACCTCGCAACACTTCCGCAAGGCCCGCCAATAGCCAACACTGCCCTTCTTGCAACGCAAAACAAAAAGGGTAGTCAGTCTATGAAATCACTTGGTCGTATTGCGTTGGTAACCGGTGGCATGGGTGGCATTGGCACGGCCATCAGCCAGCGCCTGCATGAGGAAGGATTCAAGGTCATCGTTGGCTGCAGCGCCGATACCGAGCGCAAGAAAGAATGGATCGCCACCCAACTGGCGGCGGGTTATCGGTTCGAGTGCATCCTCGGCGATATCACCGATTGGGAGTCCACCCGCAAGGCCTTCGACATGGCCCGGGAACAATTCGGCCCGGTCGATGTGCTGGTCAACAACGCCGGCATCACCCGCGATGCGTCCTTTCGCAAACTGACACCCGAAGACTGGAATGCGGTGATCGCCACCAACCTCAGCGGCCTGTTCAACACCACCAAACAAGTGATCGAAGGCATGCTGGCCAAGGGCTGGGGCCGGGTGATCAACATTTCGTCGATCAACGGCCAACGCGGTCAGTTCGGCCAGACCAACTACAGCGCGGCCAAGGCCGGCATCCATGGTTTCACCATGGCCCTGGCCAGGGAAGTGTCCGGCAAGGGCGTGACCGTCAATACCGTTTCGCCCGGCTATATCCAGACCAGCATGACCGCGGCGATACGCCCGGACATTCTCGACGCCATGATCTCGGCCACCCCGGTCGGGCGTCTGGGTCAACCCGAGGAAATCGCCTCCATCGTGGCCTGGCTGGCCTCCGATGAATCGGGCTACAGCACCGGGGCCGACTTCTCGGTCAACGGCGGCATGAACATGCAATAACCGGCTCCACGCCTTCCTCTCGCCACCGACACGGTGCCGATCTGCGGCGCCGTGGTTTTTTTCTGCCCGTTCTTCCTGTGCGGGCAAGGAGCTCCATGGACAACAACACGCCCCCATTCAACACGTTCTGGTCTGGCCAGGTGCCGTTCGTTGCCGCCTTTGCAGTGCAACAATTACGCCTGTGGGTCAGCAGTAATCCGTGGTTTACCGGGCAGCCCTACAACGACTGGTTCGACTTGCCCCGGGAAACCCTGGACAGCCTGCAAGCCGACTATCAAGGGCAGTGGGTCGAACTCGGTCAGCGTCTGCTGACCGGCCAGCCGTTCAGCTTCGATGATCGACGATTCGCCAGCGGCAACTGGAGCAATCCGCTGTTTGGCTCCCTCGCCGCGTTTTACCTGCTCAACGCCGGGTTCCTGCTGAAGCTGCTCGACCAGTTGCCGATCCAGGACAAAAAACCGCGCCAGCGCCTGCTGTATCTGGTGGAGCAAGCCATTGCCGCCGGTGCGCCGAGCAACTTTCTGGTGAGCAATCCCGATGCCCTGCAGCGTGTCGTCGATACCCGCGGCGGGAGCCTGATCACGGGCCTGTTGCACCTGGCGAGCGACCTGCAGGAAGGTAAGATGCGCCAGTGCGACAGCGGCGCCTTCAAGGTCGGTGAAGACCTGGCCAGTACGCCTGGGGAAGTGGTCTTCGAAAATGCACTGTTCCAGCTGATCCAGTACCACCCGCAAACCGACACCCAGTACCAGCGGCCGGTCTTCATCGTGCCGCCGTCGATCAACAAGTACTACATCCTCGACCTGCGCCCGGACAACTCGATGGTTCGCCATCTGTTGCAGCAGGGTCATCCCGTATTCCTGATGTCGTGGCGCAACTTCGACCAGGCCCATGCCGGCACCACCTGGGATGACCTGATCGAGAGCGGCATCATCAAGGGCCTGCAAGTGACCCGCGAAATCAGTGGCCAACAGCGCCCCAACTGCGTGGGATTCTGCATCGGCGGTACGCTGCTGAGCACGGCGCTGGCAGTTCTGGCTGCTCGCGGCGACACGGAAATAGCCAGCGTGAGCCTGTTGACCACCTTCCTCGATTACCTCGACACCGGCCCCATCGACATCTTCGTCGACGAACAACTGGTGGCCTACCGCGAACGCACCATCGGCGGCATCGACGGCCCCATCGGCCTGTTCAAGGGCGAGGACATGGGCAATACCTTCTCGCTGCTGCGTCCCAACGACCTGTGGTGGAACTACAACGTCGACAAGTACCTCAAGGGCCAGAAGCCGAATGCGCTGGACCTGCTGTTCTGGAACAACGACAGCACCAACCTGCCGGGGCCGATGTACTGCTGGTATCTGCGCCACACCTATTTGCACAACGACCTGAAATCCGGCGAGTTGGACTGCTGCGGGGTGAAACTCGACCTGCGCGCCATCGATGCGCCGGCCTACATCCTCGCCACCCATGACGACCACATCGTGCCCTGGAAAAGCGCTTACGCCAGCACCCATCTGCTTAGAGGAACCAAGCGCTTTGTATTGGGTGCATCGGGGCATATCGCCGGGGTGATCAACCCACCCGCCAGGGAAAAACGTAATTACTGGACCAACGACCAGCTGACGTTAGACCCGGACAGCTGGTTCAACGAGGCCGAGCAGCATCCCGGTAGCTGGTGGAATGACTGGTTCACCTGGCTGGCCGAGCATGCCGGAGAACGCGAGGCATCGGTGCTGCGCACCGGTAACGCACAATACCCGGCGCTGGAGCCGGCACCGGGGCGGTATGTAATGCAATGAGCGGGCAGCGACCTGATCGTTCCCACGCGGCCATACCCGATCCACTGCAGGAGCTGGCTTGCCAGCGATGGCGCCGGGTCAGTCGACATCAATGGCGGCTGTCAGACCGCTTTCGCTGGCAAGCCAGCTCCTACAGGGGGTCTTTGCCAGGCACGGACTTTGTGTACGACGCCGATAAACTGTAGGAGCTTTGCCAGCGAAGGCGCCGGGGCAGTCGACATCAATGGCGGCTGTCAGACCGCTTTCGCTGGCAAGCCAGCTCCTACAGGGGGTCTTTGCCAGGCACGGACTTTGTGTACGACGCCGATAAACTGTAGGAGCTGGCTTGCCAGCGATGGCGACGGGTCAGTCGGCATCAATGGCGGCTGTCAGACCGCTTTCGCTGGCAAGCCAGCTCCTACAGGGGAGCTTTGCCAGGCACGGATTTTGTGTACGACGCCGATAAACTGTAGGAGCTGGCTTGCCAGCGAAGGCGACGGGTCAGTCGACATCAATGGCGGCTGTCAGACCGCTTTCGCTTGCAAGCCAGCTCCTACAGGGGGTCTTTTGCCAGGCACGGATTTTGTGTACGACGCCGATAAACTGTAGGAGCTGGCTTGCCAGCGAAGGCGCCGGGTCAGTCGACATCAATGGCGGCTGTCAGACCGCTTTCGCTGGCAAGCCAGCTCCTACAGGGGGTCTTTGCCAGGCACGGATTTTGTGTACGACGCCGATAAACTGTAGGAGCTGGCTTGCCAGCGAAGGCGCCGGGGCAGTCGGCATCAATGGCGGCTGTCAGACCGCTTTCGCTGGCAAGCCAGCTCCTACAGGGGGGCTTTGCCAGGCACGGATTTTGTGTACGACGCCGAGAAACTGTAGGAGCTGGCTTGCCAGCGAAGGCGCCGGGGCAGTCGGCATCAATGCCGGCTGTCAGACCGCTTTCGCTGGCAAGCCAGCTCCTACAGGGAGCTTTGCCAGGCACGGATTTTGTGTACGACGCCAGCGATGGCGGCCGAAAGACCAACGCAATGTTCCAGGACGCCTTTGCCAGCAAGTCGGGTCCTGCGAGGTAGATGGCGGAAGGTAGCCGGAGTCGAACCTGCCCGGGAACGGATGCCGTCCCCAACCGGGTTTGAAGCCCGGCCGCGCCACCGGGCGCGATTACCTTCCTGAAAGTCAGTGCTCCGTGGGCCGGGCCAGGGCATTGTCCAGGCGGATGTGGCGCCTGTCACCAAACCGCCGGGTCAGGCCGAGCCGGTCGAAGTATTCGAGAATCTGGATACTGCGCTTGCGCCCCAGTCCCACCGCATCGCGAAACGCCGACACCTGGATCACCGGGTCAGCCTCGGTCAGTTGCATCAGCATAGCCGCCAAACGCCGGATCATCGCATCGGTGTAGAACAGGTCGCGGACCACTTGATGCAGTAGCCCCAACCGGGCCATTTTGCGCAGCAGCAAGCGCACTGTGGTTTCATCATGACCCAGTTCGCGCACCCACGGCGGATCGAACCCGGCCGCGTCGAACCTCGGCTGCAACTGTAACCACAGGGCTTCGTCCTCTTCACTCAAACGCACTTGATGGCTGGGCAAATGCAGCCATGGCCCGCTGCTGGTGATGACAGCGTCGGCGAGCAATTCGTCGAGCAGGCTGATGAAGGACGGGCGATCAAGTGCAGTCCCGCTGAATCGACGCAGGCGATCGCGGTCCGGCCCCATCTGGTCCGGCTCCAGTTGGTGAAAGCGCGCCAGATGCTCCAGCACATCCGCTTTCAAGGCCTGCCAGCGACCGGCGCCGAACAACAACGGACCCTGCCGGGTTTCGACCAAGCGCACGTCATCCGGCAACACCCAGTCGGCCCGCAGATGGTTGAACTGGCGCTCCAGGCGTTGCAGATCAAGACCGCTGTCACTGTTGGCCAGCAGCATCGGCAGTACATCTTCCAGGCCACTGCTCGCCCGCAGCGCCTGTAACTGCGCCAGTCGCTCGGGACTGCGCCGGTGGCGGGTCGGGGCGAACGGATCGAGCACTCGACCGCCGCCGAGGGTCCGTTGCGCGCTGTGGTCACGCAGGATCAGCGGATCGCCCTTTACCGCCTGTACCGTCGCATTGAGCAGGATCTGCGCGAACATCCGCTCGCCCGGTACCAGGCAGGAGCCCTCCAGCAGGGCCACGCGCCCGGTCACGTCCTGGGTGCCGATATGCACATGCACCGGTTGAAAATGCTCGAAGGCGCGAGGCTCGCCGGGCAACAAGCGCAGGTCGATGTCCAGGCGCTGGGTCGGGGCGTACAGCCACTGCGACGACAGCCACTGGCCGCGATGGATCTGCTCCAGCGCCAGGCGGTCCGCGCTCAGGTTCAACGCAACGCGCTGGCCTGCGGTCGCGCGTTCGGCGGCTTGATTCTGCGCATGCAGGCCACGCACCCGCACGGGTTTGCCGAGGGGACCGAGCAGCAGCGTATCGCCCACCGTCACCTGGCCGGACAGCGCCGTGCCGGTGACCACGATCCCCGCGCCAGCGACGCTGAAGGCCCGATCGATCGCCAGGCGAAAGCCACCACCGAGGCTGCGTTGGCGCACCTCACGCTGGGCATCGAGCAAAGCCTGGCGCAGCGTGTCGATACCCTGCCCGGTCACGCTCGACAGCGTTATCAACGGTGCATCGGCATAAGGCCCCGGCGCCAGCAAGGCCTGGATTTGCTCGCGCACCTCCTGCACCCGGGATGCTTCGACCCTGTCGCATTTGCTGATCGCCACGAGCGTGCGGGGTATTCCCAAGAGTTCGACGATGGCCAGGTGTTCCCGGGTCTGCGGCATCACGCCGTCGTCGGCGGCCACCACCAGCAACACCAGGTCGATGCCCTGTGCGCCGGCGAGCATGTTGTGGGTGAAGCGCTCATGCCCCGGCACATCGATAAAACCGGTGAGGGCCGCGCCCGGCTCCAGGGCAGCGTAGAGGTAACCGAGGTCGATGGTCATGCCGCGTTCGCGCTCCTCGCGGCGCCGATCGCCGGCCTGCCCGGTCAAAGCCTCAAGCAATGCGGTCTTGCCGTGGTCGATGTGCCCTGCCGTGCCGACGATCACCCTGCCCGGCCCTCCACCTGCAGTTGCTCGAGCTGCGCCAGCCACGCCGGTTCGTCATCCAGCTGCCGCAAGTCGAGCCACAAGGCGTCGTCATCGATACGCCCGAGCACCGGGATCGGCAAGGCTCGCAGCGCTTCTTCGAGCCCAAGCAGGCTTCGCCCGCGCAGACGTTTTGAGGTCAGCGGCCGCAGGCATAACGCGGCACTCGGCAAGCGAGCCACCGGCTGGCTGCCACTGCCGATCATCCCCAGCGCCGGCACCGCGCTGACGCTCCAGCCCGCGCCCAGGCGGTTGGCCAGGGACGGTTGCAACCGCTCGGCTTGCGCCAGGATGTCGGTTTGCGCGCGGGTGAGCAGGCGCAAACTGGGCAGGCGCTCGGCCAGTCGATCCGGATTGCGGTACAGCCCCAGCACCGCTTCAAGCGCCGCCAGGGTCAGTTTGTCGACCCGCAGCGCACGCTTGAGAGGGTTCTTCTTGATCCGTGTTATCAGTTCCTTGCGCCCGACAATCAACCCGGCCTGGGGGCCACCGAGCAATTTGTCGCCGCTGAAGGTGACGATGTCCGCGCCGTCGAGCAGGGCCTGGCGCACGGTCGGTTCGGCCGGCAAGCCCCAGCGGGTCAGGTCCAGCAGGCTGCCGCTGCCGAGATCCTCGAGCAGCGGCAACCCATGTTGGTGCGCAAGATGCGCCAGCTCGGCGGTCGGCACCCGGGTGGTGAAACCCTCGATGCTGTAGTTGCTCGCATGCACCCGCATGATCAAGCCGCTGCGCGGACCGATGGCGGCTTCGTAGTCGCGGGCATGGGTGCGGTTGGTGGTGCCGACTTCGACCAGTTTGACCCCGGCACGGGCCATGATGTCGGGGATGCGAAAGGCGCCGCCGATTTCGATCAGCTCGCCCCGGGAGATGATGCCTTCCTTGCGTACCCCAAGGCTGTTGAGGGTCAGCAGCACCGCGGCGGCATTGTTGTTGACCACGGTCACCGCTTCGGCGCCGGTGAGCTCGCGGATCAGGCCCTCGATCAGGTCGTCGCGGTCGCCGCGCTTGCCGCTGTGCAGGTCGAATTCCAGATTGAGCGGATAGCGCGCGGCCATTTGCACGGCGTCGATGGCTTCCTGCGGCAACAAGGCGCGGCCCAGATTGGTGTGCAGGACCGTGCCGGTGAGGTTGAACACCCGGCGCACGTGGCTGCGGTGCTGGCTGGCCAGACGCTCGCCCGCCCTGCCCGCCAGCACCGGCGGGCTGAGTTCGACCTCGTCGAGTTGCCCGGCCTGGACGGCTTCGCGCAAGTCATCGAGCAACTGGCGCAGGCTGGCGAGCAAGGCGTCGCGCCCATAGCGGTCGGCCAGCGGCTGGCAGGCCGGATGGCGTAGCAGGCTGTCGATCGAAGGCAATCGCAAGGCTTGGCTGGCAGATCGGGCGGACATCGGGCGCTCCGGCAAACGTAGACCGCCTGAGTGTAGACGCTCGCTTCAGTCGCCTCCGGGAGCCAGCAGCAGATTGGGCGCAGGACGCGCAAAGCCTTCCTGTTCCAGGCGCATGTCAAGAATCAGGCTGCTCAGGTCGGCGGACAACGCCTCGCCCTCGGCGTCGCATTCCAGATACAGCTGCTTAAGGTAACTGTGACACCCAGGGCAGGTTTCAGCGCGCAGCGGCGCCTTGTCCGCGGCGTGGCGGTCGCTGTCGAGGCTGACGTATTGCAAGCCTTTGCTCTGCTCGCAATACACGCACTTGACCCGCACCACATGCCATTCGCAGGCACACAGCGAGCACACCAGATAGCGCAAGCCGTTGTATTTGCCGCGATGGCGGATCACCCCGGCCATGGCCGGTGAACCGCAAGCCGGGCACTGGTTGAGGCTGTTGCCGGGTTTCAAGGCGAGGTCTGGAGTACTCAGCAACCAATGGCTCCACGCGACTTGCAAGGCCGCCCCCAGAAAGGGCACCAGCGCCGCCGGCAACAAGGCGAACTGGCCGCTGACCAGGGCAATGGCCCACGCCTTGAGTTGCCCGACGTTGGCGTCACGCAAGGTTGCCACGGCGTTTTCCACCGCCGGTTGCGGCGGTGGCTGATAGTGCTGCAACAGCCCCTGCAGGTACGCCAACCACGCGTCTTCGCGCACCAGGCTGTCGGCGGCAAACGGCGGCAGGCCATGATCCAGGCACAGGCGGATGCGTTGCGGGTCCGGCAATGCCGCCTCGGGTGGATCATCCATCAGGCGTTGCTGCACGTGGCACAACCCCGCGACCAGGCGCAGGTATTCGGCCAGCGGATGCCCTTCGGCAAGGCGCTCCAGGCGCAGCGCGCGCAAGGCAAACAGGTTGTGCGGTGGAAGGTGCAGAAACGGCGGCGATGTCGCCGCCGCTTCGATCTGTCCCGGCTCCAGGATGGTGGCCAAATCGTTATCCTTTTTTGCTCAGCGGTGGGTCGCGACGCGGACGCTCGTCGCGGGTCACCTCGCGGTACCAGAGTTCGTGGTGTTTTTTCGCCCAGGCGCGGCTGACCCAGCCGTGCAGCATGGCGCTGACCGAGCCCTTGATCCAGATGCCAGCGTAGATGTGCACGATGATGCTCAGGATCAGCACGAAACCGGCCAACGCGTGCAGCAGCATCGCCCAGCGAATCGTGGTGATGCCGAAGTACTCGCTGAAATACGCGCGCCAGATCACCAAACCGGTGAACAGCAGTGCCAACATGCACAGCAGCAACGTCCAGAACAACAGCTTTTGCCCAGGGTTGTACTTGCCGATCGGGGGTACGCCCTCCTCCTGATTTTTCATCACCCGGTCGATGCGCCGCAGCCACAGGCGATCGTTGCTGATGAAGTAGTTGGCGCGCCAGAACTGCACCACCAACCCGAGGAACAACACGAACATCACCACGCCCATGAACGGGTGCAGGATGCGCGTCCATGGCCCGCCACCAAACAGGTTGCTCAGCCAGAACAGTGCCGGATGAAACAGCGCGAGCCCGGACAGCCCCGCCATGAAAAACAGGATCGCCACCAGCCAGTGGTTGGTGCGCTGGTTGGCGGTATAGCGCAGGATCTGTTTGCGGATCATGGCCTGTCCTCCCGCTTCGGATCATAGGTGTGCACCGACGGATCGACTTCATGGACTGCCGGATCGCCGGGCGGCGGCAGTTCATCCTCTTCGACCACCTGCGGACCGACGCGTACGTAATGGAAAAATCCGGCCAGTACCGCCAGTCCCATGGCCAGCAGGCCCAATGGTTTGCTCACGCCTTTCCACAGACCCACCAACGGGCTGATCACTGGATCGCTCGGCAGGCCGGCGTACAGCCTGGGCGTGTCGGCATGGTGCAACACATACATCACGTGAGTGCCGCCGACGCCGGCAGGGTCGTACAGGCCGGCGTTGTCGAAGCCACGACTCTTGAGGTCGACGATGCGCTCGGCGGCGTGTTCCTTCATGTCCTGCTTGGAGCCGAACACGATGGCGCCGGTCGGACAGGTTTTCACGCAGGCAGGCTCCAGCCCCACCGCCACCCGGTCCGAGCACAGGGTGCATTTGTAGGCCTTGTGGTCCTTCTGCGAGATGCGCGGAATGTTGAACGGGCAACCGGTGATGCAGTAGCCGCAGCCAATGCAGTGATCCTGGTTGAAATCGACGATGCCATTGGCGTGCTTGATAATCGCCCCGGGGCTGGGGCACGCGGCCAGGCAACCGGGCTCGGCGCAGTGCATGCAGCCATCCTTGCGGATCAGCCATTCGAGGTTGCCGGCGTCGGTCTCGTGCTCGGTGAAGCGCATCAGGGTCCAGGTTTCTGCGGTGAGGTCCTGGGGGTTGTCGTAGGTGCCGAGGTTATGGCCGACCTCGTCGCGCAGCTCGTTCCATTCCGAGCAGGCGACCTGGCAGGCCTTGCAGCCAATGCACTTGGTGGTGTCGATCAGCTTGGCGACTTCCTCCTGGTTGCGCACCGATGAGGGCACGGTGGTGGTGGCCGAGCGGGCAATGATGTCTTGGCTGGCCATTTAGACTTTCTCCACGTTGACCAAAAATGACTTGGATTCCGGGGTCTGGGTGTTGCCATCGCCGAGGAACGGCACCAGGGTGTTGGTCAGGTAGCCGTGGCGCGTGAGCCCGGTGAACCCCCAGTGCAACGGGATACCGATCTGGTGCACCACCTGATTGTTGACCTGCAGCGGACGAATGCGCTTGGTCACCACCGCCACCGCCTCGATGAAGCCCCGCTTGCTGCTGACCCGCACCCGATCGCCTGCGACGATGCCTTTTTCCCTTGCCAGCACTTCGCCGATTTCGACGAACTGCTCGGGCTGGGCAATCGCGTTGAGCTTGCAGTGCTTGCTCCAGAAGTGGAAATGCTCGGTCAGCCGGTAGCTGGTGGCGGCGTACGGGTAGTCCTTGGCCACGCCCAGGGAGTCCCACACCGAATCGAAGATCCGCGCCGCCGGGTTGCTGGTGGCCTTCTTGTTCTGCGGGTGCAGCGGGTTGATGCCGATCGGCGTCTCGAACGGCTCGTAGTGCTCGGGGAATGGTCCCTCGTTCATCTTGTCGACGGCGAAGAACCGCGCCACGCCTTCGGGGTTCATGATAAACGGGTTCATCCCGGCTTCCGGCGCCACGTCAGCCTTGAAGTCCGGCACATCGGTGCCGGCCCAGGCTTTGCCGTTCCACCACACCAGACGCTTTTTCTCGTCCCAGGGCTTGCCTTGCGGGTCGGCCGAAGCGCGGTTGTAGAGAATCCGCCGGTTCGCCGGCCAGGCCCAGGCCCAGCCCTGGTGCTGGTGCATGCCATAGGGGTCGTTGTTGTCGCGCCGGGCCATCTGGTTGCCGGTTTCGGTCCAGCTGCCGCAGAAAATCCAGCAACCGGACGCCGTGCCGCCGTCGTCCTTGAGCTGGCCGAACCCGGCCAGTTGCGCATTGCCCTTGATCAGCGCCCCCGTGGCGTCGGTGAAGTCGGTGACGGCGTAGCCGTTGACCTCCTTGGCCAGTTCTTCCGGTGACGGTTCGTCCGGGACCTTGTACGGCCACGACAGTTTGAGCAGCGGGTCGGGATAGGCGCCGCCATCGGCCTGATAGCGCTGGCGCAGGCGCAGGAACAGCTCGCTCATGATGCGGATGTCGGTGTATGCCTCCCCAGGGCCGTCGGCACCCTTCCAGTGCCATTGCAACCAGCGACTGCTGTTGACCAGCGAACCGTCTTCCTCGGCAAAGCAGGTGGTGGGCAGGCGAATCACTTCGGTCTGGATGTCGGCGCTGTTGACGTCGTTGTACGGCCCGACCTTTTGCCAGAACTGCGAGGTTTCGGTGGCCAGCGGGTCCATCACCACCAGCCATTTGAGCTTGGCCAACGCGGCCATCACGCGGTTCTTGTCCGGCAACGCCGCAATCGGGTTGAAGCCCTGGCACATGTAGCCGTTGACCTTGCCCTGGCCCATCAGGTCGAACACCTTGAGGATGTCGTAGTTGGGAATGTCCAGTTTCGGCAGGTAGTCGTAGGCCCAGTTGTTTTCCAGCGTGGCGTTGGCGCCGTACCAGGCTTTCATCAGGCTGACGTGGAATTTGCTGTAGTTCTGCCAGTAGGACAATTGCCCTGGCCGCAGCGGTTTCTGCGTGCGCTTGACGATGTAGGCGGTGTAGTCCTGCTCGGCATCGCCAGGCAACGTGAGGTAACCCGGTAGCGCGTTGGACAGCAGGCCCAGGTCGGTCAGGCCCTGGATGTTGGAGTGCCCGCGCAAGGCATTCACACCCCCGCCCGGCATGCCGACGTTGCCCAGCAACAGTTGCACCATGGCCGCGCTGCGGATGATCTGCGCGCCAATCGAGTGCTGTGTCCAACCCAGTGCATAGAGGATGGTCATGGTCTTGCCCGGCGTCGAGCAAGTGGCGATCTCCTCCCAGATTTTCTGCATGGCATCCACCGGCATGCCACATATCTGGCTCGCCAGCTCGATGTTATAGCGGCTGTAGTGCTGCTTCATCAGTTGATAGACGCAGCGCGGGTCCTGCAAGGTCGGGTCGACTTTGGCAAAACCGTCTTCACCGAGTTCATAGCCCCAGCCGGACTTGTCGGTGTACGTACGCTTGGCCGCGTCGTAGCCGCTGAAAATCCCGTCCTCGAAGCCATAGCCGGCTTTGACGATGAATGACACGTCGGTGTAGTTGCGCACGTACTCGTGCTGGATCTTGTCCTCGGTCAGCAGGTAATTGATCAGCCCGCCCATGAAGGCGATGTCGGTACCGGTGCGGATCGGCGCGTAATAATCGGCCACCGAGGCCGTCCGGGTGAACCGTGGGTCGACCACGATCAACCGCGCCTTGTTGTGCGCCTTGGCTTCCGTCACCCACTTGAAGCCGCATGGATGCGCTTCCGCTGCGTTGCCGCCCATCACCAGGACCAGGTTCGCATTGGCGATATCGGTCCAGGTATTGGTCATGGCACCACGGCCGTATGTCGGGGCAAGACTTGCCACCGTCGGGCCGTGTCAGACACGCGCCTGGTTATCGAACCCCAGCATGCCGAGGCTGCGCACCACCTTGTGGGTGATGTAGCCCGCTTCGTTGGACGCCGCCGACGCCGCGAGGAAACCGGTGGTCAGCCAGCGATTGACCGTCTGGCCCTGGGCATTCTTCTCGATGAAGTTGGCATCGCGGTCGGCCTTCATCAGGTCGGCGATGCGATCGAGCGCTTCATCCCACGAGATGCGCGTCCACTCGCTGCTGCCGGGCTTGCGCACCTGCGGGTATTGCAGGCGGCCGGGGCTGTGAATGAAGTCCAGCAGGCCTGCGCCTTTGGGGCACAGGGTGCCGCGGTTGACCGGATGGTCCGCGTCACCTTCGATGTGAATGATGTTTTGCGCAACGTTCTTGGCGGTATCGCCCTGGCTGTACATGATCAACCCGCAACCGACCGAGCAATACGGGCAGGTGTTACGGGTTTCATGGGTGTGGGCGAGCTTGAAGTGGCGCACCTGCTCGGCGAAAGCGGCAGTCGGGGCCATGCCCAACGCGCCCAGGCTCGAGCCCGCAAGGCCGATACCGGCGACCTTGAAGAACTGACGACGGCTGAGGTCCATCGTGCACTCCTGATCAGGTGGAAATCCGCTGCTTTGGCGGATTTTTCTGGACAATCACGGTGGCGGCAGTCTGGCTACCGACTCTTGAATTTTAGACAAGGCTGTCGAATTCACCATGAGAACCGACCGTCGGCCCTGACCCCCCGTTCTCCTGTGGGCGCGAGCCTGCTCGCGATAGCGGTGGTTCAGGCAACATCAATGCTGACTTCACCGGCCTCATCGCGAGCAGGCTCGCTCCCACAGGGATTGGCGCTTATCATGGCCACCATGATTAACCGGCCTTTACGAGATTTGCGCATGACTTTCGATTTTGATCAGGTGTTCGATCGCCACGACACGGGCAGCACCAAGTGGAGCCGCTACCCGGCCGACGTGCTGCCGATGTGGGTCGCCGACATGGATTTCGCCGCGCCTTTGATGATCGTCCAGGCCTTGCAAAAGCGCCTGGAACACCCGCTGCTCGGCTACAGCATGGCCAAGGACGACTTGCGCGAAGCCATCGTTAATGATTTGTGGAACAAGTACGCCTGGCGCGTCGAGCCCCAGGAGCTGATCTTCCTGCCGGGCGTCGAGTCGGGTTTCAACATGGCGCTCAAGGCGCTGGTACAGCCGGCACAGAACGTGGTCGTGCAAGTGCCGAACTACCCGCCGCTGCGTCATGCGCCGGGCCATTGGGGCCTGAACAAGGTCGAGCTGAACTTCGACCCGCAGCCTGACGGCACCTACGCCACGCCACTGGCAACCTTGAGCGAATCCCTGCAAGGCGGCGGCGCGCTGCTGCTGAGCAACCCGCACAACCCGTTGGGCAAAGCCTTCGGCCGGGGAGAACTGCAAGCCATTGCCGACATCTGCCTGGCCAACGAGGCCTGGATCATTTCCGATGAGATCCACGCCGAGTTGTGCTTTGACGGCCGCCAGCACCTGCCGATGGCATCCCTGAGCCCGCAAATCGCCCAGCGCACCATCACGCTGATGTCGGCCAGCAAGGCCTACAACATCGCCGGCCTGAAAACCTCGTTCATGATCATCCAGGACCGCCACCTGCGCGAGAAGGTCAATCATGCCCGCTGCGGCATGGTCGACAGCGTCAACCCGCTGGGCATGGAAGCCACCCGCGTCGCCTACAGCGAGGCCGCGCCGTGGCTGGCCGCGTTGAAAGACTACCTGCAAGCAAACCGCGATTACCTGGTCGACGCCGTGCGCAGCCGTTTGCCCGGCATCACCATCAACGTGCCGCAAAGCACCTACCTGGCCTGGCTCGATTGCTCGGCGCTGGGGCTGGACAACCCGCAACAGTTCTTCCTCGAACAAGCCAAGGTCGGCCTGAGCCCCGGCCTGGATTTCGGCGACGACTGCCAACAGTTCGTACGCCTGAACTTCGGTTGCCCGCGGTCGTTGCTCGAGGAAGGGATCGCGCGGATGGAGCGTAGTTTGCGGCATCGTAACGGCTGATCAAGCTGCACCTAAACCCTGTAGGAGCGAGCTTGCTCGCGATGATCGTCCGGGTAACGCGTCCATCCAGGCAGCACGCGCTATCGTTGGCGACCATCGCGAGCAAGCTCGCTCCTACAGATCGGCGCCTAAAACCTGATGCAACACTCAAGGCTCCACCTCCAGCGTGAAGATCTTCAAGATCGTTCAGCTTAGGTTCAGGTTATTGTCAATCACTCCCATATGGGAATGAGTGTCATTATGTTACAACTTAGCACCCTATCTAATTCCCACGGTGCTGAATGCTCGTTCCCTTTCTGATCATGCTGCGTGAAGGCATTGAAGCCGCCCTGATCGTTGGCATTATCGCCAGTTACCTCAAGCAGACCGGCCGCGGCCAATGGATGCCCGCGGTGTGGGTCGGGGTGTTCCTCGCGGCCGCCCTTGCGCTGTTGGTGGGCGGTGGCCTGGAGCTGGTCAGCGCCGAGTTTCCGCAGAAGCAGCAGGAACTGTTTGAAGGCGTGGTCGGCCTGGTCGCGGTCGGCATTCTCAGTTCCATGGTGTTCTGGATGCGCAAGGTGGCGCGTTCGATCAAGCACTCGCTGCACGTTTCCCTCGATAACGCGCTGACCGGCTCCCGGAACCAGGTGATCGCGCTGATCGCCATGGTGTTTTTCGCCGTGGCCCGCGAAGGCCTGGAGACGGTGTTTTTCCTGCTCGCGGTGTTCCAGCAAAGCGAAGGTCCGGCTGCACCATTGGGCGCCCTGCTCGGCCTGGTGTTGGCCATCGTCGTCGGTTTCCTGATCTACAGCGGCAGCATGCGCCTCAATCTCGGTGCATTTTTCCGCTGGACCGGCCTGTTCATCCTGGTGGTGGCGGCGGGAATCCTGGCCAACTCGGTGCAGGCGCTGCATGAGGCCGGGCTGTGGAATCACTGGCAGACCGTGCTCTTCGACCTCAGCGCCACGCTGCCGATGGACGGCCCGCTGGGTTCGGTGCTGGCCGGGATGTTTGGTTACCAGGACGCTCCGACCGTCAGCACCCTCGGCGCCTATCTGATTTATCTGCTGGTGGCGGCGGTCATGTTCTTCATGCCTGCACCGCGCCCCTGTAGGAGCGAGCTTGCTCGCGATGGTCGTGAACGATAACGCGCCAAACCAGATTTCCAGCGGCGCCCAATGGTTTTTCGCGAGCAAGCTCGCTCCTACAGGGTTAGCCATTCCCCCGCTTCCAGTCAGTAAGGGCAACCATGCCAGATCAATCCCCACCCCAGGCGTCCCCACCCCGAGCCTTGCGCTGGGCGGTGGCCGGTTCGGTGATCGTGATGATCGCCGCCGGCGGCCTGTTCTACTATGCCGCGCAATTGGCCGCGGCCAAGCGCGAACGCCAGGCCAGCCATGACCAGGTGCTGGTGACCATTGCCGGCCACAGCTGCGAGCCGAACGCCCTGACGGTGCCGGCCGGGCGCGCCAGTTTTCGCATCGTCAACCGCTCCGATCGCGCCGTCGAATGGGAAATCCTCGACGGCGTGCTGGTGATCGAGGAACGGGAAAACATCGCGCCCGGGCTGAGCCAGGTGATCAACGCCAACCTGCTGCCCGGTGATTACACCATCACCTGCGGCCTGCTGAGCAACCCGCGCGGCACGCTGCACGTCACCCCGACGGCGGCGTCCGATGCAGCCGCCAAGGCCGGGCCTGCCCTGCTGGCTTTTGTCGGACCGCTGTCGGAGTACCGCGTGTACCTGAGCAGCCAGGGCTCGACGCTGATCAAGGCGGTCACGGCCCTTGAGCAAGCCATCGCAGCCGGCGACCTCGGCCAGGCGCAGGCGCTGTACCTGCCGGCCCGCGCCGCTTATCAGCGTGTGGCGCCCGCCGCGCAACGCCTGGGTCAGCTGGACAATACGATCAACGCCCGGGCCGACTACTTCGAGAAACGGGAACAGGACCCGGAGTTCGTGGGCTTCCATCGCCTCGAATATGCCTTGTTCCAGCAACGCAACCTCGACGGCCTGGCACCGCTCGCCCAGCACCTGCTGACGGACGTAACCACGCTCAAGCAACAGTTGCTGGCCCAATCCCTGGCGCCGGAGCAACTGGTGAGCATCGTGGTGCGCAATCTCGACAACATCGCCCAGGTGCGCGCCAACACGGGCGAAGAGGAGCGCTACAGCCACAGCGACCTCAATGGCTTCGCCGGCAACCTGGACGCCAGCCGCAAGGTGGTCGAGCTGCTACGCCCATTGCTGGGCAAATCCGCCGCGCCACTGCTGGCGAACATCGACACCGCCCTGGCCGACTTCGATGCCGAACTCGACGGATTCAAGGTCGACGGCGGTTATGCCAGCTACGACAGCGTCAGCACCGGGCAACGCCAGCAGGTCGCCGACAAGGCCAAGGCACTGGCCGCCGCGCTCGATGCAATAGATCCCGCCCTTGGCCTTTCCGGCCTGTAAGCAGAAGACGACTTTCAGATGAACGATTTGGAGCAATTGAACCTTCAGCGCCGCCGCGTGCTGATGGGCATGGGCGCCGCCGGTGTTGCACTGGCAGGTTCGGCATTGAGCTGCCCGGCCATGGCCGCCAGTCCCGCGCAAGTGACTGAGGCGCCGAGTAGCGAGCGCACCCGGGACCGCCACGATTTCCATGGCAAGCGCCAGAGCGGCATCGTCACGCCACGCCCGGCGTCCGGCATGCTGGTGGCCTTTGATGTGCTGGCCAGCGATCGCGAGGACCTGGAGCGGCTGTTTCGCACCCTGAACCAACGCATCGCGTTTTTGATGAAGGGCGGCCCGGTGACCCAGGTCGATCCGAAATTGCCGCCGGTGGATTCAGGGATCCTGGGGCCGGTGGTCACGCCGGATAACCTGACCATTACAGTGTCAGTGGGCGAATCCCTGTTCGACGAGCGTTTCGGCCTGAGCGCCTTCAAACCCAAGCGCTTGAGCCGAATGATCGGCTTCCCCAACGATGCCCTGGAACCCGATTGCTGCCACGGCGACTTGAGCATCCAGTTCTGCGCCAACACCACCGACACCAACATCCACGCCCTGCGCGATATCGTGAAGAACCTGCCAGACTTGCTCCTGGTGCGCTGGAAGCAGGAAGGCAGCGTACCGCCCCAAGCTCCGGCCAAACCGGGCATGCCGGCACAGAGCGCGCGCAACTTCCTGGGTTTTCGCGACGGTTCGGCCAACCCCGATTCCAATAACGCCCAGACCATGGACAGCATCGTCTGGGTTCGGCCCGGCAGCGACGAACCGGCCTGGACGGCCAATGGCAGCTATCAGGCGGTGCGGATCATCCGCAACTTCGTCGAACGCTGGGACCGCACACCGCTGCAGGAACAGGAAAGCATTCTCGGCCGTGTCAAAGCCAGCGGCGCGCCCATGGGCGGTCAGCATGAATCGCAAGTCCCGGACTATGGCAAAGACCCGCACGGCAAGCTGACCCGGCTCGACGCGCATATCCGCCTGGCCAACCCTCGCACTGCCGCGAGCCAGGCCAACCTGATCCTGCGCCGACCGTTCAACTACTCCAACGGCGTGAACAAGAACGGGCAGCTCGACATGGGTTTGCTCTTCATCTGTTACCAGGCCGACCTGGAAAAAGGCTTTATCACCGTGCAAACCCGACTCAATGGCGAACCGCTGGAGGAATACCTCAAGCCGGTCGGCGGCGGGTACTTCTTCACCCTCCCGGGTGTGACGGGCGACCAGGATTTCCTTGGCCGCTCGCTGCTTGAAGCGACAAATCCGAAAACAACAATCTGACCACCACAACCCGACGGAACCGTCCCATGAAAAAGTCGCCACTCGCGTTATTGCTGACCCTAGGCTTGCTCAATTCCCCGCTTTCGGCATTCGCGGCAACGGCGCCGCTGGAGTTGGTGCAGCCGATTTCCGACTACAAGATCTACGTCACCGAGCAACTGGACGAACTGGCCAGCCACACGAAGCAGTTCACTGATGCGGTGAAAAAAGGCGACCTGGCGACCGCGAAAAAACTCTACGCCCCGACGCGCGTCTACTACGAGTCGATCGAGCCGATCGCCGAATTGTTCAGTGACCTCGATGCCTCGATCGACTCCCGGGTCGATGACCATGAAAAAGGCGTGACGGCCGAAGATTTTACCGGCTTCCACCGCATCGAGTATTCGCTGTTCTCGCAAAACAGCGCCCAGGGCCTGGATGAGCTCGCCGATGGCTTGAACAAAAACGTCGAAGACCTGCAAACCCGCGTCGCCGGCCTGACCTTCCCGCCGGAGAAAGTCGTCGGCGGGGCCGCGGCCCTGCTGGAAGAAGTCGCCGCGACAAAGATCTCCGGTGAGGAAGACCGTTACAGCCACACCGACCTGTATGACTTCCAGGGCAATATCGACGGGGCGAAGAAAATCGTCGACCTGTTCCGGTCGCAGATCGAGAAACAGGACGCGGCATTCGTCGCCAAGGTCGACAAGAACTTCGCCACGGTGGACAAGATCCTGGCGAAGTACAAAACCCGGGATGGCGGTTTCGAGACTTACGACAAGGTGAAGGAGAACGATCGCAAGGCGCTGGTTGGGCCGGTGAATACGTTGGCTGAGGATTTGTCGACGTTGCGGGGCAAGCTTGGGTTGAACTGAGTATTTTGCAGCGCCTGCGCGGGCCTCATCGCTGGCAAGCCAGCTCCTACAGGTTTTTAAGTCGACGCATGATTACGTGATCGACATTAGCCCCTGTAGGAGCTGGCTTGCCAGCGATGGCGTCAGTGGCCGCGCTGAAGTTTTAAAGGATGCGGTAGAGCAACCGCTCAACCCTCACCCTGCTCACCCGCTTGAGAAACTTCGCCACCCCCGCCGGGTAATCCGGCAGGGTTTGCAGGTCCTGGTAGCGCTCGATGCGCCGGGTGTGCTGGAAAATCTGCGCCAGCTCGGTGCGCCGCGGCTCCAGCAATTCGTTTCGCGGATCGTCGATCAGCAAGGCGTTTTCCAGGTCGAGACGAAACGCGCGGGGGTTGAGGTTGTTGCCGGTCAGCAAGGTGTAGCGCTGATCGACCCACATGCCCTTGAGGTGATAGGTGTTGTCGCCGTCCTTCCACAGGTGCAGGTTCAACTGGCCGCTGTCGATGTTGCGCTGATGCCGCTTGGCAAAGCGGCGCAGGCTGATCTCGTACAGATACGGCAGCGCCGAAATCACCTTGAACGGTTCGCTCGGCGGGATGTAGAAATCGTTGGCGGTCTTGTCACCGACCACGATGTCGATCTTCACACCCCTGGCCAGCGCCCGGTTGATCTCCCGGGTCACCGCCAATGGCAGGTTGAAGTACGGCGTGCAGATGGTCAGCTGATGCCGGGCGCTGGCAATCAGCTCGATGATCACCCGGCTCAACGGGTTGTTCTTGCCCACGCCCAGTAGCGGGCTGACCGACAATCCGCCTTTATCCGTAGTGCCTTGGGTAGTGTCGTAGGCCGCGTGCTTGAGACGGCTGCGCAGGTCGCCGATGTCGTTGCGCAGGCTGCGGGTGGTCGGCAGGTTTGGCAGGTCCAGGCGATGCACCGCCTTGGAAGCCACCAGGCCATGTTGCACCAGGTGATGCATGGAGTCGGCCAGGGCGCGATTATGCAGCAGGTGGTAACGGTCGTAACGGTACTTGTCGAACTGGTGCAGGTAGACGTTGTTCAGGCTCGCACCGCTGTAGATCACGCAGTCATCGATGACAAAGCCCTTCAGGTGCAGCACGCCGAACAACTCGCGGGTCTGCACCGGTACGCCATACACCGGCACGACACTTTCACGGGTGCGGGTCGTTTCCTGATACCAGGCCGAGTTGCCCGGCTGCTTGCCGGCACCGATCAGCCCGCGCTGGGCGCGCAGCCAGTCAACGACCACCACCACGTCCAGTTCCGGACGCGCCAGTTTGGCCGCGTGCAAGGCATCGAGAATTTCCTGGCCGGCCTCGTCCTGTTGCAGGTACAGCGCAACGATATAGATGCGCTGGGTGGCGCTGGCGATTTTTTCCAGCAGGCAACGTCGGAACTCGGCGGCGCCAGAGAGGATGGTGACGGCATCGGCGGTCAGCGGAAAACTGCGCAGTTTGGGCAGCAGGGAGCGTTTGAAAAGCGACGGCATAGGGCTCGCAATGGGTCGAATCCGAAGAGTTTGAGAGCTTACACCATGGGGTGGGTTTGGGTCTTGTTGGTGTCTGTAAAGGCCCCATCGCTGGCAAGCCAGCTCCTACAGGTGATCGCATTCCCCTGTAGGAGCTGGCTTGCCAGCGATGACGATTCCACGAACGATGCAAAATAACGATTGACCAAGGAGAACGACCGTTCTACTGTTTGCAACATGAACGAAATCACCAGCAACGAGACACGCGACATCATCCTGGACGTCACCGAAAAGTTGATCTACAAAAGTGGCATTGCCGCCACCGGCATGGATCTCCTGGTGAAAACCGCCGGTGTCTCCAGAAAGAGTATCTACCGTTACTTCGCGAACAAGGAGGAGCTGGTGGTCGCCGCCCTGCAACGCCGGGACGAACGCTGGATGCACTGGTACAGAAGCTCAGTCGACCAGGCCGCTACCCCGGCCGACCGTCTGCTCAACCTGTTTAACGTGCTCAAGACCTGGTTCGCCTGCGAAGGTTTTCGCGGTTGCGCATTCATCAACACCAGCGGCGAAACCGGCGATCCTCAGGACCCGGTTCGCCTGGTCGCCAGGGAGCACAAACAGAAGCTGCTCGACTACGTGTGCGAGCTGTGTACCGAACATGGCGCCAAGGATCCGCAAACGCTGGCCAAGCAGCTGCTGATCCTGATCGACGGGGCCATTACCGTGGCGCTTGTAATGGGTGATCACAGTGCAGCCGATAATGCGCAATGCATGGCGCGAAAGTTATTGGATCTGTAAGTACCCGAACAAGTACCGACAACTTGTTTGAACCTTAACTTGCCAGGGAGACATGAAATGTCTAACGCCGAAATTCGTCCGCCATTGCCGCCCTTCACCCGTGAATCGGCCATCGAAAAAATTCGCCTGGCCGAAGATGGCTGGAACTCCCGCGATCCGGAACGTGTATCGCTGGCCTATACCCTGGACACTAAATGGCGCAACCGCGCCGAGTTTGCCAACAACCGTGAAGAAGCCAAGGCCTTCCTGACGCGCAAATGGGCCAAGGAACTGGACTATCGCCTGATCAAGGAACTCTGGGCCTTTACCGACAACCGCATCGCCGTGCGCTATGCCTATGAATGGCACGACGATTCGGGCAACTGGTTCCGCTCCTACGGCAATGAAAACTGGGAATTCAACGAGGACGGCCTGATGGCCCGCCGTTTCGCTTGCATCAACGACATGCCAATCAAGGAAAGCGAGCGCAAGTTCCACTGGCCGCTGGGTCGTCGACCTGACGATCACCCGAGCCTGTCGGACCTCGGCCTGTAAGAGCCGCCCCCCCCTGTAGGAGCGAGCATGCTCGCGATGGTCGTCAACGATGACGCTGGGCACCTGACACCCCAAGGTGCTCTCAGGTCCATCGCGAGCATGCTCGCTCCTACAGGTGGTTGTGTGGTCAGGCGACCGCGGCGGTCTGCTTGCTCAGCGCCTTGGCCTCCAACTCGCGCACCAACGGCAACACCCGCTTGCCGAAATACTCCACCTCTTCCTGAAAGTGCAGGAACCCCGCCAGCACCAGGTCGACACCCACCGCTTTCAACGCGACGATGCGTTCGGCGATTTGCTGCGGCGTGCCGATCAAGTTGGTCTTGAAACCGTCGTTGTACTGCACCAGGTCCTCGAACGTCGACTTGGCCCAGTTGCCTTCGCCTTCGGGTGAGGCCCTGCCCGCCTGTTTCGCCGCATCGCCAAAGGCATTCACCGCCTCTGGATCGGCCTCTTCGATGATTTGCGCCAGCACCGCCCGGGCTTCCTCCTCGGTATCGCGGGCGATGACAAAGGCGTTTACGCCGACCTTCACCGAATGATTGTTCAGCGCGGCCTTGGCGCGAATGTCGTCGACCTGGGCCTTGATGCCTTCCGGGGTATTGCCATTGGTGAAGTACCAGTCCGACACCCGCGCGGCCATGTCCCGCGCCGCACGGGAACTGCCGCCCTGGAAGATTTCCGGCCGGCCCAGTGGTTTGGGTTTGAGGCTGTAGTTGTCGAAACGATAGAAATCGCCACGGAAGGTGAAGTTGTCTTCGGTCCAGACGCCTTTGAGCGAGCGAATGAATTCTTCGGAACGACGATAGCGCTCGTCATGCTCCAGCCAGTGCTCGCCAATGGCCTGGAACTCACCCTTGAACCAGCCACTGACGATGTTGACCGCCACCCGGCCGTTGCTCAGTTGATCGATGGTCGCCAGTTGCTTGGCCGCCAGGGCCGGTTGCCATGGGCCCGGCAGGATCGCGGCGATGACTTTCAGTTTGCTCGTGGCGGCGAGCAAGGCATGGCTGAAGGAGACGGACTCATGCTGGTATTCGGCGCCGTAACCGGCCGTGAAGCGAATCTGTGTCAGCGCATATTCAAACCCCGCCTCTTCGGCCAGTTGTGCCAGTTTGCGGTTGTAGTCGATGCCCCAGTGGGTCCGTTGCTCGATCTTGCTGACCACCAGCCCTCCGCTGACGTTCGGCACCCAGTAGGCGAATTTGACGGCTTGCTGACTCATTGGCGTGTCCTCGGGACATTGGGAGTGTCCTTGGGGTAGAGCAGCAAGCGTGCCAGCGCCAGATTCGAACCCATCGCCGCCCTCTGCAGGAGCGAGCTTGCTCGCGATGGGCTCAAGAACGCCGCGTTTTGCCAGTCAACACGCGTCACCGTTAACGACCATCGCGAGCAAGCTCGCTCCTACAATGATTTGGCGGATTGAGGGGCAATTTGCTGCCGCACTGTTGGTACAACAACAGTTCAAGCCAAATCGATCTCCACACGCCCCCGCAAATCCTGGCTGACACGTCAGGGCATGGACCGTGCAATCACCCCAGGCAGAGACAACGATTTCTGGATCGGCAACGGGCCCGAGGGCAAAATCTGAACCCGATCCCTGCGGCAGCTCCGACAGTGGGTTGCATCAGTGCGGTCGCCGCAGGAGCTGGATATAGGTAAGATATCGCGCCTTCCTCGCAGCCCTTTGCTGCCCCCGCCGATTAAGCCGAATCCATGCCTTTCGAACTCAGCGTTGACCTCACCACCCTGGCCATCCTGGCCTTTGTCGCTTTCATTGCCGGTTTCATCGACGCCATCGCCGGCGGTGGCGGGCTGTTGACCACCCCGGCCTTGCTGACTGCTGGCCTGCCGCCGCACCTGGTGCTGGGCACCAACAAACTCAGTTCGACCTTTGGCTCGGCCACTGCCAGCTTCACCTTCTACCGCCGCAAGTTGTTCCACCCCAGGCAGTGGATGCACGCCATCGTGGGCACCCTGGTCGGCGCGCTGACCGGCGCCGTGGTCGCGCATTACCTGCCGGCGGAATGGCTGAACAAGATGCTGCCGGTGATCGTGTTTGCCTGTGGCCTCTATCTATTGTTTGGCGGCACGCCGAAAGCGCCGCTGGACAGCGACGCACCGATCAGGAAAAAGTGGCAGTCGACCCAAGGCTTCACCCTGGGTTTCTACGATGGCGTGGCCGGTCCCGGCACCGGGGCGTTCTGGACCGTCAGCAGCCTGTTGATGTACCCCATCGATCTGGTCAAGGCCAGCGGCGTGGCGCGCAGCATGAACTTCGTCAGCAACATTGCGGCGCTGTCGGTGTTCGTGTTTTCCGGGCAAGTGGACTGGATCATCGGCCTGAGCATGGGCCTGTCGGTGATGGTCGGGGCGTTCTTCGGCGCTCGCACCGCCATCAGCGGCGGCGCGAAGTTCATTCGTCCGGTGTTCATCACCGTGGTGCTGGGCTTGACCGTACGGCTAGCCTGGCAACACTGGTTCAGCGTGGCCTAAGCGGCGCGCCACGTAGACGTCGATCAGGTAACGGGCAATCGAGCGTGACGCCGGCAACGGCGGCAAGTCGCGAACGTTGAACCACTGGGCGTCTTCGATCTCGTCCTCCTGGCAGACGATCTCGCCACCGGCGTATTCGGCATGGAAGCCGAGCATCATCGAGTGCGGGAACGGCCAGCACTGGCTGCCCAGGTACTGGATGTTCTTCACTTCGATGCGCACTTCTTCACGCACCTCGCGAATCAGGCAATCCTCCGCCGATTCCCCAGGCTCGGCGAACCCCGCCAACGTGCTGTAGACCCCGGCGACAAAACGCGGCGAGCGGGCCAGCAGCACTTCATCGCCACGGGTCACCAGCACGATCATGCTCGGGGAAATCCGCGGATAGCTGCGTAAATCACAGGGCTGGCAATACATCGCCCGCTCGCGCGGCACCTGGCTCATGGCCTGGCCGCAGTTGCCGCAAAAACGGTGCTCGCGAGCCCAGGTGCCGATTTGCGCGGCGTAGCCCAGTACCTTGAACAACGTGTGATCGCCCTCGAGCATGAACGCCCGCAAGCCTTTCCAGCCGCAGCCCGGCACATCGCCGGACGCACGCAACTCCAGCAAATAGACGGGCTCGCCATCCAGATGGCCGATGCCATGCTCGGCGAGTATCGCCAGGTCCTGGCGCTTGAGCCATTCGCGCGGGAACAGTGCGCCGTTGTCATCGAACAAGAAGCCTTCAGGGCTGCGCGCTACCGCCCAGCCGCCGGGTTGGTCGGTGTCCAGTACTGCCGTGGTCCAGCGTGGAGTCATTTTCAATCAATCCAGAAATTCGGGTTTCTGTTTGCTCATATGGGCGGCCATGGCCACGCGCAGATCGGTGGATTGCAGCATGGCGGCGTTCCAAGTGGCGACGTATTCCAGGCCGTCGTCGATGCGATGATCGCGCATGTAGCTGATCATCTCCTTGGTGCCAGTCACGGCAATCGGCGACTTGCTCGCAATCTCCCGGGCAATGCCCATGACGCCGTCGAGCAGGCTGGCGGTATCGCTGTAGACGCGATTGACCAGACCCATGTCCCGCGCATCGATGGCGCCGAAGGTGCGACCAGTGTAAGCCAGTTCACGCAGCATGCCGTCCCCGATGATTCGCGGCAAGCGTTGCAGCGTGCCGACGTCGGCGGCCATGCCGATGTCGATTTCCTTGATCGAGAATTGTGCATCTTCGGCGGCATAACGCATGTCGCAAGCGGCGATCAGGTCGATGGCCCCGCCCAGGCAGTAACCCTGGATGGCCGCGAGCACCGGTTTACGGCAATGGTCGACCGCATTGAAGGAAGCCTGCAGATTGAGGATCTTGCGCCGCAGCAGGCGCGCATTGCGCCCCACGTCCTTGCCCAGCTCATTGGCCACGCCGGCCAGCATCATCAGGTCGATGCCGGAGGAGAAGTGCTTTCCGGCGCCACTGATCACCACCACCCGCACTTCGTCGGTGTCGTCGACCCACTGGAAAATCTCGATGATCTCGGTCCAGAACGCAGCGTTCATCGAGTTGATCTTTTCCGGGCGATTGATCTGCACATGGGCAACCTTATCCACCAGTTCGACGCTGAACGCTGTGTACTGAGACATGCTAGTGATCCTTTACCGGGCAAAAAAAGAGGCCCGAACTATAACAAGGCACCAAGGCTGGCGGTAAGGCAGTGGTTCGGCCAAAAGCGGGACCCGAGACACGCACCATAACGGTGCAAAAGCACTCCGACGCTACGCACAGTTATATGACTGCCAGGTGACTTCTTGAGGCCAAAACGCATAAAAACCTGCACTTCGTCGGTGCGATCGCACCGCTATCCTGCACGTTCGTACCTAAATCAACCGATTGTCGAACAATTTTGCCATCAGTGCTTTACCGCTCTAAGTTCTGGCCTAGACTGATTTCCCCGGGGGAGACCGGTTGGTCACAAAGTGGAAAAAAAGTCGAAACTTTTGTCCCGCGTGGCCTGTCGAGTGAAAGGTAGGTGCGTTACGACTGGTGCAATCCTTGCAATGGCTAATTCACCCATTCTGCTTCAGTGCATTTGGGGAGCGCTTGCTCGCCGATGCGTAGCGCTTATGCGCACGGCCACCCATGGCCACGAAACACCGCTTGCCAGACCTGAGAATTAGATCAACAACACGGGAGATTCATATGATTAGTGCGGCTTTGGATGTTCAGGGAGAGCTGGCTCATCAGCAGGTCGGCGAATCGAGCACCGTGAGTGCTCCCAATGCGCAACCGATCAGCGTTACCGGGACCCGGACGCTGACACCGGTGGCCAGCCAGAATCCCAACAAGAAGAAAGTGTTGTTCGTCACCTCCGAGATTGCCGACCTGGTGAAAACCGGTGGCCTGGGCGACGTTTCCGCTGCTCTGCCGCGGGCCATGGCGCATCTGCACGATGTGCGGGTACTGATCCCGGGTTATCCGCAGGTGCTGCACAGTGAAAACCCGATTCACATCATCGGTGAACTTGGCGGTCATGCGGCGCTCCCGCCGTGCAAGATCGGGCGCATGGACATGCCCGACGGTCTGGTCATCTATGTGTTGATCTGCCCTGAGCTCTACGAGCGCGAAGGTTCGCCCTATGGCGCCAACAACGGCCGCGACTGGCCGGACAACCATATTCGTTTCGCCCGCCTGGGCCTGGCGGCCGCCGACATCGCCGCCAACCTCGCGCAAATCCACTGGTGCCCGGACCTGGTGCACGCCCATGACTGGCCGGCTGGCCTGGCCCCTGCCTATATGCACTGGCGCGGGCAGCGCACGCCTACCCTGTTCACCATCCACAACCTGGCGTACCAGGGCGTGACGAGCCTGGGGTCCTGCCCCGAACTGGGCATTCCGCACCACGCCTTGCAACAGGAAGGCATGGAGTTCTACGGCAAGATGTCGTTCCTCAAGGCCGGCATGGCGTATTCGAGCCACATCACCACGGTCAGTGCCACCTACGCCCAGGAAATCACCACCCCGGACTTCGGCTGCGGTCTCGACGGTTTTCTCGCCGCCAAGACCCAGCAAGGCCTGCTCAGCGGCATTCCCAACGGCATCGATGAAAGCTGGGATGCGGCCACCGACCCACACCTGTTCTGCCCTTTCAACATCGGCGACTGGGACGGCAAGGCGGTCAACGCCGCCCATGTCCGCCAGTTGTTCGGCTTGCAGGACAGCGAAGGCCCGCTCTTTGCCGTGGTCTCGCGCCTGGTTTACCAGAAAGGCCTGGACCTGACCGAGGCGGTCTCCGAATACATCGTCAAGTCCGGCGGCCAGATCGCGATCATTGGCCGTGGCGAGCCGGAAGAAGAGCAGGCCATGCGCGAACTGGCCCTGCGTTTCCCCGGGCAGATCGGCGTGCGCATTGGCTTTAACGAAACCGATGCGAGGCGCATGTTTGCCGGCAGCGATTTCCTCTTGATGCCGTCGCGTTATGAACCTTGCGGCCTGAGCCAGATGTACGCCCAGCGCTTTGGCTCGTTGCCGGTGGCGCGCAATACCGGCGGCCTGGCGGACACCATTGAAGACGGCGTAACGGGTTTCCTGTTCGATGAATCCACCGTGGAAAGTTATCAGCAGGCCTTGAGCCGCGCATTCAAGGTCTTCGCCTTCCCCGACCTGCTGCACGCCATGCGTTGCCGTGCCATGGCCGCACCGTTCAACTGGTGCAAGGCGGTCGAACCTTACGCTGAACTCTACGAACAGCTTGTAGCCAAAGCTTTGGGGAAATCGCACAAACAGTAAGAGGCTTTAGAGATGCCGTTACGGACCCTTGAGACCTGGCCCCACGGCGCAATCAAACTGGACCCGCAAAACACGCGATTCGCGTTGTGGGCACCCGATGCGTTCTACGTCAGTGTCGAGCTGGAAAATGGACAGTCCTTGCCGTTGTTGCCCCAGGCCGACGGCTGGTTCGTGATCAACACCCGTTGCCCGGCGGGCACGCGCTACCGCTACAACATCGATGGCGAGCTGGAGGTGCCCGATCCGGCTTCCCGCGCCCAGGCCGGGGACATTGACCAGTACAGCGTGGTGGTCGACCCCTTGGCCTATCCATGGCGGCACACCACCTGGCTGGGACGCCCCTGGAACGAAGCGGTGATCTACGAGCTGCACGTGGGTGCCCTGGGCGGCTTCGCGGGCGTCGAGCAACACCTGGCGCATCTGGTCACGCTTGGGGTCACCGCGATCGAGTTGATGCCGATCGCGCAGTTTCCCGGCGAGCGCAATTGGGGTTACGACGGGGTGCTGCTCTATGCGCCCCAGGCTTCCTACGGCACTCCCGAACAGCTCAAGCACCTGATCGACACCGCCCATGGCCTTGGCCTGGCGGTGATTCTCGACGTGGTCTACAACCACTTCGGCCCCGATGGCAATTACCTGCATCGCTACGCCAAGGGCTTCTTCCGGGAAGACCGGCACACGCCCTGGGGAGCGGCCATCGATTTCCGTCGGCGCGAGGTGCGCGACTTCTTCATCGACAACGCCTTGATGTGGCTGCTGGAGTACCGTTTTGACGGCTTGCGCCTGGACGCGGTGCACGCCATCGAAGACCCTGACTTTCTCCAGGAACTGGCCCAACGGGTGCGTGAGCAGAGCGATCCCGCGCGCCATGTGTGGCTGATGGTGGAAAACGAACATAACCAGGCCAGCCTGCTCGAACAGGGCTACGACGCGCAGTGGAACGATGACGGCCACAACGCCTTGCACGTACTGCTGACCGGCGAGACCGATGCCTACTACGCCGACTATGCAAAAGATCCCACCGAACAACTGGCCCGCTGCCTGAGCCAGGGTTTTGTGTTCCAGGGCCACATCAACCGCCACGGCGAGTCACGCGGCGAGCCCAGCGGGCATTTGCCACCCACTGCGTTCGTGCTGTTTTTGCAGAACCACGACCAGATCGGCAACCGCGCCTTTGGCGAGCGCCTGCATCGACTGGCCCACCCCGAAGCGTTGAAAGCGGCGACGGCGCTGTTGCTGCTGTCGCCGATGATCCCCCTGATGTTCATGGGCGACGAATTCGCTGCCGAACAGCCCTTCCTGTTTTTCACCAGTCACCACGGTGAACTGGCACGGCTGGTGCGCGAAGGACGGCGCAATGAATTTGCCGCGTTCAGCGCCTTTGCCGACCCGCATAAGCGTGAACAGATTCCCGACCCCAACGCACCACAGACCTTCGAAGCGTCGCGCCCTGCCCTGGCGTCCACCGAGCCATCGGCGGTGCATGACCTCTATCGGCAACTGTTGCAAATCCGTCATCGGCATATCATCCCGCACCTGCCCGGCACCCACGCACTGGGTACCGAGGTGTTGGGTGTTGGTGCGGTGAGCGCGTCATGGCGCCTGGGCGATTGCAGCCTCTTGCGCATCGACCTCAACCTCAGCGCTACACCGGTCAGCCACACGCCGCCGGTCAATGCGTCTTTCTTGTTCGAACAGCCGCCTGGGTCCGGCCATCAGCTGGACCAAGGCACCCTGCCCCCGTATTGCGCGCTTGTCAGCCTCACGGCCGCGGCCCCTTTGCTACCCCTTGATGGAGAGCGCCAATGAGTGATGCGCAACTGGAAATCCTCGCCACCCGCGCCGGCCTGGCGGTCGACTGGATCGACGCCAATGGCCGCCCGCAAAAAGTCGCACCCGCAGTGCTTCGTAACGTGCTCACCGGCCTCGGCCACCCGGCCGGCAGTGCCCAGGAAATCGACGCCAGCCTGCTCGAATTGCAACAGGTCCAGCAAACTCGGTATCTGCCGCCGCTGATCACCGCCGATTTCGGCGTCGGTCTTAACCTGGCGCACTTTTTCGAGCCGCTGACACCCTGCGAGGTCCATCTCGAAGATGGCTCGCACCTGAGTCTCAAGCTGGATGCCGAGGCGGTCCTGCCGGGACTGATTCCGGTCGGTTACCAACACGTCGACATCGATGGACAAGGCTTCACCCTGGCCGTGGCCCCCGCCCGCTGCTACAGCGTGGGCGATGCGGTGGACAGCCCGATCCCGCGCACTTGGGGCCTGAGCGTGCAGCTGTACGGTTTACGTCGTGCTGGCGATGGCGGTTTCGGCGACACCCAGGCGCTCGAAGACCTGGCCCGAGTGGCCGGCGAACGCGGCGCCGAAGCGCTGGCGATCAGCCCGCTGCATGCCATGTTCGCCAACGACACCCATCGCTATAGCCCGTATTCGCCTTCGAGCCGTTTGTTTCTCAACAGCCTGTATTGCGCGCCGGGGGCGATTCTCGGTGAACGCGCGATGCGCACCGCGATCGATGCCACGGGCCTGGCCGACGAACTCAAGCACCTGGAAGAACTGCCATTGATCAACTGGCCGGCGGCCGCCGAAGCCAAGCATCGGCTGCTACAGGCGCTGTACGAAGGTTTCGTGCAGGGCGAACATCCGCTGCACGCCGACTTCAGCAGTTTTCGCCATGCCGGGGGAGAAGCACTGGAAAATCATTGCCGCTTCGAAGCCATTCAAGAGAGCCGACTGGCCCAAGGCCAAAGCCTCGATTGGCGAGAGTGGCCGGAGCAGTGGCGCAACCCGCGCAGCGCCGCCCTGGCTGAATTCGCCGAAGAGAATGCCGGTCGCATCGGCTTCTTCGCCTTCTGCCAGTGGCTGATCACGCGCTGCCTGGAGCGCGCCCAAGCCGCCGCCCGCAGCAGCGGCATGGGCATTGGCCTGATTGCCGACCTGGCCGTCGGTGCCGATGGCGGCGGCAGCCAGGCCTGGAGTCGCCAGGACGAACTGCTCGCCTCCCTCACCGTTGGCGCGCCTCCGGACATTCTCAACCGCACGGGCCAGGGTTGGGGCATTTCCGCGTTCTCCCCCGAGGGCCTGGTGCGCAACGGCTTTCGCGCGTTCATCGAGATGCTCCGCGCCAACTTCGCCCACGCCGGGGGCCTGCGGATCGACCATGTGATGGGCCTGCAGCGCTTGTGGGTGATTCCCAACGGCGCGTCGCCAGCCGATGGCGCCTACCTGTATTACCCGGTGGACGACCTGCTGCGCCTGTTGACCCTTGAGTCCCATCGCCATCAGGCCATTGTGCTTGGTGAAGACCTGGGCACGGTGCCGGACGGTCTGCGGGAAAAACTCAGCGCGCGCGCCATGCTCGGGATGCGCGTGTTGCTGTTCGAACAGGACAACACTCACTTCAAACCGATCCTCGACTGGCCGGACAACGCCCTGGCCACCACCAGCACCCACGACCTGCCTACGCTCAATGGCTGGTGGCATGGCCGTGACATCGACTGGAACGCCCGCCTCGGCCTGGTCGATGCCAGCGCTGAGATCGAGTGGCGCCAACATCGCGAGCGCGAGCGCGAAGGCCTGCGTCGGACCCTGAGCCAGGACCCGCAGAACTTTCGCGAAGAGTCCCATGAAACCGACCAGGTGCTCGACGCCAGTGTGCGTTTCCTCGGCCACACCCGCGCGCCGCTGGTGCTGTTGCCGCTGGAGGATGCGCTGGGTATTGAACAGCAGGCCAACCTGCCCGGCACCATCGATACGCACCCCAACTGGTCGCGACGGTTGCCCGGGTATAGCGAAGCGCTGCTCGACGGCCCGGACGCCGCCCGCCGCCTGGAACTGCTCGCCTGCGCGCGACTTCAGGCGGCCGAGCGTGACCAATGAATCCAATCAATATCAAACCACTACGCGCCACCCTGCGACTGCAATTTCACAAAGCCTTCACCCTCGACGACGCCGTGCCACTGGTGCCCTACTTTGCCCGCCTCGGCATCAGTCATGTCTACGCCTCGCCGCTGCTGAGCGCCCGCGCCGGCTCCATGCACGGCTATGACGTGGTGGACCCGACCAGCGTCAACCCGCAGCTGGGCGGTGAACCGGCATTGCGCCGCCTGGTCAGTGCGCTGCGCGCGCAGAACATGGGGTTGATCCTCGATATCGTCTCCAACCACATGGCGGTCGGCGGTAACGATAATCCCTGGTGGCTGGACTTGCTGGAGTGGGGACGCCTGAGCCCCTACGGCGAGTTTTTCGATATCCAGTGGCACTCGCCCGACCCCTTGATGGAGGGCCAGTTGCTGTTGCCGTTCCTGGGCAGCGACTACGGCATCGCCTTGCAGGATGGCACCCTGGCGCTGCGCTTCGATGCCCGGCGCGGTGCGTTTTACGTCGAGCATTACGATCATCACTTTCCGATCTGCCCCAGCCATTACGGCGAACTGCTCAAGGCCGATGCCGAGCCGCTCAAACTCCTGGCGGACCGCTTCAGCACCTTGAGTTACCAGACCGACGCCTACAGTCTGTCGATTGCGTTGAAAGACGAGTTGCGCGAACTGGCCAGCGACCCGGCGCTGCTGCAAACCATCGAACACAATCTGCAAGCCTACGATTCGCAAACCAGCGAAGGCTTCCAGCGCTTGCACGACTTGCTGGAACGCCAGAGCTACCGCCTCGCCAGTTGGCGCACCGCCGCGGACGACATCAACTGGCGGCGTTTTTTCGATGTCAACGAGCTGGGTGGTTTGCGCGTCGAGCGTCCCGCGGTGTTCGAGGCGACCCACGCGAAAATTTTCCAGTTGGTGGCGCAAGGGCTGGTCGACGGGTTGCGCATCGACCACATCGACGGCCTCGCCGACCCGCGGGGTTACTGCCGCAAACTGCGACGGCGGGTCGACAGCCTGGCACCGGGTCGGCACCTGCCGATTTATGTGGAAAAGATCCTTGGCGAAGGCGAAAGCCTGCATCGTGACTGGTCGGTGGACGGCACGACTGGCTACGAATTCATGAACCAGTTGTCGCTGCTGCAACACGACCCCGAGGGTGAAAAAATCCTGGGCGAACTCTGGCAGCGCTACAGCGAGCGCCCGGCTGACTTCAGCCAGGAAGCACAACTGGCGCGCCAGCAGATTCTCAATGGTTCCCTCGCCGGGGATTTCGAAAGTGTCGCCCAGGCCTTGTTGCAAGTGGCCCGGGACGACCTGATGACCCGCGACTTGACGCTGGGGGCGATCCGTCGCGCGTTGCAGGAACTGATCGTGCATTTCTCGGTGTATCGCACCTACATCAGCGCCCTGGGGCGTTCGACCCAGGACGAGGTGTTCTTCCAGCAAGCCATGGAGGGTGCCCGCCAGACCCTTGGTGAAGCCGACTGGCCGGTGCTCGAGTGCCTGGCGGGTTGGCTGGGGGGCGAGGCCTGGCGAAAACGCCCGGCCGGCCGCCTGCGCAAACGGCTCAAGCATGCCTGCGTGCGCTTTCAACAACTGACGTCTCCTGCCGCGGCGAAGGCCGTGGAAGACACTGCGTTCTATCGCTCGGCGGTGTTGCTGTCGCGCAATGATGTCGGCTTCAGCACCGAACAGTTCAGCGCCCCGATGGCGGATTTTCATGGGGCCTGTGCCCAGCGCCTGGCCAATTTCCCGGACAACCTGCTCGCCACCGCAACCCACGATCACAAGCGCGGCGAGGACACCCGCGCGCGCCTGGCAGTGTTGAGTGAACGCAGTAAATGGTATGTCGAACAGATCGGCCTGTGGCGCGCCCTCGCCCGCCCGTTGCGCGACGATGACCAGATGCCGTCTGCCGGCGATGAGCTGATTCTCTATCAGGCACTGCTCGGCAGCTGGCCGCTGGACCTGCGCAGCGACGACCAGCCGGCCCTGGAGGACTACGCACAACGCATCAGCCGATGGCAACGCAAAGCCCTGCGCGAAGCCAAGCTGCAGAGCAGCTGGAGCGCACCGAACGAGGTTTACGAACAGGCCACCGAAAGCTTTACCCGGCGCCTGCTGCTGAGCCCGGAAGGTGATCTGCTGCGCACCGCCCTCGGCAAGGCAGCCCGCACGATCGCCTTGCCCGGCGCCCTCAACGGATTGGCGCAAACCTTGCTGCGCATGACCGTGCCTGGGGTGCCGGATCTCTATCAGGGCGCCGACTTCTGGGACTTCAGCCTGGTCGATCCGGACAACCGCCGGCCGGTGGACTACGCCAGCCGCCAACAGGCCTTGCAGCAACCGCAGCATCTGCCTGGTCTGCTGGCGAATTGGCGCGACGGGCGCATCAAGCAAGCCTTGATTGCGCAGACTTTGAACCTGCGGGCCGAGCACGCCGAGCTGTTTCGACGCGGGACTTACCAGGCCCTCGACGTCATCGGCAGCCAGGCCAATCGGGTGCTGGGATTTGTTCGTGAATGGGAGGGTCATCGCGCCATCGTCATCGTGCCGATCCGTTGTGCGCCACTGCTGGAAAACAGTGCCGTGCCTCTGGTGGACGCGCCGCAGTGGGGCGACACCCGGGTCAGTTTGCCGTTCACAACTGACGAGGAAAATCTCAAGGGACTTTTTACAAGCGTCGCAGTCACAAAAAACAGGGAGCTGATGATCAGCGCCGCGCTGGGGGATTTCCCGGTCAATCTCTTTATCCAAACTACCCACACTTGAGTTCAGTTCAGGAGTAATGCGATGAGTACCGACGATAAGCGTATCCGCGAGTTTGCCTATCAGATCTGGGAGTCTGAAGGCAAACCCGAGGGCCAGGAAGCACGGCACTGGGAGATGGCGCGCAAACTCGCCGAAGCCGAAAAACTGGCGCCGAAAAAGCCGGCTAAAGCGGCAGCGAGCAAGACCGCCGTGACTAAAGATGGCGAGAGTAAGCTCAATGGCAAGGCCGCAGTACCAAAACCCAAGGCCAAGGCCAAGCCGGCTGCTGCCTCTGCGGTAATACCGCCCGGGGAAAAAGCCGCCGAGAAAAAACCTCGCGCAGCGCGAAAACCGCCTGCCGTCTAAGCTTCTGCGTTGCATTGAATCATTGCGTGGCGAGTCCGCTCGCCACCGAGGGGCGTGCTCGCCCGCGAAAAAAATACTGAGCCTCGTTACTGTCTGCCGTTGCTGGAGCAATTATGACCCGTCCCAAGAAAGAAACGCCGCCTCCCCGTGCCGAACCCTCGCGCATCCGTGAAGGCCTGCCCTTTCCTCTCGGTGCGACCTGGGATGGCCTGGGGGTCAATTTTGCCTTGTTCTCGGCCAACGCCACCCGGGTCGAACTGTGCATTTTCGATGATGCCGGCGAAGTGGAACTCGAACGCATCGAGCTGCCGGAATACACCGACGAGATCTACCACGGCTACTTGCCCGACGCCCATCCGGGGCTGATCTACGGCTACCGCGTGTACGGCCCGTACGATCCGGCCAACGGTCATCGCTTCAACCCCAACAAGCTGTTGATCGACCCCTACGCCAAACAACTGATCGGGCGCTTGAAATGGTCCGAGGCCCTGTTCGGATACACCATTGGCCACCCCGACCGCGACCTCAGTTTCGACAAGCGCGACAGCGCGCCCTTCGTGCCCAAATGCAAGGTGATCGATCCGGCGCACACCTGGGGCCACGATCACCGGGTCAGCGTGCCCTGGGACAAAACGATCATCTATGAAACCCACGTGCGCGGCTACAGCATGCGTCACCCCGCCGTCCCCGAGAACGTGCGCGGGACCTTTGCCGGGCTGATGGTCGACGAGGTGCTGGAGCACATCCGCAAGCTGGGCGTGTCGACCGTCGAGCTGCTGCCGATCCACGCCTTCGTCAACGACCAGCACCTGCTGCACAAAGGCATGACCAATTACTGGGGCTACAACAGCATTGCGTTCTTCGCCCCCGACCCACGCTACCTGGCCAGCGGCAAGATCGCCGAGTTCAAGGAAATGGTCGCGCACCTGCACGAAGCCAACCTGGAAGTGATCCTCGACGTGGTCTACAACCACACCGCCGAGGGCAACGAACAAGGCCCGACCCTGTCCATGCGCGGCATCGACAACGCCTCATACTACCGCTTGATGCCCGACGACAAGCGCTTCTACATCAACGACTCCGGCACCGGCAACACCCTCGACCTGAGCCACCCGTGCGTATTGCAGATGGTCACCGACTCCCTGCGCTACTGGGCCTCGGAAATGCACGTGGATGGCTTTCGCTTCGATCTGGCGACCATCCTCGGGCGTTATCACGACGGCTTCGACGAGCGGCACAGTTTCCTCGTGGCCTGCCGCCAGGACCCGGTCCTGCGTCAGGTCAAGTTGATCTCCGAGCCTTGGGATTGCGGGCCCGGCGGTTATCAGGTCGGGCGCTTTCCCCCGGGCTGGGTGGAATGGAACGACAAGTTTCGCGACACCGTGCGCGCCTTCTGGAAAGGCGACGATGGCCAACTGGCGGAGTTCGCCAGCCGCATGACCGCTTCCGGCGAGATGTTCAACCAGCGCGGCCGGCGGCCCTATTCATCGCTGAACTTCATCACCGCCCACGACGGTTTCACCCTCAATGACCTGGTGTCGTACAACGACAAGCACAACGAAGCCAACGACGAGAACAACCAGGACGGCAGCAACAACAACCTGTCCTGGAACCATGGCGTCGAAGGCCCCACCGACGACCCGCAAATCAACGCCCTGCGCCAGCGCCAGATGCGCAATTTCTTTGCCACCTTGTTGTTTGCCCAAGGCACGCCAATGCTGGTGGCCGGCGATGAATTCGCCCGCACACAGGAAGGCAACAACAATGCCTATTGCCAGGACAGTGAGATCGGCTGGGTCAACTGGGAGCTGAGCGAAGACGGCAAGGCCTTGCTCAAGTTCGTCAAGCGCCTGATCAAGTTGCGCCTGACCTATCCGATCCTGCGCCGTGGACGCTTCCTGGTGGGCAATTACAACGAGGACATTGGCGTCAAGGATGTCACCTGGCTGGCGCCGGATGGCAGCGAAATGACCACCGAGCACTGGCACGATGCGCACAACCGCTGCCTGGGCATGTTGCTCGATGGCCGCGCCCAGGAAACCGGGATCCGCCGCAAGGGGGCGGATGCCACGCTGTTGCTGGTGGTCAATGCCCATCACGATATTGTCAATTTCCTCCTGCCGGAGGTGCCCGATGGCAGCTTCTGGACATGCCTGATCGACACCAATCAACCGTCCATACGTGGCCAGGAACGCTTCGATTTCGGCCGCGAATACTCGGTCACCGGGCGTTCGTTGCTGTTGTTCGAGCTGCAACGTGAGGAAGAGGAGTAAAAACAGTCGCTGCGCCGGAAAATTGTTTCCTGCGGGGCACATCCGGCGCGACGAATAGCCATACATGAGCAATACTCGATGCGCGGCTGCCCAGGGTCCGGAGCGCCGCGCTTCGCTATCAATCCGCCCTTACGACTGCTGCCGTGCTTGCGGCGCGCACGAGTGAAGGCGAACGGAACAAGGACGTACGCCATGAAATCCATGTCCATCAGTGACAGCAGCTGTACAGAACAAATCTGGAACAGTGCCCCGCAGCTGGCCAATATCCCGGTCATTGGTACCCAATCCCTACTCCCTCCCGGTGCCCGCGCCGTGGTGATCGCCCCCCATCCCGGCGACGAAGTGCTGACCTGCGGCGGTCTGCTGCAGCTGCTCAGCGCCACGGGGCACCCCTTGCAATTGATCTCGGTGACAGACGGCAGCGCCAGCCATCCGGGCTCGCAACAATGGTCAGAGAAACGCCTGAGCGTGTTCCGCTCCCAGGAAAGCGTCGAAGCCCTGCGCCGGCTCGGGCTGCCGATGCACAGCCTTAAATGGATACGCGGCGGCTTCACCGACAACACCCTGGCCGAGCATGAGCAGGCGCTCACACAATTCATCGCCCGTTATCTGCGCCCGGGCGACGTGGTGTTCAGCACCTGGTGCGAGGACGGCAACAGCGACCATGACGCCGTCGGCCGCGCCAGCGCCAATGCAGCCACCATCGCCGGTGCCGTCTTCGCTGAAATACCGGTCTGGGCCTGGCACTGGCCCACCCGCGATAGCGCCTTGATCCCCTGGTATCGGGCACGCAAAGTGCGCCTGGACACCTGGACGGTAGCCCGCAAGAGCCACGCTACCCATGCTTACGCCAGTCAGCTCGACGGGGAGCCAGCAATCGGGGTAGCGCCGCGGTTGCCGAGGGTGTTGCTGGAGCGGATGCGGTTGCCTTATGAGATTGTGTTTGTCTGAGAATACGGACCTATTATTCGGAGTACATACCCATTCCTGGGGTAACGGCCACCTATGGTCCTGCCCCGTGGGCCCGCCGCCATCCATGCCGGTTTACCCACTGCGCAGAACCTCCACTCGGCCTCTCGGGGCAAGAAAATCAAAAGCCAAAGCAACGGTAAAAGCGAGGCGGACTACGAGCCGACGTAATCTCAAACGAACGCATTCCCCTGTAGGAGCTGGCTTGCCAGCGAAGGTCGTCAACGATGACGCGCGCTCTGAATGACCTCGTTGCCCGGACGTTTTTCGCGAGCAAGCTCGCTCCTACAGTAGATCGGGTACCGCCGCGAAAACACCGAAATGGATATGTACGCCAAAAGAGCTGAACTGCACGCCCCCCAATCAGTCGCATAGATAAGCAACCCGGATTCAGAGGAGTGAAAGTGAGCAGTAACTCTAATCGGCAGGCAGCAGACTCGGTGCCGTTGGACACCCCCCCGGTCATCCATCGACTGCGCGTGCTGACCGTCAACACCCACAAGGGATTCACCGCGCTCAACCGGCGCTTCATCCTCCCGGAATTGCGCGATGCGGTACGCAGCACATCCGCCGACCTCGTGTTCCTGCAGGAAGTCGTCGGTGAACATGAGCGCCATTCCTCGCGCTACAACAACTGGCCGCAAATGTCGCAATACGAGTTCCTCGCCGACAGCATGTGGAGCGACTTCGCCTATGGACGCAACGCGGTCTACCCCGACGGCCACCACGGCAACGCGCTGCTGTCCAAATACCCGATCCGCGAATACCGCAACCTCGACGTCTCCATTACCGGCCCCGAGCGTCGTGGCCTGTTGCATTGCGTGCTGGACGTGCCGGGCCACGCCGAGGTCCATGCGATCTGCGTGCACCTGAGCCTGCTGGAGAGTCATCGCCAGTTGCAGCTGCAGTTGCTCTGCCAATTGCTCGAATCCTTGCCCGATGAAGCGCCCGTCATCATCGCCGGCGACTTCAACGATTGGCAGTTGCAGGGCAACGCCACCCTCTCGCGCCGCGACTACTTGCACGAAGCCTTCGAACGCCACCATGGTCGTCCGGCAAGAACCTACCCGGCGCGCTTCCCGCTGCTGCGCCTGGACCGGATCTACCTGCGCAACGCCAGCAGCCATGAGCCGAAGATCCTCGGCCACAAGCCCTGGACGCACCTGTCAGATCACCTGCCATTGGCGGTTGAAGTGCATCTGTGATGCCTCTGATTTAATCCCTACCTGTCAATTGTGACAGTAGATGCCTCCAAACACACCTGCTACGGTGCTCCCGTCCGTTCGACCGAGTCGTGCGGACCTGCCCCGTAGCCGTCGTTGCCCGAAGGGTTCTCGCCTTCCCGTGATGTCTCGCAACTCGCGCTGCCGATGCACCTGATGCCTTGCCCTTGCTGCAAGACATCGGTGCCGATTCTCAAGCGGAGACGAGCATGAACCTTTGCAAAGAACTGCCCAACTATCGTTACAGCGTCTGTGCCATCTCCATCTGGCTATGCATGGGCTGGTCATTGCCCGCCCACGCGGCGTGTACCCACACACCCTCCCCCGGCAACGATGTCTTCGTGTGCGACAGTGGCAACAGCGGGCCGCTGACGGACCTGGCGGGAAACAATACCCTGAGCTTTCCCGCCAACGGCACGGGCACGATGACAGGCGTGACATTCGGCGCGGGCAACGACAGCCTGGACATGAATTCCGGTCTCATTAGCGGGATCGTCAATCTGGGTGACGGTAGCGACGCTTTCAACATCAGTGCCGGCCAGGTCACCGGGGCAGTGAACCAGGGCAATGGCGTCGACAACTTTGTCATGAGCGGCGGGACCCTCCAGTCACTTGCCCAAGGTGACAGTCGCGACTTTTTCCAGATGAGCGCAGGCACTATCATTGGCGCCTTCGAGGACGGCGACACCGCCAGGATGACCGGCGGCAGCATCGGCCGGGTCGACATGAAGCTCGATAACAATCTGTTCGATCTGTCTGGCGGGCAGATCCTCGGCAATCTGGTCACCGGGTTTGGTACCGACACCATCATCGTTTCCGGTGGCCGGATTGGCGGCAACATCAGTGTCAGCGGTGGTAACGACAGCATCACGGTGACTGGAGGCGAAATCGTCGGAGAGATTCGTACAAGCGTGGGCAACGACACCCTGACCTGGGATGGCGGCGGGATCATCCGTTCGGCGATCCTGATGGATGAGGGCAATGACCGGGCAACCCTGCGCAATCTCAATGACAACATCCTGGCTCAGGCGCCGATCCTCAATGGCGGCAACGGCAGCGATCTGCTGACCTTCGATAACACCACCTCCAGCGGCGCCGCTCGCCACGCTAACTGGGAAACGGTCAACCTGAGCAATGGCTCGCGATTCGATTTCGACGGCAATTTTGTCCTGGGTGACAGCGTCACCGGCAGCGGCGTGTTCAACATCGACGCCAGCAGTGTCGTGACTTCGACTCAAGGCAGCCTCACCCCTTTCACACCGGGTCAGCGTGCGACGTTGAACAACGCCGGGATCATCGACTTGAGCAGCGGCAATACCCGCACCAGCGACACCTTGACGGTACAGGGCAACTATGCGGGCAACGGCGGCCAGCTATGGGTGCAAAGCGTCCTGGGCGATGACAGCTCCCCCAGTGACAAACTGGTGGTCAATGACGGCACCTTGACCGGCACCACGTCGATTACCGTCAACAACCTGGGTGGCACGGGTGCGGCAACCCTGCAAAACGGCATTCAGGTTGTCCAGGCCCAAGGCACGGCCGTCAGCGACAGTGGCGCCTTTACGCTCAAAGCCCCGTTATCCGCCGGCGCTTTCGATTACCAGCTGTTCAAGGGCGGCGTCACAGCAGGGAGCGAAAACAGCTGGTACCTGCGCTCGTCCGTAGTGGCCCCGCCACTGGTCGCGGTACCCAACCCGGATCCCGTCTTGCCACCGATTCTGGTACCGCCGCTCGTGGTGCCCAACCCGGATCCCGCCTTGCCGCCGATTCTGGTTGCACCGGTCGCGGTGCCCAACCCGGATCCCACCTTGCCACCGATTCTGGTTGCGCCGGCCTCGGTGCCTAACCCGGATCCAGCCTTGCCGCCGATTCCGGTACCAGCGGACGCGGCACCGCTCGCAACGCCGGTAGCAGCCGTCGGCTCGCCGCCATTGCCGGTCCCTGAAGCCGGTGCTGCACCCATTCCCCTATACCGCCAGGAAGTACCGGTCTGGTCAGCGTTGCCACCGGCAGCCGCGCAACTGGCCCTGGCGTCGCTCGGCACCTTCCATGATCGTCAGGGTGATCAACGCCTGCTCAACGAAACCGGCGCCTTTGGTGCGGGTTGGGGCCGGGTCTACGGGAAGAACTTCGACCAGACCTGGGCCGGCACCGTCACGCCACGGCTCGACGGCTCGCTGAACGGGTTCCAGGTGGGCAACGATCTGTTCGCCTCGCAATCCTCCGCCGGGCAAATCCAGCGCACTGGTTTTTTCGTCGGTCATAGTCGCTTGAAGGGTGATGTCGACGGTTTCAACCAGGGTTTCCAGGACAAGCGTGCCGGCAAGGTCGAGCTGCAGGGCGATAGCCTCGGGCTCTACTGGACCCTGACCGACCCCACGGGCTGGTATGTCGATACCGTAGCCATGTACACCTGGCTGAACGGCGACAGCCACTCCGACCGTGGCTTGAAAATCGACAACGATGGCCACGCAATGACCCTCTCTGTCGAAGCCGGCTACCCTGTTGCAGTGGCAGACAACTGGGTGGTCGAACCCCAGGCGCAGGTCATCAATCAGAAGGTTGAGCTGAAGAGTCAGGATGACGGAATTTCCAGGGTCTCGTTCCATTCCGACTCGGCCTGGACCGGCCGCCTCGGCGCCCGGCTCAAGGGGCGCTACGACGTCGCCGGCTTGCCGCTGGAACCGTATCTGCGCGTCAACCTGTGGCACACAGTATCGGGAACCGACACGGTGACCTTCGACGACAGCACCGAGATCAACACCGAACAACGCGCCTCATCGGCCGATCTGGGCATCGGTGCCATCCTCACACTCGCGCCTGCTGTCAGTGTGTATGCCAATGCCGATTACAGCAGCAATATCGACAGCAACCCGTTGCGTGGAATGAGCGGTAACCTGGGAATCAGGCTGAGCTGGTAAGCCTGGGCAAAGGCTCTAGCTCGCGAGTTTTTTGACGTTTTAACCAATAAACAAGAACTTATGTATGCGTCGTAAATCAGTCACTTATATGATCTGAAATACCCATACCATTTATCGGCCATTTTCTTGACGCAATGCCCGAGGTCCTCTTGACTTCACGGTACTACCCCGGAATTACCATCAGGACCAACCGCCGCCGCCCGTGAAAACGAGCTGGGCACGGCTTGCCCTAATTCCTTCGGTCGCCCCTCACTCGGGGTAGGAGAGACGCCAAAGCGAGATACCGCATGCGATTGCAAGGTAGACCTCCATGAAGACTTCATTCACCCCACAAGAGATCCGTGTCAGTATTTGCACCGTTTCCAGTACCCTGCTGTTGTGTTCCTCCATGGAAGTGCAGGCCTCCCCCGCCGAGGAAGAAACGACCCCCTGGTACCGCCAGGACATCCCCGTGCTCACCTTGCCCGCACCCGCCAGCACCTATCCCGGCCATTTCAGCCCGATTGCCGATACCCGAAGTTCCAGCCTGACCGTCGAAGACGCCGCGCCCGGGGCCTGGGATCAACTCTATGGCAAGGCCTCGCGCCAGGCACAAACCGACGCCCTGGCCCAGGGTTTTTCCATCCCCGGCTCTGGCGAACACAAAAGCCCGGCGCTGGTGACCCTGCAAAGCATTAATGGCCATACCCAGCGGGTCGGCCTGATAGGCGGAACCGCCGAGTTCCACGGCAACGGCAACGGCTTGATGACCAATCGCGCGCAATCGGACCCGCGCAACGACACCCTCAACCTGCAAGGGCAGAGCCTCGGCGCCTACTATAGCCTGACCGGCCCACAAGGCTGGCACGTCGATCTGTCGGCCAGCGGTGGCCGGGTCAACGGTTACAGCCGCAATGAACAAGGCGCCCGACAAATCACTGAAGGCAGCGCGGTGACGCTCTCGGTCGAAGGCGGATTCCCGATTGGCATCAGTGAAAACTGGGTGGTCGAACCCCAGGCGCAATTGATCAATCAGCGCATCACCCTGGATACGCCCTATGCCGGTTCCGGCAATGACTCCTCCAGCGACTTCACCTCGTGGAGTGGCCGGGTCGGTGCCAAGTTGAAAGGCAGCTACGACATCAACGGCCTGCCCGTCGAACCCTATGTACGCACCAACTTGTGGCACACGGTGTACACCGGCAATACCGTGACCCTCGACCAGGTCGACAAGATCAGCAGCAGTCGCAACTCCTCGACGGTCGAACTGGGCTTGGGATTGGTCGCCAGAATGACACCGACCGTGAGCCTGTACGTCAGCGCCGACTACAGCAGTGATGTGGATGACAATGATTTGAACGGGCTGATTGGCAGCCTCGGGGTACGGATGCGCTGGTGAGTGACCTCGAACACTTGTGACAGCCAGTTTGCCGGCCCATGCAACGCTGCGGTGTATCCGACACACCGCAGCGCCGGCCGGCGCCCATAGCGCGGGAATCGGAGCGAAGCCAGCCCAATTGCCCCCTACCTGTTATTTCTGACAGTAGCGCCTCAACCAACCTGTTGATACCGTGGCAAAACACTGCGCGTTGTGATGCGCAGTCGATAAAGCCATGCCGAACGGTTGCATTTGTGCCCGATGTTTTCGCGCAGGAAACCTGCAGTCCCTGATCCGTATCGCTCTTGACGTTGACATGGTCTGCCCCGCCGTTGCGGGGCCAGCGCGTTTCATCTTGCGAGGATGGATCATGAGCATTCCGTTTTCAGCCCTCAAGCACCTGGGCACCGGTGCCCTGTCAGTATTGACCCTGTTCTTCTGGCCTCTGACCTCTCACGCTGACTGCACCCTCGTGCCCACCGCCGCAGATGACAGTTTCACCTGCAGCAGCGGCAGCAGCCCAGGGCTCACTGACACGAGCGGCAATAACAGCCTGACTTTCCCCGAGGCCGGCACCGGCAGCATCGATGGCCCTGTCACCTTCGGCGCTGGCCATGACCTGCTGACAATGAACTCGGGCACCATCGTCGGCCCGGTGGACATGGGCGCTGGCGCAAACATCCTGCAACTCTTCAATGGGGCCATTGAAGGTCCGGTCCACCAGGGCGACGGCGCCGACATCGCACAGGTCAGCGCCGGCACTGCAACTGCGTTAACCCAAGGCGCAGGCAACGACCGATTCGCTATCAGTGGCGGCACCCTCACGTCCCTGGACCAAGGGTCAGGCACTGATAACTTCACCATGAGCAGCGGCGCCATCACCGGACTCTTTGAAAACGGCGAGCATGCACTCATCAGTGGAGGACTGATCGGCCGGGTCGCGATGAATCAGGACAAAAACTCCTTCGAAATGCTGGGCGGGCGGATCCTCGGTGATCTGGATGCCGGCACCGACGACAACACCATCGTGATAAAGGGCGGCACTGTCGGCGGTAATATCATGGTCAGTGGCGGCGCAAACTTCATCACTGTCAGCGGCGGCGAGATCCATGGCCAGGTCCGCGCAGGCAGTGGCAACGACCTGTTCACCTGGGACACCGGCGGGCTCATTCACTCGGCCATCCTGATGGGCAGCGGTGACGATCAGGCGCTGTTGCTCAATCACACGCAAACCAGCCTGGCGTCGACACCCGTTATCGATGGCGGCCCGGGCAACGACACCCTGACATTCGATAACAGCCAATCCGCCAGCCCGGCACGTTATCCCCATTGGGAAACCGTGAACATGGACAACGGTTCGCGATTTGACCTGGATGGCAATTTCGTCCTCGGTGACAGCGTATCCACCACCGGCACGTTCAACATTCACGGCGGTACCACGCTGCAGGTTGAACAGGGCAGCATCGCCCCCTATGACCCCGGGCAGCTCGCCACTTTGAACAACAAAGGGCTCATCGACATGACCAGCGGCAATGCCAGTGCAGGCAATCGACTCACCGTCATGGGCAACTACATTGGCGACAATGGCGCGCTGCGGCTGCAGAGCGTGTTGGCGGGTGACAACGCTGCCAGCGACAAACTGGTGGTTGAACGCGGCACGATGCAAGGTTCCACCACACTGCACATCACCAATCTCGCCGGCCCCGGCGACCTGACCCGGCAAAACGGCATCCTGGTGGTGGAAGCACTCCAGGGTGCCACGGGCAGCGACCGGGCATTCAGTTATCCCGGCCCCATTTCCGCAGGTGCCTTTGAGTACTACTTGTACAAGGGTGGGGTTACCCCGGGCACTGCCGAGAACTGGTACTTGCGCTCCGCCGTGGTGGCCCCTCCTCTGCCAGGGCCGGAAGATCCACCCGTGCCCCTGCCGGGCCCGGAAGATCCATCCGTACCCCTTCCAGGGCCGGAAGATCCACCCGTGCCCCTGCCGGGGCCGGAAGATCCATCCGTACCCCTTCCAGGGCCGGAAGATCCACCCGTGCCCCTGCCGGGCCCGGAAGATCCACCCGTGCCTCTTCCAGGGATTATCAAAGATCCCGACGAAGAAACTCGACCGGAGTTGCCGGACCCCGAACCAGGCAAACCGCCGATCCCGACCTATCGACCTGAAGTCCCGGTGTATTCGGCGTTGTTACCTGCCGTCAACCAAATGGTCCTCAACGCACTCGGTACCTTCCATGAACGCCAGGGTGATCAGAGCCAACAGCATCAGGCTGGCGCCTTCCCGGCAGGGTGGGGGCGGATTTATGCCGGTAACAGCCGCCAGGGCTTTGCCGGCACGGTCAGCCCGCGCCTGGACGGCTCGATGTCGGGCTACCAGGTCGGAAGTGACCTGTATGAATGGACCCGCGAAGATGGACAGACGCAAAAGCTCGGCGTCTTCGTCGGTCATAGCCAATCGCAAGGCGATGTCGACGGATTCAATCGGGGATTGGAACACCGCGACGCCGGTAAAAGCACCCTGCGTGGCGATAGCGTGGGCCTGTACTGGACGCTTATCGCCCCCTACGGCGGGTACATCGACAGTGTGCTGATGTGGACCGGCGTAAATATCAACAGCGAATCCAGCCGGGGAATCAAGCTCAACACCCGTGGGCATGCCGTTGCGCTGTCGCTGGAAGCCGGCTATCCGCTACAGGTTTCCCGGGACTGGATCCTGGAGCCACAGGTGCAATTGATCCACCAGCAACGTTCCCTGGATAGCCAAAACGACGGTATCTCCGACGTTGCCTTCGATGCCGACAATAGCCTGACCGCCCGTTTCGGTGCTCGATTGCGCGGCACCTATCAGGTTGCCCACAGACCCCTGTTGCCCTACGTGCGCACCAATGTCTGGCATACCTTCTCCGGCACCGACCGGGTGACCTTCAATGACACCACGGCGATCGACACCCGGCAGAAATCCACGACACTGGACATGAGTGTGGGCATGACCCTGCAGGTGTCGGACGGCCTGAGCCTATATGGCGAAGCAGGCTACGACACCGGGCTCGACAGCAATGAGTTGAATGGCCGCACCGCGACAGTTGGGCTGCGGCTGGATTTTTGATGGACAAGGGCGAGCAGGTTCGCCTCCACAGTGGATTGATGTCGTGATCAGTTCACTGTGGAGGCCGGCCAGCTATGCCGGGCTGTCTGACGATTGCGGATGCTTGGCGACTTACCCCTGCGGACGTAACATCAACACCGCCAACGGCGGCAAATTCAACACCAGCGACAACGCCTGCCCATGGCTCGGCGTTACCTCGGCCGTTGCCCCGCCACTGTTGCCATAGTTGGACCCGGCATAGATCTGCGAGTCGCTGTTGAACACCTCGCTCCACTGACCGGCAAACGGCACGCCAACGCGATAAGCCTCGCGCGGCACCGGCGTGAAGTTGGCCACCACCAGGATCGGCTGGCCATCCTTGCTCCAGCGCATCCAGGCATAGACACTGTTGATCGCGTCATCGCCGATCAACCACTGGAAGCCCTGCGGCACGTCGTCCTGCTCGTGCAGCGCCGGCTCTTCGCGATACAGGCGATTGAGGTCGCTCACCAACTTCTGTACGCCTTTGTGTTCGGAGTACTGCAGCAGATACCAATCAAGCTGCTGGTCGTGGTTCCACTCGCGCCATTGACCGAACTCGCAGCCCATGAACAACAGTTTCTTGCCCGGATGGGTCCACATGAAACTCAGGTAGGCCCGCAGGTTGGCGAATTTCTGCCAGCGGTCGCCGGGCATCTTGTCGATCAACGAGTGCTTGCCGTGCACCACTTCATCGTGGGAGATCGGCAGGATGAAACGCTCCGACCAGGCGTACACCAGGCCAAAGCTCAGTTCATTGTGGTGATGGGCGCGGTACACCGGATCTTGCTGAATGTAATGCAGCGAATCGTGCATCCAGCCCATGTTCCATTTATAGGCGAAGCCCAGGCCGCCCTGTTGCGTGCCCTGGCTGACGCCAGGCCAGGCCGTGGACTCTTCGGCGATCACCAGCGCGCCGGGGGCTTCCAATGCCACAACGTCGTTGAGGTGACGCAGGAAGTCGATGGCTTCCAGGTTCTCCCGGCCGCCATGGCGGTTGGGTACCCACTCGCCGGCCTTGCGCGAATAATCGCGGTACAGCATTGACGCCACCGCATCGACCCGCAGGCCATCGACGTGGAAATGCTTGAGCCAGTGCAACGCCGACGCCAGCATGTAGCCGTGCACTTCGGTGCGGCCGAGGTTGTAGATCAGCGTGTCCCAATCCTGGTGAAAACCTTCCTGGGGGTTGCCGTACTCGTACAGCGCGGTGCCGTCGAACTGAGCCAGGCCGTGGGTGTCAGTGGGAAAATGCGCCGGCACCCAGTCGAGGATCACGCCGATGCCGGCCAAGTGGCAGTCGTTGACGAAGGCGGCGAACTCGTCGCCCGTGCCATAGCGGGCGCTGGTGGCGAATTGCGAAAGCAGTTGATAGCCCCAGGAGCCGCCGAACGGGTGCTCCATGATCGGCATCAGCTCGATGTGGGTGAACCCCAGGTCCTTCACATACGGAATCAGCCGCTCGCCCAGCTCCGGCCAGGTGTACTGGCGGGCCACTTCGCCCAGGTCGTCCAGCTCGCATTGCCAGGACCCGGCGTGCAGTTCGTAGATCGACAGCGGCGCCGTCGGGCGCTGGCGCTCGCCGCGAGACTGCATCCACTCCTGATCCTGCCAGTCGATCCGCAGCGGCGGCGCGACTTTCGAGGCGGTGTCCGGCGGCAGGCTGGTGGCCAGCGCCATTGGGTCGGCCTTGAGGGGCAGGATGCCGTCCTTGCCAAGGATTTCGTACTTGTAGGCCTCCCCCGCTTGCAGGCGCGGGATGAACAGCTCCCAGACACCGGTCGGGTGGCGCAGGCGCATCGGGTGACGACGACCGTCCCAGACGTTGAAATCGCCCACCACCGACACCCTCCTGGCGTTCGGTGCCCACACGGCAAAGCGCACGCCATCGACCCCGTCCACGGTCTTCAACTGCGCGCCCAAGGCACTGCTCAGATCGCGGTGGTTGCCTTCGGCGAACAGGTACAAATCCATTTCGCCAAGCAGCGGGCCAAAACTGTAGGGATCTTCGGCAATCTGCTCGCCACCGGCCCAGCGGGTTCGCAACAGATACGGCTGTGCCCGTTGGAAATGCCCGACGAACAGCCCGGGGGTCTGGGTTGCTTCAAGGTTACCCAGTTCGTCCCCGGACTCCTTGCCCACTACCTGCACGCTCAAGGCGCCCGGTAGATAGGCCCGGATGAATTGTCCGCCGGCGCCATCGCCGTGGGGGCCGAGAATGGCAAAGGGATCGCGATGCTCGGCACGTACCAGCGCATCGATATCCCGCGCCCTGGGTAGCAGCGCTTCACTGTGATGATGACCCTGTTCCTTGTTCGAGAAACTCATGACTACTCTCCACCAAGATCGGAAAAGGGTTTAAGCCCACTCAATAATCCATATAAACCGTGCAACGGCACGGGTAGCCAGCCGGGGCGATTTTCCGCCTCGTAGGCCACTTCATAAGCTGCCTTCTCCAGACCGAACAATGCCAAAGCGGCATCTTCGCCTTCAGGATCTTGCCACGCATGGCCTAGCGTAGCTGCCGCCAGCCGATAAGCGTGGATAAATGCCTGTTTTGCCTCACTCAAATAACGATCGCCGACCCGCTGGCGAGCCGCCTGGGCCTGGTCGGTGTTATCAACGTTGTGCACGTTGATGGTCATGGCCGCCGCGTAGTCGAAGGAGCGCAGCACGCCGCTGACATCCTTGTACGGGCTGTGCTTGCCCCGTCGTTCCGGCAGTGGTCGCGCCGGTTCGCCTTCGAAGTCGATCAGGTACGCATCGCCCTTGATCACCAGCACCTGGCCCAGGTGCAAGTCGCCATGCACGCGGATCCGCAGGCCTCCGGCGGTCTTTTTCGCCAGGTTCTGGACATGCTCGAGGATGGCCTTTTTATTGTCCAGTAAACGGCTGACCAGGGTTTTGTCCGCCGGGTTCAGTTCATTTTGATGCTGCTTGAGCAACTTCAACGCATGCTCGATTTGCGCCGTGACATCCTTGCCCGTGGCCAGCGCATCCTTCGGCGTGGTGAGGTAAGGGGCAAAGTCAGGGTTGTCGCTCGGCGACGCCAGCACCTGATGCATTTCACCCAGGCGCTGGCCGAGCATCGCAGCGAAATCCTTCAGTTCGCCCAGCGCGTTGTAGTGCTGCTCCTGCTCGGACATGGCGTCGGCCAGTTCGTCGCGCAACGCCCGCTCCAGGTTGTTCTGGGTCCACTCCCAGGCATCGCCCTGGTTGCTCAGGTAGCCCTGGGCGATCATCAGCAGGTTGTCCTCGCCCGCCGCATCCCGACGCACCACGGACCCCAGCAGCGGCGAGATATTGGCGAAGCCGGCAGCGGTCAGGTACGCACTCATTTCCAGTTCCGGGTGCACGCCGGATGCGACCTTGCGGATCAGCTTCAGCACCAGGCTGTTGCCGACCACCACCGAACTGTTGGATTGCTCGGCGGACAGGTAACGCACATCCGACTCCGCCGTCAGGCCCAGTTTGGCAAGCTCCGTGGTGGGTTCGAAACGGATCTCGCCGCCGTCCGACGGCAACACCCTGTTGTCGTGCATGCCCTGCAACACCGTGCGGATAAAGTTTTCCAGGCTGAAGGCATCCGTGATCAAGCCGACCTGCGGGCCTCGGCGCACCCGCGACAGCGCCAGTTGCTGGGGCAATGCGGCGCCCACCTGGTCTTCGGTAATGAAGCCGAACGGCAGTTGATAGCGGCTGGTCACGCCTGCGCTGGTGACTTCGATCTCACTCAACAACACCGGATGCTGGGCATCGCCGAAACGCACGCCGTAGGCCAGATGGACCTGTTCGATGGCCGCGTCCTTGCCGGCGAACCAGCGGCGGTTCTGCAGCCAGTTCGGCAAAATACCCTGCTCCAGGGTGGCGCGCGATGGCGCTTCGAGCAGTTCTTCCATGCGTTTTTTCAGCACCAGGGTGGTGAAATCCGGCAGGCTTTGCGCCGGTTCCACGTGCCAGCTCGGCATCTGGTTTTCCGCGGCGAGGCCGAACCAGTAGAAACCGTAGGGTGCCAGGGTCAGCAGGAAACTCAACTGGCCAATGGGTGGGAACGCGTTACCGCCGAGCATCTCCACCGGCACCATGCCGACGTACGCCGACAGGTCCAGCTCCACCGCTTGCGCGCTGCGCGACACGTTGGCCACGCACAGGATGATTTCGTGCTTGCCATCCGGCCCGGTGTATTCGCGGGTATAGGCCAGCACCCGGCGATTGGACGGCGAGAGCATTTTCAAGGTGCCGCGCCCGAACGCCTTGGATTGCTTGCGCACCGTCAACATGCGCCGGGTCCAGTTCAACAGCGAATGGGGATCGCCGGCCTGGGTTTCGACATTCACCGACAGGTAGCCGTATTGCGGGTCCATGATAGGCGGCAGTACCAGGCTGGCCGGGTCGGCGCGGGAGAACCCACCGTTGCGGTCGATCGACCACTGCATCGGCGTGCGCACGCCGTCGCGATCGCCGAGGTAGATGTTATCGCCCATGCCGATCTCGTCGCCGTAGTACAAGGTCGGGGTGCCGGGCATCGACAGCAACAGGCTGTTGAGCAGCTCCACGCGCCGGCGATCACGTTCCATCAGCGGCGCCAGGCGCCGACGAATCCCCAGGTTGATCCGCGCCCGACGGTCGGCCGCGTAGTAATTCCACAGGTAGTCACGTTCCTTGTCGGTGACCATCTCCAGGGTGAGTTCATCGTGGTTGCGCAGGAAAATCGCCCATTGGCAATTGGCCGGGATCTCCGGTGTCTGGCGCAGGATATCGGTGATCGGAAAGCGGTCTTCCTGGGCCAGGGCCATGTACATGCGCGGCATCAGCGGGAAGTGGAACGCCATGTGGCATTCGTCGCCGTTCAGGCCGGATTTATCGGTGTCGCCGAAATACAGCTGGGTGTCTTCCGGCCATTGGTTGGCCTCGGCCAGCAGCATGCGGTCCGGGTAATTCGCGTCGATTTCGGCGCGGATCTGCTTGAGCACGTCGTGGGTTTCGGGCAGGTTCTCGTTGTTGGTGCCATCGCGCTCGATCAGGTACGGGATCGCGTCCAGGCGCAGGCCATCGATGCCCATGTCGAGCCAGTAGCGCATTACCGACAACACGGCTTTCATGACCTGTGGGTTGTCGAAATTCAGATCCGGCTGGTGCGAGTAGAAGCGGTGCCAGAAGTATTGGCCGGCCACCGGGTCCCAGGTCCAGTTGGATTTCTCGGTGTCGAGAAAGATGATTCGAGTGCCGTCGTATTTCTGATCGTCATCGGACCACACGTAGAAGTCCCGCGCAGCCGAACCTTTTTTTGCCTTGCGGGCGCGCTGGAACCACGCATGCTGATCAGAAGTGTGGTTGATGACCAGCTCGGTGATCACCCGCAGACCACGCTTGTGCGCCTCGGCAATAAAACGCCTGGCGTCGGCCATGGTGCCGTAGTCACTGTGCACGCCGCGGTATTCGGCGATGTCATAACCATCGTCGCGGCGTGGCGAGGGGTAGAACGGCAGTAGCCAGATGGTATTGACGCCGAGGTCGGCAATGTAGTCGAGTTTGGCGATCAGACCGGGAAAATCGCCGATTCCGTCGTTATTGGAATCGAAATAGGATTTGACGTGGACTTGATAGATGACCGCGTCCTTGTACCAGAGCGGGTCCTTGATGAAAGTGGCTGCCTTGGGTTTCTTCGCCATTTGAAACTCCTGTTGAAATTCTTGCATATCTTTCAAATGCGCCGATCCCTTGTAGGAGCTGTCGCAGGCTGCGATCTTTTGATTTCTTTTCAGAAGCAAGATCAAAAGATCGCAGCCTTCGGCAGCGCCTACAGGGGTTACCGTTTGACGCTTAAGGCGCGGTGATCCGCCAGATCCCGAACGGCTGAAACGCCGGGTCCAGGCGCATGAACTGGTACTTGCCGTGCCAGGTCCAGCGATGGCCGCTCATCAAGTCTTCGCCCTGGGTGCTGGCATCGTCCGGCAAGCCCATTTCCCACAGCGGCAACTCGAAATTCGCCTCTTGCGGGTTATATGGGTCGAGGTTGACCGCCACCAGAATGAAATTGCTGCCATCGGCGCTGCGCTTGCCGAAGTACAGGATGTTGTCATTCCAGGCGTTATAGACCTTCAGGCCCAAATGGGTATGCAGCGCCGGATTCTGTCGGCGGATGCGGTTGAGCTGGGCGATCTCGGCAATGATGTTGCCGGGGGCGTTGAAGTCCCTGGGGCGGATCTCGTACTTCTCGGAATCGAGGTATTCCTCCTTGCCCGGCACCGGCGCCGACTCGCACAGCTCGAACCCCGAATACATGCCCCACAGCCCCGAGCCCATGGTCGCCAGCGCCGCACGTATCAGAAACCCGGGGCGCCCGGATTCGTGCAGGAAAGCCGGGTTGATGTCCGGGGTATTGACGAAAAAGTTCGGCCGATAGCACTCGCGCCACGGCGACTCATTGAGCTCGGTGAAATAGGTCGCCAACTCCGCCTTGGTGTTACGCCAGGTGAAGTAGGTGTAGCTCTGGGAATAACCGACCTTGCCAAGCCGCGCCATCATCGCCGGGGTGGTAAAGGCCTCGGCAAGGAAAATCACCTCCGGGTACAGCGCGCGAACGTCGGCGATCAGCCATTGCCAGAATGGCAGCGGCTTGGTGTGGGGGTTGTCGACGCGAAAGATTTTCACGCCCTCCTGCACCCAACCTACAACAATGTCGCGCAGTTCGATCCACAGGCTGGGGATCGCCTCGACGGCATAGAAGTCGACGTTGACGATGTCCTGGTATTTTTTCGGCGGGTTCTCGGCGTATTTGATCGTGCCGTCGGGCCGCCAGTTGAACCAGCCCGGGTGCTGCTTGAGCCATGGATGGTCCTGGGAGCACTGGATGGCGAAATCGAGGGCGATCTCCAGCCCGTGATCCGCGGCTGCCGCCACCAGTCGCCGGAAGTCTTCGCGACTGCCCAGCTGCGAATGAATTGCCTCGTGCCCGCCCTCTTCACTGCCGATGGCATAGGGGCTGCCCGGATCATCGGGGCCAGCCGTCAATGAGTTGTTGGGACCCTTGCGATAACTGCGGCCGATCGGGTGGATCGGCGGGAAATACAACACGTCGAAGCCCATGTCCTGGATCATCGGCAGCCGTGCATGCACGTCGTTGAAGGTGCCGTGGCGCTTGGGATCGTCGGTGATCGAGCGCGGGAACAGTTCGTACCAACTGGCGAATTGCGCCAGCTGTCGCTCGACGTCCACCGGGTATTCCGGGCTGAGGCTCAGGTAGGCACGATGATCGGCCTGGGCCATCAACTGCGCGCTACGCTGGTGCAGGAACAGCGCCACCTGCTCGGTTTCGAGCAGGCCCGACAGTTCGTGGTGCAAGGCCGCAAGGTCTTCGCTGAGCTGCCCTTCGGCGCGTTCGGCCGCTTGCTGGACGTGCAGGCGACCTTCCTGCAGCTCAAGGCTGACCGGAACGGCGGCGGCGTGCTTTTTTTCAAGCTCGTAGCGAAAACTGGCGAACTGATCGATCCAGGCTTCGATGCAAAACACATAGCGGCCCTGGCTCTCGACCCGGAACCCGCCTTGCCAACCGTTGTTGCCCAGCTCGGCCATCACCTCGCTTTGCCAGACTTCGTCGCCCTCGGCCCGCCACCGCACTCGCACGGCCAGCTTGTCATGACCGTCGGCGAACACCTTGCTGGTGACCACCACGTCCTGGCCGACCACGGCCTTGACCGCAAACTGACCAGCTTCGAGGGTCGGCAGGGTATTTTCTATCACGATTCGCGGCAGCAACAGTGCCTGTGAAAGCGGCATGTGCGGGTTGTAGCTCAGTTCAGTCGGTTTTTCAGCAGTCATCGAGCATCACTCCTTTACGCCCCATGGACGCTCTTGTGTCTGGTGTCTGGTTTTCATCCCGCCGGGCAATTCGCCCTGGAATGAACTCACTTAGGTTCCGAACGCCGGCCGCCGGGAAAAGTTCAGCGGCATCTGCCGGGAATCAAATCCTGCAGGCAGTGGTCAACCAACTTAAGCACGACTCACGCCATGTGCCACTGGAGACATTAACGATGAACAACCCATTCCCGGCCGAAACCCCCGATCCGAACATCGATAACCCGGTGATTCCACCCAGCGATCCGCAACCGGTGCCCGAGCAGGAACCGCCGGGCAGCAACCCGCCACCCAGGGAAGAACCACCGACAACGATGCCACCGGTGATTGTGACTCCTGAATGAAGACAGTTGATCGTTCCCCCGGCCGTGTCGGGGGGAACGATTGCAGGACGAAACCGAAGGACGATTCCTACGGGTGCGTAATACCGGTCCTGAAATGAATTTTTTCTGCCGGTCCGGCGGTTCGCCTGCGCTTATCCAGCGACATACTGACTACGCCACCCACCTTGAGTACGGCCAGCCATGAACACGATCTTTTTTAACGTCGGCAGATTCACAGAACGAGCAAGCACTCAGGAGAACGCGCTTATCCGTAAACCCCTGGCAGACGGCTGGCCTCACTTTGAAAATCTTCAACTACGAATTTCTTTACTTTCATACCGAACGGAGTCGTCCAGTGGACGCTAGAAGCTCGATACTCACGGAACTGGACCATCATCTACTCCTTTCTGACTTCGACTATAGCCAGCATGAGTTCCCCGTCAGCGACATACACCCTGAGGGAGCCCGGTCCGGCGTAGGCGCATTTGAATCAGAGACTCTCAAAGAACCTGTCACAAATGACAGTATCGCTTAAGAAGAAAAGCAACCACTATCGGAGGGGCAAAATCAACGCCAATTTTTCTACGAGCGTTCAAGATGAAAAAAACAACAGCAGTGCTCTTTTTATCAGCATCGATCCTGAACGTTAATGCGGCTGAGCAGATTCCAGTCGTCAACGCACGAGACATCGCCAACCAGTTGAACAGCCGCTACTTGGACACGTCAGAGCAGTGCACAGACGGTAAGGCCGCCTATTATTGCAACGGAGTCCTTGTTCGGGTGGCCGATACCCTCACAACTTCGGAAGGTGAAATTGATCGCAATGCCGCTTCATTCACCTATCTTCGAGCCGACACTGGCATTAGAAGCTTGTTTTCCAACGGTGCAGGCATTGTTTTAGGCACACTCCCTACCGTCAGCCCCGCCCCCATAAGATTACGTTGCTCATTTCCCACAAATGCGGCCACCGACTTGCGTCCGGACGGGTGCGGTGAAACCACTCGAGAGCTCCCAGGTTATGAGCTCGAATGGAGTCGACATTGTGAAGAACAAGGTATAGAAAACGGTCAAGACTGGCTTTTGCATTTCAATAAAGTAAAGCCTGCATACTTCTATATGTGTGCTTTCCGAGAGTCGGCGAAGCAGTTTGCACTGAGCATTGAAGTTCGCAGTTTAATGCCCAGCAACTATCGTAACGACTGGAATGAAGTTATTACTACGGCCTGGTCTGTTGAAGACATCAAGAGCGTTCCTTTTCAAGCCATTTTCTATAACCAGGCCAACCTCGCAGGCAAAGAGCGTGCAAAAAAACTTCAAATGGAGCTCTACAGCATCATCCAAACCATTCGCCCCATTGTCCGCATTAATCTATTGGCCGAAGATCAGCACATCTTCTCCTACCATGAAGAAGATCAAACTTATATTCCGATTCGATAGAAACCGCCCTTTGCAGGAGCGAGCTTGCTCCGGGCGGCGTTCCGATGATGGTCGTGAACGATGACGTTGATAGCCTGGCACCCCGAGGCGATTTAGAGATTTTCGCGAGCAAGCTCGCTCCTACAGGGGTTCTTTGTCCTTATCGATCAGCTTCACGATCCTGGGCATCACGCCAAGTATCACCAACGCCAACAACGTACTGAACACCGCCGTCGCCTCCCGCCCCAACCCGGCGGACACGCCAATGGCAGCGGTCATCCACAGGCCGGCGGCGGTGGTCAGGCCCTTGACGTGGCCTTCGTCGCCTTCCTGGTTTTTCAGGATGGTGCCGGCGCCGAGGAAGCCGATACCGGCGATAACGCCCTGCACCACCCGGCTCATGGCGTCGGCCTGGGAGCCGGACATCTGTGGCACCAGTACGAACAACGCCGCGCCCAGCGCCACCAGCATGTGGGTACGCACCCCGGCGGCCTTCCCCTTGTGCTCGCGCTCGAACCCGAGAATGCCACCCAGTACCGCGGCCATCAGCAGGCGCACGGTGATCCGGGTTAATTGCGAGGCATCGCCGATATCGGCGAACTCCGCTTGCAGGGTCATCCAGACTTCATGCCACCAGGCGTTCATGGCCATTTCCTTGTAGAGAGCCTTGTGAAGAGTTATGGAGCATGGACCGCATCAACCATTAATCAGTTGCACAGAACGATGCCGGGCGGCGATAGCCTAATGCTGCATCAGTCGTAAAAAACAAGGATCACGTCATGACCGTACGCATCGAGAACGAGACCTGCTTCTTTACCACCGAAAACGGCGAGGAAATTCGCCTGTGCCCCGATGTGACCATCGTCACCGATGGGGCCAAAGCCATGTCGGCGGTCGACCTCAACGGCCAGCGCATCTACATCACCGAAGCAGAAGCCGACGCTTTGACCGTAGCAGGTGCGGTGGACGGTCGCCGGCATTTGAAGGCCACCGACAGTGATTCGGTGATTTGACTGACCGGGATCAACAAGGCCTGCAAACGCCTGATATAGCCGCCCACGCCCCGCCGCGACAGGTGCTTCAACTTGTCGCAGGCCGGGCTTGCGCGAGCATCTGATCCGGTTTTTAAAGCGATACCTGAGTCTGTCATGCAAACAGATCGCCGCTCATAGTGCTCCTGCCTGATGGAGGCTGATGAGCGAAAGACCATGAGCGATAGAATCCCCGTTCGAACCCTGGAAAGCGCCCCCGTAGTCGAGACCTTCGAGCCTTCGCATCCAAAGATGAAGGCCAAGTCCAGCGACGACCTTATCCACACCCGTAGCTTCACCGGCCTGTTCCGTACCCTGCGCATCAGCGGCGCGGGTGTTCTGTTCCTGTTGTTCTTCGCCACCGTGTGGTTGAACTGGGGCGGTCGCCAGGCGGTGCTGTGGGACCTTTCGCAAAGCAAGTTTCATGTCTTCGGCGCGACGTTCTGGCCGCAGGATTTCATCCTGCTCTCGGCGCTGCTGATCATTGCCGCGTTCGGCCTGTTCGCGATCACCGTGTTCGCCGGCCGCGTCTGGTGCGGCTACACCTGCCCACAGAGCTCCTGGACCTGGATCTTCATGTGGTGCGAGAAAATCACCGAAGGCGAACGCAACCAGCGGATCAAGCTGCAAGCGGCGCCCTGGGGGCCGAACAAGCTCCTGCGCCGCTCGGCCAAGCACAGCTTGTGGCTGGCGATCAGCCTGCTGACCGGCCTGACCTTCGTCGGCTATTTCACGCCGATCCGCCCCTTGGCCGAAGAACTGCTGACCCTGCACCTGGGAGGTGTGAGCCTGTTCTGGGTGCTGTTCTTTACTGGCGCCACCTACATCAATGCCGGCTGGCTGCGTGAAGCGGTGTGCATGCACATGTGTCCATATGCGCGATTCCAGAGCGTGATGTTCGACAAGGACACCCTGACCATTTCCTACGACGTGGCCCGTGGCGAGAGCCGCGGCCCGCGCAAGCGCGAGGTCAAGCCAGCCGAGGTCGGCCTGGGTGATTGCATCGATTGCCAGCTGTGCGTGCAGGTGTGCCCGACCGGCATCGACATTCGCGACGGATTGCAGATGGAATGCATCGGTTGCGCTGCGTGCATCGACGCCTGCGATTCGATCATGGACAAGATGGGCTACGAACGCGGGCTGATCAGCTATACCTCGGAACATCAATTGCAAGGCGGCAAGACTCACCTGTTGCGGCCACGGTTGATCGGTTACACCGCCGTGCTGCTGGTGATGATCGTGGCGCTGGTCGTCGCGCTGATGGAGCGGCCGATGGTGTCGCTGGACGTGAGCAAGGACCGCGGCCTGTTCCGCGAGAACAGTCAGGGGCAGATCGAGAACATCTATAGCCTCAAGGTCATCAACAAGACCCAGCAACGCCAGGACTACCGCCTGGCCCTGGTCGACGGCGACGGCTTCCAGTTGCAAGGCAAGACCGAGTTGAGCCTGGCGCCCGGCGAGATTGTCGATGTACCGGTGTCGGTGGCGATGACCACGCAGCGGCCGAGCAGCAGCTCGCAGAGCATCAGCTTCAAGGTCGTCGACCGCGATGAGCCAGGCGTCTACAGCGTGGCCAAGAGCCGGTTTGTTGCGCCGATGAACCGCTAAGGCTTTAGACTGCGGTGCGCCATTCGCGAGAACGATGCAGTACCTGTAGGAGCGGGCTTGCCAGCGATGAATCCACCTCGATTTTCTTGAATGACAACTTCCGGGCACTCGATGAAACGCTACGAAAAATTCGCCGATGACATCGCTGAACTGATCCGCACCGGCGTCCTCGGGCCCGGCCAACGCGTGCCGTCGGTGCGCTACGCCAGCCAGACCTACGGGGTCAGCCCGTCGACCGTGTTCCAGGCGTACTACCTGCTCGAACGGCGCGGCCTGATTCGCGCCCGCCCGCGCTCCGGCTACTTCGTCAACGCCCACGCGCCACGGCCGTTTTCCGAGCCGCAGATCAGTAGCCAGGTCAATGAATCCACGGAAGTCGACGTCAGTGAACTGGTGTTCTCGGTCCTGGACTCGATCAAGGACCCGAACACCGTAGCCTTCGGCTCGGCGTTCCCCAGCCCGACGCTGTTTCCACTGCAACGGCTGTCGCGCTCGCTGGCCAGCGCCAGCCGCGAGATGGACCCGCGCATGGTGGTCACCGACATGTCGCCGGGCAACCCACAACTGCGCCGGCAGATCGCCCTGCGCTACATGGTCGGCGGCCTGATGCTGCCCATGGAAGAACTGCTGATCACCAACGGCGCCCTCGAAGCGCTGAACCTGTGCCTGCAAGCCGTGACGCAACCCGGCGACCTGGTGGCCATCGAAGCCCCGGCGTTCTATGCCTGCCTGCAAGTACTGGAAAGATTGAAACTCAAGGCCGTGGAAATCCCCGTACACCCGCGTGACGGCATCGACCTCGGCGTGCTGGCGCAAACCCTGGAGCGCCATCCGATCAAGGCCTGCTGGTGCATGACCAGCTTCCAGAACCCGATGGGCGCGACCATGCCCGAAGCGAAAAAACGCGAACTGGTGGAACTGCTGCGCAGCCATCAGGTGCCGCTGATCGAGGACGATGTCTACGCCGAACTCTATTACGGGCAGCAGGCGCCGAAACCGGCAAAGGCCTTCGATACCGAAGGCCTGGTGATGCATTGCGGCTCTTTTGCCAAGAGCCTGGCCCCGGGTTATCGCATCGGTTGGGTCGCCGCCGGGCGTTATGCGCAGAAGATCGAACGGCTGAAACTCATGACCTCGCTCTGTGCCTCGATGCCGGCCCAGGCAGCGATTGCCGATTACTTGCAACACGGTGGTTATGATCGCCATTTGCGCAGGTTGCGGTACGCCCTGGAGGAACAGCAAAGCGCCATGCTGTCGGCCATTGCCCGCTACTTCCCGGCGCAGACCCGCGTCAGCCAGCCGGCGGGCGGCTACTTCCTCTGGCTGGAACTACCCGAGCAGATGGATTCATTGAAGTTGTTCCAGATGGCGTTGGCACAGGGCATCAGCATTGCGCCAGGACCGATTTTTTCGCCGACGCAGCGCTTCAGGAATTGTATCCGGTTGAATTATGGGAGCCCCTGGGATGAGGCGGCTGAAAAGGCGATGGAAACCCTGGGGCGGATTGTCAGATCCTTCTAAAAGCAAAGATCGCAGCCCGTGCAGGAGCTGCCGCAGGCTGCGATCTTTTGATCTTGATCTTTACCGCCCACCACCCAAATCGACAAACGTCCCTGTCGCATAGGACGCCTTGTCCGACAGCAACCACACGATCGCCTCCGCCACTTCGTCCGGTCGCCCGCCACGGGCCATGGGAATTGCCGACTCGAGCTTGCTGACCCGATCCGGATCGCCGCTCAGCGCATGGAAATCCGTGTAGATATAGCCCGGACGCACCGCATTGACCCGAATCCCCTCGCCCGCCACTTCCTTGGCCAGGCCAATGGTGAAGGTGTCGAGCGCCCCCTTGGAGGCTGCGTAGTCGACGTATTCGTTGGGTGCACCCAAACGCGCGGCAACCGAGGAGACGTTGACGATGCTGCCGCCCTGCCCGCCGTGCTTGGGCGACATGCGCAGGATGGCGTGCTTGGCGCAGAGTACGGGCGCCAGCACATTGGTCTTGAGAATCTTGAGGATGCGCCATTCGGACATTTCGTCGACCCTGGACTTTTGCCCGACGGTGCCGGCGTTGTTCACCAGCGCCGTGACTCGGCCCAGCTCGCTGTCCACCCGGTTGAACAGGCCGATGACCTCATCTTCGATGCTGACGTCGGCGCGCACTGCGATGGCTTGGGCGCCTAACGCCCGGACCTGATCCAGCACCGTTTGCGCCGCCTGTTCATCGGACTGGTAGTTGATGCAGATCCGATAGCCTTGTTTGGCGGCCAACAGCGCCGTTGCCGCACCAATACCGCGACTTCCACCAGTGATGACGATGACTTTGTCCATGCACACTTTCCCCAATTAAAGCCTATGCAGTCGGGGGGAAGAATAACCGCCATTGGCGGACTTTGCATGAAACCGTCATCGGTCCCGTCAGATCACGCCAGGGCCAATTCCTCGGCGCGGTGGATTTCCTTCATGAAGCGTTCGGCAGGTAACGGGTGACCGAGCAGATAACCCTGCAACGAGTCGCAACCGAGTTGGGTCAGGAAGTCCTGCTGCGAGCCTGTTTCCACGCCTTCGGCGACGATCCGCAAGCCCAGTGCCTGGCCCAGGGCGACAATCGCCGAAACGATGGCGGCGTCATCGCTGTCGCGCTCCAGGTCACGCACAAAACCACGGTCGATCTTCAGCTCGTTGGCCGGCAGGCGCTTGAGGTACATCAAGCTCGAGTAGCCGGTACCGAAGTCATCGATGGACAGGTCAACGCCCATGTCCGATAGCTCCTGCAGCACCTTCATGCTCGCATCGGCATCGCTCATGGCCGTGGTTTCGGTGATTTCCAGGGTCAGGCTGTTGGCCGGCAGATGGTGGGTAGCCAGCGCCCTGGCGACGCTCTGCACCAGGCCCACGTGGCAGAACTGCAAGGCCGAGAGGTTCACCGCAATGCGCCAATCGGTGTAGCCCAGCACATACCATTCGCGCATCTGCCGGCAGGCTTCGTTGAGCACCCATTCGCCGATGGGAATGATCAACCCGGTCTTCTCCGCCAGCTCTATGAATTTGTCCGGCAGCAGCATGCCCTGGGTCGGGTGCTGCCAGCGCAACAACGCTTCGGCGCCCACCGGGCGGCCGTTGTTGGCGTCGAATTTGGGTTGGTAATGCAGGCTGAACTCTCTCTGGTCCACGGCATTGCGCAGGTCCTGCAGCAATTGCAGTTGCTTGCGCGCATTGCTGTTCATCGAGGCGTCGAAGAAACTGTAGCCGTTCTTGCCCGTGCCCTTGGCGTGATACATCGCCGCATCGGCGTTCATCAGCAGTTCGTGGGCGGTCTGGCCATTGCCCGGATACAGGGCGATGCCGACGCTGGCGGAGATCTGCAAATCATGTTCGGCCACCCGGAACGAACGGGCGATCAGGCTGACCTGGCGGGCCGCGAGGTTCATGGCGTCGTTCGGCTCGCTCAATTGCACCAGTAGCACGAACTCATCGCCGCCGATCCGCGCCAGGGTGTCCTGGCCACGCAGATCCTCGCGCAGGCGCAGGCTGACTTCGCGCAGCAACTGGTCACCCATATGATGACCGAAGGCGTCATTGACCGGTTTGAAGCCATCGAGATCGATGAACATCAACGCCACGCAACCACCCTCGGTGTCGACCCTGGACATCCCCTGATCGATGCGATCGGCCAGCAACACCCGATTCGGCAGGCCGGTCAGCGTGTCGTGCAAGGCCAGCTGGGTCAGTTCGCGATTGGCTTCGGTCAGTGACTGGGCAAGGTTGGCGGTTCGAGCTTCCAGGCGCGCATCGAGGACCGAGGTCAGCAAGGCGATGCTCAAGACCGCCAGGGTGGTGATCAGGACCAGGTTGTCCAGGCCGTTTGCGCTCAGGCCATTGACGGCTGCACCGCAGAAACTACCTGCAGGGAATTGTGCAGCAGCCATCCCGGTGTAGTGCATGCCGACAATGGCAATGCCCATGATCACCGCCGCGCCACCGCGGATCAGCCGTACATAAGGTGTGTGCCGGCGCAGGCGAAAGGCAATCCAGAGTGCAGCGCCGGAGGCGCCCACCGCTATGCATAACGACGCGCCGAACAGCGTCGGGTCGTAATCGATGCCTGGCTGCATGCGCATGGCTGCCATGCCGGTGTAATGCATGGCACTGATCCCGGCCCCCATGACCAGCGCGCCGAACGCCAGCTGCCAGGCCGGCAATCGCGCCTGACTGACCAGCCACAAGGCGAACCCGCACGACAGGATGCCGATCAACAGCGACAGCAAGGTGATGGAGAAGTCGTACCCAAGGTCGATGGGCAACCTGAACGCGAGCATGCCGATGAAATGCATCGACCATACGCCGATACCCATGGCAAACGCCCCACCCGCCGTCCACCAATGCACCGCCCGGCCCTTGGCCGTGGCAATGCGCCCGGTCAGGTCCAATGCGGTGTATGCCGCGAGGATGGCCACACAGAGCGAAATGATGACCAGCGTTGGGGAATAACTACCGATGAGCATGGAAGAGTCTCAGTATCACCCCCGTACTGCATCCGTTCTCGGAGGTGTAAATCCGGCGATTGTACTGATTCCAAATGAGAACAACACTCATAAAATGAGCAAAAGGCCATCAACTCGATGAAACGCTTGTTTTAAGGTTTTACATTAACTCTGTCGATACATGTGAACCCCTGTAGGAGCCGGCTTGCCGGCAAAGGGGTCCTTGAACCTTGCGCCAGTCTTTCGGACGCCTTCGCTGGCAAGCCAGCTCCTACAGGGATCGGGTACGGCCGTGGGAGATGGATCGGCGATCAGCGGTTATCACCCACCTGAAGCTGCCCGTCCCATCCGCCACCCAGCGCCGCAATCAACTGCACGCTGGCAATCAGGCGACTCTGCAACAGGTCCAGGGTGCTGCGTTCATTGCTCAGTGCCGCAGCCTGGACCACCACCACATCCAGGTACGCAATCACGCCCGCCTTGTACTGGTTCTCGGTCAGGCGCAACGACTCACGGGCTGCGTCCAGCGCCTGTTGGCGCACCACGGCTTCGTCCTGCAGCACCTTGAGCTGGACCAGATAGTTCTCCACCTCACGCAAGCCATCGAGCACGGTCTGGCGGTATTTGGCTACGGTTTCGTCGTAGGCCGCCTCGCTGCGGTCCACTTCCGCCGAGCGCTGGCCGCCGTCGAACAAGGTCATCGCCAGTTGCGGGCCGACCGACCAGAAACGGTTCGGCAGGCTGAACAGGTCTTTCGAGGTGCTGCTGCTGTAGCCGCCGTTCAAGCTCAGGGTCAGGTCCGGGTAATAAGCAGCCTTGGCCACGCCGATGTTGGCGTTGGCGGCAATCACCGAGCGCTCGGCCGAGGCAATGTCGGGGCGGCGTTCCAGCAGTTGCGAAGGCAAACTTAGCGGCACCGCCGGCAAGGCCGGGATGTTCCGGGTTTCCGCCAGGCCAAATTGCGCCGGTGGCAAGCCGATCAGCACGGCGATGGCGTTTTCCAACTGGGCGCGTTGCCAGATCAGATCGACCATATCCGCCTCGGTGCCCTTGAGTTGCGTCTGTGCCTGGGCCACCGCGTCCTTGCCGGAAACCCCGGCGCGGTACTGGTTTTCGGTCATTTTCAGCGAGCGCTGGTAGGCCGCGACGGTCGCCTCGAGTAAACGCTTCTGCTCGTCGATCACCCGCAGTTGCAGGTAGTTCTGCACCAGTTCCGACTGCTGGCTAAGGCGCATCGCCGCCAGGTCGGCAAAGCTCGCTTGGGCATTGGCGGTGTCGGCTTCAAGCCCGCGGCGCAACTTGCCCCAGACATCCGCTTCCCAACTGACCCCGGCCTGGGCGGTGTAGGTATCGCGAATACCGCTGGAGGAACTGGTCAGGCTCGAACTGCTGCTGCCGGTGCCCTGGCTGGAGCGGTTTTTCCCCAGCGTCAGGTCCACCGTCGGAAAAAACGCACCCCGGGCGCTGCGCACCAGGGCCTGGGCCTGGCGGTACTGGGCTTCGGACTGGGCAACGGTCTGGTTGGCGCTGTTGAGCTTGTCGATCAGGCCATTGAGTTGCTGATCGCCGTAAAGCTCCCACCAGGCACCCCGGGCCAGGGAATCGCTCGGATTGGCCTGACGCCAGCCGGGCGCTTCCTTGTACTGCGCAGGCTCCGCGGTTTGCGGGCGCTGGTAATCCGGGCCGACGGCGCAGGCACTGAGCATCGCCACGCACAGCGACAGGCTCAGCAAGCGCGAGCCACGGGCGGTGATCAGCGCAGGAGCCAGGTTGAACAGCGAACGGTCAGTCATAGCGGAGTTTCCAAGGCAGCATCGGTACGCACTCCACGCCAGCGGTTGAAGCGATGGCGCAGTTTGTCGAGATAGAGGTAGACCACCGGGGTGGTGTAGAGGGTCAGCACCTGGCTGAAGATCAGCCCGCCGATGATGGTCAGGCCCAGCGGCTGGCGCATTTCCGCCCCTTCGGCGCGGCTCATCAACAACGGCAAGGCGCCGAGGATCGCGGCCAGGGTGGTCATCAGGATCGGCCGCAAACGCTGCAGGCAAGCGTTGCGAATCGATTCCAGCGGGGCCATGCCCTGATGGCGTTCGAGCTGCAACGCCAGGTCGATCATCAGGATGGCATTTTTCTTCACCACGCCGATCAACAGGAACAGGCCAAGCAACGAGATCAGGCTGAACTCACCGCCCAGGGCATAAATCGACAGCAGCGCGCCGACCCCCGCCGAAGGCAAGGTCGAGAGAATGGTCAGCGGATGAATGTAGCTTTCATACAGCACGCCCAGCACCAGGTACACCGCCACCAGGGCGCCGAGGATCATCCACGGCTGGCTCTTCTGGGTCGCGGCAAAGGCATCGGCGGTGCCGGCCATTTTCGCGATGACGTCTTCCGGCAGGCCCACGGCGGCAATCGCCCGCTCGATGGCGGCACTGCCCTGCTCCACGGTCACGCCTTCGGCCATGTCGAAGGCAATGCTTTCCGAAGCGAACTGGCCCTCATGGCTGACCCGATCGTCTTCCAGGCTGTTCTCGTAATGGGCGATGGTCGACAGCGGAATCCGCGCGCCGTCCGCCGTGATCACCTGCACCTGCTTGAGCGTGATCGGATCCTGGGCGTACTTGGGATTGACCTCCATCACCACCTGGTACTGGTTGAGGCTGTCGTAGATGGTCGAAATCTGCCGCTGGCTGTAGGCGTTGTTGAGCACCGCCGTGACCATGTCCATGTCCACGCCCAGGCGCTTGGCCTGGTCGCGGTCGACGATCAGTGTCACCTGCTGGGCGCCCCGACCTTCGCGGGCATCGATCGCGGTCAGTTCCGGCAGCGCCTTGAGTGCAGTCACCACTTTCGGATACCACTCGCGCAACGCGCCCAGGTCACCGCTTTGCAGGATGTAGGAGTACTGCGAGGAGGTCTGTTCGCGGCCACCGCCAAACTGCAGGTCCTGGTCGGCCATCAGCATCAGTTGCGCGCCGGCGACCTTGGGCATTTCCTTGCGCAGGCGCTCGATGACCTTTTGCGCGGAAATACTGCGCTCCTTGATCGGTTTCAGGCGCACCAGCATGAACGCGTTGTTGGTGCCGTTGGTGCCTCCGATGAACCCGGCGACGCTTTCCACCGCTTCGTCCTTGAGCACGGCGCGGCGGAAGATCTCCATTTTCGGCTGCATCACGCTGAACGACAGGCCGTCGTCACCGCGCACGAAACCGATCAGTTGGCCGGTGTCTTGTTGCGGAAGAAATGTTTTAGGAACAACGATATACAGCGCAATGTTAACGCCAATTGTCACAAATAGGCTGAGCAGTGTCAGGCGCCGGTGACGCAGCACCCAGTCGAGGCTGGTGGCGTATTTGCCGACCATCCAGTCGTTGGCCCGCTGGCTCCAGCGCTGCAGACGGTTTTCCTGGCCCGGCGTGTGCGGCTTGAGCCAGCGGGCACAGAGCATTGGCGTCAGTGTCAGCGAGACCACCAGCGACACCACGATGGCCGCCGCCAGGGTGATGGAGAATTCGCGGAACAGGCTCTCGATGATCCCGCCCATGAACAGGATTGACAGGAACACCGCCACCAGCGACACGTTCATCGACAGCAAGGTGAAGCCGACTTCCTGGGCGCCGAGGTACGCCGCCTTCATCGGCCGCACACCCGCGTCGATGTGCCGGGAGATGTTCTCCAGCACCACGATGGCATCGTCCACCACCAGCCCGGTGGCCAGGATCAACGCCATCAGCGACAGGTTGTTCAGCGAGAAACCGTACAGGTACATCACGGCAAAGGTGCCGACCAGCGACACCGGCACCGCCAGGGTCGGGATCAGCGAGGCACGGAAGCTGCCGAGAAACAGGAACACCACCAGGATCACCAGCGCCACGGCGATCAGCAGGGTCATCTCCGCTTCGTGCAGCGTGGCCTTGATCACCGGCGAGCGGTCCATGGCCAGGTTCAGCTTGACGCTGGCCGGCAGCACGGCCTGCAACGCCGGCAACTGGGCCTTGATCTCGTTGACCGTCTCGATGATGTTGGCCCCGGCCTGCCGGTTGATCACCAGCAGCACCGCCGCATCGTCGTTGAAGAAACCGCTGTTGTAGCGGTCTTCGACGCCGTCGCTGACCTTGGCCACGTCCTTCAGGCGCAGGGCTGCGCCGTCCGCGTAGTGGATGATCAGCGACTCGTAGTCCTTGGCCTTTTCCAGTTGATCGTTGGCCTGCACCTGCCACAGCCGCTGGCCATCCTCCACCGAGCCCTTGGGCCGGCGCACGTTGGCATTGGCGATGGTGTTGCGCACATCGTCCAGGGCCACGCCGTACTGGTTGAGCGCCTGGGGTTCGAGCTCGATGCGCACCGCCGGCAGGGAGCTGCCGCCGATCTGCACTTCGCCGACGCCCTGCACCTGCGACAGGCTCTGGGACAGGATGGTGGATGCCAGGTCATAGAGCTGGCCTTTTTCCAGCACGTCCGAGGTCAGCGACAGCACCATGATCGGCGCCTGGGACGGGTTGACCTTCTTGTAGGTGGGCATGCTCCGCATGCCGCTGGGCAGCAGGTTGCGCGAGGCGTTGATCGCCGCCTGCACTTCCCGCGCCGCGCCGTTGATGTCGCGGTCCAGGTCGAATTGCAGGATGACCCGGGTCGAGCCTTGGCTGGAGCGGCTGCTCATGGTGTTGACCCCGGCGATGGCGCCGAAGGAACGCTCCAGCGGCGTGGCCACGGTGGAGGCCATGACTTCCGGGCTGGCGCCAGGCAGGCTGGCCTGGACCACGATCACCGGGAAGTCCATCTGCGGCAACGGCGAGACCGGCAACAGACCGAAACTCACCCCGCCCAGCAGCATGATCGCCAGGCTGAGCAGCATGGTTGCCACCGGGCGCTTGATGAAAGGTCCCGAAAGGTTCATGGCTGCTCTACCGCGTCCACGGCTTCAGGCTTGCGACCCCAGCGCCGACCGAGACGGTCGAAATACAGGTAGATCACCGGCGTGGTGAACAGGGTCAGGACCTGACTCAACAGCAAGCCGCCGACCATCACCAGACCCAACGGCTGACGCAATTCCGCGCCGGAACCGGTGGCCAGCATCAACGGCACCGCGCCGAACAGGGCCGCCAGGGTGGTCATCAGGATCGGCCGGAAACGTAGCAGCGCGGCCTGATAGATCGCCGTTTCCGGGTCCATGCCCTGGTTGCGCTCGGCATCGAGGGCGAAGTCGATCATCATGATCGCGTTCTTCTTGACGATGCCGATCAGCAGGATGATGCCGATGATCGCGATCATGCCCAGGTCATTGCCGCTGAGGATCAACGCCAGCAAGGCGCCGACCGCCGCCGAGGGCAAGGTCGAGAGAATGGTGATGGGATGGATGTAGCTCTCGTAGAGCACGCCCAGCACGATGTACATGGTCACCACCGCCGCCAGGATCAGCAGCAAGGTGCTCGACAGCGACGCCTGGAACGCTTCGGCAGCACCCTGGAACTGGGTTTGCACGCCAATCGGCATGCCGATGTCCTTCTGCACCTGCTCGATGATTTCTACCGCATGCCCCAGGGCCACGCCGGGGGCCAGGTTGAACGACATCATCACCGCCGGGAACTGGCCGATATGGGTGATCGCCAGTTGCGCCTGGCGCTCTTCGATATGCGCCAGGCTGGACAGGCGCACCTGCCCGCCATCGGTGGTCTTGACGTGGATCTGGTCCAGCGCCTGCGGGCCGATCTTCTCGCCGGACTGCGATTGCAAGACCACGCGGTATTGGCTGGCCTGGGTGTAGATCGTGGAAATCTGCCGCTGGCCGAAGGCGTCGTACAGCGCGTCGGTTATGTTCGACACCGACACCCCGACCCGCGAGGCGGCGTCGCGGTCGATCACCAGGTAGACCTGCAAGCCTTTGTCCTGCAGGTCGCTGGCGACATCGGTCAGCTCCGGCCGTTGGGCCAGGGCTTCGACCAGACGCCCGCTCCACAGGCTAAGCAGTTCGGAATCCGGCGACGACATGCTGAACTGGTACTGCGTACGGCTGACCCGATCTTCCATGGTCAGGTCCTGCACCGGCTGCATGAACAGGCGGATGCCCACCAGTTTGTCCAGTTCCGGCTGCAAGCGCGCGATCACCTCAGTGGCGCTCAGGTCGCGGTCACTGTGAGACTTGAGGTTGATCAGCAACCGACCGCTGTTTAGCGTCGAGTTGTCGCCGTCAACGCCGATGTAGGACGACAGGCTCTCGACCGCCGGATCCGCCAGGATCACCTTGGCCAGTTCCTGCTGGCGCTCGCTCATCGCGGCGAAGGAAATCGACTGCGGTGCTTCGGAAATGCCCTGGATCACCCCGGTGTCCTGCACTGGGAAAAAGCCCTTGGGCACGACCATATACAGGAATACCGTCAGCGCCAAGGTGCCGATGGCCACCATCAAGGTCAGTGGTTGCCTCTTGAGAACCCACTTTAACTTTCGCCCGTAAGCCGCGATCATCCAATCAATTGCTGCGCCACTGGCGCGGTAAAAACGGCCCTGCTCCTCTTCCTTCGGCTCGCGCTTGAGCAACCGCGCGCACATCATCGGTGTCAGGGTCAGGGACACCACCAGGGAAATCAGGATTGCCACCGCCAGGGTGATGGCGAATTCGCGGAACAGCCGCCCCACCACGTCGGCCATGAACAGCAGCGGGATCAGCACGGCGATCAGCGACAGGGTCAGGGAAATCAGGGTGAAACCGATCTGCTTGGCGCCCTTGAGCGCCGCGTTCAACGGGCTGTCGCCCTCTTCGATGAACCGGGAAATGTTCTCCAGCATCACGATCGCATCGTCCACCACGAAGCCGGTGGCGATGGTCAGGGCCATCAGGGTCAGGTTGTTGACCGAGAAGCCTGCCAGGTACATCACGCCAAAGGTACCGATCAACGACAGCGGCACGGCCACCGACGGAATGATCGTGGCACTGGCCCGGCGCAGGAACAGGAAGGTGACCATCACCACCAGGGCGATGGCGATCAGCAATTCATGCTGCACGTCCGTGACCGAGGCGCGGATGGTCTGGGTGCGGTCGGTCAGCACGGTGACCTCAAGGCCGGCCGGCAGGTTGTCGGTGATGCTCGGCAGCAAGGCCTTGATCCGGTCCACCACCTCGATCACGTTGGCCCCTGGCTGGCGCTGGATGTTCAGCAGCACCGCCTGGTTTTCGTTGGCCCAGGCCGCCAGGCGTTCGTTTTCAGCGCCGTCGACGATTTCCGCCACGTCCTTGAGGCGCAATGGCGCGCCGTTGGCGTAGGCCAGGATCAGGTTGGCGTAGTCCTTGGGCGAGGTCAGTTGATCGTTGGCATCGAGCATCGACACCCGGGTCGGGCCGTCGAAGTTGCCCTTGGGCTGGTTGACGTTGGACGCGCCGATCAGGGTGCGCACGTCCGACAGGTTCAGGCCGTTGGCCGCCAGGGCCTCGGGGTTGACCTTGATCCGCACCGCCTGGCGCTGGCCACCGGCGATGCTGACCATGCCGACGCCGCTGATCTGGGCGATCTTCTGTGCCATGCGGGTGTCGACCAGGTCATTGAGCTTGGGCAACAGCATGGTCTTTGAGGTGATTGCCAACGTGAGGACCGGGGTATCGGCCGGGTTGACCTTGTTGTACACCGGCGGTGCCGGCAGATCCTTGGGCAGCAGGTTGGTCGCGGCGTTGATCGCCGCCTGCACTTGTTGCTCGGCGACGTCCATGTTGATGTCGAGGCTGAAACGCAGGGTCAGCACCGAAGCGCCGCCGGAACTGGTCGAGGCCATCTGGGTCAGGCCGGGCATCTGCCCGAACTGGCGCTCAAGCGGCGCGGTCACGGCGCTGGTCATGACATCCGGGCTCGCGCCGGGATACAGGGTCATGACGCGAATGGTCGGGTAATCGACCTGGGGCAAGGCCGATACCGGCAGCAGGCGATAGGCGATCACGCCGGCCAGGATAATGGCCAGCATGCTCAGGGTGGTCGCTACCGGGCGAAGGATGAACAGCCGCGAGAGATTCATGCGCCGCCCTTTTTCGCCTTGTCGGCAGGTGCCGGTTCAGCCGTGGTGGCTGCCGATTTGCCTTGCAGGTGGCCGGCCGGGTTGGTCGGCACTTGCTGCGGGTCGTTGACCACTTCCACGTCGCTACCGTCCTTCAGGCGATCAGTGCCCTCCAGCACCACCCGATCACCGGCGGACAGGCCTTCGGTGACCACGGTGTTCTCGCCGTCGCTGGCGCCGATCTTCAACTGACGGATCTTGACCTTCTTGTCGCCGTCCAGGGCATAGACAAAGGTGCCATTGGTGCCGAACTGGATCGCCGCGGAGGGCGCGAGCACCACGCCTTTGAGGGTATCCGCCAGCAGGCGCACATTGACGAATTGGTTGGGGAACAGCGACTGGTCGCGGTTCTCGTAGCGCGCCTTGAATTTCAGGGTGCCGGTGGTGACGTCGATCTGGTTGTCCAGGCTCTGCAGCACGCCGGTGGCCTGCAGCTTGGTGTCGCCGCGATCCCAGGCCTCGGCCGGCAGCTTGGCGCCGCTGCGATAACGGGCCAGCACCACGTCGAGGCTGTTTTCCGGCAAGGTGAAGGCCACGCTGATGGGCTGGGTCTGGGTGATGATCGCCAGCGCCGTGGTGTCGTTGGCCGCCACCAGGTTGCCGACGTCCAGCTGACGCAGCCCAACGCGCCCGGCGATGGGCGCGCGGATCCGGGTGAATTCGAGATTGAGCTTGGCGTCGTTGACCGCTGCCTGGTTGGTCTTGACCGTGCCAAGGTACTGACCGACCAGCGCCACGGCGGTGTCCAGGGTCTGCTTGGCGATGCTGTCCTCACGGTACAGTCCGGTATAACGCTCGACATCCACCTGGGCGTTCTTCAATTGCGCCTGGTTCTGCAGCAAGGTGCCTTCAGCCTGGAGCAAGGCGTTCTGGTAGGGACGCGGGTCGATTTCAGCCAGCAGGTCGCCAGCCTTGACCATCTGCCCTTCCTCGAAATAGATCTTCATCAGCTCACCGCCGACACGGCTGCGCACGTTGATGGTGTTCAGCGCCGTCACCGTACCCAACGCCTTGTAATACAGCGGGAAGTCACCGGTGACCGCCGGCGCCACACGCACCGGTACCAGCCCCGCCGCACCGCCGAACCCCGGCCGCATCCCGCCTGACCTGCCGGTGTGCCCGGCCACGGCTTTTTGCCCCGCGCCCTCTTTCGGCGCAGCACTGCCCGGCCAGAATTTCCAGCACAGGGCGGCGATGACCAACAGGACAAGCAGGCCAAACAGCCAGCGACGAGGACTACGGGAAGCGGAGGATTGCATTGAGTGATCAACCATTGGGCGCGTGGGCTTGTTTTACATGAGGCTGAACGATAAGCACTGGTGGGTGATAAGCAAAGCGCCTTTACCGGCAATTTACCTTCGGCTTACGTAACAGGAGAGATATCCAACATACTGAAACACAAATGAAAACGGCCTGGACAGGGCCAGGCCGTTAACAATTGTAATGATGCGACTTATTTCAGAACGGCAAGGGCCGCTTCGTAGTTTGGCTCTTCAGCGATTTCCTTGACCAGTTCGCTGTGCAGCACGTTGTCGTTCTCGTCCAGTACCACCACGGCACGGGCGGTCAGGCCTTTGAGCGGGCCGTCAGCGATGGCCACGCCGTAGTTCTCGATGAACTCGGCACCGCGCAGGGTCGACAGGTTCTGTACGTTTTCCAGGCCTTCGGCGCCGCAGAAGCGGGCCTGGGCGAATGGCAGGTCAGCGGAAATGCACAGCACTACGGTGTTGGCGACATCGCTGGCCTGGGCGTTGAACTTGCGCACGGAAGTGGCGCAGGTCGGGGTGTCGACGCTTGGGAAGATGTTCAGCACTTTGCGCTTGCCGGCGAAGTCTTGCAGGGTGACGTCGGACAGATTGCCGGCAACCAGGGAAAAGGCTGGCGCCTTGGAACCGGCTTGAGGCAGTTGGCCGTTGACTTGAACCGGATTGCCTTTAAGAGTGACTTGAGCCATGAACGGAGTCCTTCTGAACGTTGGTGGTGGAGAATTTTGAAGAGGCAGAAGTTAACCACGAAATTGTCCGACGACCTATGGCCAAACATAAATTGTCATGTGTCGGCGCACAGAATTGCATACAACCTTGCCCCCCTCTTCCTTGGTCTCTGGTCTCTGCTCACTGTAGGAGCCGGCTTGCTGGCGATGACGGTGGTGAAGCTGATGCCGCCATCGCTGGCAAGCCAGCTCCTACAGGATTTGCGGGGGTATGTGGGGTTTGTGGCGTGACACACATCTGTAGGAGCCGGCTTGCTGGCGATGACGGTGGAGAAGCTGATGCCGCTATCGCTGGCAAGCCAGCTCCTACAGGTTTGCGGGGTATGTGGGGTTTGTGGCGTGACACGCATCTGTAGGAGCCGGCTTGCTGGCGATGACGGTGGTGAAGCTGATGCCGCCATCGCTGGCAAGCCAGCTCCTACAGGATTTGCGGGGGTATGTGGGATTTGTGGCGTGACACGCATCTGTAGGAGCCGGCTTGCTGGCGATGACGGTGGTGAAGCTGATGCCGCTATCGCTGGCAAGCCAGCTCCTACAGGATTTGCGGGGGTATGTGGGGTTTGTGGCGTGACACACATCTGTAGGAGCCGGTTTGCTGGCGATGACGGTGGTGAAGCTGATGCCGCCATCGCTGGCAAGCCAGCTCCTACGGGGATCTGTGGGTGTTCAGAAGTTTATCGCTACACCGTTGTCGATTTGGCCGGTGATCGTTCGACTATAAATGAACCATCCAAATCCAGCGGAGACAACACCATGCGTTTCATGATCATCATCAAGGCCAGCCAGGACTCCGAAGCCGGCATCATGCCCGGCACCGAACTGCTGAGCGCCATGGGCAACTACAACGAGGAACTGGCCAAGGCCGGCATCCTCCTCGCCGGCGAAGGCCTGCAACCCAGCAGCAAAGGCGCCCGAGTGCGTTTCTCCGGCGACAAACGCACAGTGATCGATGGCCCCTTCGCCGAAACCAAGGAACTGATCGCCGGTTTCTGGCTGTGGCAAGTGAAATCGAAAGAAGAAGCCATCGAATGGGTCAAGCGGTGCCCCAACCCGATGCCAGGCACCGAAGCCGAGATCGAGATCCGCCAGGTGTTCGAACTGGAGGACTTCGGCGCGCAGTTGACACCGGAGCTGCGCGAGCAGGAAGAGCGGGCATTCGGCCAGGGGAAAAAGAACTAAGGTTGCAACAAATATCGGGAAGCCTCGCTCCTGCCGGTACCAACCGCTTGCAGGAGCGAGCGCGTTATCCGCCTTACCCGCCCAAGGGTCTGCAGACAGGCCAATTTCCAGCCATCCCCCCTTTCAACCCCATGATTCGTATTAACTTTTTAGTACACAAAAATAATGCGAATTCGTAGACAAAACCAAAGAATTAACCCTTTCGACTAGCGAATCAGTGGTTAACTGCTAGCGTCTACAGACATGTCCTACAGGCTGATAGGAAAGAGCTTACGCAGTAACGGCCGCCAAGTGCCGAGTCATCCAAATGAGCCACCAAGGAATCGGGGAATCATGCTGAACAAAACGGGGACGCACGCCTTTTTTTTGGCGATCTTGCTTGCGCCTGTTGTTTGCACCCAGGCGGAGAACGCGGACACCGCCAACAAAAGCAACAACCCGCTGAACTTCGCGCCGGGCATGAGCGCTCAGGATTACTACACCCCCAGGTACTACGACTCCAACATCCATACCAATGACTTGCTGATACGCGGCACGCTGCCGATTGCGCCCAACGACTTCATTGGTGTGCCGCAGTTGATACGCGGCTCGGCGCCAATCAGTACCCACCCGGACCCGAACAGTGGCTACAGCACCGGCGAAGGTGACCTGAACCTGTTCGACATTTTCCTGGTGAAGACCGAAGGCGTGCAGTTGGGCATCGGCCCCATGATCACCGCCCCCACCGCCGATCAGGACGAGCTCGGCGCCGGCAAATGGCAAGGCGGCCTGGCGGCGGTCGCTATCGACTCTTCACCGCGCGGCCTGTTGGGCGCGCTGGTGCAATACCAGAGTTCGTTCGCCGGCGATCACGACCGGCCCAACGTCGAAAGCGCAACCTTGCAACCCTTCATCATCCATAACCTGGAAAAGGGCTGGTACCTGCGCTCCACCGGCATCTGGACCTTCGACCTGAAGAACGAAACCCACTACATCCCACTCGGTCTGGGTGGCGGCAAAGTGTGGAAAGACGGGCCTAATATCGTCAACGCCTTTATTGAACCGCAGTGGACCGTCGAGAAAAAAGGCGATGGCATGCCGCAATTCACCCTGCTCGTCGGCCTCAACGCCACCTTCGGTCAATAAGGACCCCCCTATGCACGTTGCCCTTCGCGCAGCCGGTTTCAGCCTGATGACGATGTTCGTCAGTTGCGGGGTCGGCGCCCAGGAACTGGACACCCGGATCGGCAAGATCACGATGGAGGGCGAACTGCCGGCCCATGACTCCATTGCCAAACTCTATGCCGAACTGGATTTCCAGCAGGCGACCCAGAGTTACCTGTGGGCCTTGCCGCTGGTGTCCTACGCGCAATGGCAGGAAGAGTTTCGCGACAAGCTGGGCGCTCATAGCGGCGACCTGATGGTGCTCGACAGTTACGAAGACAAGCTCGGCGTGATCACCGCCAACGCCACCACGCCCTACATCCTGGGTTTCGTCGATCTCAATGAAACCGGCCCGCTGGTGATCGAACTGCCCCCCGGCCCCACTGCAGGTGGCATCGGTGATTTCTGGCAACGGGCGATCATCGACATGGGCCAGACCGGCCCGGACAAAGGCAAGGGCGGCAAATACCTGGTGCTGCCACCGGGTGCCGAGCCACCGGCCGATGCGGGTAAATACTACTTGGCCAAATCGCAAACCATGAACGTGCTGGTGGGTTTGCGCGTGCTCGATCCCGACCCGGCCAAGGGCAAGGCACTGGTCGAGCAATTCCGAATGTACCCCTATGCCAAGCGTGCCGAGCCCGGCCAGACCAAACTGCTCTCCCCCGGTGGCAAAGCCTGGTCCGGCACCCAGCCACGGGGCATGGCGTACTGGGAACGCTTGCACCAGATCATCCAGCAAGAGCCGGTCAACGAACGTGATCGCTTCTACATGGCCATGCTTGCCAGCCTTGGGATCGAGAAGGACAAACCGTTCAACCCCACCGATGCCCAGCGCAAGGCACTGCAACAAGGTGCACAAGTCGGCGAGCTGATCGCCAAGGTCAATACCTTCGCCAAGCGCTTTCCCGGCGCTCAATACTGGCCGGACCGGCAGTGGGACACGGTGTTGAACATCGCCGATCCGTCCCAGCGGGTCGCTTACTACGACCAGCTGTGGGAACGCAGCGCCTGGTTCTACGAAGCAGTCACCAATACCAAGGGCATGGTTTCGAAAACCCCGGGGCTTGGCCAGACCTACCTCGGCGCCTATTCCGACGCCAAGGGTAACTGGCTCGACGGTGCGAAGAGCTATCGCCTGCACGTCGACGCCAATCCGCCGGCCAAGCAGTTCTGGTCGATGACGGTGTATGACATTGACAGCCGCTGCCTGATCGACAACCCGCAGCGCAAGGGCGACCTGTCGTCGCGCCAGGATCTGAAGAAGAATGCCGACGGTTCGGTCGACCTGTACTTCGGCCCGACCGCCCCCAATGGCTTCGAGAACAACTGGGTGCAAACCCTGCCGGGCAAACACTGGTTCAGCTATTTCCGCCTGTATGCCCCGACCCTGCCCTATTTCGACAAGAGCTGGAAACTCGACGACATCACGGCCGTGCAATGACGCCGCGTGTTCAATAAGGAAGTGTCATGAATCACCGCATTCTGTTATCCGCCCTTGTACCTGTCAAAGCCGCAAGTCCCCACGGCCAATGGCACATGCCGTTGTTGACGCCTGTTAACCCACAAAATCAATAAGCGGAGCAAGTCATGATCAAGCCTTACGTAGTGCGCCCGTTGTTGGCGCTGTGCCTGGTCGGCGGTAGTCCGCTCGTGCTGGCAGTCGAGGGTGGCGTTGGCCGCCCCATCACCGGGCAACAAGTGTTTTCCAATGCCGGGATCGTGCCGCCGGAACCGGGTTGGGTGATGTCCCTGACCAGCATCTGGTACGACGGTGATCTCAAGGGCAACTCTCAGATACCGATAGGTGGCGCAATCAGTACCGACCTGGACATGAAGGTTTCCTACACCATGGCCGACTTCACCCATGTCTGGGACACCGGCAAGGGTCGCTGGAACTACGCCTCGGCCATCGGCGTGCCGGTGCAGTACACCGATGTCACCGCGAGCATCACCGGCCCCCGTGGCCGCACCCTGGGTACCGAGGACAAGGCCACTCAGTTCGCCGACATGCTGGTGACGCCGATCGCCGCCGGTTATCACTTCGACGAGGTCAACCACATTTCGTTCTCGCTGCCGATCTACGTGCCAACCGGCGCCTACGACGTCAATCGCCTGGCCAACGCCGGGCAGAACACCTACACCTTCATGCCCACCGTGGCCTTCACCCATCTCGACGGCAAGGGCGGCGAGTTCACACTGGAAAGCGGGCTGGAGTTCTATACCGAGAACGACGACACGGACTATCAGAACGGCGATCTCTTCAACCTCGACCTGCTGTGGACCCACGGTTTCGGCAATGGCTGGGCCGCCGGTATGGCGGCGGGTTATATCCAGCAGATCAATGATGACTCCGGGGCGGGCGCCACCAGCGGCTTTCGCGGGCGTTCGGTCGGTGCCGGCCCGGTGGTGGGTTGGACCGGCAAGTTCGCCGATGCCCAAGCCAACTTCAGCCTGCGCTGGGTGCCGGAGTTCGACACCAAGAATCGCCCTGAAGGCAACGGCATCGCCGCCAACATGACCCTGGCGTTTTTCTAGGAGCAAACATGACCGCACTCAACGACCTCAACGCCCTGCAAGCGAGCATCGCCGAAGCGGTGCTCGGCCAGGACCAGGTGATCCGGCAGATTCTCGTCGGCCTGCTGGCCAACGGGCACCTGCTGCTGGAAAGCCTGCCGGGGCTGGCCAAGACCCGGACGGTGAAGGCGCTGGCCAAACACCTGGACGCGAAGATGAGTCGCATCCAGTTCACCCCGGACCTGTTGCCGTCGGACATTACCGGCGCCGAGGTGCTGCACCAGGTCGAGGGCAAGAACGAGATCCGCTTCCAGCCGGGGCCGCTGTTTGGCAACCTGATCCTGGCCGACGAAATCAACCGCGCGCCGGCCAAGGTCCAGGCCGCGCTGCTCGAAGCCATGGAAGAACGGCAGATCACCGTCGCCGGCAACAGCCATGCGCTGCCAGAACTGTTCATCGTGGTGGCGACGCAGAACCCGATCGAACAGGAAGGCACCTACCCGCTGCCAGAAGCACAGATGGACCGCTTCCTGATGAAGGTGCTGCTGGATTACCCGAGTGCGGAAAACGAGAGCCAGGTGCTGCGCCTGCTGCGCGAGGAAGAAGTCGCGTTGGGCGCAAAGACTGCGCCAGTGCAAGGCTTCGAGCTGTCCCAGGACGTGATCTTCGTCGCGCGCCGGGAAGTCAGTGCGGTGCATGTTTCCCCGGCCATCGACCGCTACCTGATCGACATCATCAATGCCACCCGCCACCCGGCCGATTACGACGCCGACCTCGGGCGCTGGATCAACATCGGCGCCAGCCCGCGCGGTGGTATCGGCCTGGACCGTTGCGCCCGCGCCGATGCCTGGTTGCAGGGCCAGGACTTTGTCTCGCCAGATAATGTGCGCGCCGTGGTGCACCCGGTGCTGCGCCATCGGCTGCAACTGAGCTACGACGCGGTGGCTGACGGCGTGACGGCCGATCAGGTGCTCGACCGTTTGCTCGACAAGGTTGCGATTCCCGCATGAATGTCGACGGCCTGGTGTACGTCTCTCTGGCGCAACTGATGGCCCTGGAGTTCAAGGCGCGTGACCTGAGTTTTGCTGCCCGCCAACCCCAGGGCAGCATCCTCGCCGGCAACCATGCGTCGCGCTTGCGCGGCCGTGGCCTGAATTTCGATGAACTGCGCCGCTATCAACCGGGGGACGACTTGCGCCACCTCGACTGGCGGGCCTCGCTGCGCACCGGTAAACCAGTGGTGCGCACCTTCACCGAGGAACGCGACCGTCCGGCGTTGATCGTCGTGGACCAGCGCATGTCGATGTTTTTCGGCTCGCAACGCAGCTTCAAATCCGCCGTCGCCGCCGAACTCGGCGCCCTGGCGGCGTGGATGGTGTTCAACGCCGGGGATCGGGTTGGCGGACTGGTGTTCAACGATCAGCGCATCGACAGCATCGCGCCCCTGCGCAGCCGCAAGCGCATCGAAGCGTTGTGCAGCCGCATCGCCCAACAGAACCAGGAACTGAATGCGGCCAATGCCGACGCCGAAGGCGAAGACCAGCTCGACAAGGTCTTGCAGCAGTGTCTGGCGCTGGCCGGGCATGATCATCTGATCTGCATCGTCAGCGACTTTGCCGGCGCCGGTGAGCGCACCTTGCAGCTGATGCGGCAGTTGGCGGCGCATAACGATGTGATCGCCATGCAGGTCTACGATCCATTGGCGCTGAACCTGCCCAGGAACGGCCGCCTGCTGATCACCCAGGGCCAGTTGCAGGTGGAACTGGCGGTGGAACGTCGTCAGGTGCACCAGCCCTTGGGTGATTTTCTCAGCGGTCGGCTCAAGGACGTGGCGACGCTGCTGCGGCGCAGCCAGGTGCCGTTGATGATGTTCAGCACCGCCACCCAAGCGCACGAACAATTGCGCGCCGAGTTGGGCAAGCGCGCGGGAGCACGGCGATGAACCCGAATATCCCGAGCATCGAGCAACTCAAGGAAATCGCACTGCCCGCGCCGGTCAGTTATGCGCCGCAGACCTGGGGTTGGTGGGTGTTGCTGACGGTGTTTGTGGTTGCGGTTCTGCTGCTGAGCGCGCGTCGTTACCGGCAATGGCGGCGAGACCGTTATCGGCGTGAGGCGCTGGTGCGGTTGGCGCAGTTGCAAAAGCGCAGTGATGATCTGAATGCATTACGCGAGCTTCCAGAATTGCTCAAGCGCACAGCCATCTCCATGCCGAACACCCCTCCTGTAGGAGCTGGCTTGCCAGCGAAGGCGGCCGCCAGAACACCACACGACTCAAGGGCCCCATCGCTGGCAAGCCAGCTCCTACAGGATCCCGGTGCGCTTGGGAATGCGGATTGGCAAGCCTTTTTGCAGCGCCACAGTAAACAGCCTTTGCCCGCCGATTTGAGCCAGCAACTGGCGCAACTCGCCTACGCACCCGATGCCGTATTGCGCGCCATGCCAAACGAACAGCGCCAGCAACTGTTCAACACCTGCAAAACCTGGGTGGAGCATCATCATGTGGCAGCTTGATTACCCCTGGCTGTTACTGCTCCTGCCCTTGCCGTGGCTGGGCTATCGCTACCTGCCTGATTACCGTGAGGCACGCAGCGCGGTGCGTGTGCCGTTTTTCAGCGCCATGAGCCGCGCGGTCGGCCAGGCGCCGAGCCAGGCCGGTACTCGCACCAATCACTGGCAATTGCTCCTGAACCTGCTGGTGTGGGCGCTGTTGCTGCTGGCGGCGTGCCGGCCGGTGTACGTGGAAAAACCCATCGAACGCCAGCAACCGGTGCGCGACCTGATGCTGGCCATCGACATTTCCCAGTCCATGGAAACCACCGATTTCACCGACGCCAATGGCCAGCAGATCAATCGCCTGGCCGCGGTCAAGGAAGTGGTGCATGGCTTTATCGACAAACGCAAAGAGGATCGCCTGGGCCTGATCGTGTTCGGCAGCGGCGCGTACCCACAAGCGCCATTGACCCTCGATCACGCCAGCCTGTCGCTGTTGCTGGACGACACCGGCATCGGCATGGCCGGCCCCAACACGGCGATCGGCGATGCCATAGGCCTGAGCCTGAAATTGCTCGATCAGGCCCATGAACAGGAAAAAGTGGTGATCCTGCTCACCGACGGCAACGACACCAGCAGCGCCATCACCCCGGATCACGCAGCCGAAATGGCCGCGGCCAAAGGCGTGGTGATCCACACCATCGGCATTGGCGACCCCGATGCTTCCGGTGAAGCCAAGGTCAACTTGCAGGGCTTGCAGCAAATCGCCACAGCCACCGGCGGCAAGTTCTTCCGTGCCGAAGACCGCAACGCTCTGGATCAGGTCTACAGCACCCTCGACCAGCTCACCCCGCATCAGGTGAAAACCCTCAGCCATCAACCCAAACGCGATCTGTTCTGGTGGCCGCTCGGGTTGGCGATCGCCCTGCTCGCGCTCTATCACCTGATCGCCATGCTGTCTCCACGCCTGTCCATCGCGCGTCAGCGGCAGGAGGCCTGAAATGGAGATCAACCTCAATGACTTCCACTTCCTGCGCCCACTCTGGCTGTTGCTGCTGCCTTTTGCCGCGTTCTTGCCACTGCTGTGGCGCCGCAGCCGCGACTTGCAGCGGCGCTTGCGCGGCAACATCGCCGAGCACCTGCTGCCGCACTTGCTGATTACCCCGCGGGATCAACAATGGCTGCGCCCGGTGCATCTGGTCTGCGCACTGTTGATACTCGGCGCGGTTGCCGCCGCCGGGCCGACCTGGGAACAGGATCGCCCGGACTTCCTGGAGAACCGAGCGCCGCTGATCATCGCCATTGACCTGTCGCCGTCCATGGACGCCAACGACGTGCAACCGAGTCGCCTGGAAGCGGCCAAGCACAAGCTGCATGACCTGATCCAGCGTCGCGCCGGTGCGCGCAACGCGCTGATCGCCTACGCCGGCAGCGCGCACCTGGTATTGCCGCCGACGGACGACCCGGCCCTGCTCGACACCTTCATCCAGGCGCTGGGCACCGAACTGATCGGCAAACCGGGGAAAAACGTCGGCGCGGTGATCGATCAGGCCAAGCGCTTGCTGGCGGCGGAAAAAACCCCAGGCACCTTGCTGCTGGTCACCGACGGCGCCGACACCTCGGCACTGGCCGGCCTGGATAAGCAACTGGCCGACAGCGCCCTGCAAGTGCTGATCCTCGCCGTTGGCAGCGAGGACGGCGGCATCATCCACGATGCCAATGGCCAGCCGCGCACCGACAGCAATGGTCGCCCGGCGCTGGGCAGTTTCGATCAGGCCGCAATCAAGCAACTCGCCTCGACGCTTGATGCACCACTTGGCAGCCTGACGCTCAACAACGACGACCTCGACTGGGTTGACCTGCATGCCCAACAGCATTTCCAGAGTGCCAGTGACGAACAGCGCGAGTTGCACTGGAAAGATGCCGGTTACTGGTTGTGCTGGCCGCTGCTGTTGCTGGCGTTTTTCAGTGTGCGCAGGGGCTGGAGCCTGAACTGGATGGCCGGTTTGCTAATGGCCGTGGGTGTCGGCCTACAACCCGCTCCGGCACATGCCAACGCCTTGACCGACGCGTTTTTCACCCCGGACCAGCAGGGTCGCTGGGCATTCGAGCACGAACACTTCCCCCAGGCCGCCGCGCATTTCGTCGACCCCTACTGGAAAGGCATCGCTGCCTACAACGCCGCGGATTTCGACCTGGCCCTGGCCAGTTTCGCGCGGCTGGAAACGCCACAGGCGTATTTCTACCTGGGCAATATTTACGTGCGCCGCTTCAAGTTCGACCAGGCCATCGCGGCCTACACCCAGGCGCTGAAGTTGCAGCCACAGTTCCCTGAAGCCACGGCCAACCTGGCCCTGGCCATCGCCTTGCAGAAAGACACCGAAGACGCCGAGAAAAACGCCCCCGAGGTCAAGCCGGACGACATCAAGATGGACAAGGCTGCGGGCAAGGGCCAGAGCAAACCGGTGCAAACCGAACAGGCTGCTTCGGATGCACAGTGGTTGCAGAACCTGACGACATCGCCGGCGAAGTTCTTGAAGCAGAAGTTCAGCTTGCAGGATCAGGCAGGGGCGAAGCCATGATCAACCTGAAAAACCGAGTCGCACCCATAGCTGGCAAGCCAGTTCCTACAGGCGATATGCGCCGCACCCCGCACAACTGTAGGAGCTGGCTTGCCAGCGATGGCGTCAGAACAATCACCCGAAAAATCGGCTTCTTGCTCACTTTGCTGATCAGCACAACCACCCTCGCCGCCGAACCCGACCTGCGCATCGAGGCCAGCCTGCAACCCGCCAACACCGCCATGGTCGGCAGCCTCGTCGCATTGCGCCTGGATGTACTCACCGACACCTGGTTCACCAGCGCCCCGACCCTGCCCGACCTCAAATTGCCCGGCGCGCTGGTGATGCCGTCCGATGGCCACGCCGAACACCTGAACCAGACACTCGACGGCAAATCCTTCAACGGCATGCGCTACACCTACCTGATCACGCCAAACGTGGCCCAGGCTTTCGATATTCCGCCGCTGACCGTACGGGTAACTCCGGGCCAGGCCACCACCGAACTGACGGCGCAAAGCCAACCGCTGCACTTCACGGCGACGCAACCGCCGGGGTTCCAGCCCGGCGAACCGGTGCTGGTCGCTCAAGGGCTGCGGTTCAGCCAGAAGATCATCAATTCGGCCACACCGCTGAAAGTTGGCGACAGCCTCACCCGAGAGCTTACGCTTCAGGCTGACGGAACCCTGGCCATGTCGCTGCCGACGCCGTCCCTGGGCGATGTCAGCGGCCTGAGCCGATACCCGAAAAGCCCACTAATCAGCAATCTGGACGACGGACGCGGCAACTTCACCGGCGGCGAGCGCATCGACAGCGTGACCTACCGCATCGACACCCAAGGCCACTACAGCTTGCCAGCGATCGAAGTGAAATGGTGGGACGCCAGTAGCCAGCAGACCCGCACCGCCCAGGTTCCCGCCGTGAGCTTCGACGCCGCCGCCAACAGCGCTTACAAGCCCGTGTTCTCGATCAGCGACGACCTGAAAAAACTTGGACAGAGCAATCGTCTGCACCTCTCGGGATTTGCCTTGAGCCTGCTGGCGCTGCTGTTCGGCGTGGCATTGCTCGCCTGGTTTGCCCGCCCGTATGTGCATCGCGCGCACCTCGCCTGGCAGGCCCGGCGCCGCGCCCGCCACGCGGCGTGGCTGCAATCGCCCGACTACGCCTGGCGCCAGATCCCGTCGCAACTTGATGGCCAACCGCCACAACTCGGCGCCCTGTACCTGTGGACCCGCCGCAGCCGCAACGGTCTGAAGCTGACGGGCTTCGGCCCGCGCCTGCAAGCATTCCTGCGTGCGTGCTACGGCCGCCAGCCGACCAAAGATCAGGCGCTGCACCAACTCAAGAAATCCTTGACTACGCTGCATAGTCAGGCCGAACACAACCAAGAATCAGTCGCTACCGCACTGCGACCACTCAACCCCGTTCACGAGAAGGATTTCCCATGATGAGCTCCGTATCGCTGCGCCAACTTCACGCTTTCCGGTTTCTATTGACCCTTGCCCTGAGCCTGCCATTGCTGGTGCAGGCCGCTGAGCCGCTACCTTCCTGGAATGATGGTCCGTCGAAAAAGAACATCATCGAGTTCGTGCAGGCGGTGACCGATCAAGGCAGCAAGGACTTCGTCAAACCCGAGGACCGTATCGCCGTATTCGATAACGACGGCACCCTGTGGAGCGAGCAGCCGATGTACTTCGAGTTTCTGTTTGCCCTGGAAGAGGTCAAGCGCACCGCAGCGCAGCACCCGGAGTGGAAAACCACCCAGCCGTTCCAGGCCGTACTGGAAAACGATCACAAGGCCCTGGCCGCCAGCGGTCTCGAGGGCATGATGAAAATCTTCGGTGCGACCCACACCGGCATGACCACCGAAGCCTTCGACGACTACGCCAAGACCTGGCTGACCCAGGCCCGCCATCCGAAAACCGGCAAGCCGTATACCGAGATGATCTTCCAGCCGATGCTGGAAATGCTCGACTACCTGCGCAGCCAGAACTTCAAGACCTACATCGTTTCCGGTGGTGACACCGCGTTCATGCGCGCCTTCGCCGAAAAGGTCTACGGCATCCCGCCCGAGCAAGTGATCGGCACTACATTCGTCACCACTTTTGACTACAAGGATGGCCAGGCATCGATCCTGCGCACTCCGAAACTGGCCCACAACGATGATGGGCCGGGCAAGCCGGTGAGCATCGACGCGGTGATCGGCCGTCGACCGATTCTCGCCTTCGGCAACTCCGACGGCGACCTGCAGATGCTGCAGTGGACCGCAGCCGGGTCGGGCAAACGATTCATGGGGCTGGTGCATCACACCGACGCCAAGCGCGAATGGGCCTATGACCGCCAATCGCAGATTGGCCGCCTGGACAAGGCGTTGGACGAAGCAAACAAACGTGGCTGGACCGTCGTCGACATGGCCGCCGAATGGGGCCGGATCTATCCGTTCGATGCTGCCACACCCGGGCAAGTGCAATAACAAAGCGTGACGCAGGACCGCAATAAACGTTTGTCGCACCGAGCGACGTCAGTGAAAAGGAGCAAGTCAGATGACTCGCATACGCAATTGGTTACCGAAACTCGCCTTGGTGGCGACCTCGGTAATGGCGATTTCGGCAACTGCCGGGGCCGCCGATAAACCCAACATTCTCGTGATTTTTGGCGATGACATCGGCCAGACCAACATCAGTGCCTATTCCATGGGCGTGGTGGGCTACAAGACTCCGAACATCGACCGGATTGCCAAGGAAGGCATGATGTTCACCGACTATTACGCGGAGAACAGTTGCACCGCCGGACGATCGTCGTTCATCACCGGGCAGACGCCGCTGCGTACCGGCTTGTCCAAGGTCGGCGTACCGGGCGCACCGGTCGGCCTGCAAAAGCGTGACATCACCATCGCCCAGGCGCTGAAATCCCAGGGCTACGCGACCGGTCAGTTCGGCAAGAACCACCTGGGCGACAAGGATGAATACCTGCCGACCAACCACGGTTTCGACGAGTTCTTCGGCAATCTGTACCACCTTAACGCCGAGGAAGAACCCGAGCGTCCGTACTGGCCCAAGGACGACCCCGAGTTCGTCAAGGCCGTGTCACCCCGTGGCGTGATCCACAGCTTCGCCGACGGCAAGATCGAAGACACCGGCGCGCTGACCACCAAGCGCATGGAAACCATCGACGACGAAACCACGGCGGCGGCGCAAGCGTTCATCGAGAAACAGGCCAAGGCGGACAAGCCGTTCTTCGTCTGGATGAACACCACCCGCATGCACCTGTTCACCCACGTGCGCGAGTCGATGAAGGGCCAGAGCGGCATGCCCGGCAACGACTATGCCGATGGCATGCTTGAGCACGACGGCGACGTCGGCAAACTGCTGAAAACCCTCGATGACCTGAAAATCACCGACAACACCATCGTCGTCTACACCACCGACAACGGCCCGAACCAGTTCTCCTGGCCGGACGCCGCGACCACGCCGTTCCGCAACGAGAAGAACTCCAACTGGGAAGGTGCCTACCGGGTTCCAGCCATGATTCGCTGGCCGGGCAAAATCAAACCGGGTGAAGTGTCCAACGAGATGTTCTCGGGCCTGGACTGGTTCCCGACCTTGCTGGCTGCCGTGGGTGAGCCTGACGTAAAAAACAAGCTGCTCAAAGGCTGGGCGCCCACTTCCGGCGGTAATAACTTCAAGGTGCATCTGGATGGTTACAACCAGCTGCCTTACCTGACCGGCCAACAGCCTAAAAGCGAGCGCAAGGAGTTCTACTACTTCAACGACGACGGCGTGCTGGTGTCGATGCGCTTCGATAACTGGAAGGCGGTATTCTGCGAGCAGCGCGCACCTGGCGGCTTCAAAGTCTGGAGCGAACCGTTCGTATGCCTGCGCGTACCGAAAATCTTCAACCTGCGGATGGACCCGTACGAAAGGGCCGACATCGTTTCCGACCAATACTACGATTGGACCACCAAGAACGTTTACCTGACTGAAATGGCAGTCATGAAGTCGGCGGCGTTCCTGCAAACCTTCATCGACTATCCACCAAGCCAGAAACCGGCCAGCTTCAGCGTTGACCAGATCCGTGCTGCGGTAGATGCGAAAATCGCTGAAAAAATGAAAGCTGCACAGTAAGACCGCTTGACCGCCGCTCGCCTTTACCGGCGAGCGGACTATTTTAGGAATGCGAACACATTCCCCGTAGGAGCTGGCTTGCCAGCGATGGCGGACTTGCAGTCAACGAAGAGGTTGGCTGAACCACCGCTATCGCTGGCAAGCCAGCTCCTACAGGGATGGTGTTAAATCGGGTTTTGTATAAGGCAATCCGCAATGTCCTCACGTGTCGCCAGCAAGTCGTCGGCCATACCTGCCCCTCACGTCGCCTCCCCGGCGCTGTTGATCCCCGCCCTGTTGCTGTTCGTCTCCGGCGCCGCGGCGCTGGTGTACCAGGTGCTGTGGATCAAGCAGCTGTCGCTGGTGGTGGGCGTCGAGGTGTATGCAATCACCACCGGGATCAGCGCATTTTTTGCAGGATTAGCACTGGGTGGCTTGCTGTTCGGTCGCTGGGCGGACCGCCTGCAGCAACCGGTGCTGCTGTATGCCGGGCTGGAAGTGTTGGTGGCAATACTGGGTGTCGGCGCGACCTTCGCCATGAGCGTCGCGGCCAGTCCGTTTGCCTGGCTGGAGCAGCACATCGGCCTGCTGGCCTGGGTGTTGCCCTTTGCCTTGGTGGGTATTCCCGCGCTGTTGATGGGCGGCACCCTGCCGGTCCTTGTTCGCTCCTTGGCCAGCGACCCGCAGCAGCTGGGCAAGGCCGGTGGACACCTGTACGCGGCCAACACCGCCGGCGCCATCGCCGGTACCCTGCTCGCCGCGTTCGTGCTGATTGCCACCCTCGGTGTGCGCGGCAGTGCCCTGGCCGCCGCGATGCTCAACCTGCTGGCCGCCGCTGGAGCCTTGTGGTTCCAGCGCCATCGCACGCCAGCGGTTGAGGCGCCGGTCAAGCATCACGCCGACAAGGCGCCGGATCGCCTGGCCCTCTGGCTGTACTCGATTGCCGGCGGCGTGGCCCTGGGTTACGAAGTGGTCTGGTCGCAATCCATCGTGCAGTTCATGAGTACCCGCACCTACGCCTTTGCCGTGGTGCTGGCGACCTACCTCACCGGGCTGTTCCTCGGTAGCGCCCTGCTCGCCCGACGGGTCGATCGCCTGCGTGATCCCTGGGGGGTGTTCGGCTTGCTGATCGCCGGTGCCGGTTTGATTGCCTTGCTGGAAATTGCCCTGCTGGGGCGCTGGCTGGTGCTCGCGCAAAGCGTGGCCGAAGCCTGGGTGTTGTCATGGGGTGCCAGTGAACTGCTGGGCATGAGCGTACGCTTTGCCGTGGTCGCGTTGAGCATCGTGTTCGTACCGACCGTGCTGCTCGGCGCGGCGTTTCCCGTGGCCCTGCGCTTGAGCGTCGGGCGCGACCATGTCGGGCGCCATGTCGGTGAGGTGGTGGCGTTCAATACCCTGGGCGGCATCGTCGGCGTGATGCTCTGTGGCTTTGTGCTGATCCCGCTGTTGGGCCTGGTTCGAACCCTTGGACTGCTGGCAATCATCGCCGCCGGGATCGGCTACTTCGCGGTGCGCAGAGGTCACGGCGTGAAGAAAGGTCGGCGCCAGGGCGTGATCGCAGTCGGCCTGGTCTCGCTGGCGCTGGCACTGCTGATACCGGTGGACAAACTGGCCAGCCTGCTGCCCGGCGCGCGCAACGGCACCCTCGCGTTCTACGAGGAAGGACGCGGCGGCACCGTGGCCGTGGTCAGCCAGGGCAAGGGCCAGCGGGCGTTCCAGCGCTTGTACATCCAGGGCGTGTCCAATACCGGCGATGCCATGCCTTCGCTGCGCTACATGCGGATTCAGGCGCTGTTGCCGCTGTTGATCCACAACGGCGAACCGCGTTCGGCGCTGGTGATCGGTTTCGGCACGGGCATCACCGCAGGCGCCCTCACCCGCTATCCGGGCCTCGAGCACCGGGTGGTCGCCGAACTGCTGCCGTCGGTGGTCAAGGCCGCGCCGTTGTTCAAGGGCAACTTCAATGCCGCAGCCGATCCGGGTGTCGACGTGCGCCTGCGCGACGGTCGCCAGGAACTGCTGCGCAACCCGCAACGCTATGACCTGATCACCCTCGAACCGCCACCACCCTCCGCGGCCGGCGTGGTCAACCTGTATTCCCGGGATTTCTATCAACTGGCTGCCAGTCGCCTGCACAAACAAGGCCTGGTCGCCCAGTGGTTGCCGTTGCCTACGCAGAACATCGACGACTCGCGTTCGCTGGTACGCAGCTTCCTCGATGTCTTCCCGTACGCCACGCTGTGGACCAGCGAGTTCCACGAGATGCTGCTGGTGGGTTCGATGGAGCCGATCGAGCTGGATGCCGCGAAAATCAACCAGCGCTTCCAGCAGGATAGCGTGCGCAGCACTTTGCAGGACGTCGGCATTGGCTCGGCCGCCGCATTGCTCGCGACCTGGGTGACCGATCGCGCCGGCCTGGAGCGCTTCGCCGCTGACGCACCGGCAGTGACGGATGATCAGCCGCGAATCGAATACGCACCGTGGGTACGGACCAAGGAAATCAGCCGCGTGCTGCCGGCCCTGCTGGACTTGCACATCGCAGCGCCGCTGGTGAATGCCGATGTCGGGTTCAACGAGCGCATGAATGCTCATCGGCAGCGCCTGATGCAGTTTTATCGGGCGAGCCTGCATGCCTATGACGGTGATAGGGATGCCTGGGCCAGGGATGTGCGCGAGGTGATGCGCGGGGATGGGGGCAATCCGTATTTCCGCTGGTTTGTCGGGGAGTAATGCGGCGCCTTGCAGATCGCTATCGCTGGCAAGCCAGCTCCTACTGGTTTTGTGAACACCGGAAAACCCTGTAGGAGCTGGCTTGCCAGCGATGAGGCCATCAGAATTCATCACAACCATCATTTGACACACGCCGGCCTTCCGGCAAAGCTGCCTCGAGCCTCAACGCGCGCCTGACGGCAAACGCACCTGGACTACGGAAGTCGTAATGCCGACACATAAAAATAACTCAGCAAAGCCAAACCCTGATTCGCCACCGACCCTGATCAATCGCTACCTGTTTCCCGTCACCATCGGCCTCCTGCTGCTGGCGGTAGCGGGCATCGGCTGGTTCCTGTTCAGCAGTCAACCGGCCCCCGTGCCCCATGCGCCGGTCAGCGCACCTGTCGCACAACCCGCCAAGCCGCAGCCACAACCGCAGCCCGTCGCCATGGCGCCCGCGAAAATGGTCGACGAACAACAATGCCAGGGCTGCCACAGCACTCAGGTCAAGGACTGGCAAGGTTCCCATCACCAATTGGCGATGCAGGAAGCGAACGCCGAGACCATGCTCGGCGACTTCAACAACGTCACCTTCAAGGCCGAGAACGAAACCACCCGGTTCTCGCGCAAGGACGACGGATTCTGGGTCAACACCCCCGGCATCGATGGCAAGAACGCCGACTTCAAGGTCGCCTACACCTTCGGTATCGCACCGTTGCAGCAGTACCTGATCGAGGTCGGCGAAGGTCGCTTGCAAGCCCTGGGCGTGGCCTGGGATACCGAGAAGCACCGCTGGTTTCATCTCTACCCGGGCCAGGGCGTGACCTTCAAGGACCCGCTGCACTGGAGCAAACCCAGCCAGAACGCCAACTTCATGTGCGTCGAATGCCACACCACCGGGTACAAGCGCAATTTCGATGCCGCGAAAAACACCTTCGACAGTCAGTGGAACAGTCTCGGCGTCGGCTGCCAGGCCTGCCACGGCCCGGCTTCCAATCACCTGGAGTGGACCGCGAAAAAAACCGAGCTGATCCACGCAGGATTCGCCGTCGACCTCAAGGACAAGAACGCCACCGTCGAAATTGAAACCTGCGCCCGCTGCCACTCGCGCCGCGCGCCGCTGGGCGATGGCTTCACCGTCGGCAAGCGCCTGATGGATGATTACCTGCCAAGCGCCCTGACCCGCGAGCTGTATGCCCTGGACGGCAAGATCAAGGACGAAGTGTTCGAGCACGGCTCCTTTGCCCAGAGCAAAATGTTCGACAAGGGGGTGCGTTGCAGCAACTGCCACAACCCCCACAGCACCGAACTCAAGGCGCCGGGCAATGGCGTCTGCCTGCAATGCCACAACACCGCCGGCAAGACGCCGGTGGACACCGTCGACGGCAAAGGCCTGCAAGCGAAGAACTACGATTCCATCGAACACACCCGCCACACCATGGGCCAGCCGGGTTCGCAGTGTGTGGATTGCCATATGCCCGGCAAGTTCTACATGGTCAACGACTTCAGGCATGACCACAGCTTCAGCATCCCCAACCCGGAGCGCGCGAAAAAACTCGGCACACCGCACGCCTGCCTGACCTGCCACCAGGGCAAGGCCGGCGACAAGGTCACCGAGCAGTTCAAGCTCTGGAACACTGCCAACGCCAGCGCCGTGCAAGCCCCGCGCTACGACGAAAGCCTGTGGCTGATCCGCAACGGCCAGCCCGGCGCCGCGCAAGCCTTGTACGAGCAACTGCAACGCAGCAACCTGCCGGCCATTCAACGGGCAACGCTGTTGGCCGAGTTGCCGCTGTACCCCAGTGAACAGGCGCTGAAACTGGCGACCAAGGACCTGGGCAACCCGGCACCGCAGGTGCGTGAAAGCGCCATCCGCGCCATCAGCGCGTTCTTGCCGCCACCAGAACGTGCCCCGCTGTTGACGCCCTTGCTGAGCGATCCGGTGAAGGCGGTGCGCATCGCGGCGGCCCGCGACTTGCTCAGCGTGGCCCGCAACGGACTGGGCAGCGCCCAGGGCAACTGGGAAGCTGCCATCGGCGAGTACGAAGCCGTGCAAAAGAGCCTGGCCGAACGCGCCGAATCCAGCCTCAACCTGGCCATGCTGTATCAGGCCAGCGGTCGCAGCGGCGAAGTCGAAGACTTGTTGCGCACATCACTGCAGCGCGACCCGGACTTCTACCCCGCATTGGTGACGCTGGTGCAGTGGCTGGAGGCCAATGGTCGCAGTCAGGAAGCCCAGGCGCTGATGGCGCTAAGCCTCAAGGAACACCCCGACGCTGCGCTGCTGCAACACACCCAGGGCTTGTCGCTGGTGCGCGCTGGCAAAGCCGAACAAGCCATGCCCTTCCTGCGCAAAGCCGCGCAACTGGAACCGCAGAGTGCGCAGTACGGCTACGTGCTGGCCGTGGCATTGCATGACAGCGGCAAGGTCGACGCCGCGTGCGAGGAGCTGGAACGGCTGTTGAAAGTCCAGCCGGCAAACCGTAATGCGCGGTTGTCGTTGATCCAGTATTACCTGGATAACGGCCAGGAACCCAAGGCCCAGGTGCTGTTACAGGGCTGGAAGAAGATGAACATGGGGGATCCGGCGTTGAAATAAACAAAGATCGCAGCCTGCGGCAGCTCCACAAGGATCGATGTACATCCTGCAGGAGCTGCCGCAGGCTGCGATCTTTTGATCTTGACTCTGTTAGCGCCGCCGAAACAAAGGCCGCGGCTCGATCGCCGACCGCCCATACAACACGCTCATCCCCGCCAACCCCTTGAGCGCATCCTCGGCCGACTTGTCTTCGCGCACCGCAAAACTGTCGAACCCGCATTGGCGCATGTGGCTCAGCTGATCGCGCAGCACATCACCGACTGCACGCAACTCCCCGGTCCAACCCAATCGAGTGCGCAGCAAGTACGCCTGGCTGTACCCACGACCATCTCGAAAACTCGGAAAATCCAGGGCGATCAACGGCAATTCGCCAAACCATCGCTCAAGACCCTCCACCTCATCGTCCGGCCCCAGCCAGACTGCATTCTGCCGTGGATTTTCCAGCCAGCGTGCCAAGGGCAGAATCACCCTGCCCCTGGGCAATGGCGCCTGCAGATCCCGAACCAGCGTCCAGGGATCGTCCTCGACAATCCCCGCCCCACTCGCCTCCAGCCGCAACAGATTGTTCATGCCGACTCCTCCAGCACTTTCGGATAAACCGCCTCTTTGAACGGCTCCAGGCCGATGCGCTGCAAGGTGTCGACAAACAATTCCTCGCTTTCGCGATAGCGCGCGAAGGTGTCGATGATCTGTTCGATCACGTCAGGCACTTGCGCGGCGCTGAAGGACGGGCCGATCACCTTGCCCAACGCGCTGTGCTTGCCCTGGGCGCCGCCGAGTGTGATCTGATACCACTCGCTGCCGTTCTTATCGACCCCGAGAATGCCGATGTTGCCGATGTGGTGGTGACCGCAGGCGTTCATGCAGCCGGAAATGTTGAGGCTGATGTCGCCCAGGTCATGCAGGTAATCGAGGTCATCGAAGCGCGCTTGAATGGCTTGGGCGATGGGGATCGACTTGGCGTTGGCCAGCGCACAGAAATCACCCCCGGGGCAGGCAATGATGTCCGTCAGCAAACCGGCGTTCGTGCTGCCAAGGTTGTGCTCGCAGGCCAGGCGCCAGAGCGTGGACAAGTCGGCTTTGGGCACGTCCGGCAGAACGATGTTTTGCTCATGGGCAATGCGGATCTCGCCAAAGCCGAAACGCTCGGACCACTCGGCCACCGCCTCCATTTGCGCATCAGTGACATCCCCCGGCGGCGAACTGATGCCCGGTTTGGTCGACAGCACCACGCTGGCGTAACCCGCTACCTTGTGCGCCTGAACATTGCGTTGCACCCAGCGTGCGAACGCCGGGTCCTGGGCCAGATGTGTGCCGAACTCAAGGCTGGTATCCGCCAGCTGGCGATACTGCGGCGCGACGAAAGCACTGGCAACACGCTCGAACTCTTCAAGGGTCAGCTGAGCCGGGCCATCCTTGAGATAGGTCCACTCCTGCTCCACTTCCCTGGCGAACGCTTCGATGCCCAGGGCCTTGACCAGGATCTTGATCCGCGCCTTGTACTTGTTGTCCCGTCGGCCGTGACGGTTATACACCCGCAACACCGCCTCGACGTAGGACAGCAGGTGCCTCCACGGCAAACCTTCGCGAATCTGCAAGCCCAGGATCGGCGTACGCCCCAGCCCCCCACCCACGATCACCCGCAACAGCATTTGCCCATCGTCGCCAGGGTAAAGATAAAGGCCGATGTCATGCATCATGATCGCCGCTCGGTCCTGCTCGGCCGAGCAGATGGCGATCTTGAACTTGCGCGGCAGGTAGAGGAATTCCGGATTGATGGTCGACCACTGCCGCAGGATTTCCGCCAGCGGGCGCGGGTCGATCATTTCGTCGGCCGCGACCCCGGCAAAGGCTTCGGTAGTGATGTTGCGCACGCAGTTGCCGGAGGTCTGGATGGCATGCATCTGCACCTGGGCCAGGCGTTCGAGGATGTCCGGCACCTCGGCCAGTTCGATCCAGTTGAACTGCATGTTCTGCCGCGTCGTGAAGTGGCCGTAGCCGCGATCGTAATCCCGGGCGATGCTCGCCAGCGTACGCATCTGCCGGGCACTCAGCGTGCCGTAGGGAATGGCGACGCGCAGCATGTAGGCGTGTTTTTGCATGTACAGGCCGTTCTGCAGGCGCAACGGCAGGAACTCTTCCTCGCTCAGTTCGCCCGCCATGAAGCGTTCGACCTGATCGCGAAACTGCGCAACCCGCTCGAATACCAGTGCCCGGTCGTAATCGTCGTATTGATACATCGCTACCTCATCAGGAATGCGGGGGCATCGGGTTCTGTGGCTCGTTCCGAGGGCAACTATGCGCCAGCGGTGCAGCGCGTTACAGATTCAGCTGAATCATTAAGAACCGTATCAGATCGCGCCAGATCGCCGCAGCAGTACAACTTAACTGATCCGCATAAATGAAATATCCATGAACCTGTTTTTTTTCGTCGCGGTTTCCAAAGCGCATGGCAGCGTATGGATCACCTCGAAACTGGTGTGATGAACCTGGGTCGCTTATAGACAAGATTAAAAATTTCACAACTAATAGTTCTGCTAGTTGCCGGCACGCGCCCGCCCGCCAATACTGGTCCCTCACAGTATTCCTTAAGTAGGGTCATGATCATGAGCCAGGCTGAACAAGAAAATGAATTAAAAAACGTACCAACTCAAACATCCCGCGACATTCATATTAGTCGTGAGATCGGACCCACCGTCAACCATAGTCGATGGATGACCGAGATTTGGCAGTCCATACTCGAACTTAGAATTCAAAACCTGGTATTACCATCGACTCACAATGCTGGAGCGGACCTGAAAAAACTCTGGCATATTGATGGACTGCTTGCCGCCTGCCAGGATGATACCTTTAGCTATCAGCTTGCCCATGGCGCTCGTGTTTTCGACCTTCGAATAATTGATTCCAGCTATAACAAACCCACAGGCCAGAACAGTGTCCGGCTGGTTGAGGAATTATGTTTTGAGCATGGTATAAATACCGGTCGGCGCCTGGATCACTGCGTAGAAACCATGAGATCGTTTGCCTTAAGCAACCCAAAAGAGATAATCATACTTTCAATAGAATCATACAAAACAGGCAAAATAAAAGACAGCATCCCTAGGTGCGAGCGCTATCTCGCCCCACTTAACAGCCTGTTAATTCCACCAAGCGCAAAACATATGACATTACGGGAGCTCAATCAGAACTACCCCGGGAGAAATATAATTATTGCAGCTCCCGCCAACATCAGGACAGGAAATCACTGGCCATCCATTAAAAATATGTGGGCAGGCACGGACTCAAGCTTGGCGCACCTGACGAATTACACCAACGAAGTCTTCAGTAAAATCAAAAATGGCACTATAGAGGTTTTCGGTGATCTCTGGATGTTTCAAGCCCATGCGCGCAATGCCAATGGTGCCATGCGCCTACCACGTGACGACGCTCACCTTCCATACTTTCGCAACTTCTTCAACCCGGCTCTAAAAAGGGGGATATTTGCGAATATTGTCAATGTCGATTTTATTCCGGGAACCGGCCTCGTCGATTTTTGCATCAACACCAACATGGAACGAGGAAGACAATATCCACTCCCTGACGCACCAGCAAGGCTTTCAGCAGCTCAGGTAGATTTGACCGAACAAGTACAACTCGACTGGATTGCACCAACGAATGTTCCCATACAGTATTACGAGATTCATGCAAACGGAGTCATAACAATAACTCCACATACATCGCCAGGCATTCTAGAGTCGGTTATGCCTGGTCGCCACACCTATAAAGTTCGCGCAGTAGATGCGCTTGGCAGGACAAGTGCTTTCAGCCCGGAAGTAGTACTTCACGTCGAAGATATTGCTCCTCCCAGCACGCCAGCGAACCTGGGATTGGCTAGCATCGGGATGACATCGGTCACATTGGAATGGGAGCTGTCCCACGACGTCAGTGGTATCAAGAGATACGAAGTTACCCGTGACGGAAACTTCCTCGGTTACACTACCAACTTGTTTTATTCGGTTACCAATCTTGATCGTGCCACGGAGTATGTATTTTCGGTACGGGCCGAAGATAATGTGGGATTATATTCAAGATGGGCCTCCATCACACTCGAGCGTCGGCCCGGAGCACCTATCGACCCTGATTTTTCAGTCATGGATCTTGGACACGCGCCGCATCATGTCGGACTATTGGAATGGAAAGAAGCATACTCATCAAGCCTTGACTACGACTTCCAAATATATCACTACCCCTATACTTTCTATGTTGGAAAAGATGAACAGTGTACAATAGTCGTCACGGAGAATGTGTTCGCCCCCGTTGACGTCAGAGCGCGCCTAAAAGGCACGAATGAACTGTCGCCCGCTATGACTCTTAACGTATCTGGCGACATCACCCCGCCTCACAAACTAGCACACCTGAGCGCACAAGCCATCAACAGCACTTCGGTAAGATTGACATGGCCACCTGTGCATCTTGCGCATGGCTATATGATTTTAGTCAATGACGAAACCCCTGTTTACGCGCCTGGATCGCCTTACACGGTTACCAACCTTGAAGCCAATAAAAACACTTTCGAAGTCTGGGCTGTCAATTCCAATAACATCCCCGGAGAATCAGCAAAAATACTTTTTCCGGATATCGACGACGTGCCGCCTACGCGACCTGGCACACCGGTGTTCAGCAATATTGCCCATACTTCAGCAACAGCCACCTGGACACCTTCTACCGACAATCTAAAGGTCACTGGCTATCGAATCATACTCGAGAATCAAGTGATCTCCGCCAACCACCCCGACAACTATTACACGTTTACTGGACTACGAGAAGCTACAACCTACAGGGTTGAAATTGCTGCAAGAGATGCAGCAGGAAACGTGTCCCAACCCGCTTCCAGCTCGTTCTATACTAGGGAATTACTTCCCGGCCCTTACATTGACGATCATGACGTCGTTTCGCCCAACATCGCATGGTTCAGTTGGACCCCACGGCAAAGTTCGGTCACCGGGTATAGCATTGAGTGGGGGCAAACCCAGATGGATGTGATTACACCCTATCACGTTAATTACGAACTGCAACCTGGCACTCATTATGTGTTTTCGGTTCAGGCCAAGTTTCCTGACGGAACAAAATCGGCCAAGTCGACCTGGCCATTCTGGACGCCACCTGGCCATTTAAACATTATTCAACCGAAGTAAACATGGCTTTAGCCACGTTCGCGGGGGATTAGACTTTGTAATTGCTGCGCCAGAAAACTTGCATCGAAGACAAAAGTGTCCGCTTCTTTGAGGCCGTTGGTCTTGCGCCACTGCCAGCCATTCGTTGTCGGCAGGCATACCAGCGAAACACTTCCATAGCGCGCGGCGGTCAGGCCCATGACTGCCAGTGAAATCTGCCCGCCCGCGCCCATCACATCCGGCACGAACTCCACCGGTTTTCCGGCAATCACAATGGACAGTTTCTCGCTCTTGAATGTCGATGTCTCGACCGGAACGCTCGGCCCCGAAGCGGTGTACGCCTCGCGGTTCACTTCCAGCAGATGCGGTGCCAGCACCGGCTCCAGCCACTGCTGGATCTGATCGAACAGCTCGGTAATACGCGTCGTCCATTCGGCCGATTGCGTCTCGAACAGCTGCTTCTTGTGCGCTTCGCTTTCTGCGTAGTGGCGAAGCATCTCGCCCAGTTGCTGTACGTCGTCCATTGCGGTGTTCCTATGGTTGGAGCGGTGCTGCGGACTTTGAGCATGGCAGATGCGCGCCACCGACGTACGACTAAACGTACGAGCGGTGGCGTTTACCTCAGGGCGTGCGATCAATCGGCCCCGGGCATGCTGCGCAGACGCGCCATGCTCAAGGTATCGACGTAGGCACCATCACGCACTGCATAGTCGCGAAACAGCCCTTCGTTTTCGAAGCCGAACTTGCGATACAGGCCGATGGCCGCTTCGTTGTCGGCATACACGCTCAACTCGACCCGCCGCAGGTTCATCCAGTTGTCAGCGATATCCAGCGCCGCCGCCAACAGTGTCGAACCCACGCCCTTGCCCTGCCACGCAGGGGCAACGCCCATGCCGAAGTTGCCGACATGGCTGCGACGGATACGGGAAAACTGCTCCAGAGTAATGCTGCCAATCACCGTCCCCTGGTGCAGGGCCACCAATTGAAAGACACGCTCGTTGTCTGTCGCCAGGCGTCTGTGCCAAGTCTCGGAGGTCGGAAACGGCATTTGCAACGTCTGACGGGCGACAAGCGGATCGCGGTAGAGCGCAGTGATGCCTTCAACGTGGAATTCGTTGAGGCGTTCGAGGGTGATGACGGCGTCAGTGGCGGTCATGGGTGATTCATCCTTGAGACAGACATGGCCAGTTACTCTAACGCATCCACCATGGCAAAAACCCTGTAGGAGCGAGCTTGCTCGCGAAAAACCCGAGAGCGCCGTGGGGTGTCAGGATTCACGCGTTATCGTTAACGTCCATCGCGAGCAGGCTCGCTCCCACATTTGATCGAGTTCAGCCTTCAAACCACTCCCGTCGCTCTTCGAAGGTGCTGAGGATCAACTCGACAATCGCCTGCACCTGCACCTCACCCTCGGATTCGGCATTCACCGCCATCCACACCTGGCGCTGCATCGGTTGGCTGAACAACCCCGGCAAACCGATCAAACCACGGTCGAAGTGGCTCATGTAGCCGGGCAACAGGCCGATGCAGGCGCTGCAACGGACCATCTCCAGCATCAGTTCGTAGGAGTGCAGCTGCACGACCCCGGCCAGGCGCTGGTCGACCAGGTCGTTCCAGGGTCGAAAACTGTCGACCTGCCGATCGTGCTGCCATTGCACCAGCATGAAGTCGGCGAGGTCATCGAGGCCGTCCGGCCGGGCGGCGACCCGTGAATAGCGTTTGGCGATGTGCGGCACGTAGTCGAGTCGCGCCAGGCATCGCGGCTCGCTGACGGCGAAACTCGGTCCCGGCAGCGGCGAATCGGTACCCGCCAGCCACACCACGATATCGGCGCTGACTGCCTGCAGGGACAATTCGCTGTCGAGGCTGATGATGTCCAGGCGTGCACTGGCATTGCGTCGCAGCAACGCCACCAGATCGCGACCGAGGATGTCGTGCAGGATGGTCTCGGCGACGGCCAGCCGCACCCGGGGTTGCTCGATCACCGGCAGCTCGCGTTCATGCGCCAGCGCGGTCAGCTGTTTGTGCAGTTGCAGCCCCTCACGACTGAGCACCAGGCCGTTCTCCGACGGGCTGAACAGCGAACACTGCAACTGCCTTTCAAGCTGCGCCAATTGCTCGCGCAACCGCGTCGCCTTGAGGTTGAGGCGGCGGGCCGCCTGCATGTAGCAGCCGCAACGGGCAGTGACGCTGAAGCACTGCGCCAGCAATGGATCGAGCTGGGCCGCTCGGGCGCGCCAGGACAGGGTTGTATCGAGGGCTGCGCGATATTGCGCTACCGGCTGAGCACTGCGGGTTTCCATGCCTGACATCGATGACTCCCTGTCGATCTTTCCCTGGGAGCTCCATCTTGCGCAACGTGCATGAACGGCGTGTGACAGCACTCAGGCGCTAGGCGCCTGGCGAAAACTCACGGCCAGTCGATTCCAGCTGTTGATGGTGCTGACAGCCATCGTCAAGTCCACCAGCTCCCCTTCGCTGAATTGCGTCCGGGCCTGCTCGTAAACGGCATCCGGCACATGGTCCTGGGACAGCAGCGTCACCGCCTCGGTCCAGGCCAGTGCGGCGCGCTCACGGGGATTGAAGAAGTTGCTGTCGCGCCACACCACAATCGAATACAGCCGGCGGTCGGTTTCGCCCAGGCGCCGGGCGTCCACCGAGTGCATGTCGGTGCAGAACGCACAGCCGTTGAGCTGCGAGGCACGGATCTTGACCAGGTGCAGCAGCGCCGGCTCGATGCTCAGGCTGCTGGTCAGGGCTTCCATGGCGATCATCGCTTTCATCGCCTTGGGCGAGGCGCTGTAGTAATCCAGGCGGGGGTTCATGGCGCAACCTCATTTAGCGATGATTTGCCCCCAAGGTAGTCGTTGATAAGGCGGCGTTACAGGTCCAATTGGGCGAATTCTCCGTGGACCACCGGGGCGCAGACCAATTGGCGGTTTTTCCTACACGCAACTTATGTATAAACACAAGTTGCGGTTAATCTGGCGCGATGCACACGCGTCTCAACAGCCCAGGAGCCTTGCCGGTATGGAACTACACGTCGTCATTAACGGCCGCAAGGACCTGGCGGGCCAGTTGTACAAGCAACTGCGCAGCGCTATCGAATCGGGTCGCCTGGCAGCCGGTTCGCAACTGCCGCCAAGCCGCCTGCTGGCCGAGCAACTGGGCATCTCACGCAAGACCATTTCCGATACCTATGCCCAGCTGACCTATGAAAACTTCCTCACTGGGGTGATTGGCAAAGGCACCTACGTCAACGCCCGGGCCTCGAAGGTCGAGCGCAAGCAGAGCCCTGACGAGCTCGCCGGCTTTGAGGTGATCGAGTCCTGGCGCAAGCTGCCGGTGTTTCTACGCCACCCGACGCTGGAAGGCTCGCTGCGTTACGACTTCATTGGCGGCGCCACCAGCAAGGGCCAGTTCCCCCAGGACGACTGGCGCCGCTGCACGTCCCATGCGCTGCGCCAGATCGCCGGGTCCAAGGGCTTCTACAGCCTGCCCGAAGGCCTGCCGGCTTTGCGCAATGCCATCGCCCAGCACATCGCCTTTTCTCGCGGGGTCAATTGCCGGGATGAGGACGTGGTGGTGTGCAACGGCGCGCAACAGGCGCTGGACCTCATTTCCCGAGTGCTGACCCGCCCCGGCAGTATCGTCGCCATGGAGGACCCCGGTTATCCACCGGCGCGGCTGTTGTTCGGCACCCACGGCGCCACGGTGATGGGCGTGCCGGTGGACGCCGAAGGCATTGTGGTGGAGAAAATCCCCCGCGGAACGCGGCTGATCTACGTCACCCCGTCGCACCAGTTCCCCCTGGGCATGCCCATGAGCCAGGAGCGGCGGGTCGCATTGCTGGCCAAGGCCCATGAATTGGGCGCGATCATCATCGAGGACGACTACGACAGCGAGTTTCGCTACGAAGGCCGCCCCACGGATTCGCTGCAAAGCATGGATGAGCGCGGGATCGTCGCCTATGTCGGGACCTTCTCGAAAACCCTGCTGCCGGAGCTGCGCCTGGGTTACGCGATCCTGCCGCCAGCGATTCTCGAGGCGGTGGTGCGCGCCAAACAGCTCACCGACCTGCACACCTCCACCCTGCCCCAGTGGGCACTGGCCAAGTTCATCGCCGAAGGCTGCCTGCTCAAGCACATTCGTCGCTGCCACTCGATTTACGCGGGCCGGCGTGAACGGATCCTGGCGCGCATGGCCGGCGATCTCTCGCCCTGGCTTGAGGCGGTGCCGATTACCGCGGGTTTTCACATGGCGGTGCTGTGCAAGGTCCCGATCGACGTGGCGCTGGTGATCGAACTGGCGAAAAAGGTTGAAGTGGGGCTCTATGCCATCGACAGCTTTTTCTACCAAGAAGCGCCCCAGGCCGGGTTTTACCTCGGTTTTGGCGCGATTGAGACCCTGGACATCGACATCGCCCTGGATCGTTTTCGGGACATTTTGCAGCAGGTAGCCTGACGATTGGTCTGCGGCTTTATCCGGCGATTGGCTATTGGTGGTCCGGGGGTGCAGGCCTATCCTGCATAGGCGTTATCCCTCAATGAGCAGGATTCGTCCGGCCTGATTCAGGAGTGAGTGTCAATGTCCTACAACGTGATCAATACCGTAAAGGTTCAGGCCGTCGCCGGCCGCTCGGAAGAACTGGGTCAGCAATTGCAAAAGATTGTCGACACCCTGCGCGAACTACCGGGCTGTGAATCCTATATGGTCGACCGCTGCCCTGAGGACAGTAACCGCTGGACTGTCAGCGCCCACTGGCAATCGGAAACGGCGATGCAATCGCATTTCAACAGTCCCCAGGTGCAAGGCTTCATCGACCTGATCGATTGCCAGTTGGCCAACGCCGTCGACTTCAACAGCTTTCCGATCAGATAAAATACGGTTAAAGATCGCAGTCCCTGGTCGCGCTTGCAGAGTATGGGTACCTCTGCAAACGTTGTCGGGGACTGCGATCTTTTTCGTTTAAGCGCCGCACATTGGTCCCCTGGCCTTCCCGAGAATTGGCTGTTTGTTTGTCCCCCCTGACGCAATAGATTGGTCCCTGACAACTAACCACTGCAGGTGATGAACCATGAACATGTTGCGCTTCTCTCTCGCGGCCCTTGCCTTGACCGTTTGCGCCTCGGCGTTAGCCCACGAGGCCGGTGATCCTTCAGAAAAGGTCACGGTGTTGCAGGACCAGATGCTGAAAAACGTCCCAGGCAAAAAGGCTTTGATGATTGAGGTCGACTACAAGCCAGGCCAGGCGTCGATCGCCCACAAACACGACGGTACGGCCATGGCCTATGTACTTTCGGGATCGATCACTTCCCAGGTGAAGGGCGAAAAGGAGGTGACGTACAAGGCCGGTGAGTATTGGTACGAACCCGCTGGCTCGGAGCATCTGGTGTCGAAGAACGCCAGCACAACCAAACCCGCGAAACTGTTGGTATTCATGGTGTTGTCGCCAGACGAAAAAGTGCTGGTCCCCTTGAAAAACTGATCGCTGAACGAATAGCCATAAATAAACAGGCCTTAATCCGTGATTGGGGTCTTTTTATTTCTTCGGGCACTTAACCGTACTTCTTTAAACCAAATAAAACTATTGACCACCTGATTATCAAGCAGATTGGGTATTTAATTTGGCGACTCCAGGTTTAGTCTGAAAGCCACTGCCGGCCGTGTCCGGCAACTTAACTTTCCGACTGATGTTGTTTCAGTGGAGAAACACCATGAAACTTGCACTTGTCAGTACATTGACAATAACGGCGCTGTTAACCGGCTGCTCGATTCCAACGGCACCTTCCGCGGTATCTTCGCTGGACGGTATCTTCACCGACCCCGTGGGTCGCAGTAGTGCCTCCAGCATTCCAAACGGCCACGACGTTTCCCTGGGCGTGGTCTACAGCCACAACACCCAGGCCAATCGTGCCTACTTGCAGGACTACCAAACCAATGCCGGCACCGGTTTCGGCCAGAGCCTGCTGGTTCAACCGATCCACGACGCCTATGTCGCCACGTCCAAGCCCGACCTGGCGGTGGACTGGGTCAAGGCCTCGCTGCAACGCCAGTTCGGTTCGGTCACGGTGTACCCGGACATGCAGAGCCTCAAGGCGGCAAAACCGGACGTGGTCGCCATCGTCGACAGCCGCAGCCAGTTGATCACTTCGCGTAGTTCGGACGTCGAGGCCAATGTCAGTGCGCACTTCTATGATCGCAACCTCAACTATATCGGCACGGCAAGAGGCCATGACGCCGTAGCACTGAGCCCGGTGTGGGCAGATTTTAAACGCAGTGAAGATATTGTTGCCGATATTAATGAACAGCAAAATGTGCAAGTAAGGGCACTGCAGAAGTTTGACCAGTCACTCAGTAATTTATTGACCAGGCCGACAGATAAAGTGTCGATGGCTGATAATAAACAAGGTAATAAGTTGTATTGACACATAGGGCCCCTTCGCGGGCAAGCCCGCTCCTACAGGTTAGCCGCGTAGCACTGTAGGAGCGGGCTTGCCCGCGAAGGGGCCAGAATTGACGCTATAAAAACCTCGGCCGAAAAAAAAGCCCCGCATCTCTCAATGCGGGGCTTTTTCATTCAACGCCTGATCAGGCCGCCGGCTCCAGCACTTCGCTGGCAGGTGCAGCGGTAGTCACCACCGCTTGCCCGCTCAGCGCCAGGTCCAACAGTTCACGGTTGGCCACCGCGTACATGGCGTAGTCCGTACCGCTGGCGGCACGGATTTCCACCAGCATGGCGCGCCAGCGTTCGATCATGCTGCTGTGCTGCGCCATCCACAGCGACAGGCGTGTTTCCACGTCCTGGCTGCCGTCGCCCTGTTGCAGGACCGAGATGGTGATCGCACGTTGCTGCCAGTCGACGTCATCGCGGAACGCTTCACGGGCCAGGGCCTGCCAGTTGTTTTCAACCGGCAGGGCACTGATCTGCTGCAGGTACCAGGTGATGTCCAGCGCGCTGCCCACGGCGAAGTAGGCCTTGGCCACGTCCGCAGGGTTCTGGCCGGTCACGTCGGAGGCCTCGATGATCGGCAGCAGGGTGTACAGGTGCGACGTACCCGCCACCATGCGCGCCAGCAACTCCGGCACACCAGCTTCGACGTACGCCTGGTAGCGCGACTGCCAGTTCTCGCGGATCTCGCCACTGAGCAGTTCGTCGAGCTTGAGGCCCAACTCCTTCAGGTGCGGACCGAAGTGCGCGACGTCACGGGCAGCGTTCTGCTCGTTGCGACGGGCACGCAGGAACCAGCGCGTGGCGCGACGGCCCAGGCGCATCAGCTCATCCATCAGCTCCAGTTGCACGTCGGCGGACACCTGGTAGTCCAGGTTTTCAATCTGACGGAACCAGTGCGGGAGATGGAAAATATCACGCACGATCACATAAGCACCGGCCACGTTCGCCGGGCTCATGCCCGTCGACTCCTTGAGTCGCTGAACGAAGGTGATGCCCATGTGGTTGACCAGGTCGTTGGCGATCTGGGTGCTGACGATTTCGCGCTTCAGACGGTGACGACGCATCGCCGTGGAGAACTTGCTCACCAGGGTTGGCGGGAAAGCGGTTTCCATGTCGCGGGTCAGGTAGTCGTCGTCCGGCACCAGGGAGCCCAGCAGCTGCTCCTTGAGGTCGATCTTGCTGTAGGAGATCAGCACCGACAGCTCGGCACGGGTCAGGCCATGGCCTTCGGCGATGCGCTCGTTGAGCGCCTCCTCGTTCGGCAGGAACTCGATGGCGCGATCCAGCTTGCCGCGACCTTCCAGATCGTTCATCAGGCGCTTGTACTCGGCAATCCGCGGCAAGGCGCGACGGGCCGCCAGGGACAGGGCCTGGGTCTGCTTGTAGTTGTTACCCAGCACCAGGCCGCCGACTTCGTCGGTCATGCTCGCCAGCAACTGGTTACGCTGCTTGTCGGTCATGTCGCCAGCCTGAACCACTTCGTTCAGCAGGATCTTGATGTTCACTTCGTGGTCGGAGCAGTCCACGCCACCGGCGTTGTCGATGAAGTCGGTGTTGGAACCGCCGCCATTGAGGCCGAACTCGACACGACCCAACTGGGTCATGCCCAGGTTACCGCCCTCGCCCACCACTTTGCAGCGCAGTTCGTTGCCGTTCACGCGCAGTGCATCGTTGGCCTTGTCGCCGACATCGGCGTGGCTTTCGCTGCTGGCCTTGACGTAGGTGCCGATACCGCCGTTCCACAACAGGTCCACCGGTGCCTTGAGCAAGGCATTGAGCAGTTCGGTCGGGGTCAGCTTGTCGGCCTGGATGTCGAAGCGTTCCTGCATCTGCGGGGAAATCGCGATGCTCTTGGCGCTGCGGGAGAAGATGCCGCCGCCTTCGGACATGATGCTGGTGTCGTAATCCGACCAGGCCGAACGCGGCAGGTCGAACAGGCGCTGACGCTCGACGAAGCTGGTCGCCGGGTTCGGGTTCGGGTCGATGAAGATGTGCAGGTGGTTGAATGCCGCGACCAGTTGCAGCTTGTCGGACATCAGCAAGCCGTTACCGAACACGTCACCGGCCATGTCGCCGACGCCCACCACGGTGATGCTGTCTTCCTGGACATTGATGCCGCGCTCGCGGAAGTGGCGCTGCACGCCAACCCACGCGCCCTTGGCGGTGATGCCCATTTTCTTGTGGTCGTAACCGGCCGAACCACCGGACGCAAACGCGTCACCCAGCCAGAAGCCGTAGTCGATGGCGATGCCGTTGGCGATGTCGGAGAAGGTCGCGGTGCCCTTGTCCGCTGCGACGACCAGGTACGGGTCATCGTCGTCATGGCGCACGACGTTGGTCGGTGGCACCAGGGCGCCGTCCTTGAGGTTGTCGGTGATGTCCAACAGGCCCGAAATGAAGATGCGGTAGCAGGCGATGCCCTCGGCCGCGATCTCGTCACGGCTGCCGCCCAGAGGCAGGCGACGCGGCAGGAAGCCGCCCTTCGCACCCACCGGCACGATCACCGAGTTCTTCACTTGCTGGGCTTTTACCAGGCCCAGGACTTCGGTACGGAAGTCTTCTTCACGGTCGGACCAACGCAGGCCGCCACGGGCCACGTTGCCGAAGCGCAGGTGCACGCCTTCGACGCGTGGCGAGTAGACGAAGATCTCGAACTTCGGCACAGGTTTTGGCAGTTCAGGGATCAAGTGCGGGTTGAACTTGAAGCTGAAGTACGACTTGTTATGGCCGTTGGCGTCAGTCTGGTAGAAGTTGGTACGCAGGGTGGCCTTGATCAGGTCCAGGTAGCGACGCAGGATGCGGTCTTCGTTGAGCACCTGGACGTCGTCCAGCGCGGTCAGGATCGCATGTTCCAGACGCTGTTCGAGATCGTCACTGCTCAGCTTGCGCGCCAGGTAAAAACGGGTCTTGAACAACCGGGTCAGTTCGCGAGCGATGTCGGTGTGGTTGTTCAGGGTGCTGGCGATGTAGCCCAGGTCGAAGCCCAGGCGGATCTGCTTGAGGTAACGGGCGTAGGCACGCAGCAGCGCCACGTCACGCCATGGCAGGCCGGCGGTCAGTACCAGGCGGTTGAACGCATCGTTCTCGGCATCGCCGCGCACGATGTGGACGAACGCGTCCTGCAGGGTGTCGTTGAGTTGCTGGATGTCCAGGTCCAGGCCTTCGGCGGCGGTGAAGGCGAAGTCGTGGATCCAGAACTCGCGGCCATTGGTGTGGCGCAGGCGGTACGGGAATTCACCCAGCACACGCAGGCCGAGGTTTTCCAGGATCGGCAGGACGTCGGACAGCGCCAACGGGGTATCGGCGTGGTACAGCTTGCAATGCAGCTCGCGCTGGCCGACCTGGCCCAGCGGCTGGTAGAAGCTCATCACCAGCGGGTTCTTTTCGTTGAGGCTCAGCAGGTGCTGCATGTCGACCACAGCCGAATGCGCTGCGAAACGCTCGCGGTAACCGGCCGGGAAACCTTTCGGGAAGTCGGCCAGCACGTTGGTGCCCTGGGCCTCGCCGAAGCTTTCGACGGTCAGGGCCGAGTAATCGTCCTGCCAGCTGCGGCAGGCCTGGATCACTTCGTTTTCCAGTTGCAGCGGGTCGATGTCGATGCGGTTTTTCGGGTCGACGCGCAGGATCAGCTGCACACGGGCCAGCACGGACTCGGAGAAGAAGGTCCAGAACTCGCAATCCGAGGCTTTCAGGCGATCCATCAGCACTTGCTGGATCTTCTGCCGTACTTCGGTGGAGTAGATATCACGCGGCACGTAGGCCAGGCAGTAGCAGAAACGACCGTACGGGTCCTTGCGCAGGAACACGCGGATCTTGTTGCGTTCCTGGATCTGCACGATCGACATCACGGTGCTGAACAGCTCGTCCACCGGGGTCTGGAACAGGTCGTCGCGCGGCAGTACTTCGAGTACCTGGGCCAGTTCCTTGCCCAGGTGAGCCTTGGCCTGGAAACCGGAACGGCGTTCGATTTCCGCGACCTTGCGGCGGATGTACGGGATGACCCGCACGCTCTCGCCATACACCGAGGAGGTGTACAGGCCCATGAAACGGCATTCCTTGATGACTTTGCCGTTGGCGTCGATTTCACGGATCGACACGTAGTCCGGGTAAGCCGGACGGTGCACACGGCTTGGGTGCGCCGCCTTGGCGAACGACAGCAGGGTCGGTTCGCGCAGGTAGTTCACGGCGTAGTCTTCGATGCGCAGGTCATCGTAGCTCAGCCCGGCGCGCAGCAGTTTGGTCAGGCCAAGGAAGGAGTCCTTGTCATAGACGATGTGGCCGCCATCGGCTTCATCACTGACCACGAACTCTTCGTAGCCGAGGAAGGTGAAGTGGTTGCCCACCAGCCATTCCAGGAAGCTCTTGATTTCGCTCTTTTCGTCGGCATCGGTGGCGAACTGGCTGTTGTCCAGGTTGGTGAGGATTTCCTGGACCTTGGCTTTCATCGGCTCGAAATCGCCCACCGCAACGCGCACTTCGGCGAGCACTTGCTCCAGCTCTTTGGACAGCACGTTCAGTTCGGCGGTGTTGGCGCAACGGTCGATTTCCAGGTACATCAACGACTCTTGCAGCACGTCGTCGCCCTGGGTGCCCTTGGGCAGGATTTCCAGCAACTCGCCCTTGCTGCCACGACGCACGCTCAGCACGGTGGTTTGCAGGGTGTGGATGCTGTAGCCGCGACGGTTCAGCTCGGTACGCACCGAGTCCACCAGGAACGGCAGGTCGTGGTGCAGCACTTCGACCGCGGTGTGGGTCGACTGCCAGCCATGGCGTTCGTAATCGGGGTTGTAGACGCGAACTTGCGGTTGCGCGTGATCGAAGCGCTCAAGCAGGCGCCACGCAGAAAGAGTACAGCCAGCGAGGTCAGACAACCGACGTTGGGTCAGTTCATCCAGGGAAATGATGCCGAAGAATTGTTCAGCGAACAGCGCCACTTGTGGCAGTGCCTGTTCACTGATGTGCTGCGCCAGTGCCGCTTGCAGTTGGTGCTGGAAGTCGGCTTTGCTGGCTGCGGTGAAGAACGCCATCTGTGGTACTCCGCTTGGGCTTGTTATTGATGAAAGCGTCGCGCGAAACACCCCTGTTCGGGGCTATGTTTCAAAGCTATCCGTCACCCTGTTCCTGATTCTCGGGCAGAGGCAACAGGATGACAGGTGGGTGAAGCTAAACGAGACACTCGGGTCACATTCACCTTCCGTGAATGGGCATCTGCAAAAGCGACTGGGCTGCATGCAGCGCAATGCCTTTACGGGTGCTCATCCGTTGCGCAGCTTAACGAGTGCGGCAAGGCCCATGCTTGCGGTGCTGCGACATATTCGGTCAACGGTACGCTGCTCTGCAGGCGCACATTGAACAACACTAGCAGTCGAAGGCGATTTCGGGGCTGACTGCAGGGTTTTTGCGGAACATCCGTACCAGAACGACCGGTCGGGACGCCTCCACCCCGCCTCAACCAAAAACTGACAACGTCCATGATCGTCGAACCGCCCATGGACGCCGTTGGGGCTGATTGAAGGAACCTCGACCGATTCAGTCGATCAAGTCATCGATCGCCTGAAATCTGCTCACTGTCGCGCAGTCGTAACAGAGCATTTGAACCGTCATCCTGTCCATGCTGGCATCGACGTTGCTCGAATCACACTCGCGGCAGAACAGCTGCAGATGCCCGCTCGGGTCCGCCCCGCAACCATTGTCGGAGAAAAACCGTGGCACCAGTTCGTCATGCCAGTAGCGGCCCGGAGACTTGGAGAACCCTGCCCCGCTGTCCTTGAGTACCACGTCATACAGGATTCGGTGCAAGGCTGACTGCGGCACTCGCGAATCGCGATAGGCGGTTTTACGCCAGTTTCGCGCCATTGCATCCTGCGCCGTGCCCAACATGCTGCCCGGGATGGTGTTGCAAGCGTGGTTGCGCCCTTTTGAGTTGCCGGTGGCGTAGAAATGCGCGGCATTCTTCACCGCCAAGCGCGCAAAGTAGTAGATATGGCTCACCGAGAAGTTCAGCAGAAGCTGGCCGACAACGGTTTCGGCGCGCCCCAGGGCAGTGAATACAAAACTCACTTCACTGGCCAGTACCTGGATGTATTGAATCGACTCGTCCCGGGCCAGGCTCAGCATCAAGGCGTACAGTTCGCTTTTCCACGCGGGCTGAACATTACCGGACAGTTCTTGATACAAAGCCCGGTACAGTGCGTCGCGAGTACTGCGTATACCGGGCTCCAGCGCGACATTGGGTAGCCAGCGCACGGAAGAAACGTCCTTGATCAGGTAACCGGAGGCCCGATCGAAGGCCTTGATGTCGCCATCCAGATCGACGTCCAGCGCACCGGCCTCGTGCAGGTTCCTCACCAGCGCTTCACTGGCCTCGTCAGTGGGCGCCAAAGGTTCGCTCCGAAACCCGGTGTCGAGCGAGGCAATGCGCTCGGCGCCGGCGACCTGGCCGTCGTCCAGCAAGGCGAGCAGTGCCAGTTTCTGGACGAAGCCCATCGCCGCATAAGGCACCGGCGAACGTGGCGTGGCGTAGCGTTTCTCCAGCTCAAGACGATCGCGCTGCGCCTGGGCGGCGATTTCCTGCTGGCGCAGCTTGTAGCACTCATTGCAGGAACAGCGCTTGATTCGCCCATGGTGGCCGGGCTCATGGTGACAGTGCTCGCAACGGACACACTTGAAAGGGTTACGAAGTGAGACAGGCGTGCCCTTGGCGTGCCGGCGCACCCACATGGGCAGGTCGCAGTAGGGGCAGGTCAGGTCCTTGCTGATAATCGGCGGCAATATCTTCAACAAACTGCGGACTTCAGGCGCAATGTTGAACTCGATTTTCAGGTCGGCACTTTTTTCACCGTCCAGATAGCGCTGGTACAGTTGCTCGATTTGTTCCTCGGACAGGTGCTTGATCTCATCTGCCCATTCGAAATACTGACTCATCGAAAGACGTCCTTTTTTCATGATTGATTGCGCAATCCTTTGCGTCTGGCTGATCACGCTAAGGGATTGAATTGCGCCAATACAAGCGAAAAACCTGCAGACGGGCGTTATTTTTAGAGCTCGCAAACCTCCTGCAACAGGAGCGGAAATTTCCTAAGGCGGGTTAGGAAAAATCTGTGAGAAACACCTTTCATCATTCACGAAGTCGAGTTTTAACGGCCTTCCAATACATCAAATTGATAATTGAAATCGGATATTTCCCGACGTTCCAGCATCCAGAGGCAGCAGAAAATTCCTTGGGCTGGCAGAATTGCGTTTTCGTTACGTTCATCACGCTCCCCGAGCCAGGAAATCCCCATGCAAATGACCACCGCCCTCTTGATCGTCAACCCTTGCGATGAAGAAGAAGACGACATGGCGATGCTGTGCTGCCATAGCGAAAAGGGTGAAATGTTCCTCATGAGCCGTTATCCGGATGAGGATGAGCTGGAAATCACGCTTGAGGGCGAGCCTTCGACACTGGATGGCGTGAAGGTGACCCTTGGCCCTACCCTGCTGAAGATCGAGATCGCAGCGGCGGATGCCGATGCGTTGAATGGGGATGATGTGCTGGAGATCACGTTCAACCCGGACATGGTGGATCTGGCGGAAGTCCAGGAAACCCTGAAGAACATTCTTGACGGTACCGGGACCTTCGTCAGCGAGGTTTGAGTTGTCTGAACTGGCCCTATCGCTGGCAAGCCAGCTCCTACAAATGACCGATGTGTACCGCATATTGAATGCCTACCGCCAATACCTGTAGGAGCTGGCTTGCCAGCGATGAGGCCCGGCCAGTCACCTCAAGACCGTCGCCCTGCAAAATTCCAGCAAATCTCCCCACCATTTCCCGCACTTTGCACAAAATGCCGTTAGTCGCCGCCCCCCGCGATGGATTAAAGTAACGCCCCCAGCCCTGGCGTTATACGAACGTCTTCGGTCACCCTTTCCAGGAACAGTCATCGATGGAACATCGTGAAGCGCTGCTAGCGCTGCGAACCTTTCTTTCAACGCAGATTCTCGGCCAGGAAAAACTCATCGAGCGCTTGCTCATCGCCCTGCTTGCCGACGGCCATATGCTGGTCGAAGGGGCCCCTGGCCTGGCCAAGACCAAGGCCATCAAGGAACTGGCAGAAGGCATCGAAGCGCAGTTCCATCGCATCCAGTTCACCCCCGACCTGTTGCCTGCCGACATCACCGGTACCGAGATCTATCGTCCGGAAACCGGCAGCTTCGTGTTCCAGCAGGGCCCGATCTTCCACAACCTGGTGCTGGCGGACGAAATCAACCGTGCCCCGGCCAAGGTTCAATCGGCATTGCTCGAAGCCATGGGTGAGCGCCAGGTCAGTGTCGGACGCAGCACCTATGAGTTGTCGCCGTTGTTCCTGGTGATGGCCACGCAAAACCCGATCGAGCAGGAAGGCACCTACCCACTGCCCGAAGCGCAGCTGGACCGTTTCCTGATGCATGTGAAAATCGGTTTTCCGGACGCTGCTGTCGAACGCCGCATCCTGCAGCAAGCCCGTGGTGAAGCCTTGAACGGCGAAACCAAACCCGAACGCCGGGTCAGCCAGCAGGCGATCTTCGCCGCACGCAAGGAGATTCTCGGCCTGTATATGGCCGACGCCGTGGAGGAATACCTGGTGCAGCTGGTCATGGCCACGCGCACCCCGGCCAAGTTCGATCCGGAAATGGCCGAATGGATCGCCTACGGCGCCAGCCCCCGCGGTTCGATTGCCCTGGATCGCTGCGCCCGGGCCCACGCCTGGCTGGCCGGTCGCGACTTCGTCAGCCCCGAAGACATCCAGGCGGTACTGTTCGATGTATTGCGCCACCGCATCATTCTTTCCTTTGAAGCCGAAGCCGCCGGTATCGACCAGGACCGGGTGGTCCAGCGGATTCTCGACGTCGTAGCCGTCGCTTGACCTCGATGAACGCCATCCTGCCGCCCGAACCGGGCATCCGTGTCAGCCTCGCCGAGTTGATCGAGATGCGCCATCGCGTGCGTGAAGTGCAGCTGTTTTCCACACCGAGCCAGCGCAGCCCGCTGATTGGCCTGCACCACTCCAAGCTGCGGGGCCGTGGCGTGGATTTCGATCAGGTGCGGGTTTATCAAGCCGGCGACGACGTGCGCAGTATCGACTGGCGCGTCACCGCCCGGACCCAGGAACCCCACACCAAACTGTTTCACGAAGAACGTGAACGACCGATTTTCATCATGGTCGAGCAAAGTCGCCGGTTGTTTTTCGGCTCGGGGCTGATGTTCAAGTCCGTGCTCGCCGCCCAGGCCGCGAGCCTGATCGGCTGGGCCGCGCTGGGGCATAACGACCGGGTGGGCGGCCTGGTATTCGGCGACAACGAGCATTACGAAATCAAGCCAAGGCGCAGCAAACAGAGCCTGCTGCAATTGCTCAACCGCCTGGTGCGGGTCAACCAGTCGCTGCATACCGAAAGCGAGCCCGATCGCGATGCGTTCGGCATCGCCTTGCGCCGCGCGCGCGAAGTGCTGCGGCCCGGCAGCCTGGCGATCGTGATCTGCGACGAGCGCGCCTTGTCCGAAAGCGCCGAACAGCAGTTGAGCCTGTTGTCGCGCCATTGCGACCTGCTGCTGCTGCCGTTGTCCGACCCGCTGGATCACGCCCTGCCTGCCGCCGGACTGTTGCGTTTCGCCGAGCGTGGCGCGCAACTGGAACTCGACACCCTCAACTTCGACCTGCGCCAGACGTACCGCGCCCAGGCCGAAGCGCGCATCGCCCGCTGGGAGTTGCTGGCGCAAAAGCTGCGGGTGTTGCTGATGCCTCTGAGCACGCAAAGTGAGATGGTCGAGCAATTGCGCGAGTACCTCAACCCACAGAAGCCGGGGAAAGGTCGATGAGCAGTCTCGAGCAACTGCAGCCCCTCATTTCCCCACCGCCCGTGGATTTCTGGCCGCCGGCTCCGGGCTGGTGGTTGCTGCTGTTGTTGCTGCCGGCCATCGGCTTTGGCCTGTGGAAGCTGCGGCACCTGTTGACTCGCAAACAGCCGGTCGCCCCCGTCGAACAACCGCTGGACCCGGTGCGCGTGGCCGCACTCGCTGAACTTGCGCGAATGCCCAAACCTTACGATGGCGCGCCCGCTGGTGCCTGGCTGCAGCAGCTCAATGGCCTGCTCAAGCGTCTGTGCCGCAACCATTACCCCTACAGCCAGAGCCATACCCTCAATGGTCGCAAATGGCTGGCTTTTCTCGACAACCGCTGTCCCGCTGCCGGCCTGACCCGTTGGATGGTGCTGGTCGAAGGCGCCTACAAGCCCGAATGCAAGCTCGACGACAAGGCCATCGCCGGCCTGACCCAGGCGGTCGACACCTGGATTCGCAAACATGTTTGAGTTCGCCTGGCCGTGGATGTTCGCCCTGCTGCCGCTGCCCTGGTTGATGCGTGTGCTGTTGCCGGTCGCCGACAGTGGCGAACCGGCACTCAAGGTCAGTTTCCTCGCCGACCTCGAAGGCCTGGCCAGGCGGCGCGCCCGGGCCAACCTGCCCGCCTGGCGCCAACAGGCGCCGTTCCTGCTGCTCTGGTTGCTGCTGCTGAGCGCCGCCGCGCGCCCGCAATGGCTCGGCGAACCGCTGCCGATTGCCGCCAGTGGCCGCGACCTGCTGGTGGCTGTGGACGTGTCCGGCTCGATGGACTTTCCCGATATGCAATGGCAGGACGATGACGTCAGCCGCCTCACCCTGGTCCAGCATTTGCTCGGCGACTTTCTCGAAAGTCGCGACGGCGACCGGGTCGGGCTGATCCTGTTCGGCAGCCGGGCCTACGTGCAGGCGCCCCTGACCTTTGACCGGCATACCGTGCGCGTCTGGCTCGACGAAGCGCGTATCGGCATCGCCGGCAAGAACACCGCCATCGGCGACGCCATCGGCCTGGCCCTCAAGCGCCTGCGGCAACGCCCTGCGCAAAGTCGCGTACTGATCCTGGTCACCGATGGCGCCAACAACGGCGGCGAAATCGATCCGCTCACCGCCGCGCGCCTGGCGGCCAAGGAAGGGGTGAAAATCTACCCGGTCGGCATCGGCGCGGACCCGGAACAAAGCGGCACCCCGGGTTTCCTTGGGATCAATCCGAGCCTGGATCTTGACGAGCCCACCCTGAAAGCGATCGCCGAGGCCACCGGCGGCCAGTACTTCCGCGCTCGCGATGGCCAGGAACTGCAATCGATCAAGAACACCCTCGACCAACTGGAGCCTGTGACCCAGCAACCGACCCAGGCCCGTCCGGCCCAGGCGTTTTACCACTGGCCGCTGGCACTGGCGTTGTGGCTGAGCATGCTGCTGGTGGTGCGCGAGCTGTGGCCGGACAACCCGCTGCAACGTTTTTTCAACAAGGACCTGTTCTTGCAATCGCCGTTGCCTGACTGGCGCCAGCGCCTCAAACGCCTGCGCCTGCGGAGGCGCCGATGAGCGCGCTCTGGCCGTACTTTTTCCGCCCGTGGTGGCTGCTGTCGCTGCCGCTGCTTGGCTGGTTGCTCTGGAAACTGTGGCATCGACAGAAGCGCGCCGGGCGCTGGCAGATGATCCTGCCGCCGGCGTTCCATGCGGCATTGCTCAGTGGTGGCAGCGGGCGCGAAAGCAAACTGCCGTGGATCGCCCTGGGCCTGGCCTGGTTCATCGCCGTGGTCGCATTGGTGGGGCCGAGTTTTTCCCGTGTCGAGCAGATCAGCCAGAAACCCGCCGATCCGCTGGTGGTAATCCTTGAGCTGACCCCGCAGATGCTCGCCACCGACGTTCAGCCCAACCGCCTGGAACAGGCCCGGCGCAAACTCTTCGACCTGCTGCAGAGCCGCAACGACGCGCAGACTGCAATCGTCGTCTACGCCGGCAGCGCCCATACGCTGGTACCGCTGTCGGACGACTTGTCCACCAGTCGCAACCTGCTCGATGCGCTCAAGCCGTCGTTGATGCCCGAAGCCGGCCAGCGCGCCGACCTGGCGGTGGTCAAGGCCCTGGCCTTGCTGGAACAGGCCGCACTGGGCGATGGCCGGATCCTGTTGATCGGCACCTCACTGAGCGAGCCGGAGCGCCTGGGCATCAGCCGCGCCTTGAGCGGCAAGTCGACGCAGTTTCTGATGCTCGGCATCGGCACCGCCGAAGGCGCGCCCATCACCCAGGAGGATGGCAGTTTCCTCAAGGACGAACAGGGGGCGATCCTGGTCTCGCGCCTGGATGAGCCCGGCCTGAAGGCCTTCGTCAACGATCTGGACGGCCACTACCGCCACGCGCGCCTGAGCGATGCCGACCTGCGCGCCCTCGGCCTGCTCGACGGTCCGCGCCACCTGCGCAACGACGGCCAGACCCTGCGCCTGGACACCTGGGCCGACCAGGGCTACTGGCTGCTGTTGCCGCTGCTGTTGCTGGCCGCCTGTGCCGGGCGTCGCGGCTGGTTGTTCTGCCTGCCGCTGTTGCTCATGCTGCCGCAACCGAGCTATGCCTTCGACTTCCAGGACCTGTGGTTGCGCCCCGACCAGCAGGGCTTGCACTTGCTCAAGCAAAAACGCCCGGCCGAGGCGGCGCAACACTTCGAAGATCACCAGTGGCAAGGCGTGGCCCTCTACGAAGCCGGCGACTACACGGGCGCCGCCCAGCGGTTCGCCGAAGGCAACGATGCCCATGCCCACTACAATCGTGGCAACGCCCTGGCCAGGAGCGGTGAGCTGGAGGCCGCCGTGGATGCTTATGACCAGGCCCTCGAACGCCAACCGGATCTGCGCCCGGCCCTGACCAACAAGGCCCTGGTGGAAAGCCTGCTCAAGCAGCAAGCCACCCCGCCCGCCCCTGACCAGGACACCGACGAGGCGAGCACCGAGACGACGCAGGAAACGCCACCGAGCACCGCTGCACAGCCGTCGACAACGGGTGAACCGCAAACCGCTGGCGAACCGACCCAAGCCGCCACCGAGCCGTCCGCCACGACACCGCCGCGTCCCGGCGCCAACGAGGTCCCGGGCAGCGAACTGGGCGATGAACAGCACACCATTGCGCCCATGCCCCCGGCCAGCGCCAGTCTCGACGCCGAGCAGCAACAGGCACTGGAGCAGTGGCTCAGGCAGATCCCGGACGACCCGGGTGAATTGCTCAGACGCAAATTCTGGTACGAACAGCAACAACATCAGGATCAGGGAAAAACTCGATGACCCGCTTCACCGCCTTCATGCTCGCCCCGCTGCCCACCTTGCTACTCTGTGTCGTGCAGGCCCAGGCAGCCGAGCTGGTCGCCAGTGTCGACCGGGCTCGCCTGAACTCCGGCGAGACCATCGAACTGACCCTGGAATCCAACGACGTGACCCAGTTCGGCAAGCCTGACCTGACACCACTGGAGCCGCTGTTCGAAGTGCGCGGCACCCGTCAGGTCAACCAGTTGAACACGCTCAATGGCGGCAACCAGGCCACCACCCGCTGGATCGTCACCCTGCTGCCCTTGCACAACGGCACCCTGGTGATCCCCCCGCTCAAGCTGGGCGACGTGCAGAGCCAGCCGATCACCGTGCAAGTGGTCGAGAGCGACACCCAGGCCAACCCGAACAAGCAGGCAGCGGTGTTCATCGACGCCAGCCTCGATCAAACCAGCGTGTACGTGCAGGCCCAGGCGATCCTGACCTTGCGCATCTACCATTCGGTGTCCCTGTACGACGACAGCAGCCTGCCGCCCTTGCAGATTCCCGACGCGCGCATCGAACAGCTGGGCGAATCACGCACCTATGAGAAAGACATCAACGGCATACGCCACGGCGTCATCGAGATGCGCTACGCGATCTACCCGCAGCACAGCGGTGAACTGATCATTCCGGGGCAGATATTCAATGCCGCACTGGTCGACGCCCAACCCGTCCAGGACGCCAGCGCCCAGTCGCCGAAATCCGGCAAACTGATGCGCGTCAGCTCCGGCGAAATCCTGCTGACGGTCAAGGCCAAACCCATCACCTATCCTGCCGACCTGCCCTGGCTACCGGCGCGCAGCCTGACGCTGAGCGAAAGCTGGAATCCCGAGCCGGACCATGTCCAGGTCGGTGATTCGCTCACCCGCAGCCTGACGGTCAAGGCCGAAGGCCTGGCCAGTTCGCAATTGCCGCCCCTGCCCGGTACCGAGGTCAGCGGCCTGCGGCGCTATCCCGACCAACCGGTGCTGGGCAACCAGAACAGCGAGCGAGGCCTGGTGGGCAGTCGCGAAGACCGCGAAGCACTGGTGCCTTCGCGCAGCGGCGCCATCGAATTGCCGTCGGTCGAGGTGGTCTGGTGGAACACCTTCGAAGACCATCTGGAGCACAGCAGCCTGCCCGCCCGAACCCTGCAGGTGGCGGCCAATCCAAGCCTGATGGTCGACACCCCGCCCGGCACCTCGCCACAGGACAGCAGTGCCAGCAGCGAAACCCTCTGGCGCTGGAAACTCAGCACCCTGATCCTGGCCTGCACCACCCTGCTGGGGTTCGGCCTCTGGTGGCGGGCACGCTGGCAACCGGCGATCCTGCGGGCGGCGCAAACCGGCCCGAGCCCACGCACCGTGCTCGACGACCTCAAGCGCGCCTGCCAGGCCAACGATTCCCACGCCACCCGCCAGGCGCTCGACGCCTGGGCCCGCCAGCAACCGGAAACCCTGGCCGACATGGCCGCCCGCTTCGTCCCCCTGTCCGACGCCCTCGACGGCTTGAACGGCGCGCTGTACAGCGAAACCGGCCAGCATTGGCAAGGGGAAGATTTGTGGCGGGCGATCCGGACGATTCCGATTGCGGAACGGGTTCAGGATCCGGTTGGGGACAGTGGGTTGCCGCCGCTGTATCCGAAGTGATTGTCTTTAGCTTTTGAGATGAAACTCGGCATCTAGATGAATGGCGTGTAAAAAAGCGCAATCGTGAGAAATCACGATCAATGCACCTTGATACTGATCAAGCATCTGTTCCAGCGCCATTCTGCTGGGCAGATCCAGATGGTTATCCGGCTCGTCCAGCAACAGCAATTGCGGGGGCCGTTGCGCGTACAACTGCGCAGCCAGGGCTATTTTCAGGCGTTCGCCACCGCTTAACTGGCAAGTCTTGAGCATCGCACGATCCGCATCAATCCCCATCTGGGCCAGGCGGGTCCGCGCCTCGGCCTCGGGCAACTGCGGATTACTCTCGTAGAGCCATTGCACTGCCGTGCGTTCGGGGTACTGCAATCCGGCGTGTTGATCCAGCCAGCCAACATGGCAACTGCGGATGAGTTCGCCTTCGTGTACCGGCAGTTGGCCGGCGATCACTCGCAACAAGGTCGATTTGCCGCTGCCGTTGGCGCCCAGGATCGCCATGCGCATAGGCCCGGTCAGCGTCAGATTGATCGGCGCCGCGTAACCGAACGGGATAATTACGTCGTTGAGTTGCACAATCAACTTGCCATTGGGCACTATGCTTTCCGGGGACATCATCATGCGTTGAATGTCCGGCGCACACCGCGCACGGGCCTCGGCGATCCGTTGTTGCTGCTGCTCCCGGGCCACCTGTTGATTGAGGCGCAATTTCCCCTCACTGTTTTCACTGCGCTCTTTCTGGGCGTTGGTGATCAACTTGGTCTGATTGCCGTCACGAGCCTGACGGTCGCCGCGGGCATTACGCCGTTGCTGACGCTCCATCTGCACGGCCATCTCACGTTGCTCACGCTTAGCCTGCGCCCGCTCCCCCTGCAATGCCGACTGGAACGACTGCTGTTCATGCTCTCGTGCCGCCGCATACTGACTGTAGTTGCCGCCATAAACCGCCATCCCCATGGGCGAAAGCTCGACGATTTCGTTCACGTGCTCCAAAAGTCCGCGGTCATGGCTGATCAATACCAGGCCGTTGGGCCAGCGATCGATCTGCTGCGCAAGCTTGTGTTGCTGATCAATATCCAGGTGGTTGCTGGGCTCATCCAGAATGAGCCAGTCGGCCTTGGATAACCACGCCCCCAGCAGCGCCACCCGTTGCCGTTCGCCACCACTGAGTGCATCAGTGGGCGCGTCGGCATTCAAGTGCCCCAGGCCGATCTGCTGCAGCTGCGCCTCAAGGCGTGTGGCGCAATCCCATTGGTCAACCGCCAGCGAATGGTCGTCATCGTCGACACTGCCTTGGGCAATGCGCTCCAGCGCCGCCAGAATATGGTCGACTCCGGCCAGCGCGGCAACGCTGGGATAGCGCTCCGGTTCCAGTAACTGCGCCACGGCGTAAACCCGCCCTTCGCGACGGACGATACCGCTGGTGGGCCGTTGCTCCCCCGTCAGGAGCCGGCCAAGCAAGGACTTGCCACAGCCATTGGCGCCGACGATTCCCGTGACCCTGGTACTGAAGGTGTGGTTCAAGTGATCGAACAGCACGCGCCCGTCGGGCAGGGTAAACGACACTTGATCAAGTTGGAGTAACCGTTGAGTCATGACGCTTCCTTGATTAATCGGCCCGAAGGGCACTGAACCACTCCCCCAGTGCACGATTCACCGCCAGTTCACCCAGCATCTTTTGCTAGCCTGCTCGGCGCCTATCGAGGCTTCTACGGCCAGCCCTGCAGGACCATCGTTGCCCCGTCCGGGCGAATAGGATTCATGCCGCTCTCGATTTGTTCAATGACGTTGCCTGCATGCTCCGATAGAAGCCAGATCGCCAATGCCCAAAGATCAGAAAATACTCAGGCTTCACCGAACAATCTCCATTCGATATGTTCGTCTTCGACGGTCACTCGATCGGAGAGGAAGAAACGGCTGTGGCGCCTCTGGATTTTCAGGGTGGGCAGGATTTCACCCTTCTCGAAATGGCGTACCTGTGCGCCTTCGAGGCGCGAGAAAAGAGGGCTGCCGATATCGGCTTTCCAGTAGCCAGTCTGCGGACAGGCTTGGCCGCTGTTGCAGGTCGGCCTGGGGGAAGTAGCATGGATGAAATCGGGAGAGTCCGGCAGCGGTCGACCGGTGGCCGGGGCTAGAAGTTTGGCCTTGGCCAATTGGTTGATCAGCGCTTCGCTGGGTTTTTCTGGAGGAGTGTTGGCCAGGCGGGCTTCGAGCCACTGGAGCTTGCCGTCCCAGGCGGGCAGTTTGGCGGGGGGGAGCGGGAGGATTTCGTTGATTTCGGGGACTTTGGGGTTGGCATAGGAATAGCCAGAGAGCACTTTCCAGATTTTTTCGTAGCGTTCGGCGCGCTCGAGGTCTTCCTTTTGATCGAGGTAATACATTTGATTACTTGGATCAGGCGCTCGGAAACCTTTGCCCAAACGGCCAGCTGCACTTTCGTAGCCTGCGGCTACGCCCATCTGCAAAACCTCAATTGCCTCGTTGTATTTTTTATCATCCCTAAGATAGAGCGACAGCGTAACAGCTGCTTCGCCGTGGCCTTGTTTGGCTGCACAGCGATACATCTGCATTGCAATATGTGGGGCAATGTTACTGGGTTCAAGCATGTCACCCACGTAGTACTGAGCTTGGGGATTGCCCTGATCAGCGGCTTTGCGGTAGTAACGCAAAGCCATTTCGGAATCCTGCTTCAGCCCCGCTGAGCCCTGCTCTAAGAAGATGCCGATGAAATAATACCCTGTTGCCACACCCGCATCGATCAGTTGCTGACTCAGGCGCAGCGGCTCATCGCCACGAAGTTGGAAATGACCGCGCATCGCGCCGTTTTGCAGGTTGATATTGGCCTTGTAATGACCGTTCTCGGCGGCGATACGGTATAGCCGTTCGATTTCGACATCGATGCTTTTGTCCTGCTTGAGCTGATTGTTTTTCTGTAACCATCGGGCGTACTGAAACAGCACATCGGACTCGGTTGACGATTCAGGGAACTGTTCGTGCGAGCAGGTAAAGGCCAACTTGGCTTTGATCTCGTTGAGCGGATTCACATGAGGATCCTTCTTTGTAGAGGTAAAGGCGCTGGGACTGTCACAGGCGACCAGCAAAAAACAGGACAGCAGGAGAAAACGGCGCATCAGTCGATGTCCTGCAGTTTTTTCTTGCCGTAATAAAATTCGACAAGAGAGGTGTCCGGTACGCCGTTTTCCTTGTCTTTCTGGCGTTTTTTGTTTTCCTTGATAATGTCTTGCCAAGCGTCAAACGCCAGCGCAGCATCATCCTGCCCCCCCTTCCCACCCGTATGCAGATCCCACAACCGCCGCCGCATCGCCTGGGTCACACTCACCCACTCATGGGCAATGTTCAGCTCGCTATCGACCTGCATGCTGCGGGTGTTGATGTTGGCCGAGCCATGAGTCGTGAAGACGTCGTCAACAATCATCACCTTGGAGTGAACGTACACCGGCATCCAGTCCTTGCCCGCCGGTGAGTCGGGAGCGACCAGCGAGCACACGTGGACTTTCAGGCCGGGAATGTTCAGATCCGCTTCAATGGCGTTGCGCTCGATTGCGCTGATTTTGTCGTTGAGATCAGCCAGTCGAAGATCATTGGTTATGGCGGTATCCCGCTGAGCTTGACTGAAATCGGTTCCGCCCAGCGCATCGGTGAGATTCGTCAGCGTGAGCAAGGCGCGCTGTTCGAGCATTTCACCCAGGGTGGGGGCCTGCTTCGCAGCGTCGCTCCTTGCCTGTTCAATGCGCCGTAACTTGGTGATCGCGGGGATGGTATCGCCACGCCCGAAGCTTTCGAGCATGCGCTGGGTATTGACCATGCCCGCTTTAATGGCCTCGAAGTCGTCATTGGTGATCACAAACAAGTGCAAAGGACCGTGTATGCCGGGGTCGCGCCCGGCCCGGGTCTGACCGGCGGCGACGGCCTTGACCAGTTCGGCCAGGGGTGGCCAGCGAAAGTACTGGTTCTCGATGTAGATGAACTGGGTCGCGTTGTTGACGGCCTGCAGATACAACGCCTCGATATCGCGCTTGCCCTCCTGCGGCTGGGTGCGCACCAGTTGGGCCATCTGCCGGGTTGCCTGCGGGGTGCATTGCAGTGTCGGTCCCACGTGCATGGCCTGGCGCGAGGCAAGCAGGTCCTCGCCGGTTTCCTTGCGCCAGGCAGTGGCGAAGTTGTGGTGCAGGTGTTCCAGGATCGGTCCGCTGACCTGGCTGGAGATGTCCTGGCGCGGGGTAGCGCCACGCGGCCCCAGCTCGGGTCTGGGTTTGTTGTCCTTGGATCGATTTAGCGCGGTATGCCTGTCAGTGTCCCAGTACTCGTCGAGCATGTTGTGGCCCATGACGAAACCAACGGCGCGATCGGCTATTTCGTAGTCGACCAAGACCGTTTTCTGATGGTGGGTCGCTGTCGCGCTCAACGTGGCAAGTGTGCCAACGCTGAGGTGCGGATCGAGACTTTTGTACTTCACCTGATGGGCAATCTCGGCTCTTTCGTAAACGCTGAAGCCACGACTGACGAACACCGGCACATTGCGAGCGACCCGCATCGCAGCCGCCAGGTGGTCACTGAACGCACATCGGGAAAACCACTGCCGGTCATAGGCATATTGCTCATCCGTGGAGCGTTGCAGCGCCCGGTCGTAGATCCGGTAAGGACCTTTACCGGGTAGATTGGCTTCGTCGGCATAGCCCGCGCTGTTGAATGGCATCTCCCAGCCCAGCAGCCGAACCTCGACACCTTTTCGGGCCATGTCCATCAACAATTCACCAATGCACGGTGCGTTACTGCCGTCGCGGATGAAATACATCGACGGCTGGAAACCCCAGCAGATGATGTCGACAGTCCTCACGGCCCGGGAGATGGCTTCGTGAACGGCGCGGAAGGTTTCCTCGCCGTTGATCAAGGGTTGGTAGGTCGCTTTTGCAGGAGGGTATTCGGTGTTTTGCACGTACCAGGGCGGGGTGCAGGTCGCCTGGTTGGTATGCTGCAGCGCGACCGGCACGACAATGTCGGGTCTCATCATTGTATTTTTCCTTCCTGGTCCGTGATGTCCATTTGCTCGGCATTGCGGTAATCGACAGGGACCGGAATCTGGTAAGCCACACCGTTGGCCATCACCCGTCGGTAAGCCGGGCCAGGATGTCGAAACACGGTGTCCAAGCGATGGACCTTGAAGAGGTCCAGGATGTGGTTGAGGAAGAGGCGCGGTTGCGTGCTCATGGTCAGGCCTTCCTGGTCTGTGGGGCGGAACGGGCAGGAAGGGTCGTGCTTGCACCCCGGTCCTGGAAGGTGAAAAGCATTCAGGAAGTGGACCGATTTATAAATGAGACGTTTCTGAGGAGGGTGTAGGGCTTTTCCGTATATTGGAACACCGGGGTTAACCGTGTCGCATAACCCAATGTGAGCTGCCGAGGGTTCAGGCCGCGTTCGGACGATCTTTTTGCCTTTCAACATTCCCGGCTGTTTCCCAGTAAACTCTCTCCCCTTTCGCCGCCATCATTTGTCTTCGCGGCCACCACCTTATTTGTAGCGGAGTTGCCCTTGCGTCTGTTCCACACCTCCGACTGGCACCTCGGGCAGAACCTGCACGGCCAGGATCGCGATTTCGAGCACGGCTGTTTTCTCGACTGGCTGCTGCGCCAGCTCAAGCTGGATCAGCCGGATGTGCTGCTGATCGCCGGCGACATCTTCGACACGGTCAACCCGCCGGTCAAAGCCCAGGAACGCCTCTACGACTTCATCGTCAGCGCCCATGAGCAGCAACCCTTGCTGACCATCGTGATGATTGCCGGCAACCACGATTCCGGCTCACGGATCGAACTGCCCGCGCCCTTGATGCGCCGCTTGCGCACCCATGCCCTGGGCCGCGTGCTGTGGCTGGATGACGGGCAACTGGACGCCGAACGCCTGTTGCTGCCACTGCCCGATGCCCAAGGGGAGATTGCCGCCTGGTGCCTGGCGCTGCCGTTCCTGCGCCCGGCCGAAGTCACTGGCGCGCACCTGGGCGACAACTACCTGCGCGGCATCGGCCAGGTTCACGAATGGCTGATTGAAGCGGCCAATGCCAAACGCCTGCCCGGTCAAGCGCTGATCGCCATCAGCCATGCGCACATGGCCGGCGGTTCTGTTTCGGAAGACTCCGAACGCAGCCTGATCATCGGCAACGCCGAAGCGCTGCCCGCCAGCCTGTTCGGGCCGACCATCAGCTACGTCGCCCTGGGGCATTTGCACAAGCCACAGAAGGTCAACGGCGAGGAGCGCATTCGCTACAGCGGCTCGCCCATTCCATTGTCGTTCTCGGAGATCGGCTACCAGCATCAGATTCTGGTCATCACCCTCGATGGCGAAACCCTGGTCAGCGTCGAACCGAAACTGATCCCCCGCGCCGTGAACCTGCAACGTATCGGCCCTGCACCCTTGGCCTACATCCTTGTGCAACTGGCCGACCTGCCGATCATCGACCTGTTGGCCGACTACCAGCGCCAACCCTGGCTGGAAGTGCGGGTGCGCCTCGATGAACCGCAACCGGACTTGCGCCATCAAGTGGAAAGCGCCCTGCAAGGCAAGGCCGTGCGCCTGGTGCGCATCGCCGCCGAATACGCCGGCAACGGCAGCCGCGAAGGCGCCGATGACGGTGCCGGGCTGATCGAGCTGGACCAGCTCACGCCCCATGAACTGTTCAGCCGCGCCTGGCAGGACAACTACGGCAGCGAGGTCGATGAGCAAACCCTCAAGGACTTCGCCGAGCTGCTGCAAGACGTGCAGTTGGAGGACGAACAGCCATGAAGATCCTCGCCATCCGCCTGAAGAACCTCGCCTCACTGGCCGGACCGTTTGAAATCGACTTTACTGCCGAACCCCTGGCCAGCGCCGGACTGTTCGCCATCACCGGCCCCACCGGGGCCGGCAAGAGCACCTTGCTCGACGCGTTGTGCCTGGCCCTGTTCGGCGCCGTGCCGCGCCTGAACAACACCGGGCGCGACGCCAAGGTGCCCGACGCCGATGGCGAAATCGGCACCGGCGACCCCCGCACGCTGTTGCGCCGCGGCACCGGCGAAGGTTATGCCGAGGTGGATTTCGTCGGCGTTGACGGCCGTCGTTATCGCGCGCGCTGGGAAGCCAACCGCGCCCGGGAAAAGGCCGGCGGCAAGCTGCAAGCCAGTCGCCAGAGCCTGCGCGACCTTGATCAGGATCAACTGCTGGCCAGCCAGAAAGGCGAATACAAGACCCAGCTCGAAGCCGCGCTGGGCCTCAACTTCGAACAGTTCACCCGTGCGGTGCTGCTGGTCCAGAGCGAGTTCAGTGCCTTCCTCAAGGCCGATGACAACGACCGCAGCGAACTGCTGGAAAAACTCACCGACACGGCGCTCTACACCCGCCTGGGCCGGCGCGCCTTCGACAAGACCAAAGAAGCCCGAGAAGCCCACAAACTGCTGCAGGACCAGGCGAGCGGCGTCACGCCACTGGCACCTGAGGCCCGCGCCGAGCTCGACGAACGCTTCAACGCCGCACAACAGCAGCTTAGACATCAGCAGGCGCAGCTCAAGCAGCTTGAGCTGCAGCACGCCTGGCTCATCGAGCTGCGCCGTTTGCATGACGCGCAACTGGCCGCTGCCGAACAACTGCACAGCGCCCGACAAACCTGGGACAGCCTGGCCGGCGAGCGCTTGCAGCTGACCCGCCTCGAACAGCTCGCCCCGCAACGGCATCAGTTCGCCCGCAAGGCCGAAGTCGATGGTTTACTCACGCCCTTGGCCGAACAGATTGCCCAGCATACCCGCCAGCAGGGCGAACTGAGTGAGCGTCAGGCGCTACTGGAACAGGCCCTCGGCACAACCCGGATCGCATTGGGCGAAGCGCAACAACGGCAAACCGAATCTGCTCCGCTGTTGCGGCAGGCGTTCGAGGAACAAAGCACCCTCGCCCGGCTGGCCAAGGAGGCGGCCCTCAGTGCCGAAGCCAAGCAGATCGCCGAACAGGCCTGCACCCAGGGCCAGAGCGCGATTCAAACCCTGCACGAGCAACAGGCCCGAGCTGGCGAACACTTGCAGCGCATGGCGACCGAGCTGGAACAGAGCGCCCATCTGGCGCCCTTGAGCGAGGCCTGGAACGCCTACCGCGATCGCCTGCAACAGCTGATGTTGATCGGTAATCGCCTGAACAAGGGCCAGGCCGAACTGGCCAATCTCGAACAGAACGCCGTGCACACCGCGCAAGCCCTCACTGCGCAGAAACAGCAACTGGAAGTGCTATTCAAGGAGGCAGGCGCCGAACCGGATGCCGTCGCCGAGCAGATCGGCATACTCGGCAGCCTGCTGCAGGACAACCGCAAGCAACTGCGTGCCATCGAAGACCTGACCCGGCTGTGGGACAGCCAACAGGACCTGGACAAACGCGGCGCCGAGTTGCAGCAACGCCAGGTCGCAGCCCAACAGGACCGTGAGCGCCTGACTCAGGACGGGGTAAAAGCCAAGGCTGAACTCGCCATTGCCGAGCAGACCCTGTCCGTCACCCGCGAGCTGCTGGAGCGCCAGCGCCTGGCCCGCAGCGCCAGTGTCGAGGAACTGCGCGCGCAGTTGCAGGATGACCAGCCCTGCCCGGTTTGCGGCAGCAACGAGCATCCTTATCATCAGCCCGAAGCCCTGCTGCAAAGCCTCGGTCGCTTTGATGAAAGCGAACAGGCCACTGCGCAAAAAGCAGTCGACCAGCTCAAGGAAAAGCTGACCGAACTGCGCGCGGAAGTGGGCGGGCTGATCGCCCAGCAAAAAGAACTGCTGCAACAGCAGGAACACCTGGCGACCCAGCAGCAAGCCCTGGCGCCAAGCCTTGAGGCGCATCCGCTGGCCACCGCACTGCTTAATCAGGACTACGCCAAACGCGGCGCCTGGCTCAGCCAGCAAAACGCGCAGTTGAACCAGAGCATCAGCCAGGACGAACAACGGCAAACCGCCCTGCTCACCCTGCAACAGGACGCCGCGCGTCTGGCCCAGCAATTGCGCCACGCCGAGACCGCGCACCAGCAAGCGGCCCAGCATCTGGACAATCAACAGCGCGAACTGGGCAATGACCGCCAGCGCCTGGACGAAGAACTCCGCGCGTTCGCCAGCCTGCTGCCTGCCGAAACCCTGCAAGCGCTGCGTAGCGAGCCCGCCGCGACCTTCATGCAGCTTGATGGGCAGATCGCCGAGCGCCTGGCGCAACTCGATCAGCAAAAGGAAGAGCTGGCCGAACAGCAACAGCGTCAGCAAAACCTGGACAAGGAACAGGATCGCCAGCAAACCCGCGTGCAACAATTGCAAGCCGCCGAGCAGCAGTTCAATGCGCTGGCCGAGCAACAACAGGCCAGCCAGCACGCGCTCGGACAATTGCTCGCCGCGCACAGCAGTGCAGAACAGTGGCAGCAGCAGCTTGAGCGGGAAGTGGAACAGGCGCGCAGCGCGGAAACCACGACGGCCTCGCAATTGCAAAACGTACTCACGCAACGGGTGCGAATCGCCGCCGAACTCAAGGCCCAGCAAGAGCGCTTGCACACGCTGGACAGCGAACACCACGAACTCTGCGGCAAAATCGCCGACTGGCGCGCCCGTCATCCGGAACTGGATGATGCCGGCCTTGAAGACCTGCTGCGGATCGACGACGCCTATGTCAGCGAACTGCGCCAACGCTTGCAGCACAGCGAAAAAGCCATCGAGCAGGCCAATGTGCTGCTGCAGGAGCGCGACAAGCGCGTGCTCGATCATCAGGCGCAACACAACGGCAACCTCGATGACGAGCAACTCGCCAGCGCGCTCAGCGAGTTGCAAAACCAGTTCAGCGTCAGCGAACAGCGCTGCGCCGAGCTGCGTGCCGAACAGGCCGAGGATCAGCGCCGGCAGAACGCCAACCAGGCCCTCGCACAACAGATCGCCGACGCGTACAGCGAGTACCAGCGTTGGGCACGCTTGAACGCGCTGATCGGTTCGGCCACCGGCGACACTTTCCGCAAGATCGCCCAGGCCTACAACCTCGACCTGCTGGTGCACCACGCCAACGTGCAATTGCGCCAATTGGTGCGACGTTATCGCCTGAAACGCGGCGGCAGCATGCTGGGCTTGCTGGTGATGGACACCGAGATGGGCGATGAGCTGCGTTCGGTGCATTCGTTGTCCGGTGGCGAGACCTTCCTGGTGTCGCTGGCCCTGGCGCTGGGCCTGGCGTCGATGGCCTCGAGCACGCTGAAGATCGAATCGCTGTTCATCGACGAAGGTTTCGGCAGCCTGGACCCGGAATCCCTGCAACTGGCGATGGACGCCCTCGACGGCCTGCAGGCCCAGGGTCGCAAGGTCGCGGTGATTTCCCATGTGCAGGAAATGCATGAGCGGATCCCGGTGCAGATTCAGGTCCGCCGTCAGGGCAATGGCCTGAGCACCCTGGAGGTGAAATGATCACGCTCTACTCGTTCCGCCGCTGCCCCTACGCCATGCGCGCACGCATGGCGCTGCGCTACTGCGAAGTGGCCGTGAACATTGTCGAAGTCAGCCTCAAGGCCAAGCCCGCCGAGATGCTCGCACTGTCGAGCAAAGGCACGGTGCCGGTGCTGAACGTCGACGGCCAGGTCATCGATGAAAGCCTGGACATCATGCGCTGGGCCGTCGCCCGCCATGACCCGCAGGACTGGTTGCTCAAGGATGATCCGCAAGCACGGATCGCTATTGAAGCGTTGATCGAGGAGAACGATCAAGGCTTCAAAGTGCATCTGAATCGCTACAAGTATGCCGAGCGCTATCCGGAGCAACCGATGGCGTTCTATCGCGCCGAAGGCGAGGTGTTCCTGCGCAAACTGGAGGAGTTACTGGAGGGACGCGACTACTTGCTCACGGACCACCCGAGCCTGGCCGACGTGGCGCTGATGCCGTTCATACGGCAATTCGCCCATGTCGATCGCGAGTGGTTCGCGCAGACGCCCTATCGACGTCTGCAGGCGTGGCTTCAGCGGTTTCTGGAGTCCGATTTATTCACATCAGTAATGGCCAAGTAACACGCGATCCCTGTAGGAGCGAGCTCGCTCGCGAAAAACCCGAGGGCACCGCGCAGCATCAGGTTTGTCGCGTTATCGTTGACGACCATCGCGAGCGAGCTCGCTCCTACAGGGGGGGCGGTGTTGTGCTCAGGCCAATACTTCACACATTCCTATTACCGAGCAATCGACGTGAAACGGTCCGAAAAATCCTTCATCGGATTTGATCGGTGGATTGCCGGCCAGCATGCCCATGGCCTTTGCGGTTTCGATGTTGCGCGCAATGTTGTGGTTGGCCTCAATGGCCCGGGCCACCCCGCCTATCGAACCTTGCCCTATCCCCAGCAAGGAAAATCCGTTGGTGATGAAGGCCAGGAAAGCGATGACCAAAAGTTTGCAACGGTTCATGCTCCGCCCACTCCCGCCAGTTCTGCCGGATCGACCATCGCCTGCTGCGTGCGATGTTCAAACTGGATGCCAGGGTGTGCGACATGAATCGGCGGTTCGACGCTTTGCTGCGACTGGGGCGAAAGACTGATAACCAGCACCATGACCAGGTAAAGGCCGATAGCCACATAGGCGCCGTGTTTGGCAGAGGTGATGATCGAGCTGGCCATGATGAACTCCGTGGACATGTTTCAGAGTCCACAGAATCATTCAAAAAAGCACCGGTAACCAACGAGTCTGATGCATAGCAAATATCAACTTCGTTGATCATTAAGCCAGACTATCTCAGTCTTCAATAAAACTCATCATGCGCTCGCGAGCAGCGTCGGGTTCGCCGGGAATGGGGCCGGCAGCGGACAAGATGGGGGTCGAATAGAGGAACAACAGCACAACGGCGAGACGCATGGTCATTTTGGCAATCCTTTTCTGCGAAGGAGTCAAAAAATCAGCGTCAAATTTAGAGGCATGGCCACCTGACATCAAGCATTACAGGATGGCTTGTCGCAAACGCGCTATGCAGGAGCGACATCACTTCAACGCCTTTCGCGGCCAGGGCTTCGATCGGCAAGTGACTTCGCTCCTGCATAAAGACGGCAGGGCTGCAATTTCAGTGCTGGGCTTTGTGGTCCAGCGCGGCGTAGAAGTTGGCACTCTGTTGCAGGTATTTCTGGGTGTAGCTCTGGGTGTGGGATTTCTTGTCGCTGATTTCAACGTTGGCGCCGGCTGGCAGGGCAACAGTGGCGGAAATGGCGGAAGCGGCGATTACGGAGAAGAGATTGAAGTTCATGCGGGTGTTCCTCGAAGTCAGTTGGCTTGTTTGGCCGGTGGGGCCGTGAAGCAAACTTAACCCTCGAGGGTTAGCGGCTTGAAATGCTTTGTAGCACTTCCACATATCACCCTCATCGATAGAAGGTTGCAGGCCCCATCACCCGGGGCCTGCGGCCTATTGACGCACCAGGAATTTCAGGTCGCTGGGGGCATCCATCGGCAGCTTTTGCATGGTTTTACCCAGCAAGCCGGTCTTGGCATCGCGCTCGACGACGACGATCTGGTTGCTCTTTTGATTGGCGATCAGCAGGAACTTGCCACTCGGGTCGAGGCTGAATTCCCGTGGATGATCGCCTTCTACCGCGCGGCGTTGCAGCTCCTTGAGCTGGCCGGTGGCCGGGTCGATGGCAAACACCAGCAGCTGGTTGGCCGTGCCACGGTTGCTGGCATAGAGGAACTTGCCGTCCTTGGAGGCATGCAATGCCGCGGCGGCCTTGTCCGAAACAGGCTGACCGGCAGCCAGATCGACCATCTGGGTTTGCTCGAGCTTGCCGTCGCGGTAATCGAACACCGCCACTTGCGCGCTCATTTCCATGGTCAGCCAGGCGTGCTTGCCATCGGCACTGAACAGCAAATGGCGCGGCCCGCTGCCGGGCGGCAGCTGGATGAACGCGGGTGTGGCCGGGGTCAACGGCAAGTCAGGGTTGGCCTTGGGGTCGAAGCGGTAGACAAACACTTTGTCTGCACCCAGGTCGTTGGAAAACACAAATTTGCCATCAGGCGACGGGACCGTCGAATGCACATGCGCCGACATCTGCCGCTCGGGATTGACCCGGCTGGCCGGATGGCTGCTCATCTGCACCACAGGCTTGAGCGTGCCATCGGCCGCCACCGGTATCACCGCCAGGGTGCCGCCCGGATCTTCAGCCACCGAATAGTTGCTGACGAACAAGTGGCTGGCATCAAGGCTGAGACTCGAATGCGTCGGCTCGTTGCCCAGGCTCTGCACCTGGTTGACCGGGCTGAGGGCATGGGTCTTGGGATCGATGGCAAAACTGCTCACGCGCCCGACCGGATCGGCCTGGCCCGGGCCATTTTCGTTGACCACGAACAGGCGCTGCTGATCCTTGGACAGGGTCAGCCAGGACGGGTTTTCACTTTTGATCACTTGCAGCGGCTTGGCGTCGATCTGCCCGGTCGCACCGTCGAAGCTCAGGCGATAAATGCCCTGGCTTTGACTGGCAGTGTACGAGCCCACGAGCAATTGATAGTCGTCGGCGGCGGCCACCTGCATGCCCATGGCGCCGATGCTGCCGGCAACCAACAGCGGCCAGAGGTTACGCATCGTCTTGATCATCGTCTTCGTTGTCACCGCTGAAGACGTCGCCCATGCAGACCAGACGGTGTTCGCCGTTGTTGTCGTTGATCAGCCAGCTTTGCAAGGTCGCATCGAACGTTGCCGCCTGAATCTGCGCGGGGGTGAATTCCCAGTGCAGGGCATTTCGACCATCCATGCATTCGATATGCAGGTTGTCGCCTTCATCAAGGGCGAATTCGAAGGCATGCAGCCCATCGATTTCCACCATCGCGCAGTGTTCGAGGGCGTTGAGCAAGGTGTCGGTTGCAGCAGTCATGGCAGTCAATCTTTGAATGGGAAAAACGCAATGATAGTTGAAACTGTAGGAGCGAGCTTGCTCGCGATGGACTCAAGAGCGCCGCGTTTATCCAGTAAGCACGCGTAATCGTTAACGACCATCGCGAGCAAGCTCGCTCCTACAGGGGGGTCACAGGGCTTCGCGGGATGGTTGGCCATCCACCAGACGCTGGATACCCAGCGGATTGCTGTTCTTCAGCGCATCCGGCAGCAAGCTATCCGGATAGTTCTGGAAACACACCGGGCGCAGGAAACGGTCGATGGCCAGGGTGCCCACCGACGTGCCGCGCGCATCCGAGGTCGCCGGGTACGGCCCGCCATGCACCATCGAGTCGCAGACCTCCACACCGGTTGGATAGCCATTGAGCAGGATTCGCCCGACCTTCTGCTCCAGCAACCCGGTCAGCTCGCTGAACTGCTCGAAATCCCCCTGCTCGCCGATGATGGTCGCGGTCAATTGGCCGTGCAGGCCGTTCAAGGCGGCGCTCAGCTGTGCCTGATCCGCCACTTCGACCACCACGGTAGTCGGGCCGAACACCTCGGCTTGCAGCACCTCGTCGCCATCGATCAGCAGGCTGACATCGGCCTTGAACAGTTGCGGCTGTGCCTGCCGCCCTTGTTGCGGATGGCCCGCCAGGTGTTCGATACGAGGATGATCGAGCAGTGCTTGCAGGCCCTGGGCATAGCTGCCCAGGGTCCCGGCGTTGAGCATGGTCTGCGCCGGTTGGTCGGCCATCATGTCGGCCAGTAACTGCAGGAACGCAGTGAACTGCGGCGAACGGATGCCGATCACCAGGCCAGGGTTGGTGCAGAACTGGCCGCAACCCTGGACCACCGAAGCCGACAGGCCACGGGCGATGGTTTCGGTGCGCGCCTGTAGCGCCTGGGGCAGCACGATCACCGGGTTGATGCTCGACATCTCGGCGAACACCGGGATCGGTTGCGGGCGTGCCGCGGCCATGTCGCACAGCGCACGACCACCCTTGAGCGAGCCGGTAAAACCCACTGCCTGGATGGCCGGATGCTTGACCAGCGCTTCGCCCACCCCGCCGCCGTAGATCATGTTGAACACGCCGGCCGGCATCGCGGTTTTTTCTGCCGCGCGAATGATTGCATCGGCCACCTGCTCGGCCGTGGCCATGTGGCCGCCATGGGCCTTGAACACCACCGGGCAACCGGCGGCCAGGGCCGACGCGGTGTCGCCCCCAGCCGTGGAGAACGCCAATGGGAAGTTGCTGGCCCCAAACACCGCCACCGGACCGAGCCCGATACGGTATTGGCGCAGGTCGGGACGCGGCAATGGTTGACGCTCTGGCAAGGCCTGGTCGATCCGCGCACCGTAGAAATCACCACGGCGCAGCACCTTGGCGAACAGGCGCATCTGGCCGCTGGTGCGCCCACGCTCCCCGATAATCCGCGCAGCAGGCAGCGCGGTTTCGCGGCACACCAGGGATACGAACTCATCACCCAGCGCATCCAGCTCATCGGCGATGGCATCGAGAAATTGCGCGCGGCGCTCGGCACTCAAGTTGCGATAAGCCGGATACGCTACAGCGGCAGCCTTGGCGGCGGCATCGACTTCTTCCGGCGTGGCCTGGATGAAAGCGTGGGGCAACGCCTCACCGGTTTCGGCGTCAACGCTGTGCAATGTCACGCTGCCCAATGCGCTGCGCTGGCCGCCGATGTAGTTGTGACCAAGAATTTGGCTCATAGGTGATTCCTTAAAGTGTGCCGACAGTGCCGGGTTCGAATGCCGCATCGACGGTCGCGATGCCATTGATCAACGGCGCGCCGAATTCATCCTGGCTGATCTCGAACACATCACCCGGTTGAGTGCGAATGCCATCGGCGAAAGACAGGGTCGCGGTGCCGAAGAAGTGGATGTGCACGTCGCCCGGACGCAGGAACTGGCTGTACTTGAAATGGTGGTACTCAAGGTTCGCCAGGCTGTGGCACATGTTGGCCTCGCCGCTGAGGAACTCGTTCTGCCACAGCACCTGGCCATCGCGCAGGATGCGGCTGGTACCGGCCAGGTGTTGCGGCAGCTCGCCGACCCGCAACTCCGGCCCATAGCTGCAACTGCGCAGTTTCGAGTGGGCCAGGTACAGGTAGTTCTTGCGCTCCATGACGTGATCGGAAAACTCGTTGCCCACGGCAAAACCGAGGCGATAGGGCTTGCCGTCGCCACCTATGACATACAGGCCGCTGAGTTCGGGCTCTTCACCGGCGTCTTCAGCAAAGGGTGGCAGTGGGAACGGCTGGCCGGGGCGTACGACGATGCTGCCATCGCCCTTGTAGAACCATTCCGGCTGCACCCCCGCCTGGCCTGCCGCGGGTTTACCGCCCTCCACACCCCACTTGAAGATGCGCATGGTGTCGGTCATAGCCGCTTCATCACCGGCCTGCTGGTGCATCTTGTCCCGGGCCGACGCGCTGCCCAGGTGAGTCAGGCCGGTGCCACTGACCAGCATGTGTGCCGGGTCCGGGTGATCCAGGGGTGGCAGGATGCGCAGTTGTGCCAGCAGCTCGGCGTAGTCATGGCTGATGCCCAACCCGAGACTTTGCACCTGTTGCTCAAGACTGGCCCCCGCCTCGATCGCGGCCAGCGCCAGGTCGCGCACGGTGCGGGCGTCTTGTACTTCACGGACCAGACCTTCTTCGACCACGCCTACGCGGCGTTCGCCGTTACTCAATTCGAACTGAACCAAACGCATGAAAATTCTCCATTTACTTGAAAACACCGCCCCCCCTGTAGGAGCTGGCTTGCCAGCGATGACGGCGGCATTGTCAACATTGATGTCGACTGACACTGCGCTATCGCTGGCAAGCCAGCTCCTACAGGGTCGGTGGTGATTGCCAGATTTTTGTGTCAGGTACGGGTTGCCCCACGCGCACTGGCGGCAAACTCATTCGCCGGCAACACATGCTTGCGCTCCAACAGGCGATACACCACGCCGGTCAACACCAGGCCGAACAGCATCACGCAGGACAGGAAATACAGCCCCGACGCCAGGTTGCCCGTGTATTCCTTGAGCGCACCGATCACGAACGGGCCGATGTAGCCGCCGAGGTTGCCCACCGAGTTGATCAGGGCAATCCCCGCCGCCGCACTCGCGCCGGCAAAGAAGCGACCGGGCAAGGTCCAGAAAATCGCCGTGCAGGAAAACAGTGAAAACGCCACCAGGCACAGCGCCGCCAGTTGCAACACCGGCACCGAGAGCCAGGCACTGAAGAACAGGCCGATGGCACCGAGCACGTACAGCACCGCCAGATGGCCGTAGCGATCATTCAAGCGATCGGAGCTGCGCGGGATGATCAGCAAACCAACGATCCCGAAGATGTACGGTACCGATGACACAAACCCGGTCACCAGGTCAGTGCCGCCGAACTGCTTGATCAGGGTCGGCAGCCACAGGCCCAGGCCATAGATGCTCAGGGTCACCGGCAGGTAGAACAGCGCCAGCAGCAACACGCGCTTGTCCTTGAGGGCGTGCAGCGGGTTGCCGTGACGGGTCTGGCCATACAGTTCCAGGTCCTTTTTCAGCTCGCCGCTGAGCCAGTCCTTTTCCGCCTGGTCCATCCATTTCACCTGTTTCGGGCCATCCGGCAACCAGCGCAGCACCGGCCAGGTCAGCAGGATTGCCGGGGTGCCGATGACGATGAACAGCCACTGCCAGCCATGCAGGCCGAGCACGCCTTCCAGGCCCAGCAGACCGCCGGAAACGGGCCCGGTGATCATCATTGCGATGGGTTGGGACAGGATGAACAGGCCCAGGATCTTGCCGCGATGGCGCACCGGGAACCATTGGGTGATGTAGTAGAGAACGCCCGGGAAGAACCCGGCTTCCGCCGCACCGAGCAGAAAGCGCATCAGGTAGAAGCTGTTCGGCCCCTGGACGAACGCCATGCCGATGGTGATGGCGCCCCAGGTGAGCATGATCCGCGCGAACCAGCGCCGCGCGCCAAAACGGTCAAGCATCAGGTTGCTGGGGATTTCCAGAAGGAAATAGCCAATGAAGAACAGCCCCGCGCCCAGCCCGTACGCCGCATCGCCCAGGCCGATGTCGGCACCCATGTGCAATTTGGCGAACCCTACCGCGGAGCGATCCACATAGGCGATCAGGTACAGCAGGATCAGGAAGGGAATCAGTTTCAGCGTGATGCGACGTATCAGCCGCAGTTCCTGGCTCATGAGATCGGTCTCCGATTGTTGTTTTTATAGAACCTCGGGGGACGCCTCTCACGGTTAACCGCCAGGGCCATCCCTCCGCTGAAAACGACTATATAGTAATACTATTTACCCAACAACACTTCCAAACAGGTGAATTTGAGCTTATGTTACGCCTCAGCTCAAACAATATAGTCATACAATAAGAGAATCGATCATGTCTGATAAGAAACCCACCCTGCGCTCCGCCCAATGGTTTGGCACCGCCGACAAGAACGGCTTCATGTACCGCAGCTGGATGAAGAATCAGGGCATCGCCGACCACCAGTTTCATGGCAAGCCGATCATTGGCATCTGTAATACCTGGTCGGAACTGACCCCGTGCAACGCGCATTTCCGCCAGATCGCTGAACACGTCAAGCGCGGCGTGATCGAGGCCGGGGGCTTCCCGGTGGAGTTCCCGGTGTTCTCCAACGGTGAATCCAACCTGCGCCCGACCGCCATGCTCACCCGCAACCTGGCGAGCATGGACGTCGAAGAGGCGATTCGCGGTAATCCGATCGACGGCGTGGTGCTGCTGACCGGTTGCGACAAGACCACCCCGGCCTTGCTGATGGGCGCGGCCAGTTGCGACGTGCCGGCGATCGTCGTCACCGGCGGGCCGATGCTCAACGGCAAGCACAAAGGCAAGGACATCGGCTCGGGGACCGTGGTCTGGCAGCTCAGCGAACAGGTCAAGGCCGGCACCATCACCATCGACGATTTCCTCGCGGCCGAGGGCGGCATGTCCCGCTCGGCCGGTACCTGCAACACCATGGGCACCGCCTCGACCATGGCCTGCATGGCCGAAGCACTGGGCACCTCCCTGCCCCACAACGCGGCGATTCCCGCCGTCGATGCGCGGCGTTATGTGTTGGCGCACATGTCCGGCATGCGTGCCGTGGAGATGGTGCGCGAGGATTTGAAACTGTCGAAGATCCTGACCAGGGAAGCCTTCGAAAACGCCATCCGCGTTAACGCCGCCATCGGCGGTTCGACCAATGCCGTGATTCACCTGAAGGCCATTGCCGGTCGCATCGGCGTGGAGCTGGACCTGGACGACTGGACCCGAATCGGTCGCGGCATGCCAACCATCGTCGACCTGCAGCCGTCCGGACGTTTCCTGATGGAAGAGTTCTATTACGCCGGTGGTTTGCCAGCTGTATTGCGTCGCCTCGGCGAAGCCAATCTGATCCCGAACCCGAACGCGTTGACCGTAAACGGTAAATCCATCGGCGAAAACACCAAAGACGCGCCGATCTACGGCGAGGACGAAGTGATCCGCACCCTCGACAACCCGATCCGCGCCGACGGCGGCATCTGTGTATTGCGCGGCAACCTGGCGCCGCTGGGCGCGGTGCTCAAGCCCTCCGCCGCCAGTGCCGAGCTGATGCAGCACCGCGGGCGCGCGGTGGTGTTCGAGAACTTCGACATGTACAAGGCACGGATCAACGACCCGGAACTGGACGTGGATGCCAACTCGATCCTGGTCATGAAAAATTGCGGGCCCAAGGGATATCCGGGCATGGCCGAAGTCGGCAACATGGGCTTGCCGGCCAAGCTGCTGGCCCAGGGCGTGACCGACATGGTGCGAATTTCCGATGCGCGAATGAGCGGTACGGCGTATGGCACGGTTGTCCTGCACGTCGCGCCCGAAGCGGCGGCTGGCGGGCCATTGGCGGCTGTGAAAGAAGGTGACTGGATCGAACTTGACTGCGCGAGCGGCCGATTGCACCTGGACATCCCGGATGCCGAACTGGCGGCGCGCATGGCGGATCTGCAGCCACCACAGCAACTGCTGGTGGGCGGATATCGCCAGCTGTACATCGACCACGTCTTGCAGGCGGATCAGGGATGCGACTTCGACTTCCTGGTCGGCTGCCGTGGCGCCGAAGTACCGCGTCACTCTCACTGATTGCAAATACCCCCTGTAGGAGCAAGCTTGCTCCTACAGCTGATCTTCGTCTGATTCAGGACTGTCCGCGCCTGTTATCATGCGCAGCATCGTCATCGCCCAGGACCGCGCCGTTCCCCATGGATTACCGCAAACCCTCCGACCGCAAAAGCATGCACTCGCGCATCGTCCAGGAACTGGGCATGCAGATCGTCTCCGGACGTTTCCTGCCGGACGATAAACTGCCCGCCGAAGCCCTGCTTTGTGAGGAATATGCCGTCAGCCGGCCGGTGTTGCGCGAAGCCACCCGTGTCCTGGTCGCCAAGGGCCTGGTGTATTCCCGTCCGCGAGTCGGCACCGTGGTCAAGCCGCGCAAGGAATGGCACATGCTCGACCCGGACGTCCTGCATTGGCTGATGCAAAGCAGCCCGCAGAACCAGTTCTTTGACCTGCTGACCAGCGTACGCAGCATCATCGAACCGGCCGCCGCCGCCCTCGCCGCGCAGTTCGCCACGGAAGCGGACATCGCCTCCATCGGCGAAGCCTACCAGCGCATGGAAGCCGCGCCGACGCCGGAAGCCCTGCTGCAACCGGACCTGGATTTCCACAGCCGCATCGCCGATGCCACCCACAACGACCTGCTGGCCAACCTGTGCAACATGCTCTCGGTGGCGATTGCCGAAGCATTGAAGCACTCCAACCAGCGGCCGAACCTTCACGAACTGGCGCTGCCACGGCACAAGGCGATACTCACGGCAATCGAGAACCGCGATGCGCTGGGTGCGCGGCATGCGACGCTGGTGCAGCTCGATGATGCGCGCAGTGCGTTGAATGTGGTGCTGGGTAGCGATCCCTCATAAAACACGATCCCCTGTAGGAGCTGGCTTGCCAGCTCCTACAAGGGATTGGTGTTGAATTTGAGAGGTAAAAAAGCCGCAACCAGGGTTGCGGCTTTTTCATTTCAGCGTGGATCAGTGAGCAAACAGCGAATTGCCCTTCTGCCCCGCCAGTTTCTCAGGCTTGATCAGGAACCGCGCCAGTGCCGGCAGCAGCCACAACGCACCGAACATGTTCCACAGCAGCATGAAGGTCAGCATCAGGCCCATGTCGGCCTGGAACTTGATGGCCGAGAAGATCCAGGTGCACACGCCGATTGCCAGGCACAGACCGGTGAACAGCACCGCCTTGCCGGTGGATTTCAGCGTCTGGTAGTACGCCTCCTGCAACGGCAGGCCAGCACGCAGGAAGCTTTCCAGACGGCTGTAGATGTAGATGCCGTAGTCCACGCCAATCCCCACCCCGAGCGCCACGACCGGCAGGGTCGCGACTTTCACGCCGATGCCCATGAAGGCCATCAGGGCGTTGCCCAGCACCGACGTCAGGACCAGCGGCAACACGATGCACAAGGTCGCCGCCCAGGAACGGAAGGTGATCATGCACATGACCGCGACACAGATGTACACCAGGATCAGGATGGTCAGTTCAGACTTCTTGATCACTTCGTTGGTGGCTGCCTCGATGCCCGCGTTACCAGCCGCCAGGATGAACTCCAGGTTCTCGGTGTTGTTTTCCTTGGCGAAATCCTGCACCGCATGCACCGCTCGATCCAGGGTTTCGGCCTTGTGATCGTTGAGGAACACCAGCACCGGCGCCAATGAACAGCTGTTGTTGTACAGGCCATCGGCACGGGCGATGGAGTTGTTCAACACGTCCGGGTTACGCGACAGGGTTTCCCATTTCAGGTTGCCCTCGTTCATGCCCTTGATCATCTGCTTGGACACGGTCACCAGGGAAATCGCCGACTGCACGCCCTCGGTGTTCTGCATCTTCCACATCAGCTCGTCGATCGGCGCCATGGCTTCGTAGCGCGAGCACCCTTCGGCCTTGGTCTTGACCATCACCACCAACACGTCGGAACTGGTGGAGTAGTTGCTGATGATGAAGTTGTTGTCCTTGTTGTAGCGCGAGTCCGGGCGCAGCTCCGGCGCACCCTGGTCGAGGTCACCGATTTTCAGGTTCTGGCTGTACCACAGGCCACCACCGAAGGCGACCAGCGCCAGGAGAATGGACACCGGTGCAACTTTTGCGCTGGCAAAGTTCGACAACAGGCGCCAGAACGGGTGTTCACGGATCGCATCCTTCTTGCTGCGGGCCACGGCACGCTTGCTGATGCCGACGTAGGAAATCGCCACCGGCAACAGGATCAGGTTCGTGAACACGATCACTGCCACACCGATGGAAGCGCCAATGGCCAGCTCACGGATCACACCGATATCGATGATCAGCAGCGTGATGAAGCCCACGGCATCGGCGAGGATCGCGATCATCCCCGGCAGGAACAGTTGGCGGAACGTGCGTCGCGCCGCGGTCAAGGCGTTTTCCGCCTCGCTCGATTGCAGGGCGATACCGTTGATCTTCTGCACGCCGTGGGAAATACCGATGGCGAAGATCAGGAATGGCACCAGCATCGAGTACGGATCGAGCCCGAAACCGAAGAAGTGCATCAAGCCCAGCTGCCAGACCACTGCCACCAGGGTCGTGCTCAACACGGCGATGGTACTGCGCAGGCAGTTGGTGAACCACAGCAGGAGGATCAGGGTGATGACGAAGGCGATGCCGAAGAACATCACCACCATCACCAGGCCGTCGATCAGGTCGCCGACTTTCTTGGCGAAACCGACGATGTGGATCTTCACGTTCGGGTTCTGTGCTTCGAACTTGTTGCGGATCTTGTCTTCAAGCTCGTGGGAGAACTTGCGATAGTCCAGCGCCAGCAACTTGCCCTGGTCCTGCGGGTCCGGGTAGGACTCCAGCAGCGGGATGTCGACGATGCTCGACTTGAAGTCGTTGGCCACCAGGCGCCCGACTTGACCGGACTTGAGCACGTTGTTACGCAGAAGGTCGAGGCTTTGCTGGGAGCCGTTATAGCTCTGCGGGATCACTTCACCGCCGGCGAAGCCCTCCTCCGTCACTTCGGTCCAGCGTACGCTCGGGCTCCACAGCGACTTGAGGCCGGAACGATCGACACCGGAGATGTAGAACACCTCGTCGTTGATCTGGCGCAGGGTCTCCATGTACTCCTTGGAGAAGATGTCGCCATCGGTGGCTTCCACGGAGATGCGTACGGTGTTGCCCAGGTTCGCCAGATCGTTGCGGTGCTCCATCATCTTCTGGATGAAAGGATGCTCCAGCGGGATCATTTTTTCGAAGCTGGTGGACGGCCGGATCAGCGTCGCCTGCCAGAACAGGAAAACACTGACCAGCAGGCAGATCGTAATCACTGCCGGTCGGTTGTTGAAGATCAGGCGCTCAAGAAACGTCGCCTTGTCCTGATGATGTGTGCTTAAGGAAGTCATAGCTGCGCCTTCTTATTATTAACCCGGCTCATTTGCCCAGCTCTGCGCCGTTTGGCGAAGTGGCGCGAACGCCGCCCTGTCCAGCCAGAATCAGATTGCCATTGCCTGCGGCGACCACCGACGCCAGCGAGATACGATCGCGACGGTTGAAGACGCTGAAGGTTTCGCCGTTGTCGCTGCTGCTGATCACCGAGCCGCCGTTGCCGACGATCACGATCGAACCATCGTCAAGCAAGGTGGCGCCGGACAGACCGAATTCCAGATCACCGCGTTCAGCCTTGAGCTCGACCTTTTCCCAGTTGCTGCCGAAATCCGTGGAGCGGTACAGATTGCCGCGCAGGCCATAGGCCAGCAGCGTGTTGGGTTGCGCGGTGCCGATCACACCGAACAGCGAACCTTCATACGGGCCTTCGAGTTTTTCCCAGGTCTGGCCCCAATCGGCGGAGCGGAACATGCTGCCCTGCTCGCCAACGATGAACAGCCCGGCGTCCTTGACTGCGGTGATGGCGTTGAGGTGGAACTGGTCTTCGTTGTCCAGGCGATCGCTGACGTCTTCCCAGTTTTTCCCGCCGTCGGTGGTGGCCATCAGCGCGCCGTAGGCGCCCACGGCAAAGCCGCTGCTGGCGTCCTGGAACCAGACGTCGAGCAGCGGCGATTCGCGTTTCAGATCTTCGAATTGCTTGGTCCAGGTAGTACCGCCGTCCTCGCTGGCGAGGATCTGCGCGTCATGACCGACGGCCCAGCCGTGTTTGTCATCGACGAAGAACACCGAGGTCAGCAGCTGCCGGGTGGGCACCTTGGCCTGGGTCCAGGTCGCGCCCTGGTCATCGGAATACAGGATGTGCCCACGATCCCCGACCGCCACCAGCCGCTTGCCGGCGTGCACGACATCGAGAACCAGGCTTTTGCTGGCCTTGGCCGATTCAACGGAATAAACAACGTCGGCTGCCGGCGCGTCAGCGGCCAGCACCGGTGCCGACCACACGGCACAGCCCAACAGCGAGAGCGCTGTAGCCAGCAACGCGAACTTGCGCAATGCCGGCGGGCGGCAGATACCCACACCCATGACAGGCTCACTCATAGACCTTCCCCCATTATTATTGTTAGGTCGTTCAACCTTTCAGGGCGCCGTAAGGGGTATTCGCGGGATGACCTGTTGCTAAGCATAGTCTTGAAACCCGCAATCCAGAGCCCCTTCGGAAGCTGGCTTATCCTATCGGTGTTTTTGAAGGGCTGACAATCGACGGCACGTTATGTTTTGTTAACCAGAGGGGGATGGGGTTTTTCTGAATGATTGGGTATCAGGTGGGGTGATTGCGCTTTTTTTGGGGGGGTGGTGTACATATCCATTATTCAGGTAACGGCCACTTATGGTTTCGCTCTTACCTGTAGGAGCGAGCTTGCTCGCGATGGAGGTCAACGATGACGCGGGAAGCCTGACACCCCACGGCGCTCTCAGGTTTTTCGCGAGCAGGCTCGCTCCCTCAGTTTGATCGCAGTACATCTGTGGGAGATGGGTCGCCTATAAGGCAGCCATCGCTGGCAAGCCAGCTCCTACATGTTGATCGGTGTACATCTGCGGGAGATATGCGCCCGCAGGGTCCGAGGAACACTGCGGGAGCAAGACCAACCTCAAGCCAGGCTTTTGCTGACCACCTCAAACACATCGCTGGACAACTGCCCCGAAGCCCGAATCCGCTCCAGTTCCCCTTTCATCAAGGCCTGACGCGCATCATCGTACTTGCGCCACCGAGTCAAAGGCGCCAACTGCCGGGAGGCAATCTGCGGATTGAAGCCGTTCAACTCGATCACCAGATCCGCCAGGAAGCGATACCCGGAACCATCCGCCGCATGAAAGTTGATCAGGTTCTGCCCGGCGAATGCGCCGATCAGTGCCCGCACCTTGTTCGGATTCTTGATGTTGAACGCCGGGTGCTGCATCAATGCCTTGACCCGATCCAGGCCACCGGGCAGTACACTGCCGGCCTGGACGCTGAACCACTGATCCATGACCAGCGGGTTGTCCTTGAAGTGCTCGGCGAAGCTGGCCAGGGCCTTGGCTTTCTGTTCTTCGAATGGCGAGTTGACCAGCACGGCGAGCGCGGTCAGGCGTTCGGTCATGTTGTCGCAGGCCTCGAACTGTTCCAGCGTCGCCGCCAGCACTTCAGGCTTGCCGCTGAGCATCAGGTACGACAGCGCAATGTTCTGCAATGCGCGACGGGCGAAATGCTCGGCTTCGGCCTCGTAGGGGGTCTGCTTGGACAGGTCGCGGTTGGCCTGGTAACGCAGCCACAGCCCTTCGAACAACGCATCGGCCAGTTGCTTGCGGGCAAACTCGCGGGCGGTGTGGATGGCATCGACGTCAGCGACTTCGCTGATTTCAGTCAGGTACGCTTCGCTTGGCAGCGAGAGCATTTCGGCGACCATCGCCTGGTCCAGCGACTCATCCGACAGCACCGTACGCAAGGCCGCAACCAGGCGCTGATCCAGCACCAGCGCCTCGCCCTCCTGCTGCCGGGCGATCAGTTCCTGCAGCACCTGCACTGATAATTGCTGACCCGCATCCCAACGATTGAAGCCGTCGCTGTCGTGCTGCATCAGGAACATCAACTGGTCACGGTTGTACGGGAAGCTCAGTTTCACCGGCGCCGAGAAGCCACGCAGCAACGAAGGCAGCGGCTGTTCAGCGATGTCGACGAAGGTGAACGTCTGCTCGGCTTCGGTCACCGAGATGACTCGGGACGTGCCTTGCGCCGCCGCTTCACCGGCAAGACGCAGGGCCATTTCAGCGCCCTGGCTATCCAGCAAGCCGAGTTCGACCGGGATTACGAACGGCAGTTTTTCAACCTTGTCCGGGGTTGGCGGGCAGCTCTGGCGGAAGGTCAGGCTGTAGGTTTTCGCCGCCGCGTCAAAGGACTCGCTCACCACCAGGCGCGGTGTACCGGCCTGGCTGTACCAGCGCTTGAACTGGGTCAGGTCGACGCCGTTGGCATCTTCCATGGCCTTGATGAAGTCATCGCAGGTCACGGCCTGGCCGTCATGGCGTTCGAAATACAGGTCGCTGCCTTTGCGAAAGCCTTCAGCGCCGAGCAGTGTGTGGATCATGCCGACCACTTCCGAACCCTTTTCGTACACGGTCAGGGTGTAGAAGTTGGAAATCTCGATGAAGCTGTCCGGGCGCACCGCGTGGGCCATGGGGCCCGCATCTTCGGCAAACTGGTGGGTGCGCAGGTACGCCACGTCCTGGATACGCTTGACCGTGGCCGAGTTCATGTCGGCGGAGAAATGCGAGTCGCGGAACACGGTGAAGCCTTCCTTGAGCGACAACTGGAACCAGTCGCGGCAGGTCACGCGGTTGCCCGACCAGTTATGGAAGTATTCGTGGGCAACGATCGCCTCGACCCGCTGGTGCGCGGCATCGGTGGCGGTTTCGGCCTTTGCCAGCACGGCGCTGGAGTTGAAGATGTTGAGTCCCTTGTTCTCCATGGCGCCCATGTTGAAGTCGTTCACGGCGACGATCATGAAGATGTCCAGATCGTACTCGCGACCATAGACCTCTTCGTCCCAGCGCATGGACTTCTTCAGGCTGTTCATCGCGTGCTGGCACTTGTCGATGTTTTCCGGCTCGACATATATGCGCAGCGCCACGGAGCGCTCGCTCATGGTGGTGAAGGTGTCTTCGACACACCACAGGTCACCGGCCACCAGCGCGAACAGGTAAGCCGGCTTCTTGAACGGGTCTTCCCAGGTCGCCCAGTGCCGGCCGTCTTCGCCGGGACCCGAGGCAATCGGGTTGCCGTTGGACAGCAGCACCGGGTAGCTGTGCTGCTCGGCGACCACCGTGGTGGTGAACGTGCTCATCACGTCCGGGCGGTCGAGGTAATAGGTGATCTTGCGGAAGCCTTCGGCCTCGCACTGGGTGCAGAACATCGTGCCGGACTTGTACAGGCCTTCCAGGGCGGTGTTGGTTTCCGGGTGGATGCGCACGCTGGTGTCCACCGTGAACGTGGTACTGGTTGGCTGCAGGGTCAGGTGATTCTCGGTCAGCTGATACTGCGCTGCTGAAAGCTCCTGGTCAGCCAAAGTGACCGACAACAGTTCCAGCTGTTGACCATCGAGCACCAGCGGCGGCAGGCCCGGGCCACGCTCGGGGTTGCGGCGCATCACCAGTTGCGCATGGACCAGGCTGTGGTCCTCGAACAACTCGAAGGTCAGGTGCGTTTCGTCGATCAGGTACTCGGGCGCCTGATAGTCCTTGAGGTAGATCATCTTCGGTTGTTCGGTGCGCATGCTGGAGTCCTTAACTATGCACGGCGAGCTGATAAGCCGTGTATTTACGAATGTTGATCACGCCGGTATCGAAGATCAGGTACTGGCCCTTGATCCCCATCAGCGTGCCTTCGGCAATCGGATTCTTGTCCAGGTTGAAGCTGACGATTTTCGCCGGATACTGCTCGACCGGAAAACGGATTTCCAGCGGTTCGACGTCGGCAATCGTCTGGATCGCCTGCAAGCCGAATCGTTCCTGCAAACCTTGCAGACCCTCGGCGCAGCTGTCGAACAGCTGGTCGCGGATCTGCGGCAGGTCCACCGACACCGCATCGCCCTTGAGCAAGGCACGCCAGTTGGTCTTGTCAGCGACCTGGCTGCGGAACAGGTCCTCGACGAAGCCTGATTGCTGGCGGGTCGCGACGCGCATGATCGGCAGTGCCTGACTGGCGCCCTGGTCGATCCAGCGGGTCGGCAGCTGCGTGGCGCGGGTGATCCCGACCTTGACTCCGGAGGAATTCGACAGGTACACGATGTGATCGGTCATGCAGAACGTCTGGCCCCACTCCGGCTCCCGGCAGGTGCCGGCGTCGAAATGGCAGCGTTCCGGGCTCATGATGCACACGTCACACTGGGCCAGCTTGGTCATGCACGGGTAGCAGTAACCCTGGCTGAAACTGGTCTTGGTCTTGCGTCCGCAATGGGTGCAGTGGATCGCCCCCAGGTATTCCAGGCGCACCGTGGTGCCGATCAACGGATTGACCGGAACCTCGACGTCGCCCAGGCGAAATGCGTATTGCACGTTCGGCCCGTCCAGGCGCGCCGACATTTTACTGATTGCACCGCGGCCAATCTCGATCAATGGATGGCATCCGACTTGAACAGGATATTGGGCACTTGAATCGACTTGGAGCTGCATTCCTGCGGGCCCATGTAGCCCGTACGCTCTTCTTCAGGCAGGTTCTTGATTTCCCAGGCGATCATCGCCTGCAACGACAGTTCGCGTTGTTCGGCGGTGAGTTTGCCACCGTCGGACCATTTACCGATTTCCACCGCCAGTTTCAGGCTCTGGTAGATGTCCGGGGTGATGTTCTTGATCATTTCGTTAAAAGAGGACATTGGGTCTCCGCGCTCTTTGAATCACATAACAATTTTAGGCGGCCAGTTTACGGCGGTTGTACAAACCACCCAACAGACCGGTCAAGCATCCGACGAGCAACCCGCCGACATGGGCCGCGTTGGCAATTTCGCCGAAGCCGATCATCGAGACCAGTCCGGACAGGCACAGCAGCAGCCATATCAGCATCATCGCCAATACCCCACGAGGCAGGCGATAGGCGCTGTTCGGCGACAGAATCTGAAAGATCCAGCAGTGACCTAGCAGGCCGTACAGCACCCCGGACAACCCGCCAAACAGGGTCGGGCCGCTGAAAACGAACTGGGCGTAGTTGGACACGAGGCTGAACAACAAGGTCAGGCCGATGAGATTGACACTGCCCTGGCGCGACTCGATGCGTCGCCCCAGCTCCCAGTACCACATGCCGTTCATGGCCAGGTGCAGGATGCCGAAGTGGATCAGCATCGGCGTCACCAGGCGCCACCACTGCCCCGCCGCCAGGCTGTCGGCCAATGGCACGAAATGGATGTAGTCGCCAACCACGCGAAAATCGAGAAACGTCAGCCAGCGCAACGTGCTCAGGTTATCGCCCAGCAGCGTCAGTGCGCCGACGACCAGGCTCAGCAGCAGCACCGTTGCCGTGGCTTTGCCATGGCGGACCTGCGAGGCGAAGCTCGGTCGGCGAGTCGACTGTGCCACCGGAATGTCGAGTTTCTGCTCCGGATCGCCCTCAGGATAACGTTCGTACAACACCCGCACGTCGTCGCTGATGTTCGCCGGCACCCACAGCACCTGCTCGCCCGCTTCCTCGCTGACCCGATGCGGCACCTGCATGCGTTGCAGCAACTTGACGAAACCACTCAGATCCACCGCCAGCGGCAGGCGCAGGACTGCGATCGTACTCATTGCAACACCTCCGGTCGCTCGACATCGACCCAGACAAACTTGTGCGGGTCGAGCCGGGTTTCCTGGTCCAGGCGATAGGCCACTAGTTTTCCATAGAGCACCGCACTGTAGTCCAGGCACGCCAGGTTTGGACGAATGGGTGCCGGTTTGCCGCTGCGCCAGTAATGGCCGACGAACAGCAACGGCTCGTCGATGCCGTAGCGCAACAGGGTGTCTTTCTCGGTGGACGACAGTGGCGTCCGGGCCACCGGGTCGGGCAAGGCGTCGGGCTGGAACACGATGTCTCCGTAGGTTTGCGGGTCGTCTTCCCAGAATTTGGTGCGGAAGAACGCGCGGGTCAGGCCGTCGCCGCTGGTCATGGTCAGGCCATGGGGCAGGCGCATGTCGGTGCCGCGCAGCAGCCGGTCGAACACGGTGCAGGCGAAACTGCCGGGCACGGCCGAAGACTGGAGGAAATGCTCGTCGACGCAGCCATCGGGGAACAAGGCCCGCAGCGGCTCGATCAAGCCGGCGTCCCAACAGGCATGCACCACCCGGAAGCGCCCGGCATCGACGAACAGCGGCAGTTCATAGAACCACTGCTGGAAGTCATGCCAGTCTGCCGGATGGTGTTCGAACTGGGTCAGGGTCTCGTGCAGCAGGCGCGCATGGCGCGGGGTGTGTTCGCGCACGAACTGCTTGCCGCTGCCAGGCAGCGCCGGGGTGACCCAGCCCAGGGCGTTGAATTCGTGATTGCCCATGATGCACAGCGCCTGGCCGGCTTCGACCATGTCGTGGACGATGTGCAGCGCCTCGCGAATCCGCGGGCCGCGGTCGATGATGTCGCCGACGAACACCGCCATGCGCGAGGCATGGCGCCAGACGCCCGCTTGCTTGTGGTAACCGAGCCGGTCGAGCAAGTGCTCAAGGGTCAGAGCGCAACCGTGCACGTCACCGATCAGGTCGTAGCTACGCGCGGGATCGAGCATCAGTCGCCTCCACCACCCAACCGGCTGCCCCAGCCGAGCTTGGTCCGGCACACTTCATAGTAGTTATGATCGAGCGGGTGGATCAGCCGTAACTTCTGCGCCTTTTTGCTCACGGTGATGGTGTCGCCGGGCGCACAGGTAAAGTGGTTCTGCCCGTCACACGAGACTTGCGGGTAAATCTGCATATCCTTGGACACGACGATTTTCAGCTCACTGTTGCCATCGACCACAATCGGCCTGCCTGACAAGGTATGGGGGTACATCGGCACAATAACAATGGCGTCGAGCTTGGGATGCATGATCGGGCCACCGGCAGAGAGCGCATAGGCCGTGGAGCCGGTGGGCGTGGCGACGATCAGGCCGTCGGCTTTCTGGCTGCAGACGAACTGGCCGTCGATGTACAGTTCGAACTCGATCATGCGCGTCGATTTGCCGGGGTGCAGCACCACATCGTTCAGGGCATCGCCCTGGCCAATGGCTTCGGCGTGGCGGCGAACTTCGGCTTGCAGCAGAAAACGGTTTTCCACCAGATAGTGGCCGTCAAGCACTTCGGCAACCTTGATTTCCAGCTCGTCGGGGCGAATGTCGGTGAGAAACCCCAGGCTGCCGCGGTTGATGCCGAGCACCGGGATATTGTGCTTGGCCAGGGCACGGGCCGCGCCCAGCAGGCTGCCATCACCGCCCACCACGATGACCATGTCGCAGACCTCACCAAGCATCTTGCGCGACGAGGTTTGCAAACCGTGGCCCGGCAGGACTTCGGCAATGGTGTCTTCGAGGATCACGTGCAGGTGACGATCGAGCAGAAAACGTTTCAGTCGGCGGACGGTATCCAGCACCTGGGAACTGCCCAGGCGACCGATGATGCCGATATTGCGAAATTGCTCCATGGGGCCCCTAAGCTCTGTGACGGCGAAAAGCACGATTATGGGCGAAAGCGCGGGATAGACAAAATCCTTTCAGCTTCAAGGTGTACCCACGATTCGGGCTATGCTCGCAAGATGATCCTATTTCCAGATTTGCTGCAGTTACCCCACCAGTTGCGCCACCCCGAAGTGCGCGACCTGGCATGGGTCATCCTCGCCCCGCCGATGCTGTGCGCCACGCCGTGGCCGCAACGTCATCCGCTGGCCGGCAGCGACTGGGTGCAGGCCCCGGAACACCTGGAAAACTGGCTGCGAAAACTCGACCGCGACAGTTACGGCTTGCTGCACTGGCTGGCCCAGGCCCGTACCCGACGCCTGGGCCTTTATTATGAGCGACTCTGGCAGTTCGCCGTGCAGCATGCACCGGGGATCGAGTTGATTGCCGCCAACATGCCGATCCGTCGCGAAGGTCACACCCTGGGCGAACTGGACATGCTGCTGCGCGATCGCGACGGCGTGCACCACCTGGAACTGGCGATCAAGCTGTACCTCGGCCCGCAGAACGGCGACGGACAGGACACCGCGCAGTGGCTGGGTCCGGGTTGCCACGATCGGCTGGACCGCAAACTGGCACACCTGAGCCAGCATCAACTACCAATCTCCGCGCGCCCGGAGAGTCGCGAGGTGCTGGCAGCGCTGGATATTCGGCAGTTCAGCGCGCATTTGTGGCTGGGTGGCTATCTGCTCTATCCATGGCCGGGACAAGCCGAATCGCCCAGTGGCGCACACCCACAGCACTTGCGCGGCCGCTGGCTGCATCAAAAGGACTGGCCGGCGTTTTTCGCCCAGAGTCCGCCCGGCCGCTGGCAACCCCTGCCCCGCCACGCCTGGCTGGCACCGGCGCACTACCCGGCGGAGCAGGCCTGGAGCGCTGAACAGCTGAATGCCTGGCTGAGCGAACTGGAGCCTCTGGCGCCGGCGCAATTGCTGGTGCGCCTGACGGAAAATGCGCTGGGCGATTGGGAGGAAGCCGAAAGATTGTTTCTAGTGGCCGATCTTTGGCCGAATGTGCCGGGCCAGGGTTGAGTTTTTCGCTGACTGAATTGACACCATCGCCAGCAGGCTGGCTCCCACATTTGAAATGCATTCCCCTGTGGGAGCCAGCCTGCTGGCGATGGGGCCGTCTCGATCACAACCGAATCACATGCCCTTCCACCGGTGCAACCTGCCCATGGAACAAACGGGAAATAACCGCCTGCGCCGCCTCGTACCCCTGACCTTCCACCACCTCCAGCAACGGTGATTCTCCACCCTTCACCTTCTGGAAAAATCGCAACAATCCCTCACCAATATGCTGACTGACCCCTTCCGGCCCCCACTCGGCATTGCGTTTGCGGATCTGGATCGGCGCAAAAAAGAATACCGGTTGCGGTCCCTCCATGGCCGTAAGCCGGGCCTCATCGGTACTTTGTGCCGAGCCGGCAAAGCAGCTATAGACCAACTTCCCGGCAAACTGCCGGTGCACCCGGTCACGCAATTCGAGATCGCCGGAAAAATCCACATACAGCGTAGGACGATCATTGGGCAGGTTTGCCAGTTCCGCGTAAGACACCACTCGCTCGTAACAGCCAAGGGTCTCGACAAAGGCTTTATTGCCCGCTGAGGTCAGCGCCACCCGTTCCAGCCCGGGATGATCGCCCAGGCAGGCCGCGCTGCCGTAGGCGGTTTTGCTCGAAGCGCTGGAGAACACCAGTCGGGTTGCACCGAATAACTGCTTGTCCTGCAAGAAATCCGCAAGCATGGAAGAGGTCAGGAACAGCGGCTTGAGCAGAATCTGCAGGTTTTCGGTTTCCGGGCTGTAGTACGAATCCCAACTGCAACGGGTGTATTGGTTGTACGCCGAGGTCAGCCCGAGTCGATGCTCGGCACCGTCGTAGAATCCACGTTCGGTGACCCGCTCCGGACGCATCCAAAGATGACTGGCAAGCGGAAAGTAACCGTAGAATCGCTCCCCGACCTTGATACCCGCCACGTCAGACGCCACGACATCGGCAAAGCCCCAGGCTGGAACATGTCCCCAGTCCGGCAAGCCCGTAGGAAAAAATCCCCAGTAGTTCATCGAATTGCCATAGGCCGCGTAGGTAATGTTGTTGGTCGTCAGCGCGCAACGGTCAATCTTCAGGATCACTTCGCCGGCTGCGGGGATCAGGCTTCGTTGCACCTGTTCGATCCGGCTTTGGTCAAGGGCGTTTTTACGGGTTATCAGCCGTGTTACCGTACTTGGACTTTGCATCTTTTCACTCTCCAGCTGCGCAAGTGTGGCGGGTAGCACCAGAGTAATGGCAGCCGATGAAGAGCGGGTTCGGAAACTCCAAGGGCGGCGATCCCACCGTCAATCCCCGGGCAAAACCTCTGAAACGGCCGAGTCAGGCCCGGGCGATTTTCACCGTCGAAGCGATTTACCAGGCTTTTGTTCGGATTTGGCAAAGAAATGGCTGGTCGAGCTTGACCACCCGGGAAGTGGCACTCGAGGCAGGCGTGGCGATTGGCACCCTGTATGACTATTTCCCGAGCAAGGAGGCGTTGCTGTCCGGTTACATACGGCATCAACTGGATGCCCTGTTACTGCACCTGGACGAATCAGTGGTGCAAGCCAATAACCTGGACTGGCCGACCCGGATCAGACGCCTGATCTACATCACCTGCAATCCCTTTGATGCGCGCCAGCCGTTGTTCAACCATGCCGTGTCGCTCATCGAACACCAGATCGCCGAGCCGAAACATCATCGAAGGGTATTCGACGAACTGTCGCAGAAATGGCGCGAAGCGTTCGCCGCCTGTAGCGACTTGCCTGTTCAACCCTCTCCAGCAACCATCGATGCGTGGGTCATCATGGCCTGGGGCGGACGGCGCTATTGCGTCACCGCACAACCTGCGGCGGCGCAAACCGTCGCATGGTTGTCGGAAATGGAGACGCTGATCTGTAGCCGATTGGCCAGCGCTTCGTAATCCCAGGCATTAAAGCTTTTTATGCTGTTCCACCCACTTGCCGTAGGCATCGATGAACTTCTGCAGGAACGGCCTGACGGATTCGGACAGGTTGCCCGCCTCGTCGAACGCGGAACCGGCGCCACCCAGGTAGGCTTCCGGTTGCTGCATCATCGGCACATCGAGAAACACCATGGACTGGCGCAAGTTGTGATTCGCGCCGAATCCACCGACCGCACCCGGCGAAACACTGATCACCGCACCCGGCTTGCCACTCCAGGCACTCTTGCCATAGGGCCGCGAACCCACGTCGATGGCGTTTTTCAACGGGGCGGGCACCGATCGGTTGTATTCCGGGGTGACGAACAGCACTGCGTCGGATGAACTGACTTGTTGTCGGAAAGTACTGTAGGCTGCCGGCGGTGAAGCACCATCGATGTCTTCGTTGTAGAGCGGCAAATCTCCGATTTCGACGATTTCCAGCTTGAGGTTGGCCGGCGCCAGCTCCGCCAGCGCGAGGGCGACCTTGCGGTTGATCGATGCTTTGCGCAGACTGCCGACCACTACGGCGATGGTATGGACATTGCTCATGGAAGACTCTCGATTGTCCGTGGGAGGAGCCTGTAGTTATAGATGATCAGGCGACGATCCAACCAATGAACGTAGGTATATCTGCTCCCTGATTATATTTTTTTTACGTAGGAAAACTTACCTTACACGGTGGCGGTCTATCCAACCGCACATTGAGTGATTTATCTCCAGAGGTTCTAAGCAGATGGCAGCAGTACTCGTCGGTCAGTTCCATGCAAGAGACGCGGAAGGCCGCATTTATTCCGTACATGAGTTCCAGGAATCCACCCCGCCGGCTGACGGCTTCGCAGGTTCCACGCCCGTCACCACGTACAAGCTGGCCATTGGCGATCGCGTGAACAAGCTTGATGAAAACGAATTCATGCTGGTGCAATCGGGCGTGACCATCACCCGCGAACCGGTGAACGTCGTTTCATAACTCGTTGTTATGAGCAGAAGGCATATGCGCAGACTTGGGTTAGGATTCAGTCACTGACTCCTTCACCTGCTGAACATGGACTTCACGCATGCGCTTACGCCATATCGAAGTGATCCAGGCGCTCCTGCAGACCGGTCACCTGGGCACCGCCGCCGAATGGCTGCAGTTGCCGGTGGCCGAAGTCGAACGCATCTTGCGCGACGCCGAGGATCAGTTGGGTTTCATGCTGTTCGCCAGCGTTCGCGGGCGTTTGCAGGCCACGCGTGAGGCGCGGGAGCTTCAGGTCGAAATCACCCGCGTCTACGATGCCCTCGAACCCGTGCAGCGCCTGGCCAACAGCCTGCGGCAATACCTGGCCCCGCCGCTGCGCATCATCTGCACCCCGCCCCTGGCCCAGCACTTATTGCCGCAAAGCATCGCAGCGCTGCGCCGACGCTTGCCCGATGCGCCTTGTACGCTACTGAGCCAACCCACCCGCGACATCGTCAGAAGCCTGCTGCTGCGCGAAAGCGACCTTGGCCTGAGCCTGCACGATCCCGAGCATGCCGATATTCATTGTCAGCCGATCGCCCAAGGCAAGCTGCAACTGCTCGCACCTCACGGCTGGCTGCAACCCAGGCAGAAGTACATCTCGCTGCAGGACCTGGCCGGTCAGGCGATGGTGGGACTGGAAGGGCATGACCCGCTCAGCCCGGCGCTTGAACACAAACTGCACGCCCTGCGGCCGGCGCCGGTCATACAGACCCGGGTGCAGACTCACCAGATGATGCGCAGCATGGTCGAGGCTGGTGAAGGCCTGGCCATTGTCGACCCCTTCACCGCCCTCGGCGCCAAAGGGGCCGGGCTCGATGCCTGCCCGCTGGCACCGGCCGTGCCGGTCAGCCTCTACGCGCTGAGCCTGAAGAACGCCGATCCGTCTGCCGCCATCCAGGCTTTGCTGGCGATCGTCACGGAACAAGCCGCGGCGATGTTGGCGAACTGATCGTGTGTTCCAGCGGGTTGTCGAAAAATCGGTACCAGAACAGCGCCACTTCGGCGGTATTGGGGTCAATACCTCGATAACGCAGATGGTCGATGCCGCCGATCACGTAACCGCAACGCTCGTAAAGCCGGCAGGCGCCCAAGTTGTTGTTCTGGGTTTCGAGCATGATGCCCGGCAGTTTCTTCTTGCGACTCCAGAACTGCGCGACATCCAGTAACGCCTTGGCCACGCCGTGTCGCCTGGCCGGTGCGTGCACCGCCAGTTCGTCGATGTGGGCAAAGCCGTTCCAGTTGGTGCTGATCACCAGGTGGCCCACGGGCTCGTCGTCCAGGTACGCCATGAAGATCGCACTGTCGGCGGCGTCGCGAAAGCTGCTGAACTCCTCCGGATCGATGCCGTAGCACTTGCGATAAGGGGTGATCGGCGTAACCCGCCACTGCTCCACCGGCTGGCCTATTTCGGGAGTTCCGTAGGCGGCGACTTCAAAACTGAAATCACTGCCCCAGATATAAGCGGCAAAGCCCTCGTCGGCCACGCGCACCGACAGCCCTGGGTAATTCGGATTCATGACCGGTTGCATACTGGGAAAGGTCCTCATTCCTTGATGCAATCGACGGTGTAGTGCCGCCCATTGCCCTCGTCTTCGTGTTGCAATCCGTGCACATCTGCGACGAAACCCGGGAAGCTGCTGTCGAACGTGCGAGCAAACGCCAGGTAGTCGATGATCGAGCGGGTCGCCTCGGTAAATCGTTCGCCGGGCATGATCAACGGAATGCCCGGCGGGTACGGCACCAGCATGACGGCAGCGATGCGCCCGTCCAGGGCATCGATCGACACCGCTTCGACTTCGCCACGCACCAGATGATCATAGGCGTCCGCCGGCTTCATGGCGATTTGCGGCAGTACCGTGTACATCCGCTTGAGATGTTTGGCCGTGGCATTACTGCGATAGCAAGCGTGCAGTTGATCGCACAGGTCACGCAGGCCCATTCCGTGATAGCGCGCGCCGTGCTGCTGGGCCACGCAAGGCAGGCAGCTGGCCAGGCTGACATTGGCGTCGTAGCTGCGCTTGAACTCCAGCAACTCGGTGAGCAGCGTGCTCCACTTGCCCTTGGTGATGCCCATCGAGAACAGTACCAGGAATGAATACAGCCCGGTCTTTTCGACCACCAGCCCGCGTTCCCAGAGAAACTTGCTGACCACCGCCGCCGGGATTCCGCGCTCGCTGAGCGCACCGCCCGCGGTCAGGCCCGGCATCACCAGGCTGACCTTGATCGGATCGAGCAGGACATAATCCTCGCTCACCTCGCCGAAGCCATGCCACTCATCCGCCGGTTCCAGCAGCCAGTCCTCGGTCACCACCCGGTCGATGCCTTCCACCGACGGCGGCTGCCAGATGGAAAACCACCAATCGTCGGCGGCGATGTGCTGGCGCAGATTGGCCAGCGCCCGGCGAAAACTCAGGGCCTCGTCGAACATCTCCTGCAACAGCGAACGCCCTGCCCCGCCCTCCATCATCGCCGACGCCACATCCAGCGAAGCGATGATGCCGTACTGCGGCGACGTGGAGATGTGCATCATGAAGGCTTCGTTGAAACGATCGCGGTCCAGCTGCCGGGCGCCACCGTCCTGCACATGGATCATCGACGCCTGGCTAAAGGCTGCCAGCAGCTTGTGCGTGGAATGGGTGGTGAACACCAGCGGACTGTCTTCACTGCGGGACGTGCCCATGCCGTAGCGCCCGGCAAAGAATTCATGGAACGCCGCGTAGGCGTACCAGGCCTCGTCAAAGTGCAGGACCTCGACACTGTTGCCCAACTGCTGCTTGATCAGCTCGGCGTTGTAGCAGAGGCCGTCGTAGGTCGAGTTGGTCACCACCGCCAGCTTGACCTTGGGCGCCCGGCCCCGGGTCAACGGGCTGGCGTCGATCTTGGCCTGGATCGACTCACGGCTGAACTCACTCAGTGGAATCGGCCCGATGATCCCCAGCTCATTGCGTTCCGGGCACAGGTACAACGGGATGGCACCGGTCATGATGATCGAGTGCAGTACCGACTTGTGGCAATTGCGGTCCACCAGTACCAGATCGTCGCGCGCGACCATGGAGTGCCAGACGATCTTGTTCGCGGTCGAGGTGCCGTTGATCACGAAGAAGGTGTGATCGGCGCCGAAGTTACGCGCCGCACGCGCTTCCGCCTCGGCCAGGGGCCCGGTGTGATCCAGCAGCGAGCCCAGTTCCGGCACCGACACCGATAAATCTGAACGCAGGGTGTTTTCCCCGAAAAACTGGTGGAACGCCTGCCCCACCGGGCTCTTGTGATACGCCACCCCACCCCCGTGACCGGGCGTGTGCCAGGAATAGTTGGAGTCGGCGGTGTGCTGCACCAACGCCTTGAAGAATGGCGGCAGCAAGCCATCCAGGTACTTGCGCGCGGCCCGCGCCACCTGGCGTGCAAGGAAAGGCACGGTGTCTTCGAACAGGTAGAGAATGCCGCGCAACTGATTGAGCTCGGCCATGGCATCGGCAGGTGCGTTTTCCAGGGTCACTTGCTCGCCCAGGGCGAAGATGGGCAGATCCGGTGCACGCACTCGCGCCAGCCCGATCAATTCGGCCATATTCTGTAACAAATGCGAATGGGCGCCGGCGTCTTCCGCCGCAATCAGCATGCACGAGAGGCCGTGATGGGTCGAAGCGACCAGCCGGCCTTCGGTGTAATCCATCGCCGAGACGATACTGAAACCTTCCTGCTCCAGTTCCCGGGCGATACCCCGCACGCGATCGCCAGCGACGGTGTCGGCCTTGATGTCGCGATGGACGATCAGGACCGGGAATTTCAGATCTTTATACATGGTGCTCAGTGTCCTGAGGCGGCAGGCCAGAGACTGCCAATCACCTCAGGGTAGAGGGTTGGAGCGGATGTGGCGAGTGCGATGCACTGAAATGGGTCGTCTGTGCCTGATCGGGTCAACGGACCTACGCCGAAGCCTTGGCTTCGGCCAATTGCAACCACAGCGCCGGCCCACCAGCGGATTTAGTGATGATTTCCAGGCGCGCCATATGCTGGGCCAGGTCCTCTTCACTGGCGCGAATGATGCGCGTCGGTCTGCGGTCGGCCGGCAGGCGGCGGATTTCCGTGGCGGAGTTGTCCGCGCCTTCGCCGGAGCCATTGCCGTCCGACGCATTACCGGCCAGGGACAGGCTGGTCTGGCCACCGGTCATGGTCAGGTAGACGTCGGCCAGGATCTCGGAGTCGAGCAAGGCGCCGTGCAGCTCACGGCCGGAGTTGTCGACGCCATAACGCTTGCACAGGGCATCGAGGCTGTTGCGCTGCCCGGGGTGGCGTTCCCGGGCCATCATCAGGGTATCGAGGATCGAGCAGTGTTGCGTGATGTCCGCACGATCGTGCTGGCCCATCAGGGCAAATTCGTTGTTGATGAAGCCAACGTCGAACGCCGCGTTATGGATGATCAGTTGCGCGCCCTTGATGAACTCGAAGAACTCTTCGGCCACCTCGGCGAAACGCGGCTTGCCCACCAGGAACTCGTTGGTGATGCCGTGGACGCCGATGGCACCTTCGTCACTTTCGCGATCAGGTTGCAGGTACACGTGAAAATGCCGGCCGGTCAGGCGCCGACCGATCAACTCGACACAACCGATTTCGATAATCCGGTGGCCGTCGGTCACCGGCATGCCGGTGGTTTCGGTATCGAGTACAACGGATCTGGTGGCCATCGGGTGCTCAGCTCTCAATCGGTCAATCGTGCAAAAGCGCGGATGTTAACACGCTTGTCGGGGTCTTTCAGATAGAGCGTGTCACCCCTTTCGCGAGCAAGTCCGCTCCCACACTGGATCGCTGGTTAATGCAAGATTTGCGCTCAAGGAGATCAAATGTGGGAGCGGGCTTGCTCGCGAAGGCCGCGACTCGGTGCATGAGTCGGGCTCAATTCAGGCCTGCTTGAACCCGCGCACTTCATCCACGCCACGGTTGGCCAGTTGGTCGGCCCGTTCGTTGCCGTGATGGCCAATGTGCCCGCGTACCCATTTCCAGGTGACGTTATGGCGATTGACCTGCTCATCGAGCAGCTTCCACAGGTCGGCGTTTTTAACCGGCTCTTTCGCGGCGGTTTTCCAGCCGCGTTTTTTCCAGTTGGCCATCCACTCGTTGATGCCTTTCATCACGTACTGGGAGTCGGTTACCAGCAGCACGTCGCATGAACGCTTGAGTTCTTCCAGGCCGCGAATCGCGCCCATCAGTTCCATGCGGTTGTTGGTGGTATTGGCTTCGCCGCCCCACAGTTCCTTCTCGACCCCCTTGCACACCAGCAATGCACCCCAGCCGCCAGGGCCAGGGTTGCCCTTGCAGGCGCCGTCGGTGAAGAGTTCTACGCTATCGCTCATGCCAATCTATCCAGAAAAATGCAGTGGCCCGCCCATCGGAGATCGACGACGCCCAGGACCGGGGTCACCCCCGGCCGGAAAAAAGGAAGTATCACGGTTCGATGTTGCGCCGGTTGACCTTGGCCATCGGCAACGGAATCAGCTTGCCCATCGGCTCGCGGCGTTCCTGACGGACCGGCCGCAGGCCCACCACGATCTTGCGCGCGACCAATAAATAGAAGCCGCCACCGCCCAGTTGCCAGTCACCGGCCTTGCGCTCCCAACCGGCCAGACGGGTCTGCCAGGTGGGTGAAGCCAGCGGCGGACGATAGCACCCGAAGCGGCGTTTCTCCAGCGCGAAGCCCAGCAGGTTCAGCCAATCAGCCACCCGCGAGGGGGAAATGCAGCGGGCTTTGCGCAAGCCGTCATGGGCAAACACATGCCGCAGCCCCCAGGTGCTCCAAGGGTTGATGCCGATGATCAGCAAATGCCCACCGGGCCGCACGCTGCTCGCTGCCTCGCGCAGCAAACCGTGGGGCGACAGGCAGAAATCCAGCCCATGCTGCAGCACCACCACATCGGCGGCATGCTCACTCAGGGGCCAGGCCTGTTCCTCGCAGACGATCTCGACCCCGGGCAACGGCGCACCCAGGCGCACGTTGCGCTGCACCTGCGGCGCCGACGGCGGCGTCTGGGCCGACGGCCCGTAATGCACCAGGTAGCCACCGAAGAAGCGCCCCAACTCGTCTTCGAGCATGCGCCGTTCTTCATCCAGCAGGAATTGCCCGAGGGGCCCGGACAGCCACTCACGAGCTGCGCTGATCAACGCCAGCCAGTCAGGATCAGCCTGAGCGAACGCTTTATCGGTCATTGCATTCTCCAACGCGCCAGGAAGTTCTAAGATGCGCCATTGTTTTCCGCTTGGCGAATCCGACGATGATACAGATCACTGCCCTGCCCGCCTTCACCGACAACTACATCTGGTTGTTACAAGATCCCCGAACCCACCGCTGTGCAGTGGTCGATCCGGGCGATGCCGCGCCAGTGCAGGCCTGGCTCAAGGACAATCCACAATGGGTCTTGAGCGATATCCTGATCACTCACCACCATCATGACCATGTCGGCGGCGTAGAAGCGCTGAAGAAAGCGACGGACGCGACCGTCTACGGTCCGGCCAGCGAAAACATTCCGGCGCGGGACGTGGCCCTCAAGGACAACGACCGCATCAGCGTACTAGGCCATGATTTCGATATCATCGCTGTTCCCGGCCATACCCTGGGGCACATTGCCTATTATCACCTGGGCCTGCTGTTTTGTGGCGACACCCTCTTCGCCGCCGGCTGCGGGCGTCTGTTCGAAGGCACGCCCAGGCAAATGTACCATTCGCTATCTCGCCTCGCCGCCCTGCCTGGGGAAACGCAGGTCTACTGCACCCATGAGTACACCCTGAGCAATCTGCGCTTCGCTGCCGCGGTCGAACCCGGCAATGCCGACACCCTTGAACGCCTGGCCAGCGTGACCCTTCAGCGGGAAGCCGGGGTCATGACGTTGCCATCCACGGTGGCCCTGGAAAAACGTACAAATCCGTTTTTGCGCACCGGCGAAACATCCGTTAAAGAAAAAGCGGATGAACGGACCGGCACCGATAACTCCGCGCCCGATATGGTTTTTGCTGCACTCAGGGCCTGGAAAGATACATTCTGAGCTGTTTGCACGATGGTCCAAAAACTCTGAAAGGTTGACCGCAGAGGGTGCGCTTTCTAGAATCGCCCGACATTTTTGCCCGGAACTTACTTCCAGCCAATGTCGTCATCTATACGCAAAGCCATCAATTCGGACGCCCTCACCCGTCTGGCGCAAGCCATAGCGGTGGCTGTGTCCGCGACATTGGCAGGCTGTTCAAGCCATGCGCCGCAGACCGATGCGGCGCACACGCCGAACATTGCCGCGCGCGCCAAGCAGAAGCCCGTCTTCCTCACTGAAAAGCCGACCCCGCAGATCCCGCAGGATGTCTGGGAGCGCATGCGCCAGGGCTTCCAGCTGCAGGACGGACTGGGCGTCAACCCGCGCATCGAGCAACAGCGGCTGTGGTTCGCCAGTAATCCATCGTTCCTCGAAAACGCCGGCGACCGCGGCAGCCTGTACATCCACTACATCGTCGAACGCCTTGAAGAGCGCAACATGCCGCTGGAACTGGCGCTGCTGCCAGTGATCGAAAGCGCCTACAACCCGATGGCCTATTCCCGGGCCAATGCGGTGGGCCTATGGCAGTTCATTCCCTCCACCGGGCGTTACTTCAACCTGCGCCAGACCCGTTTCTATGATGGCCGTCGCGACATCACCGCCTCGACCACGGCGGCCATGGACTACCTGACCCGCCTGCACGACATGTTCAACGGCGACTGGCTGCTGGCCCTGGCCGCCTACAACGCCGGTGAAGGCACGGTCAGCCGCGCCATCGAACGCAACGAGAGACTCGGTCTGCCGACCGACTACTGGAACCTGCCGCTACCCGCCGAGACCCAGGCCTATGTGCCGAAGTTGCTGGCACTCTCGCAGGTGGTCATGGCCCCGGACGCCTACGGCGTGAACCTCAGCCCGATCGCCAACGAACCGTATTTCCAGGTCGTCGAAATCAACCAGCGCATGGACCTGTCCAAGGTCGCCGCGGTGGCCAACATCGACGAAGACGAGCTGTTCCAGCTCAACCCAGCCTTCAAACAGCGAACCACCATCGACGGTCCGCAGCACTTGCTGGTCCCGACTTCCAAGGCACAGCTGCTGACCACCAGCCTGCAGACCATGCGCCCGGAAGAGTTGATCAGCAAGAAGCAGCTCAAGCCGGTTTTCGAAGGCTCGGACGATACGCAACTGGCGAGCGCCAAGCGTAGTTATCGGGTCAAGCGCGGAGACAACCTGGGCTCCATTGCCAAGGCCAACAATGTCGACGTCAAGGACCTGCAACGCTGGAACAAGCTGAGCGGCAAGAATCTCAAGCCGGGCCAGACGCTGGTCATGCAAGACACCGGCAAACGCAACTCGGGGCGCATCAACACCGTGGTTGCGGCCAAGTCCAAGACCCAGAAGCCACAGTCGCAATACAAGGTTCAGCAAGGCGACTCGCTGTACATGGTGGCCAAGCGCTTCAACGTTGAAATGCAGCACCTCAAGCGCTGGAATCCACGGGTCGGCCAGGCGTTGAAGCCAGGGCAGATGCTGACGGTTTCCAACCCGCATTGAAAATGAGCCCCTGAATTCAGGGGCTTTTTTTATCCGCATGTTTCACCTGCCCGCTGTAGGAGCTGGCTTGCCAGCGAAAACATCAGAGCGCCGCGATTAACCTGTAAATACGCGTAATCGTTGACGATCATCGCTGGCAAGCCAGCTCCTACAGGGATCGGGTGCAGCCGTGAGAGATGGCCCGACCAGTCAATTCGCCGCACCGCCGTTGCACAACCGCACCCCCATCAAACCGCCGTCTTTTTCCTGTCCATACAAGCTGTTACTGTACGATCCACAATGCCCAAGCCGCCCGGATCGGATTCCTTATTTGAAGCGTCCCCTCCTCCTGCTCCTGATCAGCCTGGCCTTGAGCTCCACCGCAAGCGCGACGATCAGCGAAAGCCATGGTTATGCGCAGTTCGGCACGCTCAAGTACCCGGCCAGATTTACCCACTTCGACTGGGTCAACCCGCAAGCGCCCAAGGGCGGTACCTTGCGGGTCATGGCATTTGGCACCTTCGATACGCTCAACCCCTACACGTTCAAGGGCACCAGCCCGGTGACCACGGCGAATTTCCTGCAGTACGGCATCAACGAGCTGAACGAGCCGCTGATGGTCGGCACCGGCCAATACGCGCCGTCCGGGGACGAGCCGACTTCCAGCTACGGCCTGATCGCCCAGTCGGTGCAATACAGCGAGGACCGCAGCTGGGTGGTCTTCAACCTGCGCCCCGAAGCACGCTTCCACGACGGCACGCCGATCACCGCCTACGACGTGGCATTTTCCTACCGCCTGCTGCTCAAGGAAGGTCATCCGCAGTACCGCACCAATCTTCAGGAAGTGTTACGGGTCGACGTCCTCAATCCGCAGCGCATTCGGTTCGTCTTCAAGCGTGCCGGCAATCCCCTGCTGATCCTGCGCCTGGGGGAGTTGCCGGTGTTGCCGCAGCACTACTGGAAAGGTCGCGACTTCAAGGCGACCACCTTCGAACCGCCGCTGGGCAGCGGGCCGTATCGCATCACCGAGGTCAACCCGGGGCGCCAGATCGTGTTCGAGCGGGTCAAGGACTACTGGGGCAAGGACCTGCCGGTCAACCGCGGCAAGTACAATTTCGATCGCATGGAAGTCGAGTTCTACCGTGACAGCGACGTCGCGTTCGAAGCGTTCAAGGCCGGCGAGTTCGACATCTATATCGAGCACCAGGCGAAGAACTGGGCCACCGGCTATGGCTTTCCGGCGATCCGCCGTGGCGACGTGATCAAGGCGCAGATCCCGCACCAGATCCCGACCCAGACCCAAGGCCTGTTCATGAACAGCCGCCGTCCGACATTCGCCGAGGCCAAGGTGCGTGAAGCACTGGGCCTGATGTTCGACTTCGAGTGGACCAACCGCACCCTGTTCAGCGGCGCCTACCAACGCGCCATGAGTTACTACCCCAACAGCGAGTTTTCCGCCAGCGGGCTGCCGGTCGGCCATGAATGGCTGTTGCTCAAGCCCTATCGCGAGCAATTGCCCGCCAGGCTGTTTACCGAGCCTTTGCGCCTGCCGCAGACCCAGGGCCAGGGCATCCCCCGGGAAACCCTGCGCAAGGCCCTGGCCCTGCTGGCCGAGGCCGGCTGGAAGCTCAATGGCCAGCGCTTGCAGAACGCGGCCGGGCAACCGCTGCGCCTGGAGATCTTGCTGGTCAACCCGAACCTGGAACGCATTCTCCAGCCCTACGTCGAGAACCTCACCAGCATCGGCATCGACGCCAGGCTGCGCACGGTCGATCGTGCGCAATACAAGCAGCGCCTCGATCAGTTCGATTTCGACATGATCCTGATGACCCTCAACCAGACCCTCAGCCCGGGCCTCGAGCAATGGCAGTACTTTCATTCCAGCCAGGCCGGGGTCAAGGGCAGCAAGAACTACGCGGGGATCGCCAACCCGGTTGTCGATCATCTGCTCGATCAACTGCTCGCGGCCAAGAGCCGTGACGAGCAGGTCGCCGCCGGCAAAGCCCTCGACCGGGTATTGCTGTGGCAGCACTACATCATTCCCAACTGGTACCTCAATTATCACCGCCTGGCCTACCGCAACCGGTTGGCCTTCGTCACGACGCCGCCCTACACCCTGGGCCTGAGCGCGTGGTGGCTGAAATCTTCGGAGAAAGATCGATGAAACCCGCAATTGCCCTGCTCGCCTTGTTGTTTGCAGGTTGGGCCTGTGCCGCCCCGCAACATGCCCTGACCCTGTACAACGAACCGCCGAAATACCCGGCCGACTTCAAGCACTTCGATTACGTCGACCCGGACGCGCCCAAGGGCGGAAAATTCCGCCAGGCCGGGTTTGGTGGCTTCGACAGCCTCAACCCGTTCATCAGCAAGGGCGTGTCGGCGAACGACATCGACCTGATCTACGACACCCTGGCCCGGCAGAGCCTGGATGAACCGTTTACTGAATACGGCCTGATCGCTGGCAAGATCGAAAAAGCCCCGAACAATGACTGGGTGCGTTTCTACCTGCGGCCCGAAGCGCGTTTCCATGACGGCCATCCGGTGCGCGCCGATGACGTGGTGTTCAGCTTCCAGACCCTGGTCAAGGACGGCGCGCCGATGTACCGCGGCTACTACAGCGACGTCGCCGACGTGGTCGCCGAAGATCCGCTCACGGTGCTGTTCAAGTTCAAGCACAGCAACAACCGCGAACTGCCGTTGATCCTCGGCCAGTTACCGGTGCTGCCCAAGCATTGGTGGGCCAGTCGCGACTTCAACAAGGGCAACCTGGAGGTTCCGCTGGGCAGCGGCCCGTACAAGGTCACCGAAGTGAAGGCCGGGCGCTCGGTGCGCTATGAGCGGGTCAAGGACTACTGGGGCAAGGATTTGCCGATCAACCGAGGCTTCTACAACTTCGACGTGATGACCACCGATTACTACCGCGACAACACCGTGGCGCTGGAAGCCCTGAAGGCCGGGCAGTTCGATTACTGGCTGGAGATGACCGCGAAGAACTGGGCCAACGCCTACAACATCCCGGCGGTCACCGAAGGCCGGCTGATCAAGGAGCAGATCCCCAACGGCAACCCCACCGGCATGCAGGGTTTCGTCTTCAATCTGCGCCGCCCTGTGTTCCAGGATGTGCGGGTGCGCCAGGCCCTGACCCTGCTGCTGGACTTCGAATGGACCAACAAGCAGCTGTTCAATAGCGCCTACGCGCGCACCCGCAGCTATTTCGAAAACTCGGAAATGGCCGCCACCGGCCTGCCGGACGCCGATCAACTGGCGATCCTCGACCCATTCCGCGGCAAGATTAGCGAGCAGGTGTTCAGCGAGGCGTTCGCGAACCCGGTGACCGACGCCAGTGGCATGATCCGCACCCAGCAACGCAAGGCCTACCAGCTGCTGCAAGAGGCCGGCTGGCGCATCGTCGACGACAAGATGGTCGACGCCAACGGCAAACCAGTGAGCATCGAATTCCTCCTGGCCCAGACCGAATTCGAACGGGTGCTGCTACCGTTCAAGCGTAACCTGAGCGACCTGGGTATCGAGCTGGTGATCCGCCGGGTCGACGTTTCGCAGTACGTCAACCGCGTGCGCTCGCGGGACTTCGACATGATCGTCGGCAGCTTCCCGCAGTCCAACTCGCCGGGCAACGAACAGCGCGAATTCTGGATGACCGCGGCCGCCGACAAGCCCGGCAGCCGCAACTCCATGGGCCTCAAGGATCCGGTGGTGGACCAGTTGGTCGAGCAGTTGATCAACGCCGACTCACGCCGCAGCCTGGTGGCCCACGCCCGCGCACTGGACCGCGTGCTGCAATGGGGCTATTACGTGATACCCAACTGGCACATCAAGACCTGGCGCGTGGCCTACTGGAACCACATCGGCCACCCGAAGGTCTCGCCTAAATATGACATCGGCATCAACACCTGGTGGATCAAGCCCGATGCAAAACCGGCCATAGAGATCGAAACCAAATTGCAAGCCGACCCTGCGGGCACGGAGTAATCAGATGCTGGCGTATATTTTTCGGCGACTGCTGCTGATCATCCCGACACTGTTCGGCATTCTGCTGATCAACTTCGTGATCATCCAGGCTGCCCCCGGCGGCCCGGTGGAACAGATGATCGCCAAGCTCGAAGGCTTCGAAGGCGCCACCAGCCGCATCGCCGGCGGCGGTGCCGAGGTGTCGGTGGCCGGCTCCGCCTATCGTGGCGCACAAGGCCTGGACCCGGCGCTGATCAAGGAAATCGAGCACATGTACGGCTTCGACAAGTCGGCGCCGGAACGCCTGTGGATCATGGTCAAGAACTATGCGTCCCTGGATTTCGGCGACAGCTTCTTCCGCGACGCCAAGGTCATCGACCTGATCAAGGAAAAGATGCCGGTGTCGATCTCGCTCGGGCTGTGGAGCACCCTGATCATGTACCTGGTGTCGATCCCGCTGGGGATCGCCAAGGCTACGCGGCACGGCAGTCACTTCGACGTCTGGACCAGCTCGGCGATCATCGTCGGCTACGCGATCCCGGCGTTCCTGTTCGCCATCCTGCTGATCGTGGTGTTTGCCGGCGGCAGTTACCTGGACTGGTTCCCGTTGCGCGGGCTGACCTCGAACAATTTCGACGAGTTGAGCATGGGCGGCAAGATCCTCGACTACTTCTGGCACCTGGCGCTTCCCGTGACCGCCCTGGTGATCGGCAACTTCGCGACCATGACCCTGCTGACCAAGAACAGCTTCCTCGATGAAATCAACAAGCAGTACGTGGTCACCGCCAAGGCCAAGGGCCTGACCAATCACCGCGTGCTTTACGGTCACGTCTTCCGTAACGCCATGCTCCTGGTGATCGCCGGTTTCCCCTCGGCGTTCATCGGCATCTTCTTCACAGGCTCCTTGCTGGTGGAAGTGATCTTCTCCCTCGACGGCCTCGGCCTGATGAGTTTCGAAGCGGCGATCAACCGCGATTACCCGGTGGTCTTTGGCACCCTGTTCATCTTCACCCTGCTGGGGCTGGTGGTGAAGCTGATCGGCGACCTCACCTACACCTTTGTCGATCCGCGCATCGACTTCGAAAGCCGGGAGCATTGAGATGAACCTGTCCCCTCTCAATCGCCGGCGCTTCGAACTGTTCAAGGCCAACAAGCGTGGCTGGTGGTCGTTGTGGCTGTTCCTGATCCTGTTCGGCGCCAGCCTCGGCGCCGAGTTGATTGCCAACGACAAACCGCTGGCGGTGCACTACGACAACGGCTGGTACTTCCCGGCGCTCAAGCGCTACCCGGAAACCACCTTCGGCGGCGAGTTCCCGCTGGAAGCCAACTACAAGAGCCCGTACATCCGCGAACTGCTCAAGGCCAAGGACGCCTGGGTGCTGTGGGCGCCCATTCCCTACAGCTACCAAAGCATCAACTACGACCTGAAAGTGCCGGCCCCCGCGCCACCCTCGACCGATAACCTGCTGGGCACCGATGACCAGGGCCGCGATGTGCTGGCCCGGGTGATCTACGGCTTTCGGATTTCCGTGTTGTTCGCCCTGACGCTGACCTTGCTCAGCTCGCTGATCGGTGTGATTGCCGGGGCGCTGCAGGGTTTCTACGGCGGCTGGGTGGACCTGGCGGGGCAGCGATTCCTGGAGATCTGGTCCGGCTTGCCGGTGCTGTACCTGCTGATCATCCTCGCCAGCTTCGTCCAGCCGAACTTCTGGTGGCTGCTGGGGATCATGCTGCTGTTTTCCTGGATGAGCCTGGTGGACGTGGTACGCGCCGAGTTCCTGCGCGGGCGCAACCTTGAATACGTGCGTGCGGCGCGGGCGCTGGGCATGCAGAATGGCGCGATCATGTTCCGCCACATCCTGCCCAATGCCATGGTCTCGACCATGACCTTCATGCCGTTCATCCTGACCGGCGCCATCGGCACCCTGACCGCCCTGGACTTCCTCGGCTTCGGCTTGCCGGCCGGCAGCCCGTCACTGGGCGAACTGGTGGCCCAGGGCAAATCCAACCTGCAGGCGCCGTGGCTGGGCATGAGCGCGTTTGCCGTGCTGGCGTTGATGTTGAGTCTGCTGGTGTTCATCGGCGAGTCCGCTCGCGATGCCTTCGACCCGAGGAAGTGAAATGAATCAGGACAATCTGATCGAAGTGCGCGACCTGGCCGTCGAATTTGTCGTTGGCGCGCGCTGTCAGCGGGTGGTCGAAGGTGTGAGCTTCGACATCAAGCGTGGCGAAACCCTGGCGCTGGTGGGTGAAAGCGGTTCCGGAAAATCAGTGACGGCGCATTCGATCCTGCGCCTGCTGCCCTACCCGCTCGCCCGCCATCCGTCCGGGACCATCGAGTATTCCGGGCAGAACCTGCTGGAGTTGAAAGAGAAAACCATCCGCCACATCCGCGGCAACCGGATCGCGATGATCTTCCAGGAGCCGATGACCTCGCTCAACCCGCTGCACTCGATCGAGAAGCAGATCAACGAGGTGCTGGGCATTCACAAGGGCCTGGTCGGCAAGGTCGCGACCAAGCGCACCCTGGAACTGCTGGAAATGGTCGGCATTGCGGAACCTGAGAAGCGTCTCAAGGCCCTGCCCCACGAACTGTCCGGCGGCCAGCGCCAGCGGGTGATGATCGCCATGGCCCTGGCCAACGAACCGGAACTGCTGATTGCCGACGAGCCGACCACCGCGCTGGACGTGACCGTCCAGCTGAAAATCCTCGAATTGCTCAAGCAATTGCAGGCCCGCCTGGGCATGGCCTTGCTGCTGATCAGCCACGATTTGAACCTGGTTAAAAGAATTGCGCATCGCGTATGTGTCATGCAGCGCGGTTGCATCGTCGAACAGGCATCGTGCGAAGAATTGTTCCGCGCGCCGCAGCACCCGTACACTCGGGAACTGCTGGCAGCGGAGCCCAGCGGCAAGCCTGCGACCAACGTTGTCGGCCCGCCTTTGCTTGCGGTCGAGGACCTGAAGGTCTGGTTCCCGATCAAGAAAGGCCTGCTGAAAAAGACCGTAGACTACGTCAAGGCGGTAGACGGCATCAATTTCAGCCTGCCCCAGGGCCAGACCCTGGGGATTGTGGGAGAAAGCGGTTCCGGCAAATCCACATTGGGCCTGGCGATTTTGCGGCTGATCGGCAGCAAAGGCGCCATTCGCTTTGAGGGCAAGCAGCTAGACTGCCTGACGCAGGGCGAGGTTCGCCCATTGCGGCGGGAGATGCAGGTGGTGTTCCAGGACCCCTTCGGCAGCCTGAGCCCACGGATGTGCGTCAGCGACATCGTTGGCGAAGGCCTGCGGATTCACAAGATGGGCACCGCGCAGGAACAGGAAGCGGCGATAATTGCAGCATTGAAGGAGGTAGGCCTGGACCCGGAAACCCGGAACCGCTACCCCCACGAATTTTCCGGCGGGCAACGGCAAAGAATCGCCATTGCCCGGGCATTGGTGCTAAAACCGGCGCTGATTCTGCTGGACGAGCCGACTTCGGCCCTCGACCGCACCGTTCAGCGCCAAGTGGTAGAGCTTTTACGATCACTGCAAAGCAAGTACAACCTGACGTATCTGTTCATCAGCCATGACCTGGCTGTCGTCAAAGCGCTGAGCCACCAGTTGATGGTGGTCAAGCATGGCCAAGTGGTCGAACAGGGGGACGCGCAAAGCATTTTTGCCGCCCCCCAACATCCGTATACACAGCAGTTGCTGGAAGCCGCCTTTTTGGCACCAGCCACTGCGCAATAACCTGAAAAGAGGAGCAACACATGGGTTTTCTCGCCGGTAAGCGCGTACTGATCGTCGGTGTCGCCAGCAAGCTGTCCATCGCATCCGGCATCGCTGCCGCCATGCATCGCGAGGGCGCTGAGCTTGCCTTCACTTATCAGAACGACAAACTGAAAGGTCGTGTCGAAGAGTTCGCACAGGGCTGGGGTTCGAGCCCTGAGCTGTGCTTCCCGTGTGACGTGGCCAGCGATGAAGAAATCGCCAAGGTCTTCGAAGCACTGGGCAAGAAGTGGGACGGCCTGGACTGCATCGTGCACTCCGTGGGCTTCGCACCGGGCGACCAACTGGACGGCGACTTCACCGAAGCCACTACCCGTGAAGGTTTCCGCATCGCTCACGACATCAGCGCCTACAGCTTCGTGGCCCTGGCCAAGGCCGGCCGCGAAATGATGAAGGGCCGCAACGGCAGCCTGCTGACCCTGTCGTACCTGGGCGCCGAGCGCACCATGCCGAACTACAACGTAATGGGCATGGCCAAGGCTTCCCTGGAAGCTGGCGTACGTTACCTGGCCGGCTCCCTGGGCCCGGACGGCACCCGCGTGAACTGCGTATCGGCCGGCCCGATCCGCACCCTCGCCGCTTCCGGCATCAAGAACTTCCGCAAGATGCTGGCCGCCAACGAAGCGCAAACCCCGCTGCGTCGCAACGTCACCATCGAAGAAGTCGGCAACGCCGGCGCCTTCCTGTGCTCGGACCTGGCGTCCGGTATCAGCGGCGAAATCATGTACGTGGACGGTGGCTTCAACACCACGGCCATGGGCAACCTCGAAGAGTGATCTTCGGTTAGCCATTAAAAAACCCGCCTTTTTTGGCGGGTTTTTTATGGGCATCAAGATCAAAAGATCGCAGCCTTCGGCAGCTCCTACAATGGATCTGTGTCCACCTGCGACACTATGGGAGCGAGCCTGCTCGCGAACTAGCGACCCAGCGCCTTTTCAGCCTCGACCAACAGCTCTTCGACAGAACCATGAATAACCGGGTCAAACTCGATCTGCCCGATACTGAAGCCTATGTCATACCCGCGATGCGCCATGGCATTGCGCTCATCGAGCATTTCTTCCAGCCGCGCCCTGATTGCGCTGATGTCCACCGAAGCGGAGCCCAGGAGCAAGGCCACGAAGGTAGCCCCCTCCAGCCGCCCGACCACATCGCTTTCGCGAAAGCCGATGCGCAGCACATCGGCAAAGGTTTTCAGCGCGTTGTCGCCCTCGGTGCGGCCGAACAGGTAGTTGATGCGTTTGAACTCATCAAGGTTGAAGAACAGCAGCGTCGCTGGCCTACCCAGTTGCTGGCAGGCCTCCAGGCCCAATTGCGCCAGGGCAATGAAACCGTGCCGATTGGGCAGCAGCGTCAGCTCATCCATGCTCGCCATCTGCACCCCGATCAACGCCTGCTCGGCTTTACGGGCCAGATCGCGTAGCAGTTCACGCTCCTGTTGTGGCGTCCCTGCACGTACACCTGGTTTGTGCGGTTTGCCTGAGATCAGCATCACATACTCCATGGGTGGGTATGTTGTTTAGAGTCCTTGATACCGGGTTTGACTCCCTGTTTCCGGGCCGTTGGTCAGCTCCCCGTCACCGGGCACGGCCCACCGGCATGCGCCCAGAGTTTGAATTGGGTGACAAAAATCTCGTGGGGGATCGGCACCGGTGCGCGATCACCACCTGGATTCCAGCCCCACAGCACCAGTTTGTCCTCGCTGACATGCTTGATCAGCGCGGCAAAATCGCGGTCGCCATTGCCCGCACGGTCCTTGATCATGCTGCACAACAGGTCCGGTGGCAGGCCGATCCAGGCCATTTTGTGCGCCGCCGGTGGCAGGCTCCAATGCGGGGCGCCTGGCGGTGCATTGGCGCCGTAGCTGGCCGGTGGATTGGCCTCGGCGTGGCAACTGGCGCAAGGCAAACCCGCCGCACCCTTGCCGTCCATACCGCGTACGACGTTCATCGCATGGGGCAGGCCGGCATCGAACTGCAACGGCGAATCGCCGGGAATGTGGCAATTCTGGCAACGCGGGCTCTGGAATACTTGCCGTACGGTATCAAAGGCCTTCAAGGCTTCCCGATCTTCGGCGAACAGCTCTGTGGCATAGATAAACAGGCAGATCAGCAGGACCAAACCGAGCAACCAGTGATGTCGTTTCATCTCACTTTTCACCTCACACCCCCGACAGCTGCAGCGGCAGCTCACGCAGGCGTTGCCCGGTCAGGGCGTACACCGCGTTGGCCACTGCCGGCGCCGTGGGCGGCACACCCGCCTCGCCGATGCCACCGGGTTTCTCGCTGCTGGCCAGGATATGCACTTCGACCACCGGCATCTCGTTGAGCCGCAGCACCTGGTAATCGTGGTAGTTGGACTGCACCACCCTGCCGTCCTTGATCGTCAGTTTGCTGTGCAAGGTAAAGCCCAGGCCGAAGGCGATGCACGACTCCATTTGCGCGGCGATGCTCTGCGGATTGACCGCAATCCCGCAGTCCACCGCACACACCACCCTATGCACACGGATCGCCAGGTTGTCCTGGGACACTTCGGCGACCTGTGCCACGTAGCTGCCAAATGATTCATGCACCGCTACGCCCAGGGCATGGCCGTCCGCCAGCGGCGCTTTCCAATTGGCCTTCTCCACCGCCAGGTTCAATACGCCAAGATGCCGCGGATGCGCCTTGAGCAAGGTCCGTCGGTATTCCACCGGGTCCTTGCCTGCCGCGGCGGCCAGCTCGTCGATCAGCGATTCCATGACGAAGGCGGTGTGGCTATGCCCCACCGAGCGCAGCCACAGCACGCTGATGCCGGTCTTGGGCGAATGCAAGCCCACCTGATGATTGGCCAGCCCCTGCAGATAGGGACTGTCCGCCACGCCCTCCACGGACGTCTTGTCGATGCCGTTCTTGACCATGGCAGCTTCCAGCGAGGTGCCGGCCATGATCGATTGCCCGACCAGCACATGCTTCCACGCCACCGGCAGGCCATCGGGGCCCAGGCCGACTCGTGCCTGGTGCAGGAACGCCGAGCGGTAATAGCCGCCACGGATGTCGTCCTCCCGCGCCCACACGGTTTTCACCGGCCCGCCCGCGGCCTTGGCGACCTGCACCGCTTCAGCGACGAAGTCCGAAGTCGGGTTGGCTCGCCGGCCGAAACCGCCGCCGAGGAACTCGGTGTGGATCTGCACCTGCTCGGGTTTGAGCCCGGTGATCTTGCCGGCGATCATCTGGTCCAGGGTCTGGAACTGCGTACCGGTCCAGATCTCGCATTTATCCTGGGTGATGCTCACGGTGCAGTTGAGCGGCTCCATCGGCGCGTGGGCCAGGTAGGGCACGCTGTACTCGACGTCGATTGTCTTGGTCGCTTTGGCCAGCGCGGCCTGAGTATCGCCGGCCTGGCTGGCGGGCAGCCCGGGCGTGGCGGCGAGCTTGCGAAATTCCTCGAGCAATTGCTCGCTGTCGAGCCCACTGTTCGGCCCCGGTTCCCACTCGACGTGCAGCGCATCGCGCCCCAGTTTCGCCGCCCAATAGTGATCGGCTATCACCGCCACGCCGGTCGGCACCTGCACTACTTTGTGCACCCCGGGAATCGCCAGCGCCTCGGCGCCTTCAAAGGATTTGACGCTGCCACCGAACACCGGCGAACGAGCGACCATCGCGGTCATCAGGCCGTCAAACTGCACGTCCATGCCGAATTTGGCGCGACCGGTAATTTTCTCCGGTGTATCCAGGCGCCTGGTGGGTTTGCCGATGATCTTCCAGTCCTTGGCCTCCTTGAGCTTGATCGACGCCGGGTCCGGCACCGGTAGCTTGCCGGCGTCATCGGCCAGTTCGCCGTAGGTGGCCTGCTGGTCGCCGACAATCACCACGCCCGACTCGGTGCGAATCGCCGAGGGCGCGACGTTGAAGCGCTTGGCGGCGGCTTCGACCAGCAGCATCCGCGCCGCCGCACCGGCCTGGCGATAACGGTCGAACTCCATCCAGGTCGAGGTCGAGCCGCCCGTGATCTGCATGCCACCGAACCCGGCCAGGCCATAATCGGCGGCCGAAGCCGGTGAATGTTCGACGCGAATTTTCGACCAGTCGGCGTCCAGTTCTTCGGCAACCAGCATGGTCAACCCGGTCCAGATGCCCTGGCCCATTTCCGAATGGCCGAGCAACACGGTGACGCTGTTGTCATTGCCGATGCGCAGGAAGGCATTGGGGGCGAACACATTGCCCTGGTTTTCCGCGCCCAGGGCAAAACGATGGGCGCCGGGGATGACAAACGCCACTACCAGCCCGCCACCCAGCATGGCACTGCCCTTGAGAAAGCCCCGACGCGACAGCGGATCGATGCTGTTCATGGCCATCAAGCCAGTTGCGCGGCGCGCTTGACCGCGGCGCGGATTCTTGGATAGGTGCCGCAACGACAGATATTGCCCGACAGCGCCTGGTCGATATCGCTGTCGGTCGGTTGCGGGATTTTGGCCAACAAGGCCGCCGCCGACATAATCTGCCCGGACTGGCAGTAGCCGCACTGCACCACATCGAGTTCGGCCCAGGCTCGTTGCACCGGGTGCGAACCGTCGGTGGACAGGCCTTCGATGGTGAGGATCTTCTGCCCATGGGCCACGGCCGTGGCGGGTGTGATGCAAGAGCGCAAAGGCGTGCCGTCGATGTGCACGGTGCAGGCGCCGCACTGGGCCATGCCGCAGCCGAACTTGGTGCCGGTCAGGTGCGCGACATCGCGCAAGACCCAGAGCAACGGCATGTCCGCGGGGACATCCAGTTCCTGGTCCTTGCCATTGATATTCAGGGTCAGCATTGCGAAGGTCCTCAGACTCACGGTGTTCTGAAGGTGGCGCCGCTGTGGCGATCAAGAACCTACGCGCGCCTTTGGGGTTATCCCTACAGCTAAGCGCAAATTGCCGGGCAAGCCGGGGTGTATCGACCACCGGTCACAAAACCCGCCCGCTTTGCCAATAAAGGCGTCCCGACAGCCGCCACATCTATCACGGCCAGACCCGATCTACTGTAGGAGCAAGCTTGCTCGCGATGGAGGTCAACGATGACGCGGGGAGCCTGACACCCCGCGGTGTTCTCAGGTTTTTCGCGAGCAATCGAACGTCGACCCGCTGCTCCTACACCCTGGCCCTGAGCAAAATTGACGTGTAACCGACCAGAAACAACCCAAACGCAACACACCAAAACAACGCCGACACCCCCAACCCCAGCCCGGAAAACGGCACCAGCAACACCCGCACCAACCCTGCGAGCAACAGCAGGGCAAACCCCGCAACGATGGCCTTCGACGGCTGCAGCGCCCGGCCAGTGTGCCCCAGGCTGACCCGGGCGACCATTGCCAGAATCAACCCGCCAATACCGCCCACCGCCAGCGAATGGGTGGCCAGGCTCTGTTGCAGCATCAGGCCGGCGTGCCACAGCCCCATGGCAAATACCGCCACCACCAGCCAGGCATACGACAGATACAGCGACCACAGCAGCGGTACGCTCCAGATACCGCGGTCATACCAGCGCCACAGGCGCAGCAGATGCAGACTGCCGATCAATACAAACAACGCCGCCAGCCAGAGTCTGGGCAGGTCATTCAAGCCGGCGGCAAACGTCGCCGCGGCCAGCAAACCGCTCACCAGCAGCATCCGGGTGGGTAATGGACTGGCCGCGGGCGATGCGGCACGATTCAAGCCGCGCTGAATGAAAAACGGGATCACACGCCCGCCAATCACGCTCACCAGCGCGCCGACCAGCCACAAGGCCGCCAGTACACCGCGGCGCTGCACACCCGCGTCATCGACCCAAAGTCCCCACAAGGTCATGACCTGGCAGCCGGCCAGCAAGGTGATCATCAGCAGGATCGAATAGTTGTCGCGCTTGCCAGCGGCCACCAGGTCGCGCCCCAGCACCCAGGCCAGCAACGGCAAAAAAGCCAGCTGCACAAGCAACAACCATTCGGGAGCAATCGGCAGCAACCAGGCCATTCGTGCGACCAGCCAGACCAGCACCAGTCCAATCAACGGCCAACCCTTGAGCCCGGGGCGACCGGTCCAGTTCGGCACCGCCGTGAGCAGGAACCCGGCGATGATGGCCACGGCGAACCCGAAGGGCATTTCGTGCCGGTGCCAGGCGAGCATGCCGCCCAGCGGTTGTGCGCCGGGCAATCGGCCGTACAACCACAGGGCCCAGATCGCCACTGCCAGTGCGGCAAATGCGGCACCTACCAGAAAGAACGGGCGAAATCCGAGACTGAAGACGGGAGCGGCGGCCAGTTTGCGCATCAGGCCAGCGCCATGGGCTGTGGTTTGCTCAACCGGTGCTGGGCCAGCAGGCGCATGACGTAGCCGATTTTCAGCAGGGTTGGTCCGACAATGGTCATGGCGTGCAACGCCACCAGCGCCACGATCGACAAGTGACCGGCATACAGGTAAGCGCCGTAGATGCCTGCGAGCAACATCGCCAGGCCGACGCCGAGTACACGGCTGGAAAGGCGCAGGACGTTCTGAGGATTGCTGAAGAAATGGAACATTTTCCGTACTCCCGAAGCAGTTCAGTTGTACGTTGGATGTATCAAGTGTCGTGCCAGATATTTAGCCCTTACAAATCAGGTATCTGAGCATAAACGTGTCATAACGACTCGAACCACATCGAGTCGATATGACCCTCTGCGAAGTCAATTCGACAACATTATGTAGAAAATCCTTACACACTCGGCGATCTACGGCACGGCCATACCGCCGCAGGCTAGCTACGCTGATAGTCCAGCATGCAAAAACCTGCCAAGGAGACCCGCCATGCTACACGTGCAAAAACTCACACCCTGCCTGTGGTTCGATGGTCAGGCCGAAGAAGCCGCGAAGTTCTACTGTGCGATCTTCGACCATGCGAAAATCACCGCCATCACTCACTACGGCGAGGCCGGAAAAGAGTTCCACGGCCGGGAAGTCGGTTCGGTGATGACGGTCAGCTTCGAACTCGACGGGCAGACGTTCACGGGACTTAACGGTGGCCCGAACTTCACCTTCAACGAAGCGATCTCGTTCCAGGTCAACTGCCAGACCCAGGAAGAAGTCGACCACTTCTGGGGACGCCTGTCCGCCGGCGGGCCTGTCGAGGCACAGCAATGTGGCTGGCTCAAGGACAAATTCGGCGTGTCCTGGCAGATCGTCCCTGTGGCGATGATGGAAATGATCAAGGACCCTGACGCGGTAAAATCCCAGCGCGCCATGCTGGCAATGATGCACATGAAAAAACTCGACATCGCCGAGCTGCAACGAGCCTTCAACGGCGAGAGCTAATACACTGTGGTTGACCAGCCAAGGATTGACCATGAAGCCCGCAACAATCAAGGACATCGACAAGGCCCCGCGCTTCTGGCGCGATGACGCCCTGCCCTTCATCGAAGCCCGCTCGATCGCCGACGGGCGTGAGGTCTGCTACACCCGGCATGCCCACGAGCACTTTTCCATCGGCGCGATCACCGCCGGGCGCAGTACCTATGTCCATGAGCAATCGCAGTTCGAGGTCAATGCCGGCACCGTGGTGCTGATGAACCCCGGTGATGTGCATGCCTGCAATCCGATCGACGATCAGCCCTGGTCGTACCTGATGCTGTATGTCGACACCCCCTGGCTCACCGACTTGCAGCATCAGCTGGGCTTCAGCAACGACCTGGCGTTTCGCCAGTTCGCGGTCACCCATACCGCGGACTGTCATCTGTTCGATGGCTTGAAGGCCTTGTATCAGGTACTAGTCGATCAGCAGCAAGATGTGTTGCAAAAACACAGCGCAGCGGTGGAATTTTTCACCGAGGTGCAGCTACGCCTCAACCCGGCCGAACAACCGCTGCGCGAACCCAACTTCAAGCTCGAGCGCGCCGCCGACTTCATTCGCGAGCACTGCACGCAGATGCTCAAGCTCGAAGACATCTGCCAGGCGGCGCAATTGTCGCCGTCCTACCTGATCCGCGCCTTCAAGCAGCACTTCGGCATGACGCCCCACGCCTTCCTGGTCAATCGGCGCATCCAGTTCGCCCAGGATCAATTGCGCAATGGCAAGCTGATCGCCGACGTGGCGCTGGAGGCAGGGTTTGCCGATCAGGCGCATTTTCAACGGGCGTTCAAACAGCATCTGGCGGCAACGCCTGGGCAATATCGTGGTTGACTACGGCACCAACAAATACACCGCACTCACCGCCAATAACAACGCCATGCCCCGATTGAACAAGCGCATGCCTGCCGGGTTGTGCAGGTAGCCGCGCAAGAACGTGCCGGCGTAGGCCCAGCAACCCACCGACAGGTAGCAAATCACCAGGTACACCGCCGCGAACTGCCACACCAGGCGGGCCTCGCCATCGGCGACGAACGCGCCCATGCCGGCCACGCAGGCCAGCCAGGCTTTCGGGTTGAGCCATTGCATCACCGCGCCGTAGAGCATCGACGGCGCGCGCCCCGAGTCCTTTGCCTGCAGCTGCCCGTCGTCGGCGGCCAGTTTTAACGCCATGTACAACAGGAAGGCCACCCCGGCCCACTGCACCACTTGGGTCATCGCCGGCCACAGCTGCAACAGCTCATGCAACCCCAATCCCATCAGCACCAGCAGCAACACAAACCCCAGCGTCGCTCCGGCCACGTGCCGCTGACTGGCGCGAAAACCGAAGCGCGCTCCCGAACCCAGGGCCACGATATTCACCGGCCCCGGCGTGATGGAAGCGGCCAACGCAAACGCCGCCATGGACATGATCAAACTCATTTGCACACCTGCTCAGTCAATTGAACGAGGCGTCAATGTAGGGAGCCCTGGGCTGCGCGTATTGAAGAAAACTACCCTGGGCTATGAGTAATACTCGACCACCTTCTTCACCTTCACCAACGCCTGGCGCAGCGCGACCATGTCCACCGAACCCAGCGCCAGGCGTATCGCGTGGGGGACATGCGGGGTAATCGCAAAGGGCTCGGCGGGCGACACCGACACCTGCTCGCGCATCAACGCCATGGCGATCTGGTCGGCCCGGGCATCTTCGGCCAAGGGCAGCCAGATGAAATACGAAGACGGATGGCTGATGGTCCTGAGCCCCGCCAGCACCTCGCGGGCCAAGGCTTGTCGAGCCTGGGCGTCCGCACGTTTTTGCGCCTCGAGCTGGCTGACGGTGCCGTCGTCGAGCCAGGCCGTGGCAATGGCCGTCATCACCCCTGGGGTGTTCCAGGTGGTTGCCATGATGGTGCGTTCAAAGCCGGCAATCCATGGCGCCGGCGCGGCGACAAAACCGACGCGCAACCCGGTGGCGACATTCTTCGATAAACCGCTGACGTACACCGTTCTTTCCGGCGCCATTGCGGCCAGGGGTGGCGGCACGTCTTCGGCCAGGAATGCGTAGGCCGCGTCTTCGATGATCGTCAGGTCATGCCGGCGTGCAATCGCGACGAGATGCTCGCGCTGATCGGCGTCCAGCACCCAGCCCAACGGATTGTGCAAGGTCGGCATCGAGTAGACCGCCCGCACCGAGCGAAGCCGGCACAGCTTGTCCAAGGCAGGCAAATCGGGCCCCGTGTCCGTGACGGGAATGGGCAGGACTTCAAGATGCAGGGTTTCGGCCAGTGTCTTGAAGCCCGGATAGGTCAAGGCGTCCGCGGCAATCACATCGCCGGGCTTGAGCAAGGTCATCATCACCACCGCCAGGCCATGCTGGGCGCCACTGACGATCAGTACCTGTTCGGCTGGCACGTTTAGGCCGCGATCGAGCAGATGACGCGCGAACGCCGCCCGCTCATGCAGGCGCCCGGCGTGGGGCTGATAACGCAGGAGGGCCTCCAGGTCACCCGACAGCGCCAGTTGGCGCAGGGCGTTGCGCAACAGGTCAGCCTGACCGGGCAATGACGGGTAGTTGAAGTTGAGGTCGATCATCCCCGCCGCCACCACCGACTGGGAAATGCCCTGGCCCGGCGGCAATGACATTTCCCGGACAAAGGTCCCACGCCCGGTTTCGCCGCTGACCAGGCCCATGCTCTCGAGCTCGGCATACACCCGGCTGGCCGTGACCAAGGCCAAGCCGTTCTCAGTGGCCAGCTGGCGGTGAGTCGGCAAGCGCGTACCGGGCGACAAGCGTCCGGCGCGGATATCGGCGGCAAACGCATCCACCAGGGATTTGTAGCGGGAGCGAGGCATGTCGAGGTGTATCCATGACAATTTTTTGATTGTACCGATAGTCAATCATAGGATGGCCTTCGTGCAACCCGACAATGAGCGTGAGCCAAATGGAACGGACTTCAAACGTGCAAAACCCGGCGCTGGAAAGCAGCGCCAGCGGCTGGATCAATGGCCTGATCGGCGTGGTGATTTTCAGTGGCTCGTTGCCGGCGACACGGGTGGCGGTGCTTGAATTCGACCCGGTGTTCCTGACGGTGGCCCGCGCCACCCTTGCAGCCATCCTGGCCCTGTGCCTGCTGTTGCTGTTCAAGGAAAAACGCCCCGCGCGTTATCAACTGGTGCCCTTGTTGATCGTGGCACTGGGCGTGGTGGTGGGGTTTCCGCTGCTGACCGCGCTGGCGCTGCAATACGTCACGTCCGCGCATTCCATCGTCTTCGTCGGCCTGCTGCCCCTGGCGACCGCGGTGTTCGGCGTCCTGCGCGGTGGTGAACGGCCACGGCCGGTGTTCTGGTGCTTCTCGGTACTGGGCAGTCTGCTGGTGGTCGGGTTCGCCGTCGCCCAGGGCCTGTCGGCTTCACCCCAGGGCGACATCCTGATGTTGCTGGCGATCCTGGCCTGCGGGCTCGGTTATGCCGAGGGCGCGAAGTTGTCCCGCACACTGGGCGGCTGGCAGGTGATTTCCTGGGCATTGGTGCTGGCACTGCCGGTCATGGCGGCGTTGACCTGGTGGCGGCTGCCCGCGACCTTCGCCAACATCAGCACACCGGCCTGGTTGAGCCTGGCTTATGTGTCGCTGTTCAGCATGCTGATCGGTTTCGTGTTCTGGTATCGCGGGCTGGCTCAGGGCGGGATCGCCGCAGTCGGGCAGTTGCAACTGCTCCAGCCGTTTTTTGGCCTGGCACTGGCCGCTACCCTGCTGCACGAACACGTCAGCCTGGGCATGCTCGGCGTCACCGTGGCGGTGATCCTGTGTGTGGCCGGGGCGAAAAAGTTCGCGCGCTAGCTACTGCTCTGCCGCCTGCGTCCATGACTGTATGGGTCAAGCCCCCCGGTAGCTGTGATAGAAATACGGCTCCTGCTGCTGGAGCCGATCATGGACCTCACCACCCTCACCCTCTTCCTTCCGGCCTGCTTCGCTCTGAACATGGCGCCGGGCCCGAACAACCTGCTGTCGGTCAGCAACTCGACCCGCTATGGCTACCGCACCGCGTGCCTGGCCGGCGTCGGTCGCTTGCTGGCGTTCGCCGGGATGATCGCCCTCGCCTCGGCCGGTCTGGCGGTGGTGTTGCAAACCTCGGAATTGTTGTTCTACGGGATCAAGATTCTCGGTGCGGCGTACCTGTTCTATCTCGCCTGGCAACTGTGGCGTGCCAACCCCGGCGCGCAAACCGCGCTGACCACACCGCCAGCGGGCATGCTGGCGTTGGCTCGGCAGGAGTTTCTGGTGGCGGCCGGCAACCCGAAAGCGATCCTGATCTTCACCGCGTTCCTGCCGCAATTTGTCGATCCAACCCGCGCCATCTCGCCGCAATTCGCCGTGTTGGGCGCGTTGTTCCTGGTTCTGGAATGGATCGCCATCGGCGCCTACGCTTACATGGGCCTGCACATGCGCCGCTGGTTCGCCAAGCCTGCGGGCAAGCGAATATTCAATCGCTGCTGCGCGGGTTTGTTGTCGGCGGCGGCTTCAGTGTTGCTGATGGCCCGTCGGGCCTGAATTCACTACCGCTCATGGGGCGCATGCCAATGGATCAATCAACGCCGGACGCTCAGGCCATCTGCAGCCCCATTACCCGCAGCGCGATCTTTATCGTCGCCACCCTGGTGCCCGGCAGTGAAGCCGCCAGCAAAGTACGGGGCTGGTGCGCAGACGTCGCAGCCCTCACGCGCTCGGTTGGCAAACGCGTACCCGCCGGTCACCTCTCGTGCATCTGTGGCTTTGGCTCCGCGGCGTGGGACACCTTGTTTGGCCACCCTCGTCCCGCCGCGCTGCACGGTTTTCGCGAATTCGGACCCGAGGAACGCCGCGCCATTTCCACCCCGGGCGACCTCTTGCTGCACATCCGCGCTGAGCATATGGACCTGTGTTTCGAACTGGCGACGCAACTGCTCTCGGCGCTTGAGGGTGCGGTCGCGGTCGTCGACGAAGTCCAGGGTTTCCGCTATTTCGACATGCGCAGCATCATCGGTTTTGTCGATGGCACCGAAACCCCCGTCGGGCGCAAGGCTGTCGGCTTCACGATCGTCGGCGATGAAGACCCATCATTCAGCGGCGGCAGCTATGTACTGGTGCAGAAGTACCTGCACAAGATGAATGCCTGGAACGCGCTGTCCGTCGAGGCGCAGGAGCGGATTATCGGGCGCACCAAACTGGCCGACATCGAACTCGACGACTCGGTCAAACCGGACAATTCCCACAGTGCCCTGACGACCATTACCAAAGACGGCGAAGAAGTGAAGATCCTGCGCGACAACATGCCGTTCGGCCGGCCCGGCGCTGGAGAATTTGGCACGTATTTCATCGGCTATGCACGCTCGCCCGATCCTCTGGAGCAGATGCTCGAGAACATGTTTGTCGGCAAGCCCGTGGGCAATTACGACCGCCTTTTGGATTTCAGCACGGCCGTCACCGGCGGTTTGTTTTTCACGCCCTCAGCGGATCTGCTGGAAGAACTGGCGGATCGCGACCCTCGCGAAACCTGACGGCGCGAGGGCAATTCCCTGTCGATTTTCCGGTGGAGACTGTCCCTGCCCCGTTCTATGCTACGCCCATGAACCTACCACACTCGCTGCTTCCGCCCCACGCCGAGATGGTCCGCGCCATGCTCGAACGAGACACCACCTACGAGGGGGTGTTCTTTACTGCGGTCAAGACCACCGGCATCTTCTGCCGCCCCGGTTGCACTGCACGCAGCCCCAAGCCTGAAAATGTCGAGTTCTTCGCCCACGCCGACGAGTGCCTGGCGGCCGGGTATCGAGCTTGCCTGCGATGCAAACCCATGGACGCCGCCGCGATTGCGCCGCAATGGGTGCAGCAGTTGCTCACATCAGTGGACGCCGATCCGGAGAAGCGCTGGACCGACGCCCAATTGCAGGCTGAAGGCATCGAGCCACTGAAACTGCGGCGCTGGTTCAAACAGCATTTGGGCATGACGTTCCATGCCTGGCTGCGCACCCGACGCCTGGGCATGGCATTGGGCGGCATCAAGCAGGGCGATTCGATCGACAGCGCGGCGTTCGATTCAGGCTACGAATCCCTGAGCGGCTTTCGCGATGCGTTTCAAAAGTCCTTCCACATCACCCCGGGACGCGTCGCCAACAGTGAGCCGCTGCTGTTCACGCGGTTGACCACGCCATTGGGGCCAATGATCGCCATGGCTGAGCGTCGTGGGCTGGTGCTCCTGGAATTTCTCGACCAGCCTTCGCTGACCCGCGAAGTGCAAACCCTGCAAAACCGCCATGGCTATGCCGTGGCACCGGGGCATAACGCGCATTTACAGCAAGTCGAAGCCCAACTGACCGAGTATTTCGCCGGCGAGCGCACTGAATTCAGCGTCCCCCTGCACATGCCCGGCAGCGAGTTCTCCCGCCAGGTATGGGCCGAGCTGGCGCACATCCCCTACGGCCGGACCACCACCTACGGCGCGATTGCAGCCACCCTGGGCAAACCCGGCGCCAGCCGCGCCGTCGGCCTGGCCAACGGGCACAACCGCCTCTCGATTATCGTGCCCTGCCATCGGGTGATCGGCGCCGATGGCTCGCTGACCGGCTACGCGGGAGGCCAACCGCGCAAGGCATTCCTGCTCAGGCTGGAAAAGGCGGCGGTGCAGATCACCGAGCAACTGGCCTTTTGATCACGAGGCCGCATTCGTCAGCCCCTCCAAGGATGCTTAATGCCTGACCCCTACCGCCTGGCCAGCCAATGGCTGGCAGATCTGGATGACGACTGGCGTCGCCACATCGACGCCGTCGGCCCGTGCCTGCATCAACCCCACACCGCCCGCGATCCCTATGAGTCGCTGGTCCGCGCGATTGCCTATCAGCAACTGCACGCCAGGGCCGGGGATGCGATTGTCGGCCGGTTGCTGGCGCTGTACCCCTCGGAGTCGTTTCCGAGGCCTGAGCAGATTGTGGTGACGGATTTCGATCGACTGCGCAGTTGCGGCTTTTCCGCCAGCAAGATTGCGACCATCCAGGGCATCGCCCAAGCGACGCTCGATGGCGTGGTACCGGATTACGCCAAGGCGCTGGCCATGGACGATGAAGCGCTGATCGAGCGCCTGGTCACCCTGCGCGGCGTGGGCCGCTGGACCGTGGAAATGCTGCTGATCTACAGCCTGGAACGGCCGGATATTTTGCCAGCCGATGACTTTGGCGTGCGCGAGGGCTATCGACGGCTCAAGGGGCTTGAAGTGCAGCCGACGCGCAAGCAGATGATCGAGATCGGGCTGGCGTGGAGTCCGTATCGAACCGTGGCTGCCTGGTACTTGTGGCGGGTGCCCGGCAAATAGACCGCGTTATCGTTCATCGCCAGCAGGCTAGCTCCCACAGTGTACCGCCTAACCTGTGGGAGCTAGCCTGCTGGCGATGACGGCATTCCAGGCGACACATCACCCAACGCCAATCACAGCCCGGATTTCAATCGTGTAAACGCCCGAATCAACGCGCGGTTGAACACCTTGCCATTGTCATTCTTGCTGTACAACGAAGCCCGCACCGCCTGCGCCGGATAGGTCCCAGGATCATTGCGAATCGCCGGGTCGATCAAAGTGTCCGCCGTCGTGATCGCATTGGCGTAGTGAATGGTATCGGTGATCGGCGCGATCACTTCCGGGGTCATCAGGTAATCCATCAAGGCCAGTCCCGCCTCGGGGTGCGGGGCGTCCTTGGGGATCACCATCGCATCGAACCAGATCAGCGTGCCCTCCTTCGGTATCCGGTACTGCAACGAAAACGGCTTGTTCGCCGCTTGTGCCTGCCCCGCCGCAATGGCCACGTTGCCGTTCCACGACATCGCCACGCAGGAATTGCCGTTGGCCAGGTCGCTGATGTTCAGGTCGTTGTCGAAGTAGCGAATGTACGGGCGAATCTTCGCCAGTTGCTGCTCGGCCAGTTTCAGGTCATCGAGGCTCTGGCGGTTGATGTCCAGGCCCATGTACTTCATGACCGCGGCGAACACTTCGTTGGGGTCGTTGAGCAGGCTGACCCCGCAATCGGCGAATTTCGATACAACCGCAGGATCGAATAGCATGGCCCAGCTGTCCGTTGGCGCATTGGCCAGGCGCTGCTTCACCGCCTCTTCCTGATAACCCACGCCAGTGGTGCCCCAGGCGTAGATCCCGGCATAACGGTTGCCCGGATCGAACACTGCCATGTGCTGGCGGAACTCTTCGCCGACACCGGCAAAGTGCGGTATCTGCTGCTTGTCCACGGCCTGGATCGCGCCGCTCTGGATCGCCCGGGACAGATGCTGCCCCGCCGTCAGCACCAGGTCATAACCGCTGCGACCGGTGAGCAGTTTGGTCTCGACGGTTTCCAGGGAGTCGAAGTGATCGACGACGACATGGATACCGGTTTTTTTCTCGAAGTTGGTCAGCGTGTCCGGGGCCAGGTACTCGCCCCAGATGTACAGATTTACCACAGGTTTGGCGGTGTCGGCGGCCTGCACACACAGGGGTGCAAGCACCAGCATTAACGCTTGAGTCAGCTTGTGCAGGCGCATTTTTATGCTCCCTTTTTGTTGCAGTCAGTGCCTGCGTACTGCGGCATGGTGATGCAGGCGACGTTGCCGCCGCCAAGGAGAATTTCCCGGGAGTTTTCGATGCCGACGACCTTGTGCTGCGGGAACAGTTCGGCCAGGGTCGCCAACGCGACCTGATCATTGCGATCGCCAAACAGCGGCACCACGATCGAGGTATTGCCGGCGTAGTAGTTGATATAGGACGCGCAGATTTTCGTACCCGCCTGACGGGTATGGGTGCTGTCTTGCTGATCCAGGCCTTCGGCCTCCTCCAAGGTCCATTCCAGCACATCCGGTTGCGGCAGCTTGTGCACGATCAACTCGCGCCCCCTGCTGTCGCGGGTGCTGCGCAGGATGTCGTAGGCCTCCTGGTAGATTTCCCACTGCGGGTCGTCGCGATTGTCGGTCCATTGCAGCACCACTTCACCGGGGCGCACGAAGCACGCCAGATCGTCGACGTGGCCGTCGGTTTCGTCGAACTTGCACCCACGCGGCAGCCAGATGACTTGCTCGGCGCCGAGGTAGTCGGTCAAGCGGCGAGTGACCTCGTCCTTGCCCAGGTGCTGGTTGCGGTTACGGTTGAGCAGGCATTGCTCGGTGGTGAGGATGCTGCCCTGGCCGTCGCTCTGGATGCCGCCGAGTTCGGCAATCAACGGCACGCGATAGCGATCGAAGCGCTCGATTTCGAGGATTTTGCTGGCGATCTGGTCGTCCTTGTCCCAGGGGTAGTACAAGCCGCCGTCGAGGCCGCCGTAGGCATTGAACTCGAAGTCGACGCCGCGCACTTCACCGCTCTGGTCATTGACCACGAAGCACGGCCCGCTGTCGCGGAACCAGGTGTCGTTGCAGGTCATTTCCACCACTCGCACCTGTGGCGGCAACTGCCGGCGCGCGGTGGCGAATTGCGCAGCCGAAGCGCAGACGGTGACCGGTTCGCTCTGGGCGATGGCGCTGACGATCTGCACCCAGACTTTCTGCGCAGGCTTGGCGCCATTGCGCCAGACGTCGGTACGCTCCGGCCAGCCGAGCCAGCAGCCGGACTTGGCTTCGAATTCTCCGGGCAAACGGAAGCCGTCGGATTTAGGCGTGGAATCGAGCAAACGGGCCATGGGCAAACCTCATCAGTGGGCATTGGAATGACCACAGGCTAAGGTTGCCGGCCCTCTGCTCGCCAACGATGATTATTTCGGAATACTTGAATTGAACTCATCAATCGACCAATTGATCGTTGAACCAATCCAGCATCTGCGTCACCGCTGGCCGCTCCAGGCGCACGCGCTCGCACACCAGCGCGTATTGGCCCAGAGCGGTCATGCTTGAGGTGAACGGCCGGACCAGGCGACCGCTGAGCAGATCCTCCTGGGCCGTCAGGTTATCGCCCATGGCCACGCCCTGCCCTTGCGCCGCCGCCTCCAGCGCCAGCCCCGCATGGGCAAAATACAGCTGTCGTTCCGGCCGTTGGTCGCCGGCATGGCTGGTGAGCCACGCGGTCCAGGTCTTGCCGTCCTGATCGTCGTGCAGCAGGCAGTGACGCACCAGGTCCCTGGGGTTTTTCAGCGTGCCCTGGTTGAACAGCCCGGGGCTGCACACCGGAAAAAACTGCAACGCCGGCAGAGGCCGGACGAAATAGGCACTGCTGTCCACGGGACCGGTGCCATAGGTGATCGCCAGGTCGATGTCCTCGCCCGGCGCCGTGGCGTCGATCGGTTGCTCGTAGAGGTGCAAGGTGATGTGCGGATAACGCGCGTAAAAATCCGTGAGACGACTCATCAACCACTTCTGCGCGAGTTCGGCGGTGACTGCCAGGCGCAACACCGCCAGCGACGATGGATCGCGTAGCTCATCACAGGCATCACCGATCAATTCGAAGGCCTGCTGCAAACTTTGCATCAGCCGTCCAGCGGCCATGGTCGGGCGAATCTGCCGGCCTTCGCGCACGAACAGCGATACCCCAAGCTGTTCTTCCAACTGGCGGATCTGGTGGCTGACGGCGCTGTCGGTGACGCACAGCTCTGCGGCTGCCCGGCCGAAATGAGCGTGGCGGGCGGCGCATTCGAAGGTTCGCAGGGCTGCCAGGGAAGGTAGTCGTCGCATCGGGTCGGGTCCGGGGTTCGAGGCGCTCATGCTGACCCGGTGGATCGTGGGCGTCCAGTGGGACCGCGTTATCGTTCATCGCCAGCAAGCCGGCTCCTACAGTTATCGCGCGCACATAAATATCATGTTTGCCCAAGATCCCTGTAGGAGCTGGCTTGCCAGCGAAGGCGGCAGCACTATAAACACACATCTTCTAGGCTGAACGCACACCTTCACTTCAGCGGAGATTCCCATGCAACTCGAAGGTTCCTGCCATTGCGGCGCGGTGTCGTTCAGCCTCACCAGCGCCCACCCCTACCCTTATCAGCGCTGCTACTGCTCGATTTGCCGCAAGACCCAGGGCGGTGGTGGTTACGCGATCAACATTGCCGGCGATGCCAACAGCCTCAAAGTACGCGGTCGAAAAAACATCGCCATCTACCATGCCCTGCTCAAGGGCGAAGGCGAGAAACGCGCCCATCGCAGCAGCGCCGAGCGGCATTTCTGTTCGCTGTGCGGCTCGGGGTTATGGTTGTTCAGCCCGGAGTGGCCAGAGTTGATCCATCCGTTCGCATCCGCCATCGATACACCGCTGCCGGTGCCGCCGGAGCATACGCACTTGATGCTCGGTTCCAAGGCCCCTTGGGTGGAAGCCGAGGTGCAACCGGGGGATAAACGGTTTGATGTTTATCCCGAGGAGTCCATTGCGCAATGGCATGAACGTCTGGGTTTAAGCCGCTGATGCTACGGGCACACCGCTGTGGAAACGAAACTCCACGTCCGGCGACTCGATCAGCTCCTGCTCGGCCGCGCGGACCTTGTCGATCACCTGGGCGATGTCCTTGGCGTCCCCGTACTGGTACGCCAGCTTCAGGTACCCCTGGAAATGCCGGGCCTCGCTTTTGAGCAGGCCGAAGTAGAACTTGCCCAGTTCTTCGTCCAGATGCGGCACCAGAGCCTCGAAACGCTCACAACTGCGGGCCTCGATGAACGCGCCGACCACCAGGGTATCCACCAGTTTCACCGGCTCGTGACTGCGTACCACCTTGCGCAGCCCCGAGGCGTAACGCCCGGCGGACAGCTGACGCAACCCGACCTTGCGTTTTTTCATCAGGCGCATGACCTGCTCGTGGTGCACCAGCTCTTCCCGGGCCAGGCGCGACATCATGTTGATCAGGTCGACGTGGGAGTGATACTTGGCAATCAGGCTAAGCGCTGTGCTGGCAGCCTTGAATTCGCAGTTCTTGTGGTCGATCAGCAGCGTTTCCTGATCGGCCAGCGCGGCTTGAACCCAGCCGTCGGGGGTGCGGCAGCCAAGGAACTCGTGAATTTCGGGAAGGATCATGGGGCTCACGGATAAATAGGTGTAAATCGAAGGGCGCCGATTATACCGGCCTGCCCGAAGACCACCAGCCACTACCGTTGATATGCATCAAGTCGCCGACTGCCGCGCAGCAACTATAGTTGTGCAACGCCATGCTTTTTCATTTTCAGGAGATCCCGATCATGCAAGCCATTCGCAGCATTCTGGTGGTCATCGACCCCGAGCATTCGGAAAGCCTGGCGCTCAAGCGAGCCAAACTGATCGCCGGCGTGACCCAGGCGCACCTGCACCTGCTGGTCTGTGATCCCAAGCATGATCACAGCGCCATGCTCAGCGTGCTCAAGGCGGCGTTGCTGGAAGACGGTTACAGCGTCACCACCGAGCAGGCCTGGAACCAGAGCCTGCACGAAACCATCGTCGATGTGCAGCAGGCGGAAGGCTGCGGGCTGGTGATCAAACAGCATTTCCCCGACAGCTCGCTGAAAAAGGCCCTGCTGACGCCGGTAGACTGGAAACTGCTGCGACTCTGTCCTACCCCGGTGCTGCTGGTGAAAACTGCCGGCTCCTGGAAAGACAAGGTAATCCTGGCCGCCGTCGACGTGGGCAATATGGAAAGTGAACACCGCCATTTGCACGACACCATCATCGATTACGGCTATGACATCGCCAGCCTGGCCAAGGCGCACCTGCATGTGATCAGTGCCCACCCATCGCCCATGCTGTCGGCGGCCGACCCGACGCTGCAGCTCAGCGAAACCATCGAGGCGCGTTATCGTGAACAGTGCAAGGCGTTCCAGGCGGAATTCGACATCGACGACGAACACCTGCACATCGCCGAAGGCCCGGCGGATGTGTTGATTCCGTTCATGGTGCACAAACTGCAGGCGGCCGTGACGGTGATCGGCACGGTGGCGCGCAGCGGGTTGTCAGGGACCTTGATCGGCAATACCGCCGAAGTGGTGCTCGATGCGGTGGAGAGCGATGTGCTGGTGCTCAAGCCACAGGAGGTTGAGGATCACCTGGAGGAATTGGCGGTCAAGCATTAAGACCTGTTGTGCCTGGAAAATTGCCATCGCGGGCAAGCCCCCCGATGCTTTCAGGCGCCGAAGGCGTCTTTGAGGAACCCGGGCGCGATATAGCGCTGATAATGCGCCTCAGACAGCAAAAAGAATTCCCGATCAATGGCATCACGCAGTTCCGGCAGGTTCCAGTCGCGAAATTCCGGCAACAGCACCATCCCGTAGGCTTCCAGATTGTTGATCACCCGGGCGCCCCGGGCGATCAACTGGTAGGCCCAGCAATATTCGGACTGATGCGGCACGAAGCGGATCTTGCGTTGTTCCAGCTGGGTCCTGAGCAGTGCCGGGTCGAAAATTTCCACCTTGGCGGCCATCACCTGGGACAACAACAGCTCAAGACGCAGCCATACCGCGCGTTTTTCTTCCTCGTTGTAGCCGTTCCAGCGGATCACTTCGTGGTGAAAACGCTTGCAGCCACGGCACACCAGATCACCGTAAACAGTGGAGCAAAGGCCGACGCAGGGGGTCTTGATGGTCTGATTGGGCATAGGTAGGCAGGACGCGAAAAGCAAAACAGGACGGCATGTTAGCCCTTTGTCTAACATTGATCACCCCTCAAAGTTTCAAGAGCCAACTTACCTTTAATTTTTTTTTGCCGTAGAATCAGCCTGCCTTTTTAGGCGCCAATGTCCGTTAGAAGCTGTTTTCAAAGCGTCACGAGCACAGTCGTTCCTTCAGAGCGGTGTTGGCGTAGGGTTTTTCCAGCGGGGAAAAGCCCAACGCCAACCCTCATCAGCTCCCGTTCTGCAGGCGTAAAACTTTGAAAGCAGCTTCTGTAAGGAATTGTCGGTAATTCTGGCTAAGTGGCCCACAACGCCATGCAGCGCATGAGTACGGCAATTTCGGGATGAGCGTCCCGGACACCCATTTGGGACCACTGATGAGGGTAATAACTGTGCTTGAAGCCTACCGCAAACATATCGAAGAGCGCGCAGCACTGGGTATCGTTCCCCAGCCGCTTAACGCCGAACAAACTGCAGGCCTGGTCGAGCTGCTGAAGAATCCCCCGGCTGGCGAAGAAGCATTCCTCGTTGACCTGATCACCAATCGCGTTCCGCCTGGAGTGGACGAAGCAGCCTATGTCAAGGCCGGCTTCCTGTCCGCCATCGCCAAGGGCGAAGCCACCTCCCCCCTGATCGACAAGAAGCGCGCTGTTGAACTGCTCGGCACCATGCAGGGCGGCTACAACATCGTGACCCTGGTGAACCTGCTGGACGACGCCGAACTGGCGCCAGTAGCCGCCGCAGAACTCAAGCACACCCTGCTGATGTTCGATGCCTTCCACGACGTCGCTGAAAAAGCCAAGAACGGCAATGTACACGCCAAAGGCGTGCTGCAATCCTGGGCTGACGGCGAGTGGTTCGTGAAGCGCCCGGTGCTGGCCGACAAGATCAGCCTGCGCGTGTTCAAGGTCTCCGGTGAAACCAACACCGACGACCTGTCCCCTGCTCCGGATGCCTGGTCCCGTCCAGACATCCCGTTGCACGCCCTGGCCATGCTGAAAATGGCTCGCGACGGCATCGTGCCGGACGCACAAGGCGTCACCGGTCCGATGAAACAGATCGAAGAAATGCGAAACGCCGGCTTCCCGATCGCCTACGTCGGCGACGTGGTCGGTACAGGTTCCTCGCGTAAATCGGCGACCAACTCGGTGCTGTGGTTCTTCGGCGACGACGTTCCCTACGTGCCGAACAAGCGTGCCGGCGGTTTCTGCTTCGGCAACAAGATCGCTCCGATCTTCTACAACACCATGGAAGATGCCGGCGCACTGCCAATCGAATTCGACGTGTCCAACATGAACATGGGCGACGTGATCGACCTGTACCCTCATGCTGGCAAAGTCTGCAAGCACGGCACCGACGAAGTCCTGACCACCTTCGAAATGAAGACCCCGGTGCTGTTGGACGAAGTTCGTGCTGGCGGCCGTATCCCGCTGATCATCGGCCGTGGCCTGACCGAGAAGGCTCGTACCGAGCTGGGCCTGCCACCTTCGACCCTGTTCAAGAAGCCAGAAGCTCCGGCTGAAAGCACCAAGGGTTTCACCCTGGCGCAGAAAATGGTCGGCAAGGCTTGCGGCGTGACCGGCGTTCGTCCGGGCACCTACTGCGAACCGAAGATGACCACCGTGGGTTCCCAGGACACCACAGGTCCCATGACCCGTGACGAACTGAAAGACCTGGCGTGCCTGGGCTTCTCGACCGACCTGGTGATGCAGTCCTTCTGCCACACCGCGGCTTATCCAAAGCCGATCGACGTGACCACCCACCACACCCTGCCTGACTTCATCATGACCCGCGGCGGCGTTTCCCTGCGTCCGGGCGACGGCATTATCCACTCGTGGCTGAACCGCATGCTGCTGCCAGACACCGTCGGTACCGGTGGTGACTCCCACACCCGTTTCCCGATCGGCATCTCGTTCCCGGCCGGTTCCGGCCTGGTGGCGTTCGCCGCAGCCACTGGCGTCATGCCGCTGGACATGCCTGAGTCGGTACTGGTTCGCTTCAAGGGCGAACTGCAGCCAGGCGTCACCCTGCGTGACCTGGTTCACGCCATTCCTTACTACGCGATCCAGGCTGGCCTGCTGACCGTAGAGAAGAAAGGCAAGAAAAACGCCTTCTCCGGTCGCATCCTGGAGATCGAAGGCCTGCCTAAGCTGACCGTCGAGCAAGCGTTCGAACTGTCCGACGCCTCGGCCGAACGTTCGGCTGCCGGTTGCACCATCCAGCTGTCGAAAGAGTCGATCGCTGAATACCTGCAATCGAACATCACCCTGCTGCGCTGGATGATCGGCGAAGGCTACGGCGATGCCCGTACCCTGGAGCGTCGTGCCCAGGCGATGGAAGCCTGGCTGGCCAACCCAGAGCTGATGGAAGCGGACAAGGACGCCGAGTACGCCGAAATCATCGAGATCGACCTGGCCGACATCAAGGAGCCTGTACTCTGCGCTCCAAACGACCCGGACGACGCTCGCCTGCTCTCCAGCGTTGCTGGCGAGAAGATCGACGAAGTGTTCATCGGTTCGTGCATGACCAACATCGGCCACTTCCGCGCTGCCGGCAAGTTGCTGGAACAGGTCAAGGGTCAGTTGCCAACCCGTCTGTGGCTGTCGCCGCCGACCAAGATGGACGCTCACCAGCTGACCGAAGAAGGCTACTACGGTATCTACGGCAAGGCTGGCGCGCGCATGGAAATGCCGGGCTGCTCGCTGTGCATGGGTAACCAGGCACGTGTAGAGCCGAACTCGACTGTGGTGTCGACTTCGACCCGTAACTTCCCGAACCGTCTGGGTGACGGCGCGAACGTCTACCTGGCTTCGGCCGAGCTGGCGTCCGTGGCTTCCATCCTGGGTCGCCTGCCGACCGTCGAGGAATACATGGAATACGCTGGCAAGATCGACAGCATGGCGGCCGATGTCTACCGCTACCTGTCCTTCGACCAGATTGCCGAGTTCCGTGAAGCTGCTGCGAACGCCAACATCCCGGTCGTTCAAGCCTAACGCTGCAACGCAATGAAAAACGCCGCCCATCGTGAGATGAGCGGCGTTTTTTTATGGTTTCTGCCTCAACACCCTCGCTCCCACAGGTTATGCGTACGGTTTGAAGGCCTGCTGCACCGCGCCATCCACACTCAACCCGCTCAGCATCACCCCATTGGCCTCAACCTCCGGCAACAGCGCCAAAGCTGTCTGCGCACTGTCCTTCAGGCGCGCCAGAATCAGCCGCTTGCCTTCCTTGTGCACCCGCACGAAAAACGCCTGCATCGCCTCGATGCGGGTGCCATCCAGGTCAGGTGACTCCTCCAGACGGAGGATCACGGTATGCACAGGCACTTGCCAATGCCGGATCAAGTGCAAGGCGGCACCGAGCATCCGTTCGACGTTAGCAAAGAATAACGCCTCGCTCGGACGCACAATCAGCACGCCCGCTTCGGCTTTCGCGGCTGGATGGCGCTTGAGATCGACAAAATCGTGACCGCCATCGATCCGCCCGAGTACCTGGATATCCGCGGCCGACTTTTGCTTGAGCATCAGCAACACACTGATCGCCACGGCGACCAGCAAGCCGTCCAGCACGCCCAGCAGCACGGCCCCCACCGCGCATATCACCAGCAGGCGGTCCCGCCGCCAGATGAAACAGCGACCCAGCGGCTGCAGGCTCAAACCGCGCGCCAGGGCATGGATAACGATGGCGGCGAGAATCGGCTCCGGGGCCAGGGCGATATAGGGCAACACCGTCAAGACGATAAGCAGCACCACCAGCGCCGCCACGCCCCCGGCCAGGCGCGAATGGTGCCGAACAGGCCGTAGCACAGCAATCCGGCGAACAAGGCGATCACCCCGGCCTGAGGCGCCAGGGCGGCGATGCTTGAATAAGCGACAGCTTGCGGCAACAACAGGCCGGCTATCGACATCCCGGCCAGCAGGTCCTGCCAGCGGTTGGGTTGTTCGGTGGGGTTTGCGTGGGGGACGCTCGACAATCCAGTGTCTCCAGGCGAAAAAAAACCGCTGCGCATTACACGCAGCGGCCACTGTAGCTGAAAATCAATAGATCTTTACATTACGCGGTCAGCGAGTAGATCAACGCCGAAATCGCCACCAGACCCACCGCCGTCACGAAGACGTTGGATGCCTGGCCGCGATAACGCGCCATCGCCGGCACCTTGCGCACGGCATACATCGGCATCAGGAACAGGATCGCCGCGATCACCGGGCCACCCAGGGTTTCGATCATGCCGAGGATGCTCGGGTTCAGCGTGGCGACGATCCAGCACACCACCAGCATGAACGCTGCAACGATACGGTCGAGGGTCTTGGCCGCCGGTCGCTTGCCGCTCTTGACGATCAGCCCCTTGAGACCCTCGCTGGCGCCGATGTAGTGCCCCAGGAACGACTTGGAAATGGCCACGAAGGCAATCAACGGCGCCGCGAAGGCGATGGTCGGGTTGCTGAAGTGGTTGGCCAGGTACGACAGGATCGACAGATTCTGCGCTTTCGCCTCGGCCAGTTGCGCCGGCGACAGGGTCAGCACGCAGCTGAACACGAAGAACAGCACCATCACCACCATCAAGGCATGGGCCCGGGACAGGATCTGCGAGCTGCGCTCCTCGGCGTGCTCGCCGTAACGGCGCTTCTGGTCCACAGCGAATGCCGAGATGATCGGCGAATGGTTGAACGAGAACACCATCACCGGAATCGCCAGCCACAGGGTGTGCAGCAATGCCGACGGTTCAGGCAGCGTGCTGGCCGTGCTCAAAATGCCGCCATTCCAGTGCGGAATCAGGAACACCGCCAGGAACAACAGCGCGACGATGAACGGGTAGACCATCAGGCTCATGGCCTTGACGATCACCTGCTCGCCGCAGCGCACCACGGCCAGCAGGCCGAGGATCAGCACGAACGAGAGGACCGCCCGCGGTGGCGGCATGATGTGCAGCTGGTGCTCGAGGAAGCTTCCCACGGTGTTGGTCAGGGCCACGCTGTAGATCAGCAGGATGGGGAAAATGGCGAAGAAGTACAGCAAGGTGATCAACGCACCGGCCTTGATGCCGAAATGCTCTTCCACCACTTCAGTGATATCGGCGCCTTCGCGACCGGACAACACAAAGCGGGTCAGGCCGCGGTGTGCGTAGAACGTCATCGGGAACGCCAGCAGCGCCAGCACCAGCAGCGGCCAGAAGCCGCCCAGGCCCGCATTGATCGGTAAAAACAGGGTGCCCGCACCAATCGCCGTGCCAAACAGGCCCAGCATCCAGGTGGTGTCCTGGCGATTCCAGCTCGAAAGAGTTGCGGGTGTCGCTGCTACAAAGCGTTCGTTAACGCTATTGGCCTGATCATTCATCCGGTGGGATCTCCACATTCCGGTCACTTGCCACCCGGCCAGAACGCGTCGGAATACCCGACAGGCAGCGCCCTGGCCGAAACAGGGGCGCGATTCTGGAGGATAAGTGAACAGAAGCAAAGACTTAGGTGAGGAACGGTGGTACCAGGTAGGAGCGAGCTTGCTCGCGATGGTCGTCAACGATGACGCGTAAAACCTGATTTTCCGCGGCGCCCTCGATTTTTTCGCGAGCAAGCTCGCTCCTACAGGTCGGCCATCATGTATTTTAAATGAACCTGTCCACCTTCCGGAGTCATCCCATGCCACTGGTTCGCGTCGACCTCAAGAAACAGCAGGACCCCACCTTCGCCAAACGTATCGGCCAACAGATCTACGCCGCCCTGCGCAGCGCCATTGGCGTGCCGGAAAACGATAACTTCCAGATCCTCGCCGAACACGACGAGACGCATTTCATCTTCGATCCCCAATACCTGGGCATCCAGCGCAGCGATGGCCTGGTGGTCATCCAGATCACCCTGAGCGAAGGTCGGACCCTGGAGCAGAAAAAGCTGCTGTATAAAACCATCGTCGAAAACCTCAACACGCAACTGGCCGTGCGCCTGGAAGATGTTTTCATTAATCTGGTGGAAGTGAAGAAAGAGAACTGGTCGTTCGGCAATGGCATCGCCCAGTACGCCCTCTGACAGCCAACCCATAGACCTGTGAGCCGCCCATGCCCCGCGTTTCCCGCAAACAAGCCGACCTCAACCGCGAAATCATCGTCGAGGCGGCCACCCGGCTGTTTCGCGAACGCGGCCTGCACGGGATCAGCGTCGTCGACGTCATGGCCGCGGCGGGCCTGACCCATGGCGGTTTTTATGGCCATTTCGAATCCAAGGAAGCGCTGGCCAGGGAGGCCAGCGAGCGGGCGTTCAAAGAGGTGGGGGCGAAATGGCGCGAGCGTGTTACCCCGGGCGATGACAAAGCGGCGGCGCGGCGAGCGCTGATCGAGCCTTACCTGTCGGTCTACAGCCGCGACAATCCCGGTGAAAGCTGTCCGGTGGTTGCCTTTGCCGGCGACATGTGCCACGAGTCCGCCGACAGCGGCTTGCGCGAGCCGTTCATGGCCGGCCTGAACCGGCTGCTCGAGGCCTTCGGCAAACTGATGGACTCGGATGATGCCGCGGAGAATCGTCAGCAGGCACTGGTGCAATATTCGCTGATGGTCGGCGCGCTGACACTGGCGCGTGCCACCCGGGGCGACCCGCTGTCGGAGGAAATCCTCGCGGCGGCGCAGACCTTCCTGACAGAACCCCCTTCCCTGGCCTGAAAATTCGGTGTGATCAAATAAGATCGCAGGCTGCGCCAGCTCCTACACTCAGGAGCATGGCTGTTGCCATTCTGCCCCGCAGCCAGCACTCTCAACCGACTTTCGAGCCCGACGTTCCGCTGCCCACAGGAGCCAAGCATGCCTGCAACCGTTCTGGTACTGGTTGAAACCATCAATGATTACCTGCCCATTCTCGAACACCAGGGCTTTCACCTGATCCTGGCGCCCACGCCCGCCGAGCGCGCCGAGGCCATCAGCCGGCACAGCGGCCAGATCGATGCGGTCCTGACCCGTGGCCCGCTGGGCCTGTACGGCGATGAAATCGCCGCCCTGCCCAACCTCAAGATCATCTGCGTGATTGGCGCTGGTTTCGAACAGGTCGACCTGCAAGCCGCCGCCGACCGCGGCATCACCGTCACCAATGGCGCCGGGGTCAACGCCTCGTCGGTGGCGGACCATGCCATGGCGTTGCTGCTGTCGCTGGTGCGCGACGTCCCCCGTTGCGATGCCGCCGTACGCCGGGGTGAATGGCCGAAAATCATGCGCCCGTCCCTGGCCGGCAAGCGCCTGGGCATTCTCGGCCTCGGCGCAGTCGGCATGGCCATCGCCAAACGGGCCGGTGCGGGCTTCGACATGAGCGTCAGCTACCACAACCGCCAACACCGCAGCGATGTGCCCTACAAGTTCTGCTCGACGCCCACCGAACTGGCCCGGGCCTCGGACTTCCTGATCGTCGCCACCCCGGGCGGCCTGGGCACCAAGCACCTGATCAACAAACAGGTGCTCGAGGCCCTGGGGCCCAACGGCTTTTTCGTCAACATCGCCCGGGCCAGCGTGGTGGTCACCGCCGACCTGATCAGTGCGCTCGAACAACGGCGGATTGCCGGTGCCGCACTGGATGTCTTCGATGCCGAGCCCAAGGTGCCGGACGCCTTCAAGGCCCTGGCGAACGTCATTCTCAGCCCGCACGTGGCCGGGCTGTCCCCCGAGGCCACCCAAGGCACCGTGGAACTGGTGGGCCGCAACCTCGTGGCGTTTTTTTCCGGCCAGCCTGTGCTGACCCCCATCGAGCTGCCGAAGGGCGTCACCCAGGCCGTCTAGCCAGATAATTCAAACAGATGTATCAAAAGCAATGATTGCCCGGCAACACGCTCACCTATAAGGGCCATGGAAGGTTGTGGGTGCCGGGTGCGCGCATTAGATTAGCCAATAGTTTCAGGCCACCAGAATAAGCAGAAGGGATAAGCATGGCGCTTACTGACCAATCCACCCGCACCCGCACCGGCGAAGAGCTCGATGCCAGCCTGATCGATCCATACCTCAAGGCCCACATTCCGGGCTTGAGTGGCCTGCCACGGATCAGCCAGTTCCCGGGCGGTGCGTCGAACCTCACCTACTTGCTCGAATACCCTGGACAGGAATTCGTCCTGCGTCGCCCGCCCTTCGGTCACAAGGCCAAGTCCGCCCATGACATGGGCCGCGAATTCCGCATCCTCAATCAGTTGCGCGACGGCTTTGCGTATTGCCCGAAGGCCTACGTGCACTGCACCGACGAATCGGTGATCGGCGCCGAGTTCTATGTGATGGAACGGGTCAACGGCATCATCCTGCGCTCGGAACTGCCGCCGGAACTGGGGCTGGACTCGGCGAAAACCCAAGCCCTGTGCAAGAGCTTCATCGACAAGTTCGTCGAACTGCACCGGGTCGACTACAACGCCTATGGCCTGGGCGACCTGGGCAAGCCGCAAGGTTACGTGGCACGGCAGATCAAAGGCTGGAGCGAGCGCTACGAGAAAGCCCTGACCCCCGACGCGCCACACTGGGAAGCAGTGAAATCCTGGCTCAACGCCAAGATGCCGGCCGATCACCCGACCTCCAGCATCGTGCACAACGACTACCGCTTCGACAACGTCATCCTCGACCCGGACAACCCAATGCAGATCATCGGCGTACTCGACTGGGAGCTGACCACCCTGGGCGACCCGCTGATGGACCTGGGCAACACCCTCGCCTACTGGATCGAAGCCAATGACCCGGCGCCGGTACAGCTGATGCGCCGTCAACCCAGCCACGCACCGGGCATGCTGACCCGCCGTGAATTCGTCGATTACTACGCCGAGCGTTCAGGCATCGAGATCGACAATTTCGACTTCTACTACACCTACGGCCTGTTCCGCCTGGCCGGCATCGTGCAGCAGATCTACTACCGCTTCTACCATGGCCAGACCCAGGACAAGCGCTTCGCGCAGTTCATTCACATGAACAAACTGCTGGAGCAGATGAGCTTGCAGGTCATCCACAAATCCAGCCTCTGATACAACACGAACCCTCCTGTAGGAGCGCCCGGCTTGCCGGCGAAGGCGGCCTCAAGTACGCCTTCGCCGGCAAGCCGGGCTCCTACGAACAGCGACTTCGGCTCCATAACAAGGAAAACCCATGTCCAAGACTCAGTTGTTCGACCTCGACGGCAAGATCGCTTTCGTCTCCGGCGCCAGCCGCGGCATCGGTGAAGCCATCGCCAAACTGCTGGCCCAGCAAGGCGCCCACGTGATCGTCTCGAGCCGCAAGCTCGATGGCTGCCAGCACGTCGCCGACGCGATCATCAAAGCCGGCGGCAAGGCCACGGCCATCGCCTGCCACATCGGTGAAATGGAGCAGATCAGCCAGGTCTTCGCCGGCATCAAGGAACAGTTCGGGCGCCTGGACATCCTGGTCAACAACGCCGCGACCAACCCGCAGTTCTGCAACGTGCTGGACACCGACCTCAGCGCCTTCCAGAAAACCGTCGACGTCAATATCCGCGGCTATTTCTTCATGTCGGTGGAAGCCGGCAAGCTGATGCGCGAAAACGGCGGCGGCAGCATCATCAACGTGGCCTCGATCAACGGTGTTTCGCCGGGCGTGTTCCAGGGCATCTACTCGGTGACCAAGGCGGCGGTAATCAACATGACCAAGGTCTTCGCCAAGGAATGCGCGCAGTTCGGCATCCGCTGCAACGCCTTGCTGCCGGGGTTGACCGACACCAAGTTCGCGTCGGCGCTGGTGAAGAACGAGGCGATCCTCAACACCGCGCTGCAGCAGATCCCGCTCAAGCGCGTGGCCGATCCGAGCGAGATGGCCGGTGCGGTGCTGTACCTGGCGAGCGACGCATCGAGCTACACCACCGGCGTTTCGCTGAACGTGGATGGTGGTTTCCTGTCCTGACCTGATCTGCCACTGCAACTGACTGTAGGAGCGAGCTTGCTCGCGAAGAACGTCAACGATAACGCGGGCTGTCTGACAACCAGCGGCGCTCTTGCGTCCATCGCGAGCAAGCTCGCTCCTACAGGGGGTTCGGCGCCAGGGGTTACTGGGTGACGCAACGGGTCGTGGTCGTGACCCGAGTCACCTCGCCTTCGGCCCTCACATCACCCATGACATCGGTTTTATCCATGGTCTGGCATGTGCGTTCAGGCGGTGGCGGTGGCGCGGCAGGAGGTGGCGGTGGCGGACTGGCACAGCCGCCGAGAATGATTGCACAGAGCGACAATGGTGCAAAAACGCGTTTCCCAAGACTTTTCATAGGTTGACCCGCGATAAAGGATGTACACATTTCTGTGACAACAGAACACCGCCGTAAAGTTCACGGATGGTCGCAGAAATATCACTTTTGTACTTTCTTATCGCGTATTCAGTCGTCCAGGCATGGCAAACCTGACAATTCCTACACTACCGGGTCCGGGCGTTGCAGGCTGTTGCATTGCAGCTCGTAGCGCAGTTCCTCGAGGAGCGCGGCTACCGACTCGGGGGACTGCAGCCTGGCCACGTTCAAGCCGCTGACCACCAGGTCGACTTGTCCGGACACCGGGTGGTAAAGCTTGATGGTCAACGAATGATCGCCGGTGACATTGCACTCACAGGCCAGGGGCGAAAAGGTCCGCTCGATTTGCGTGCGCAACTGGGACACCTGGATCATTGCGAGAGTCCGGTGCGGCAATCAATGGTACGGGTAATAAGCATGGCTGTTCCTTTAGCGGTTCAAGGCAGACGAATGCTCCGAAGCTGTCATTCGCCCGCTCTTAGCCTAAGGCTTGCCACCTGCCTGCCAGAACGTGAATTTGCACCGCGGCAACTAGTGCATTTGCACCTTAGCGCTGGCCCTTCGGGCTCCATGCACTGGAAAACAACCCACGCTCGCGCGCCCAGACAATCGCCTCGCTGCGACTGTGCACATCAAGCTTGGAATACACCGTCGCAACGTGGTTGCGCACGGTATTGGGCGCCAGCTTCAGGCGCGCGGCGATCTCCTTGTCCGCCAAGCCTTCACAGATCAATTCCAGCACATCGCGCTCCCTGGCCGTCAGGTCGGTAAAGGACACGCTGGGCAGCTGCGGCGATTTGACGTGCTTCACGTTGGCGAGTTTTTCGATCAGCGTACGGCTGAACCACGAGGCGTCCTTCATCACCTCTTCAATGGCCGACAGCAATTCAAGCTCCGTGCGTTTGCGCTCGGTGATATCCATCAACACCAGCAGGTAACAAGGGCTGTCCTGGATGCTCACGGTATCGGCGCAGACGACGCAATCGATTAGTTCGTTGTCTTTCCTGCGCACGCGTACGTCAACGCGGTCCAGGCTTGCGGATTTCTCCAGGGCGGTAAAGAGCCGTGTCCGCGCGCCCTTGTCATGGAAGAAGTCGATCTCGACGATGGTTTTGCCGAGCACTTCTTCGTTGGCGTAGCCGAGCGTATCGAGGAACGCCTCATTCACGTCCATCACCACCTGATCACTGGCGCCGCACACCAGAATCGGTACCGGACTGAGGCGAAACGCCTTGGCAAAACGTTCCTCACTCTGGCGCAGGGCAACCTCGGCCTTGTGCCGGGGCTCCATGTCGACAAAGGAAAACAGCATGCAGGCCTCGTCATTGAGCTCCAGCGGTTGGCCAGCCACTATCACTTGCTTGCTGCCACCGTCGGGCAAGCGCAACTCGGCCTGCATCTGCGTGATGGTTGCGCCTTCTCGCAGGCACTGCTTGGCTTGCTCCTTGTTTTCGGCCTGCTCCAGCACGTCCAGCTCATAGGTCGAAGTGCCGATCACCTGGTCTCGGGAGTAACCGGTCATTTCGAGAAAACCGGGGTTGACCTTGATGTAGCGCAGATCACTGAGGCGGCAGATCACCGCCGGTGCCGGGTTGGCGGCGAAGGTTTTTTCGAAGCGTTGCTCGGCGCTGGCCCACTCGCTGACATCATCCATGATCAGCACCAGCGACTCCGGCTCATCCTGGCTGTCGGCCAACACCATGCTGCGCACGCTATGGACCCAGGTGCGCTCTTCGTCTGCAATCGACGTCACTTCCACCAGTACATCGCTGAACGTCTCGCCCCGCGCCACCCGGTTGATCGGGTAGCTGTCTGCCGGCACCGGGTGATGGTTGCGATAACGCAAGGCAAAGCGCTTGGCGTACGCCTTGGCATTGTTGCCGAGTTCGCTGACCTGCGCGACACCGTGCATGGCCAGCGCCGCATCGTTGGCCCAGAGAATGCTCTGGTCGGGGTCGAGCAGAATCACCCCGTCGGACAGACCGGCGATGATCTGCTGCAACTGGCGGCGGTTGGTTTCCCGGGTCAGGACGTCCTGGCTCATTGCATCTCCACGTGTAGTGCCTCTGTGAAGATTACGACCACAGGCGCTGGTGATCGTGCAGCCTACTTAGTCGTGGTCTTGGAGGACCAGTTCACGCAGGGTGTCGAGAAACAGCTTGAGCACCGGCGAATCATCGTCCGCACGGTAGGTGGCGTACAACGGCACCTCCGGTAACGCCGGGGTCAGGCGCCGGAACACCAGCCCGGCCGGTGCCAACTGCTCGATGGATGCCGGAAGCAGTGCCACGCCAAAACCGGCACGGACCAGGCTGAGCAAGGTTTGCACTTCGATCACCTGTTGGCGGATCTGCGGCGTGAACCCGGCCTGGATGCAGCACTGGTAAAGAAAGTCGGCAAACCGCGACTGCTTCAGTTCCAGCGCCACGAACGGCTCCTGGGCAAGGTCCGCCGGAGCCAGGCTGTCGCGTCGGGCCAAGGGGTGGTCGACTGGCATGACCACCCGGATCGGCTCGTGGATCAGCAGCTCATTGCGCAGCTGCGGGTCGTCATAGCCGACCCGGAACACACAGGCGTCGATGCGCTTTTCCTTCAGCGCCTTGACCTGTGCGGCGGGGGTCATTTCATGCAAGCGCCAGTTCACCTGCGGATAGCGTTCGCGAAACAGGTGCAGGGCCCGTGGCAGCACCCCCACCATCACCGAACTGATCATGCCGATTTCCAACTCGCCCAACTGACCACGGCCGGTCTGGCGCGTCAGGTCGAGGGCACGGTTGAGCTGCTCGAACACCAGCGGCGCCTGCTCCTTGAGCATCTGCCCGGCGGCGGTCAGCTCGACCCGGTGATGGCTGCGCTCGAACAGCGGCGTGCCCAGTTCCTCTTCCAGCAACCGAATCTGCTGGCTCAGCGGCGGCTGGCAAATGTGCAAGCGGGTGGCGGCGCGGCCGAAATGCAGCTCTTCGGCCAGCGCCATGAAATAACGCAGCAATCGCAAGTCCATGCCGCTTATCCCAGGTCCAGGGGAGTCGAGCGCTGCCGCACCCCGGTCAGGCTGAACAAGGCATTGGCAATGGCCGGGGACACCGACGGGCTGCCCAGTTCGCCTACGCCGCCGGGCTTGGCCGGATCACCCTCGACCAGCAGGATGTCCACCTGCGGCATGTCCGACATGCGCGTCACCCGGTAATCATGGAAGTTGCTCTGCACCACCCTGCCCTGTTTTATGTCCAGTCGATCGAACAGGGCATGGCCAAGGCCCCACATCAGGCCGCCGTAGATCTGTTCTTCGACGCCGCCGGGCGACACCGCCAGGCCGCAATCGACCACGCAGGTGAGCTTGTCGACCTTGATCACGCCGTCCTGTTTCGACACGCGCGCCACGATGGCGATGAAGCTGGTGTAACCCTGGTTGGTGGCGATCCCCAGTGCCGTGCCATCGGGCAGCGGCTGGCCCCAACCGGCACGCTCGGCGGCGCTTTTCAACACGGCGACATGCCGCGGCCGGTCCTGCATGTTGGCCAGGCGGAAGGCCAAGGGGTCCTGCCCGGCGCCATGGGCCAGTTCATCCATGAAGCTTTCCACGGCGAACACGTTGGGGATGAAGCTCACCGAGCGATACCAGCCGCTGGGCACCTGGCTCTCGTGCCTGACCCAGGCCAGGTCGAGGTTGGCCGGGCGATAGGCAAAATCCCAGGCGGTGATGGCTTCCGTGGTGCTGTAGTCCATCTTGTCCGGACGCTCGAAATACCCCGGTTCCCACTGTTCCGGTGAGGCGGGCGAGACCGCCTCGAGCTGCAACGCGGTCAAGCGGCCCTGGGCGTCCAGCGCACCCTTGGCCCGGTGCAGCGTGGCCGGGTGCATGAACAGCGCGCGCATTTCGTCTTCACGGCTGTTCATCAGTTTTACCGGCACCCTGGTCTGCTGCGCCAGGTATGCCACTTCGAACAACCAGTATTTGGCCTCCCGTGCGCCGAAACTGCCGCCGGACACCCGTTCGTTGATGGTGACCTTGTCCTTGGCGATCTTGCACACGGTTTGCGCCGCTTCCAGGGCTGACGACGGCACCTGCACCCCGCCCCAATAAGTGATGGCGCTGTCCTTGACCTGGGCGGTGATGCAGATTGGCTCCAGCGGATTCTGCGCTTTGTACGGCATGCGGTAATCGGCTTCGAGCAGCTTCGCGGCGTTCGGCCATTGGCCGTTCACATCTCCCGCGGCCATGGCGGACACCCGTTGCGCGCCCTTGTCCGTCAATGCTGCTGCCTGGGCCCTGGCCAGTTCATCGCTGTCGAAACCGGCGAGCGGCGAGTCGCTCCACTGCACCTTGAGCAATTCGCGGCCCTGGTGCGCGGCCCAGTAATTGTCCGCCAGTACCGCGACGCCCGCGACGTTGCCGCCGAGCACATCGGGACGGCCCGGCACCACGAGCACCTTGCGCACGCCCGGTACTTGCAGCGCTGCCGCGCTGTCCACCGTTACCACGTTCGCCCCCACCACGGGCGCCCGTTGAATCACCGCCACCAGCATGCCCGGCAACACCACGTCGATGCTGTACTCGAAGCGCCCGCAAACCTTGGCCTGGGCATCACGTTTGTGCCGCAGCTTGCCGATGTACTTGAACTGCGCCGGGTCCTTGAGTGTGACCTTGTCCGGTGCCGGCAGGTGCGCGGCAACGCCCACCAGTTCGCCGTAGCCGAGGCTGCGTTTGCTCGCCGCATGAACGACGCGGCCTTCTTCGGTGCTGCAACTGTCGGGGCTGACCTTCCACTGACTGGCAGCCGCTGTGATCAACAACGAACGCGCCGTCGCGCCGGCCATGCGCAGACGGTCGTACTCCAGCGACACGCTGGTGCTGCCGCCCGTGGAAAAGACCTTCCAGATCGGGTGAATGTAGGTGTCGAAAAACGGATCCTCGGGCGAGATCACCTGCACGGTCATCGGGTTGACGTCCAGCTCCTCGCCCACGCAGGCGGCTAATGCCGTGTGCGTTCCGGTGCCGGAATCGTGCTTGTGCACCACCAGTTTTACCGTGCCGTCGGGCAGGATGCGCACCCAGGCGTTGGGTTCGAATTCGCCGGCTGGCGCCGGGGCTGCTGGGGCCGTCGCAGCCATGCTCGAAGGCAGGTAAAACGCAATGGCGAGGCCGGACGCAACGGTCGCGGTCTGCTTGAGAAACACACGCCGCGAGAGATCCACCTGGGACATCGTCATCACGCCTCCTTCGACGCGATGGCCGCGCGCTTGATCGCCTTGTTGATCCGCCCGTAGGTTCCGCAGCGGCACAGGTTGCCGGACATGGCATTGCGGATCGAATCGTCAGTCACCGCCGCACCGGTGTTGAGCAACGCGGCCGCGGACATGATCTGCCCGGATTGACAGTAGCCGCATTGCGGCACATCTTCGGCAACCCAGGCCAGTTGCAGCGGATGCTCTGCGGTGGGCGACAAGCCTTCGATGGTGGTGATGCTGTGCCCCGCCACGGCGGCCACCGGCAACTGGCAGGAGCGCACCGCGACACCGTCCAGGTGTACCGTGCAGGCGCCGCACAGGCCCATGCCGCAACCGAACTTGGTGCCGGTGAGTTTCAAGTGATCACGCAACACCCATAACAAGGGCATGGAGGGTGAAGCCTCTACCAGCTCGCGTCGTTCGCCGTTTACCGTGAATTCGATCATTGTCAGGCTCCAAGAGAGCGGCCCGTCTTTGTGCAGGCCTGGTGCTCGATTATTGGTAGCCTTGGGAAAATCGGGCCAGCGACGATTTCTGCCATCCTGTGTAAGTAGGACTAACAGCATGTACAAGCGATACCCGTCGGTGCAGTCCATGAGCGCTTTCCTCCAGGCGGCCCGCAGCGGCAGTTTCTCCAGTGCCGCGCGCAAACTCGACCTCACCCACAGCGCCATCAGCCAGCAGATCCGCGCGCTGGAAGAGTTCATCGGCCAGCCGCTGTTCGTTCGCGAAGGCGGTGGCAGCAACCTGACCGACGCCGGGCAACTGTTCGCCAGCGTGCTGTCCGACGGCCTGGCGCAGATCGACCGGGCGCTGTCCTCGGTGAAAAACCGCAGCGTGGCGCAGCGCCTGACCCTGGACGTCGACAGTGAACTGGCCCAGAGCTGGCTCAACCCGCGCCTGCCGCAATTGCTGGATTTGTTGCCTGAGCATGAGGTGGTGCTGCTGTCGATGCCGCGCTCGGACCGCAGTGCGTTCGAACGCGTGGACCTGGCCCTGCGCTATGGTTATGGCGATTGGGAAGACTGCGAGATGACGCAGATCTGCGGGGATCGGGTGATGGCGGTGGCTGCGCCGGCGCTGCTGGAGCGTCACGGTCTGGAGCTGCCGCTGAGTGCGCAGCAGATCCTTGAATTGCCGCTGTTGGGTTATACGCGACGGTCGTGGATTGCGTGGCTGGACGCGGCGGGTTTGCCGGCTGTCGAGCCTTCGGCCCGGGTGGTGTTCGACAATGCGGCCAACCTGATTGCCGCGGCCGAAGCGGGTGTCGGTGCCGGACTGGTGCGCGGTTTGCTGGCCGCCGACACGTTGCGCAGCGGGCGGTTGGTGGTGTTGAACGAGGCGCGGATTGCGGCGCATTACAACCTGTATGCAGTGTGGCCGCCGGGGCACGGTGAGCGGGTGGCGCCGGTGGTTGAGGCGATCAAGCAGTTGGCTCTGCGTACACAATCCTGACGCCTTCGCTGGCAAGCCAGCTCCTACAGGGGATCGCGATCACTTGTAGGCGCTGGCTTGCCAGCGATGAGGCCCGCCCAGCCAACACAAAACCATATCGAACGCATATCAAACCCCCGCCCAATTAATATTGTACGAACCCCACCCCCCCTTCCAATACTCCTTCCCAAGCAGCCAGCGTCCCGAGCCGGATGCGACCAGGCGAGGGAATGCGTGAGTCTTCACGCATAGAAATGGCCGATTGCCCGGACGTGGCTGCTTGTGAACCGCAAGGTTCCCTTCCCGCTATCAGGAGATCGACTTCAATGATCATCGATATCAGTTGCTATCCCACGGATCTGGTGGACCTCGCCTGGAGGCATGACGGTGACCCGTTCACCGGCGAGCGTCTGCTGCAGATGATGGATGGCCCGTACATGGTCAACGGCAAACCTCGCCGCATCGACAAAGCCTTCATCCAGCCACCCCAGGGCAACACCATCTACACCTGGACCGACGGCGATCTTAGCGGTCGTGAGTCCATCGACGCCTACATGGCCTACACCCTGAAAATGGTCCAGACCTACCCGGACCGCTTCATCGGTTGCTTCGTCTACAACCCGCGCTGTGGCGTGGAAAACGGCGTCGAGGCGATCGAGCGCTACGTCAAGGAACACGGTTTCAAGATGGTGCAGATGCAGGCCAACATGCACGCCTACCGTCCCGACCGCGCCCTGGACTGGGTGCGCCCGGCCTTCGAGAAATGCGCCGAGCTGGGCATCCCGGTCAAGCTGCACACCGGCGACGGGCCCTACAGCATCCCGTCGGAATGGGTGCCGATGATCAAGGAATTCCCCAACGTCGATTTCATCATGGCCCACTTTGGTGTGCAGACCGGCGGCGTCTACGTGTTCGAGCCGATGCAATGGGCGATGGAGCTGCCCAACGTCTACTGCGAATCCGGCTGGTGCCTGCAATCGCGGATCGTCGAGTTCGCCAAGGTGCTGCCGACCCACAAGATCCTCTTCGGCACCGACACCCCGCCGAACGAACCGGGTATGTGGCTGCGCCTGCTGGAAGTGCTGTGCCACGAACCGCCCCAAGGCCTGAACCTGGACGAAGACACCCTCGAGGAATACCTGGGCAACAACACTGCGCGGATGATCGGCCTTGAGCCAACCCCGCCGCCGCGTTCCGTTTGCGAAGCAGAGGCGCAACTCAAGCGTCCCGTCACCACTCAACTGGCCAGGAGCTGAACCGATGATCATCGACACCCATCTGCACCCCACCAACCTGGTCGACGAGGCCTGGCGCCACACCGGCGAACCCTTCACCGGCGAGCGCATGCTCAAGCTGATGGACGGCCCGTACATGATCAACGGCAAGCCACGCCGCATCGACATGGGCTTCATCCAGCCGCCACCCGGCAACACCGGCTACCGCGACGGCAACCGCCGTGGCCGTGAAGGCGTACGCGACTACATGTCCTATGTCGCCGAACTGTGCGTGAAGTACCCGGACCGCTTCATCGGGAACTTCAACTTCAACCCGCGCTGGGGACCGGAAAACGGTGCGGCGGAGCTGGAATTCCACATCAAGGAATACGGCTTCAAGATGCTCAAGCTGCACGCCAACATGCACGGTTATCGCCCGGACCGGGCGCTGGACTGGCTGCGGCCGGCGATGAAGGTCTGCGCCAAGTACAACATCGTGGTGCTGATCCACACCGGCGACGGCCCGTACACCATCCCGACCATGTTCTACCCGATCATCCGCGAATTCCCGATGGTCAATTTCATCATCGGTCACTTCGGCATCCAGACCGGCGGCAACTACTCGTTCGAGGCGTTCTGGATGGCCATGGACACGCCGAACGTGTACTGCGAATCCGGCTGGTGCTTCCAGTCGCGGATCGTCGAGTTCGCCAAGGACCTGCCGCGCAACAAGATCGTGTTCGGCACCGACTCGCCGCCCAACGAACCGGGCATGTGGCTGCGCGAGCTGGAGGTGCTGTGTTCGCCGGCACCGCAGGGCCTGGGCATCGACGAGGATCACCTTGAGGACTACCTGGGCAACAACATCGCCCGGTTGTGCGGCATCGAACCGACGCCGCCACCCAGGGACCTGGCCGAGGCGGACATTCGCCTGACCACGACCTACCTCTAGCGCCAACCTTGTAGGAGCTGGCTTGCCAGCGAAGAGGCCCGTGAGTCGTGTGCGGCTTTTACGGACGCCTTCGCCGGCAAGCCGGCTCCTACAAAAAACCGCATCGTTTTTCACGAGGTGAAACCATGACCCTCTCCACGCTCGGCGATACCCAGGACTTTCACGAATTTCTCGCCGCCTATCGCCGGCAATACCCGGACGATGTGCTCAGCGTCCAGCAATCCCTCAGCGCCGACCAGGACGTCACCGCCCTGGTCGATGCCCTCGCCAGCCAGGGTCGCGACCCGCTGCTGATCTGCGAAAAAGTCGGCAACTGCGGCGCGCCGGTGGTCACCAACCTGTTCGCCTCCCGCACCCGCATCGCCCGAATCTTCGGCGTCGCCCCGGCGCAATTGCACGAGACGTTCCAACAGCGCGCCAACCATCCCATCGCCCCGTGCTATGTCGAAACCGGCCCGGTGCTGGATGAAATCTTCGAAGGCGAAGCCGTGGACCTGGCAATGCTGCCGATGCTCACGCATTTCGCCAGTGACCGCGGCCCCTACATCACCAACGCGATCATCATTGCGCAAGACCCGGTCACCGGCATCGCCAACATGAGCTACCACCGCTCGATGCGTCACGCCCGGCAGACCCTCGCCACCAGCCTGCACTCGCGCGGTCACCTGTGGCGCATGCTGCAAACCGCCCGCGAACGCGGTGGGGAGTTGCGGGTGGCCATGGTGGTCGGCGCGCATCCGCTGTTCATGCTCGCGGCGGCGGCGCGCCTGCCGTTCGGCAGTGATGAACGCGCGGTGGCCGGCGGCCTGTTTGGCGAGCCGCTGCAACTGGTCAAGACGCCCCGCTATGGTATCGGCGTGCCGGCCTTCGCCGAGTTTGTGCTCGAAGGTGCGATTGACCCGACGGCCTACGCCGAAGAAGGCCCGTTCGGTGAATTCAGCGGTTATTCCTCGGACCGCTCGACCAACAACGTGCTGCGGGTCGACACCCTGATGCGGCGCAAGGACGCCTGGCTGGTGGACGTGGTGGGCGGGCGCTACGCCGAACACCTGACCCTGGCGCGGCTGCCCCGGGAAGCGGAGATGAGCGAGAAACTCAAGGCGCGTTTCCCCGCCGTCACCGCCGTGCACTATCCCAATTCCGGCACTCACTTTCATTGCTACGTCGCCCTGGACCAGAGCCGCGACGGCGAAGCGCGGCAGATCATGCTCGCCCTGCTCGGCTGGGACCCGTACCTGAAAACCGTGATTGCGGTGGACAGCGACATCGATATCAGCGACGACAGCCAGGTGCTGTGGGCGCTGGCCACGCACTTCCAGCCGCACCAGGACATCTTCGTCATCGATGGCTTGCCCGGCAGCCCGCTGGACCCGTCATCGTCCGTCAACGGCACCACCTCGCGCATGGGCCTGGATGCCACGCGCGGTTCGGGATTCGACGGGATCAAGGCGCAACTCGACCAGGACGTGGTCGAACGCGCCGGTGAGCTGCTCAAGAGCCTTCAGTCATGACTCGCCAGCGCATGGTGGTCGGCATCAGCGGTGCCTCCGGGTTCATCTACGGCGTGCGCCTGCTGCAATTGCTCGCCGAACTCGACATCGAAAGCCACCTGGTCATCAGCCGCGCCGCGCTGCTGACCATGGCCCATGAAACGGACTACAAGCTGGCCGACGTCACCGCGCTGGCCAGCCATTACCACCGCGCCGACGACGTGGCCGCCGGGATCGCCAGCGGTTCGTTCCGCTGCCTGGGCATGGTGGTCGCGCCCTGCTCCATGCGCACCCTGGCGGAGATCGCCACCGGCACCTCATCGGGCCTGATCGGGCGCGCCGCCGACGTCACCCTCAAGGAGCGTCGCACCCTGGTGCTGATGGCCCGGGAAACCCCGCTGACCCTTGCCCACCTGCGCAACATGACGGCGGTCACCGAGATGGGCGGCATCATCGCCCCGCCCGTGCCGGCCTTCTACGCCCGCCCGCAAGACCTGGCGCAAATGGTCGACCACAGCCTCGGCCGCGTGCTCGACCTGTTCGGCCTCGACGCCGGCACCGCAACGCGCTGGCGAGAAACCTCAATCACACAAATCCCCTGTGGGAGCCAGCCTGCTGGCTCCCACAGTTGATCGCATTTCGGCAAAACACAGGTAAGGAGCTCTACATGAACACTCCATTCAACGCCCCAACCCCCAACACGAAAATCCCGGTGACCATCCTCACCGGCTTCCTCGGCGCCGGCAAAACCACCCTGCTCAACTACATCCTCAAGGAAAACCACGGGCGCAAGATCGCCGTGATCGAGAACGAATTCGGCGAAGTCGGCATCGACGGCGACCTGGTGCTCAGCTCGGAAACCGAGGAAATCTACGAGATGGTCAACGGCTGCGTGTGCTGCACCGCCGAGGTTCGCGAAGACCTGGTGCGCATCGTTCGCGAGCTGGTGGCGCGGCCGGTGCGGCTCGATCACATCCTGATCGAGACCAGTGGCCTGGCCGACCCTTACCCGGTGGCCCAGAGCTTCTTCATCAACGACCCGATTGCCGATGAAGTGGAACTGGACGCCATCGTCACCATGGTCGACGCCAAACACATCGCCCAGCACCTGGAAGACCTGCAACTCGATGGCGTGGACAATCAGGCGGTGGACCAGATCGTCTGCGCCGACCGCATCGTCATCAACAAGGTCGACCTGGTCAGTGGTGCCGAAGTGGCGGCCCTGAGCGAGAAAATCCGCGGGCTCAATGCCACGGCGGACCTGGTCACCTCCAGCTATGCCGAAGTTGACCTGTCGAAAATCCTCGGTATCGGCGCCTTCGAGTCCACGCAAAAACTCATGGAGATCGGTGCCGAGCACGATCACCACGCCGAAGAACATGATCACGCCCATGACGAACCCGATCATGAGCACGACCCGAGCGTGACCTCGGTCGGCATCACCGTGGACGGCGCAGTGAACCTGGGCGACTTCCATCGCTGGATCACCAAGCTGCGCAGCGAACAGGCCGATAACCTGTACCGCATGAAGGGTGTGCTGGCGGTGGCCGATCAGGACCAGCGCTACGTGCTGCAGGGAGTGCACAGCCTCGTCGAGTTCCGCGCCTCCACTTCATGGGGCACAGAACCGCGCTCGAGCAAGATCGTGTTCATCGGCCGCGACCTGGACCGTGCGGCCCTGAACCAGGGCTTCGCCGCCTGCCTGGCAGGCTGAATACAGGCATCGGAGCCGGTGGATGGCGGTTCCGGGCACATGAATGACTGATGCCCATTTTTCAGGACACCGAAAACCTGTAGGAGCTGGCTTGCCAGCGAAAGCGGACTCTCAGACACCATCTTTGTCGACTGAAAGACCGCCTTCGCTGGCAAGCCAGCTCCTGAAAGGGCATCAGAACGAATACCCCTCTGTACCAAATAACAACAGCAAGAGGTGATTCCCCATGTCGTCAGCCAATACCCCCGCAACATCCACCCTCCATCCCGTCGACCGGATTTTGCCGGTGCGGCAAATGCTCACCCTCGGCCTGCAGCACATGGCCGTCTCGTACATCGGCGCCATCGCCGTGCCGTTGATTGTCGCCAGTGCCCTGAAGATGTCCCAGGCCGACACGGTGGTGCTGATCAGCACCACGTTGTTCTGCTCAGGTATAGCCACCCTGCTGCAAACCGTCGGTTTCTGGAAGTTCGGTGTGCGCCTGCCGATCCTCCAGGGTGTGGCGTTCAGCAGCGTGGGGCCGGTGATCGCCATCGGCACCAATCCTGAAGTCGGTTTCGCCGGCGTCTGCGGGGCCGTGATCGGCGCCGGTATTTTCACGATGTTGATGGCGCCATTCGTGGGTCGATTACGCCGGTTTTTCCCGCCGGTGGTCACCGGTTGCATCGTCACCGTGATCGGCTTGCAGCTGTTTCCGATCGCCTATGAGTGGGTCGGCGGCGGGCGCCATGCCAGTGATTTCGGCGCGCCGGCGTACCTGGCCGTCGCCGCCGTGGTGTTGCTGAGTATCCTGCTGGTCAACCGCTACGGCAGCCCGATGTTGCGCAACATGGCGGTGCTGGTGGGCATGCTGGTGGGCGCGGCGCTGGCTTACGGTCTGGGCATGGGCAATTTTCACAGTGTGCAGGAGTCGCCGTGGCTCACCGTGCCCTACCCGTTCTACTTCGGCCTGCCGACCTTCAGCCTGATCCCCATCGCCACCATGGTGGTGGTGATGATCGTGCAGATGGTCGAGTCCATGGGGCTGTTCGTGGCCATCGGCGACATCGTCGACAAACCGGTGGAAGACAAACAGGTGATCAACGGCCTGCGGGCCAATGGCCTGGCGAGCACCATCGCCGGCATGTTCGCCGCGTTTCCGTTCATTGCCTTCATGGAGAACGTCGGGCTGGTGATCCTCACCGGCGTGCGCAGCCGCTGGGTAGTTGCGGTCAGCGGCCTGCTGATGTGCTCGGTGGCGCTGGTGCCCAAGGCCGGCGCGATCATCGCCTCGATGCCGACCGCCGCCCTGGGCGGTGCCGGCATCGCCATGTTCGGCGTGGTCGCCGCGGCAGGGATCCAGACCCTGGCCAAGGTCGACTACGAGCGCAATCGCTACAACGTGCTGATCGTCGGCTTCACCCTCGCCGCCGCCCTGGTGCCGGTGCTGGCGCCGGCCCTGTTCAAGCAATTGCCCGAGTGGTCGCAGCCATTCCTGCACAGCAGCGTGGTGATCGCCTGCCTGGTCTCGGTGTTGCTCAACGCCACGCTCAACGGTGTCCGCGTGCCTGACGCCGCCGCCAGCAAATCCGCCACTCACAGCCTCTGACTGGAGCCGACCATGACTCAACTGCAAAACATCCTGATCAAGAACCCGGTGGCGGTGATGACCGGCATGCGCGGCCCGCGGTCCCGGGCTGGCGCCGTGGACATCCGCATCGTCAACGGGCGCATCGCCGAGATGGCCGCAGGCCTTGAAGCGCAACCCGGCGAGCGGGTGATCGATGCGCGCCACGCGGTGGTGTATCCGGGCTGGATCAACACCCACCATCACCTGTTCCAGAACCTGCTCAAGGCCGTACCCGAAGGCTTGAACCAGGACCTGCAAGGCTGGCTGGCCAGCGTGCCCTACCCGCGCCTCAACCGTTTCACCCCGCAACTGGCGCGAATCGCCGCACAACTGGGCATGGTCGAATTGCTGCTGTCGGGCGTGACCACCTGCGCCGATCACCATTACCTCTACCATGCCAACGGCACCACCGAGACCGGTGACCTGCTGTTCGACATGGCCGAAGAATTCGGCCTGCGTTTTGTCCTGTGCCGGGGTGGCGCGCTGGAGTCGGCCAGTGCCCACCCGGGGTTCTCGAAAACCGCGCTGCAACCGGAAACCCTCGAGCAGATGGTCGGCGACATCGAACGGCTGAAATCCCGCTATCACCAGGACACCCCGGACGCCCTGCGCCGGGTGGTGGTCGCGCCGACCACGCCGACTTTTTCCCTGCCGCCGACGCTGCTGCGCGAACTGGCCCACACCGCCCGCGGCCTCGGCTTGCGCCTGCACACGCACCTGTCGGAGACGCAGAACTACGTCAACTTCTGCCGCGAGAAGTACAACTGCCTGCCGGTGGAATTCGTCGCCGAACACGAATGGCTCGGACCGGACGTGTGGTTTGCCCACGCGGTGCACCTGCAACCCGGTGAAATCCGCATGCTCGCGCAAACCGGCACCGGCATTTCCCACTGCCCGGTGAGCAATGCGCGCCTGGGCAGCGGCGTGGCGCCAGTGCCGCAGATGTTCGAGGCCGGGGTGCCGATTTCCCTTGGCGTGGATGGCGTGGCCTCCAACGAGTCCGGGAGCATGGTCGGCGAAGCGAACACCGCGTGGCTGATTCACCGGGCCGAGCAAGGCGCATCGGCGACCACCGCCGAAGATGTCATCCACTGGGGCACGGCCGGCGGTGCGCAGGTGCTGGGGTTGGGGGCGGTGGGCACCCTGGAAATCGGCCAGGCGGCGGACCTGGTGATCTACGGTCTCGACCATCCGCGCTTTTTCGGTTTCCACGACATCGCCGTGGCGCCGGTGGTGGCCGGAGAGCCGATTGCAGTGAAGTACAGCCTGGTCGGCGGCCGGGTGGTGGTCGATGACGGCGTGATCCCGGGGCTGGATGTGCAGCGGATGCGGGCCGAGGCGTGGGATGGGGTGCGGCAATTGATGAAGGTGGACGACTGACCCACTGCCAACACCAATCCCCTGTGTAGGAGCTGGCTTGCCAGCGAAGCGGTGTGTCAGTTAACACAAATGTTGCCTGATCTGCAGTCTTCGCTGGCAAGCCAGCTCCTACAAGGGATCTCCACCATTCTCGGGAGCGATGCCATGTCCGGCCTCAACGAACTCTTGCAAGCCATCGACACCGCCGCCCAAGCCGGCGAAGAAACCATCCTCGCCACCCTGGTCAAGGTCGAAGGCTCGGCCTACCGCCGTCCCGGTGCGCGCATGCTCATCCCCTTGCACGGCCGCACCGTGGGTACCGTCAGCGGCGGTTGCCTGGAACAGGACCTGGCGAAAAAAGCCTGGTGGCTGACCGATTCCGGCGAACCCCTGGTGCGCCGCTACAGCACCGGCGCCACCGAGGACGAAGACGATGAGCAAAACGCCCTGACCTTTGGCCTGGGTTGCAACGGCACGGTGTTCGTTTTGCTCGAACGCCTGCGCGCAAAATCCCCTGCACCGGCCATCGAACTGCTGCGCCGGGTACGCGACCGTCAACAACCGGCCGCCATGGCCACGGTGATCGGCACCTCGCGCAATGCCGGTGTACGGGTCGGCGAGCGCTTGCTGTCCGACACCGAGGCAAGCCTGCGCAGCCCGCACCTGACCGATGCGATTCGCCATGACCTGCACAAGGCACTGGCGCAGAAAAAGTCCTCGAAACGCCTCTATACCGACGCCCGTGGTGAGGTCGAAGTGTTCATCGAATACCTCGCCCCGCCGCCGCGCCTGCTGATTTTCGGCGCCGGCCACGACGCCCAGCCGCTGGTGCGGATGGCCAAACTGCTGGACTGGCACGTCACTGTCGTTGACAGCCGCAGCCACTTCGCCCGCGCCGAACGTTTCCCGCAAGCCGACGCCGTGGTCTTCGCCAGCCTCGACAACCCGTTCGACCTGTGCCCGCTGATCGACGGTGCCGCGGTCGCGGTGATGACCCACAGCTACCGCCAGGACCGCCATTGGCTTGGGTTGGCGCTGCAAGCCTCGCCCGCCTACCTCGGCCAACTCGGCCCCAGGGAGCGCACCGAGCGCCTGCTGGCCGAGATCGGCCCGGGCGCCTCGGCGCTGCACTACCCGATGGGCCTCGACCTGGGCGGCGATGCCCCGCAGAGCGTGGCGCTGGCGATCCTCGCCGAAATGACGGCGGTGATGAATCAGCGCCAGGGCGGAATGCTCAGGCATCGGAGCAAACCGATTCATCAGGTGGATCTTGTGGTCAGTGAAAAGCTTGAGCATTCGGCAACCGTTTGAAGGCCAGGAAATCGCAGCCTGTACCCGCTGCCGCAGGCTGCGATCTTTCGTGTTTCAAGCAGCCACCACCCCTTTGGCCACCGCCGCCGACGCCGCCAGCATCGCCCGCAGCAACACCGCGCACCCGGCCGCCAGGTCGTCCGGGTTGGCGTTCTCGATTTCGTTGTGGCTGATGCCGCCTTCGCACGGCACGAAGATCATCCCGGCCGGTCCCAGCTCGGCCAGGAAGATCGCGTCGTGCCCTGCGCCGCTGACGATGTCCATGTGCGACAGGCCCAGCCCTTGTGCCGCCCCGCGTACCGCCTCAACGCAGCCCTTGTCGAAATACAGCGGCGGGAAGTCGGCGGTGGGGGTCAGTTCGTAGGTCAGGCCATGTTCTTCGCAGGTGGTTGCGATGACTTCGCGCACTTGGGCGATCATCGAGTCCAGGCGCGCCGGTTCCAGGTGGCGAAAGTCCAGGGTCATGCGCACTTCGCCGGGAATGACGTTGCGCGAGCCGGGATAGGCTTGCAGGCAACCGACGGTGCCGCAGGCGTGGGGCTGATGACCAAGGGCAGCGCGGTTGACGGCGCCGACGATCACCGCGGCGCCGACCAAGGCGTCCTTGCGCAGGTGCATCGGCGTCGGGCCGGCGTGGGCTTCGACGCCGCGCAGTTTCAGGTCGAACCATTTCTGTCCGAGGGCGCCCATCACGACGCCGATGGTTTTGCGTTCGTCTTCAAGGATGGGCCCTTGCTCGATGTGCGCTTCGAAGTAGGCCCCCACGGCGTGGCCACTGACTTTGCGGGTGCCCGCGTAGCCAATGGCGTTGAGCGCTTCGCCCACCGTCACGCCCTCGGCGTCGACCTTGGCCAGGGTTTCTTCCAGGGTGAATTTTTCCGCGAACACCCCGGAACCCATCATGCACGGGGCAAAACGCGAGCCCTCTTCGTTGGTCCACACCACCACTTCCAACGGCGCTTCGGTCTCGATGCCCAGGTCATTGAGGGTGCGCATCACTTCGACGCCGGCCAGCACGCCAAAGCAGCCATCGAACTTGCCGCCGGTGGGCTGGGTGTCGATGTGGCTGCCGGTCATCACCGGTGGCAGGTCCGGATTGCGTCCGGGACGGCGGGCGAAAATATTGCCGACGGCGTCGATGCTGACGGTGCAGCCAGCCGCTTCACACCAGGCTACGAAGATGTCCCGGGCCTGGCGATCGAGGTCGGTCAGGGCCAGGCGACACACACCGCCCTTGACCGTGGCGCCGAGCCTGGCCAGTTCCATGAGCGACTGCCACAGACGGTCGCGGTTGATGTGCTGATGGGTGGATTGCAGAACGTCTACGGCCGCGTTCATGGGGATCTCCTCAGGCTGTTCTTATGAGTTTTTCTTAAGGCAGTTCTGTGGTGTGTTTGAGGCCGTCTTCGCTGGCAAGCCAGCTCCTACAAGGGATCGCGGTCACCGGTAGGAGCTGGCTTGCCAGCGATGAGGCCATCCCTTACACCGCAGATTTCACAACAGATGGACTAGGCCGCATCGCGCACAGCCCGTAATAAATCAACCCGCCAAGGGCCGAGCCGGTGAACCAGCCATAGCTGTAGAACCAGCTGAACACGTCGCTGCCCAGGGACAGCAACGTCAACACCACCGGCACACCAAACGCGAGAAAACCGTTCCAGTTCCACGCCGGGTACACGTCATCGCGGTAAAGCCCGGCCAGATCCAGCTGCTGTTTCTTGATCAGGAAATAGTCCACCACCATGATCCCGGCAATCGGCCCCAGCAGGCTGGAATAGCCGAGCAACCAGTTGGAATAGACCGTTTCCAGGCTGACATCGGATACGATCAGGCCGAGCTTCTTCAGCAGTTCATGGGCCATCAATCCCAACCCCACAAACCCCGTGAGCATCACCGCCTTGGTCCGGTTGATCGCCTTGGGGGCGATGTTCTGGAAGTCGTTGGTGGGGGATACGATGTTGGCCGCGGTGTTGGTCGACAGCGTGGCGATGATGATCAGCGCCATGGCCAGCGCTACCCAGACCGGGCTCTGGATATGGCCGATCAGGGTCACCGGGTCGGACACCGTCACGCCCACCAGCTTCACCGAGGCGGCGGTCATCACCACACCCAGGGAGGCAAACAGGAACATGGTCAGGGGCAGGCCGATGATCTGCCCGACAATCTGGTCTTTCTGGCTTTTCGCGTAGCGGCTGAAGTCGGGGATGTTCAGCGACAGCGTGGCCCAGAACCCGACCATCGCGGTGAGCCCGGCGGCGAAGTAGCTGGCCACGCCCGCGCCTTCGGGCCGCTTGGGCGGTATTGCCAGCAACTCGGTCATCGACACGTTGGGCATGGCCCACACCAGCAACCCTACTCCCACCAGCACCAACAGCGGTGCCGAGAGGGTTTCCAGCCATTTGATCGACTCGGCGCCGCGAATCACCACCCACAGGTTCAGCGCCCAGAACACCATGAAGCCGATGACCTCGCCGGTGCCGCCCAGGGATTTCCAGCCCTCGAACACCGAGCCCAGGAACAGGTGGATCGCCAGGCCGCCGAACATGGTCTGGATACCGAACCAGCCACAGGCCACCAGGGCGCGGATCAGGCACGGGATGTTGGAACCGAAGATGCCGAAGGACGAGCGCAACAACACCGGAAAAGGGATGCCGTACTTGGTGCCGGGAAAGGCATTGAGCGTCAGCGGGATCAATACAATGATGTTGGCAAACAGGATCGCCAGCAGCGCTTCACCGACGCTCAAGCCGAAATACGCCGTCAGCACCCCGCCCAGGGTATAGGTCGGCACGCAAATCGCCATGCCGACCCATAACGCCGTGATGTGCCATTTGTTCCAGGTGCGTTCGCGCACCTTGGTCGGTGCAATGTCGTGGTTGTAACGGGGACTGTCGAGGACATCGCTGCCGGCTTCGAGCTCGAACAAGCCGTCGCGCTCGGTCACTTGCGATCTGATCTGTTGCATGGCCGCTCCACTGTTCTTTGAGTTATTTTTTGCTCATCGAGGGCTGGCGGCATCAATAAACGTGCCGGGTGCCCCGCTTGCGCATCGGGCAGTTCCATAAACACTTTGCAACTCACTGATGTTTATCAGTTTTATCTGGGCACCTCGGTTACTTGTCCTGCCACTCAGGCCGAATACCAGGCAAGTTGTCCGAACAGTCAGGACTCAATCTGGTGCACCGCTCTTTTTTTCAAAGTCGCGCATCAACCATAGCCCATCCTCAAACGGCTGATTTCACATAAGAAATCTTGACCATATTTGGATCCTGTCAAGTGCGTCAAAATGGTGAGAGGCTGCACCATTTTGCGGATTTAAGTATTTACTCGTTATATATCAATAAGTTAAATAATGAATAAGCTTATAAAAAATATTCTTGCTCAATCCCATAACTCAGACTAGCTTTTATTCCTGACAGCGTTGACAGGATTAATCCAATTGACGTTTGCGTCTATAAAACATCTAGAACCGGCATCAGCCGGTCATTGCCTGCGAGGAACTCGGAATGTCTCTGTTGATCCGTGGCGCTACCGTTATTACCCATGATGAAAGTTATCGCGCCGATGTGTATTGCGCAGACGGCGTGATCAAGGCCATCGGCGAAGACCTCGACGTTCCCGCAGGTGCCGAGATACTCGACGGCAGCGGCCAGTACCTGATGCCCGGCGGCATCGACCCGCACACGCACATGCAACTGCCCTTCATGGGCACCGTGGCCAGCGAAGACTTTTTCAGTGGCACGGCGGCGGGTCTTGCCGGTGGCACCACCTCGATCATCGATTTCGTGATTCCCAATCCGCAGCAGTCGTTGATGGAAGCCTTCCATCAGTGGCGCGGCTGGGCCGAGAAGTCGGCGTCCGATTACGGCTTCCACGTCGCCATCACCTGGTGGAGCGAACAGGTTCGAGAAGAAATGGAGGAGCTGGTGATTCATCACGGGGTCAACAGCTTCAAGCATTTCATGGCCTACAAGAACGCGATCATGGCGGCCGACGACACCCTGGTGGCGAGTTTCGAGCGCTGCCTGGAACTGGGCGCGGTGCCGACCGTGCATGCGGAAAACGGTGAGCTGGTATATCACCTGCAACGCAAGCTCATGGCCCAGGGCATGACCGGGCCGGAAGCGCATCCGCTGTCGCGTCCTTCCCAGGTGGAAGGCGAAGCGGCGAGCCGCGCCATCCGCATCGCCGAAACCCTTGGCACACCGTTGTACCTGGTCCACGTCTCGACCAAGGAAGCCCTCGACGAAATCACCTACGCCCGCGCCAAGGGCCAACCGGTCTACGGCGAAGTGCTGGCCGGCCACCTGCTGCTGGACGACAGCGTCTACCAGCACCCGGACTGGCAAACCGCCGCCGGTTACGTGATGAGTCCACCGTTCCGTCCACGCGGTCATCAAGAGGCCCTCTGGCATGGTTTGCAGGCGGGTAACCTGCACACCACCGCCACCGATCACTGCTGCTTCTGCGCCGAACAGAAAGCCGCTGGCAAGGACGACTTCAGCAAGATCCCCAACGGCACCGCCGGCATCGAAGACCGCATGGCCGTGTTGTGGGATGAGGGCGTGAACACCGGGCGTTTTTCGATGCAGCAATTCGTCGCGCTGACCTCCACCAACACCGCGAAGATCTTCAACCTCTATCCGCGCAAAGGCGCGATCCGCGTCGGCTCCGATGCCGACCTGGTGCTGTGGGACCCGCAAGGTTCGCGGACGATTTCCGCCAAGACCCATCACCAGCAGGTCGACTTCAATATTTTCGAAGGCAAGACCGTGCGCGGAGTGCCGAGCCACACCATCAGCCAGGGTCGCGTGGTCTGGGCCGATGGCGATTTGCGCGCCGAGCGCGGTGCCGGGCGGTATATCGAACGGCCGGCGTATCCGGCGGTGTTCGATTTGCTGAGCAAGCGGGCTGAGTTGAATCAGCCGGTTGCTGTGAAACGCTGATAGCGGCCTGCGGCCTTTCGCTGCGATGCGGCGACCCGACAAGCCAGCTCCTACAGTTTGAAATGCATTCCCCTGTAGGAGCTGGCTTGCCAGCGAAGAGGCCGGTCCAGGCTACACAGAAACAATGCCCGATAGAGGCAGCACCTCAATTACCGTGAGGCCAATACCGTGATCAAGACCCTGAGCCACCTCCCGCATCCCCATGAGAACGCGGCCGCCCTCGCCGGCCACTTCACCGACCTGGCGCCGCCACTCAACGACCGCCAGGCCCACCTGGAAGCCTCGCGTTGCCTGTATTGCTACGACGCGCCCTGCGTGAACGCCTGCCCGAGCGAAATCGATATTCCCTCGTTCATCCGCAACATTCACCAGGACAACGTGCAGGGTGCGGCGCAGAAAATCCTCTCGGCCAACATCCTCGGTGGCAGTTGCGCCCGGGTCTGCCCGACCGAGATTCTTTGCCAGCAAGCCTGTGTGCGCAACAACGCCCATGAATGCGCGCCGGTGCTGATCGGCCTGCTGCAACGTTACGCCGTGGACAACGCGCACTTCAGCGAGCACCCGTTCGCCCGCAGTGCCGCCACCGGCAAGCGCATTGCCGTAGTCGGTGCCGGCCCCGCCGGGTTGTCCTGCGCCCATCGCAGCGCGATGCACGGCCATGACGTGGTGATTTTCGAGGCCCGGGAAAAGGCCGGCGGCCTGAATGAATACGGGATCGCCAAATACAAACTGGTGGACGATTACGCACAGAAAGAGCTCGATTTTCTCCTGGAAATCGGCGGGATCGAAATCCGCCATGGCTACAAACTCGGGGACAACCTGAGCCTCAGCGACCTGCATCAACAATTCGACGCCGTGTTCCTCGGCATTGGCCTGGCGGCCAGCAAACAACTGGGTCTACTGCATGAGGACGCACCCGGCCTGGTGGCGGCCACCGACTACATCCGCGAACTGCGCCAGGCCGATGACCTGAGCCAGTTACCCCTGGCCGACCACTGCATCGTACTCGGTGCCGGCAACACCGCCATCGACATGGCGGTGCAGATGGCGCGTCTTGGGGCACACGACGTCAACCTCGTGTACCGCCGTGGCGTGGAAGACATGGGGGCTACCCATCACGAACAAGACATCGCCAAAGCCAATCAAGTGCGCCTCTTGACCTGGGCACAGCCCGAGGAAGTTCTGCTCGACGACCTGGGCAACGTGCGCGGCATGCGCTTCGCTCGCACCCATCTGGTTGAAGGTCGCCTGCAAACCACCGGCGAGTCCTTTGAACTGGCCGCTGATGCAATCTTCAAAGCCATCGGCCAAGGCTTCGATTCCAGCGCCCTCGCCGATCCGCTGGCCCGAGAGCTCAAGCGTCTGGGCGATCGCATAGAGGTGGACGAACAACTGCGCACCAGCATCCCCGGCGTGTATGCCGGCGGCGACTGCACCAGCCTCGACCAGGATCTCACCGTACAGGCGGTGCAGCACGGCAAACGCGCCGCCGAGGCGATCAACGCGCAACTGATGCTCAACGTGGAGGCTGCATAAATGGCCGATCTGTCGATTGTCTTCGCCGGCATCAAGTCCCCCAACCCGTTCTGGCTGGCCTCCGCGCCGCCGACCGACAAAGCCTACAACGTGGTCCGCGCCTTCGAGGCCGGCTGGGGCGGCGTGGTCTGGAAAACCCTGGGTGAAGACCCGGCGGCGGTCAACGTGTCGTCGCGTTACTCCGCGCACTTCGGGGCCAACCGGGAGGTCCTCGGTTTCAACAACATCGAATTGATCACCGATCGCTCGCTGGAGATCAACCTGCGGGAAATCACCCAGGTCAAGAAGGACTGGCCGGACCGCGCGCTGATCGTGTCGCTGATGGTGCCCTGCGTCGAAGAGTCCTGGAAACACATCCTGCCGCTGGTGGAGGCCACCGGTGCCGACGGTATCGAGCTCAACTTCGGTTGCCCCCACGGCATGCCCGAGCGCGGCATGGGCGCGGCGGTCGGCCAGGTGCCGGAATATGTCGAGCAGGTCACCCGCTGGTGCAAGACCTATTGCTCGCTGCCGGTGATCGTCAAGCTGACGCCGAACATCACCGACATCCGCGTGGCGGCCCGCGCGGCACATCGGGGCGGCGCGGATGCGGTGTCGTTGATCAATACGATCAACTCCATCACCAGCGTCAACCTGGAGCGCATGGTCGCCAATCCTATTGTCGGCAGCCAGAGCACCCATGGCGGCTATTGCGGTTCGGCGGTCAAGCCGATCGCCTTGAACATGGTCGCCGAAATCGCCCGTGACCCGCAGACCCGTGGCCTGCCGATCAGCGGCATTGGCGGCATCGGCAACTGGCGCGATGCCGCCGAATTCATGGCCCTGGGCAGCGGTTCGGTGCAGGTCTGCACGGCGGCGATGCTGCATGGCTTCCGGATTGTCGAGGAGATGAAGGACGGCCTGTCACGCTGGATGGACAGTCAGGGCTACGCCAGCATCGCCGAGTTTTCCGGGCGCGCGGTGGGCAATACCACCGACTGGAAGTACCTGGACATCAACTACCAGGTGATCGCGAAGATCGACCAGGACGCGTGCATTGGTTGTGGGCGCTGCCATATCGCGTGTGAGGACACCTCGCACCAGGCGGTGGCCAGCCTGAAACAGGCCGATGGTACCCACCGCTACGAAGTGATCGATGAGGAGTGCGTGGGCTGCAACCTGTGCCAGATCACCTGCCCGGTCGAGGATTGCATCGAGATGGTGGCGGTGGACACCGGCAAGCCGTTCCTGGACTGGAATCATGATCCGAGAAATCCCTATCACGTCAGTCCTTGAAGTTCTCAGCGCCTGAGACGACGCCATCGCGAGCAGGCTCGCTCCCACATTGGAATGCATTTCAAACTGTGGGAGCGAGCCTGCTCGCGATGAGGCCATAAGCTTCACCGCAAAGCTTATGGCTCCAACCCTATCCCCCGCAAAATCACACTCGTCACCGTCTGCACCGCCCGCTCGAACTGCATGTCCGACAGCGGCTGATGATCGTTGAGAATATTCACCTGATGATCGAAGTCGGCGTAGTGCTGGGTCGAGGCCCAGATCATGTACAGCAGGCTTGAAGGCTCCACCGGCAGAATGCGCCCGTCGTCGACCCACTGGCGAATCTTCGCTTCCTTCATCTTGGCCCAGTCGTACAGGCTCGCGTCGAGCTTCTCGCCGAGGGTCGGCGCGCCGTGGATGATTTCGTTGGCCCAGACTTTCGAGCCGTAGGGCCGGCTGCGCGAGTGGTTCATCTTGGCGCGGATGTAGCTGCTGAGCACCACGCGGGGGTCGTCGAACATCTCGAAGCACAACGCGTCCTGCTTCCACACTTCCAGCAGGTCGAACAGCACAGCGCTGTACAGTTCGGTCTTGGTGCTGAAGTAGTAATGCAGGTTGGAGCGCGGCAGTTGCACTTCGGCGGCGATGTCGGCCATGGCGGTGCTGCCAAAGCCTTTTTCGGCGAAGACCTTCTCGGCCCCCAGCAGAATTTTCTCGACGTTACTGCGACGGATCTCGATCTTGTGATTGCCCATGAGGGCTCCCTGACAACAACATTAAACAAGACTAGCACCGCTCTACGGCGCGGCGACAGGGGACTGGCGAACTTCGTACAACCGGCCTTGTGCAGCTAGACTGACCGCCAAATGCAACCTGCCGCCGAGGGACTCGACATGCGCTTGAAGAACACCCTGACCACCGCCGCCCTGCTCGGCGCGCTCTTGTGCGCCTCATCCGTCTGGGCTCACGCCCATCTGCAAAGCCAGGCACCTGCCGCCGACAGCACCGTGAAGCCTCCCGCGGAACTGAGCCTGGTGTTTTCCGAAGGCGTCGAGGCGGATTTCTGCAAAGTCACGGTCACCCGCGACGGTGATGAGATCCTGGTAAAAAGCCTGGTCACCCAGGGTCCTGATAAAAAGACCCTGATTGTCACACCCGCAGTTCCCTTCACCGCGGGTGACTACAAAGTCGAATGGCATGTGGTGTCGGTCGATACCCACAAAAGCGAAGGCGCCTACGCGTTCAAGGTGGGCCAGTAATACATGGCGGACGCGATGGTGCTGTGCCGCTTCGTGCATTTTTGCGCGGTGCTGATGTTGTTCGGGGCGTGGGTATTCCGGCCGTTGCTGTTGGGGCGCCTCACAACGCTGGATCAGCCCCTGTTACGCGTCAGTCAGTGGCTGGCGGCCGTGGCGTTGGCCAGCGGCATTGGCTGGTTACTGCTGGTCAGCGCGAACATGGCGGGCGCCTGGGCGGCGGCGTTCGAACCTTCGATACTGCTGCGGGTGCTTGACCGTACTTTTTTCGGTGAAGTCTGGGGCTGGCACCTGCTGCTCAACAGTTTGCTGATGATTCTGCTGTTGACGCCATGGCGCTCCAGTCTCCCCTGCCAGCTGCCCCTGAGCGGCCTGCTGCTGGCGACCCTGGCCCCGGTCGGCCACGGTGCCATGTTAGATGGCCTGGCAGGCCGGTTGCTGATGCTCAATCAACTGGTGCACCTGGCGAGCGTCGGCGCCTGGCTCGGTGGCTTGATGTTGTTGGTGATGATCCTGCGCCAGCCTGAAGGGCATTGCATCAAAGCGCTGTTGCAGCGCTTCAGCGGCGTCGGCTATGCCTTGGTGGCCGGTTTGCTGATCAGCGGATTGATCAACGTGCGGGTGCTCACCGGCGCGTTCTGGCCCACGCCCTTGCTGTCGGGTTTTGCCTTGATTCTGTTGATCAAGGTGTCACTGGTCTGCGCCATGCTGGGGTTGGCGTTGTTCAATCGGCTACGGATCAACGAATGCGAGCAACGCCTGCCGACGTTGCGCATCAGCGTGCTGCTGGAGTGGTTGCTGGGGGTTGGCGCGGTGGCTGCCGTCTCTTTGCTGGGCACACTGGCGCCGATGATTTGCGGCTGACAAACCCTATCCCCTGTGGGAGCCAGCCTGCTGGCGATGGCGGAGTGTCAGCCTGCATCAATGTTTAATGAGAGACCGCAATCGCCAGCAGGCTGGCTCCCACAAATATTTAATTCCCTCAAGTCGTCGTATAACTTCCGATTGACAACCCCTGAAAATCCCGCAAATATCTGCGCAATGTTGTACGACGACGTATGACAAACATAAAAACAAAAAGCAGCAAGGGAGCGTCACAGTGAGCAAGCTCGTCCGCGATTCGTCCGCCCGTACCCCACGCCCGTCCTTTACCCGTTTGCAGACACTGAGCCTGATCGGTTGCAGCAGCCTGGCCCTCACCCTGCCCATCACCACTCAGGCCGAAGGCTTCACCGACGACGCCAAAGCCACGCTGAACCTGCGCAACGCCTACTTCAATCGCAACTATACCAACCCGGCCTACCCCCAGGGCAAGGCTGAAGAGTGGACACAGAACTTCATCCTCGATGCCAAGTCCGGTTACACCCAGGGCCCGGTCGGCTTTGGTGTAGATGTGCTGGGCCTGTACTCGCAGAAGCTCGACGGCGGCAAAGGAACCGGGGGTACGCAGTTGCTGCCGATCCACGGGGACGGCCGTCCGGCCGACAACTTCGGGCGTCTGGGTGTGGCGCTCAAAGGCAAGATCTCGAAAACCGAACTGAAGGTCGGCGAATGGATGCCGGTGCTGCCGATCCTGCGTTCCGACGACGGTCGCTCGCTGCCGCAAACTTTTCGCGGCGGCCAGGTGACCTCCACCGAGATCAGCGGCCTGACGCTCTACGGTGGGCAGTTCCGCCAGAACAGCCCGCGCAACGATGCGAGCATGGAAGACATGTTCATGAACGGTAAATCGGCGGCCTTTGCCTCGGACCGTTTCAACTTCGGCGGCGGCGAATACGCCTTCAATGAAAAACGCACCCAGGTCGGCGTCTGGTATGCCGAACTCAGCGATATCTATCAGCAGCAGTATTTCAACCTCAGCCACAGCCAGCCCATCGGCGACTGGACCCTGGGCGCCAACCTCGGCTACTTCATCGGCAAGGAAGACGGCAGCGCCCTGGCCGGCGACCTCGACAACAAGACCGCGTTTGCCCTGCTCTCGGCCAAGTACGGCGGCAACACCTTCTACGTGGGCCTGCAAAAACTCAGCGGCGATGACGTGTGGATGCGGGTCAACGGCACCAGTGGCGGGACCCTGGCCAACGACAGCTACAACTCCAGCTACGACAACGCCAGGGAGAAGTCCTGGCAGGTGCGTCACGACTACAACTTCGTCGCCCTCGGCATTCCCGGCCTGACCCTGATGAACCGCTACATCAGCGGCGATAACGTGCACACCGGCACCATCACCGACGGCAAGGAATGGGGCCGTGAATCGGAACTGGCCTACACGGTGCAGAGCGGCGCGCTGAAAAACCTCAACGTCAAATGGCGCAACGCGAGCATCCGCAAGGACTTCAGCACCAACGAATTTGATGAAAACCGGATTTTCATCAGCTATCCGATTTCGTTGTTGTAATTCCCGAAGATCGACCTCGTTCCTGTAGGAGCCGGCTTGCCGGCGAAGGCGATCTCGCGGACGCCTTCGCTGGCAAGCCAGCTCCTACAGGTCCGAGTGCCATCAGGGATCAATCACAGGGATCGAGATTTTCTCGGAGAATTGATCGCGACAACCCTCCGTCAAATTCCACCAATGTCGCGTTGACAAAAACCGGAAATCCTAACGATACTTCAGCAAAGTCGTACGACAACCTACAACGAATCAATAACAACAACTGCTTGTCCAGGGATTCCCATGCCGACCACTGCAACCGCCCGCACCCCCTTCAATCGCCTGCTGCTGACCGGTGCCGCCGGTGGCCTGGGCAAAGTCCTGCGCGAGAACCTGCGCCCGTACGCCAATGTCATTCGCCTGTCGGACATCGCCGACATCGCCCCCGCCATCGATGATCGCGAGGAAGTCGTACCCTGCGACCTCGCTGACAAGCACGCCGTGGATCAACTGGTCGAAGGCGTGGACGCGATCGTGCATTTTGGCGGCGTGTCGGTGGAGCGCTCGTTCGAAGAGATCCTCGGCGCCAACATCTGCGGCGTGTTCCACATCTACGAAGCGGCGCGCCGCCATGGCGTCAAGCGCGTGATCTTCGCCAGTTCCAACCACGTGATCGGCTTCTACAAGCAGGATGAAGTCATCGACGCCCACTCCCCTCGCCGCCCCGACAGCTACTACGGTTTGTCCAAGTCCTACGGCGAAGACATGGCCACCTTCTACTTCGATCGCTACGGCATCGAGACCGTCAGCGTGCGCATCGGCTCTTCATTCCCCGAGCCGCAAAACCGCCGGATGATGAGCACCTGGCTGAGCTTCGGCGACCTCACCCAATTGCTCGAACGTGCGCTCTACACCCCGAACGTCGGCCACACCGTTGTCTATGGCGTGTCCGACAACAAGGATGTTTGGTGGAACAACCATCACGCCAGTGCGCTGGGTTACGTGCCCCATGACAACTCCGAAGTGTTCCGCGAAAAAGTCGAAGCCCAGCCGTTGCCGGCCGCTGATGACCCGGCGCGGATCTACCAGGGCGGTGCCTTTTGCGCGGCCGGCCCGTTCGGCGACTGAGCGTCCTGATCCCCACCACTCACAACCAAGGGAATGAGTTGCCATGAAAGCCGAACTGATTGTCGATGCGCGCAACACGGTGGGTGAAAGCCCGGTCTGGGTGCCTGAGGAAAACGCCCTGTACTGGGTCGATATTCCCGCCGGCGGATTGCAACGCTGGAGCGCGCAAAGCGGGCATGTGCACGCCTGGAAAGCCCCGCAGATGCTCGCCTGCATCGCCCGTCATCCCGACGGTGGCTGGGTCGCCGGCATGGAGAGCGGGTTCTTTCATCTGCACGCGCATGCTGACGGCAACCTCGACAGCGAACCTCTCGCCCACGTCGATCACGCCCGCCCGGACATGCGCCTCAACGACGGTCGCTGTGATCGCCAGGGCCGCTTCTGGGCCGGCAGCATGGTCCTGGACATGGGCGCCAATGCCGCCGTGGGCACGCTCTATCGCTACGACGCCGGGCAGCAAGGGCCGCTGCCGGCGCAAATGAACAGCCTGATCGTGCCCAACGGCCTGGCCTTCAGCCCGGATGGCCGAACCATGTACCTTTCCGACTCTCACCCGTTGGTGCAGCAGGTCTGGGCCTTCGACTACGACATCGACAGCGGCACCCCGTCCAATCAGCGCCTGTTCGTCGACATGAACCAGCACGCCGGTCGCCCTGATGGCGCGGCGATCGATGCCGAGGGTTGCTACTGGATCTGCGGCAACGATGCCGGGCTGATTCACCGCTTCACCCCCGACGGTCGACTGGACCGTTCCCTGACCGTACCGGTAAAAAAACCGAGCATGTGCGCCTTCGGTGGCAGTCGCCTGGACACCTTGTTCGTGACCTCGATTCGCCCGGGAGACGACCAGGACGAACAGTCCCTGGCCGGTGGCGTGTTCGCCCTCGATCCCGGCGTCAAGGGTCTGCCGGAGCCGCACTTCAAGCAATAACGCAACTGTTGGCGCTACACCGCTGTGCCTTGCATAAAAACAACAACAAGACTGGAGACACCCCCAATGGACTTCAAACGCACCTTGCTCGCCGCAGCACTCCCCCTGGCCTTCTCCCTCAGCAGCGCCGCCCACGCGCTGGAAATCAAATTTGCCGACATCCACCCGGCGGGTTACCCGACCGTGGTCGCCGAAGAACAGCTGGGCAAGACCCTGGTGGCCGACAGCGACGGCAAGCTGACCTTCAAGATGTTCGCCGGCGGTGTGCTCGGCTCGGAAAAGGAAGTGGTCGAACAGGCCCAGGTCGGCGCCATCCAGATGGCCCGGGTCAGCCTCGGCATCGTTGGACCCGTGGTGCCGGACGTGAACGTGTTCAACATGCCGTTCGTATTCCGTGACCAGGCGCACATGCGCAAGGTCATCGATGGCGAAGTCGGCGACGAGATCCTCGACAAGATCACCAACTCCGAATTCAACCTGGTGGCCCTGGCCTGGATGGATGGCGGCACGCGCAACATCTACACCAAGAAACCGGTGCGCAGCCTGGAAGACCTCAAGGGCATGAAAATCCGCGTGCAAGGCAACCCGATGTTCATCGAAACCATCAACGCCATGGGCGGCAACGGCATCGCCATGGACACCGGCGAAATCTTCAGCGCCCTGCAGACCGGCGTGATCGACGGCGCGGAGAACAACCCGCCGACCCTGCTCGAACACAATCACTACCAGAACGCCAAGTTCTACAGCCTGACCGGCCACCTGATCCTGCCCGAGCCGATCGTGATGTCGAAGATCACCTGGAACAAACTGACCCCCGAGCAGCAGGTCCTGGTGAAAAAGACCGCCAGGGCTGCGCAGGCCCAGGAGCGCACCTTGTGGGATGCCAAGTCGGCCAGCAGCGAAGAAAAACTCAAGGCCGCCGGCGTCGAGTTCATCACCGTCGACAAGAAACCTTTCTATGAGGCGACCGCCTCGATCCGCGAGAAATACGGCGCGCCCTACGCCGACCTGATCAAGCGCATCGAAGCCGTCCAGTAACCCTCCCTGCATTCAAGAAAGGCCTGGCGCGCATTGACCTGGGAGCAGGTCAGTGCGCGCCCGGTTACGGTGGAACCCGATGAAGAATCTACTGCTGCGTTTCAATGACAAGCTCTACATGACCTGCATCTGGGTCGCGGGGCTTTCCGTGCTGGCCATAGCCCTGATCATTCCCTGGGGCGTGTTCGCCCGTTATGTGCTCGGCACCGGCTCCAGCTGGCCCGAGCCCACGGCAATCCTGCTGATGATGGTCTTCACCTTCATCGGCGCCGCCGCCAGTTATCGTTCCGCTTCGCACATGGCGGTGGCGATGCTCACCGACCGCATGTCGCCACAACTGCGCCAGGCCATGAGCGTGTTTTCTCAATTGCTGATGGCAACCATCAGCCTGTTCATGGCGATCTGGGGCACCAAGCTATGCCTGTCGACCTGGAACCAGTTCATGAGCGCCCTGCCGACCCTGCGCGTGGGCATTACCTACATGCCGATTCCGATTGGCGGGCTGCTGACGCTGATCTTCGTCCTGGAAAAACTCTTGCTCGGTGACCAGAGCAACCGCCGCGTCGTGCGTTTCGACCACGTTGAAGAAAACGAAGGGGCTGCCTGAATGGACGCTTTTATTCTGCTGGGCAGTTTTATCGCGTTGATTCTGATCGGCATGCCGGTCGCCTACGCACTCGGGCTCTCGGCGCTGATTGGCGCGTTCTGGATCGACATTCCGTTCCAGGCGCTGATGATCCAGGTCGCCGGTGGCGTGAACAAGTTTTCCCTGCTGGCGATTCCGTTCTTCGTGCTGGCCGGCGCGATCATGGCCGAGGGCGGGATGTCCCGGCGCCTGGTGGCGTTTGCCGGGGTGCTGGTCGGGTTCGTGCGCGGTGGCTTGTCGCTGGTCAACATCATGGCGTCGACCTTCTTTGGCGCGATCTCCGGCTCTTCGGTGGCCGACACCGCCTCGGTCGGTTCGGTACTGATCCCGGAAATGGAACGCCGTGGTTATCCCCGTGAGTTCGCCACCGCCGTGACCGTCAGCGGTTCGGTGCAAGCCCTGCTGACCCCGCCGAGCCACAACTCGGTGCTCTACTCCCTGGCCGCTGGCGGTACGGTGTCGATTGCCTCGCTGTTCATGGCCGGCGTGGTACCGGGCCTGTTGATGAGCGCGTGCCTGATGGTGCTGTGCCTGATCTTCGCCAAGAAGCGCGACTACCCCAAGGGTGAAGTCATTCCGATGCGCGAAGCGCTGAAGATCTGCGGCGAAGCGCTTTGGGGGCTGATGGCGATGGTCATTATCCTCGGCGGGATCCTGAGCGGGATCTTCACCGCGACCGAATCGGCGGCGATCGCCGTGCTCTGGTCGTTCTTCGTGACCATGTTCATCTACCGCGACTACAAATGGAGCGAGCTGCCGAAACTGATGCACCGCACGGTGCGCACGATCTCGATCGTGATGATCCTGATCGGCTTCGCCGCCAGCTTCGGCTACATCATGACCCTGATGCAGATCCCGGCGAAAATCACCACGATGTTCCTGACCCTGTCGGACAATCGCTACGTGATCCTGATGTGCATCAACGTCATGCTGCTGTTGCTCGGCACCGTGATGGACATGGCACCGCTGATCCTGATCCTCACGCCGATCCTGATGCCGGTGATTCTCGGCATTGGCGTGGACCCGGTGCAGTTCGGCATGATCATGCTGGTGAACCTGGGGATCGGCTTGATCACGCCACCGGTGGGTGCGGTACTGTTCGTCGGGTCCGCGGTGGGCAAGGTCAGCATCGAATCAACCGTCAAGGCCCTGCTGCCGTTCTACGGCGTGCTGTTTCTGGTGCTGATGGCCGTGACCTATATTCCTGCGCTGTCGTTGTGGTTGCCGCACCTGGTGTTGTAACGCTTTTACTGTAGGAGCCGGCTTGCCGGCGATGGCGTCCGTGAGTACGCCATCGCCAGCAAGCCGGCTCCTACAAAAAGGCATTCCGTGCAATTCTTGACATTGCTGGTGAACATGAAACCCACACTGCTCGAACTCGAAGACGCATTCACCCGCCTCACCCTCGCCCCCGAACTTGGTGGCAGCATCGTCAACTGGGTCGTGCGCAGCACCGGCCAGCCCTTGTTGCGGCACGCCGATGAGCAGGCCTTGAACACCGGTCTTCCCGGCAAACTTGGCTGCTTCCCTTTGATCCCATGGTCCAACCGCATTGCCGACGGCGGCTTCGATTGCCCAGATGGCTGGCTGGCGCTGGCGCCCAACAGCCCCGATCCGTTGCCGATTCACGGCAGCGCCTGGCAGCAACGCTGGCAGGTGATTTCCACAACCGCTGACGAAGTGGTGCTGCAACTCGATAGCAGCCAACCCTTTGCCTATTGCGCCCGTCAACGATTCCATCTGAGCGAAGGCAAGCTGAGCATCGAATTGAGCGTCACCCACCTGGCTGAACACGCCGCCTGGCATGGCCTGGGGCTGCACCCGTACCTACCGCGCGATGCCTCCACGCGGTTGCAGGCCACGGCCGGAAAAGTATGGTTGTGCGATGAGAAAAAACTGCCGACGCAACTGAGTGCATTACCTGCCGAATGGGATTTCCAGCAGCCCGGGGCACTGCCCCGGACACTGGTCGACAACGGTTTCTGCAACTGGGACGGCCGCTGCCTGATCCAGCAACCCGACCTCGGTTACGAACTGGAATGCCAGGCCAGTGGCAGCGATTACTATCTGCTTTATTGCCCGCCAGGGCTGGCGTTTTTCTGCATCGAACCGGTCAGCCACCCGGTCAACGCGCATCACTTGCCCGGTCGGCCAGGGTTGCGTTTGCTGGAACAGGGGCAATCCACTGAACTGGCCTTCTCACTGCAGTACCGCCCCTTGTAGGAGCCCGGCTTGCCGGCGAAGGCGTCCTGAAGTGCGCCTTCGCCGGCAAGCCGGCTCCTACAATATTTCAGAGGCCCGCCCGGAACAGCATGTAGGCTGAAACCACCAGGCAGATACTCGCAAACCCAACCTGCAACGCCCGCGCCGGCACCCGCGCGCAAAGCTTGCGGCCGACGATCATGCCGACGATGCTGGCGACGATGAAGGCCACGCCCAGCCCATCGATGCGCACCCCGGCGTGCAATGCGCCGATCACGCCGATGGCCGAGATCAGGCTGATGACCATCAGTGACGTGGCGATGATGCCGCGCATCTGCACGTCGGTCAGCTGCTTGAACGCCGGCACGATCAGAAAGCCGCCGCCCACGCCCAGCAAACCCGAGACCACACCGGTCACCGCACCCAGGGCCGCGAGGGTCGCGGTGCATTTGGCGGTCCAGGAGAAGCGCCCGGTCTGCTGGTCGAGCATGCAGTTTTTCTGGCCCCAGTTGGCGTGGCCGTGGTCGCTCGGCCCCTCATCCTTGCGTTCGCGCCGCAACATTCGCGCAGCCACCATCACCATCAAAAGGCTGAACAGAATCATCAGGACTTTTTCCGGCAACTGATGGGCGAAGTAGATGCCCAACGGGGAAAAGATCGCCCCCAGCAGGGCAATCAACAGCGCCGCGCGATAGCGCACCAGGCCATGACGCAAGCCATCGATGGCACCGACCGCCGCCGCGCTGCCCACCGCGAACAGGGCGACGGGCGCCGCCGCGGTCATGCTCCAGCCCAGCCCCAACACCAGCGCCGGCACCGCAAGAATGCCACCCCCGGCCCCGGTCAACCCGAGCACCAACCCCATGACCACACCAAAAAAACTCGCCAGCAACATATAACGCTCGTAATCCATGACAAAGGCCGGGAACGCCCGGTATCGATTGAGTGACAGGATAGAGTCCGCCCGGATTTTTCGTTAGCAGAATTGTCGCAGGGCTGGTCAGCGCAGGGAAAATGAAACTACCCTCATGACTTACCCTTGAAGAAACAACCCACATGCCTGCCCTGATTGAAGCCTTTTTCGACGATGCCTCGTCCACCTATAGCTACGTGGTCTACGAAAGTGACGGTGGGCAGTGCGCGATCGTCGACCCGGTGCTCGACTACACCCCGGCTGCCGGACGCACCGGCACCCAACAGGCCGATCGCATCATCGCTTTCGTGCGCGAGCACCGCCTGCAGGTGCAATGGCTGCTGGAAACCCACGCCCACGCCGATCACCTGTCCGCCGCGCCCTACCTGCGGCAGGAACTGGGCGGCAAGATCGCCATCGGCCAGTCGATCTGCAAGGTGCAGGGCGTGTTCAAGGCCCTGTTCAACCTTGAGCCGCAATTTTCCATCGACGGTTCACAGTTCGACCACCTGTTCGCCGCGGATGAGTCATTCCGCATCGGCAACCTCAAGGCAACCGCCCTGCATGTGCCTGGCCATACCCCGGCGGACATGGCTTACCTGATCGGCAGCGACATGATCCTGGTCGGCGATACCCTGTTCATGCCGGACGTCGGCACCGCCCGCTGCGACTTTCCCGGTGGCGACGCCCATCAGATGTTCGCCTCGATCCACAAGCTGCTGGCCTTCCCCGCCAGCGTGCGCCTCTACGTCTGCCACGATTACCCGCCCGAGGGCCGCGAACCGCACTGCATGACCACCGTCGGCGAGCAACGCAAAAGCAACATCCACGTGCGCGACGGCATCGACGAAGCAGCCTTCGTCGACATGCGCACCCGCCGCGATGCCGGGTTGGGCATGCCGACGCTGCTGCTGCCGGCGATCCAGGTCAATGTGCGGGCGGGGAACTTGCCGCCGGCGGAGGACAATGGCGTGACTTACCTGAAGATTCCCCTGAATAAATTCTGACCTGTAGGAGCCGGCTTGCCGGCGAAGGCGTCCTTGAATATTGCGCTGGTCTTTCGGGCCCCTTCGCTGGCAAGCCAGCTCCTACAGGTTCTTCAATTATTCAAGGTCAAGCCATTGGCCGGCAACGGCAGCGCCGTCTTGTACCGCACCTGCTTGAGTGCAAAGCTCGACCGGATGTTCGCCACCCCCGGCACCTTGGTCAGAAAATCCATCATGAAGCGCTCCAGCGACTGAATGGTCGGTACCAGAACCCGGATCAGATAGTCCGGATCGCCAGCCATCAGGTAGCACTCCATCACCTCAGGCCGATCGGAAATGGCCTCCTCGAAATGCTGCAACGCCTCCTCCACCTGTTTCTCCAGGCTGACGTGGATGAACACATTGACGTGCAGACCGAGCAAATCGGCGTCCAGCAAGGTCACCTGATCACGTATCAGCCCCAGTTCCTCCATCGCCTTGACCCGGTTGAAACACGGCGTCGGCGAGAGGTTGACCGAGCGTGCCAGGTCGGCGTTGGTGATGCGGGCGTTCTCCTGAAGGCTGTTGAGAATGCCGATATCGGTACGGTCCAGTTTGCGCATGAGACAAAAACACCTGTTTTTTATGTTTATGCAGATTTTTTATCTGCAAATGATCTTGAGCGCAATGAAACAGAGAGAAATATTCTTCTTGGCCGGGCCTATGATTGTTGTAGGACAAGATTTCTTCCACGACACGAAATCTGTCAGCTCACTACAAGAAATTCACAAGATCGAGCGTAGAAGCCATGACCCAAGCGTACGAACCGCTGCGCCTGCACGTCCCGGAACCCTCGGGCCGTCCCGGCTGTAAAACCGACTTCTCCTACCTGCACCTGACCGACGCCGGCACGGTGCGCAAACCCCCCGTTGACGTTGAACCGGCTGACACGGCCGACCTGGCCCGTGGCCTGATTCGCGTGCTCGACGACCAGGGCAATGCCCTGGGGCCGTGGGCCGAAGGCGTGCCGGTGGAGATCCTGCGCAAGGGCATGCGCGCCATGCTCAAGACGCGGATCTACGACAACCGCATGGTGGTCGCCCAGCGTCAGAAAAAAATGTCGTTCTACATGCAGAGCCTTGGCGAAGAAGCCATCGGTAGCGCCCAGGCCCTGGCCCTGAACATCGACGACATGTGCTTCCCGACCTACCGCCAGCAAAGCATCCTCATGGCCCGTGAGGTGCCTTTGGTGGACCTGATCTGCCAACTGCTGTCCAACGAGCGCGATCCGCTCAAAGGCCGTCAGTTGCCAATCATGTACTCGGTGAAAGAGGCCGGTTTCTTTACCATTTCCGGCAACCTCGCCACCCAGTTCGTCCAGGCTGTAGGCTGGGGCATGGCCTCGGCAATCAAGGGCGACACCAAGATCGCCTCGGCCTGGATCGGCGACGGCGCCACCGCCGAGTCGGACTTCCACACCGCCCTGACCTTCGCCCACGTGTATCGCGCACCGGTGATCCTCAACGTGGTCAACAACCAGTGGGCGATCTCCACCTTCCAGGCCATCGCCGGTGGTGAAGCCACTACCTTTGCCGGTCGTGGCGTTGGTTGCGGCATCGCCTCCCTGCGGGTTGACGGCAACGATTTCTACGCGGTCTATGCCGCTTCCGCCTGGGCCGCCGAACGCGCACGCCGCAACCTCGGCCCGACCATGATCGAGTGGGTCACCTACCGCGCCGGCCCGCACTCCACCTCGGACGATCCATCGAAGTACCGTCCTGCCGACGACTGGAGCCACTTCCCGTTGGGCGACCCGATCGCGCGCCTCAAGCAGCACCTGATCAAGGTCGGCCAGTGGTCCGAAGAGGAACACGCCGCCGTCAGCGCGGAACTGGAAGCCGAAGTGATCGCCGCTCAGAAAGAAGCCGAAAAATTCGGCACCCTCGCTGGTGGCCAGATTCCAAGCGCCGCGACCATGTTCGAGGACGTCTATAAAGAGATGCCGGAGCACTTGAAGCGCCAGCGTCAGGAGTTGGGGATCTGACATGAACGATCACAACAACACTATCGAGCTGGAAACCGCCATGACCACAACCACCATGACCATGATCCAGGCCCTGCGCTCGGCCATGGATGTGATGCTTGAACGTGACGACAACGTCGTGGTCTTCGGCCAGGACGTGGGCTATTTCGGCGGTGTGTTCCGCTGCACCGAAGGCCTGCAGACCAAATACGGCACCTCCCGGGTGTTCGACGCGCCGATCTCCGAAAGCGGCATCGTCGGCGTGGCCGTGGGCATGGGCGCCTACGGCCTGCGTCCGGTGGCCGAGATCCAGTTCGCCGACTATGTGTACCCGGCGTCCGACCAGATCATTTCCGAAGCCGCGCGCCTGCGTTATCGCTCGGCCGGCGAATTCACCGCGCCGATGACCCTGCGCATGCCGTGCGGCGGTGGCATCTACGGTGGCCAGACCCACAGCCAGAGCATCGAGGCGATGTTCACCCAGGTCTGCGGCCTGCGCACCGTCATGCCGTCCAACCCCTACGACGCCAAGGGCCTGCTGATCGCCTCCATCGAAAACGATGACCCGGTGATCTTCCTCGAGCCCAAGCGCCTGTACAACGGCCCGTTCGACGGTCACCACGATCGCCCGGTGACCCCGTGGTCGAAACACCCGGCCGCGCAAGTGCCCGACGGCTACTACACCGTGCCGCTGGATGTAGCCGCCATCACCCGTCCGGGCAAGGACGTGACCATCCTGACCTACGGCACCACCGTGTACGTCTCGCAAGTCGCCGCTGAAGAAACCGGCATCGACGCCGAGGTGATCGACCTGCGCAGCCTGTGGCCCCTGGACCTGGAGACCATCGTCAAGTCGGTGAAGAAGACCGGCCGCTGCGTCGTGGTTCACGAAGCCACCCGCACCTGCGGTTTCGGCGCCGAACTGGTGTCGCTGGTGCAGGAACACTGCTTCCACCACCTGGAAGCGCCAATCGAACGCGTCACCGGCTGGGACACCCCCTACCCGCACGCGCAAGAGTGGGCGTATTTCCCTGGTCCGTCCCGTGTGGGCGCGGCTTTGAAACGGGTCATGGAGGTCTGAATGGGCACGCACGTCATTAAAATGCCGGACATTGGCGAAGGCATTGCAGAAGTTGAATTGTCGGTTTGGCATGTCAAGGTCGGCGACATGGTCGTCGAAGATCAGGTATTGGCCGATGTCATGACCGATAAAGCAATGGTGGATATTCCGTCGCCGGTGCATGGCAAGGTCATCGCCCTCGGCGGGCAACCGGGCGAAGTCATGGCGGTCGGCAGTGTGCTGATCAGCATTGAAGTCGAAGGCGCGGGCAACGTAAAAGAGTCCGCCCAGCCTGCGGCCGCTGTCAAGGAAGCAGCGGTTGCGGCGCCGAAAATCGAAGCGGCCGTGCCGAGCAAACCGGTCGCTGCTCCAGCGCCGAAAGCTGCCGTCTGCCAGGGCCCGATGGTCGCCCGCGAAGCCGATGAGCGTCCGCTGGCCTCCCCGGCTGTGCGCAAGCACGCGCTGGACCTCGGTATCCAGTTGCGTCTGGTCCGTGGCACTGGCCCTGCCGGTCGGGTGCTGCACGAAGACCTCGACGTCTATCTGGCCCAGGGTCAGTCGAACGCGTCGACCGTCGGCAGCGCTTACACCCAGCGCAATGACGAAGAACAGATTCCGGTGATCGGCATGCGCCGCAAGATCGCCCAGCGCATGCAGGACGCCACCCAGCGTGCCGCGCACTTCAGTTACGTCGAGGAAATCGACGTCACTGCCGTGGAAGAACTGCGCGCGCACCTCAACGAAAAACACGGCGCCACCCGCGGCAAGCTGACCTTGTTGCCGTTCCTGGTCCGCGCCCTGGTCGTCGCCCTGCGTGATTTCCCGCAGATCAACGCCCGCTACGACGACGAAGCCCAGGTCATCACCCGCCTCGGCGCGGTGCATGTCGGCATCGCCACCCAGGCCGATATCGGCTTGATGGTGCCGGTGGTGCGTCACGCCGAAGCCCGCAGCCTGTGGGACAACGCCCAGGAAATCTCCCGCCTGGCCACGGCCGCCCGTAACGGCAAGGCCAGCCGCGACGAACTGTCCGGCTCGTCCATCACCCTGACCAGCCTCGGCGCGTTGGGCGGCATCGTCAGCACCCCGGTGCTGAACCTGCCGGAAGTGGCGATTGTCGGCGTGAACAAGATCGTCGAACGGCCGATGGTGATCAAAGGCCAGATCGTGATCCGCAAGATGATGAACCTCTCCAGCTCCTTCGATCACCGCGTGGTCGACGGCATGGACGCGGCGCAATTCATCCAGGCCGTCCGTGGCCTGCTCGAACAACCCGCCACCCTGTTTGTGGAGTAAGTAATGCAGACTTTGAACACCACACTGCTGATCATCGGCGGCGGCCCCGGCGGTTATGTGACGGCGATCCGTGCCGGCCAGTTGGGCATCCCGACCATCCTGGTGGAAGGCCAATCCCTGGGCGGCACCTGCCTGAACATCGGCTGCATTCCGTCCAAGGCGTTGATTCACGTTGCTGAACAGTTCCACCAGACGCAACAGCACAACCAGCATTCGGCCCTGGGCATCAGCGTTTCGGCGCCGACCCTCGACATCACCAATAGCGTCGAGTGGAAGGACGGCATCGTCGATCGACTGACCACCGGTGTCGCGGCCCTGCTGAAAAAGAACAAGGTCCAGGTGATTCAAGGCTGGGCCAAGGTCATCGATGGCAAAACCGTCGACGTCGGCGACACGCGCATTCAGTGCGAGCACCTGGTGCTCGCCACCGGGTCGAAAAGCGTGAACCTGCCGATGCTGCCGATCGGCGGGCCGATCATCTCCTCCACCGAAGCCCTGGCGCCGACGTCCGTGCCCAAACGCCTGGTCGTGGTGGGTGGCGGCTACATCGGCCTGGAGCTGGGGATTGCCTATCGCAAGCTCGGTGCCGACGTCAGCGTGGTAGAAGCCCAGGAGCGCATCCTGCCGGCCTACGACGCCGAACTGACCCAGCCGGTGCACGACGAACTGAAAAAACTTGGCGTGAAGCTTTACTTGAAGCACAGCGTGCAAGGCTTTGATTCACAAGCCAATACGCTACAGGTACTCGACCCGAGTGGCGACACCCTGAACTTGGAAACCGACCAGGTCCTGGTGGCCGTCGGTCGCAAACCCAATACCCAGGGCTGGAACCTCGAAGCGCTGAACCTGCAGATGAACGGCGCATCGATCAAGATCGACAACCGCTGCCAGACCAGCATGCGCAACGTGTATGCCATCGGCGACCTCAGTGGCGAACCGATGCTCGCCCACCGGGCCATGGCCCAGGGCGAAATGGTGGCCGAGCTGATCAGTGGCAAGAGTCGCGAATTCAACCCCACCGCCATCGCCGCCGTGTGCTTCACCGATCCGGAACTGGTGGTGGTCGGCCAGACCCCGGACGACGCCAAGGCCGCTGGCCTGGACTGCATCGTCTCGAGCTTCCCGTTCGCCGCCAATGGCCGGGCGATGACGCTGGAGTCCAAGAGCGGCTTCGTGCGCGTGGTCGCTCGTCGGGATAATCATGTGATCGTTGGCTGGCAGGCGGTAGGGGTCGGCGTCTGCGAATTGTCCACGGCGTTCGCCCAAAGCCTGGAAATGGGCGCGCGACTGGAAGACATCGGCGGCACCATTCATGCGCATCCGACCTTGGGCGAGGCGGTGCAGGAAGCAGCGTTGCGTGCCTTGGGGCATGCGTTGCACCTGTGATTCAAAGCGTACACCGAACCTGTAGGAGCCGGCTTGCCGGCGAAGGCGGTGGACCTGGCACACCGAGTCGCATCGATCGCTGGCAAGCCAGCTCCTACAAGGAATGTAATCCGGGCTGCGAAATCGGCCCGGAATGAAGTATTGTTGTCCCCATCCAGAAAACGTCAGAAACATTGAACCGTTTCGGCGGTTGTTAAGTGATAGAGGGTGTCATGGGTAACGAAAGCATCAATTGGGACAAGCTGGGTTTTGACTACATCAAGACCGACAAGCGCTATCTGTCGCACTTTCGCGATGGCGAGTGGAATGAAGGCACCTTAACCTCTGACAATGTGCTGCACATCAGCGAAGGCTCCACGGCCCTTCACTATGGCCAGCAATGCTTCGAAGGCCTGAAGGCCTATCGTTGCAAGGACGGTTCGATCAACCTGTTCCGCCCGGACCAGAATGCCGCACGCATGCAGCGCAGCTGCGCGCGCCTGCTGATGCCACAAGTGTCCACCGAACAGTTCATCGAAGCGTGCAAGGAAGTGGTCCGCGCCAACGAGCGTTTCATCCCGCCTTACGGCACCGGCGGCGCGCTGTACCTGCGTCCGTTCGTGATCGGCGTGGGTGACAACATCGGCGTGCGTACCGCCCCCGAGTTCATCTTCTCGATCTTCTGCATCCCGGTCGGCGCTTACTTCAAGGGCGGCCTCACCCCGCACAACTTCCTGATCTCCAGCTACGACCGCGCGGCCCCGCAAGGCACCGGCGCAGCCAAGGTCGGCGGCAACTACGCCGCCAGCCTGATGCCGGGTTCCAAGGCCAAGCAAGCCCACTTTGCCGACGCCATCTACCTGGATCCGATGACCCACACCAAGATCGAGGAAGTCGGTTCGGCCAACTTCTTCGGGATCACCCACGACAACAAGTTCGTGACGCCGAACTCGCCGTCGGTGCTGCCGGGCATCACCCGCCTGTCGCTGATCGAGCTGGCCAAGTCGCGCCTGGGCCTGGAAGTGATTGAAGGTGATGTGTTCATCGACAAGCTGTCGGACTTCAAGGAAGCCGGCGCTTGCGGTACGGCTGCCGTGATCACCCCGATCGGTGGCATCAGCTACAACGACCACCTGCACGTGTTCCACAGCGAAACCGAAGTCGGACCGATCACCCAGAAGCTCTACAAAGAGCTGACCGGCGTGCAAACCGGCGACGTCGAAGCGCCAGCAGGCTGGATCGTCAAGGTTTGACCTGACGCCAGACGCACAAAAGCCTCCCATCGGGTAACTGATGGGGGGCTTTTTTGCGTCTGGCGTCAGGTCAAACTGTAGGAGCTGGCTTGCCAGCGAAAGCGCCCGCACAATCACCACAAAACCCAGCGACCGCTTCGCCCGCATCAATCATCCCGCGTCAGCACTTGCAGCAACTCGATCTCGAATATCAGGTTCGAATTCGGCGTGATCTTGCCCATCGTGCGCTCGCCGTAGGCCAGGTGCGCCGGCACCAGCAGTTTGCGCTTGCCACCGACCCGCATGCCCATCAGGCCCTGGTCCCACCCTTTGATTACCCGCCCGGTGCCGATCACGCATTGGAACGGCTTGCCTCGACTGTAGGAAGAGTCGAATTCGCTACCGTCTTCCAGCCAGCCACGGTATTGGGTGGTGATCAGCGCGCCTTTGACGGCAGCCTTGCCGTCACCTGGCACAAGATCAATGATTTGCAGTTCGTCGTTCATGTTCTTAACTCATCTACAGTGCCCTGGACTTGCGGGCGCGGACGCAGGTTTTCGCAGAATCCGCCGCCGATGGCAACTGACGGAACCGCAAGAGCCTGTTCCGCTCAGAATAAGTATCGACTTCGCGCTCAGAAAGGATGCTCTGATGAACGACCTGCGCAGTTTCATTCCGCCGTACATTCTGCATCGCATCGTCGCGCACGGTTCCGAACGCCAGCGTTCCAGCGCAATGAGCACGCTGGCCCATGTGCGCACCTTGTGGCACCCGCCTGGCCCACCGGTGCACCCTGCTGCCGCCGCGATCCTGCCACCCCCTGGCAAACCGGGCCAGGCGCAACGCAGCGTGCATGATGCCCAGGGCAAAATGCTCTTGCCCGGCATGCCGGTACGCCTTGAAGGGCAGGCACCGAGCGGCGATCCGGCGGTCGATGAAGCCTATGATGCGCTGGGAGCCAGCTACGATTTCTTCTGGAAGGTGCTGGGCCGCGACTCCATTGACAACAAAGGTTTCGCCCTGATCGGCAGCGTGCATTATGGCCAGGACTACGAAAACGCCTTCTGGAATGGCTCGCAGATGGTTTTTGGTGACGGCGATGGCGAAATTTTCGAGCGTTTCACCCGCTCCCTCGACGTGGTCGCCCACGAACTGACCCACGGCGTGGTCGAGAGCGAAGCGGGCCTGGTGTATGCCGACCAGTCCGGGGCGTTGAATGAATCGTTGTCGGACGTGTTTGGCGTCCTGACCAAGCAGTACCTGCTGGAGCACACCGTCGAGCAGGCGGACTGGCTGATCGGCGCGGATTTGCTGACGCCGCGCATCAAGGGCATCGGTCTGCGCTCGATGGCCCACCCGGGCACGGCCTACGACGACCCCCTGCTGGGCAGGGACCCGCAACCGGATCACATGCGCAAATTCGTCATCACCCAGGAGGACAATGGCGGCGTGCACATCAATTCGGGCATTCCCAACCGGGCGTTTTACCTGGCAGCCAAGGGCCTGGGCGGATTTGCCTGGGAAAAGGCCGGGCTCATCTGGTACGACGCGCTGTGCGACCGGCGCTTGAGCCGCGAGACGTCGTTCAGTGCCTTTGCCCGACTGACCGTGGAGCATGCGCGGCGGCGCTTCACGGCCAGGGAAGCCCTGGCGGTGCAGCACGGCTGGTCGCAAGTGGGTGTCGATTCGACACAGGAGGAACCATGAAAACCCTGCCGACACTGGACGACCGCGCAGTACTGCGCCTCTCCCGCCAAGGCGGCTTTGCCGCGATCCAGGCCACCACCCGGCCGCGGGAGATCGAGTTCGCGCAATGCAATATCGAGCAACGCTCGCGCATCTGCGTGCTGCTGGAAGGTTGCCTGCCGCTGACCAGCCCGGTCGCAGGCGGGGGCGACCAGCGTTTTTACCAGATCGAACTGCGCTACCGCGAAGGCGAGCAGGACGACCAGATGGTGTTGAAGGTGCCGGAAGACCAGGCCCCCGGTGAACTGGTGCGGCTCTGGGACAAGGGCGAATTGCTCTAGCGGCGCGGCCTTGCCCGCGCAAAACCTCTCTCTCGCGATAGCGTGACCCAAGACCAGCCTTTATCCTTGTCGACCCGCCGTACCGAGTTGATGGAGTTTTGCTCATGCCCCATGAAGGCAGTCTGTTACAAGCCGCAGTCGTATTTCTGCTCGCGGCCGTGCTCACCGTTCCCCTGGCCAAGCGCCTGCAACTGGGCGCGGTGCTGGGTTATCTGTTTGCCGGGGTGATCATCGGCCCCTCGGGGCTGGGCCTGATCGGCAATCCGGAGAGCGTCGCGCACATCTCGGAGCTCGGTGTGGTGTTGCTGCTGTTCATCATCGGTCTTGAATTGTCGCCACGCCGGTTATGGGTGATGCGCAAGGCGGTGTTCGGCGTCGGCCTGGCACAAGTGCTGCTGACCGGGGCGCTGCTGGGCGCGCTGGCACTGTATGTGTTTGGGCAACCGGTGAACACTTCGATCGTGCTGGGCCTGGGGCTGGCCCTGTCGTCCACCGCGTTCGGCCTGCAAAGCCTGGCCGAACGCAAGGAACTGACCAGCCCCCACGGGCGCCTGGCGTTCGCGATCCTGCTGTTCCAGGACATCGCCGCGATTCCGCTGATTGCCATGGTGCCACTGCTGGCGGGCAGCGCTGAAAACGTCAGCGCGGCCGACGATGTGAACCAGGGCCTGCGCGTATTGATCAGCATCGCCATCGTCGTGGTCGGCGGGCGCTACCTGCTGCGCCCGGTGTTTCGCGTGGTGGCCAAGAGCGGCTTGCCGGAAGTGTCCACCGCGACCGCGCTGCTGGTGGTGATGGGCACCGCCTGGCTGATGGACCTGGCAGGTATTTCCATGGCCCTCGGTGCCTTCCTTGCCGGCCTGTTGCTGGCGGACTCCGAGTATCGCCACGAACTGGAAGCGCAGATCGAACCCTTCAAGGGCTTGCTGCTGGGGCTGTTTTTCATGAGTGTCGGCATGGGCGCCAACCTCAGCCTGCTGCTGAGTGAGCCCATCGTGGTGCTGGGGCTGACCCTGCTGCTGATCGCCGTCAAGCTGCCATTGCTGTTCATCGTAGGCAAGGTGGCCGGCGGTTTGAACAAGATCAGCGCCATTCGCCTGGGCATTGTGCTGGCCGCCGGTGGCGAGTTCGCCTTTGTGGTGTTCAAGATCGGCCGTGACCATGGCTTGTTCGATCCGCGCCTTTACGACTTGCTGGTGCTGGCGATCACCCTGTCGATGGCGATGACGCCGCTGTTGCTGCTGCTGTGCGCGCGCCTGGCCAGCCCGAAGGTGCAACCGGTGGTGGTGCCGGAGCAATTTCGCGAAATCGATGCCGATGAACCCCGTGTGGTGATCGCCGGCATGGGCCGTATGGGGCAGATCGTCGCGCGTATCCTGCGGGCCCAGAACATCAAGTTCGTGGCCCTCGACACTTCGGTGGAAACCATCGAACTGTCCCGCAGCTTCGGCGGCGTGCCGGTGTACTACGGCGACCCGATGCGTCCGGAAATCCTCAGCGCGGCCAAGGTTGGAGACGCCGAATTCTTCATCATTGCCACCGACGACCCGGACACCAACATCAAGACGGCCGAACTGGTGCACAAGCTCTATCCGCACATCAAGATCATCGCCCGCGCGCGCAATCGCCAGCACGTGCACCGACTGGTGGACCTGGGCGCCCACGCGGTGCGCGAAACCTTCTACTCCAGCCTGGAAATGAGCCGCCAGACCCTGATCGGCCTGGGACTGACCCACGAACAGGCCGATGCGCGGATCAAGCGATTCAAGCATCACGACGAACAGGTGCTCGAAGCCCAGCATGCGATCTACGACGACGCAGTGAAGGTCAAGCAGACGGCGCAGGAAGCGCGGGCGGAACTGGCACGCTTGTTTGAGTCGGACCAGTTGGAAGAGCAGGCGAAGAACGGTTGAGGTGAGTTTGCCGGCCTCTTCGCCGGCAAGCGAGGCTCCTACAGCAATCCACAATCACACGGATCACACCATGGCTGGCGATACCTCCTCCCCTGCGCTCAAGGAAATCTTCAACGCCGAACGCCTGAGGCACATCGCCGCCGAGATGACGGCGGTGTATCCCGGCTTCGATGCGAAAGGATTCCTGAAACTGGCCAACGACGGACTGGCCCAGTTGTCGGTGATGCAGCGCATGGCCCGGGTCAGCGAATGCCTGCACGCGGTATTGCCAGCGGATTATGAAACGTCGCTGGAGCTCTTGCGCGCCCTCGCCCCGCGCCTCAACAGCGGCTTTGTCAGCATGTGCCTGCCGCAGTATGTGGCGACCTATGGCGCGGACCGGTTCGAACTGTCGATGGCCGCGCTCAAGTACTTCACCGCGTTCGGCTCCTCGGAATTCGCCATCCGCCATTTCCTGCGCGGCGATCTGCAGCGCTCGCTGCAGCTGATGCATGACTGGTCGCTGGACGCCAACGAGCACGTCCGGCGCCTCGCCAGCGAAGGTTGTCGACCGCGCCTGCCGTGGTCGTTTCGCCTTGAACAGATCCAGGCCGACCCGCGCCTGGCCGCCGGGATCCTCGACAACCTCAAGGCCGACCCCAGCCTTTATGTACGCAAGTCCGTGGCCAACCACCTCAATGACATCACCAAGGACCACCCGGAGTGGGTGCTGGACCTGATCGAGGGCTGGTCGCTGGACAACCCGCACACCGCGTGGATCGCCAGGCATGCCCTGCGCAGCCTGATCAAACAGGGCAACCCGCGCGCGCTGGCGATCATTGGCGCAGGCGGCAAGCCTGAAGTGCAGATCATCGACGTGCAGGTCAATCCGCCGGTGATCGGCCTCGGAGAAAAAATCACCCTGTCCTTTGCGGTCAAATCCACGGTGCACAACAGCCAGCGCCTGGTGATCGATTACGCCATCGATTACGTCAAGGCCAACGGCAGCACCTCGGCCAAGGTTTTCAAGCTCAAGGCCCTGACGTTGCCGGGCAACGCCACACACGCCATCGCCCGTGGCCAACACATCAAGGCACTCACCACCCGCCGGCACTACGCGGGCAAGCACGCGGTGCATGTGCTGGTGAACGGGGAGCGGCTGGCCAGCACCGCCTTCGAAATCCTCGCCTGAGATGCGCTACTGAACATTGCGTTGGTCTTTCGAACGCCCCCCTCCCTCGCGGCCACACCCGATCCATTGTAGGAGCGAGCTTGCTCGCGAAAAACCTGAGAGCGCTGCGGGGTGTAAGGCTCCCCGCGTCATCGTTGACCACCATCGCGAGCAAGCTCGCTCCTACAGTGGATCGGGTGTGGCCGCGAGAGAGGGGTTGTCTGTCAGGCTCGCTCCCACAGGATCTTCACCCGCCGGGAAGATGATTGGGCCCAAGCAACAACTCCTGCTCGCGCTCACACAACTCAACCACATAATCCCACATCACCCGCAGCCGCACCGACTTGTGCAGCTCACGGCGGGTGCTGATCCAGTAGCTGCGCAGGATGCTCTCCTGGGGAAACAACGGCACCAGCTCGGGGTCGGCGCTGGCCATGTAGCACGGCAGCACGGCGATGCCCAGGCCTGCGCGCGCGGCCTGTTGCTGGGCGATGACGCTGGTGCTGTGGAACACCACCTGCGGGTTGCGGCAGAAGCTGTTGAGGAACATCAGTTCCTGGCTGAACAGCAAGTCGTCGACGTAGCCGATCCAGGCATGCCGCCCCAGGTCTTCGCGGTTGCGCAGCGGCGGCGAACGGTCGAGGTAGTCCTGGCTGGCGTAGAGCGCCAGGCGATAGTCGGCCAGTTTGCGTGTGACCAGCATGTCCGCGGCCGGGCGCTCGAGGTGGATGCTGATTTCCGCCTCGCGGTTGAGGATGCTGACAAAACGCGGCACCGCCACCAGCTCCACTTCCAGCCCCGGGTAACGCTCGAACAGGCCGTTCATGCGGCTGGCGAGGAACATGATGCCCAGCCCTTCCGTCACCCCCACGCGGATCTTGCCCAGCGGCGCCGTGGACTGGGTGATTTCCTCTTGCGCCAACAACGCGACGTTCTCCATCGCCTCGGCATGCTTGAGCAAGGCTTCGCCAGCCGGAGTCAGCTCGTAACCCTGGGCATGCTGCACGAACAGTGCCGTGCCCAGGCTCTTTTCAATGGCCTCGATGTGCCGCGCCACGGTGGCATGGGTGGTGTTCAAGCGGCGCGCGGCGGTGAGCAAACGCCCGCTACGTTGGAGCTCTAGAAAGAAACGCAGGTCATTCCAGTCGAACATCGTCCATCCTTTGGTCAGCGTTGTTTAAAAACGCACAGCAGCTGGGTAAAAACTAACATTCTTTAAACGAAAGCTAACAACTAGGATGGATCCCAACAAGAACAACAAGCGAGGTCAGGGATGCAAGCTTCCCTTGATGAATACGACTACATCGTGGTCGGGGCCGGTCCGGCCGGCTGCCTGCTCGCCAATCGACTGTCGGCCAACCCGCAGCACCGCGTGCTGCTGCTCGAAGCCGGCGGTCGCGACAACTACGCGTGGATCCACATCCCGGTGGGTTACCTGTTCTGCATCGGCAACCCACGCACCGACTGGTGCTTCAAGACCGAGGCGCAACCCGGCCTGCAGGGCCGCACCCTGAGTTATCCGCGCGGCAAGGTCCTGGGCGGCTGCTCATCGATCAACGGCATGATCTACATGCGCGGCCAGGCCGGCGACTACGATGGCTGGGCGGCCGAGGGCAACCCCGGCTGGCGCTGGCAAGACGTGCTGCCGTTGTTCAAGAAGAGCGAAAACCATTTTGCCGGCGAATCGGCATTCCACGGCGCCAGCGGCGACTGGCGGGTGGAACGCCAGCGCCTGTCCTGGCCGATTCTCGATGCCTTCCAGAGCGCCGCCGAGCAGAGCGGGATTGCCCGCATCGACGACTTCAACCAGGGCGACAACGAAGGCTGTGGCTACTTCCAGGTCAACCAGAAGGCGGGCATCCGCTGGAATGCGGCCAAGGCGTTCCTCAAGCCGATCCGCCAGCGCCGCAACCTGACGGTGCTGACCGGGGTCGAAGTCGACCGCGTGCTGCTGGAAAATGCTCGCGCCTCGGCGGTCAGCGCCCGTTGGCAGGGTCAGGCGAAAACCTTCAAGGCGCGCAAGGAAATCATCCTGTGCGCGGGTGCAGTCGGCTCACCGAGCATCCTGCAACGTTCCGGCATCGGCCCGCACCCGCTGCTGCAGCGCCTGGGCATCGGCGTGGCGCATGAACTGCCAGGCGTCGGCGGCAACCTGCAGGATCACCTGCAACTGCGCCTGATCTACAAGCTGGAAAACGCCCGCACCCTGAACCAGATCGCCAGCAGCCTGTGGGGCAAGATGGGCATGGGCCTGCGCTACCTGTATGACCGCAGCGGCCCGTTGTCCATGGCACCGAGTCAACTGGGGGCCTTCGCCCGCTCGGGTCCGGAGCAGACTTCGGCGAATCTGGAGTACCACGTGCAACCGCTGTCGCTGGAGCGTTTCGGTGAACCGCTGCACGCCTTCCCGGCGTTTACCGCGTCGGTCTGCGACCTGCGCCCGCAAAGCCGGGGCCGGGTGGACATCCAGTCCGCAGACCCGCAGCAGGCCCCCCTGATCCAGCCCAACTATCTTAGCCATCCCGAGGACTTGCGCGTCGCCGCCGACGCCATTCGCCTGACCCGGCGCATCGTTGCCGCGCCGGCCCTGAAGGCGTTCAAGCCGGTCGAGTATCTGCCCGGCGACAGCCTGCAAAGCGAAGAACAACTGCATGAAGCCGCCGCGCGGATCGGCACCACCATCTTCCATCCCGTCGGCACCTGCCGGATGGGCAACGACGCGGACGCGGTGGTCGATGCCCAACTGCGCGTGCACGGCATCCCCGGCCTGCGCATTGCCGACGCCTCGATCATGCCGCGCATCACCTCGGGCAACACCTGTTCGCCTACGCTGATGATCGCGGAGAAGGCCGCGCAACTGATCCTCAACCCCGACACAAGGAACATCACCCTGCCAAAGGAACTGGTCACACATCAGTGAACGCTGCACGGACACACTGCAGGAGCTAGCTTGCTCGCGATGGTCGTCAACGATAACGCTGCAAACCTGACACCACGCGGCGCTCTCAGGCCCTTCGCGAGCAAGCTCGCTCCTACAGGTAACGAGTACACCCGATTTATGGATAAACGCGGCACCCGCCCACAAGGCAGGCGCCGACAGTGGAACAACAAAAACAATCACTGTGAGGGATACCGATATGTCAGAACACGTTCAACCCCTGGAAGCCGTGCGCAGCGCAGGCACCAGCCAGGAAACCCAGAAAGTCATCTTCGCCTCGTCACTCGGGACGGTCTTCGAGTGGTATGACTTCTTCCTTTACGGCGCCCTCGCGGCGGTGATCAGCAAGCAGTTCTTCGCCGGGGTCAACGACACCACGGCGTTCATCTTCGCCTTGATGGCGTTTGCCGCCGGCTTCATCGTCAGGCCGTTCGGCGCCCTGGTGTTCGGCCGTCTGGGGGACATGATCGGGCGCAAGTACACCTTCCTCGCCACCATCGTGCTCATGGGCCTCGCCACCTTCTGCGTCGGCTTGCTGCCCACTTACGCGAGCATCGGCATCGCCGCGCCGATCATCCTCGTGGTGCTGCGCATGCTCCAGGGCCTGGCACTGGGTGGGGAGTACGGCGGCGCCGCGACCTACGTGGCCGAGCACGCGCCGATCGGCAAGCGCGGTTTCCACACCAGCTGGATCCAGTCCACCGCCACCCTTGGCCTGTTGCTGTCGCTGCTGGTGGTGCTCGGTTGCCGGTACTTTACCGGCGATCAATTCGAAGTCTGGGGCTGGCGCATTCCGTTCCTGTTCTCGATCATCCTGCTGGGCATCTCGACCTGGATTCGCCTGAGCCTGCACGAGTCGCCTGCGTTTGTGAAAATGAAAGAGGAAGGCAAACTCTGCAAGTCGCCAATCCGTGATTCGTTCGGCAAGTGGGAAAACCTCAAGGTGGTCCTGATCGCCCTGTTCAGCATCAACGCCGGGCAAGCGGTAACCTTCTACGCGGCACAGTTCTATGTGCTGTTTTTCCTCACCCAGTTCCTGAAAATGGACCCCGCCGTGGCCAACGGCCTGCTGATCGTCAGCGTGACCATCGGCGCACCCTTCTTCATCTTCTTCGGCTGGCTGTCGGACAAGGTCGGACGCAAACCGGTGCTGATGCTCGGCCTGCTGCTCGCCACGGCGTTGTACTTCCCGATCTTCAAGACCCTGGCCCACTACGCCAACCCGGCCATCGACCAGGCCAGCCGCCAGGCGCCAATCACCGTGCTGGCGGACCCGGCCACCTGCACCTTCCAGTTCGACCCGGTGGGCAAGGCGAAATTCGACAGCCCCTGCGACAAGGTCAAGACCTTCCTGGTCAAGCAGGGCCTGCCGTACCAGAGCGCAGCGGCCCCGGCCGGCAGTGGCGTGCAGGTCAGCGTCGGTGACGTGAAGATCGACGGTTTCGACGAATCAGCCCTGCGCGGCGCGGTGACCCTGGCGGGTTATCCGCAACAGGCCGACATGCAGCAGATCAACAAGCCGATGATCGTGGCGCTGATCGTCGCGCTGATCATCATCTCCGCCATGTGCTACGGCCCGCTGGCAGCGCTGATGGTCGAACTGTTCCCGACCCGCATCCGCTACACCTCGATGTCCCTGCCCTACCACATCGGCAACGGCTGGTTCGGCGGGTTCCTGCCGACGGTGTCATTTGCCCTGGTGGTCTATACCGGCGACATCTTCTACGGGCTGTGGTACCCGGTGTTGATCACCGGGGTGAGCCTGGTGGTGGGGCTGCTGTGCCTGCGTGAGACGCGTAACGTCGACCTGGATAAAAACTGATGTAAACCCGATGTCCCTTCGCCGGCAGGAACCCACTGCCGGCGAAGGCGGCCTTATACCCGCACCATCTCCCACGGCTACACCCGATCCCACTGTAGGAGCTGGCTTGCCAGCGATGGGGCCCGAAAGACCAGCAAAAGGTTCAAGACCGCCTTCTGCGGCTTGCCCGCCAACTCACTCATCAATATCAATCAACTCAAACGTCACCTGATCCGGATAGAACGCCACATATTCCTGGATCTGCCTCACAGACACCTTGGGATTTTCATAGCTCCAGACCGCATTGGCGCCTTCATGTCCCGGCACCTGCAGACTGAAATAACTGGCATCGCCCTTGTACGGGCAATAGCTGGTGTGGTCGGTACGGGCGTAATACTTTTCGTCGATATCCTCGCGCGGCACGTAGTACACCGGTGGGTAATTGGCTTCCAGCAGCACCAGCGCACGAGCGGACGCTGCCACCTGAAAGCCGTGAAACTTCACCAACAGGCAGCCGGGCTGCTCGGCGATGGTGATGACAGGGCTGGGACCGGAGCTTTTCATGGAATGCGCACCTCTCACGGTGATGGACCTGTAGGGCCTGTGCCCCGGAAAATCTCGTTTTATCAGGTATAACCCAAGTAGCCGGCCTGCGACGGCTGCGCAGCCGAACGGATTCGTCCGATTGGGCAACCATCCGCAACGCTTTTGCTGTACATCCATACAGATAATGATTGCTCTCGCGCCCGACTCCCTCCATCCTGTGCTCCTCCCGGACACTGATCGATGATGGTGGTTATGCGGCTGTACCTCTGTGAAAAACCTTCCCAGGCCAAAGATATTGCGGCCGTGCTCGGCGCGCGGCGGCGCGGTGACGGCTGCTGGCTGGGAACGGACGTCACGGTGACCTGGTGCATCGGCCACCTGCTGGAAACCGCGCCCCCGGATGCCTATGACGCGCGCTACAAGCGCTGGGTACTGGCGGACCTGCCGATCATTCCCGACAAATGGAAAATGACCGTCAAGCCGCGCACCGCCAGCCAGTACAAGGCGGTCAAGCGCCTGCTTGGCGAAGCGTCCGAGTTGGTGATTGCCACGGACGCCGACCGCGAGGGCGAAATGATCGCCCGGGAACTGGTGGAACATTGCCGCTATCGCGGACCGATCCAGCGGCTGTGGCTATCGGCCCTGGACGATGCCTCGATCCGCAAGGCCCTCGCCGCACTCCGGCCCGGGGCGCAGACCTTCAGCCTCTACCATTCGGCGCTGGGGCGCTCCCGGGCCGACTGGCTGATCGGCATGAACATGAGCCGGCTGTTCACCTTGCTGGGGCGCCAATCCGGTTATCAGGGCGTATTGCCGGTCGGACGGGTGCAGACGCCTACCCTGCGCCTGGTGGTGGATCGCGACCGCAGCATTGCCGACTTCGTGCCCGTGCCCTACTGGGCTGTCGAGGTACAGTTGCTGCACGACGGCAGCACCTTCACCGCCCAATGGCGGGCCGCGTCCGAAGTCTGCGACGACCAGGACCGCTGCCTGAACCAGGCACTGGCCCAACGCGCAGCCGCGGCCATGCGCACCGCCGCAAGCGCCAGGGTCATCAAGCTGCGTACGGAGCGGATGCGCGAAGTGGCGCCGCTGCCCTTCGACCTCGGCACCTTGCAGGAAGTCTGCTCGAAAAAGCTCGGGCTCGGTGCCCAGGAAACCCTCGACATCGCCCAGGCGCTCTACGAAACCCACAAGGTCATCACCTACCCGCGCAGCGACTGCGGCTATCTGCCCCTCAGCCAGCACAGTGAAGCACCGGCCATCCTGGCGGCGCTGCGCCAGGCCGATCCGGCACTGAACGCCTTGCACGACTACCTGCAACCCCAGCGTCGTTCACGGGCCTGGAACGATGCCAAGGTCAGCGCGCACCACGGCATCATCCCCACCGCCGCGGCGAAAAACCTCGATCGCCTGGTGGGCAAGCAACGGGCGGTCTACACCTTGATCCGCGCCCGTTACCTGGCTCAGTTCCTGCCCAATCACGAGTTCGACCGGACCCAGGCCGACTTCGATTGCGCCGGCGAGGCCTTGCGTGCCGTGGGCAAGCAAATCGTCGAGCCGGGCTGGAAACGCGCCCTGCCCGAAGCCCTCGCACCAGCCAAGGGCCGCGAGGCACCCGCCCCGCAAACCCTGCCCAGCTTGCGCGAAGGGCTCGATTGCGCGGTGGCCGACGTGCTACTCAAGGACCTCTGGACGCAACCGCCCAAGCCGTTCACCGAGGGCGACCTGATCAAGGCCATGAAGAACGTCGCCAAACTGGTGGAAGATCCCTTGCTCAAGCAAAAGCTCAAGGACACCACCGGTATCGGCACCGAAGCGACCCGCGCCTCGATCATCCAGGGCCTGCTCGACCGTGGTTACCTGATCAAGAACGGCAAGGCGCTGGCGGCGACCCCGGCCGCTTTCAGCCTGATCGATGCGGTCCCGCGCGCCATTGCCGACCCCGGCACCACGGCCATCTGGGAGCAGGCCCTCGACATGGTCCAGAGCGGCGAAATGAGCCTGGACGAGTTCGTCACCAAACAGGCCGCCTGGATGAGCAAGCAAGTCAGCCGCTGCGCCGGCCTGAGCCTGACCATCAGTGGCCCTGCCAGCCCGGCCGGGCGCGGAGCAACGCCGTGGAAAAACAAGCGCAAGCCGGCCAAGCGTAAACCGGCGCCCAAACGCACAACAAAAGCCCCTGTGTAGGAGCCGGCTTGCTGGCGATGACGGACGAACATTCAACACAAATGTCGCCTGACGAACCTCATCGCCATCACCACCAACCCAACCCTTAAACATCTTTTTCGTTTCTGCGCCGCTTTTGCATTTCTGTGCGACAGATCCCACTTCAGGGGCTGCCCCATCCCACCTTCGCGGTGTAAGTTTGCAGATCTTTCTGACTAAACGATCAGAAGCTTCCTACAACCCACCTGCAAAGGAATGCCTCCAGCAATGGACTTTTCACTCAAGCACCTGGCCGCGGCCACCCTGATGCTCGCCAGCCTGTCGTCGTTCACCACCGCGGCACACGCCAACATCACCCCGCAACAGAGCGCCATCATCCTCAAGACGTTCAGTGATGCCTCGGTCACCGATTTCCGGCAGTTCCTGGCCAGCCTGGCCAAGAGCGACGTCTCCAACACCTCCGACCTCGGCCCGGCCATCAGTGCCTTCCAGGACAACAAGACGCTGACGCCTGAACAGCAAAACGAAATCCATCGCCTGCTCGGCCTCTATACCCGGATCAAGTACGGCAGCGCGGCCACCGAAACCCTGCGGGAACTGGTGGCCATCCCCACCGTGCGCGTGGACGGCGTAGCCCAGCACGACAATCCCGAGTTCATCAAGATCGCCGAGAAGATCAAGAGCCTGGCCCAGGCGTTCAACCTGAGCTTTCGCAACATCGACAACCGCGTCTATGAAATCTCCCTGGAAGGTGCTGGCGATGAGGTCGTGGGCATTCACGCCCATGCCGACGTAGTGCCGGTGACGCCAGAGAACTGGGTGCTACAGGATGGCACCCGGCTCGATCCGTTCAAGGTCACCCTGGTCGGCGACCGCATGTATGGCCGGGGCACCGAGGATGACAAGAATGGCATCGTGGTCGCGCTCTACGCCATGAAGGTCATCAAGGAAGAAAAGCTGCCGCTGGCCAGGAACTTCAAGCTGCTGGTGGACACCACCGAGGAAACTACGGGCGACGCCATCCCCTATTATTTCGAACGCAACCCGACGCCCAACTACAACCTGGCGCTGGACGGCGGCTACCCGGTGGTGATCGCCGAGAAAGGCTACGGCACCGTCATGGCCAGCTTCGCCAAGCGCCAGGGTCAGGGCAAGGGCGCCGAAATCATCTCGATGACCGGCGGCCTGGCCACCAACCAGATTCCGTCGACCTCGGTCGCCACCCTGGTGACAGACAAACCTGCGGAGCTGGCCGCCAGCCTGCAAAAGGCCGGCACCGAGTATGCCAAGCGCAATGGTGGCAACTTCGGGATCACCGCCAAGGTTGACGGCAAGGACGTCAAGCTGACCGTCACCGGTGTGTCCGCGCACTCCTCCGAGCCTGAGTCCGGCGTCAACCCGGTGGCCAGGATGCTGGACTTCATCAACGGCCTGGACGGCAAGGTCGCGCTCAAGCACAACCACATCACCGACGCTGCCCGCTACGCCGCCGACAACTGGGGGCTGGACTACCTGGGTGGCAAATTGGGGGTGGGTTTCTCCGACGAGTTCATGGGCCCGCTGACCACGTCCCTGACCTATGTCGGGATGGATGAAAAAGCCTTCAAGCTGGCGGTCAACCTGCGCGTGCCGAAGGGCAAGTCGCCGGAAACGCTCAAGGCGCAAATCTCCACCACGCTGGATGCCTGGAGCAAGAAAAGCAAGATCGCCCCGGCCTTCGACTACTCGATCGCCGAACCGATGTACCGCAACCCCGAGGGTGAATGGGTCAAGGCCCTGCTCGCCGTGGCCAGCGAAAACCTCGGCATGGAGCACAAGTTCGGCACCTCCGCCGGTGCCACCTCGGTGCATGAACTGCCCAACGGCGTGCAGTTCGGCCTGGCCATGCCGGATGTGAAGTACACCGGTCACAACGACAACGAGTTCAAGACCACCGAGCAGTTCCTGCTCGACCTGCAGATCGTGACCGAGATGATGGGCCGCATCGGGCAGTTGCCGAAGCTTTGATCCACCAGGCGTCCCGCCTTGGGACCTCAGTAAATTGTAACCACACAAATACCCCTCTCTGAGGGGTATTTTTTTTCGCTAACGTGCTGACAGTTGGCCCGGCTCGCAGTGCCGCTCAAAGATCCACTGTGGGATTGACGGGCAGAAGTTGTCAAAAAAGACAACTGGCGTATGATTGACCCTAATGGTTAGGAATGCCCATGGACGTATTGATCAAACAGAAGTTTGAGGAGGCTGCCGATCGATACCCCAACGATCGCAGCGGGTTGGAGCGCTGTCTCAGACTGCTGTCAGCAGCGGCACCCCAGAGTTACAACGATTTGCAGGGTATTTTTGGGCAGAACATCGACCTGTTCAAGCACCGCGCTGCCGAGGGGTGGATAGCGATTGATATTGGCGGGAACAATCTCAGGCTGATAGCAGGCGTCAACTACCAGCGGCAAAAGCTCTACGTAAAGCATATCTACACCCATGCTGACTACGACACCGCTAGCGCGTGGTACGCCAGTAACAAAAGAGGAACAAAACCATGACCACTGTTCTTGAGAATTCGCAAAGCGTGCGCGCCTTGCTCGAAAATCTTCAAATGCTTCTGGAGCAGCTGCGCGGTCAATTCGTGAACGGCATCAAGGGGCCAGAGGATTACGCTCGCGCCACTGTGCTGCTTGATGAACTGACCGACGGACATGACCTCAACAAGTATGAGGAGCAGATCCTTATCGAGCTTGAAGACGCGATTCTGGCTTACGAACAGAAAAGCGAACAGCTCAAAGCGTTTAGCGCTGCGATCAAGGCCACCAACACACCGGTGCAATTGATCAAGGACTTGATGGAGACACTAAAACTAACGGGTTCTGATCTGCCCGAAATTGGCGACAAATTCGTGGTGTCCAAGGTTCTCAACGGCGATAGGGCGATCAGCCCTAGAATGGCTTTGGCCCTGGCCAAGCGCTTCCATATGGACCCGAACGCATTCGTTTCGGATAGGCCCACGCTTTCCGGGAAGCCTCGGGTACAGGTCCACATCCCGCCCGGTAAATTGGAACGCAAGCGTAAAGCCGAGCAGGTTTCCGGGAGGCACGGCAGGTCGACGTCTTGAGTGTTCGTATAGGTTGATCTTCACCCGATGCGTGATCCCTGCGATGTTGAGTCACTACCGATCACGCCGTTCTGTCGCTGCGTTCAGCCATTGCATCTCCCTTGTAGAAGCGAGCTTGCTCCGGGCGGCGTTCCGACGATGGACGCTAACGATGACGCGGGAGACCTGACGCTCCGTGGCGTTCTCTGGTTTTTCGCGAGCAAGCTCGCTCCTACAGGGGGGTTGCCCATACCAAAGCGTTAATCCCACACACCCATGTCCAGTGTCCAGTGCCTTGGTTTGCCCATAAATTCTCATCTGCCAAGGCGTCGCCGGATGGCCTGTCCAGGGCCCCGCGGGCGCTACCTTTAAAACACACATGAGGTGTCGATCATGACTGATGAGACAAGCGGAACCACCCGCAGAGGATTGATGACAACCGGGGCCATGGCCGCCGCCCTGGCGGTGGCGTTACCTGCGCTGGCGGCACAATCGACCCCGGCTGCCATGCCGGCGGGCAGCAAGAGCAACGGCCATGCCAGCGGCTCGGGGATGCTCACCGTCAAGGACGGCACGCAGATTTTCTACAAGGATTGGGGCACCGGACAACCGCTGGTGTTCCACCATGGCTGGCCCCTGTCCAGTGACGACTGGGATGCACAGATGCTGTTTTTCTCAGGCCAGGGCTTTCGCGTCATTGCCCACGATCGCCGTGGCCATGGTCGTTCGTCGCAGACCGCCGTGGGCAACGAGATGGATACCTATGCCGCCGACGTTGCGCAGCTGATGGCGCATCTCGACATCAGGAACGCCGTGCATATCGGTCACTCCACCGGGGGTGGTGAGGTGGCACGCTATGTGGCGCGTCATGGCCGCGGTCGCGTTGCCAAGGCGGTGCTGATTGGTGCCGTGCCGCCGATCATGCTGCGCACCGCGAAAAATCCGGGCGGCCTGCCCATGGAAGTCTTCGATGGCCTGCGCAAGGCCCTGGCCGACAATCGCGCAGGGTTCTATCGTGATTTTCCGAGCGGTCCCTTCTATGGCTTCAATCGCCCGGGCGCGAAAGTCTCCGAAGCGATCATCGACAACTGGTGGCGCCAGGGCATGAACGGTGGGGCCAAGGCGCAATACGACTGCATTCAAGCCTTCTCGGAAACCGACTTTACCGATGACTTGAAGGCCATCGACGTGCCAACCCTGGTGCTGCACGGCGAAGACGACCAGATTGTGCCGATCGCCGATTCGGCCCACCTGGCAATCAAGCTGCTCAAGCAGGGCACACTGAAATCCTACCCCGGCCTTCCCCATGGCATGTGCACCACCCATGCCGACGTGATCAACAAGGATCTGTTGTCCTTCATCAAAGGCTGACGCTCGTTTCGCAGGTGCCCGATCGCAATGAACCGGCACCTCGCGCACCCGCTGAAAACAGACAGCACGAACGGCAACGCTGAACGCTGCCATCACTCAGCGGTCACAACAAGTGATGGCATCGCAACTGATCACCTGCTTTACTCAGCCGCGACGCTTGAATTCCTCACATTCCAGGGTGCGCCGGATAACGTTCAGTGATTTCGGTTCCTGCCGGAAGCAGGCGCTGACTGCTACTGCCATCCAATGCTCCCTTATCGGAGTACGCAAATGACTCAATCAATACGGTTGTACCTTTCGGCCTTGCTCGCGGTTGCCGCATTGGCCTCGGCCAGTTTCCTGAACACGGCAGGCGCCGCCACCGCCGAGGATCTCAACACCGACTCCAAGCAAGCGCTGCAAACGCTATACAAGACCAATCCTGCTGCCGAAACCATCGGGAAACAAGCCAAGGCCATATTGGTCTTCCCGAAAATCATCAAGGCGGGCCTGGTGTTCGGCGGCAGCTACGGCGAAGGCGTCTTGATGAAAGGCAACAAGGCAGTGGATTACTACAACTCCGTCGGCGGATCCTGGGGCTTGCAGGCCGGCGCCCAGTCCTACGGCTATGTGGTTTTCCTGATGACCGACAAGGCGCTGAAATACATCACTGAAACCAAGGGTTGGGAAATCGGTGTAGGGCCAACGGTGGTCGTGGTGGATGAAGGGCTTTCCAAGAACCTGTCCAGCTCGACGCTGAAAGACGACGCCTACGCGTTCATCTTCAGCCAGCAAGGTTTGATGGCCGGGATCAGCATCGAAGGGACGAAGATTTCGCTGATCAAACGTTAAGACCGGCAGTCAGTGAATCGTCGGGCGAGTGGCAGCCGGGTCCATGCGGTGGTTCTTCCATCAGGCAAGGCTGCCACTTGGTCCTCGCAGGACGTGACCGTACAACTGACAACGCTCTGCTACGCTGTCGTGACCCACTCATGAATGAGGACGATGATGTCATTTGTCGACGATTTCGTGGCACAGATCATCGCCCTGGAAGTCTCCCTTTATCACTCGCGCGCCCGGTTGCAAGCCAACAGTGATGGTGAGGCTTTGCATGACATGAGGATAGCGGTTCGCAAAATTCGCAGCCTTTTGCGTCCGCTGCGCAACTTGCCTGAGGTAGTCGCGTTGAATCAGGCCGCAGCTGACGTCGGCAGAGCGACTACCCCCACGAGAGATCTGCAGGTCATCATTGGTGAACTGCAGAAAATGGGCTATCCGCTCCAGGCGATGAGTAGAACCGCATCCCTTGCGGAACAAAATCGCAAGATCGCCGGTAGCCCCTTGCTCGATAAACTGTTTGCCGAACTGGATCGTTGGCCGGAGTCGTTCCGGACAGCCGAGAGAGCCAGCGAGCTGGCAGATATCAAAAGACAGATCCGCAAAGCCCTGAGGAAAAGAATCAATCAGCTGATCACCGGGCTTCAGGACAAGCATTTTGACCGGCACGAACTGCGCATCATTGTGAAAAACGCAAGATACCTCTCAGATGCTTTTCCAACATTGTCACCGCTCAAGGCAAAATCCAGGGCACAACTGAAGTCGGTACAGGCATCGCTCGGCTCATGGCACGATCATCATCAGTGGTGCCTGCGGGCCGAGCGTGAAGTGGATTTGCTTGAAATCGCCCCCTACTGGCAAGTCGCGTCAGAACAGGCGCTGGCCGATGCCGAGCTGAAGCTGGCGTCGCTGCTCGATCACCTTGAAAAAGACTTGGCGAATTAAAAAACCGCCGAGGTCTGGGCTGGCGGCTGCACGCGAAACTGGATCAACGCCAGATGTACCGCGCCTGTTACGGCCTGCCCGGGCGGCCACCTCAAAGATGCGTAATGCGTGAAGCGGCGGAATTTGCCCGATGCCATCCTGCAGCGCGATGTCATGGACTATCTCGCCGACATCGAGGGTGTCGAAGCGGTCTTGACCCGTACCCAGGCCAGCCAGCGCTTCGAACTGCCGGAAGACCGGATTGGCAATCTCGTGGTACTCGCAGAACGGTTGACGGTGCTTGGAACGGCGGCCGACAAACACGACCTGTCCGGATTGACGGTGCCCCTACGCTCCCACGGCGGCGTGTCCGAGCAGAAAGTGCCGCGCCTCTTCAACCGCAAGTTGCTCGGCATGGATCACCCTGCTCGCCTGCGTAACTTCGACATCATCGATATCGCGCTCAATCGTCTCGCCTGATCCACAAGCGTGCGTTATCGGTCCAGCCGATTCAAAGCCACGAATTATCGATTTGTGCTGTGGTGGCTGCACCGCGAGCATGGGGCCACTTCCAACAACAAAAACCAAGGACCCGCCATGACAGCCCGATTCCACAATCCCGTTGATACCCGTTTCGGCTGGGGCAGCCTGCAAGCGCTTGCCGCCATCACCGAACACCAGACAGTGGCCCTTGTCACCTTTCCCGAAGCCCGTGGGCTGGGCCTGGTCGATCGCATCCAGGAGCTGTTGGGCGAGCGTCTGGTCTACGTGATCGAGGATGTCCAGCCCAACCCGGACGTGGCGCAACTTCGCGATACCTATGAGCGTTTCTGGCAAGAGGCTGGCGAATGCCACGCGGTCATCGCCGTGGGCGGCGGCAGCGCCATCGATACCGCCAAGGCGTTGATCGTGGGCACGCAATCGGGTCGTTTCGATGAACTGCTCGCGTTGCTCGCAACCGGCAAGACCTTCGTGCCGGCGCGCAGCAAAGTGTTGATTGCGGCACCGACCACGGCGGGCACCGGCAGCGAAGTCACCCCTTGGGCGACGATCTGGGACTCGGCCAGCCACAAGAAATACTCCCTGCACCTGGAATGCACCTGGCCAAAAGTGGCGATCATCGATCCGCAACTGATGTTGACCGTGCCGGCTGGCGTCACCGTTTCCACGGGCCTGGATGCCCTGTCCCATGCCCTGGAATCGGTGTGGAACATCAATGCCAATCCTGTTTCCGACACCCTGGCGATTTCCGCCATCGCCGACATCCTCGAGTGCCTGCCCTTGCTGCGCCATGACCTGGCCAACCAGGAGTTGCGTTCACGCATGGCCTTGGCCGCGCTCAAGGCCGGGCTGGCGTTCTCCAACACCAAGACCGCGCTGGCCCATTCCATTTCCTACGAAATGACCCTGCGCTACGGCCTGCCCCACGGCATCGCCTGCTCCTTCACCCTGCCGCTGGTGCTGGGGCTCGCCTGGGGTCATGACGAGGCACGCGACCGCACGCTGCAACGGATTTTTGGCAACGACCTGGACAAAGCCCAGTCCCGGCTACGGGAGTTCCTGCACAGCCTCGACGTAAAAACCGAGTTCGCCGACTACGGCGTCACGCCGACGCAAGCCCGGGAAATGATTGATTTCGCCATGCAGGGCGCGCGGGGCAAGAACTTCATCGGCTCACGCGCCGCCTAGAAACGCCTGTTCAACCATGCACTGTCAGCGGCATGACGAGCCGCGACGATTTCCTGCTGCACTCAAAAAGGGTGCACCCTTGCGACGCAAGTCCAGGGGACCGAACAATAATAGGGAAAAGATCATGAATCGTGCCCAAACCATGCCTGCCCTGGCCGTCCACACCGCCTCATTCCGAGTCGCCCAATGGCGAATGCTGCTGGCGGCGATGTTCTGTTACCTGTTCTTCTATACCGGTCGGCAAACCTTCGGGTTTGCCATTCCGGGCATTCAGGCCGAGTTCGGTTTCACCAAGGAACACCTGGGCTGGGCATCGGCCGCGATGCTCTGGGCCTATGCCATCGGCCAGGCCATCAACGGCAACCTCGCCGACAAGTTTGGCGGGCGGCGCATCATGACCCTGGGGGCCGTGCTGTCCTGTGGCGCCAACTGGGTGACCAGCTTCGCCGGCAGCTTTGCCGCGCTGATCCTGCCCTGGGGCATCAACGGTTACTTCCAGGCATTGGGTTGGGCACCGGGCAGCCGGCTGATCTCCAACTGGTGGAGTGCCGGTGAGCGCGGCAAGGTCTATGGCTTCTATGTGTTCGCCGCCGGTTGCGCCTCGATCCTGTCCTACGTGACCTCGATCGTCGTGCTGCAAGTGATGCACCTGGAATGGCGCTGGATCTTCCGTTTGCCCGTGCTGCTGATGCTGGCGGGCGGCATCATCTTCTACCTGGTGGCGCGTGAACGGCCTCAGGACATGGGATTCGAACCGCTGGCCGACACCGGCGTGGCCAACGCCGATGACAAAGCCCATGAAGTGGCCCACGGCGAAGTCGAAACCTCCGCGCAACGCTACAAAGCCGTGCTGAAGAACTTTCGCCTGATCATTGCCGCCGTGTCCCTCGGTTTCCAGAACGCTGCCCGCTATGGCTTGATCGTCTGGGTGCCGGTGCATTTCCTGGGTGCCGACTGGAAAAGCGGCGACAGCCTGATCGATCCGAAATGGATCACCGTTGCCCTGCCGGTCGGCATGGCCATCGGTGCCCTGAGCAACGGCTGGATCTCGGACAAGCTGTTTGGCTCCAAACGCTACCTGGCGATCATGCTCTACATGTTCCTCGGTGCCGCCACCAGCCTGTGGATGTGGACACTGGCGCCCCACAGTGCGACCGGCCTGGTGGCGTTGTTCCTGTGCGGTTTCTTCGTCTACGGACCTGCCTCGAGCTTCTGGGCGCTGTGCCCGGACCTGGTTGGCGCAAAACGGGCGGGAACGGCCACCGGTGTGATGAACTTCTCGTCCTATCTGTTCGCGGGCCTGGCGGAACCGCTGATCGGCAGTATGCTCGACAGTACCGGCAACACGTCCTTGATCTTCATCGTGGTCACCACAGCCTGCTTGTGCAGTGCAGTTGTCGCGTTGTTCATCAGGCGTTGATTGTCCGGCAGGCCGATGTATCAAAAGCAGCTCAGGCACAGGATCTTTCATGTACCAGTACCATAAATGGCTAAGGTCCTTTCACGCGGTGGCCAAGACCGGCAGTTTCACCCTCGCCGCCGAGTACCTGAGCGTCGGCCAGCCGACCGTCAGTGAGCAGGTCAACGCGCTGGAGAAAAAGTTTTCCGTGGAACTGTTCCATCGTCGTGGGCGCTATATCGAGATGAGTTCCGCCGGACACAAGCTCTACGCGATCACCCAGGGGCTATTCGGCCAAGAGGATGAAGCCGTGCAACTGCTGCAGAGTTTCAAGCAACGCAAAACCGGCATGTTGCGCTTGGGGGCGGTCTCGCCGCCCATCGCCATGAACCTGACGTACGAACTGATGCAGCGTCATCCCGACATTGAACTGGAAACCTCGTTCTCCCCGGAACGGGAAACCCTGGATCGCCTGTTCAACTTCGACATCGACGTGGCGATCCTGGCGCTATCCGAGTTCGACCAGCGCTTCGATACGCAGCTGTACCGACGCTATCCGATTATTGCCATCGTCAGGGAGGACCATCCCTGGGCCCGGCAAGAAGAGGTGCATGTCGAGCAGATCAGCGAAGAGAAATGGGTCATGCGCGAAAAAAGCTCACGCACCCGGCAGCTGGTGGAGGAACGCTGCAAGCAACTGGGCGTCAGCCTGGACTGCGTCATGCAGTTGAACAGTCGTGAAGCCATCGTCCATGCCATCGCCAAGGGCATCGGCATTGGTTTCGTCTCTGCCGTCGAGTACGCCGAAACGCCCGGCACCAAGCCGATCACCTTCGTCAACCATCCGTTTTCCATCGACTACCACCTGTGCTGCCTCGGTATTCGCAGGAACCGCCCGATGATCGCCGAGTTGTTCGACTCAAGCCCAACGCCGGCCACCTGATCGCACAACCGGTTCCAACCATCCAAGGCCTTACTTCTCGTTGACGAGAGGGACGGCCACCCCATAACTACAAAAGTGGAGATTCACCATGCATTACCAACTACCTGCAAAGCTGCAAGCCGTGGTCCTGGACTGGGCAGGCACCGTCGTCGATTTCGGATCTTTCGCGCCAACGCAGATTTTCGTCGAGGCGTTCGCCGAGTTCGGCGTTGCCGTTTCCCTGGAAGAAGCCCGGGGCCCGATGGGCATGGGCAAGTGGGATCATATCCGCACCCTGTGCAATCAACCGCAGATCGCCGAGCGCTATCGTGCCGTGTTCGATCGGCTGCCGACCGATGACGACGTCACCGCCCTCTACGAACGTTTCATGCCCCTGCAAATCGAAAAGATCGCGCTGCATTCGGCGCTGATTCCCGGCGCACTGGACGCTATCGAGGCCCTGCGCGACAAGGGCCTGAAAATCGGCTCGTGCTCCGGTTATCCCGCCGTGGTCATGGAAAAAGTCGTCGAGCTGGCGCGCCGCAACGGCTACGTCGCCGATCACGTGGTGGCCACCGACGAGGTGCCCAATGGCCGCCCTCACCCGGCCCAGGCCCTGGCCAACGTGATTGCCCTGGGCATCAGCGACGTCGCCGCCTGCGTGAAAGTCGACGACACCTGGCCCGGCATTCTTGAAGGCCGCAGCGCAGGGATGTGGACGGTTGCGCTGACCTGTTCCGGCAACGCCCTGGGCCTGACCTACGATCAGTACCAGGCCCTGCCCGTCGAAAAGCTGGCCGAAGAGCGGGCGCGCATCATCAAGCTGTTCGAAGGTTCGCGCCCCCACTACCTGATCGACACCATCGTTGAGTTGCCAGGGGTTATCGAGGATATCAATGCGCGATTGGCGCGGGGCGAAACTCCTCAGGGTTGCTGACACCTGGCGCGCCTCGAGCATCTGGCGGCCACCTCCACGCACGGACGCCAGGTTGCTCAGGACAGCGTACTGGCGGTTGTGAGGCCGCCATCGCCGGCAGGCCGGCTCCCACAGTTGACCGGGTATGGCCGCGAGAAATGAGTCGGCTGTCAGGCCGTCATCGCTGGCCAGCCAGCTCCCACAGTGGACCGGGTATAGCCGCGAGAGATTGGTCGACTGGTACGCCGTCTTCTGCGATCCGGCGAAGACTTTGACACGGCCAAGCTTTTCAGCGAAGACACCTGCTGAAAGCTTGACCATGAACAGAGTGTCCAAAGGCGCCGAGCAGGCTCGATTACCTATGCGCCTTAACCAGCCCCTGATAATAAGGCAGCCTGTCAATCCGCGGTGCATAAGCACCCGTGGCGACACTGCGCTGGACATGCGCGGCGATCTCGTCCATCCGGGCAAACCACACATCACCCTTTTCCATCATGTATTCGATCAGCTTCGACACTTCATGCCAGCGTGACAGACGACCGGAAAGGAACGGATGCCAGACGGGTACGAAGAGCGCGCCATACTCCCAGGCGGCATCGAACTCGGCCTTGAACACCTCGACGGCGCGTTGCGGCGACTGGATCGGCATCTGGAAATCCAGGTCGATGCTGTGCATGTACTGGGGCCAGTCATCCAGCGCCCAGCTCGATGGCAGCTCCACCAGGTTCCCTGCTCCCGTGCGCAACAGATAGGGCACATCATCGCCCATCAAGGAGGCGTCATAACTGAAGCCACGCTCGATCAACAGGTCAGCCGAGTGCTCTGACATATTGTAGAGCGGCGCCCGCCAGCCCCTGGGTGCCTGGCCGGTGAAGCGCTTGATGGTGTCGCAACCGCGATCGAGCCAGTACGCTTCCTCTTCCCGGCTCAGCTCGTTGGGATGTTCATGGATATAGCCGTGGTGGGCAATTTCGTGCCCACCTTCGACGATCGCCTCGATGGCCTCGGGGTATTGCTCGATGCACCAGGCCGGAATGAAAAACGTCTGTTTGATCTCAAAGCGGCGGTAGGTTTCCAGGATTCTTGGAATTGCCACTTTGGGGCCATAGTGCAGCATCGAGATACTGGCAACCCGTGTCGCGGAATCCTTGGGGTGGGCCACATGCAGAATGCTGTCCGCATCCATATCAAAGGTAAAGGCCACGGCGCAGCGTGCACCGTTTGGCCAGACAATCGGATTTTCAATCATGCTTAATCACCCATGGGTATTGAACGTTATCGAATCACCAACAACAGCGACCCAGCGCTCGATCAATACTCGTGATCGATCAACCAGTTGGAATAATGGGTGAGCCCTTTTTCCAGCGACCATTGGGCGCGATAGCCCAGCTCCCGCTCGGCGGCACTCAGGTCCCATTCACCATGGCGATCGAGATGCCAATAACCGTCGCCCACTTCGATACGCGCTTGGGGAATGATCTTGCGGATGATTTCCACGGCTTGATGCAGCGTCCAGGAGCGATCACCGGCAATGTTGAACACACCGCCCTTGAGGTCCCGGGTTTCAGCCGCCATCAGTACCGCGCGCACAACGTCTTCCACATGGATGTAGTGAAACCGATGATCGCCGCCTGAAGCCAAGGTAAAGGTTTGACCACGGTGGACGGTTTTAAGAATGTCCCTGAGCACTTGCGGCATCTTGTTTTCAGGGCCATAGACTTCGGCGATTCGCAGGGAAATCACTTCCATACCGTAGAGATCGTTGTAGACCCGGCCAAAGTGCTCGGTGGCAATCTTGGTCACGCCGTAGGGTGTGGTTGGGTAAGTCGGTGTCTGCTCATTGATCTCTCCCTCGAAATGGCCATAGACCGTTTCCGAAGAAAAGTTGACCAACTTCTTGATGCCCGCCAGGCGCATGGCTTCAAGCAAATGAATGGTGCCATCGATGTTCGCCGTCACTGTCGTGATGGGCAGGTCGATGGACAAGTCGGGATGGGACATGGCCGCCGTATGAATGACACGATCAACGCCATGTTCCTGGAGGGTCCTGACAATCCTCGGTATGTCGAATAGCTCCCCCTGCACAGGGGTCATGAATTCAGACCTGGCTTCGGAGTAGTCACGGTTGTAACTCACCACCTTGACGCCTTGCTCGCTGAGCTTCTTGGTCAGGTATCTGCCCACATAGCCCAAACCACCGGTAATCATTACAGCGCTCATGTTGTTTCCTTCTTGTTATTAGCGGCGAAGTTAAAAGACAGCCAACTAGATCGCAGCGCCGCCATTGGGGCTGATGATCTGTCCCACCATGTAATCGCCCGCAGGCCCGGCCAGGGCGTGGACCATGGCGGCGATTTCATCCGGCTTGCCGAAGCGCCTCAATGGCAGGCTCGCGCGGGTCTCATCGTTGAATTCGATGGTGTCGTTGATCAGCATGTCGGTTTCAATCGGCCCCGGCGCGACCGAATTGACCAGTACACCTTTGGGGGCCACTTCCTTGGCGACCGCCTTGGTCAGCGCGATCACCCCGCCCTTGGAGGCGCAATATGCGGCGTAGGTCGGGAAGCCAATCAGCCCCAGCTCCGAGCTGATGTTGATGATCCGTCCCTGACCGCGTGCCAGCATGCCCGGCAACACGGCCTGCATGCAGGCCCAGGTGCCGCCGAGGTTGGTGCTGATCATCTGCTCCCACTGCGCCCAGGTCGTTTGCTCGACCGTCGCCGAAACCAGTCTGCCGGCATTGTTGATCAGGACATCCACCCGCCCGTAACGACTCTCTGCCTCGCGGATGATCCCGGCAGCGGATTCGGGATGACTGATATCCGCCTGGACGGTGAACCCGTCGCCACCGTTGGCTTCGGCGAGGCGGATGACTTCGTCCAGTTGATCCTTGGTGTCGAAGTAATTGAGGACCAAGTGATCGCCACTCGCCGCAAAACGCCTGGCGATGGCCAGCCCTATGCCCCTTGCTGCGCCCGTGATAACGACAACACGTTTCATAAGTTCTCCGATGTTTTTTAAAAAATCAGGACTGTTGAGCCTTGGAAAGTACTGGTTTCCTGGAGACACGCGATTGCCAGACCAGAATCAACGCGCCAGACAGAATCGTCAGCGCACCCAGGTACCAGGCCGTGTATTGATCCTCTGGCGAGACCGGATTGGCGCCGGCGGTGTAACCGATGTATCCCAGGACGAGAATGGCCAGGGTGGCGGGAATCGACAGGACCAGAGCAATGGCGAAACGCTGGCGTCGGAAGGTCATGACAATGAAGGCAGCAATAGCAGCCATGTAGGACATCACCAGCGTGATGGTCACCACGTCGTAGTACCAGACGATCTTGTCCAGCGGTTTCCACCACAGCAGTGCAATGGCGACGGCCGCGACAAGCACACTGGCGAGCCAGGGCGACTTGGTCTTGTTGACGGCACTGAGCGCCAACGGCAAATGCCCTTCTTCACTCATGCGATAGAGCGTGCGCGCCGCCGCACTCGACGAGATCTGCATACCGGCACAAGCCGAAGTGATCACAACGAACAGTGCAATCCAGGCCATGGCCGGCGGCAGGTAGACGTTCGCCACCGCGGCGATTGGCCCACCGTTGCCATCCTCGATGATGGCCGCCAGTGTCTCCACGGGCACGGCATACTGCCAGCCGATGGCCGCGAGGGTGTAGATGACAAAGGCGGAAGTCAAAACCAGCAACATGGAGCGCTGCACGGTTCGAACCGGAATCCGCGACTCCTCGATGTAGTTGATCGCCGAATCGAAGTTGGCGAGCATCCATACGCCGAACAGCACTCCTGGCCCGATGGCTGACCAACTGCCCGGCCCTTCTGGCGTGTACATGGACAGCACCGACAGGTCCGGCACCTGAGGGTCGATGATGCCCATCAACCCGAGCCCGGCAACGACACTGATCTCGAAAATCAGAAAGATGCTGGCGATTTTCGCGGTGGCATTGACGCCCTTGCAGGAGATGGCCAGGAAGACCAGGACCATGCCCGTACCAATCAACTTGGCATTGAGCGCACCCGCCAGGGACGGGAACAGCGCCTGGATATATTCAGTGCCGATAATTGCACACATGGCCATCACTGCCGTGCAGGCCACCGAGTACGCCCAGCCGAGAATGGTCCCGACGCTGGTATGCAGGAAACGCGAGGTGAAGGTAAAGACGCCGCCTGCCGAGGGGGCCTGGCGAGTGAGGGAGATCATGCAGAACGCCATGACCAGCATGGGAAAGAAGTACGCAATCAATATGGCCAGCGGCGCATGGTGGCCCGATATCGAGTAAAGAATCGACATCGAAGAGGCGGCAATCCAGCCGGGAGCATTAAAACCCAGTGCTGAAAACGTCACATCCCTGGTGGTGAGAGTCCCCTTGTTTAGCGCTGTATCAAGTTCACGAACAGTTCCGTCACGGTCATAACCGATGATGTCATAGAAGTTCATTTGTCAGGCTCTGATTAATAGCTATAGAAGATGTTGTAGCGCCAAGCCGTGTGAACCGGTTTGAACGCCGCTCTTATTATTCAACTATGCAAAATGCAGATACTTAAAACCCGAACAAGCCAGAGTTCCGCAGCTTATCCGGAGTTTGCTTACAGCTTTGTTGTTTTTATGGCGGTAGCGCTTAAACCTTTGAATGTGGGTGGCCAGTATAGAAACAGGCAAAAAAAACCTGCCATCAGGAATGTCCGATCTTTGGATCGCAAAGGGCGAAGTAAGGCTCGCCCACCTTGCAGTTTTCGGATAGCGCCGGTCACTCGATCCGCGCATCATCACCGGCCCCGCTCATAGCCGTTCCCTTCGACAAGAATGTACAGCGTCAAATCGGCCTCTCAAACCGTCTCTATACTCAGCCAGAACCACCTGAACGGAGGACTCCCATGCGCTACGCCTTCACATTGAAAAATGGTGCCATGGCCCTTTTCGATCCAGACACCGCCTTGCTTACCCTCACCACACCCCATGGAGAAGTACAAAGCACTACGATAGGCAGAGCAGAATCGCGTCTATTGGAGCTGCTGCTCATGGAACCCGGCCAGACCAAAAGTCGTGAGGAGATCATCGACTACACCTGGAATGACCGAGTCGTCGCCTCTGGCAGTTTGAACCAGGCGGTTTTCTCTCTTAGAAACATTCTCAACGACAGTCGTGATCACGAGATCCTGATGACGGTTCCGCGAAGAGGCTATTGCTTCAACCGTCTCTATGTAGTCGATGTCCCCACAAGTCTCCCGACGCCTTCGCAAGACGTTGCGCCTGTGCCTGCGATTGAAGAGCCAGCGCCCTACGGCAATGATGATCTACCGGTGCCTGCGCAAAAGACCAGGAAATCTACTTTCCTGACAAAAGCCCAGTTAATAGGCTATGTCCTGACCTTGGCGGTATGCGCCTACACAGGTTTCCACTCTGGCTTCGACTCAACGAGAGTTGAAGTCTTGAGCGTGAAACACAACGAACTGGTCATCCATGCCGTTGCCCAGAGCGTCGCCGAGGCTCAATCGCTGAGGGATCTTTCGGCGACCCAGGTAGAACAGCTTGCGGCAAATTTGAAAGGCGAGGTGTGGTTGAACCTGTTTAAATCAAATTACTCTGTTTCGTGCGTTCGTCCGGATCTAAGCACTGCAAACCTGCAATTGAATAGCGAGCAAAAAGACCTTGCCCCGATGATCCGGCAATGTTTGGAAGCCACCCTATGAAGTCAATGACCGCTTCAACTGTTCACTGGATAGTCCTCGCAATCATTAACGCCACCTGTGTCTTTTCCTTGACCTATTCGCCATCTTATTACATGGAAAATATCAGTTATCAAACCATGACCCGACAATGGTTGGAGGACTCCAATCAACTCAATACTGAAGAGTATTTGACCATCGGCCATGGCCGATTGACACAGACCACTATTGAAAGCCTGAACGGCAAGATTCGTAATGCGACCATCTCGGCGCAGATTGTCCGGGAAAGCAAACATCATGTGCAAATAAAGATCAGCAACGTCAAACTTAGCCAGGATAACGAATTATTCGCCATTGAAAAGACGCCTGATCTGTTTTTCAGGCGTCAATTCGTCCTGCAGGAAGGCGCTGTCCTCAACTACGAGTTGCTCCCTACCGCCGATAAGAACGCCGTGTGTTTTTATGTGCATGACATTGGCCGCTTGCGCTGCATGAATCACTGAGCCATCTGCAAGCCATCAAATCAGAACAAAAATAATAATTACTAATTTGAATCAAACCCCCTCCCCCCGCAACATCCCGCCTTTGTAGCGCTGGGAGTCGTTCCTGCTGACATCAGCGCAAATGCCGACTCCACACGCCAGTTGAACATTTCCCCCGAGCCGTCAAATCAATGATAACCAGGATCCTGGCAATTCTAGCGCTGGCTGCAATATCGTTTCCTTCAGCAGCGCACAATGAGTATTCGATCGGCCGTACGCAAATCGAACTCTACGAATTGGAATTGAGCCCAAACGAAACAATCAAGCTCAAGCACTTGAAAATCTATTCTGAAAAGGAAGCCCATGATGATAATGAAGATGCTTTTGGTAGCGACTTGCCTGCCCCGCCACAAAATCAACAATCAGAGTCACGACCTGTCGCTGACTCCAGTTTAAGCAAAATATGAGTTTTTGACTTCAACCAGCATCGTGGGAGCAGGACTATCCGCAGGCACTGCCTAACATCATCAACAAGGAATGCACGTCAATGCTGCTAAAAAACCTCGCTACCGTATCCTTTGGTGTATTGCTGTCTCTCAAGGCCCTGGCTGATGACAAGGAACTCTATGGCGCCGACCTGACGCGCATTGAAAGCAACAAGAACAAGCTGAACGATGAAAAGTCCGATTACAGGATTGTCACAGCCTATCGTGCTGAGGATTTTTTTGCTTTTGATGCGGCAGCCATCAGCCCGGCGAGCCAAAAAACCGCCATCTTCGGTTCGAAACTGGCACCCGAAAAACTGCAAGGCCTGGTGGAAGTATCCGAGAGCGACGCGTACGTCTTTACTGCGGCGCTGTCGATGCCCGAGAAAAATCCTGGCACTGTCCCTTTAGCTGAAGAGCGTTCCATTCCATGAGCATCATGATCCCTGATGAAGTCTTTCATGTAACGTCCACCGCTGCGGACAAACCCGATAGAACAGTTGGCCGTTGGCAACTGAGCCTCGCTCCCTTGGAGCACGAAGCACATATCAGGCAGCATAAGCTCTTTGAGGGCACCAGGCTTGAATGCAGTCGACTGGAGTTTGATTCAACCGTCACCCTGATGGGTTCTGTCCCCCGGGGCTTTGTAACCTTGGCCATTTCACAGGCTTCGGTGGGTCGACCCACGGTCAATAATCATCATTTGTGGCCTAACGAAATCATCGTGATGTATAGCGGCGAGCCCATGCACTACACCTGCGAGCCGAATGAAACGCTATTCACCCTGACCACGACTCTGGAACATTACGTACATTGCCTTGGAAATCATTCCTGCGTCGATATGCTGCGGGATCGAAAGGCGCAGCGCTTCCAGGTTGCACATTTCAAGTTGGTGCAATCTGCCATTGAGGCGATCAACGCCTACTCCATTGACGCCCACCCGCCTCATTTGCAACCGCTCAGCTGCGCTGAGATTTCAGCAGCTGAAAGTGCCTTGCTGATTTCTCTGCTGCGGGCCCTGATACCTGTTGGCCGATCCGCGACGACTCCCCCGCGAAGAAGAAAGATCGCATTAGAAGCCATGCAATACATTCATGAAAATACAAAAAAGTCGCTCAACATGAAGGCGCTGGTCAAGCACCTGCAAACGACCACTCGCAGCCTGCACCATGGTTTCGTCGAAACATTCGGGATTTCGCCAATCGCTTACATTAAAAAGCTGAGACTCGCCCGTGTCCGCCGGGACTTGATCGCCAACACCTGGCCAACGGTTACCGAAACCGCCATGTATTGGAATTTTCATCATCTGGGTCGGTTTTCCAAGGCGTATCAGGATGCTTATGGAGAAACACCTTCGGAAACCGCCAGGCGCAACTCCGCAACACTGGCAGCAATCGCAAAATAACAATCATTAATTTTCATCCAACCGCCTGAATGGTCAGCATGCTTGCATCTACCCAAGGGGATAAGCATGCGCTATCGATTGAATTCGCTACCACTCAAACAGAAAGTCATCTTTTGCCTGGCCGCCTATTTATCGGGCGTCGCCCTGGCCTGGCTGGTTAACACCTATTAACACTTTGCGGTGACTGAGAAATATCAATCAATGACTTCAATCAGTCTTCACGATCAATCAAATTTTCAGTCAACACCCATCGACAACTGTAGAAGGACCCTGCCTCACATGCTATTTCGAAACCTTGGCTTCGTTTCACTGCTTTCGTTGTTGTCTTTTCAGGCGCTCGCTGATGATAAAGGTTTATATCTTGGTGCCGGTGTCAGCAGTATTGAAACCGACAAAGTCCATTTGAACGATGAAGACACCAGTTACAAGGTGTTTGCAGGCTATCGACTCAACGGCTATCTGGCCTTCGAAGGCGCCTTCGTCGATCTCGGCCAGTTCGAAGACAAGCATCTGGATTTCGACGGCAAGTCTGTCCAGGCCAGTGCCCATCTCGGCTTTCCGTTGGGAGATCGGGTTCGAGTATTCGGCATTGTCGGTGCCCATGCATGGGATGCTGACGGCAATGCCGCCGATGACGATAGGGGAGTGGACCTGACCTACGGTGCCGGTGTTGAAGTTGATGTATTTCGCAACATCGGAGTCCGTGCTGAATATGAAGTACTGCAGGTCGGTAACATGGACTTGAATCAAACAACGGCGTCGGCTTTTATTCTTTTTTAACCCCTCCTGAATTGAGCGGCCTTGCGGGTCGCTCAACCTCAAGCCTCCATCCTCCCCTGCTTGCCCTATCGATCCTCGCGCAGAGACGGGAAGCCCTGTCACCTTGGCTCCTATCGCAATCACGGAGACTGCGACGGGCGAACGCAGCGGCGTCACTGAAGACACCCACTCGTACATACGCTGTACCCGACCACTTGCTGCGCACCTTCACCACCTACCGTCTGCCAGGTGCTTTCAACAAGCTGACCATTGGCGGCGGGGTCAACTGGCAGGACTCGATCTGCACCTACGCCACCAACCCGGCGGGCAATTCGGAGAAGATCCAGCAGGATGCCTCACCGGACTGGCGGTGGTGTCGTGCTTTTTTTTGCTCGAATTAAATGTTATGTTATATCAATACTTCCTGCCTGCGACCTTCAATGACAAGCCTTGTTCAAAACCCACCCATCACCAACGTTAGCCAACGCCTGATGTCCATCGATGCCCTCCGGGGATTGGTGATCATCTTCATGCTGCTGGATCACGTGCGCGAGACGTTCTTCCTGCACCGCCAGGTCTCCGACCCGATGCTCATCGACAGCACGGAACCCACGTTGTTTTTCAGCCGCACGCTCGCCCACTTGTGCGCGCCGGTGTTCGTTCTGCTCACGGGTCTGTCAGCGTTTCTGTACGGTGAAAAGCACCAGGGCGCCCACGCGGTGTCGACGTTCCTGTTCAAGCGTGGCCTGTTCCTGGTGGTGCTGGAGTTCACCCTGGTGAATTTCGCCTGGACCTTCCAGTTCCCGCCCACCGTGATTTACCTGCAGGTGATCTGGGCGATCGGCATCAGCATGATGGCCCTCGCGGCACTGGCCTGGCTGCCTCGCCCCGTCCTCTGTGCCCTGGGCCTGGTGATCGTTGCCGGGCACAACCTGCTCGACCCCCTGCACTTCCCGGTCGGTTCGGCGCTGCACCTGCCCTGGGCCATTCTGCATGATCGCGGCTGGATCGAATTCTCGGACAGCCTGCGCCTGCGCAGTTCCTACCCGGTGCTGCCGTGGATCGGCGTCATCGCCCTGGGTTACTGCATCGGCCCCTGGTTCGCCCGCCCAGCCTCGGCCACCTTGCGCCAGCGTTATCTGTTGCTGGCCGGGGTCGGCGCCTTGCTCGGTTTCGTCGTCCTGCGCCTGGTCAACGGTTATGGCGAGGCACATTGGCAGGTCCATGCCAGCCCCACGCTCACCCTCATGAGTTTCTTCAACATCACCAAATACCCGCCTTCCCTGCTGTTCCTGGGGCTGACGCTGGGAATGGGGCTCTTGCTGTTGCTGGGCTTCGAGCGGGCCCGGCAACAGAAGTGGATCAGCACCCTGGCGGTCTTTGGCGCGGCTCCGATGTTCTTCTACCTGCTCCATCTTTATGTGCTGAAAGGGCTGTACCTGATCAGCGTGGCGTTGTTGGGTCTGAACCAGGGCGATTACTTCGGGTTCGACGGCATCTGGGCCGTGTGGCTGACCGCCGTGCTGCTGGCTGCGGCGCTGTATCTGCCGGTGCGCTGGTTCGCTGCATTGAAGGCGCGTCGGCGTGATATCGGCTGGCTCAAATACTTCTGATCAGGAGTTGGGTTCGCCTCAGGCGGCATGATCGACTACCATGCCGCCGCCGGTTTCCACATGGGATTAATAGGGAATCCGTGATGCTGCCAACGCATCAAACGGAACTGCCCCCGCAACTGTAGGTGCTGAGCCTGCTCCTGAACTGCCACTGGGATCGAATCCCGGGAAGGCTGGAGCAGGCGATGACGCACCAGTCAGGAGACCTGCCGGCCAAGCAACAATCACTAACCGGCGGGGTGTCCGGGGAGGACATCCTTGTGCGCGCGTCACCCAGGTGACGGGCACTGCACTGCCCTTTCGGCAGCGCTCGATGATGTGTTTCCAGACCCTTGCGCCGTAGACGGTTCAAATGGAGATTGCATCATGCTGCTGCCCCGCTTTGTCGCCCTCGTCACTGGCCTGGGCCTTACGTCCGTCGCCTGCGCCGCACCGACCCATTACCCGCTGACGGTCGAGAACTGCGGCAGCACGCTGACGTTCGCCCACGCCCCGGCACGGGCGGTGACCATCGGCCAGGCCGGCACGGAAATGCTTTTTGCCCTGGGTCTGGGTGACAAGCTGGTCGGCACTTCACTGTGGTTCAACGATGTGCTCGCTCAGTACAAGCCGCAGAACGACAGGATCGAGCGCCTGGCCGACAACGAGCCGAGTTTCGAGTCGGTGATCGGCAAGCGTCCGGAGCTGGTCGCTGTCGAGCTTGAGTGGATGGTCGGTCCGCAAGGCGCCGTCGGTACCCGCGAACAGTTTCATGAACTGCAGATTCCCTCCTATCTGATGCCCTCGGACTGCGAGTCCAAGGACAACCTGGTCGGCGCCGACGGCACCCGTCTGCAGCCGTTTCGGATTGAAAGCATTTACAAAAGCGTCACCCAGCTGGGCGAGATCTTCGATGTCCAGGCGCGTGCCCAACAGCTGAACGCGCAGCTGCAGGCCAGCCTGGCCAAGTCCATGGCCCTGGTGCAAGGCAAAGACCTGAAGCACACCAGCGCGCTGGTCTGGTTTTCCAGTGCCAGCCTGGACATCGACCCCTATGTCGCCGGGCACAAGGGCATTCCCGACTTCATGCTCAACACCCTGGGCGTGCGCAACGTGGTGCAGTCCGACGAAGAGTGGCCAACCGTCGGCTGGGAAACCATCGCCAAGGCCAACCCGACTTTCCTGGTGATCGCGCGTATGGATCGCCGGCGCTTCCCCGCTGACGACTATCAAAAGAAACTGCAATTCCTGCACAGCGACCCCGTGACCCGCAACATGGACGCGGTGAAGAACAACCGCATCATCATCCTCGACGCCATGGCCATGCAGGCCAGCCTGAGAACGTTCGATGGTCTCGAAGCGCTGGCCACCGCCCTCCACGGCTACGACCTGCCGCAATGACCAGGACGCTGATTCGCACACTGCTCGCACTGGTGATATTGCTTCTGGCCGTGATCGCCGGTGTGGCCATCGGTGAAACGCACATTGAACCGGCGGTGGTGTTCCAGGTGCTGGCCAACAAACTGTGGTCGGCAGGCTACGCCCTCGATCCCATCGACCAGGGCATCGTCTGGAACTACCGCCTGACCCGCGCGCTGGTGGCGGCGGCGTGTGGCGCGGGACTGGCGACCTGCGGGGTGATCCTGCAATCGCTGTTGCGCAACCCGTTGGCCGATCCCTACCTGCTGGGCATTTCCGCAGGGGCCTCGACGGGCGCGGTGCTGGTGGCGTTGCTCGGCTTTGGTGCCGGCGCGATTTCGATGTCGGCCGGGGCGTTTGCCGGGGCCGTTACTGCCTTCGCCGTCGTTGTGTTGCTCGGCCGTGCCAGCGGTTCGCCTGGCAGTACCTCGCAGATCATCCTGGCGGGGATTGCCGGGTCGCAACTGTTCAATGCGCTGACGGCGTTTCTGATCACCAAGTCGGCCAGTTCGGAGCAGGCTCGCGGCATCATGTTCTGGTTGCTGGGCAATCTCAGTGGCGTGCGCTGGCCATCGGTGTGGCTGGCGGTACCGGTTGCCCTCGCGGGTCTCGTGGTTTGCCTGTGGCACCGGCGTGCGCTGGATGCCTTCACCTTTGGCGCGGACTCCGCGGCCTCACTTGGCATCGCGGTACGTCCCGTGCAATTTCTGTTGATCGGTTGTGCCGCCCTGGTCACGGCGGTCATGGTGTCGATCGTCGGCTCCATCGGTTTCGTTGGCCTGGTCATCCCCCATGCCGCCAGGCTGTTGCTGGGCACTCGGCATACGCGCCTGCTGCCGGCCAGCGCGCTGGGTGGCGCGGTGTTCCTGATTGCCGCCGATGTGCTCTCGCGCACGCTGATCAAGGGCCAGGTGATTCCGGTGGGAGTGATCACTGCGTTGGTCGGCGCGCCGGTGTTCGCGCTAATCCTGGTCGCTCGCAGGAACGCCCGATGAATGCGCCTGCGCCTGTTCTCCACGACCCCGTGCTGAGTTGTTCCGGTCTCGGATTCTCGATCCGCGATGCCGAGTTGCTGCACGACATTCACCTCGACATTCATGCTGGCGAGACCCTGGGCCTTGTGGGACCCAACGGTTCGGGAAAGTCCACGCTGCTCAAACTGCTGGCCGGCGTGCGCAGCCCCAGTCGGGGAGCCATCCATCTCAACGGTCACTGCCTCAAGTCACTGTCACGGCGAACCATCGCGCAAACCCTGGCGGTGGTTGAGCAGCAAGCCGACACCCTGGATGCGATCAGTGTGTTCGATGCCGTCGCCCTGGGCCGAACGCCGTGGCTGTCGGCCCTGAGCCCGTGGTCGGCGGCGGACGATGGCATCGTCCATCAAGCCTTGCGCGACGTGGATGCGACTCATCTGCGCAAGCGCACCTGGCGCAGCCTCTCCGGCGGCGAGCGTCAGCGCGTGCATATCGCTCGCGCCCTGGCCCAGCGCCCGAGCATCCTGTTGCTGGACGAGCCGACCAATCACCTGGATATCCAGCACCAACTGGCGATCCTGCAGGTGGTTCACGCATTGCCGGTGACCAGCGTGATTGCACTGCACGACCTCAATCAGGCGCTCACCTGCGATCGTTTGGCCGTGCTGGAAAAGGGCCGCCTGGTGGCCCTCGGCAAACCGCTTGAGGTGCTGACTCCCAAGCGCCTGCTGGACACCTTCGGCGTCCATGCGCACTACCTCATCGACCCCTTTGACGGCGCGCAGATCCTGCGTTTGCGTTCATCCTGATTCGTTTGTGGACTCCCAGAAAATGCCTCCCCGATCCGCCTTTCTCCTCGCCTTGGCCAGTCCGTTCACCCTGGCTGATTCGGCTCAATCGCAATCCAATGGCTTTGTCCAGGACAGCGCCTGGAGCCTGCTCAACCGCACGGTCTACGACCATCGCGAGTACCGTCATGGCGCTCGCAACAGCGCTGCGCGCAATGCCTACAAGCCGCGTGACGAGCGAAATGGCTACGCTGAAGAATGGGCCTACGGGCTGATGGGGACGCTGCAATCAGGCTTCACCCAGGGCCTGATCGGGGTGGGAGTGGATACCCATGCCTATCTCGGCACACAACTCGACAGCGGCGGCGGCCGCGCCGGGAAAGCGCGATTGCTTGGGCTCGACAACCAGGGGCATCCCAAGGACGAGTTCAGCCGCGGCGGTGCCGCGCTCAAACTGCGCCTGTCATCGACAGTGCTGAGCTATGGCGAGCAGCGCGTGAAAACGCCCGTGTTCAGTTCCTCCGATAGCCGCCTGCTGCCGGAAACCGCCACCGGCCTGTTCCTCTCCAGCAACGAGTTCGCGGCACTGAAGCTGGTAGCGGGACACTTCACCGACAGCACCGATCGAAATGCCAGCAGTCATGACCAGGGCCTGGTGGTCAACTACTCCAACGCCGTGAAAGGCAAAACCTTCGATCTCGCGGGCATGGTCTTCACACCGGCGAAGAACCTGAACCTGAGCCTCTATTCATCGCGCTACGAGGACACCTGGAACCAGCACTATCTGGGCAGCACCTTCCTCCAGACGCTGGGTGAAAAGCGCTCGTTGGCACTCAACCTGAACCTGTACCGCACCCTTGATAAGGGCAAGTCGTTATCCGGCAGGATCGACAATACCACCTGGAGCCTGATGTCCACTTACACCCAGGGCCCCCACGGCTTCAGCCTCGGTTATCAGAAAGTGGATGGAAACACGCCGTTTGATTACGTCACCCGTGGCGCGATTTTCATCAGCAACGCCGTGCAGCTGTCGGACTTCAACGCCCCCCATGAACAATCCTGGCAGGCTCGCTACGATCTGGACATCACCCCTTGGGGATTGCCGGGCCTGTCCATGGGCGCCGCCTATGTCCGTGGCAGCCAGATCGATGGCAGCCACGTCGACCCGCAGGGCGGCTACGCCTGGCTGGGTTATGGCCAAGGCGGCAAACATTGGGAACGTGACCTGGAGATGCGCTATGTGGTGCAAGGTGGCGCGGCGAAAGGCACCACCTTGTCGCTGCGACACAACGTGCATCGGGGCAATACCGCCCAGGCAGAACTGGACACGGACCAGATACGCCTGGCTGTCGAATACCCTCTGACAGGCAGGTTGTGAAAAGGTCGGTTATCGTTGTGACAATCGCAGATCCGCTCTCGCACTGATTTACACTCAGGAGGCTGCTCGAACGAAGCTGATGCAGGGAACGTGAATAAGGAATAAAAAATGTCTTATTTCCAGCAAATGTTAGGCATTGCCGTGTTTTCCATCACCGGCGTGTTGGCGATCAAGAAAGCCGACGTGGATTTGTTTGGTGCCATCGTACTCGGCATCATCACCGCCATTGGGGGCGGCACGATAAGGGATCTGCTGCTGGATCTGCCGATCTTCTGGATCGCCGACTTCAATTACATCTGGGTTGCCCTGTTCGCTGCGCTGTTGGCGTTTTTTTGCACGCAACGACTGCAACGACGTTACCGCATCCTGCTTTATCTCGACGGTCTGGCGGCTGCGCTGTTCGGTTTGTCGGCCACCGAGAAAGTCATGGCCTTGCAGCTTGCTGCCCCCCTGGCCGTGATGATGGGCGTGCTGACCAGCATCGGCGGCGGTATCGTCCGGGATGTCCTGGCTGGACGGGTTTCACTGCTGATGTCGCGGGAGATTTACGCCACGCCCATTCTGTTGGGCTGCACCCTCTACGTCCTGTTGCGAGACGTTTTCCCGACCATCTGGGTCGCCGGCTGGATTGCCTTGACCTTCACCTTCGGCTTGCGGTTCCTGGCCATTTACAAGCACCTGCAGATGCCGGCAATTTTTTCAACCAAGCAGGGATGATTCATCGATAAGGTGGCGAGTCGAGCTACGTCGAACTTGCTGCGTAGCAAACTGCACAAACCAGGCTGACCCTGATCTGCGCACGGTGACAAAACAGGAGGATTGAAATGAAAGGAAGCTGCGCTTGTGGGGCTGTGGGTTATGAGATCGACAGTATCGATATGCCTATCAGCCATTGTCATTGCAGTACCTGCCGCAAGACCCATGCCGCGGCTTATGTCTCCACGGCTGGCGTGTTGAGAGAGCATTTTCGATGGACTCAAGGCCTGGACGCGTTGCGGGCTTTCGAGTCATCGCCCGGGAAGCTGCGACATTTCTGTTGCCACTGCGGATCGCACCTTGCCGCTGAGCGTAGCGGTTCAGCCGCGATGATCGTGCGCGTGGCCACCCTGGACGAGGAGCCTGGCGCCAGGCCCGAGTACCACATCTGGACGGAGCAGGATGTGGCGTGGCTGGCTGGGGAAGATCTGCCCAGATACCCGCAATGGCAGCCTGGACGATAATGGCAACATTGCCTGGCCCTATCACCTCTGCATGACAGTCACCCGCGAGGAAGCACATGATCGATAGCTCTGCCGTTTTGACGGTTTTTCTGGTCTACCTGGCCGGTGTCGTTATCCCCGGGCCCAATTTCGTCGCCGTGGTCCATAAGGCGGTGGCGGCTACACGGTCGCAAGCCCTGGCCCTGGTGGCGGGTATCGTTCTGGTCAACCTGTTCTGGTCCACCTGTGCCATCGCAGGTCTCGGCATCGTCTTTGCTGCGCTGCCCTGGGCTGCGCTTGTGGTGAAAGTCCTGGGGGCCGCCTACCTGATGTGGTTCGGATTGCGTCTGCTGATCAACGCGGGGAAGCATGCACCCGGCCGGCCAGAGGATGCCATCGCCGGTAGTTGCAGGCAGTCCTTTATCCAGGGGGTGGTGACCAACATTGGCAACCCCAAGTCCATGGCCTTTTATGCCGCGGTTTTTTCAGCCGCCGCCCCCACCCACGTCTCGCCAGGCACCTTTGCGTCGATGCTGGCGGTTGTCGTGGTGGTGTCGATGGCCTGGTATGGCATGGTCGCAATCGCCCTTTCGCAACCCAGGATTGCTGGCGCGTATCGAGGGAGGAAAAAAGCCATCGATCGACTGTGCGGTGGGTTGATTTTGTCCCTGGGGATCCGTCAGCTGGTTTAGCCATCTTGCGATGGGTGCCGGGTTTGCGCTTCCTCGCGTGCATAAAGCGTCACTGAGGCGCGCAGCTTGTTGCCGCCGAAAGCGCACATCTTGTCGAACGCCTTGTGGCTGACGGGAAGATGCTGGCAGTCGAGTGCCTGACGGTGCTGACTGCGATCGATGTCCGGGTCATGCAGGTAGACGAAGTCTTCATCGTAGTCAGTGACGATGACCCAGTGCGGGGCCCTGGAGCGCGTCAGGCGGTAGCTGCTGATCAACACCAGGGCCTGGCCGCCGGCCTTCAGCGTGTGAGCCAGGTCCAGCTGGTGGCTGCTGACCTGCTCCAACCATGCGGAAAAAGAGCACTTCAGCGCCGAGGCGATCGCGCTGATCGACGATCTGCTCATCGAGAACATCCAGTGCAACAAACAGGCGGAGATCTACTCCAGGGTGTTTGCCGGCCTGATCGATGCACGCGGCAACTTGATGAACAACACCATGAACAACCTGCTGCGCAAACTGACGTTGATCAACGTGGTTTTCCTGCCGCTCAACCTGATCGCCAGCATTGGCGGCATGTCCGAGTTCAGCATGATGACGTCCGCCATCCCCTGGTGGGTGGCCTATCCGCTTTTTCTCACGGGAATGCTGGTTTCCGGGGGGCTGATGGTCGTTGCGCTCAAGCATCTGACCCGGGGCTCATCCAGCATGACGGGACCGCATTGAACGCTTGGGATCATTACATCTCAACCTGTGTGCCCAGCTCGATCACCCGGTTCAACGGCAACTTGAAGTACTTCAGATTGCTGTTGGCGTTCTTGAGCAAAAACGCGAACAGGCTTTCACGCCAACGGGCCATACCGATGCGATTGGTCGGGATCACTGTTTCCCGGCTGAGGAAATAGGTCGTGCGCATCGGGCTGAAATCCAGCTCGGTCAAGTGGCACATACTCAACGCCAAGGGGACATCAGGCTCCTCGATAAAACCAAAGTGCAGGCTGACCCGGAAGAAGCCTTCACCATAGGCTTCAACCTCGAACCGCTGCTGCGCACTAACGCGAGGGCTGTCTTCAGACACTACGGTGAGCAATACCACTTGCTCATGCAACACCTGGTTATGCAGCAGGTTGTGCAGCAGTGCATGCGGAACAGCATCGGCCCTGGCCGTCAGGAACACCGCCGTGCCTTGCACGCGATGGGGAGGCTGCGCACGGATGCTGTCGATGAACAGTGGTAGCGGCAGTGCGGTTTCATCCAGCCGCTCGACAATAATCTTCCGGCCGCGCTTCCAGGTCGTCATCAAAATGAACAAGGCAATGCCGGCAATCACCGGGAACGCGCCGCCCTGGAAGATCTTCGGCGCATTGGCCGCGAAGTACAGGCTGTCGACCAGCAGAAACCCCAGCAACATTGGAATGGCCAACCAGCGCGGCGTTTTCCAAAGGAGCAGGACCACCGCCGAGGACAAGATCGTCGTGATCAGCATGGTCCCCGTCACCGCGACGCCGTAGGCGGCGGCCAACGCACTGGACGACTCGAAGCCGATGACCAGCAGAACCACACCGACCATCAATGCCCAGTTGACCGTGCCGATGTAGATCTGCCCCTGCTCCTGGCTGGAGGTGTGCTGGATGAACATGCGCGGGATATAACCCAATTGTATGGCCTGGCGAGTCAGGGAGAACGCACCGGAAATCACTGCTTGAGACGCGATGATGGTGGCCAGCGTGGAGAGCGCGACCATTGGCAGCAGTGCCCAATCCGGCGCCAGCAAATAGAACGGGTTGCGCACCGCCTCCGGGTTACCCAGGATCAGGGCGCCCTGTCCAAAGTAATTGAGTACCAGACCGGGCAGCACGAGCATGAACCACGCACGGGAAATCGGTTTGCGGCCAAAGTGGCCCATGTCGGCGTACAGTGCTTCAGCACCGGTCAATGCCAACACGACAGCACCAAGAATCGCGACACCGATGCCCGGATGAACCACGAAGAACTGCACGGCCCAGGCAGGGTTGAGCGCCTGCAACACTTGCGGGCGCTGCAAAATCCCAAACACGCCAAGCGCGCCCAACACCACGAACCACAGCACCATGACCGGTCCAAACAGGATGCCGATTCGGGCCGTGCCATGCTTTTGTATCAAGAACAGCGCCACCAGCACGATCACTGACAAGGGCACGACCCAGTGCTCGATGCCGTCAAACGCCAGCTGCAGTCCTTCAACCGCAGAGAGTACCGAAATGGCCGGGGTAATCATGCTGTCCCCATAAAAGAGTGCCGCCCCAAACAGGCCGAGCAGCACCAGCACCTTGCTCATGTGCGGATAAGGTGCTGCCGCGCGGCGGGCCAGCGCGGTCAACGCCATGATGCCGCCTTCGCCCTGATTGTTGGCACGCAGGATGAACAACACGTATTTGATCGAGACCACCCAGATCAGCGACCAGAAGATCAACGACAAAATGCCCAGCACTCCGTCGTGATTGACCTGGACGCCGTAGTGGCCGGAAAAGACTTCTTTGAGCGTGTAGAGGGGGCTGGTGCCGATGTCCCCGTATACCACCCCGACAGCGGCGACGAGCAAGCCCGACCCTGAGGTTCGGGATGGGGAATCTGTGTGCGCGAGGGTGACTGTTTTACTCAAGGGCCGCGTCTCTCGGATGGCGGGGGAGGAAGTTCACGTCATCCTTGGGCAATACATTGCCGGCGTCATTAAAAATGCAGATGCATGGACGGTTCAAAAATCGCCGCCAGTATCGTCGCGGACAAAACTGCCTACCGTAAAAAAAGCGTAAAAATTAATCGGCGAACGCCAAACGTGCCGGTATGTCGTTGATTCACGGTTCGCCGTCAAGAAGTCTCACCCTGTGGCAATCAGCAGGTCCCAGCTTCTGCCCGCTTGATGAGCGAACCTCAATCGGCATCAACGGCTGGCCGGACGCGTTGTCCAACAGCACGGAGCGAGCCTCCTGGGGCTGGAACAGGAAACGTTCGCCCCACTGGCGCATGCTGACCACCACAGGAAAGATCTCCCGCCCTTTTTCCGTCAGCACGTACTCCTTGTAGGCGCTGCCATCTGACGCCGGTCGAATGTCGAAGATCCCGACCTCAACCAGCGTCTTCAGTCGCGATGCCAGAATATTTTTCGCCACACCCAGGCTCTTTTGAAATTCGCTGAACCGGCGAATGTCGTCAAAAGCGTCGCGGATGATCATGAGGGACCAGCGATCGCCAATGGCTTCCAGTGTTCTGGCTACCGGGCATTCGTTGCCTGGTGGTGAGGCGTCTTCGAGCATTTGCTTGACCTTGCGAAATGTGGTTGCAATATGAAACCTGATACGGCAACAATTGAATCCGGTTTTTAATTGCAACCAGCTTACCCCCGCGGAGCCACGCATGACAGCAAATACTGATTCAGCCACCCAATGCCTGGCCAGGATCGACCGGTCTCCAGGACTGTCGCCGTCGCTCACGCTGCTGTTTTCCATCACCTGCGCCCTGGCCGTCGCCAACGTTTACTTCGCCCAACCGTTACTCGATTCCATGGCCCGGAGCCTGGGTGTGGCTTCATCAATGATCGGGGTCGTAGTGACTGCGACTCAGGTTGGCTACGCGCTGGGGTTGCTGTTCATCGTCCCGCTGGGGGACCTGGTCAACCGCAAGCGGTTGATGCTGATGCAAGTGCTGCTGTCTGCGGTCGCGCTGGCGGCGGTCGGTACGGCACAGCAATGGCTGGCCCTGTTGGCTGCCATGATCGTGATGGGCTTGCTGGCAGTGGTCGTTCAGGTGCTGGTGGCCTACGCCGCCGTGCTGGCAACGCCCTCGCAACGCGGGCAAGCGGTGGGGACAGTTACCAGTGGCATTGTCCTGGGCATTCTGCTGGCGCGGTTTACCTCTGGAGTGATCGCCGACTTCGCGGGCTGGCGCGCCGTTTACCTGGTGTCTTCAGGGCTGATGCTGACCCTCGCGGCGGTGCTGTGGAAAGTGGTGCCTGTTACCCCCTCGCCAAAACATCAAGACACCTACTTCGCGCTCATCGGTTCGCTGTTCAAGCTGTTCGTCAGCGAACCCACGTTGCGCGCCAGGGGTCTGCTGGCGCTGCTGATCTTCGCGGATTTTTCCGTGCTGTGGACAGCCATGGTCCTGCCGTTGAGCGCCCCGCCACTGTCGCTTTCCCACACGGCCATCGGCCTGTTCGGCCTGGCCGGCGTCGCCGGTGCCATGGCTGCCAGAAGAGCCGGTCGCTGGGCCGACCAAGGGCTGGGACAACGCGTGACCGGCATTGCGCTGGGGCTCCTGATACTGTCCTGGTTGCCCATCATGTTTGCCGAGACGTCCCTGATTGCGCTGGCCTGCGGCGTCGTCCTGCTCGACTTCGCGGTGCAGGCTGTACACGTCACCAACCAGAGCATCATCTTCGCCGCACGACCCGACGCCCAGAGTCGCATGGTCGGTGCCTACATGTGCTTCTACTCGGTCGGCAGCGCACTGGGAGCCGCCGCTGCTACCCAGGTTTACGCGCTATGGGGATGGATGGCGGTCAGCCTGCTGGGCGCCTTGATCAGTGCCAGTGCCTTGGTGCTGTGGTTTTTCACAGCGACTGCCAGCTTCAAAAAATCACCTTACCCGCCTCCCGCATAAATATCTCCACGGTCTTGGGGCCAATCCCTTCGAAAGCACAAAGGCGTGTTTCAAACGCCTGACGATCAGCACTCGCCTCCACTTTCCTGGATGAAGCTGATGATTGATGTTTTGGGTGGTCACCCTCCTCCATCAAATGTTCTGTTCCTACTTTTTTTCAACGCACGGGCATTGAAAACTTCCACTGACGCTGCCCTCCCCCCTGATCCGGGTAGGTCCTTCAACCCGTTCATTCCACTTAGTGTTGCGAAAAGCTTGGGCTCCATACCGGCACAGGTAACGAGTCGCCAGGCCATGGCCAATTCACTCCAGCGAATGAGCACACCCGCATGAGCTATCAGACAATCATCCAAGCCCGGCAAGGTTGCGTCGCACTCATTACCCTGAATCAACCGGATCGGCTCAACCCGCTCAACGCCAGCATGATCGGTGAGGTCCGCGACGCGCTCGCCAAGGTGCGCAATGACCGTTCAGTACGCGCCTTGCTGCTGACGGCCAATGGCAAACTCTTCAGCAGCGGTGCTGATCTGGCGGGCGGAGCTTTCAATGCGGGCGATGAATCGCGAGGCACGCGCGCCGCAAAGACCATGCGCAACGCCGTCAACCCCATGATCGCCGAGCTTCATGAGCTGCCCGTGCCGGTGGTCATTGCCTTGAACGGAGGGGCCGCAGGGGGTGGGGTCGGACTGGCACTGGCGGCAGACATGGTCCTGGCAGCGCGTTCGGCCTATTTCTACCTGCCGTTCATCAAGAAGCTGGGGCTGGTGCCTGATGCCGGTGCTTCCTGGTTCCTTCAGCGTCGATTGGGCCCCGCCCGTACCCTGGCGTTGAGCCTGACCGGCGAGCGCCTGTCGGCGGAGAAAGCCGAGCGATGGGGATTGATCCACGGGTGCGTCGATGACGAAGCACTGCAGGCGACTGCCATGGAGATGGCACAGCAGCTGGCTCGCTTGCCGGCTCACGGCATCATCGAAGCGCGCCAGCTCGTCGATGCGGCCAGCCGCAATGATCTGCGAGCGCAACTGGAATACGAGACAGTTCGCCAGCAGCAGCTCTTCGACTTGCCGACACTTGAGGAAGGCGTGAACGCGTTCTTCGAAAAGCGTGATCCTGTTTTCCCAGGGCGCCAATAGCTGCCTGTCGTCATGCCCCTCTGAGAAGAATGACCATCATGAAAACCCGTATTACCGAATTGCTGGACATCCAGTATCCGATCGTTGAAGGCGGCATGCAGTGGGTCGGACGCGCACAACTGGCCGCCGCCGTATCGAACGCCGGTGCCCTGGGGATGGTGACGGCGCGCACACAGCCCACAGCGGACGACTTGCGCCGTGAAATCGAGCGCACCCGTGAACTGACCTGCAAACCTTTCGGCGTGAACCTCACGTTGTCACTGACCGCCAATGACGTGAACTATGACGGCTGGATCGACGCCATCATCCAGGGCGACGTGCGTATTGTCGAAACGGCCGGCAACAATCCCCAGCCTGTTATCGCCAGGTTGAAGGCGCACGGAATCAAGGTCATTCACAAGTGCACGTCGGTACGCCATGCCCTGTCGGCGCAACGTTACGGTGCGGATGTCATTTCGATTGACGGTTTCGAAGCCGGTGGGCATTGCGGTGAGGACGATGTACCTGCCCTGATCATGATCCCTGCGTTGGGCAAGGTCCTGAAGATTCCCTTTATCGCCTCCGGTGGTATCGCCAACGGCCGCGGCATGGCCGCCGCGCTGGCCTTGGGGGCCGACGGTGTGAACATGGGAACGCGCTTCATGCTGACCAAGGAATCCGCCATCCACGACGATATCAAGGCGGCCTTGCTGGCAGCGACGGAGCGCGATACCACCTTGATCAAGAGAACCCTCAAGCGAACTGCGCGGTTCTTTACCAATAACGTCTCGCAAGAAATTGTCGCCCTTGAACAGCGCCCGGGTGGCGCGACCTATGACGACTTGAAACACCTGTTGTCGGGCGAGCGCGGCCTTGCAGGCCTGGAGTCGGGTGACATCACGGCCGGTCTTGTCTGTGCCAGTCAGGTCATCGGCTTGGTCGACGATATCCCGACCTGTACCGAACTGGTGACACGCATGGTCGCTGAATGTCGCGACGGGCTGGAGCAGGCACTGAAACGATTCGAACGATAACCAGCCAAGTCATCGGCACCCATCATGAGCCTGCTCGCGCGATGGACGTAAACGATAACGCGGGCTGCCTGGATGAACGCGTTGCCTGGACGTTCTTCGCGAGCAGGCTCGCTCCTACAGGGCCCGAACGTGCGAGCATTGAACCTTCATTGGAAAAAGTGATCGCACGGTAACTACGACCTGTCTCTGCAGTGAAGAAATTGCCGAGCGTCTGCAAGCGCTGGCCGAGCTCAAGGTGCATCCCCGCGAACAGCAGATCAACACGGTGCTGATGGCCCGCCTGGAGCGTTTGTATCAAGAAAGCCTGGGCGAGCTTCGTGAGCAGATCGACCATTGGGCCAACCTGTTTCAACAAGCGCTGGCAAGCCAGGACGAGCGCCTGATTCGCCAGGCTCGCCATGATCTGAGCGCGCGCTCAGCCTGCTCAAGGTCAGGCGTCCGGATGAGGACCCCGGCGCCTTCCAGCAACGGCGTGAAGCCTACGAGCAAGCCTTGCACATCCTGCGCGAGGGCTGGAGCGAGGTCGATCGGGATGCCGCTGGCTCAGCCGTTCGACCCACTGCAGAGAACCGGACACACCCGAGCCTGAAGCCCACGCGGTCCCAGTATGAGCAGGCCGTTGAGCTTCTGGGCGGATTTGAAGACCAGGCGGTTGATCAATACTGGAACGAGGCGTCGACCAGAGGCTGCGACCCAGTTCTCCTTGACGCAATCGCTGCATGACCTCGACCAGAAACGCCGCCGTTCACTTCCAGAAACCAACGTGAGCCTTGGCCGCTTCGGTTTCCAACATCGGCCCGTACACCAGGATCTGTCGTTGCCCACGGGAGAACACTTCACGGCACGGTAGCGAGAACGTCGGGTTTTCTGGGTGGTCGCCGGTCAAGCTCAGCAGTACATGCTCGGATAGCGCATAGACCACCCGGCCGATGCCGGTCCAGTAAATCGCCCCGGCGCACATACAGCACGGCTCGGCACTGGTGTACAGGGTGCATTTGGCCAAGGCCTCCGGGCTGAGCAACCTGGCAGCTTTGGCGGCGGCGGCCAATTCGGCATGTTGAGTGGGATCGCCTTCGGGAGGCATGGAATTGTTGCCAGCCTGCGATATCAACTTGCCGTTTTGGTCCGCCACTAAAGCGGCAAACGGGTGGCGGCCACGCTCTTTCGCCGCTGAAGAGAGCTGGATGGTTTCGCGCAACAGTTCCACGTCAAGGGCAGAAATGCCGGGTGGGGTCGTGTTGGTCAAGTCAGTCATTGAAAGTCCTTGGGCATTTGGGATCAGAAGCAAAATGGTGGGATGCCAAGGCTGCGCAAAACAGGCACGTGCGCTTGGTCCGATCATTTTTCGTCAGTGGGCAGGCGTGTCTTGGCTGCAGCGCTCTGTGCCTCGAATGGCGGTGATCGCCTGCAGGATTCGCTCGCTGGTCGCAGGGCCGTTCAATGGCGGGTTCAATTTGTACTGCGCCACGCTGGCAATCGCGTCGCGAAGCGCAAAGAACACCGAGAAAGCCAGTAACATGGGCGGCTCGCCTACCGCCTTCGAACGGAAGATGGTGTCCTCGGCATTGCGGTTGTCGAACAGTTTGACGCGAAAGTCATCAGGGCAATCATTGACCGCCGGGATCTTGTAGGTCGAAGGCGCGTGGGTCATCAGTTTTCCGGCTTTGTTCCACCACAGTTCCTCCATCGTGAGCCAGCCCATGGCCTGGATGAAGGCACCTTCCACCTGGCCTATATCGAGCGCCGGATTGATGGATTTGCCCGCGTCATGCAGCAAGTCCACGCGCAATAACTTCCACTCACCGGTCAGGCAGTCGATCTGAACCTCGGATACGGCAGCGCCATAGCTGAAGTAGAAAAACGGTCTGCCTTTCAGTGTCTCTCGGTCCCAGTTCAATTTAGGGGTGGCGTAGAAACCATCGGACCAGAGCTGCACGCGACTCTCATACGCCGTCCTCACCAGGTCAGGCCAACTGAGCCGATGCTCATGCAAGCTCGCCTGATTGTTGGCATAGCCCACGTCATCGAGCGTGCCGCCGTATCGATCCACCAACATCCGTGACAAGCGGACTTTGATTTGGCGCGCCGCATCCTGGGCGGCCTTGCCATTCAGGTCAGTCCCGCTTGAGGCGGCAGTGGCTGAGGTGTTGGGTACCTTGCTGGTGTCCGTTGCGGTGGAGCGCACCCAACTCAGATCGATACCCAGCTCATTGGCGACTATCTGGGCGATCTTGGTATTGAGGCCCTGCCCCATCTCCGTACCGCCATGGTTCACAAGCACCGAACCGTCCGTGTAGATGTGAACCAGGGCCCCGGCCTGATTGAAGTGGACGACGTTGAAAGAGATGCCGAATTTGAGCGGCGTCAGTGCAAGGCCTTTCTTGATCACTTCATTGTCTTGATTGAAGGCCAGGACAGCCTGGCGTCGAGTCCGGTAGTCGCTTGTCTGCTCCAGCTCAGCCACCAACTCGTGGATGACGTTGTCTTCCACCGTCATGCCGTAGGGGGTAACGTTGCGCTCGAGCTTGCCATAGAAGTTACGCTTGCGAACGTCCAGCGGGTCCAGACCCAGTTCGCGAGCGATGTCATCGATGATGTACTCGATGGCGATCGCACCCTGCGGACCGCCAAACCCGCGAAAGGCCGTATTGGACTGGGTATTGGTCTTGCCTGCCATGGATCGAATGTCCACGTCACTGAGGAAGTAGGCATTGTCGAAGTGGCACAAGGCGCGAGTCGCCACCGGCCCGGACAAGTCAGTCGAAAAACCTCCCCGCGAGCACATCTCTACGGTCACGCCTCGAATCAAGCCGTCGGGCTCGAAACCTGCCTCGTAGTCGTAGTTGAAACAGTGACGCTTGCCGGTGATCAACATGTCGTCGTCACGGTCCAGGCGTACCTTGACCGGGCGCTTCAGCCGAGCGGCGGCCAAGGCTGCCACGCAGGCAAAAAGACCGGATTGCGACTCCTTGCCGCCGAATGCCCCGCCCATGCGACGAATCTCCACTTTAACCTGGTGGTTTGGCAGATTCAGGCAGTGGGAAATCAGGTTTTGCATCTCTGTCGGGTGCTGAGTGGAGCACAGCACATGCATCCCGTTGTCTTCTTTGGGCATCGCATAGGATATTTGCCCTTCAAGGTAAAACTGCTCTTGCCCGCCGATGGAAAATTTGCCTTTGAGTCTATGCCCTGCCCCTCCTATCGCTTGCTCGGCTTCGCCGCGACGCAGGTGCAGCGGCGGGAACAGGAAGGCTCCCTGTTGCTTGGCTTGTTCAGGGGTGAGTATGGCGGGCAACGCCTCGTACTCTATCTTGCCCAGCCTCGCCGCACGGCGTGCGGCGTGATAGGTATCGGCGATGACGGTAAAGATCGGCTGGCCGATGTACTGCACCACACCCTCGGCCAATATCGGATCGTCGTGGACGATGGGGCCGCAGTCGTTGGCTCCCGGTATATCCGCTGCGGTCAGGACTGCGACGACACCCGGCGCTGCAAGCACATCACTCAAGTCCATCGACAGGATTCGCGCGTGGGCCTGTTGGCTCAAGCCCAGTGCCGCGTAAAGCGTGCCCTGCAGTTCGGGGATGTCATCGATGTAAGTCGCTTCGCCACTGACATGCAGATGAGCTGACTCATGGGTGAAGGCGCGCCCGGCGGCGCCTTGTCTCGATGGTTCGTTGGCCAGGCTGACAGGCTTGTTCATGGTTGCTCCTGGGCCACATCAAGGACCCGGATACGTTCATTGGGCAATGGCTGATGCAGGCGCGTTTCAAGGTAAAATCGATAGAGCAGGTTTTTCGCGCACTGCTGCCTGTAGTGTGCGCTGGCACGCATGTCAGAGAGCGGCTGGTAATCCTCGTCAAGCGCGGCCTGGGCTTGTTCCAGCGTATCGTCGGTCCAGGATTTGCCGACCAGCTGTCTCTCGCAATGGCTGGCTCTTTTGACCGTTGCTGCCATACCACCGTATGCCACACGGCAATCAACGACACGCCCGGCGTCGAGGCGAATGGAAAATGCCGCACAGACAGCCGAGATGTCCGAGTCAAAACGCTTGGACAATTTGTAGGTACGCATCTGCCAGCCCGCTTCGGGCAGCGGAATCAGGAGTGCTTCAACAAGTTCGTCGGCGTGCATGTCTTTGCGCATGTAGCCGGTGTACAAATCCTCGAGTGCAAGCGTGCGGCTTCCGCCAGGGCCATGCATAACCACCCTGGCTCCCAACGCAACCAGCGCCGGCATCGAATCGCCGATAGGCGAACCATTGGCGACGTTGCCACCCAAGGTGCCAGCGTTGCGGATAGGCTTGGAGGCGAAGCGTTCCCAAAGCTCCTTGAGTTGCGGATAGAGCGCAACGATAGCGGCGAAACTGTCAGTCAGAGAGACACCGCAACCAACGCGTAAAAATTCCTGGTCGTGCTCGATTCGCTTAAGCTGCGGCACCGTGCCGATGAAAATGATGTCGCCGATATCGCGAAACTGCTTGGTCGTCCACAAGCCAATATCGGTACACCCCGCCAACAGGAGCGCGCCGGGGTAGTTGGCACGCAGCCAGACCAGTTCCTGCAAATCGCGCGGAGCGAAAAAGCGTCGACCCTCATGTTCGTACACGAGCATTTCGTTGCGTTTCAGCGCCTCCAGCTTCACTTGCAAGGCCCCGCGTTCGAACCTTACGGGCGCCAGCTCGAACATTTGTTCACCTGCATCCAGGATCGGTCGGTAACCGGTGCAACGGCACAGGTTCCCGGTCAACGCGGAACGTATTTCCTCTCGCCCCGCACGTACTTCACATTGCTCATGTTCGAGGTAGAGACTCCACAGGGACATGACGAACCCAGGCGTGCAAAAGCCGCACTGCGATCCATGGCAATCGACCAGCGCTTGCTGCACCGGGTGTAGTGTCCCTGCTTGCTGGCGCAGGTGCTCAACGGTAAACACTGCCTTGCCGTCCAGCGACGGCATGAACTGGATGCATGCGTTTACCGTGTGCATCCGCAGTTCTCCGTCCAGCAATTCGCCGACTACGACCGTGCAGGCGCCGCAGTCTCCCTCGGCACAACCTTCCTTGGTGCCGGTGAGGCAACGATCTTCGCGCAGGTGATTGAGCAGGCTGCGGGTGGTGTCGACATGCTCAAGCGATTGCACTTCACCGTTGAGCACGTATTGGATAACCCCCTGCCTGGGGGAGCTGTCATATCGGGTGTTTTGCATGAAGGTCTCCTCGAGATCAAACGCGGTCAAGCTCGTTGATGGAGACCCCGGCCCGGTCCAGCCAGGTTTTTCGACGGGCAAACAGGTCAGGGACGGTTTCATTGACTTCAGTGATCAGCACGTCCAGGTCAGCGCTTCTGAGTTGCCCGTTTTCGACCAACACGCGACCGCCGACCATTGTCATGTCCACGTCACCACCTTGTACGGCGTGCACCAGGTTGTGGTGGAGGTTGGCCAGCGGGCCGCGAGTGATCAGCGGCGTCATCCTCGGCGTGTCGACGCGTACAGCGATGATGTCGGCGGCTTTACCGACTTCCAGCGAGCCGATCTGCTTGTCCATGCCCAAGGCGCGTGCACCGTCGATCGTGGCCATGCGGCATACCGACCATGCATCCAGTGCAGCGGCATTGAGGCTGGCGAATTTGGCCAGCAGCGAGGAGACTTTCATCTCCTCGAACATGTCCAGGTTGTTGTTCTCTTTTTCGCCATCGGTGCCCAGGCCAACCGCAACGCCTGCAGCCAACAGCTTTTCAATCGGCGCGGCACCGGATGCCAGTTTCATGTTGCTGACGGGATTGTGCGCCACACCGATATTGCGCTGCGCCATCAGCGCGATCTCCTGGTCGTCGACCCAGACACAATGTGCAAGCAGGACCTTGCTGGCATCTAGCAGGCCGAACTTTTCCAGAGCCTGTACGGGGCGCATTCCGTGGCGCCGGATGGTTTCTTCCACGTCGAAGCGGCTTTCGTTACTGTGGGTGTGGAAACCCACTTGGGTGGCCTTGCAGATATCTGCGATGCGCTTCCATGCCTGGGGAACGGCGTAGAACATATGCTCCAGGCCTACCCACACATTGATGCGGCCATTCGCCCCGCCGTGCCAACGTTCGATCAAGGCTTCGTTGCCGTCGAGCGTCTCGAAGTAATCATGGTCGGGGTGCTCGGCCACATAGGGCACCAACACCGCGCGAATGCCCAATTCATTGGCTGCTTCTGCACTGCCGTGCATGTAACGCCACATATCGACCACCGTGGTGGTGCCGGACAGCAATGCTTCGCTGTAGCAAAGCATGGAGGACAAACGGGCCTCACTGGGCAGCAGCACCCGGTGCATGGGATCGATGTACTGCTGCAACCAATCCCACACCGGGAGGCCCTCGGCTGTGCCTCGCAGCATGCCGGAATGGCAATGGGTATTGACCAGCCCTGGCATCAACAGACGATCGGTCAGGCGGCGTACCGGGGCCAAGGGGTGGCGTGCGAGCAGATCTTGCGCAGGACCGACATCGGCGATCAGGCCGTCCTTGACCAAAACGGCGCCATCTTCGATCACGGTGTTGTGGGCGTCCATGGTGAGGACGAGGTCGGCCCTGATGAGTTCACTGGTCATCGTACTTAACCTTTGTGCTGTTTATTTTAGTTGTGTGTGGCTCAGCTATCGCTGAGGGCGGCGGTGTGCGCCGCTGCTGCTTCGGCGTCGTCGGCTTTGCCAAGCCCGTTGAACAGAAGGTTGAGGATCAATGCGCTGCAAACGCTCAGGATGATCCCGCTTTCGGTAAACACCCGGCTCCAGCCGGGCAAATGCTGGAAGTAGTGAGGCGAGACCATCGGGATCATGCCTATGCCCACACTCGTGGCCACGACCAGAAGGTTGTAGCGCGACCGTTCAAAGTCGACGGTGGAAAGAATGCGCACCCCCATCAGCGTGACCATGCCGAACATGACCATGCCTGCGGCACCGAGCACGTATTGAGGTGTGGAGGCGACGATGTAGGCCAGCTTGGGAAACAGTCCCAGCCCGATCAGAATCAGCGCGCCGGCTATACACACATAGCGGCTCTTGACCCCGGTCATGGTCACCAGGCCAATGTTTTGCGAGAAAGAGGTATAGGGGAACGCGTTGAATATCCCGCCGAGAATGGCACCCAGGCCATCCGAACGAAGGCCTCGCACTAACCTTTGGCGAGTGGTCGGGCGGTCGACCATCTTCCCCAGCGCAAGAAACATTCCCGTCGACTCGACCATGGTTACCAGCATGACCAGGCACATCGAAATGACTGCGACGATATCGAATTTCGGCACGCCAAACGCAAAGGGGGAAATCGTCGAGAACCATGGCGTTTGATAGATGCCGTCAAGCACGATATCGCCGCGAAAGAACGCAATGAAAAAACCGACCAATACGCCCAGGAGCACCGCGATATTGGCAATGAATCCTTTTGCGAAGCGGTTGATACCCAGGATCAGGATCAACTGCAAAAGAGAAATGGCCAGGTAAGTCCGATTGCCGTAATCCGGATTGGGGCTGCCATCGACAAGTACCGGATGCCCCCCGGCTGACCAGTCGATCCCGACACGCATCAGGCTGATACCGATAACCAACAGGACGGTGCCAGTCACCACGGGCGGAAAAAAACGCAGCAGTCGGCCCATGACAGGGGCGAAGAGAATGCCGAAGAGACCGGACGCGATGATCGCACCATAGACACCTGGCAGCCCCAGGGACGGGTTCAGGGCAATGGCGATCATCGGGGTTACCGATGCGAAGGTCACGCCCATCATGATCGGCAACTGAATGCCGAAAAATTTGTTTCCAGCGCATTGCACGAGTGTTGCCAGGCCCGCGGCAAACAAGTCTGCGTTGATGATAAGGGTCAACTGGTCTTTGGGGAGTTGCAGTGCGGCGCCGAGAATCAGCGGCACGATGATGCATGCCGAATACATCACCAGCACATGCTGAAAGCCAAGTATCACGGTTTGAGCCAGCGGTAGCCGCTGATCTACAGGGTGCACGGCATTGGTCATTGTCCTCTCCTGGTTGTTATTGTCGAGGCAGTGATGGGATAGGTTATTGTTGTGGTCGCCTGGTAGGGCAAGGCAAAAATGCGCCCCACCGCTCCCGTTGTAAAAATGGGACCTATTGATTTTTTTAATGGTGCATCTATGAGGTTGTCCCTGGAGCAACTGGCCGCATTTTCTGCAGTCGCCAGTGAGCGCTCTTTCTCGGCCGCGGCACGCAAACTGGGCAAATCACAGTCAGCCGTGAGCATTTCCGTTGCAAACCTTGAGATCGACTTGGGCGTCACGCTGTTCGACCGTAGCCACCGCTATCCCCAGTTGACGACGGAGGGTCGTGCGCTATTGCGCGACGCCGAGGCCATTCTTGGTCAGTGTTTCAACATGGAGAATCGCGCAAGTAGCTTGGCCGAAGAGCTGGAAACCGAATTGGTGATCAGCATCGACGATGCCATCCCCTATCAGGCACTCGCACTCGTGATGGAGGATTTTTCCAACCACTTCACCCATGTCGACCTGACCGTGCTGCATCCATCCAGGCAGGATGCGCTTGGCATGATCGAGGAGAAAAAAGTGCTGTTGGGCGTAATGTGTACTCGCTCGCATTACCCAAAGAACGTGCAGTTCAAACGGCTCGGCAGCATCACATTCAGCAACGTCGTGTGCCGGGATCACCCGTTGACCCGGATGCACCCTGTCAGCTTCAACCAGCTGAGCAACTTCCGGCAATTGGTCTACCTGCCTTTTCAGGACAGGCTGCCCACCAGCGAATACCTCAACTCACCCAACCATTGGCGTGTCGAAAGCTATCTCACTCTAATGAACATGCTGCGCGAAGGAATGGGTTGGGCCACGGTACCCAGGCAACTGATGCAAGACCTTAGTCCCGATGGGCAGCTGGTTGAGCTGGAACTGGATGCTTATCCATTTACGGACTGGACCGTGGGTGTCGACTTGGTATGGTCGTCACTCTTGCGCTCGGGAAAAGCGGGCACATGGCTGCGTGACCAGCTCGGCCGGACACAGATCACGACTGCCAGGACGTAAGCGGCAGAGACGGCATGCCGGGGTTTGTCCGTCTCGCATCTCATCGGCAGCGAATTGCCGTTCTCTACCAGTCTCGCTCCTGTTGAGACCTGAATACCGGATCGTCACAAATCTGTCATTCCTGCACGCTAACCTCCCTGCTTCCCCGCACTTCACCCCCGACATATAGCCTCACAAGGTGCCAGCCAAGGTGTCCTCAACTCCGTCCCGCCAGCGAATCATCCTCCGGTCCAACGACATGCGCAGCGATGACTTCGGCGCGCTGTTCGCGAAAATGTTCGGCAATCGCTATTCCGACACCCCGCCCTTGCCCTCTAACATCATCATCGGCGGCGTCTACGGCCGGCACGAGGGTGTCAGTTTTCGCCGCATGCATTACCGTGGCGACTTCTCGGTGGTCTTTCCCGATCCCCAGGACGAAATCACCTTCGTCATTCCTACCGCCGGCAAAATCATCTTCAATCACCTCTGCGAGTCGGTAGGTGATCTACAGGTCGGGCTGGCAATCGACAAGGCGCACATTCGTTCGATGCGCTTTATCGACAATCATGCGCAGCACGGGATGTCGATAAGGCGTGCCTTGCTCACTGAACGACTGTCGACGCTGTTGGGAAAGCCAATTGTTCAAAGGTTGGTATTCGAGCCTGTGGTTGATTTGAAGGTTTCGATTTTCCAGGGCATCAAGGCATTGATTGACCTGGCCACGGGAGCCGAGTTCGATGCGTTGATCAACAACGCAACACTGATGCCATCGCGGCTGCGAGAGATGCTGTTGGATGCGGTGCTGGAATCCTGGCCGCATAATTTCACCCAAGCCCTAAGGCAGCCTGCTCCGTTGATCGCGCCACGGCATGTGAAGCTGGCGATTGAGCACATTCAGGCGCACCCCGAGCATCTGCTCAGCGGAACGGATCTGGCCCGATTGACCCATGTCAGCCAGCGAGCACTGCAGGAAGGTTTCCGGCGATTCGTCGGGAGCTCGATTGTGGCGTACCAGCGGCAGGTGCGACTGCAGCGCGCCTTTGAGGCGCTCGGCCAACGCGATTCGCCTTCCGTGACTGAAGTGGCGTTGCGACTGGGCTTCAGCAATGTCGGCAGGTTCTGCCAGTATTTCCACAGCGCCTATGGCATCAGCCCCGCGGACCTGAAATCAGGACGGCGCACGCGAGCCGGGCACTGAGGCACCGGCCGCCAAATGCTGGCGGCCCGAACCCCAGGTATTTCCTTAGAACAGATAACTGGCCTTGAGCCCGCCGCTGTAGCCGTGGCTGTCCCCGCCTCCGCTCGCACCCACTTCGGCACCCAGGCTCAGTGCGCCGAGATTGGCCATGAGGTTGACGCCAGTGGTGAACTGGTCGCGGTTATCGAAGGCGGCGCGCTGTTCGATATCCAGGCCCAGCAGGTGCCCTTCGCTGTCGATCTGATGATCGCCGAGCACATGCTCATAACCCACCTGCACACCCGGTACCAGTTGCCAGGCGCCCATGCCGATCGGGGCGAATGCAGCGTTGAGGTTGGCCACGGCACTGCGGCGAGTGTCGTGAATGCTGTCGACGTCGAGGGCCAGCTCACTGCCTTTCTCCTGAAAGCCCGACAAGTTCAGATGGCTGACGCGCACGCCCAGGCTCGGTTCGAGCGTCACGCCGCTGACCGGTAAACGGTAGCCCAGTGCCAGGGTTGCGCCGGTGAGATTGCCATGGCTTTCGCCCTTGGCGGTGCCGAGGCCGCCGCCGAGGTCGCGCTTGCTGTCGTAGTCGATGTAGCCGGCGCTGGCGTCGGCGTCGACAAACAGCCCGCGTTCCAGACCGTCCGGCGCGAAGCGTGCGCCCATGCTGAAAAAGGTGAAGTCGGTATCCGCCTCGCCACCCGCGCCGCCGACGTTGCCCTTGCTGTACCCGACGCCGGCATGGGCGCTGAGTTGTTCGGAGAAGCGCTGGGTCAGGCCGACCATCATGCCTTGGCTGTGCTCGTTGCTGCTCAAGGACTGGGACGAACCGTCGGTGCCCAGGTAGCCCGCCAAAGCGGTGGACCACAAACGGTACTGGCCGACCTTGAGATCCGTGCCACTGGCAAACGGCGCAGCAGCCTGGTCGATCATCGCGCCCTGGCGCAGCAGGTAACTCGCCGCGTCGGCATGCACCTGACCGCCGACCGTGGACTGGACGCCCGCCAGGTCGCCCGCATCGATGGCCGACTGCAGATAGTCGTTGTAGTCGCTGTAAGCGCCCGAAAGGCTGCTGCCCTGCAGCTGTTGCAAAAGCTGCGCGCCGGCGGCGGCGTTGCCGAGCAGGCCCGCCTGGCCGGGCAGACTGTTGAAGTAGACCATCTTGCCGCGCAGCACATAGATCGTCTCCTGCGACAGTCCCAAACCTTGCTTGAGGTAATTGTCCATGCTGCCATATTGCGCGGTGACCTGATCCAGGCCGGCTTGGAGATAGCTTGCCTCGACACCGAGCAAAGGTGCATAGACCGCTGCCATACTCGCCGGCATTGCCGCCAGCGTCGCCTTCGTGCGCGCGGCGGTGTAGTCGTTGGTGGCCAGGTAATTACTCATGATGGTGGCACTGTCGACCCCGGCAATGCTCAGCAACACGGCGGCGGTCCAACCGGTTCGGTCCTTGCCGGCGGTGCAATGGAACAACGCAGCACCGTCGACACTGGCCAGTTCATTGAACAGTTGGGTCAATTGGCTGCGCATCCCTGCGTCACTGACAAACGCCCGGTTGGTCTGCTCCATCATTGCGATGGCATCGGCTGCACTGTTGAACGAGACCGTGGTGATGTTCGAACCGGACGTGGTGCTGCCGATGATGTCGATGTTTTCGTAGGTCGCCCCGGTGAGCATCGTGTCGGGTGTAGCGGCAATCTCACTGGGTGTGCGCAGGTCGTAGACGGCCTTGATACCCAAGGAATTCAGTGTGGCCAGATCCGTGGCAGACGGGGTCAGCGCGTTGGAACGATAGAACACGCCGCTACGCATCGTGCCGTCATGGGCCGTGGAATAGGCGGTGGTCGTCCCCGCGAGATCACGCAAGTTATCAATGCTGCGCAGGTGGGGAGTCTCGAGAACGTTAGTCTCGCCAGCTTGGGCAGTGGCGATGGACAGAGTCAAAACGGACAGCGAACACAGAAGACGTGGAAACACAATACAGCCTCATTGATCAAGCGATGGGCTGGCTACTATCTGCAATGAAGTAATACCGAATATGACAGATTGCGCTCGGAGGAAAATCGGCGCGTGATGCGTCCGCCGAGTTCGTTTTTTGTCCGTGTGGTCTTTAATCAACGTACGCATTTGCTCAGGATGGCGCATGCCCTATCACATCATCTTGCTCATACTTTTCGCAGCGCTCTTGCATGCCAGCTGGAATGCCGCGTTGCGCGGTGGCGCCGACAGACTTTGGTCGATGACGATCATGTGCGTGGCGGTCGCCATCGCCAGCGTCGCAATAGCCCTGTTCCTGGAGGCTCCGGCCAAGGCCAGCTGGTTCTACGCAGTGCTTTCAGCGGTCCTGCACGTTGGCTACAACTTGTTCCTGGTGCGCAGCTACAAGGTCGGAGACCTTGGGCAAACCTACCCTATCTCGCGGGGTTCCTCGCCTATCCTGATTACCCTCGCCGCTTCGGTTTTTGCCGGGGAAACGGTCGGGCCAGTCGCGATGTCCGGCATTTTGCTGGTGTCAGGCGGCATCATCTCGCTGGCCTTCAGAGGGCGCAAGCTGGCGGTTCCCAGTCTGCCTTACGCCCTGGGAACCGGTTGTTTCATTGCGGCTTACAGCGTGACGGATGGCATTGGCGTGCGCCTGTCCGGCGCGCCGATGGCCTACACGGTATGGATGTGCGCCTTGTGGGGCGTCTTGATGCCATTGGTGTATGTCGGCGTGCGCGGCACGAAGAGCCTGTTTACCTTGCGACCCGGGTTCACGACCGCCTTCATCGGCGGTCTGGTTTCTCTGCTGGCTTATGGCATCGTCATCTACGCCATGTCCGCCGCGCCCATGGGAGCGGTATCGGCATTGCGCGAAACCAGCGTGTTGTTCGCGGCATTGATCGGCTATTTTTTCCTGGGCGAGACACTGACTGTGCGAAAGATACTGGCGTGCGCGGTGATTGCGATCGGCACGATCCTTATTGGCTGATGCCAGCCACCCGACAGAAGTCGCAATTCAATCCCGAGCAATCTTGTCATTTGCCAAGGCTTAGGGCAGGGTCGATACCACTGACATCTCTGCCGAAGGAGTCACCCATGTCAAAGCTATATCCCAGTATCGATCCCGAGGGGCTGGTCGAGTACTCGGTGGTCTACACCGACCGCTCGCTCAACCACATGTCGCAGTCGTTTCAAGGCGTGATGAAGAACATCTCCAAAACCCTTAGACAGGTCTACAACGCCCAGGCTGTGGCGGTGGTCCCGGGCAGCGGCACATTCGGCATGGAAGCGGTGGCGCGACAGTTTGCCACCGACCAGCAATGCCTGGTGATACGCAACGGCTGGTTCAGTTATCGCTGGAGCCAGATCCTTGAGATGGGCAATATCCCGGCGGCCACCACGGTGCTCAAGGCCCGACGGGTCGACACGGGTCGCCAGGCTGCCTATGCCCCACCGCCCCTGGACGAAGTGCTGGCAGCCATTGAGGCTTCGAGGCCGCAGATTGTCTTCGCCCCCCACGTTGAAACCTCATCAGGCATTCTCCTGCCCGACGAGTACCTGCGGGCCGTCGGCGACGCCGTGCACGCGGTGGGTGGCCTGTTCGTGCTGGACTGCATCGCCTCAGGCACGCTTTGGGTGGACATGCACAAATGCGCCGTCGACCTGCTGATCAGCGCACCGCAGAAAGGCTGGAGCGCCTCCCCTTGCTGCGCCCTGGTGATGTTCAGTTCCCTGGCCCTCGCACGCATCGAGCAGACGCAAAGCAGCAGCTTCGCCTGCGACCTGAAAAAGTGGCTGCAGATCATGCAGGCCTACGAACAGGGCGGGCATGCCTACCATGCGACCATGCCCAGCGATGCCCTCGCGCGATTCAACGAAGTGATGAAAGAGACGCAAGCCTACGGGTTCGACAAGGTCCGCGACGAACAGCAGGCCCTGGGCGATCGGGTGCGCGCCATGTTGACCGGTAAAGGCTTCAAAAGCGTGGCCGCCGCCGGCTTCCAGGCCCCTGGCGTAGTGGTGAGCTACACCGATGATGCCGACATCAAGAGCGGCAAGAAATTTGTCGAGCACGGCCTGCAGATCGCCGCCGGCGTGCCGTTGCAATGCGACGAGCCGGCCGACTTCCAGACTTTCCGCATCGGTCTGTTCGGACTCGAAAAGCTGCACAATATCGAGCGCACGGTCCGCACCCTCGAGCAGGCACTGGACGAGGTGATGGTCGACTGAAGGAAAAAGGGGATGGATTTCTTCCGGCTAAATGAATCTGTCCCCTTTTCCGTCCCTTTTACTGGCCTCCTTTTCTTACAGCCCATCAAAAGAATTTGAACCGCTGTCGGACGGGCTCGCCTAATGATCAGCTTGTGGATATTCGCACAGGCAATGTGCCAATACCGGCATACTCCGAGAGGTGGTCAACGTGGCTAAAGACGAGAAGAAAGGCAAAGGTGACGCTTCGAACGCCAGCAAGGGATTGAAAGACAAAAAGGCATCCCCGGCAAAAAAATCAGCTGCGGCTTCAGCTCTTTCGAAATCCTCCGATAAGAAGGACAAGAAAAAAGATGCCGAACCAAAGAAATCTGCAAAAAAAGCTGATAGCAAGCCAGATAAGGCCAAGAAATCAGACAAGGCAGAAAAGCCGGCGAAAAAGAAAAAGTGACATCTGCGATCTGCTAGGGCTTTACGCCCTAGCTTCTTGCGGCCGTGTTGCTTTCGATAGCGATCAGACGCCTGACGATTGCTTGCGGCCAATAGCACAAGGTCGGCCCGATTCGGGTCCGACATTCAACCGTTGTCTTCGCATCGTTCTCAACGTGGAAACAAAAAAGTAACGGCTGCCCGGAATCCCCAGCCTTGGGGATCATCATCCGGACTATCGAGCCAGTACCGTGGCCCGGCTTGCACCGTCAATGGCTGCCCACCGATTTTCAACAGTTGTGTGACCGTCAGGTTGACCGGCACTGACCATTCGCGTGACTGCCAGTTGTAGGTGGACTCGGTATTCACCCCGTACGTGGTGAGGGTGCTGGTGGTGTAGGAAAGAAAGGGTTGCAGGAAGGTCTGGTTGACCTTGTCCTTGTCGTCCGGCGGGCTGCCGTCCAGCCCCCAGATATGGTTGGCGAGTATCCCGTGGGTCCAGCCATTGGCCTGTTGCAGCGCAACGGCGGTCGGACCGATCCCCCACTGCTCGCTGCCGAGCAATTCATCACTGCCGGTGGGAATCAATATTGCCGGGCCCGCGCCGAGTATCCAGCCACTGTCCGTGGGCTGTTTCGGCGAAAAGAAAAAACTCTGGGTGATATCGCCGACCCCGGACTTGTCCGCCGCACCATTGGGCGCCAGACCGTGTTGATCGATGACCGGCAGGATGGTGCGTGAAATCAGGTTCCAGTCATCGTTGAGGGTAAATGGCAGCACCGGCTGGATATTGGTCACGCTATGCATGCCTTCACCGGTCGGCCCCATTTTCTGATCCCAGTTGTACTGCACCGGCAGGCTGTACATGGCTGCCACCGGATTGAGGGCCTTTTTGGCCAATTCTGCCGAATCTTCAGCCTGGGCCAAGGGCACGAGGCACAACAAAGCAACCAATACAGAAAAGGTGTTACTCCATCGCTCTTTCAAATCCATTGCTCATCACCTGTAATCGACAATTCGATAAGCGTAGGCAACGGTGATCGATATGCAATTGCTCCCAAAGACTGGAGCGCCAGGGCAATTGGCCATTAAACCACTCGTGATAAAGGGCTGCACAGGCTAGACAAGGGCTTGCAGGACGACAAGGAACGTTATAAGACGTCACTGTCGCGTTCAAAACCTGCGGTGATGCGGCCAGATATCAGTCAGGCATGTTAGTTGGAGGCGTTGCAATGACCACCATCGAAGTGAAATCCCGATTCGAAGCCAAGCTGCTTCGTCCGGCAAAGCCTGGTGATGACACGTCGTGGGCGTTCGTAGTACTGCCAAAAGAGGTGAGTGAACAGCTTCCGAGGCGAGGAAGGACGACAGTCGAAGGCACAATAAACGGGCACCCTTTCCAGGCAACCCTTGAGCCGGATGGTCAGCTGAGCCATTGGCTGCAGGTCAGTAGCGAGTTACTCGAAGCCGCAGGCGCGGCCGTTGGGGATGTCGTTACACTGGAGCTCATCCCTGTGAAGAAGGAACCCGAGCCTGAGATTCCGGCAGATTTTCAGGAAGCCCTGGCAGCCACACCGAAGGCACGTGAAGTCTGGAAGAATACGACGACCATCGCACGACTGGACTGGATACACTGGATCACTTCAGCCAAGCAACTCAAGACGCGCGCAAAACGAATCGATGATGCCTGCGATATGCTCGCATCCGGCAAGAAGCAGGTTTGCTGTTTCGACCAGTCCGGCTATTACAGCAAGGCCTTGCGTGCGCCCGAGGCAGAAAAGGCCAATAGCTGACGTACCGTCGAAGCTATGGGCCAATGAATCAATGCAAATGCCTGATGCCCAATTGACCAGGGCGATCCCCCTACCTGCCGCCGTATTCCCCTAACCCTCGAAATGTCGACTATGGTTTATCCCGTGATCACGCAGCTCTGGACGTACCGTGATGAGTACACCAATCGAGATTCAAGTGCGGTAACAAGGAGGTTTAATGCACATTGCCCGCGGCGGCTGCGACCCTGAGTTCTGCCCCCACTTTCTTCGCAACGCCTTGCTGGTTGCCATCGCCAATATCATTTACCTGGCAGATGCCCAGGCAGCCTGTGGACCGCTGGCTGCCGGGGCGTACAACGTTTCACAGACCTGCACACCCGCGGCGGGTGTCGATGCGTCGATCAGCACGCAACCGGGGACGACCATCACCACTACAGCCGGCTCTTCAATACTCAGCCGTGGCAACAACGCCGATTCAACGATCACGCTCAGCGGTACCACGATCAATAGCACGCCACCTACGGCCGCCAATGCCGTGTTTTCCAATGTGATCGGCAGTAGCGGCAACGCGGCCCTGACGGTCAACGGCGGCACCAATACCGTCAACGTCGGTGGCAGCGGGCTGGACGCACTGGCGATCACCAATGCCGGCAACGGGCTGTCGACGTTCTCGGTGAGTTCAGGCACAACGCTGAACATCCTCAACACCGTCGTTGGCAACGAACATGACGGGATCGATGTGAATGGCAGTGGCGGCGGCGGGATCATCGTTACCCACGATAGCAGTGGTCAGATAACACTGCTCGGCGGCAACGGCATCTGGACCAAGGCCACCGGCAGCGGTGACACCAATGTCAACGTCGGCGCCGAGGTCAGTATCCTGGTCAACAACGACGATGCGCTGTCCGCCGGCGATCCCATTACCGACGATACCTTGCCTACCGCTGGCGTCGGCAACCACGCCGGTGTCCACACCCGCGCGATCAATGGCAACACCACCCTGGTGAACGCGGCGACTGTCCAGGCCATCGGCATGAACGCCTTCGGCCTCTTCACTGAAGGCGGCGCCGGCAATACCCGGTTGAGCAACAGCGGGACACTCAGCGCCAATGGCCTCAATGGTTTCGGCATTCGTTCGTTTTCCACCGTTGGCAGTATCGACATCGTCAATAACGGCGCGATCACCACCACCGGCGGCGGTGGACACGGTATCTATGCCAACGATAACGTCGGTGCCACCGGTTCGATCAGCATTGAAAACAACGCCGCTATCAATGTCGGCGACGCGGCCAATCCAGCCGGCTCGCGCGCGATCTACATCATCAAGCGTGGTACCGGTGACGCGACCATCACCGGCAGTGGCAATCTCACCGTGCTCGGCGGGCTGAACACCACGCGCGCCTACGGCATCATCGTCAGCTCCGAGAACAACAATGTCCTTATCGATTACTCCGGCAACATCTTCGCCAGCGGCTTTGGCGCGGGTGGCATCCGGGTCGACTCGACGGGCGGCAATGTCCGGGTCAACTACTCCGGCAACCGTATCGAAACGATCAACAGCAACGCCAACGGGATTTATGCGTCGACCCAATCACCGACAGGCACCGTGGACGTCAACGCCGGCGGCACGATCATTACGCACTCCGATGCCGGGTCGGGCGACGGCAGTGGCATTGGCTCCTTTGGCATACAGGCCCTGACCCTGGGCGCAAATACGAGTGTCACGTTCACCGGGCCGCTGATTGACGTCAATGGCCAGGGCGCGGCGATTCTGGCGGGCAACGCGTTCAACTCGGGTAGCGGCGTGGGCACCCTGAATGTGAGTAACAGTGGTCAACTGATCGCTCGCGGCGATCAGCAGCGTGGCATCCGCACCTTGTCCGTCAGTGGCCAGCAGACCGTCGTCAACACCGGGCCGATTCAGACGCTGGGTGCCAGCAATAGCCAGGGCATCCTCGCTCAAGCCTCCGGCGCGGCCACGCTTTCGGTCAGCAACACCGGGGCGATAACCACAAAGGGCACGGGGTCGTCGGCGATTGATGCGTTGACCGAGGGCGCAGCGGTCAGCGTCAGCAACAGCGCGACCCTTGCAGGTGGTTGGGCAGACAGCAACGGCGTCACCTTGGGCGGTGCCACCCAGACATTGATCAACACGGGCGTGATCGGTGCGCTCAGCGATTCAGCGGTACGTGCCGATGCAACCACGCCCGGAACGAATTTCACACTCACCAACACCGGGCAGATGACCGGCTCGGTCAATGCCGTCAGTGCCGCCAGTTCCGTGACCAACAGCGGCACCTGGAACTTGCGCAATTTCGCCGACAGCACCGGCAGCGGCACGCGTGATACCTGGGGCGTTTCGTCCAGCAACCTGGGTTCGGCGGGCAACAACAGTATCGACAACAGCGGCGTCATTCGCCTGGCAGCGCAACCCGCTACAGGCATCGTCAATTTCAATGCCAGCGGTGCCTATCTGCCCTTGGGCCAGGCGGCTAACACACCGACGCCCGGTGGCGCGGTGCAGGGCCAATTGCTCGGCGTGAACAGCTTCACCCACAGCGGCACCCTCGATCTGGCCGCCGGCACCAACACCGTGGGCAATGTGCTGCTGATCAGCGGCGCGACCACCGCCGGTACCGATGGCGGCGGGACGTTCGTGTCCAATGGCGGCAGACTGCTGCTCAACACCACCTTGAACGCAGGCGGCACCAACAGTCGTTCCGACATGCTGGTGGTGGACTCGACCAGCACCGGTAGCGGCGGTGCCACCCGGGTGGCCGTGAGTAATGTCGGCGGACTGGGCGAGTTGACCCAGGGCAATGGCATCGCTGTCGTCGAGTTGCTCAACAAAACCGATGGGGCAAGTGACCCCAACGCGTTTCGCCTGGCCAGCAGGGCCGTCGCGGGACCGTATGAATATCGCCTGCAACAGGGTGCCGAGGATGGCAGCGCCAGGGACACCTGGTTCCTGCGTTCGGATGCGCCCACGCCTCCTGCCCCCCCTGCTCCCCCTGTTCCTCCAGACCCGAACCCCGATCCGACGCCGGATCCTGATCCAACGCCTGATCCCGATCCAGTTCCCGATCACGTCCCGAATTTTCGTCCGGAGGTTTCGCTGTACGGCGCGGTTCCGGCGCTGGCGCTGGTGTACGGCAGGACGATGGTCGATACCTTGCACGAGCGGGTCGGCGAAGAGCGTCTCAATGCCGGCGATCCATTGCCCAAGGAAGATGAGTCCACTTTGGCCCCGTCCATGGGCTGGGGAAGGGTCATCTATCGCAGTGGCAAACAGGACGGCGATCGCAAGAACGCCTTGGGCAACACGCCCGAATACAACTACGACCTGACCGCCTTTCAGGTCGGCACCGACCTCTTCCGCAAAGTCAGGACCGATGGCAGTCATGAACAGGCCGGTGTGTCGCTGTCGGCTGGCACCATCGACGCAGGCGTCAGCCACTACACCCGCCGTCCCGCCGGTGAAGACACCCTGCGCGCTTACGGCGTGGGCGCGTACTGGACGCACTTCGGTCCGTCCGGCTGGTATCTGGACGGTGTGCTGCAGGTCAACCGCTTCGACATCGAGGCCAAGCCCAATGACCTGGCCAAATTGAAAACCCGCGGTTGGGGCTACACCGCCTCGCTGGAAAACGGCTACCCCTACGAGTTCGACAAGGACTGGTACGTCGAACCGCAGTTGCAGGCCATCTACAGCTACGTCGATCTGGACAGCAGCGACGACGCCGGGGCCAATATTCGTTTCAAGGATGTGGACTCACTGATCGGACGGCTCGGTGTGCGCATCGCCAAAGACTGGGACACCGAGGGCGTCGACAAGAGCGAACGGCGCACCAACGCGTGGGTTCGCCCCAGTGTCTGGCATGAGTTCAAGGGGCAACCGAAGACCGAGTTTTCCTCTGAGTCGGGTTACGTCCCGTTCGAAGCCGACATTCAGGGCACCTGGGGTGAGGTGAATCTGGGGGTGGATTACCAGGCCAACCGACGCACCACGATTACCGCTTCGGCGGGTTATCGCCAGGGGTTCGACGGGGATAGCCACGGGTATGACGCGATGCTGGGCTTCAAGATCAACTTTTAGAGGCAGTGCGTTCGGGTGTCGAGGTCGGCGGCAAACGATCAACCCGCAACGCATCGACTACCAGCGAAAACGCCTGGGACGGTTGTCGGCGGCTGGGGTAATACAGATGAAAGCCGCCGAAGGGTTCACACCAATCCTCCAGCACCCTGACAAGCCGCCCGTCGGCGAGTTCTGGGGCGAACTCGTCCTCGGGCAAATAAGCGATGCCCAGCCCACCCACCGCAGCATCGGCGATATGGGTCGTGGAGTTGAATACCAGCTGGCCGTCTACACGGACTTTGACCTTCTTGCCCAGACGTTCGAATTCCCATGCGTCCACGCCGTCATAGGTGGGAAAACGGATATCGATACAGCGGTGTGCTGCTAGATCGCGAGGGTGTTCGGGGGCGGGGTTTTTCGCGAAGTAGCCTGGCGCAGCCACTACGGCCATTCGTACAGGCGGGCCAATGGGCACGGCGATCATGTCCTGGGCCACCGTGTCGCTGAAGCGCACGCCGGCATCGAAGCGGTCGGCGACGATATCGCGAAAGCCATAGTTGATATCGAATTCCAGCTTGATATCCGGGTACATCTGCAGCAGCGGCGTCAACTTGGGCAGCAGCGTTGTCTTGATGACATTGTCGCCGCAGGTAATGCGTACCGTCCCTGCCGGTTTATCGCGCAGCTCGGTCAACGCTTGCACTTCGGCCTCGATTTCATCGAAGCGACGGCCCACCGCTTCCAGCAATCGTTCGCCCGCCGCCGTCAGCGATACGCTGCGCGTGGTGCGGGTCAGCAAGCGAATTTTCAAACGAGCTTCCAGGGCGGAAACTACCTGACTCACTGCCGATTGCGTCACCCCAAGCTGGACCGCCGCGCGGGTAAAGCTGCCCACTCGCGCCACGGTCACGAAAGCCAGCAGATCATTGAAATTGGGTTTGGCCATGGCGGGCACGCTCGATTGATTGATTAGACACGGTTATAGCCGCATTAAGCATTCATTAGCTAATCAAAATCTCGTTATTGCGTAACACTACCCCGCATCCCAGCCTCTCGCCATGAAGAGGGGCGAGCCTCGCGCTAACTGCCTGCGTCGCCTTTAGCTTTCCCTGAAAAAGGACGCCCATGAAAAGACTTCTCGTAATGCTCGGGTTGCTAACGACCCGGTTCTTCAAGGAACACCTGAAATGACCGCTGACGTTCATCTGCACGCCACCGCCTTGAGCGAGACAGGTACGCGCACCGGTCATTGGGGAGGTGTTTATGCAATGACGCTATGCGTATTCGCGCTGATCGCCTCGGAGTTCATGCCAGTCAGCCTGCTGACACCCTTGGCAAACGACCTGCAGGTCAGCCAAGGCCTGGCGGGCCAGGGCCTTGCCATATCTGGCGCGTTTGCAGTGTTGGCCAGCCTGTCGATCAGCTGGATCGCCGGCACCCTGGACAGAAAGACCCTGCTGCTGGCCCTGACCGGTTTGATGGCCGTATCGGGCACCGTTGTGGCACTTGCCCCCAACTACCTGATCTACATGGCTGGGCGAGCCCTGATCGGCGTAGTGATTGGCGGATTCTGGTCGATGTCGGCAGCCACTGCGATGCGCCTGGTACCGGCTGCACAGGTGCCCAGGGCGCTGGCCGTGTTCAATAGCGGCAACGCCCTGGCGACGGTGGTGGCAGCACCACTGGGCAGTTATCTGGGCTCAGTTGTGGGTTGGCGTGGTGCGTTCCTGTGCCTGGTTCCGGTGGCGTTGATTGCGCTGGTTTGGCAGTGGATAAGCTTACCGAGCATGGCAACGCAGAAGCGTTCGCCGGGTGCTGGCAATGTTTTCAAACTGCTGAAAAGTCGCACGGTGGCGCTAGGCATGGCCGCCGCTGGCTTGTTTTTCATGGGCCAATTTGCGCTGTTCACCTACCTGCGCCCGTTTCTGGAAACGGTCACCCAGGTCGACGTACCGGTGCTTTCTTTGCTGCTATTGGTGATAGGCGTCGCAGGCTTTTGCGGCACAACGCTGATCGGTGTAGTCCTCAAGCGCAGCCTCTACGGCACCTTGAGTACCATCTCGCTGCTGATGGCGGTTATTGCGCTAGCGCTGATTCCTGCTGGCACCTGGGTTATGGCTGTAGCGGTATTGCTCGGACTCTGGGGCTTTATTGCGACGGCAGCGCCAGTGGGCTGGTGGAGTTGGATTGCGCGCGCCTTGCCCGATCACGCCGAGGCAGGCGGCGGCCTGATGGTGGCGATTGTTCAATTGGCCATCGCAGTGGGCTCCACCGTCGGCGGCGTACTGTTTGACGCTCTCGGTTACCAGAGCACATTTATCGCCAGCGCCGCGCTCCTGATACTCGCCGCCTTGCTGACTTTCCTGACTTCACGTTCGCCGGTGCCGCCTACCCAGTAAACCCTCCGTTCCAAGGAGCAAGGCGATCGGCAGCCAAAAGCTCAGTTGTCGAAGCGATTGAGCGAAGTGTGTGGATCAAAGGGAACATAGCGTGATTGCCGGTCACGCATGACTTTGACCATGGCGACGTCCGGGTCCACGGAAAAGAACAAGCGCCCGCGCATCGCCACCAGATGATCGAGCAGGCGCTCCTTGTCCCCGGCCACGCATTCGGGATTGCGATCATAGGCGCTGTTGACGTTCAGGCTCAGCCAGTGCGTTCCCGGGATCAGGTCGCCAACAAACACCACAGGCCCGCCGGGCAGCAGGATTTCCGGCAACAGTTGCCCCGGTGTATAGCCGTCGCTGAAATGAAAATGCCAGCCGTTACCGAGGCGGTCGCAGCTATGTCCATCGATCAGGATCAGGCGCCCGCTGTTTTCCAGGCGATGCAAGAGCGGCGAGATGAACAGCTCCCGATCCCGTGGATGGGGGTGGCGTGCTCGCACCCAGTGGCGTTCGCCAACCAGGTAATGCGCTTTGCGAAACAGCAGCCGTGGCATCTCCCCTTCCCTGACCCGTTCAAGCAGTTCCTCGGACAGCGCTGCATGAAGATGGGTCAACACCACCGCATCGATATCGTCTTCGCCCAAGCCATGCTGCGCCAGGCTTTCGAGCAACCCTGAAACGAACGGCTGGCAGCGGCAGGCACGCGGTATCGGCGCCAGCAACGCATCGGCGCCGGCCAGCACGAGGATGTTTTTTCCATCCTGCTGCACCAGCAATGCACGGGACGCAATGTCGACCCGGTTGTCCAGGTCCGGCGCCATCCATTGGGACCATTTCTGCCGCGGTGTATGTCCGAACAGAACGCCGCCGTCCAATTTGCGACGGGCTCCTGCCAGAGTGGAAATGGTACGACTCACGACGCTCAACCCCTTGCTCCTGACCGCCCCGCGCACCGCGCACGAGGCCTCGAATCAGGCTTGCAGGTTAAGCCATGGCCACCCGTCATCGACCCACCCGCATGGGGTGGGCTCACCCACGCTTGCGGGCGACGATGATGGCATCGTAGCGGCTGGAAACATCCAGGTTGCGGCATTCTTCGAAAAGTGTACGCCCGACTCTCCACCTCGAACCTGATGCGTGCCTGCCCCTACCCGTTACAGGGGGGGTTATCGGCCGCGCTGATTGTCCATCATCAAGCCTGACTCTCGTTTTACAAGCTTCGTAGGAGCAGAAATGCATTGATGTTGTGGGCGGTCACCCTCCTCTATCGAAAATTTTCTGCTCCTACTTTTTTCAACACCGATAAGCCACAACCGGGTGATTACCGCCCTTGGTGACATGCAGTAATCGGCGGAGGCCTGGCCGACGTCCGCAGCGCATCATCTTCACAGCATCTTCGACAGGCAGCAAACGGCCATCATGAGCCTGTTCGCGCAGGGTCCTTGTAGGAGCAAGCTTGCTCGCGATGGACGTCAACGATAACGCGGGCTGTCTGGATAATCGCGGTGCCTGGTCGTTCTTCGCGAGCAAGCTCGCTCCTGCAGGTTCGTGGTCAGAAGGCATGCAATTCCCGCACAAGGTTAAACCTTGGAAAATCGGGGGGACGTTTGGCACGCCGATCCGTCAGCAACCGGCCGATTCTGTTGAAAAAGTAGATCTCCTGCCTGGCCTGCTTGAGCTATGAAATAAAGTCTGTCGGGAATAAATGGAGTCTGTCGCACAGACTTGAGGTATTGCAGTGATGGCCACGTGGGTGAACGACCGCACGCTTTGGGCCTTTTCAAAGGTGAGGAGCTTGAAAGGTTGGGCCGCCTAATAGCTAGTGGAGATGGCGGGACTGAGATGGCCATGGCTTCACCCAAGGGATCTGCCACCGGTCATTCAACCGCCCCGGTCGCTAGACTATTAGTCGTCGGGCTCTGCGTAGGCTTCTGCCAGAAGGGCCTGGGCGTGACCTTCCAGGAAGTCGAAAACCTCCTCTTGGATATACCCGTTGTATTGCTTCCGCCGGCCCTTTGATACGACCCCATTCTGGTCTAAGCACTGCATTATCAGCTTGCTCAAGAGGCTGCCGCGCACGTCGAAGTTGTCATTAACCACCTTGAGCAACGTGTCGTATCGTTGCAGATACTCGGTTTCTTCCCTCAGTTCAATTTCCAATGCCCGCTTGGCCATTTCCAGCGTGAAGGCCACACATTCAGTCGCATCCCAGTAGCGATAGAGGCTTGGGTCGCCGGTGAAGTTAAGCGACATGTTGTCGGCATCGATCCAACGAACGTCCCAGAATTGCCGGGCAGGTTTCGAGAAGCTCTGCAGAGCTTCAAGGTAGCGTTGCTCCTCTCGCTTCATGGCAACGGAGACAGGGAGTAACAAACCGTTCTCCAGCGCACCGCTGCAGCACAATGCCTGGTGTATCAAGAAGCGCGACAGTCGGCCATTCCCATCCATGAAGGGATGCAAGAACACGAACCCGAATGAGGCAATGCCGGCGGCCACCAGCGGGTCAAGCTCCAACGGTGCACGGTTTGCGAAGGCCATGAGTTCGAACATCAGATCCCGGCAAAGGTCTGGAGGTGGGGGGATATAGGTGACCCCTGCCGCTCCTCGGAAGGAGTTGGTCAGGTGGTTTTGTTCATGCCGGAAGGCCACCGCCCATTCAAGCGGTTGGGAAATTGCATTGTTTTGTAGAGAGACCAAGTAGTCTTCGGTAAGCGGCTGGCGGTCATGTGCCTGGCGCAGCAACTGAACGAAACGCTCTGACTTCTGCTGGCTTGGTGCTTCCTTTTCAATCGCAAATGAGGAATCTGTCTCGCTCAGGTACGCCCAGTCGATGGCACGATCCATCATTTCCTTAGGCAAGGAAGCAATGAACTCTTTCGAACGCCCTAGAATGTCGTATTCAAGCAGGGCTTGGACCTCAGGCGTGCGCTCTACCGTCGCGCAATATTGGAGTGTCCCCAGCCCATTGAAGTCCACGCGCCAGCGGTTGTTTCGCACCGATGGGCCAGTGATGTACCGCTCTGGATCAAAAAGGAGGACGCCGGGGCCCCGAGGCTTGTCCGTGTAGTCCAGTAAAGCGCCGGAGTAGACTTCCCAGAGGAAGCAGACTTTGCGCAGATAGCCACTGCTGGGAGATTGGGTTATGGCCTCGACAAGGAGGTGACCTTCAATGCGAGGCAGAGCCTGCGCCAAAATAGAGAGATTGACGCCCTCATGCTTGAGCGCAAAGATGATGTGCGCGAGAAAATCCCCAGCCTCCGGTGCAACCGCTTGCGGCACTGCAAGCGCGCCGTTGATCCGCTCAATGCGGGTGACGGGTTGAACGAGTGCGGGCGTCTTTACCCCGATAGCCTTCAGCCCCATCGCATTGATCAAATGGGCGTAACCCACTAGATTTCCCATTTTTTCCCCTGTCGTTGGCTAGATTTTTTTAACCGAGCCAAGATTTTCTTAAAATACGCGCCGAACACTCAGAAAATATTAAACGAAAATGGCTGCGTAACCACTATTCTTGGGCTTTCTGATTTTCGGCGCGCCGGGAATCTGTGTTGTGGTCATCGTGTGTTGTTCTGTTGGCTGTATTACGGCCCTGGACTCTCAGCGTGGCAGCCTGAAGGTAGGCTCATCAGCGAAACCAGAGCCGGGGACGTGTTTTGTTCATCGGCCAGCGGGGAGATTCGCAGCATGATGGGACAGTTGTCGAGTGGGCAAGAGAGACTGTTTTACTCATTCAACATTGAAGATCATCGCTGCATGGACGCAGGTCTGGTCAAGGGCGAAGGTTTTGCTGTGGACGCCAGCATCATCAAGGCGGACGCCAGTCGGCGACGTAGTGATTTTCAATGGAATGAAGAAGTGCATGAATATCGTTGCCCCACGGGGCACGCCTTGCGTAGCGAGTGGCGGGCCTTCAAGAACCAGCGCTCACATATCACGAAAGCCGACACCATCATCTTTCGATCCCGGCAAGCAGACTGCTCTAAATGCTCGATAAAAGAGCGCTGCTGTCCAAACACCTCGTTCCGAAAAATCGCCCGTAGCGTCCATGAGGCGGCACGGTGACCACGCCGAACTCCGACGTGATCTATGCCATGGGCTATCTGGACCTGAAGCAGGACGGCCCGATGGTGATTGAAGTCCCGCCGGGCATGCAGGGCATTCTCGACGACTTCTTCCAGCGCCCGATCTGCTCCGAAGGCCAGATCGAAGGATGCCAGTGGTGTGGCGACGTCGGCCTGCCCGGCCCGGACAAAGGCCCCAAGTACCCGGCCACCTTCGTCGACGCCAAGGGCGAGTTCCTCTCGGGCAGCAACGCCTACACGTTGAACCTGCCCAAAGGCATCCCGGCGGCGCTGTTCTGGTCGGTGACGGTGTATGACTCGATCACGGCGTCTGGCGTGGACAACGGCCAGCCATTCCCGTCGTTGAACGCCATGGACAAACCCCTGGTGAATGCCGACGGTTCGATTGACGTGCACTTCGGGCCGCAGGCACCGGGCGATGGCAAGAATTGGATTCGCACCCTGCCAGGCAAAGGCTTCTTCGTGATCCTGCGCCTGTACGGCCCGACCAAGGCTTTCTTCGACAAGGAGTGGAAGCCTGGAGACCTGCAGAAGCGGTAACCATAAATGCAACTCGGTGATATGAGGGTGGAAACGCTCATATCATTTCTGGGTAAGTGCAATAGAGTTATCTATTCGAATTTATCCAATGGTCACCGGCAGCAATGGCTCGATTCTGTTGAAAAAGTAGCTCCCCCCTCCTGAAAGCAATGGGTCCTTGTAGGAGCGAGCCTGCTCGCGATGGACGTCAACGATAACGCGGGGGCGGTTGGCGCCTTAACGGCTTCAGGCGATTTTAATGACAACCTTGCCAAATGCTCCTTTCGCAAGATGCTCGTAGGCTTCTCGTGCTTGCTCGAACGGATACACCTGATCGATCACGGGACGGATCTTGTGGTCGTTGAGGAACGCATTCATCCGGTCGAACGATGAGCGCGGCGCCACGGCAATACCGCGAATGGTCGTCTGGCGGAAAATGAGTGGCATCAGGTTGAGTTCAACGGTCTGCCCGGTCAAAAAGCCGATTTGCGCAATACGCCCGGACGCCTTGGTCGCTGCGACCGATTGATTGATGCCGTTGCCGCCGGCCACATCGAGCAGCAGATCCACGCCCTTGCCTTCGGTCAGTTTCAAGACTTCGTCGGCCCAGTCCGGCGTAGTCCTGTAGTTGATCCCCGCCACGGCTCCCAGCCCCTTCACTGCTTGCAGATTCTGCTCGCTACTCGACGTTGCGATCACCCTCGCGCCCAGCGCAGTGGCGATCTGCACGGCAAATATGGACACCCCGCCAGTCCCTTGGACCAATACGGTTTGACCCGGCTGGATGTGTCCAAAGTCCACCAGCGAATACCACGCCGTGAGCGCGGCAATCGGCAGTGTTGCCGCCTCTTCGTCGCTCATGTTGCCTGGCGCAGCCACGGCACTGTCTTGGTGGATGATCATGTATTCAGCCAGACCGCCAGGCAACGGTGAACCGAAACAGTAATCCGGTTCACTCGGCCCTGGCTCGCCATCCAGCCAACGGGAGTACAGATGCGAGTTGACCCGATCACCGACTTTGAAGCGCGTGACGCCGTCACCGACCGCGACCACTGTGCCGGCTGCATCGCTCACCGGGATCAGGGGTTTGGGCACTTTATGCGGCTCATAGATGCCGTCGACGATTGCCTTGTCGCGAAAGTTGAGCGAGACAGCGCCGACCTTAACGAGCAACTCACCGGCCTTGGGTTGCGGGGTCGCTGTCTCTCCCAGTTGCAGATTGTCGAGGCCAAAATCATTCAATAACCAAGCTTTCATTGCGAATCTCCAAAACGAGTCAATGGCTGCAAACCGCAACGGGTTCGCCTGGACAGATCTTTCGCTGTTGGGGGCGCGCAATAAATACTCAAAAACGGACATGATTGTTCTATTCTCAGGCAACAATTTTACTGGGCCAGGTACGACATCATGGAACTGCTGCAATCAATGCGCCTGTTCGCCAGGCTTGCTGAACTCGGCAGCTTCACTAAAGCCGCCGAGTCACTGGACATCGGGCGACCTCAGGTCACCCGCTACATCCAGGAGCTGGAGACGTCATTGGGCGTGCGCCTGTTCCAACGCACCACGAGAAAGGTGGCACTCACCGCCGAGGGGGAACGGTTCTATGAACGAGTGCAGGAAATTCTCGCGGATATTTCTGCCGCGACCTCGATGTTCGACCGTACCGGAGCAACGCTCTCGGGCCGACTGCGCGTCGATATCCCCACCGCTTTCGCGCAACTGGAATTCATCAAGACCCTGAAACAATTCACTGGCACCTTCCCCGGCATCAACATGGTCTTGGGCGTGACCGACCGAGCCGTTGACCTGATCGGTGAAGGCATCGACTGTGCGTTGCGTATAGGCGATTTACCGGACTCGACATTGATCGCCCGCCCCATCGCGCTGGCCACCATGGTGACGTGCGCAGCGCCCGAGTATCTGCACGAGCACGGCGAACCCGGGACACTCGACGACCTGGCATCCCATCGAGGCGTCAACTTCCTGTCCGGTCAGAGCAACAGGACATTGCCTTGGCACTTCTCGGTCAAAGGACAGGATCGAGCGTTTGTGAGTAACGCCGGCATCACGGTCACCGAGTCGAATGCTTACGTTCAGTGCGGCGTGTCGGGTTTCGGAATAATCCAGGCGCCGGGCATCACCGTGGCCGAGTATCTGGACAGCGGCGCTCTGGTAGAAATTCTAAGGCCCTATCGGCCAACCCCTCGCCCGGTGTCGGTGCTGTATCCGAGCCGCACGCACCTGGCTGCGCAAGTGCAGGCTTTTGTTGAATGGCTGCAAGAGCGTTTTTTGCAGCTTTATCCTGACTGGCTCGAGCCACTGAAATCATCCCAATAGGGCGGCTCGCCAATCGCACTGATGAAGTAGTCCCATACCACGCGAACCTTCTGGGAGCGCAGGCGGTTCTCGGGGGAAATCAAATGGATCTGGCTTGGCGTCTGTTCGACCGACCCCTCCCATTCGGGCAACAGCTCAATGAGCTGCTTGTTCATGAAACTTTCTGGACTGAAGAGCCAGGACGGAAAAAACACAATCCCCCGCCCCGCGAGTGTCGCTTCTACCAGTACCTGCCCATTGTTGCTCCTGAGCGGGCCATGCACCTCGATGATTTTCACCTCGGCGCTGGCGGGCTTTCGAAAATACCAGCGCTGCGCCCCGCCGGTTCCCTTGTAGACCAGGCACGCATGGTTCTGCAGATCCTCTGGCGAAGCGGGTTTGCCGTGCTTCGCCAGGTACTCTGCGCTAGCACATAGAATGTATTGCTGGTCACAGATCTTGCGGCCAATCAATCCGGAATCTTCCAGGTGCCCCACCCGGAATATGAGGTCGGCGCCCTCCTGAACCGGGTCGATAAAGGCATCGGTGACCGTCAGTTCAACGGTCAATTGCGGATACTTGTCATACAGGCCATTCAACAGTTTCACGATATGCAGGCTGCCGAACGCCACCGGCGCGTTGATCCGCACCAGGCCACGAATGTCGCCACCCTTGCCGGTGACTTCCTCATCGGCGGCATCGAGCAACTCCAGCACTTCGCGGATCTGCGCGTAATAACGCTCGCCCGCATCCGTCAGCTTGACTGCGCGGGTATTGCGATACAGCAGCTGCTGGCCCACTTCCCGCTCCAGCGCCGCGATGAAGCGTGAAACGGAGGACGCAGGGACGCGAAAATGTCGAGCCGTCGCCGAGAAGCTGCCGGTCACGGCGACCATGGCAAAGTATCGGTGCGCTTTGAGGTGCATAGGGGAAGTCTCCAGCAGAAGGCGCAGTGAAAATGTACTAAAACAGAACGGCTGCCGATTGTCCTCTCGCGTCTATTTGCATCAGGCATGAAAAAGCAGCCGCACCGGATACCGGTGACGGCTGCCAACACTTCAGGAAAGTCGCGACTGCTTACCCTCGATGGGGCGCGTAGTCGACATAACCTTCGGCCCCGCCGCCGTAGAAGGTTTCGCGCTTGGCTTCGGTCAGAGGCCAGTTGTTCTGCAGGCGCGCCACCAGATCAGGGTTGCTGATGTAAGCCGTGCCAAATGCGGCAAGGTCGATGATGCCGTCATTGATGAGGTCTTGCGCGCGTTGGCGCGACATGCCGCCCGCCAGAATGAGCGCAGTCTCGGGCAATTTTGATTTGATGGTCGACAGCAAATTGATAAAGGTCGCTTTCGGGCCGCCACCGCCACCTTCGGTACCCGGGGCAGGGAATCCGGACTGGTCCATGACATGAACATAGGCCAATTGCCGAGCGCCAATCTCTGTAGCAAGTGCGGTATAGGTTTCATCGATCTGCTCATACAACGGCATATCGAACAGTTGACCATAGGGCGAAATGCGGATGCCCACGCGGCCAGCGCCGATCCGCGCTACCACGGCGTCGATGACTTCCAGGGTGAAGCGCAGACGATTTTCCAACTGATCAGCCGAGTACTGATCGGTTCGATCATTGACCAGCGGATTCATGAACTGCTCGAACAGATAGCCATTGGCACCATGAATTTCCACGCCATCAAAACCTGCCGCGATCGCATTGTCCGCCGCCTGGGCGAACTCGCCGACAATCCGCGACACCTCGGCCGTTGTCAGCTGGCGCGGCGCCGGTGGCGCTACCAACGCCGGCTTGCCGTCAGCGTCGTAGCCGAACGCTGTCGCGCCCACCGCTTGCTTGGACGTGGCGCTCACCGGCAGTTTCCCGCCCTCCTGGATCGACGGATGCGAAACACGACCCACGTGCCAGATTTGCGCAAACATCTTGCCACCCACGGCATGCACCGAGTCGGTGGTGAGGCGCCATCCAGCGATTTGCTCGGGGGTGTAGATGCCGGGATTGAAGAGGTAGCCTTGGCCTTCACGGGATATCGGCGTGCCCTCGCTGACGATCAAGCCTGCGGTGGCGCGCTGTGCGTAGTACAACGCCACTCGCTCATCGGCGGCATCATTGGGCGCCCGAGAGCGGGTCAAAGGTGCCATGACGATACGATTTTTGAGCGTGGTGTCGCCCAAGCGCACTGCTTCGAAGAGTTTCGACATTGGAGTTTCCATAGTTGATCGAGTGAGAGGACGATCAGCTGAGTGACAGGCAGACAATGCTGACTGTCTTGAGCTCACGCCAAAAGTCTGATGAGTTGCAGCGATGGATCGATGCTAACTTCGCAATGCTGCTGCAACAATCCACTCGAATCGCAAATGACTTTTGCTTTTTTAGCAACGCATTCAGGGTTGGTTGCTCAGCACCCGAATCCTGCGGTCCGCTCATAGCCCGAGCTCCGTGCGCCTGCCCGTACGTCAACGCAAGTTCCAAGGCCGGTTGCAGGGGGTATAACTAACAGAACAACAGGCGGGTCACCCAGAACAGGCCCTCCAAAGGCAGCGCCCGGGCCAGGCGCTCCAGGTCTGATCGGCGCCTGCGGCGCGGAGCGATGTGATGAGTTCCAGAGCATGGCAATGGGCTCGCAAGAGCCTTCTTGGCTGCATCGAGTTGGCCTTGCTGGTCGTGCCTCTGCACGCCAGCGCCATGTTCAAATGCCAAGCCAGGGACGGCGCCATCAGCTACACCAGCCAGGCGATCGCCAGCGCCCGCTGCACTCGCCTCGATGGTACGGTGGGCGCCAGTGTCGGCACCAAGGCAATGGCCCTGCCACGTCTTGTGCAGGACGACGACTCAGGCGCGGTGCGGATTCGGGTGTTCACCTTCATCCACAAGGGTGTTCGTCAGTATGTGAGCCGGCGCCCTGTCGGGATCGCCGCACGGGTCGATGTCCTTGAGCTCTATTACATCAAGGGCTGCTATCTGTGCATGGCGCCGAAGGATTTCAAGGTCGCCTCACTGCGCCTGGACACCCATTCCTATCAACGGGAGATCGAAGCCGCTTCGGGTCAGTATGGTGTCGACCGGGCGCTGGTCCGCGCAGTGATACATGCCGAATCGGCGTTTCGCCCCAATGCCATTTCCGAAGCCGGCGCCCAGGGGCTGATGCAGTTGATGCCCGCCACCGCCGAGCGCTTCGCCGTGGACAATCCGTTCGACGCACGACAGAACATTCGTGGCGGCGTGCGCTACCTGGCCTGGCTGCTCAAGCGCTTCAACGGCAACCAGGTGCTGGCGTTGGCAGGTTACAACGCCGGCGAAGCGTCCGTGGACGAGTACAACGGGGTGCCGCCCTACGCCGAGACGCAAACCTACGTCACCCTCGTGCAATCCTTGACCGAACGCTATCGCAACCAACGCTAGTACCGTTGGGGCGGTTGGCGCCGCAGGTGCAAGCTTTTGTCGAATGGCTGCAAGAGCGCTTTGTTGATCAGATCAAGGTGGCTAAGCTGGCGTCTTTTCCAGCGACAGGGACGTTCTGCGCGCAGTGTGGTTCGACTTTGTTCTGGTCACGTTCTCAAGGTGAATTTTCCGATTGGGTTTCGATAGCACTGGGCACACTCGACACCCCCTTCACGCCTCAGGAGCAAAAACACGTTTATGTCGCCTCCAGAGTTCACTGGTATACGCAAGCCAGCTCATCGCCTCGGATCGATTGACCGCAATCGGCTAAAAGCGCCCGGTGGTCGTTGCATTTCTCTTGTCGCCGGCCTGTGGCTAAGCTTAATGAACCGAGGTGAATTGAAACCTGGGTGAGAGCGGCCATCAGCGGATCTTCATAGGCATCAAGACAGAGCTCCCAAAGGAGACCACCATGTATGCGGTTATAAGAACCTACCTGGGTGCTGGAGCAAAGCAGCTTTTCGAGCGATTGGAAGAGCGCAGGACCGACGTCGAAGCCGCCCTGCGGACAGTGCCTGGCCTGGTCAGCTACACGCTGCTCAATACCGGTGATGGTGGTACGGCGGTGACTGTTTGCACGGACAAGGCCGGCAGCGACGCGAGCTTGAAAGTGGCACGGGAGTGGGTCCAGAAAAATGCATCGGATATCCACGCGCAGCCGCCGATCGTAACGGAAGGTCCGGTCATTGTGCAGATAACATAACGCCGAGGGTTACCCAGGCACACTCGGTACTTCCATCCCGACCTTCACCCGATCCAGCGCCACGATGGTCTTGAACCAGGTCACGTTGGGATTTTCGGCAAACAATCGCCGCGCCAGGGCCTGGTATTCCTGCATGCTGGCGACGGTCAGCACCAGGACGAAATCCACTTCGCCGGTGACGTAGTAGCACTGCTGGACTTCGGGCACGGCGAAGTGCGCCTTCATCGCCTCCAGCGCCTCGATGCTGGTGCGCTCGGTCATTACTTCCACGATGATGGTGATCGGCCGTCCTACCGCCGTGGGGTCGACGATGGCAACGTTGCCCGTGATCACGCCCCTCTCCTCCATCCGCTTGATGCGGCGCTGAACAGCGGCCGTGGAGAGATTGACCTGCTCGGCCATCACGCGCAGCGGTGTGGTGTTGTCGCGCTGGACCAGGTCGAGGATGGCACGGTCGAATTTGTCCAGTGATTCAGATGCAACGTCGAGTTTTGCCATGGTGAGCCTGCGAGAAATTTTCTCGAAAACTAGCAGAAAACAGCGCCCCTTTATCTAGCAGCGAGAAATATTATCTTGCTGGCAGTCTGCATGGGCAGCCTGGTTGCGGACTCACACAAGGAACGTTTGGCATGCTCGCTCTGTTTCATCTTTCCCCTGTGCTGTTGGTGACGGCCATGCTCGTGGTGCTGCGGCGGCCGCCCGTTCACGCCGCGATGGCCGGCACCCTGCTGGTCGTGGTGCTCTGGCTGGCCGGTGCTGTCGATGCGTGGCGCCCGGACAGCCTGCTGGCCGCCGCTCAAGATACCGCCGTGCTGTTTGCAAGCACCGCGTTCGTGATCGTGCCGGGGCTGGCCTTCGTGATTTTCATCGAGCGCCTGGGGGTCAACCTGGCGCTGAGCCAATGGGTGCGCTCGCTGGGCCTGGGGCGCGGCGATCAGGTCGTGTTCATCGTGCTCGGGCTGGCGCCGTTGCTGGAAGCGATGACCGGGTTTGGCGTGTCATTGATAGCCACGGTGCCCTTGCTGCTCAGCCTTTTCGAACGCCGGGTCGCGCTGCGAATAGCGCTGACCGGCATGGCGATCATGCCGTGGGGAACGCTGGGGCTGGCCTCGGTCATTGGCGCTTCCCTGGCTCATCTGGACGCGACCGCGCTGGCTGCGACCTCTTCCCTGACCAGTGCTCCGGTTTTCTTTGGCCTCAGCGCGCTGGCGCTGTACCTGGCAGGGGTTCGCGAACAGCGGGCATGGCGATCGCTTGGTATTTTCTGGCTGCTATTCGTGGCGGTGCTTTACAGTGCCAGCCGCTGGTGGGGGCCGGAGGTGGCCGGTGTTGCCGCGGGCCTGGTGACTTCCGCTGCGGTACTCGCTGGCGGGCTGTGGCGCCTGCGTCGCGGCGACAGCGAGCGCGGTCCGGTGCGCTGGCCACGCCAGGCCTGGCCGTACCTGTTGCTGATTGTCTACATCGTCGGCTTGAAACTGCTCTGGAGCATCACCGCCTGGCAGGACAGCTGGATCGTCCAGGGCAGCCAGGTCTCCTGGAAACCCCTCGCCTCACCAGGTGTGGCATTGATGCTGGTGCTGATCGGGCTGGCGTTTCATACACGCAATGCACAACGCCAGACCGGGCTGCCTGCTGCGCTCGCTGCACGCGTTAAGCGGCCATTGTTGACCATCTTCTTCTTTCTCGCGATGTCGCAGATGATGGTGAAGGCCGGCTTCCTGGCGGGGCTGATGCAACTGCTGGCGGGCCTGTCGCCCACTGCTGCGACGTCGCTGGTGGCCATGCTGGGCGCGCTGTCGGGCTACATGACCGGGTCGAATGTCGGCGGCAACGCGATCTTCATGCCGGCCATCGCGATGCTGCCCGAGTATTCGCGCCTGTTGCTGGCAGCGGTGCAGAACAGCGCGGCCGGGCATGCGGCGCTGGGTTCGCTGTCGATCGTGATGCTGATTCTGGGGCTGGCAAAAACCGAGGCCCGGGAAGAAGGCGAACTGGTACGGTTCGGCTTCGGGCTGGTGTGTCTGAATACGGCGTTGGTCGCATTGGGCGCGGGGTTGCTCAGCGGGTGGTTTGGCTAGCATAACGAATCAAGCCCCGAGGACTCGGGGCTTGATGGTCAGACGGTATCAGGACTTGCGTCCCCCGCCTCCACTCATGTCATCGTCCTTGCGTCCCATTCCAGTGGACTTGTCCTGGTCATCTGCAGTATTGCTGCCGCGTCCGCTGCCTTGTCCGCCGGTGGATGATTGATCAGCCTTGTTGGACTGTTGTCCACCTGAAGCCTGGCCACCTTTTTGGCCTGGTTTGTTCATGTTTTCCTTGTCGTCGGCCCATTCGCCTCCGCGGTTGGTTCCCTGCCCGCCTCCAGCCATACGATCGCTGTCACGCGATGCTTGTCCGCCGGAAGCCTGACCGCCTTTTTTGCCGGCATCAGCCGCCTTGTCCCGATCAGTGGAAAGATTGCCGGGATTTTTATTTCCTGTATTGGCCATTTCTATTCACCTCTGCATCGTTGGTACGAGCGTGGGCTCGTATACGTCGGAGGACGGGTAAAACAGAAAGTTTGAAAGCAATTACAGTGCTTGCGACGAGTGGATCCGGGCGTTTGGTTCCATAAAAAACGGGCACAAACGATGGACGGCGGGAGCCTGATGGAGTGGGCTTCCAAGAAGGTTTCCAGATCAATCACTCGATTTTTACTAGACTTGATGTGTCCTCCACGCCTCACAACCAGGTGGTCAATCGATGACTGAACACATCGTGCATTTTCACTGCCAGATCGACCAGGGCACCACCGAGCGCTTCCGCGACTGTTGCCTCGAAGCCATCGACCAGGGCGCCACCTCGCTGCTCCTGAACCTGTCCACGAGCGGGGGTAGCACCAATTTCGGCTTCACCCTCTACACCTTCCTGAAATCACTGCCGGTACCGCTCTGCGCAATCAACGCGGGCAACATCGAATCCATGGGCATCATCATGTTCCTGGCCGCCGGCCGGCGTATCACCTCGCCCCATTCACGCTTCCTGATTCACCCGATGAACTGGTACTTCAGCCAAAAATCGGTCGACCACCAGCGCCTGCGTGAATACCTGTCGAGCCTGGACAACGACCTCGCCCGCTACGTGCAGATCTTCACCCTCGAAACCGCTGACGCCGAGACCAAGCTCGATATTTTCCATTGCCTTTCAGCGGAAGAAAAAGTCATCGCCGCGCACGAATCCCTGGCCTACGGCATTGCCCATGAGATGAAGCAAATGATGTTCGCCGATGACGTCAAACACTGGAAAGTCAGTGGTGGATGACCCGGGCGATGATGGCTTCATCGCCCGTGCCCCTGCCCCCTCTTATTCAGTCACCGCTGCCATGTGCTCCGCAACTGGCTCTGCACTGCCAATCGGTGCGTTGAGCAGCAGGAAGTACGCCAGGGCCGAGCACAGCGCCACCACCGCGCTGATCATGAACGCCGTGTTGAACGACCCCGAGTACTGGATGCTGAAGCCGGTAACGATTGGCGCGACGGAACCTGCGATGTAGCCGCCGAAGTTCTGGATCGAACCGAACGAGGCTACACGGCGGCTGTCGACGATGGTGTTGACGATCATCCAGGCGGTGGCGCTGGCCATGTTGATGCTGAACAGCGCCAGGCACAGCAGGATGATGCAACCGGTCAGGCCGCTGACAAACGACAGCGGCAAGGTGAACAGCGCGGCGAGCACCAGGCCGGTGATCACACCGAACTTGCGGCTGGCCAGGATGCTCATGCCACGGCGCACCAGCATGTCGCAGAAGCGCCCGGCAACGATGGTGCCGACCGCGCCAAAACCATAGGCCAGCGACACCAGCCACGCGGTCTTGTACAGGTTCATGCCATGCTCGCGCTCGAAGTAGCCGGGCAGCCAGGTCAGGTGCAGCCACAGCATGTAGATCACGCCCATGAAGCCCAGGACTGCGCCCCAGGTGCTGCGGTGCTTGAACAGGTCGAGCCAGCCGGCGAAGTAGGACACCTTCGGCGCCTGCGCCTCGGCGGCCTGCACACGCGGCTGTTTCTCGCAGGGCAGCGGCTTGCCTTCAGCCGCCAGCTCGGCCAGGTACTGCGCCTTGCTCTTGTAGAAGGTCAACCAGCACAACGCCAGGACGATACCGATCGCACCGGTGATGATGAACATGCCGCGCCAGCCGAAGTTGACCATGAACAGCGTCAGCAACGGCGGTGCCAGGCATGGCCCGAGGCAGGTCGACGACCAGACGATCCCGGTCGGGGTCCCGCGCTCATTGGCATCGAACCATTCGGACAGGGCCTTGGCCGCCGAAGGGAACATCGGTGCCTCGCCAATCCCCAGCAACACGCGCAGGCCCATGAAGCCGGCAAAGCTGTTGACCATGCCGAAGGTCGACTGCGCCACCGACCACGCCAGTAGCGAGGCGCCCAGGGCGATCTTGCTGCCCAGCCGGTCGATGATCAGGCCCATCGGCAACTGCGCAAACGCGTAGGCGATGGAGAAGGCCGACAACAGGATGCCCATTTGCGAGGGGCTGATCATCATGTCCTTCTGGATCGAGGTGTTGGCGATCGACAGCGCACTACGGTCCAGGTAGTTGACCATGCCGATCAAGAGCAGGAAGACAACGGTGATGCTTTGATACTTCTTCAGTGGGTTCATCTGATGGCCTTTATTATTGTTATTGCAGCGGTTGCAATGCCGGGGCGATCCATCCACCGGTGATGCACTCTTGTTGTCTTTTTTTGTAGGAGCGAGCTTGCTCGCGAAAAACTTGAGCACGACGCGTTTATTCAGAAAGCACGCGTCATCGTTAACGATCTTCGCGAGCAAGCTCGCTCCTACAAGGGATCAGGTAAGGGCTGGCAGTTGCAACTGCGCGGCCATCTGGTTGAGGTCGTCGACCACTTTGTGCGACAAGCTCAGGCCTTCGTCCAAGGCCTGCTCGCGCAGTTTCAGGCCCGCCTGGCCCGGCAGGCGCACCGGGTGCTCGGGATCGACCGCACGACTGCCCAGGATCAACTTGCTCAGGAACGAGGTTTCGTCGGTGAAGGCCTCCAGCCCACCGAAGAAGCGCGGATCGATCACCACCGTCGTGGCCGAGGCGCCCCACTGCTCCGGACTGTCCTTGCGCCCGTGACCGGCCAGGCCCGAGGTCAGGGCCTCGACCAGGATCGCCAGGGCAAAGCCCTTGTGCCCGAAGGCCTGGCCGCCCAAGGGCAGGATGCTGCCCGGCGGGGTGCTGAAAAAATCACCCGGCGCGTCGCTCACCTGGCCCGCGTTGCTCATCAGCACCGGGTGCGGCAGGTTGCTGCCGGCGTCGCGGCATTGACCGACCAGGGCCAGGGTCACGGTGGACATGCTGACATCCAGCAGGATCGGTGCGCCCCGGGTCGGGATGCCGGCGGCGATCGGGTTCGGGGTGTAGATCGGGTCGATGCCGCCATGGGCGCACACCACCCCGACGGACGGGTCCGAGGAGTAGACCATGGCGATAAGGCCACGGTCGGTGAAGGGTTTCAAGTAAGCGGCCAGGCAACCGATGTGCGCGGCACGGCGCACCACGGCGATACCGATGCCCTGCGCTGTGGCGCCCTTGGCCGCGCTGTCCAGGGCACGGCTGACACAATAAGGACCGAGTACGTAGTGGCCATCGAACAGGCTGGAAATACCGCTGTCGGACACCTGTTCGAGGTTCTCGGCCCTGGCCTTGACCTGGCCGCTGAGCATGCCGCCGATATAGCGGCTGACCAGGTTGAGGCCGTGGGTGCGATGGCCCAGCAGTTCGCCTTCGAGCAGCACCCGCGTCACCACCTGGGCGACCTCGGCATCGGCCCCGGCTTTTTCAAACAGTTGCTCGACAAACGCGGTCAGCGTTGGCGCGGCGTAGCGTTTGGCTTCAGTCATAGATGCTGTTCCCTGATCAATTGAGCGCCGCGGTGGTGGGCTTGCCATCGACCAGCCGTTGCAGACCCAACGGGTTGGCATTCTTCAAGGCATCGGGCAGCAACGCGTCGGGCACGTTCTGGTAGCACACCGGGCGCAGGAATCGATCGATCGCCAGGGTGCCGACCGAGGTGCCACGGGCATCGGACGTGGCCGGGTAAGGCCCGCCGTGGACCATCGCATCGCACACCTCGACGCCGGTCGGGTAACCGTTGAGCAACACCCGGCCGACCTTCACTTCCAGCGCGCCGAACAGTTCACCATAGGCATCCAGGTCTTCGTTCTCGGCTAGCAGCGTGGCCGTGAGCTGGCCGCGCAAGGCACCGACGGCGCGCAACAACTCAGCCTTGTCCGCGGCCTGGACCACCACCGTGCAAGGGCCGAACACCTCTTCCTGGAGCAATTCGTCCTGTTCCAGCAGCAGGCTGATATCGGCCTCGAACAGTTGTGGCTGCGCCTGGTTGCCCGCTTGCGCCAGGCCGCTCAAATGCTTGATGCCCGAATGCGCCTGCAACGCCTGCAAGCCTTTGCCGTAACTGTTCAGGGTGCCAGGATTGAGCATGGTCTGCGGCGCCTGTTCGCCCATGTGCCCGGACAGTTGTTCGATGAAGGCGCTGAACGCCGGCGAGCGAATACCCAGCACCAGCCCGGGGTTGGTGCAGAACTGGCCACAGCCCTGCACCACCGAGGCGGTCAGCTCCCGGGCCATTGCCGCGCTGCGGTGGGCCAAGGCCTGGGGCAGGACAAGCACCGGATTGATGCTCGACATCTCGGCGAACACCGGGATCGGTTGCGGCCTGGCGGCCGCCATGTCGCACAGGGCACGGCCGCCCTTGAGCGAGCCGGTAAAGCCCACCGCCTGAATGCCGGGGTGCTTGACCAACGCCTCGCCGACGCCGGCACCAAAGATCATGTTGAACACGCCAGCCGGCATGCCCGTGCGCTCGGCCGCCCGAATCAGCGCCTCGGCCACCCGCTCGGCGGTCGCCATGTGCCCGCTATGGGCCTTGAACACCACCGGGCAACCGGCGGCCAGGGCGGCGGCGGTATCGCCACCGGCCGTGGAGAACGCCAGGGGGAAGTTACTGGCACCGAACACCGCCACCGGGCCGACGCCAATGCGGTACTGACGCAGGTCCGGGCGTGGCATTGGGGTGCGTGCCGGTAGCGCCTGGTCGATGCGCGCTCCGTAAAAGTCACCGCGGCGCAGCACCTGGGCAAACAGGCGCATCTGGCCACTGGTACGCCCGCGCTCACCCTGGATACGAGCGCTCGGCAGCGCCGTCTCCTGACAGGTCAAGGCGATGAAATCCTCACCCAGGGCGTCGAGCTCAAAGGCGATGGCCTCAAGGAATTCGGCGCGACGAGCCGCCGACAGGGTGCGAAAGGTCGCAAACGCCGCGCTCGCCGCCGCCACCGCGGCATCGACTTCCGCCAGGGTGGCCTGATGGAAAGCGCCTGGCAGGCGCTCGCCGGTGTGGGCGTCGAGGCTGTAGACCAGGGTGTCGCCCAGGGCACTGCGCTGGCCGGCAATGAAGTTGTATCCGGAAAATTGCATGGTGTTCGCCTTGTGAAAGTTGCGGGGCTGTCAGTCAGGTCACGGCGCCGATCTGCCAGGGCACGAATTCGTTCTGCCCATAACCGTGTTGTTCGCTCTTGCTGCGTTCGCCGGAAGCGATTCGCAGCATCTGCGCGAAGATGTAGGCGCCGCGTTCTTCAATGCTGGTGGAACCGTCGGCGATGCCGCCGCAGTTCACATCCATGTCTTCTTCCTGGTGCTCGAACACCCGGTTGTTGGTCGCCAGCTTGATCGAAGGCGCTGGCGCGCAGCCGTAGGCCGAGCCACGGCCGGTGGTGAAGGCGATCAGGTTGGCGCCGCCGGCGACCTGCCCGGTGGCCGAGACCGGGTCGTAGCCCGGGGTGTCCATGAACACCAGGCCCTTGGCGCGGACCGCTTCGGCATACTGGTAGACATCCACCAGGTTGCTGGAGCCGGCCTTGGCCACCGCGCCCAGGGATTTCTCGAGGATGGTGGTCAGGCCCCCGGCCTTGTTGCCGGCCGAAGGATTGTTGTTCAGTTCGGCGTTCATGCGCCGGCAGTAGTCTTCCCACCAGTGGATGCGCGCGATGAGTTTTTCCCCCACTTCACGGCTCACGGCGCGGCGCGTCAGCAAATGCTCGGCACCGTAGATCTCCGGGGTCTCGGACAGGATCGCAGTGCCACCGGCCGCCACCAGGCGATCGACGGCATTGCCCAACGCCGGGTTGGCCGTGATGCCCGAGTAACCATCCGAGCCACCGCACTGCAGGCCGACGATCAGGTGGCGCGCGCTGACCGGTTCGCGTTGCACCTGGTTGGCCTTGGTCAGCAAGGCCTTGACCTGCTCGATGCCACTGGCGATGGTTTTCGAGGTGCCGCCTATGCCCTGGATGGTGAAGGCGCGCAACTGGTCACTGGCCGCGAGACCCTGAGTCTGCAGCAGGCTCTCGATCTGGTTGGTTTCACAGCCCAGGCCGATGATCAGCACTGCGGCAAAGTTGGGGTGAACGGCGTAGCCACCGAGCGTGCGGCGCAACAGTCCCAGGGCTTCGCCGCTGGGGTCTACTGCACAACCGGCGCCGTGGGTCAGCGCCACGACGCCGTCGATGTTGGGGAAACCGGCCAGTGCTTCGGGGTGGATGTCCCGGCGAAAGTAATCGGCCACGGCCCGGGCCACGGTCGCCGAACAATTGACCGAAGTGAGGATGCCGACATAGTTGCGCGTCGCCACACGGCCATCGGCCCGCACGATGCCCTGGAACACCGCTTCGGTGGCTGGCGTTGCGTGGGCATCGACGCCGAAGGCATAGTCCCGGGCAAAGTCGCCCATCTCCACGTTGTGCACGTGCACGTGGTCGCCAGCCTCGATGGCCTGAGACGCAAACCCGATGATCTGCCCGTAGCGACGCAGGGGCTGGCCCTGCTCCACGCGCTGGGTGGCGACTTTATGGCCAGAGGGAATCGACTGGCGCACGGTGACGCCTTCGGCTTCCAGGCTCAGGCCTTCAGGCAGTACCTGCCGGGCGATCACTACGTTGTCCAAGGGGTTGAGGCGAATCACGGCAGGGTCGCCGGTCCGTGTACTGGCTATCAGTTGCATGGGACCTCTCAGGGTATAGCGGCCGACTTCTTGTTATGGCGTCACCCCTTCTGTGGAGGGTGAATCTGCGCCAACTGTAAGGATCCAGCCCCTGGATTCCCAATGAGATGATCCGATCAACTGATAACCAAACGTTATCACTACGCCCTAATGCGCCCTGAAATAGTCGAGCAGTGTCGTGAGCGCCACCGATTTGGGACGGGACCCCAAAGTCAGCAGGCCAATATTGACCATGGAGATCGGCAGTTCCACCGCCAGGACAGAGACCATGCCGTAGCGCGCGTAATGCTCGGCCACGTCGCTGGGCACCACCGCGATCATGTCCGACGCTTCGAGCATCGCCGTGGTGGCCAGAATCGAGGCGGTTTCCACGATATCCAGCGCCTGCACCATGCCGCCCGCCTGCAGGGCACTTTCCACCCGGCGGCGCATGGGGCTGCCCATGGGGTGCAGGATCCAGGTCTGGGTGATCAGGTCGGCCAACTGCAAGGGCGCAGCACCCGCCAGGGGGTGGCCGGCACGGGCCACCACGCGCATTTGCTCGCCACTGTCGAACAGTTCGATGTCCAGGCCCTGGCTGTCGCTCTGATCCGGCACTCGCCCCAACACCACATCGAAATCGCCGCGCAGCAAGGCCGGCAATAAGGTATCGCTGGTGCCGACCTCAATGCAGATCCGCACTTTGGGGTGATCGCGCTTGTACGCCAGCACCGCCTTGGTCAGCAGCGTCGGCACCGGCCCCATCACACTGCCGACCCGCACCAGCCCCGTGGCCCCGCGCGCCAGTTCGGCGATCTGCTCCTGGGCATGTTCGAACTCATGCAGCGCGCCCTGGGCGTAGCGGATCATCACCTCGCCATACAGGGTCGGCTGCATGCCGCGCGGCAATCGATCGAACAGGCGCACGCCCAGTCGCTCCTCCAGTTGCTGCAGCAGCAGGCTGGCGGCCGGTTGCGAGGTGTGCATCGCCGTGGCCGCCCGGCGCAGGTTGCCGAACTCGCCCAGGGCATTGAGCAAGGTGATCTGCCGGCTGGAAATCTTCAGGGCGGCGAAATTGCGCAATTCGGGCGCCGTGATTTCTGGCTCGACAGACATATCAAATCCGATATCGATACTTAGGAAATTGCGATTATGCCTGTATCACGTAGCGATCTACAGTCGAGCCTCCCTATGGTCACCCAGAACAAGAATCCGCCATGAGCATTCGAATCACACACCTGAGCGTGCGCGACATCCGTTTCCCCACTTCCCTGTCCCTGGACGGCTCCGACGCGATGAACAGCGCGCCGGACTATTCCGCCGCCTATGTCGTGCTGCACACCGACGCCCCTGGCCGCCTGGAAGGCCACGGCCTGACCTTCACCATCGGCCGTGGCAACGAAATCTGTGTCGCGGCCGTGCAATCCCTGGCGCCGCTGGTGGTGGGCCTGACCCTTGAAGAAATCGTCGCCGACATGGGCGCCTTCTGGCACAACTTCACCGTGGGCGACAGCCAGCTGCGCTGGCTGGGCCCGGAAAAAGGCGTGATCCACCTGGCCACTGCGGCCATCGTCAACGCGATCTGGGACCTGTGGGCCAGACGCGACGGCAAACCCGTCTGGAAGTTGCTGGCTGACATGACCCCGGAACAATTGGTGCGCTGCCTGGATTTCAGCTACGTCACCGACGTGCTCACCCCCGAAGAAGCCATCGCCCTGCTGCGCCGCCAGGTGCCGGGCAAAGCCCGACGCGAGGCGCAAATGCTCGGTGAAGGCTACCCCGGCTACACCACCGCGCCGGGCTGGCTGGGCTACAGCGAAGAAAAAATGCGCCAACTGGCGCGCGCGGCGGTCGAGGATGGCTGGACCCACATCAAGCAGAAAATCGGCGCCAACCTGGAGGACGACATCCGCCGCGCCACCATCCTGCGTGAAGAAATCGGCTGGGAACGCAGCCTGATGATGGACGCCAACCAGGTCTGGGGCGTCGACGAGTCCGTCGCCAACATGCGCCGCCTGGCGGCATTCGATCCTTTGTGGATCGAAGAGCCGACCAGCCCCGACGACATCCTCGGCCATGCCAGCATCCGCCAGCGCATCGCACCGATCGGCGTGGCCACCGGTGAGCACTGCCACAACCGGGTGATGTTCAAGCAGATGTTCCAGGCCGGCGCACTGGACTTCTGCCAGCTCGACGCGGCCCGCCTGGGTGGGCTCAATGAGGTGTTGATCGTGTTGCTGATGGCGGCCAAATTCGACATCCCGGTCTGCCCCCATGGCGGCGGTGTCGGTTTGTGCGAGTACGTGCAGAACATCGCGTTGTTCGACTACATCGCCGTCTCGGCTTCGCTGGACAACCGGGTCCTGGAGTACGTCGACCACCTGCACGAACACTTCCTCGACCCGGTGGTGATTCGCCGCGGCCGCTACATGCCGCCGCAGCGGCCGGGGTACAGCATTGAAATGAGCGCTGAGACACTGGAGCGTTATCAGTATCCGGGTGGCGCGGTGTGGGTCGATATACAGGCGCACGCGGGGACGTAAAATTCAGATGCCCAACAAAAAGGGCCCCTCTCGGGTAATGCTGTTCACTTTAGGTTGGAGGGCTCCAGGTGGATATTTGAATTAGGTGTATATCCATTCCTGCGGTAACGGCCACCTATGGTTTCGCTCTTACAGCGAGTCACTTGGAAAAGCCCCAAGTAACCAAGGGCTCTTGCCCCTGACGTTCGGTGCCTCGCTAGGGCTCGGCACCGAGTGGTGGGGCAAGAGCCTTTTGGTTCCTTTTTGGCGTTTGAAAAAGGGACTCGCCGTAAGGGCGAAACCATAAGTGGCCGTTACCGCAGCAATGGATATCCCCCCAATCCAGTTTTTAACAACCCATGATTGAGTGAACAGCATTGCCCCGCTCGGGGCCCTTCGTACTCAAACCAAGACGTGCCTTACTTGCTACTCGACAACCCCAAGTCATTTCCAGTGGTCTGTTTCGAACCGTCAACCCGCAGACGCTTCACATCGCTCGCCGTTACCGCCGCACCCTGGTTACCCCAGCTCGTCCTGATGAAAGTCACCACCGCCGCAATTTGCTCGTCTGATAATCGCCACGCAAAATCCGGCATGGTGAAGGTTGAGGGTGCAGCATGAGTGGCTGGTAATGTCCCGCCCTTCAGCACAATGTTGATCAGAGAGGTAGCGTCCTCAGTCTGCAGCACCGGGTTGCCGGCCAACGCAGGAAACACACGAGCGTAACCGTGACCATCGGTTCTATGACAGGCCGCACAATTGTCTATGTACACCGAAGCGCCGGGTTTGCTGTCGTCTCCTCGCCATAGAGCATCCGCCACCTGTTGGTCATATTGATGGGGCTTGTCGTCTGGATCGTTGGGCGGCAGGCTTTTCAGATAACGGGAAATGGCCCGCAAATCAGCCTCCGTCATGTATTGCATGCTGTGCTCGACCACATCACTCATACCACCGAAGACAGCACCTCTGTCGCTACGGCCGGTCCGGAGAAATTGCACCAGATCATCTTCGCTCCAGCTCCCCAGTCCATCCTTGTGATCACCACGAAGATTCTTGGCGATCCAGCCTTCCAGAGGAGCGCTGCCGGACAAAAATAGCGGGCTCTCACTGGCACTCAGGGCCTTTTCCTGCATCGTGATTGCACGCGGTGTATGGCAGGCACCGCAATGGCCCAGGCCTTCGACGAGATAAGCGCCACGACTGACCACTGGATCTGCACCCACTGGTTCCTGATGGGTTTCGACTTTTGGGGCGAACAGTTCCCGCCAGATCGACAGTGGCCAACGCATGCTCAGGGGCCATGGAATATCGGTCTCCTTGTTTGGCTGTTCAACAGGCTCCACGCCCTTCATGAAGTACGCGTAGAGCGCTTGCATGTCGGCCGGGCTGACACGTGCGTAGGAAGGAAATGGCATGGCGGGATACAAGCTGCTGCCGCTCTTGCCGATCCCATGGCGCACAGCCTTGTCGAAGTCATCAAAGCTGTAGCCGCCAATGCCACTGGCATCAGGGGTGATGTTGGTCGAGTACACCGTGCCGATCGGCGTCTCCATGCCAAGCCCGCCGGCGAAGGGTTTGCCACCCTTGGCGGTATGACAGGCAACGCAGTCACCGGCACGCGCCAGGTATTCTCCCTGTTTGATTTGGGCATCGGTGGACTCTGCAGCCCATGCCGGGAGGTTCGCGCAGAGCATCAACGCCGCGACAAATACTTTTTTCATCACGTGTCGCTCCTTATGCCTGGACCAGCGGGCCGGGGTTTTTCAAGTACTGTTCGCGAATCGCCCGTGCCGACCAGTACGTCAGGGCGGCGACCAGACCCGTGGGGTTGTAACCCAGGCCTTGGGGAAAGGCTGAAGCGCCAGGGACGAACACGTTGTGCACGTCCCAGCACTGCAGATAACGGTTGATGGCACTGGTCTTGGGGTCGGTCCCCATGATTGCGCCGCCGTTGAGGTGCGTCGTCTGATAGGACGCCGTATTGAAATGATCACCGACTTTCTTGCCGAGCAAGGCAATGGTCTTAGGGTTCATGGCCTGGGCGATCTTGCTCATTTTTTCGACCATGAAACGGTTCATCTTGATATCGTTTTCCTGCCAGTCGAACGTCATGCGCAAGAGTGGAAGCCCATAGGCATCGCGGTAAACCGGATCCAGGTCAAGGTAATTGCCGCGATAGGATTGATGCGCGCCATGCGCGTCCATCGATACCTGATGGGTGTAGTAATCGGCGGTCGCCTTCTTCCAGCTGCTGCCCCAGGCCGGCGTGCCTGGCGGGTTCGATGTCCCTGCGATGGGCCGACTCCCCGCCTGGTTGACCCACATCGGCGATCCGCCGACAAAACCGTGGGGGCCGTGATCGAAGTTGTCGGCGTTGAAGTCATCCACCGCAACGCCGTTGCCTCCCGCACCGATAAAGTTGTTGGTGTGGGTATCCTTGTCGAAGAAGGCCTTGATGGTGGCCATGTTCTGATAGGCAAAGTTCTTGCCCACCACCCCTTCCCCGGTCTTCGGGTCATAGGGTTTGCCAATGCCGGATAACAGCATCAGGCGCACATTGTTGAACTGAAAAGCCCCCAGGATCACCAGGTCCGCCGGTTGCTCCACCTCTCGCCCTTGCGCATCGATGTAGGAGACGCCAGTGGCCTTGCGCTTGCTGCTATCGAGATTGACGCGCAGCACATGGGCGTTGGTGCGCAACTCAAAGTTCGGCACCTGGCGCAGCGCTGGCAGGATATTTACGTTGGGAGAGGCCTTGGAGTACATGTAGCACACGTAACCGCTGCAGAAGCCGCAGAAATTACAAGGCCCCATCTGCGCGCCATAGGGATTGGTGTAGGGCCCCGACGTGTTGGCAGAAGGCAGGTTGTAGGGTTTATAGCCGACACTGAGTGCGGCCTTCTGGAACAGCTGCGCCGAGTAGGTGTTCTTCTGCGACGCCAAGGGGAAATCACTGGAACGATCTGGCGCGTAGGGATTACCGCCCTTTCCTGCACCCACCAACTGGCCTTTCACGGTCCAGGCCTGGCCCGATGTGCCGAAGACCTTTTCGGCGAAATCGAAGTACGGCTCCAGTTCTTCGTAGCTGACGCCAAAGTCCTGGATGGTCATGTCCTTGGGAATGAAATTCTTGCCGTAGCGCTCCTCGTAGTGACTGCGCATCCTCAACTCGATGGGGTCGACGCGAAAATGCACGCCCGACCAATGCAGGCCCGCACCACCGACGCCTTTACCTGGCAGGAACGCGCCAAGCTGCCGATTGGGCAGCGCTACATCGTTGACGCTATGACGGATGGTGACCGTTTCCTTGGAGATGTCCTGGAACAGCTTCTTGCGCACGCTGTAGGTCAGCTCATCGATCACTTGCGGATAGTTTCCATCCGGATAGGTGTCCTGCATGGGGCCGCGCTCCAATGCCACCACCTGCAGTCCCGCCTCGGTCAGCTCCTTGGCCATGATGGCCCCGGTCCAGCCGAAACCGACGATGACCGCATCAACCTTTTTCAATACCGTCGCCATCTTCAAGCCCTCTCGCCACGAATGGACACTGCCGGGAAGGGGTACGGCTCATTGCGCTCGACCCAATCCATGAAATCGGCGCGAGCACCAGGGAAACCAATCTGGGTCCAGCCGACCATTCCTTTGTTACCGCCATGAATGGGGTCGCAGAAGAATCCTTCCCGGGTGTTCTGCACCAACAGGCTGAAGAATGCTTTCACCGGAAAATCGGCGAAAACCACCTCACCGGACTCCAATTTGTGGAGAATCAAGTCTCGGGTAGCGCTGTCTTGCGCAGCAAAAACTTTGCCGTAAGTGGTTTTGCACCACGCGTCCGTTGCCGCAATGCCCAGACGGTAGAGTTGCTGCGGCGTCAATTGCAGTTGATAACCCAGTTCAGCGGGCGCATCAGTCACAAACGGGCCCTGCATGTACCAGAGCGCACCTGTGGCGTAGGGCGTGTTCATCTGCCGATCGATAAATTCGGCCGCTCCCGCCTCGAGTGCACCGGGGCCAAGGTCATCGGCAGGAATAAGGCGTGCTACCACCGCCTGGACGAAAGCCCACTCTTCCCTTGTGAAAAAGCTGGGCTGGTAATCGCTCGCGGGTGGTGCATTCGGTGTTTTTGCGGTCGGGGCACTATCAGTGGCCGCCAGTGCGTTCATTCCGAAACCGGTACTTGCCACCGTCACCACAGGAATCAGGGTTAGCGTCTTGCGCAGAAAGTCCCGGCGCGGGTTGTCTTGATCAAGCTCAGACATGGCAAATCCTCATCAACAATTCGGTTGGGGCGGCGCACCAATCTTGTTGGCTTTGGATGCACCCGCTGGGAAAAAGCGGGGAATATATCGACCACCGAGAAAAAATGAAACCGGTTTCAGAGCAACGCGAAAGCCAACCAGCGAGCAATCCTTTGCTCGCCAGCATCATCTTGTTGCCCAGGCACTTCGGGCAACTACCTCTTGCGCCCGAATCGAGGAATCTCCAGACCCAGGTTCTCACGCAAGGTCGTACCTTCATACGCCCTGCGATAAACACCGCGCTCTTGCAGCTGCGCAATCACCTCGTTGGTAAAGCGGTTGAACTGCTCAGGGTGCCCGATGTAGATGTTGAAACCATCCACCGCGCGGGCCTCGAACCAGTCAGCCATCTTCTGCGCAACCGTGTCAGCCGAGCCGACGAAGGCCCCCGGACGCAGCTGTCGACCGAACTCGACGGCCTGGCGCAGCGTGAAGCCTTTCTCACGTGCCTGATCGGCAATACGTTTGGCCGCGGTGAAAAAACTGCTGCGTGCAGACTCCAGGCTCTCTTGAGGGAACGGCGCATCGAGATCGTACTGGCTGAAGTCATGCCATCCGAAGTTGCGACCAAATTCCTTCAGCGCGAGCTCGAAGCTATGGTCGGCCTGATGGTAGTGCTGCTCGATTTCACGAGCATGTTTGTCGTTGTCACCTACATGGATTTCGGCACCGGGCATCACCAGTAATTGCTCGGGATCGCGGCCAAGTCGCACCGCCCTGCCCTTGATATCCTGGTAGAAAGCCTGGCCCTGCTCGATGCTGGCGGCATGGGTGAAGACCACGTCTGCCGTAGCGGCGCCCAGATCCCGGCCCTGTTGCGAATCGCCGGCCTGGAAGATCACCGGTTGGCCTTGCTGTGAGCGTTGGATGTTCAGCGGCCCGACCACAGAGAAGTGTTCGCCCTGGTGATTCAGACTGTGCAGTTTGCCGGGGTCGAGGAACTGGCCCGTCGCCCTGTCGCGCACGAACGCACCCTCCTCATAAGAGTTCCACAGGCCCTGGACAACCTGGACGTGTTCGGCCGCCCGGCTGTAGCGGGTGTCGTAATCGTAATGTTCGTCGCGACTGTAATTGCCAGCGGTGCCGGCATCGCCGCTGGTGACGACGTTCCAGCCCGCACGGCCTTTGCTGATCAGGTCCAGGGATGCCAGGCGTCGCGCTACGTTATAGGGCGAGTTGTAGGAAGTCGTCAGCGTACCGACCAAGCCTATATTTCGAGTGCTCACGGCGATCGCTGACAGCAGTGTCAGCGGCTCCAGACGATTCAAGTAGTGGGATGGCGACCCCGGTGTAATGAACTGGCTGTCGACGATGAACATCAAGTCAAACAGTGCCGCCTCGGCCTGGCGTGCAATATCGATGTACCAGTCGACATTGACGCTGGCATCGACTGGCAATTGAGGATCAAGCCACAGGTTGTGGCGGCCTGGCCCACCACAACCCATCGTCAGGGCGCCCAGTTTCAGCTGTCTTTTGGTCATGTCAAAAATATCCTTATTTGGACAAGGCTGGCTGCAAGGAGGCAGCGAATGAATCGTCGAACAGGTTGGCTGCAGGGTAGGACTTGACCAGACCCAGGCTTGCGAAAAAGTCCACGGTCTTCTGCGCCTCCACGGGTACCTGAGGGTTCAGTGGCTCGACGGTCGTCCGCGCTCGGGCAAACCAGGCCCGCGCGATTTCAGCGTCAGCCCGGGTACGTTTGGCCCAGGCATCGGCATATGCGTCGGTATTGGCCGGATTTTGCAGAGTCCACTCACGGGCTTTGCGCAGACGCTGGAGGAAATCATTGATTGGCGCGCGCTTGGCGTCGACTGAATGGGCGTTGGCGGCAATGAAGCTCTGGGCAGGGATCAACCCATCAGCCGTGGCCAGAATCCGCGCACCCTGGCGTTCCTGCTGCGTGACATAGGGTTCCCAGGTCGCGATGACGTCAACCGAGCCACCGTCCAGCGCGTGGGAAGCATCCAGCGCGCTGAGATAGCGCAAATCGAGCGAGTCCCGTGGCACACCGGCCTTGTCCAGCGCGGTCAGCAGCAGCTGTTGACTCCAGGAGCCTTTCCAGATGGCCGCGCGCTTGCCCTTCAGATCCTCAAGGCTGTGGATCGAGGAATCCTTGCTTACAAGAATGGCCACACCGCCAAGACTTTGCCGGCCAACTGCAATGACCTTGATCGGTGCGCCCAATGCGCCCAGGAACAGCGCCGGCGCATCACCGAGCAGGCCGATATCAAGACTGCCGACGTTGAGTGCCTCGGCGACAGGCGATCCTGCAGTGAATTGCTTCCACTCAAGGGTATAAGGCAGATCGTCAAGTACCCCCGCCGCCTCCATCACGGCCTGGGCATTGTAGCTTTGGTCTCCCACCACCAGCGTTTGCGCGTTCGCAGCAAGGCACAGCAATGCAGCGGCCATCCCGGCCGCCAGTTTCGTCAGGTAACGCACGTTCGTCTCCAGATGCCTTCTCAGGCAATTCAGGTCGATCCGCGCGCGCGGTCTCGGTACTATTCGTTGGTAGGGACGAGCCGACAAGGGCTCCAGGGGCATGCCCAAGCGTTATACGATGAGGCCCTGACCGCCTCTCGTAAAATACTCATTGCGCATAACGTAATTCCATAAAAATGCAGTAGTTGCATAGACCATTGACCGCCAACGTTCCTGGAAAGTCGTCCCCCGACGAGATGCAGCACACCTGGCCAGGGGTGATCGAGGAATCAGGCGCTCGGGTGAGTGTGGTAGATCTTGCTGACGATCGTCCACTTGCCTTCCACCTTCAGCAGGTTGAAGAAGTCGGTGAAGCGATACCCTGAAACGTTGTCGGTATCGACCCGGGCACTGGCGGCAGTGCCCACGATGTCGATGCGAACGATCGCGGCCTTGGCTTCCGGCGATGGGCGGAACGCGTTGTCGATGATGTCGTACAGATTCTGGATCGCGCCGCCGACGAGCTTGTCGCCGTCGACCCCGAACAGGGTGGCCTGCTCGTTGAACGCGGGTTTCATCAAGGTGCTGTCAGCCTTGGCGCCACCTTCGTTGTACTGACTCAGCACGTCGACGATCGCGTTGTATTCCTGGACGTACGTTGGATTGCTCATGGTTGTTGTTTCCATCTGCGTGGGCGAAAAAGGCTCGCGGGATCGCTATGCTGGTCGCGCTGGCGAATTGACTCGTGAAGGATCAAGGGCCGCCCTCTCCCATTTGGCGATAACCAAGGGTGCGATGGCATTCCCCAACACGTTCAAGGTGGTGGTACCGCTGTCGATAATCCTGAAGATGCCCGCGATCAAGGCCACCCCTTCCAATGGAAGACCGGCAGAAGCCAATGTCGCAGACAGAATGATGATGGCAAAACCAGGGACCCCGGCGGCCCCTTTGGAGGTCAGTACCATCGTGACCACCAGCAGGATCTGCTGGGAAAGCGACAGGTCGATACCATAGAGTTGGGCTACGAAAATCGTCGCCACGCCAAGAAAGATCGACGCACCATCGAGATTGAACGCATACCCCACCGGCACCACAAAACTGACGATGCGCCGTGGAACGCCATAGCTCTGCAGCTTGCTCATCAACTGCGGCATGACCGCTGCCGACGCGGCACTGGAGAAGGCAAGAATCAGCTCATTTCGAAAGTACCTGATCAGCTTGAAGATGTTCTCTCCGATCAAGTAGCAAATACCGCCGAGTACCACCAAGGCAAAAACAATCAATGCCAGGTAAACCACACCAATCAGCTTGAGCAAAGGCAATAGCGAGGCAAAGCCGAAGGTCGCAACGGTAGCGCCGATCATGCCAAATACACCGATCGGTGCGTAGGCCATGACGATTGAGACAACCCTGAACATCGCATCGGACATACCCTGGACGACCGCGACCACGGGTGCACTCTTCTCTCTGGGCAGCGAGTTCAGCGCCATGCCGAACAACACGGCGAAGAACAGCACCGACAGCAGCTTCGCTTCTGACATCGCCACAAGGACATTGTCAGGAACGATGTTCTGCACTATCACCAGAGCGCCCTTCGAAGGCTCCATGGTGATGGACGCAGCGCTATGGGTAATGCCCGAAATATCGGTACCCGTGCCCGGCTCGAAGATGTTTGCGAAACACAGACCCATCACGATCGCCAGGCCAGTGATCGCAAAGAAGTATCCCAGCGACTTCATGCCCATGCGACCAAATGACTTGTTATCGCCGCCTCCGGCGATGCCCAGGATCATGCAACAGAACACGATTGGCACGACCACCATCTTCATCATTTTGATGAAGATGTCGCCAAGGGGTTTCAGGATCTCTGCGCTGATCCAGGATTGATACTGCGGATGGGTATTGAAATACCAACCGACGAGCACGCCAAGCAACAGCCCGGCAATGATTTGCCACACCAGGGGAATACGTTTCATGTCTAGCCTTCTTGTTGGAATGAAAGGACTGCGTTGATGGGCAGTTGCTAGAGTCATGAGCATCCAGCTCACTCGAGTTCAAGTGGCACAACACTGTTGTGCCAACACGGTTCTTATTTGGCGAAGAGCTGGCTCATATCCTTGAACGCCTTGAACTCAAGGGCATTACCACAGGGGTCGAACAGGAACATGGTGGCTTGCTCGCCGACCTGGCCTTTGAAACGGATGTAGGGTTCGATCACAAACTCGGTGCCGAAAGACTTCAAGCGCTCTGCCAGCGCCTCCCATTCTTCCCAGCCCAGGATGATGCCGAAGTGCGGAACAGGTACGTCGTGGCCATCGACCGGGTTGCTATGCACGCTTTCCTGGGAAGCGGTTTTCGGATGTTCGTGAATAACCAGTTGGTGCCCATAAAAGTTGAAGTCGACCCACTGGTGGCTGGAACGGCCTTCTTCCAGGCCGAACACTTCGCCATAAAATGTGCGCGCGCCGGCAAGGTCGTAAACGGGGATTGCGAGGTGAAAAGGCGAGAGGCTCATCAGAACTCCAATACGTTTTTTTGTGGTTGAAGGGACAGGCACATCGTAGGGCGGTCGAAACAGTAAAAAAATCAATATAATTTTCTTAGAAACACAATTAATATTTGTGAATGATCAAAGAACTCAAGACACTCATCGCCGTGGCACGGGAAGGAACCTTTGCTGCTGCCGGGAACAAAATAGGCCTCACCCAGGCGGCGGTGAGCGCGCAGATCCAGCGTCTGGAGGCAGAACTCGGCTTCGAGATATTCGACAGGAAGGGACGCTCGGCCCACCTCAACAGGATGGGCCACCAGATACTCCTGCAAGCGCAGGAGCTGCTTCGCCTTTATGACAACCTGGGTTCCACTACTGTCGGGCTGCCTGCGAGCGTGCTGGTGAACATCGGCGCCATCGCTTCCGTGCAGCGATCCCTTCTACCGGACGCTTTAGCCCGGTTTCACCAACAATGCCCGCAGTGCCGCACCCGTGTAATCCCGGGGCTGTCGATGGAGTTGGTCAACCTCGTGGATGCCGGCGAAATCGACATGGCGGCCATCATTCGCCCGCCCTTCTCGCTGCAAAGCGATCTGCGCTGGACGACCCTGGCGCTTGAGCCCTACCGCCTGATCGTTGCGCGCGATGTGCCGGGAGAAGATTGGTCGGAACTGCTTTGCAACCAACCCTTCATTCGCTATGACCGATCATCATTCGGCGGCAGGCAGGTGGATCGTTTCCTTCGGCAAATGCATTTCACCTTGCGGGAGGTTTGCGAACTGGATGAACTGGAGGCCATCGTCAAGCTGGTTGAAAATGGTGTGGGCGTCGCGTTAGTGCCACAGACGGCCATCCATCAGGAGTGGCCCGCCGGTGTACGAGCGCTCGATCTTGGACAGCACACCTTCCACCGTGACATCGGGCTCGTACACAGGTCTCGACAGAGCTTTACCGAACCGGTGCGAATACTCGCCCAACTGATCAGTGAGCAAGTGAAGATCGGCACTGACTAAAACCCGCACGGCAAAACGGCTTGCCGGTCGCCGCAACTTCCATCAGTCGAGTTGATCGGCCACCCTGATCTGCGTCAGCCCTACCAGTTCAGCCTGCCATAGCACCTCCTCTGGCGTCGCATCAGCATTGGGCATGATCAGACTGTTCTCGCCATCGCCAAAATGCAGTTGCAACAGGTGCATCGCCGCCTCATGGGTGGGCAACCGAGGTTGTTCGAGTTCGAACAGGTGGGTGCGGGGCTCGCCGTTGAACAGGTATTGCACGGTGTAGTTGTGCATAGGGGGTCCTCGATAGTGCCCTGCCCTTTGATGCCAGGGCCTGTCTTTTTGGCAAATGATCAGCAGCAAAGGTTCGATTCATTGCTTGCAGATTACATATGGATATCCGTATATTCGATTATCCAAATGTAATAGGTCTACCCAATGCTCACGCCTCCCGAGGTATTCAAAAGCCTGGCTGACGAGACCCGCGCCCGCGCCACCTTGCTGATCGCCAACCAGGGCGAACTGTGTGTCTGCGAGCTGATGTGCGCGCTGGACGACAGCCAGCCGAAGATCAGCCGCCATCTGGCGCAACTGCGCAGCAGCGGCTTGCTGCTGGACCGTCGTCAGGGGCAGTGGGTGTATTACCGCCTCAATCCGGACTTGCCTGCCTGGGTGCACGAAATGCTGCAGGTGACGTTGCAGGGCAATGACGAGTGGCTGCAGAACAACGCTTCGCGCCTGCAGAACATGGACGGGCGCCCTGTGCGCGATGCTGCCTGCTGCTGAATCCCTGATCGAGTGAGCTTTCGATGCTGATCGCCTTTGCTGTTTTTGTCTTCACCCTGGTCCTGGTCATCTGGCAACCCAAGGGGCTCGGCGTCGGCTGGAGCGCCGCGGTCGGTGCGATTATCGCGCTGGCGGTGGGTGCAGTGTCGCTGCAGGACATTCCCACGGTGTGGGCCATCGTCTGGAACGCGACTGCCACCTTTATCGCCATCATCATTATCAGCCTGTTGCTCGATGAAGCCGGCTTCTTCAAATGGGCCGCCCTGCATGTGGCGCGCTGGGCGCAGGGCAGCGGCTACCGCCTGTTCGCGTTTTGCGTGCTGCTGGGCGCGGCGGTCTCGGCGTTGTTCGCCAATGACGGCGCGGCGCTGATCCTCACGCCCATCGTCATGTCGATGCTGCTGGCGCTGCGCTTCTCGCCCGCCGCGACCCTGGCGTTCGTGATGGCTGCCGGGTTCATCGCCGACACCGCCAGCCTGCCGCTGGTGGTGTCCAACCTGGTGAACATCGTGTCCGCCGACTACTTCGGGCTGGGCTTTGCCGAATACGCTTCGGTGATGGTGCCGGTGAACCTGGTCAGCGTCGCTGCCACCTTGCTGGTGCTGTTTCTGTACTTCCGTCGGGACTTGCCGCCGCGTTATGCCGTCGATGCACTGCCGGCACCGGAAACGGCAATTCACGACCGCGCCACCTTCATCGTGGGCTGGTGGACCTTGTTGGGCTTGCTGGTCGGCCTGTTTGTCCTGGAGCCGCTGGGCGTGCCCATCAGCGCGGTCGCGGCGGCCTGCGCGGCGATTCTGTTCGCGGTGGCGGCCAAGGGTCACCGCATCTCCACTCGGCGCGTGTTGCGCGAGGCACCCTGGCAGGTGGTGGTGTTCTCGCTGGGCATGTACCTGGTGGTGTATGGCCTGAAGAACGCCGGGCTGACCGATTCGCTCACCCAGGTGCTCGACCGCCTGGCCGACTACGGCCTGTGGGGCGCCGCCCTCGGCACCGGCCTGCTGTCCGCGCTGCTGTCGTCGGTGATGAACAACATGCCCAGCGTACTGATCGGCGCGTTGTCGATCCAGGGCAGCGGTGCGGACGGTGTGGTTCGCGAGGCGATGATCTACGCCAACATCATCGGCTGCGACCTTGGCCCGAAGATCACCCCCATCGGCAGTCTCGCCACACTCCTCTGGCTGCACGTGCTTGAACGCAAGGGCGTGCGAATCACCTGGGGCTACTACTTCAAGATCGGCATCGTGCTGACCCTTCCGGTTCTGTTGATCACCCTGTCGGCCCTGGCGCTACGCCTGAGCCTGAGTCTTTGACGCCGCCGTGAGCGGCAGGAGCAAATCCATGCGAGTCCTGTTCATGTGCACGGCCAACAGCTGCCGCAGCATCCTGTCCGAAGCCCTGTTCAATCACCTGGCGCCGGACGGATTCGAAGCCGTGAGCTCGGGAAGTTTCCCCAAGGGCCAGGTGCTGCCGCGCAGTCTCGTCACCCTGCAACAGGCCGGGATTGCCATCGACGGCTTGAGCAGCAAGGGCAATGACGCCTTCGAGGGCAACCCGCCGGATATCGTCATCACCGTGTGCGACAAGGCGGCGGGCGAATCCTGCCCGGTGTACTTCGGCCCGGCCGTGAAAGCCCATTGGGGCCTTGAAGATCCATCCGACGTCGTGGGTGATGAAGCGGCGGTCGACGCCGCCTTCCGCGCCACCCTGGCGCGTATCGAGAAACGCTGCCAGGCCTTCCTCGCCCTGCCCTTCAACACTATCAGCCGCGATGAACTGAAACGCGAACTGGATCGAATCGGCTCGCTCTGAGCAGGAGTACCCATGTCAGACCTTCTTCCCAACCTTGATCTCACCCTGTTCGATGGCGCGCATCTGCCCAGCCAGCCCAGTGCGCACAAGCCGCGCATCCTGCTGCTGTACGGCTCGACCCGCGAGCGCTCGTTCAGCCGCCTGCTGGTCGAAGAAGCCGCGCGCCTGCTGGAGCACTTCGGCGCCGAGACGCGCATCTTCAATCCGTCCGGTTTGCCGCTGCCTGACGATGCGCCTGTGGCCCACCCCAAGGTCCAGGAACTGCGCGAACTGATGCAGTGGTCCGAAGGCCAGGTCTGGTGTTCGCCGGAACGGCATGGCGCGATGTCGGCCGTGTTCAAGGCGCAGATCGACTGGGTGCCCCTGGAGCTCGGCGCCGTGCGCCCGACCCAGGGCAAGACGCTGGCGGTGATGCAGGTGTGTGGCGGCTCGCAGTCGTTCAACGTGGTGAATCAGCTGCGTGTGTTGGGGCGTTGGATGCGCATGTTCACCATCCCCAATCAGTCATCGGTGCCCAAGGCCTACATGGAATTCGATGAGGCGGGTCGGATGCAGCCGTCGCCGTACTACGACCGGGTGGTCGACGTGATGGAAGAACTGGTGAAATTCACCCTGCTGCTGCGCGACCGCCAGGCGTTCCTGGTGGACCGCTACTCTGAACGCAAGGAGAGCGCCGAGCAGCTGATGGCCCGGGTCAACCAGCGCTCCCTCTAAAAGCATTGCCCGGTCAGGCTCGGCCAATTTCCAGCGTCGCGCGCAACCCGGCGGGGTTGCGATTCTCCAGCCTGACCTGGCCACCCAGGCGCGCGGCAATGGCCTGGACGATGGTCAGCCCCAACCCTGCTCCCTGGTCATTGCCGCGGCTGTAGAACCGCTCGAACAGCCGCTCGCGATCGTCCTCGTTGATCCCCGGCCCCTCGTCTTCGACGCACAGTTCAAAGCCGTGTGCCCTGGCGGCCAGCGTGACCCTGATCAGTCCGTGCTGCGGTGAGAAGTTCGCCGCATTGGTGACCAGGTTGTTCAGGGCAATATCGATCGCGGCGGGGTCGACCCGCACCAGGCCGATGTCATCACCGACGTCGAACACCAACTCCAGGTCCTTGCGCAACAACCACGGAGTCAACTGGATCAGGCTGTCGCGAACCGTGGCGGCCAGGTCGATGGGTGCAGGTGCTTGCGTGCCGGGTTTAGGCTCGATGCGCGCCATCGTCAGCAACTGGTTGACCAGTCGGCTGGTCCGGTCGACGCCGGCAATCAGGTGTTCAAGGGATACCCGGCGCTCCTCGTCACTGCCCGCTTCCATCAGGTTTTGCGCATGCACCCGCAGCACTGCCAGGGGCGTGCGCATTTCGTGGGCGGCGTCGGCGATGAAGCGCCGCTCGCGCCCCATGACTTCCTGGATTTGCGCGAGCATGCGGTTTAGGGCTGCCTGCATCGGTTCAAGCTCGGTGGGCAGCGGCGTCAATTGCAAGGGCTCGAGTGAGCCGGGCTGCCTGGCCCGCAGTGTCGCCGCCATATTGACCAGGGGTTTTAATCCCCAGCCAATGGCCAGCCAGATCATGGCGGCCAGCATCAGGCTGGCGAGGATATTGGGCCACAACGTGTGGCGCACGATCCGGTCCACCAGGTCCGCGCGAACGTCGTCGCGTTCGCCCACCCAGATGCGCAGGTTGTTCTGTTTGTCTTCGAGCACGAAGGCGCGCCAGTGCCGCTTGTTCAGGTCGACCACATCGCTGAAGCCCGGGGTCGCCGGTGGCGCACTGAAGGACGGTGAGCTCGCCGTGTGCACCAGCAACTCACCCTTGAAGTTCCACACCTGAAAGGCAATCTTCGATTCATAGGGATGCCCGTCGACCTTGGGCGCCGCCTCGCTCAGCGCCTGATTGAAGGCCCGGTACAGGTCGGCATGTTCCTGGCTGGCCATGGGCATGCGCATGACGCCCTGTAAAAGGCGCGCGTTCTGGGCCAATTGGGCATCGTAGACTTCGGCAATTTCGTGGTTGCTGTCGTACAGGTTGAGCACGCTGATCACCGTCAGGCCAGCGAGCATCAGGCCAATGATCAAGGTCAGGGTGCGACGCCTGATCGAGGTCATCGGCGCTCCTCCACCAGGTAGCCGATGCCACGGATGGTGCGGATCAGGTTGCTGGAGAACTTCTTGCGCAGGTGATGGATGTGCACTTCCAGCGTGTTGCTTTCGGCCTCTTCGTTCCAGCCGTAGAGCAACTGCATCAGATGATCGCGCGTCATCACCCGGCCGGGTGGCGACAGCAATTCATGGAGCAACTGGTATTCCTTGGGTGTCAGGGCGACGGGCTCACCCTTGTAGCTGACCTGCTGGGTGCCGGGGTTGAGGCTGATACCGGCGTGCTCGATCAACGCCTGTGCACGACCGGCGCTGCGCCGCAGCAGCGCCCGTATGCGCGCTTTCAGCTCGGCCAGGTCGAACGGCTTGATCAGGTAATCATCGGCGCCGGCATCCAGCCCGGCGATGCGGTCTTCGGTGGCATCGCGCGCGGTCAGGATCAGCACTGGCAGGTTGGAGCCGCTGTCACGCAGCTGCCTGAGCACCTGGAGGCCGTCCAGGCGTGGCAGGCCAAGGTCGAGCACCGCCAGGTCAAAGATTTCACTGAGTAGCGAGTGCAAGGCGCTGCTGCCGTCCTGCAACCAGTCGACGGTGTAGCCTTCACGACTGAGGGCCTGGTGAATGCCCTCGCCGAGTGCCACGTCATCCTCTATCAGTAATAAGCGCACACGGACTCCTGTCAGCCAAGTTTCTTGTTCACGTCCACCAACAGCGCCTCAATCTCTTTGCGTCGCCCGGCGTCAGCGCTTTCGCGGCCGGGACGGGGCGCGGCCAGCAAGGCTTTTTGCAGGGCTGCCCGGGCCTCGGCGTAACGCTTCTGACGGTAGAGGTGATCCCCCCAAAAGTACAGGCTGTCGATGCCGTTGGGGTTCATTTGCAAGGCGACCTTGAGCAATTGTTCGGCCTTGTCCGAGTCGCCAAAGCCGATGGGCCACCCCGGCACCCGGTCGTACAGCGCGCCGAGGCTGGTGTAGGCAGAGCCTTGCAGGGCCTTGGGATCCAGGGTCAGGGCTTTTTCCAGGTCGGCCCTGGCCGCCTTGACCTTGCTCAGCGCACCGAGCCCGCCCTGGGCGCCGGCCCAACTGCTGGTGACGATACCGGACCAGATCCAGGCCTCTGCGACCGCCTGGCGTTCCTGGGTAAAGCTTTTGGCTTGCGCGGCGAGTTTTTCGAAGGCCGCGGTGCGTTGGTCCTCCGGCAACTCGTACTGGATGTGCGCCCAGCTTTGCTGGATCCCGTTGAGGCGTTGCTGGTCGGCGGCATCCAGCGCCCAGGCACCCTGGCTCAAGACGCCGCACAGCAGGCAGGCGATGATCGTTTTCATGGTTCGGGGTGCTCCTTGTCGGGTTTCTGGCTCAGGTGGCGGATCAGCGGCAATTGCTTGCGCAGGCCGCGGTCCACCAGGTGCGGCAACAGGCTGTTGAGGCGCACGAAAAAGCGTTCCGGCCAGCCCAGGTACAGGTCACGACGGTCACCGGCGATGGCGTGGATCACCGCGGCGGCCACCGCGCGCGGGTCGTCGACATTGGCCTTGAGCGCATCGTTGAGCGCCTGGGCCGCCGGGCTGTTCATGCTGGTGCGGGTGGCGCGGGGGGCGACGTAGAGCACGCTGACCCGGGTGTCCGCCAGTTCCCGGCGCAAGGCTTCGGAGAATCCGCGCAGGGCGAACTTGGTCGCGCAGTAGCTGGCGTATCCGGGGTAGCCAATGGAGCCGTAGGTCGAACCGACGTTGACCACCATGGCGCTGTCGGCCTGCTTGAGCAGTGGCAGCAGCAGTTTGGTCAGGCAGATCGGCGCGCTGATGTTCACCGCCAGCATCGCGTTGATCTCACTGTCGTCCAGCTGTTCGAGCATGGCGAAATGATTGACCCCGGCGGCATTGATCAACAGGTTGATGCCGCCAATGCTTTCGGCTTCCGCCAACACTTCACGGCGCTCGGAGAGCAGCGTCAGGTCAGCGCCGATCCAGCACAGATTGCGCGGGTACAGTTCGAGCAGCGCCGCCAGCGGTTGTCGATTGCGCGCCACGGCCAGTACACGGGCACCACTGGCGCACAAGGCCGTGGCGATGGCCAGGCCGATGCCGCCGCTGGCGCCGGTCAACACCACGCGGGCTTCAGACAGGCGCATGCCGGCTCTCCCCGTCATGCGGCAGGCCGCGGAACATATCGGTGTACAGCCGGTAGACCACGGTGGAGGCGTGAATGACCGCGGCCTGGTCGTCCGGATCTTCCAGTCTGTTCATCAGTCGGCGGTAGATCTGCATGTGCTCGATATCCAGTGAGCCGTGGGAACTCAAGTAGCTGAAGGCGCTTTGCGGCAGGTCCAGGCGTTGGCGGATGCTGTCGGCGGCCTGGGTGGCCAGGGCGATGCTGGTGCCTTCGAGCACGTTGACCATGCCGAACAGCCCCACCGGGTTGCCCCGGGCAATCAGGTCGTAGAGGAAGCTGACCATCAATTCGATCGGCAAGGATGGACGCCCGGTGCGCACTGCGTTCTTGTCACCGCCGCAGGCTTCGATGTCGTCGAGCACCCACTTTTCGTGGCCGTATTCATCCTCGATGTACTCACACACCGCCTCACGCAGCCATTCCAGGCGTGACGGCAGGCGCGCACCGCAGGCCATCATCAAGGGCACGGTATGGCGCACGTGGTAATAGGCCTGCGTAAGAAAGGCCTGGTAGCTGTCCAGGCTGACGTTGCCTTCCAGGGCATCCCGGATGACCGGCAAGTTGAACAGCTCAGTGCGTTGTGGGTGCGTGGCTTCTTGCAGCCGGTCAAAAAAACTCATGGCGCGGATTCCTCCGTAAATGCGGATTCATTCAGTTGCTCCCGGTAGCGCTCGACGATGGCGTCCCGCCGGGGCCGGCCGTTGGCAGTGAGCAAACCGTTGGCGGCGGTGAAGGGTTGATCGAGCCGGGTCCAGTGATGGACCCGGGCGTAGTCGGGCAACGCCTGGTTGGCCTGGTCGACGGCGATGGCCAGTTGTTCGTCGCTGCAATCGGGGCGATGGGGCCAGAGCAGCGCATGGTTGTGCGGCATCGCCTCGCCATGCACGAAGGCCTGGGCGATCAGCCCGCGCTGGGTCAATTCGGCCTCCACCCACTCGGGATTGACGTTGCGCCCGAAACTGGTGACGAACTGATGTTTCTTGCGGCCCTTGAGGTAGAGAAAACCCTCGGCGTCGAACTCGCCGAGATCGCCGCTGGGCCACCACGGCGCGGTGTGCGGCGCCTCGCCCAGATAACCGAGCAAGGTCGAACCCCTGATCAGCACTTCGCCGTCGTCCGCCAGGCGAACGTGCACATGGGGCAAGGGCTGCCCCACACTGCCGGGACGGTGCGCTTGCGGCCGATTGAGGCACACCACCGATGCACACTCCGACAGTCCATAACCTTCGTAAACGGGTACACCTGCACGTTGGGCACGACGCAGCAGGTCCTCGCAGACCCGTGCACCGCCCACGGCGGCAAAACGCAGGTGCCGTGGGTCGAAGGCGTTCTGTTCGGCAGCGCTGACCAGCATCAGCAGCAACTGCGGCACCAGAATCAGGCTCTGCGGCGCCCGGCTGGCCAGGCACCCCAGCAGTTGCGGCACATTCACCCCACTGGCGCCTTCAACCCCTAAGGTTTTCGCACTGGGCAGGCTCAAGGTCGCGCCGGCATGCAACGCGGCATAACAACCGATGTTCTCCAGCAAGATGGCCAGCGGCAGCAGCGCCAGATGGTGTTGTGGGTGGTTGGGTTTGCTGGCCAGGTCCAGCTCGCGGCTGACTCGCAGGATGCTGTCTGCGCTCAAGCAAACACCCTTGGGCGTACCGGTGGTGCCCGAGGTGAAGGTCAACTTGGCCGTACTTTCAGGCATCACGCTCGGGCCGCTGAAGCGCCTGCGCCAGAATTCGCCGTCCTTTTGATATCCAGCCGCCTGCAGTTCATCGTCCAGGTGTGGCTCGGCGATGACCCGTGCGGCGCGGCTTTGCTCCAGGCAATGCCTGCGTTGCGTCTGGCTGAAAAAGCCCGGCAAGGCGACACAGGCCAGGCCGGCGAACAGCGCGGCCAGATCCCAGAGCATCGCGTCGACGCCATTGTCCAGTGCCAGGGCCACGACCTCGATCTGCTCATCGCGCAGACGCTGCTGGCGATCCATCACTTCGGCATACAGGGTGGCGTAGTCCAGTTTCAGCTGATCGCCCCACAACGCCGTGGCTTTTGCCCTGCCTTCGGCATGGTTGCGCAGGGTCTGTTTGAACAGTTCCATTTCAGGCGACATGGCAGCAAGCCTCACTGGACGTCGGCAAACCCAGGCGGCTGAACAACCCGATATTGCGCAAGTGAATGAAGCCTGCGCGGATGTTGCCAACGTGAACCCAGGGCTTGCTTTGGTAGTAACTGCCCCAGGCGTGACGATCCTCGCCGAGTCGCGCAGGGTCGGCGGCGCACAGCGAGACGGGCTTCAATCCCAGGCGATGAAAGCTGTTGACCAAGCCCAGGTTGCCGGTAAAGGCCACCCATTCCAGGCCTCCCATGGCCAGCAGGTAGGTCATCGCGATGATGCTCATGCGCGCGTTTGCGGTGTCGCTGGCGGCCAGATTGCCCACCTCGACGATGGCCGACCGCTCTACGGCCTGGTCTGCCGTGGCGCTGATCAGCGGATCGATCGCTTCATCCAGGTAACACTCCAGGAACAGCGGGCCGGCGCTCGCCAGGCGCACACCCACTACTGCACAGAGCGCATCGTTGGCATCAAGCATGCCGAACAGCTCCGGCATGAAATGGCGAATGTCGGCACCGTGGGCCTTGCGGAAACGTTGCTGGATAAAGGCTTCGAAGGCGCCCCGTTGCGGGTCGTCGGGCAAGGCCCTGGCGAGGTGCAACCGCGGCGTTTCGGCCTGGCCAAACCGCAGCGGCAACTGAACATTCCAGTTGAAATCGGACATTGGAAAATACCTCCCCCGGATCTATTGGGGAGGAGTATCGAAGGCGTTTCTTAACGAAGTCTGAAGGTGATCGAAAGAAGCTGGATGGTGTGGGCCATAATGACGCGTATTGCACAGCAATCGGCGGGAACCTTCCAGATGATCTCGATTGAACTGCACCCGGCCCGGCGGGACGAACTGCAGACCATTGAAAACCTGATGCAGTTCTACACCTACGACTTCAGCGAGTGGTTGCCGCTGCCCTTGGGTGAGCTTGGTTTTTTCAGTCTACAGCCCCTCACGGACTACTGGCGAAAACCCGCGACCCAGCCTTTTCTGATCAAGGTCGACGGGGAGTTGGCCGGATTCGTGACCGTGGATGATGAAGTCCATGTACCCGACGCCCGCCACAACATCGGTTACCTGTTCGTCAGTCGGCGCTTTCGTGGCCAGGGTGTCGCCAGATTTGTCGTGTCCACCCTGTTGAACCGGCTCCGTGGTCGATGGCAAATTTTCCATGTCGAGTCGAACCAGCCGGCGCGGTTGTTCTGGGCTGCCGTGATGCCCGAGCTCACGCAAAACCGGTTCAGCCTGCATCAGCTGTCGATCCAGGGGTTGCCGTGCAGCGTTTATTGTTTCGAAACGCCGTAAACCCTGTAGGAGCCGACTTGCCGGCGAAGGCGTTTGAAAGTCCAACACAAGGCTCAAGGACGCCATCGCCGGCAGGCCAGCTCCCACAATAGATCGGGTAAAGCCGCGAGGTTCGCCGGCAAGCCCCCCTCCCTTTCTAATTCCAAATCAGCTTTGTCGGACAATATGTAGTGACTAAAAATATTCACTACAAAACCGTTGACGCCTTCGATTTGCCCTTGCATGATGCAGACGTCTCCCCGATCGGGAGTACTGGCAACACGCTTGAGCAAGCTCGTCTGACCGCCGAGCTGTTTTTTCCGGATACACGCTGCCCACAAGGCAGATTGAAGAAGCTGACCTGGCCTGAACGTCCAGTACAAGGGCGAGAAGCGCTGGCGATCCATCCTCATGAAGCTTGTAGCCGACCCTGAAAACGTCGGCAGGGGCCAAAGGTTATCGCCGCTTCTCTTCGTTGTGACGCTATTGCGTAGCAGTTATTCAACACGACTACATGCAACAGACGCGGGACCCGTCGATTTCGACGGACGACTGCTGACGTCCTGGTTTCGGTGCCAGGGATCAACTAACCGATGGGCTACCTGTATTAGCGAATCAACTTTGAAAGATCACCAAATGGTCAAGGGGTTTTTATGATGAATCTGAACAATCAACCAACTATTGAAGAACTGGCTCGTATGTTCGCTGCGCAAAAAGACAGCCACGACAGCCATATTCTGTGGATCAGCAAGTCTGGCGAAGTTCAAATCGACTGCCTGTCTCCACACGCCCATGAAGCGGAGTTTGACCAGAACAACGAGAACCTGCTCGCCCGACTGAAAATGTACCGTCGCGGCCATGGCTATGTCGGCAAGAAAGCCGCGGCCGACAAGGATTTCATCGGTAATGTTCTGCAAACGCTGAAACAGGCCTGGGACTCGCTGCAGAACCAGAACGAAGTTCGGGTGATTGATCGGTTCTACTAACTAATATTTAACTCATTCAAAAAAGGGCCTGCTCCCAAAAAGAGCAGGCCCTTTTTATTACCCGGTATTGCTGTCCGCCAACTAACCCATGTAGGAGCGAGCTTGCTCGCGAAGGACGTCAACGATGACGCGGGCTGTCAGAATGCCCGCATTGTCTGGACGTCCATCGCGAGCAAGCTCGCTCCTACAGGGGGTCTCGGGGTGATCAGGAAAAATCGGTACCCAGCACCAGGTCCATAAACGCCAACGCTGCCGCACTGTGATAATTGTTCTTGCGCCGAAGCAGCGCCGCCCCGCGCCTGGGCCCCTCGCCCAGCAATGCAATCCTGCGCAATGCACGCTCCGCAGTGGCAATGGGTTCCGGGAGGATAGTCGCCATGGCGCTGTGTTGAATGACTTCCAGCAAGGTGTTGACCGAGTTGACCTCAATGGTCACCTTAGGCGTGATCTGCGCTGTGGCGAAGTATTCATCAATGCAGGAGCGAGTAATGAAGTCCGGGGTCAACAGCGCAAACTCCAGTTGCGCCACTTCTTCAGTGCTCAACGCAGCCTGACGTTCATACAGCGGGTGAGCCCGGCCCACCATCAGTCCCAGGGTTTCGGTAAACGCCGGGATCGATTCGATGTCGACATTTCTCACCTGATCGAACGCAATCGCGATATCCAGCGAATCATCCGCCAGCCCCGCCTCGATGTCGGCCATCGACAGCTCGAAAATCCGCAGATGAATATTCGGGTAGCGCGCCACGTAGTCGCGTACCAACGGCCCTACCAGATACGCCATGAAGGTGGGTGTCATGGCCAGGCGCAAGGTGCCGCGGGACAAGTCCTTGACGTCATGCAGCGCACGCTGGCCCGCCTCCAGCTCCACCAGCACCCGGCGTGCGCATTCGATATAGGCCTCGCCCGCATCGGTGGGCTTGACCGTGCGCGAAGTGCGGTCGAACAGGCTGACGCCGAGGGTATCTTCCAGTTGCCGGATCTGTTGCGACAGGGTCGGCTGGGACACGTGCAGCGCCTGCGCGGCGCGGGTGAAGCCGCCGTGGTCGGCAACGGCCAGCAAGTAACGCAGATGACGCAACAACATGGGATCACCATCTATAGGCAGTGCTTATACATTCCATTGTATATCGGTCTTGGACGCTATGGATGGATCGACAGAAGATGGCTGCACACCCAAGCACATCCTACTGCGACAGGAGAAACTCCATGCAACAGTCCCACGCCTACAACGACACCAGTCTGGCCCTGACCACCGAAATCCTCGACGCCAAGGCGCGCAAGAACCTGTCCAGGCAAGACCTGACTGACGGCACCGGCCTTGGCCTGGCCTACGTCACCGCTGCCCTGCTCGGCCAGCACCCGCTGCCGGAAAGCGCCGCCAAGGTTATTGGCGAGAAGCTTGAGCTGGACGCCGACGCCGTCGCCCGCCTGCAGATCATTCCGCTGCGCGGCAGCCTCTCGGGTGTCCCGACCGACCCGACCATCTACCGCTTCTACGAGATGATCCAGATCTACGGCACCACGTTGAAGGCGCTGGTGCATGAACAATTCGGCGACGGCATCATCAGCGCGATCAACTTCAAGCTCGACTTGAAGAAAGTCGAAGACCCGGAAGGCGGCTCCCGCGCCGTGATCACCCTGGACGGCAAGTTCCTGCCCCTGCGTCCGTTCTAAATGGATACCGGCCCGCGCTTTGCTGCGGGCCAAACCCGGCTCACCCCTGAGGACTCAAGCATGCAAGCGCTCATCGACGGTTTTCTGAAGTTCCAGAAGGAAGTCTTTCCCCAACGTACCGACCTGTTCAAACACCTGGCCACCACGCAACACCCGGGCACCCTGTTCATCACCTGTTCCGACAGCCGCGTGGTGCCGGAACTGCTGACCCAGCAAGAGCCCGGCGAGCTGTTCGTCATCCGTAACGCCGGCAACATCGTGCCCTCCTACAGCCCCCATCCCGGCGGTGTGTCGGCCACGGTGGAATATGCGGTCGCGGTGCTCGGCGTGACCGACATCGTGATCTGTGGCCATTCCGATTGCGGCGCGATGACGGCGGTTGCCAAGTGCACCTGCATGGACCACCTGCCCGCCGTCAGCGGCTGGCTGCAACACGCCGAATCGGCCAAGGTGATCAACGAATCCCGGCCCCACGCCGATGAGGCGGCCAAGGTCAGTTCGATGGTGCGCGAGAACGTCATCGCGCAACTGGCGAACATCCAGACTCATCCGAGCGTGCGCCTGGCCCAGGAAAAAGGCCTGTTGAACCTGCATGGCTGGGTGTACGACATCGAGACCGGCTCGATCGATGCGCTGGATGCCGGCAGCCGCACGTTCGTGTCGCTGGCCGAGCATCCACACACCTGCGCGGTCTATGCCAGGGTGGTTGATGCCGCGTGAGCAAAATCCTGGCGACCGCCATTGCAGCGGTCGCCAGGGTTTTTCAGCGTTTAACGCCGAGATCGACCTGGGTCATGCGACTGCGAATGGTAAACACGCCATCGCCCGAGAGAATCGCGCTACGCGCAAACAGGCGCCCGCTCTCCCAGTTCGACAATCCCAGTTCCGGCTTGTTGAGTGCGTACTGGCCGTCGACCCAACGGGTGATCCCGTTGCCGACAAAGGGCGCGTTGACCGCGTTGTAGAAACGTTCCTGAGCCGCGGCATCTTCACTGAGCAGCGACACGGTGAATTGCGGGCTGTAGCGGTTGAACAAGGCGATGGCGCTGTCCAGGTCGTCGACGATCTTCAGGCTGACTTCCGGCGTCTCTTCCCATTCCCATTCGCGACCCAGTTGATCTTCCGGCAAGGGTTCGGCCAGTGCTTCGGTGCGATAGCCTTCGGCGCGGTAGACCTCGACGCTGGCGGTACGCCAATCCGCCGGCAGGATCGCTTCGCTGCCTTCGACGATGTGCAGCTTGCAGCTTTGGCCACGTGCCTGGCCGGCCTGTTGCAGCGCGTCGAGAAACAGTGGTACCAGCTCTGCTGCGCGATCGCGATGGATCAGGCACACGTTCAGGGTGTTGCAGACCTTGCGGTCAAGGGAGTTGCGCACCACGGCGGCAAAGCGCGTGGCATCGGCGTCAGTGTCGGCGATCAACCAGGCGCCACCGGTACCGTGCAGGCTGACGGCGGTGCCGGCCTGTTGCGCGATGCTGCCCAGTTGACTGACGGCGCGCCCCGAACCACGGGCCACGGCCAGCGACAGGCGGCGGTCGGCGAACATCGCCCAACCGGCGGCGTGATTGACGCTGTCCACCAGCGACACCGCACCGTTCGGCAGCCCGGCGTCCTTCAGCGCCGGGTTCAGTGCGTGGGTGACGATGGCCTGGGCCGTGCCCAACGCATCGCTGCCAATGCGCAGCACCGCGGTGTTACCGGTGCGCAACACCCCGGCGGCATCGGCGAAAACGTTCGGCCGGCCTTCGAAGACGAACGCGACGATGCCCAGGGGCGAAACCACTTGTTCGACTTTCCAGCCGTCGTGCTCGACGCAACTGATGACTTTGCCGCGAGTGGCCGACGCATCGCGCCAGGCGCGCAGGCCTTTGATCATGTCGCGGCGCATGCGCTCATCGGCCAGCAGGCGCGTGGTCGAGCGGCCGCGGCCCTTGGCCCGTTCGATGTCGGCCAGGTTCGCGGCCTCGATCAAGGCCCAGCACTCAGGCGTCTCCAGGCGTTGGGCGAACAGATCGAAGAAGGCACTGATGGCCTGGTCCGACACCGTCGACAGCGCCTTGAACGCCGCTTCGGCACGTTCGATCGCCACCGCTGCCGCTTGCTGGTCAGCCACCGGGATCAGCAAGAGCTCGCCGCTGACCTGCTCCACCAACAGGTGGTCACCGGGCTGAAAGCGTGCCGCCAGTTCGGGGCTGACCACAGTGACACGATTACCGGCGAAAGGGATTGGCGTGCCAGCGACTAGACGTTCGAGCGCAAGAGACATGAAGCGGTATCACCATGCAATGGGCGGGCGGAAAATGTATAGCAAAAGTCTTTGAGCGTCATCCGCCACGCCCTGTGCCGATGATCGCAAACCCCGCTGTCACAGGCCCGGCGCACCTACGCTTAAACGGTACCCCCCGCGTTTGCTGTTTCGAAGGAGGCCGTCATGAGCGATGAATTCAGGAGCCATGGCGCAGCCCTTGACGACGAAGGTCTGGAAAATGCCCTGGACCTGGCCAAAGTCAGCGCTGCACAACTCTGGGCTGTCCTGGCCGTAGAAACCTCCGGCAACGGATTCTTTTGCGACCGTCGCCCCAAAATCCTGTTCGAGCGTCACGTCTTCAGCCGCTTGACCGACCAGATGTTTGACGGGCAACACCCCGATATCAGCAGTAAATGCCCCGGCAACTATGGCGCGTCGGGGGATCACCAGTACGACCGGTTGAATCAGGCCATTTGTCTGGACCGCCATGCGGCGCTGCTGAGCACTTCATGGGGGCTGGGCCAGACCATGGGGTTCAATTTCGCCTCCACCGGTTCTGCCGACGTCGAGTCGATGGTCAGGCGCATGGTCCTGTCCGAGAACGAGCAGCTGCTGTGCACCGTCGGCATGCTGATCGGTGGGGGTTGCGTGGCAGCGCTGCGGGCCAAGGACTGGGCGAATTTCGCCCGTCGCTACAACGGCCCCAACTACGCCATCAACAATTACGACTTGCGGCTCAGTGCCGCGTATCAGAAGTTCTCCTACGGCGGCACGCCCGACCTGAGGATTCGCACCGCACAAACCTACCTGACGTACCTGGGCTGGCACCCCGGCACGATTGACGGCATCGTCGGCAAACAGACCCGGGATGCGATGAATCTGTATCAGGCCAAGGAGGGCCTGGAGCTGACCATGGTGCTGGATGACGAAACACTGGAGCATTTGCGCGGGCGGGTTATGGAGTTGGCGCCCTGATTTGATGCCCACCCGATGAATGGACCTGCACTGGCCCCCTGTGGGAGCGAGCTTGCTCCTACGGGGGGCTGTGTTGTGCCGAGAAAGTATCAAAGTGTGTACAGCCCCGCCCCAGACACAGCACGCCTTCATTTCCCCGCTCAAACGACACACCGCAGATACACCCGGTTGATGAAATACGTCTCGACGGGCCCCCCACCGCCCGACTTCCCTGCCTCGAAGGAGATCAACCATGAGCGCCACCATTTCATCGGCCGTCAAAGGCCTGCACCTCAACCTTGACCGTGCCGGCAGCTGGATCGCGCCGCTGACCCTGCGGGTGTTCCTCGCCTGGGAATTCTTCGAGTCAGGCCTGGAGAAATTCAATGGCGAAAACTGGTTCGCCGACATCCAGGAGCGCTTCCTGTTTCCGTTCAACCACCTGCCGGCCACGCTGAACTGGGAACTGTCGATGTGGGTGGAGCTGATCTGCGCCCTCGCCCTGCTGGTGGGCCTGGCCACACGGTTCTCGGCGATCAGCCTGATTGTGGTCACCATCGTCGCGACCGCCGCGGTGCACTGGCCGGCCGACTGGTCGACCTTGAGCGAACTGGCCCAGGGTTACTCCATCAGCAACAAGGGTTTCGGCAACTTCAAACTACCACTGATCTACCTCGTCGCCCTGGTGCCGCTGCTGCTGTCCGGCCCCGGCAAGTTCAGCCTCGATGCCTTGCTGGCCCGATGCTTCTGGCGCCGCACTCATCTCTAAAACGCTGCCGACCTGTAGGAGCGAGCTTGCTCGCGAAAAAGGTACAGTCGACGCCACTCAGCGCCTGAAATACCATCGTCGGATCGCCGCCCGGAGCAAGCGCGCTCCTACAGTGGGTCAAGCGTTTATCGAACCACGCGCAAATCAGCCCATACCCCTTCATTTATTGGGTCTATAAATAACAGTACGCAGTTGGCCGCAAACACGAGGCACAGGCCATGGACAGCAAGGGTTCGGGCATCAATCTGGCCTTCTGGTTGCCAGGCAGTGCGGTCATCCTGAGTCTGGTGGTATCGATGTTCGCCCTCACCCGCGAACCGTTCCTCGAACCGCGCCCCATCGGAGCGCAGTTCCAGGCGCAGTTGCCCATCGAAGCCAGGCTGTGGCAGGACCCTTTCGATGCCGTGGAGCGGTATCGCAAGAAGCTTTCCGACAGCAAGAACCCCGACGCCGAGAACGTCTGCAGCCCCGACCTCTCTCCCCTGGGCGCAGAACAATCGGCGCCCGACCTCATGGTCGCCCTGGTCGAAGGCGGTCCCTACGCCGATGAAGTCGAACGGCGTCGGCGCATTCGTTATGCCTTGCTGGCCGGATTCAAGAACTCCCATCGGGTGCCGGATCAGGAGCAATACATCCACTGCCTGAAACTGGCCGCCAACCTGTCGCTCGATGCGCCGCAGAAAGGCGCTTTCGTCGACGCCCCCTACGAAGTCTTCGTGTCCAACCCCTTCGATCCACCCCTGGCACTTGAAGGCAAAGCAGCGCCGCCTGACCGCACGATCGTGTTCTGGCTGAAACAGGACGCGCTCGGCCCGACTCCGCTGCAACAGCTCGAAACGCTACGCGCCAGCCTCAACCAAAAAGTCGCCAAGGCCTGCACGCCAGCCCCCTGCGCCGAACCGCCAGCCAATACCGTGCTGAAGGTCATCGGCCCCTCGACCTCGACCGTGCTGCGCGACATGTTCCAGGACCAGGACATCGGCAAGGCCTCGCCGAACATCGAAATCTACTCGCCGCTGGCGACCGCCGATAACGAGACGCTGGACCGCGGTTACCAGAAGCTTTCGCCGCCACTGGCCAACCGCGAACCAATGAAACTGCTGCGCACCGTCAGCGACGACGGCACCATGACCCAACTGATGCTCGAAGAGCTCAAGTTGCGTCGCGTCGACCCGGCCGCCGGTGTCCGTTGCAGCGAAGGCAAACTGAGTCGGATCGGTGCACCCTGCAGCGGCAATCTGCGCCGCAACGGCAACCGCATTGCGCTGATTTCCGAGTGGGACAGCTTCTACAGCCGCGCCCTGATCGAAAGCTTCAAGTTACAGGTGGCCAAGGATGCCCATCTGGGAGACGGCGAGAAAAACCGGCGTGAAGCGGTCGACCAGTGGATTTTGCGCTTCAGTTACTTGCGCGGTCTCGACGGGCGTCTGCCGGAGGAATCGGCCAGCACCGATAAAACCGCCAGTGCCGATGCCGGCAAGAACGCCGCCGGCGCCTCCGCCATTGACCTCAGCCCACTGGAGAAATCCGACGGCAACTCCCAGCTCGACTATTTGCGCCGCCTGGCCGATCACATCGCCCGCGAAGACGCGGCCTATCGACGCGATGGCGAAAGCGGGATCGGCGCCATCGGCATCCTCGGCGTCGATGCCTACGACAAGCTGTTGGTGCTGCAGGCACTCAAGAGCCGCATGCCCTATAAACTGTACTTCTCCACCGATCTTGACGCGCGCATGCTGCAACGCGGTCAGGCACAAACCACACGCAATCTGATACTGGCCGCGCCCTATGGCCTGACGCTGACCCGCGCCCTGCAGCAAGATGTACCGCCGTTTCGCGACAGCCTGCAAAGTGCGGTGTTCGTCTCGGTCCTGGCCGCGCTGGCCCCACAATCGTTCGACGCCAAGCGGGCCAAGTTCGACTACTCAAAATCCGAGCTGCTCTCGCCGGGCATCTATGAGGTCGGCATCAGCGGCTTCATTCCCCTGGCGAGCCGACTGAGCGCCTCACGCCCGGCCAATTGCGAGGCACCGGCACAATCGCAGTCCGATCGCGGCATTCGCCCCCACGACCTCATGGCCTTGCGTTGCCTCCAGGATCCGTCGCCACCGCCCTACCCTGAACCTTCCAGGTCAATCCGCGAGCGGTTCAAGCAAACCCAATCGTTTTATTGGGCCGGACCGCTGACGCTGACCCTGCTGGTCATCGCCGGGTTCATCGTCTGGTGGCGGGTCGAGGGCCCGCAGGACGATGAGCACGACACGCGACTGGCCTGGGTACGCGGGGTACCGATCACGCTGTTCATGGTCGCGGCGGTGTGTGCTTTCATCGCCACCCGGTTCTGGCACGCCGAGTTCCTCTGGTTCACTTTCGTCCTGCTCCTGTTGGGCATCATTTCCTTGAACCTGACCCGGCGCTCGGCGAAGAAACGCATGCTTGCCCAGGACTCCACGGCCAGTGTCAGCCCCGGCGCCTACGACACCGGGACCTGGTACATCGTGGTTCCGCTGGTGATGTTCATCCTCGCACTGATGCTGGCGTACCAGATGCGCAGCACCCTGACCGACAACGGCCTGGGTGAGCCGATGTTCCTGTTCGAAGGCATCAGTGCCTGGCCCACCGTGGCGCTGCGCCTGCTGGCGGTGTTGATCTCGCTGTCGGCGTTGACCTGGGGCTGGCGCAAGCTGCGCATCAACCGGGCCGAAATCGAAACCGCCTTCCATTTGCAGCTGCATATGCGCAAATACCAGATGACCTTGTGGGGCCAGGTCCTGCGCTTGATCCGTCGCGGCAAGGGCTGGACGTTGCGTCGCTGGTGCAATGAACTGGGCCACTGGCTGCTGCTGATTTTCTTCCCGTTGATGAGCGCCAGCGATGACTGGTCGAAGTCCTGCGAAGCCGCCCAGGCCAATTGCACCGACGGGCGCAAGATGATCTCCATCGCGCGCTTCTGGGGTGAGCATTGCATCTGCGGTTCATTCGGCGCGCGCATGCTGCGGGCGATACTCGCCACCTGGTTGTACGTGGTGGTCACCAGTGTGTTGTTTGTCGTCTGGCCCATGGAAGGCATGCCGGTGCGTGGATCGTCCATGGGCTGGATGCTCAGCTGGTTGATTCCCACCCTGATCTTCCAGGTGCTGGTGTTCTGGGTCATGGACGCCAATCTGCTGCTGACGCGCTTCATCCGTCACCTCAGTGAGCATCACGCGATCTGGCCGGGAAGTTTGCAGGCACAGCACAAGAAAATCTTCGGCATGCTCAAGCACCCGTGCATCGATGAATGGGTCGATCTGCAACTGATCGCCCGGCGCACGTCGGCGGTCAATCGCCTGATCTACGCACCGACCGTGGTCATGTTGATCCTGCTGGCCTCGCGCAGCAGCCTGTTCGACAACTGGCCCACACCGCCCGGGCTGATGATTTCCTACCTGCTGACGGCACTGTTGCTGCTCACCTCCGCGCTGACCCTGCGCCGCGCCGCGGAAAAGGCCCGCACACAGGCCTTGCAACGACTCGATGCCTACCTGCTGGAAACCCCCGAAGCCACGCCCTGCTACGGCAAGTTCAAGATGATCCGCGAGCGGGTGTCGACGCTCAATACCGGGTCGTTCTCGCGCTATTCCGAAGATCCGCTGATCCGCGCATTGCTGCTGTCGCTCACCGGCATCGGTGGTTCGGCGATTGTCGATGCGTTGAACTACGCGAAGTTTTAACAGCATGGCATGGGCGCTCTACCCCACGCCCATGGCCACGCTGGATCAGAGCTGGTTGTTCATCGCCAAGTTCACGAACCGGGTATCGAAGCGCAGCTTGATGTTGTTCTTGTCGCCCAGGGTCGAGCCGTCGGCGAACTGCATGCCCACCGCGTCAGCGTTGGTGGCCGCTTGACCCAGCAAACCCTTGGCGAAGGAAAAGGTGCGGACCTTGTCCATGGTGTGGCGGATAGCCTCGGAACTGGCGAATTCGTAGGCCGTGGTGGGCGTGTAGAACAGCATGGTCTGGGTCAGTTGATCCTCGTATCCCTTCAGATCGGTGCCCGAACGCTCGGCCATCGACGTGCGTGCAGCGATGGCCTGTGCGCTGTCCCCGGACATCAATTGCAGGGTTTCGAACCACGCGCCCACCAACGCCTTGCCCAGCTGCGGGTTGGCCGCCAGCGTATCGCTGTTGACCGCCATCATGTCGATGATCTCCCCAGGGATTTCCCTGGACGTGAAGACCTCGACCGCCGTCGGCGATTGCTTCATCACCATGCGCAACTGCGGGTTCCACAGTGCCGCCGCGGTTACACCGGGCGTGGTGAAAGAGGCCACCGCATCGGCATCGGAGGTGTTCATGATCTTGATATCGCGCTGGCTCAGACCGTGAATGTCCAGGGCCCGGGACATCAGGTAATCGGAGACCGACAGCTCCACCAGATTGACCTGCTGGCCCTTGATGTCGGCAAAGGTCTTGCCATTTTTCAGGACAATCGCGTCGTTGCCATTGGAGTAATCCCCAAGGATCAGCCCCGTGGTGTCCACACCGTTGGCGCCTGGAATGGTCAATGCATCCATGTTGGTCATGCCGCAGGCATCAAATTCGCCAGCGGCGTACTGGTTGATCGACTCGATGTAGTCATTGAGCTGTACCAGCTCGATCTTGATGCCGTACTTCCTTGCCCACTTGTCGATGATCCCGTGTTCGCTGGCGTAACCCCACGGCATCCAGCCGGAATAGATCGACCAGGCGACCTTGAACTCCTGCTTTTTCTCAGCGGCGCAAGCACCGAAAGCGAGACAGGAACACGCCAGCAACACGGCGGCAAAACGGTAAAACACGCACGAGAATGCCTTCATGGAAACCTCACGGGTTATGAATGAGTCGCAGCGATCAATTCAAACGAGCGGCTGGGTATAGCGGCTCAATGTCGGGGATTCACGCTCATGCCATAACGCGGCGCTGCGGGTGAATCCGGTGGATTGTGCGTAGCTGACGTGCGGTTCCAGCGTGTCGATGATGAACAGGCGTTCGCAGGCCAGCCCATCGATCAGCAATCGCTGGATGACATGAACGCCGTCAGCCTGTGGTTCGAAACCGTCCAGTGCGATCAGCGGCTGCCCCACGCGCGCGGCACAGGTCGAGAGCGTCACGTTGTAGCCCTCGTCGAGCGAGCCCCGGGCCACTGAGGTTTCGAAGTTGAAGGCACGTCGCAGCCGTTGCGGGTCCTGCGCGTATTGGGCGACCCACTCACGCAGGGGCACACTGCTTTGAATCGGATGTGAACGCCCCAGCACCAGCGCCGCGTGCTCACCGCAGACGATCAGACCGCCACCCCGATGACGCACGATGCCGCTCTCCAACTCCTTTTCCTCCAGCAGCCGCAAACCGATCAATGCGCCCGCCGCCGACGTTTGCAGACGCCAGTCTTCGACATAGGCCCCGCTGGGCGCGAACTCGATCATGCAGTTGCCGATGCGCTTGAGCAGCCCCGGTTCTGGCCAGCGATTGTGCAACTGCAAGGACGTGTCGGTGTGCCAACCGAGGACCTCGCCTTCCCATGAGCACAAGGCTTCCCAACCTTCGTAGTTGGCCAGTTGCTGCAATTCTTCAGCGCTGTATGCCAGCAACGGTTTGGCGTTCACCTGGTGCTCTTCCAGGGGCAAGCGCAAGTCGATGGTGAAGTTGCGACTTTGAAACCAGCACACGTGGGTCTGCGTATCGGTCAGGCCATCGGCAAAGCTGATCGCCCGGCGCTTGTAGAAACCCAGCATCCAGTCCGGAACGCCTTGGGTCGGTTGCCTTGGGTAACGCGTGACAAGTTCATTGAGGTGCATATCAAGCCTCCATGGCGCGGGCGGTACGGCCGAATGAAGACAAACCCTTTGCCCCTTCAGGCAAGCTCAGTTCACCGCAGGCCAGGCGCTGCTTCAGGTAGCGAAAGGTTTGCAGGGTTTGCGCGTACAGATGCTCGCCACACACAACCGGACCGTAGCGGCTCGGCGTTGCCGGATCGACCAGTTGCGCGATGGGCTCGATGACCGTGTCGTAATCACAGGCGCAAAACATCGGGAACGCGTAACGCTCCTCGGCGACTTTGCGCACCCGATGCGCCGTGGCGACGTAGGTGCCGTTGCTCAGCACCTCCATCATGTCGCCAATGTTGATGACAAACGCGCCATCCACCAACGGCACATTGATCCACTGCCCTGCCCCGTTCAACACTTCGAGTCCCGGCGCGGTCGGGAGCAAAATGGTGAAGCACTCATAGTCGGTGTGCGCACCGATACCGGGACGATCCACCGGCACATCCGGCGAGAACGGATAGTGGATCAACCGCAGTTGACTCGGCGGGCTGGTGACCCGTTGAGTGAAAGCGTTTTCCGCAAGCCCCAGTGCCAGTGCGAAGCCTCGAAAAAGCGTGAGGTTGAGGCTGAACACGGCATCGTAGTAGGCCTTGATGTCTTGCTTGAATCCCGGCAACGCCGGCCAGCGATTGGCACCCAGCATCGGTCGCGTCCCGTGCGATAGCGGGTAATCGAAGCCAACATCAAAGGCCTCCTTGTGATCAATGCTGCCCTCGACGAACTGCTCTTCGCCCTCCGGTACATAACCGCTGTGATTGCTCGAGAACCCTATGTAATCCGTCATCTTCCGTTCCAGCGGCTGGGCGAAATACTCCACCGTCCGTTGCTTGAGGCGGTTGATGATCCGGGGGTCGACACCGTGCCCGGTCACATACAGAAAGCCTGCTTGCGAGGCCGCTCGCCCCAGGACAGCGGCGGTTTCGATACGATCGGCAGCACAGTCCGAAAACAGTCCATGAATGTCTACCAGAGGCAAGCTGCGGAACGCTGAGTGGGGGGTAGTTCGAGGCGTGGGCGCCATAAGTAACCTCCTGATGATTAGTCAAAATGTCACCTGGTCGTCCAGATATCGCAGAGCCGCGAGGCCTCCGGGTCGTCCCGGATCAGTCGCACCAGAAAAGGTGCTTGAGGGGTGGAGCAATGTGCGTGCCACGTTCGATCGTGCGGATAATCACAGCTGTATCTCGTTGATTTAGAAAAGGACGGGGCGATGAGAGAGCTCCATCCTGGGAACCGGTAAAAGCACCAGGATGGAGCGAATGCCTCGCTGCTACAGGTCCGGTGTTCAGTTCGCTGCGACCGGCGTCCAGTCGAACCGATAGACCTCAGACGGCGTCCCCGGGTGGCATTGACCGTTATCGGCAGCAACGCCGACGATCGACCAGTGCGCTCGGTTGTTTTCACCCAGCGCTCGAACGGCCTCGGGGTTGAAACACTGCTTCAAGACTTCGTCCGGTACCAGGGCGTAGGCTTGCGGGTGTTCACGCAGCCACTGGGCGGCGTACTCGACCGAGGAGTGTTCCATGCCGAAATGCACGATCGGCTGGCGGGCGAACAACCAGTGGCCCTCTTCCCAATTGACCAATACCAGATCCGCGCCGTGGCTGAGGGTCGCGGCCTGGGCCATGATCGCCTGATCCGGATTGGCGCCGTCCTTGATCGGTTCGATAATCCCTCGGGCGAACCACAGTACGAACCAGGTCGCGACCAGCGCCGAAAATAGCCGTCGAAAGCGCGGACGCCGCCTGAACCAGCGATGCAGCAACCAGGGCATCAACGGCGCCGCCACCAGCACCAGCCCCGGCAGCGCCGGGTAGATATACAACTTGCGTTTGCCGGCACTGATACTGAAAAACAACACCACCAGCACCACCCAACCGAGCAGCACCAGCACTCGACCGTCGCGTTTTTGCAGTTGCCGACGCCAGGCCGGCACCAGCCATGGCAGGACCAGCACCAACGGCAGCCAATACTGCGCAATGACGTTGGTGAAGAAGTACCAGAACGGTTCGCGGTGATGCCATGCGTTGGCGTAGCGTCCGGCGGTCTGCCTCAGGAGGATTTCCCGCGCGTAGGCCACCTCGTCAGCCGCGCCATCGAGCACGATGGACACCGCCAATGGCAGTAGCCAGATCGCAATCGCGGCCAGCATCAACAGCAATCCGAGCAGCCACTTTCGCGTCTCGCCCGGCATCGCCACCACTCCCGGCCAGCCCTTGCGCACCGCATAGGCATAAGGGATCAGCATCAGCGCCGGCAGAAAGCCCACGCCCTTGGTGATCACACCGATGCCCATGGCCGCGCAGCCCACGTAAAACCAGCGCCACGCGGGGCCGAGCAACAGGTGACGCGCCAGGCCGTACATCCCCAGCGTGGTGAACAGAATCAAAAAGCTGTCGATCTGCCCGGTGCGCAGGATGCTGTAGGTCTGGTAGGTCGCCAGGTACAACAGCACAGCCGTGCGACCAATGCGCTGGTTCCAGAGCCGGCGCCCGAGGTCGTAGACCAGCGCCGTCACCGTCACCGCAGAAAACAATCCCGGAATATACAACGCGATGTTGGGCTTGCCGGTGAGCCAGACGAAGAACGCCACCGTCCACATGAAGATCGGCGGCTTGTCGCCGTAGATCTCCCCGGCACGGTGCGGTATCAACCATGAACCGTTTTTCAGCATCTCCAGGGCCACACCGAGGAAGCGTTCCTCGTCGACATTCTGCGCCTGGCGCAAGCCCAAACCGGCGCCGATCAACAGCAGGGCAAACAGCATCAGGCCCAGGCATTCGACCCTGGGCGACAACGATCTGCGCATCGGTTATTCCTTCAGGCTTTTGCTTTTGGCAATCAATTGCAAATTGCGCAAATAGACGATGGAGCCAAAGGCCTGGCCGACGATAAAAACCGGGTCCTGGCGATAGATCGCGTAGGCAAACAGCAAGGTGCTGCCGACGATGCTCAAATACCAGAAGCTCACCGGAATCACGCTGCGTTTTTTGTATTCGCTGTACAGCCACTGCAAGACAAAGCGGCCGGTGAAGGCGATTTGGCCGGCAAAGCCGATCACCAGCCACAGGGTTTCACGAGTCACAATCATCCTTCGAGCTCCTGGGCGTGGGTATTCAGCCGCGTGCGCTTGATCAGCCACCAGACGCCGATCAGGTCGAGAATGCCCACCAGGGCACGGTCGAGGTTGTCGTACTTGGACACCCCCGCCGTGCGCGCGCGATGGTTGACCGGATAATTGATCGTTCGGCCGTTGTGGCGCTGGATCAACGCCGGGATAAAGCGATGCATGTGATCGAAATACGGCAGGCGCAAGAACGCCGCGCGCTCGATCAGCTTCAAGCCACAGCCTGTGTCCGGCGTGGCATCCTTGAGCAAGCGACGGCGCAGGCCGTTGGCGAAACGCGAGGCCCAGCGCTTGCTCGCGGTATCGCGGCGGTTGACCCGGTGACCGGCCACCAGTTGCACGTCGCCCCTGCCCCGTGTGATTGGCTGACTGCGCACCAGCGCCAGCATGCCGGGGATGTCCGCCGGATCGTTCTGGCCGTCGCCGTCGAGGGTCGCCAGCCATTGCCCGCGAGCTTCCCGCGCCGCGTGGTAGAGCGATGTGCTTTGCCCCAGCGAGCGCTGGTGATGCAGGATGCGTAAGGCACTCAGGCCGCTGTTCCTGATCTGCCGCAACTCGTGCAAGGTCGCGTCGGTACTGCCATCGTCGACCACGATGATTTCATACACTTCGTTGGCCAGCGCCTCGTGCACCTCTTCAAGTAGCAACTTGAGATTGTTCGCTTCGTTCTTCGCCGGAATCAGTACTGATACAAATATGTCTTGGCTCATGGAGTCCCCTCGCCCTTTTGGTTTTACCGTTATCAGCGGCGAACGATTCAAATCTGATAAAACTGCCGATACCACTGCACAAATGCCCCGACTCCGGTCTCAACCGACACCCGCGGGCGAAAGTCGACCCAGGCTTGCAGGGCTGAAACATCGGCCCAGGTCTTGACCACATCGCCGTCCTGCATCGGCATGAAGTTGCGCCGCGCCTGGGTGCCCAATGCCGATTCCAGGCACTGGATAAAATCCAGCAGCGCCATGGGCTCGCCGCGACCGATGTTGAACAGTCGATTGATACCCTCGCCCGGCGGCCGAGTGCGTAGGCGGGCGATGCTTTCGACGATGTCGTCGATGTAGGTGAAGTCGCGCGCCATCTCGCCCTGGTTGTAGACGTCGATGGGCAGGCCGTAGAGGATCGCCTGGGTGAATTTGAAGGGCGCCATGTCGGGCCGGCCCCAGGGTCCGTAGACGGTAAAGAAGCGCAGGCCACTGGCCTTGAGGCCGTACAGATGGCAGTAACTGTGGGCCAGCAGTTCATTGGCCCGCTTGGTGGCCGCGTACAACGAAACCGGGTGGTCGACGGCATCCTCGACGCGAAAAGGCATTGCGCGATTGTTGCCGTACACCGAACTGCTCGACGCATAGATCAGGTGCCCGGGGCGATGGTGCCGACAGGCTTCCAGCACATTGAGGAACCCCACCAGGTTCGATTGGCCATAGACATCCGGCTGGTCCAGCGAATTACGCACGCCGGCCTGCGCGGCCAGGTGCACCACTTCGCTGAACCGATGCTCGTGGAACAAATCCATCAACGCCGGTTTATCGACGATGTCCATTTTCAGGAAACGAAACCCCGGCAGAGACTCCAGCTCCTGGAGTCGCGCCTGCTTGAGCGCGACATCGTAGTAGTCGTTGAGGTTGTCGATCCCGACCACTTCATGCCCGTCCTGGCACAAGCGCCTGGCCGAATGAAAGCCAATGAATCCGGCAGCGCCGGTGACGAGAACCGTCACGAAGCGCTCACCGAAGAGGAGGCGCCGAGGGGTGCCGAGGGACTGCTGATAAACCACGCCTGCTTCATGTTCTGTTTCCGCTCATGACATGTCTAGCCTGTTGCTCCGTCATGAAGCTTGTAAAACAGAAATATTGCAGTTTCGGTGGCCTGGATAAATTTCAGGGGTTTTCCCGCCTAAGAGCGACTACTTCGCATCCCCGGCCTTGGGTTTGTAAAATTTGAACAAGCCGATGTTGGCCGTATTGGTGTATTCCCTGGCCCAGTCCGGTTTCACCGTGCGGTCATGGAAATACAGCGCACCCTTGGTGCGGTCCGGCAATTGCTTGTTCAAGGCCTTGCGCGCGATTTCCTTGGCCATCGCGTAAGGCACTTCTTCCTGTACCGAGTCGGAACGGCCGTCGCACCACCAGGAGAACTGGCAGCTTTTGGTCTCCGAGCCCTGCTTGACCACACCGCACACGGTATCGGGAAAACCCTCGTGGCCGAGGCGGTTCATGACCACGTTGGCCACCGCTTCCATGTCGGCCGCGTTCTTGCCCTTGGCTTCCCAGTAGATCGAACGGGCGAGGCAGGTGATGGCGTCATCCAGCGGCGCTTTGCCCGCCGGGTCGACGGCCTGGACTTCGGGCTGGGTAATGGCTTGAGACTTGGGGACCGACGCGGGGCTGCTGTTTTCTGCGGCCTTGTGCTCCAGCACCACGGCCTTGTCTTCAGCGACTTTCTGTTTTTGCTGCTGGTCGCTGGCGAATGCCGGAACAGCGAGCAGGGTCAGGGCGAAACAGGTGGCTATCCAGTGATGGCGCATGGTCGGGCACTACTCTTTGGGCAGTTGCGCTTCAGTGTAGTATTGAAATGATTGCACAGAGGATGCGACATCCTGGAAAAAGGCATTGCGTTCAAGGGGGGCACTTCGCGCATCATGGGCGCAGTCAGCTCAAGGAGGATTTCCATGCATTTCCTATCATCCACTCTGCGCCTTGCCGGGTTTTCACTGGGGCTCCTATTTGCCGCCACCGCGCTGGCGGGTGAAGAGTCGCAACTGATCGAATCGATCAACGTCTACCGCGGCCAGTTGCAGCGTTGCGCCGGCCAGGTGTCCTCGGAACTGCCGCCGCTGTCGGCCGACCCACGTCTGGTGCTGTCCGGCGCCAGCGTCGGCAACCTGCAGCAGGCCATGGCCACGGCCGGTTATCCGATGAAGAACGTGCAGGCGATCAGCCTGAACGGGCCGCGGGATGCACCTTCGGCCATGAAAGCGATCCAGGAGAGTTTTTGCCAGATCGTGCTCGACCCGCAGTTCGTCGACGTCGGCGTCAGCCACCAGGACCGCGAGTGGCGCATCGTCCTGGCCCGTCCATTGTTGAGTGCACGCCTGGGCGATTGGCAGGCCGAAGGGCAAAAACTGCTGGCCGAACTCAACGTCGCGCGCAGCCAACCCCGCCAGTGCGGCGCACAGTCCTTCAACGCGACCACGCCGCTGACCTGGAACACCACCCTGGCGAGCGCCGCCGAAGCCCAGTCGCGCAGCATGGCCAACAACAATTACTTCGATCACAAGGACCGCGACGGCCGCACCCCAGGCGACCGTGCGGAACTGGCGGGCTACGACTTCCAGCAGATCGGCGAAAACATTGCCGCCGGGCAGGACAGCGTGCGCAAGGTGGTCGACGGCTGGCTGACCAGCCCCGGCCATTGCGCCAACCTCATGAACCCGCAGTTCCGCGATTTGGGCGCGGCGTACGCGGTTGATCCGAAGAGCGATGCAGGGATCTACTGGACGGTGATGTTTGGGGCGCAATGAATCGCCCCATCTCCCACCGCCATGTCCGATCTACTGTGGGGGTCAACGATGACGCGGGGAGCCAGCCTGTCACCGCGCAGTGCTCTGAGGTTTTTCGCGAGCAAGCTCGCTCCTACAGGCCCGCAGCCTGCATCAAACTCCGCAACACCCCCGCCACCACACCCAGCGCCACCACACTGCCCAGCCAGATCATCACCAGCCACCCCACACGCTTGTACCACCGTGCAGGTGCCGGTTGATGCTTATCAATGGTAACCATCGCCAATCCTCACTTTGCCGCGGAACACGTAGTAGCTCCAGACCGTGTACATCAGGATGATCGGCAGGATGAACAAGGCCCCGATCAGGATGAACAACTGGCTGGTCGCCGGTGATGCCGCGGCCCACAGGCTGATGGAGGGCGGCACTATGTTCGGCCAGACGCTGAAGGCCAGGCCGATGTAGCCAAGGAACACCAGCATCAGGGTGAACGCGAACGGCCAGTGGGTGTGGCGTTGGCGCAGGGTCTTGAGCAGCCCGAACAGCGCCAGCAAGGCCAGGGGTCGGGTGAACAGGCGCATGCGCGATTCCAGCATGCCTTCGGTCTTGACCAGCAACCCCGCCATTCTGGTTGGTCTTGAGCATCGCACGGATATTTTTCAGCGCGTTTTCACTGCCCAACCAGGTTTTGGTAACGGCGATCAGCGCGCCCCAACCGGCGGCGGCACCTTTGTAGGGTTTGTAGCGGTCGACTTGAGACATGGTACTTCTGCGTGACCTGATTCAGGCCATTGATCGTTTGACGGAGAAAAGCCTAGGAATGAGGGTTAAATATTGTCTAATCGCTATTAATGAGCAGATTATCGAAGATATCGATCAAGATTTTTTTACTATTATTTTCAACTACTTAATTAGCTATAACGAACTTTTCAGAGGGAAGATATTTCATCATAGAGCCCATCGATCAACCGGTTATTAATAGTGATTGGACGCCCTCGCAAGTTGCACATAGCCTGCATTTAATTTGTGGGAGCGAGCCTGCTCGCGATGGACTCAAGAGCACCGCGTTCAGCCAGTAAGCACGCGTCATCGTTAACGACCATCGCGAGCAGGCTCGCTCCCACAATTCATTTAGTGCGTGCGGCGCCAAGCGAGGATGTCATGTCGGAACGAGTCTTGATCGATGGGTTCTCCCGGCGCGTGGATTATCTGCGCATGTCAGTCACTGACCGCTGCGATTTCCGTTGCGTGTACTGCATGGCCGAGGACATGCAGTTCCTGCCGCGCCAACGGGTGCTGACGCTGGAAGAAATCTATCAGGTGGCTGAGAGCTTCGTCGCACTGGGCACGCGCAAGATCCGCCTGACCGGGGGCGAGCCGCTGATCCGCCCGGGCGTGGTCCAGTTGTGCGAAAAGATCGCCGCCCTGCCCGGCCTGCGCGAACTGTGCATGACCACCAATGGCTCGCAGCTGGCCAGGCTTGCCGATCCCTTGTTCGAGGCCGGCGTCAAGCGCCTCAATATCAGCCTCGATTGCCTGGACCCGCAACGCTTTCGCGAGCTGACCCGCACCGGCGACCTGGCTCAGGTGATCAAGGGCATCGATGCTGCCAGCAAGGCTGGATTTCGCAATACCAAGCTCAACTGCGTGGTGATGAAGGGCCGCAACGATCATGAGATCAACGATCTGGTGAGCTTCGCCATCGACCGTAACCTGGATATTTCCTTCATCGAAGAAATGCCCTTGGGCACCATCCATGAACACAGCCGCGCCGAGGCGTTTTATTCCAGCGTACAGGTCCGTGAGCGGATTGCCGAACGCTACACTTTTATTGATTGCGCCGAGTCGACCCAGGGCCCGTCGCGCTACTGGCGCCTGGCCGAGGCGCCGCAGATTTGCCTGGGGTTCATCTCGCCCCACAGCCACAATTTTTGCGGCACTTGCAATCGGGTACGGCTGACCGTCGAGGGGCGTCTGCTGCTGTGCCTGGGCAACGAACATGCCGTTGATCTCAAGGCCGTATTGCGCAGCCACCCCGGACAGCCGGAGCGCCTGGAGAAAGCCATCATCGAGGCGATGAAACTCAAGCCTTATCGGCACAATTTCGAAGTGAACGACGATGTCCAGGTCGTTCGCTTCATGAACATGACGGGCGGCTGAAAGACCATGATCGTCAGACCCAAACCCAACCTGATCGGCGTGCTGACCTCGCTCAAGGGCTCGATCGCCAAGCGCATTGCCCTGCGCAGTCTGTTAGTGACACTGCTCGCCTCGGCCATCGTGCTGATCGAAACACTGCACCCGACCTACTTCTCCAAGGTCAGCGCAACGCCGTTCACCTTGCTGGGCCTGTCGCTGTCGATCTTCATGAGCTTTCGCAACAACGCGTGCTATGACCGCTGGTATGAAGCGCGCAAGGCGTGGGGCGAGATCATCGTGGACATCCGCTCGATGATCCGTGAAACCCAGATCATCAAGGACGCGCCTGAGCGACACACGATCCTCGGCAACCTGTGTGGCTTCGCCCATGCGCTCAACGCGCGACTGCGCAGGGAAAACGAACTGGCCGCCAGTGGCGACTGGCTGCAACCGATGCCCAAGGGCAACACGACCGATGTGAGCGGGCAGATTCTGCTGCAGGTAGCTCAGCAGTGCTCGTCACTCAACGAATCCGGGGTGATCAACGACTGGCGCTATACGCTCCTGGCCAACCATTTGACCAGCCTGACCCACGCCCAGGCAGTCTGTGAGCGGATCAAGAACACCCCGCTGCCATTCCCCTACACTTTGTTGCTGCACCGCACCATCTACCTGTTCTGCATCCTGTTGCCGTTCGCCATGGCCGAACCCCTGGGCTGGTTGACACCGATCTTCACCGCGATCGTCAGCTACACCTTCTTCGGCCTGGATGCGATTGCCGACGAACTGGAAGACCCCTTCGGCCGCGACGAAAACGACCTGCCCACCGACGCCATCGTGCGCAACATCGAGCGCGATGTATTGGCGGCGCTGGGTGTGACGCAGCTGCCGCCGGCGCTTGAGCCGGTGGATTTTGTACTGAGCTGACATACACACAAAACCCGGTGAACGGGTACTGGCATGGGCCCGGACCCTGCTGGCCGCCCACGACGGCCTGTTCGCCGAAGCTGCCGCCTGCCGCGGCCAACTGGTCGGTAACTTGCGCCTGGGCCTGGTGCCGCTCAGCAGTTTCAACCCGGTCAGCTACATCCAGGGTCTTTCACGCAACTTTCCCGAACTCAAGTTCAGCCTGTCGTCACTCAGTTCCGACCAGATCATCGAGGGACTGGGCAATAACCAGCTCGACCTGGGCGTGTGTTACCTCGACCACGTCAACCCGAACTGTTTCGAGTTTTTCGAGATCGGCGAAACCCGCGTTGGCCTGCTGTACGACACGCGTCACTTCCATTTCGACGGCACGCAAATGAGCTGGGAAGACGCCGCCGAGCTGCCACTGGGCATGCTCAGCAACGGCATGCATTACCGCAAATCCATCGACCTGAGTTTGCGCAGCCGCGGGCTCGACCCGCAACCGATCCTGGAAAGCGACTCCACCTACCAGTTGCTCCAGGCGATCCACGAAGGTTTCTGCTGCGCGATCATGCCCCTCGATAGCGGTCTGGAAGAGCCGATCGAACACCTGTCGTTCATCGACTTGCCCGATGCCAGCGTGCTCGCGCCCTTGGGCCTGGTCATGCGCAAGACCGAACCGCGCTCGGCGATTGCCGAGAAGTGTTTCGCGCAAGCGCGGCAGTTGTTTCCTGCAAGGCACTGAACTCGGCGCGTGGCGAGAGAGAGACTGAAAACAGACGTTTACAGCTTTCACTTTCACCCCTAGTATCCAGTCACCGCGGCTACCCGCCACCGACGATTTTTCCCCTGCTGGAAACCTGAGTCATGAGCAACTCACCTTCAGAGCACCACTTGCTGGATGTCTCGGTCCTGACCACCTCCGCGTCGGTCGTGGGTGGCACTGCCCCATGAAACGCATCGTCAACCTGCCCATGGCCCTGCGCCGCTCCAAACTGCGTCACTCCGCACGCCCGCCGGATAGCACCCTGCTCGCTTGATCGCGTCCGCGATTCGTCGAGCCCCCTTCCTTTTCGCTATAGCTGCCAGCCCGCGGCGGATCTCTATCCGTCGTCGCGCCCTGGCCTGAATCCGTGCGTCCGCGGGACGCCCACGTGAGTGACCAACAATGAAATTCGCAGCCCTTGAAGACGCCCAACATTTTCTGGCGAACAACCCCGATATCGACATGATCGAGCTGTTCATTCTCGACGCCAACGGCGTGCCGCGCGGCAAGCTGTTGCACCGCGAGGAACTGTTGGCGGTGTATGAAAGCGGTCGCCCGCTGCCCAGCACCATTCTCGGCCTGACCTTGCAGGGCGATGACGTCGAGAACTCCGGGCTGGTCTGGGAGGTGGGCGATATCGACTGCCGCGCCTATCCGCTCGAAGGCAGCCTGGTGCGATTGCCGTGGCGGCAGATTCCGACGGCGGCGGTGCAGGTCAGCATGCATCCGCAAGAAGGCATGCCGGCGAGCATCGCTGACCCGCGTCATCTGCTGATCAAGGTCATCGAGCGTCTGCAAGCCGAGGGTTATCACCCGGTGATGGCGTGCGAGCTGGAGTTCTACCTGCTGGACGCCAAGCGCGACCAAAACGGTCGCCCGCAACCGGCGCTGGACGCCGATGGCGGTCGACCGCGACACACCCAGGTCTATGGCCTGCGCGAGCTGGAGCAGATCGAACCGTTCCTCGCCGACCTCTATGCCGCGTGCAAACTCCATGGCATTCCGGCGCGCACGGCAATTTCCGAATACGCCCCGGGGCAAGTGGAAATCACCCTCGAACACGGCGATGCCTTGCAGGCGATGGATCAGGCCGTGCGTTACAAACGACTGGTGAAAGCCGTGGCCCACAAGCACGGCATGCAGGCGACATTCATGGCCAAGCCCTTCGATCATCTGGCAGGCACCGGCATGCACATGCACGTCAGCATCGCCGACGCCGAAGGCCGCAACCTGTTCGCCTGCGAGGACCCGGCCGGCACCCCGCTGCTGCGCACGGCCATCGGCGGCATGCTTGCCAGCCTGCTCGATTCGCTGTTGCTGTTCTGCCCCAACGCCAACTCCTACCGGCGTTTCCAGGCCAACAGCTATGCGCCGCTGGCCCCGACCTGGGGCGTCGACAACCGCACCGTCAGCCTGCGTGTGCCCGGTGGCCCGGCCAACAGCCGGCACATCGAACACCGCATCTGCGGCGCCGACGCCAACCCGTACCTGGCCGCAGCGGCGATCCTGGCCGGCATCCATCGCGGCATCAGCGAGAACCTCGATCCGGGTGAACCGGTGCAAGGCAACGGCTACGCGCAGGCCACGCAATTACTGCCCACCGATTGGCTGACGTCACTGACGGCGCTGGAAAATTCGGTGTGGGCGCGGGATGCATTGGGCCAGGAATTCCTGGGGGTTTACCTGGCGGTCAAGCGTGCAGAGTATCGGCAGTTCATGGCCGAAGTGGGTGAGCAGGATTGGCGGTGGTATCTGACTGAGGCGTAAGCCTTCTGCTCAATCGCCTCCCTTGTAGGAACGGGCTTGCCCGCGAAGACGGTGTGTCATTCAACATTAATGTTTATTGACACGGCCTCTTCGCAGGCAAGCCTGCTCCTACAAGGTTCACGCCCCATTTGCCTGGACACTGACATGACTCAACCACGCTGCAACTCCTACTACACCGCCACCCTCAACCACGACACCGACTACCCAACCCTGCAAGGCCAACACCGCGTCGACGTCGTCATCATCGGCGGCGGTTTCACCGGCGTCGCCACCGCGGTCGAACTGGCTGAAAAAGGCCTGAAGGTCGCCATCGTCGAAAGCCACAAGATCGGCTGGGGCGCCACCGGGCGCAACGGCGGCCAGGTCACCGGCAGCCTCTCGGGCGACGAAGCAATGCGCAAACAGATGCGCCGCACCCTCGGCGAAGACGTCGATGACTTCATCTGGCACCTGCGCTGGCGCGGGCACCAGATCATCGAGCAACGGGTGGAGAAATACGCCATCGCCTGCGACCTCAAGCACGGCCACTTGCACGCCGCCTACAAGCCCGGCCACATGGACGGTTTGCGCAAGGACTACGCAGAAGCGCTGCGCCGTGGCATGGCCGATGACGTCAGCCTGCTCGACCGCAGCCAGGTGCGCGACCTGCTGCAAAGCGACCTCTACCACGGCGCGATCAAGAACACCCGCAACATGCACCTGCACCCACTCAACCTGTGCGTCGGCGAAGCCCGCGCAGCGCAAAGCCTCGGCGCATTGATCTTCGAAAACAGCGAAGTGCTGGAGATCATTCACGGCGACAAGCCAGGTGTGCGCACTGCCCACGGCCGCATCGACGCCAACCAGGTGCTGCTGGCCGGCGACGTCTACCACAAACTTGATCCGGGCAAGCTCAAGGGCAAGATCTTCCCGGCCATGGGCGGCATCGTCACCACCGCGCCGCTGGGGGACCTGGCCAGGCAGATCAACCGCGAAGACCTCGCGGTCTACGACTGCCGCTTCGTCCTCGACTACTACCGCCTGACCGCCGACGGCCGCCTGTTGTTCGGCGGCGGCGCCAACTACAGCGGCAAGGATTCGCGCGACATCGCCGCCGAGCTGCGCCCGTGCATCGAGCAGACGTTCCCGGCACTCAAAGGGGTGGCCATCGACTACCAGTGGAGCTGCGCGATGGGTATCGTGATCAACCGCATTCCGCAACTGGGCAAACTCTCGGACAACGTCTGGTACTGCCAGGGCTACTCCGGGCACGGCATCGCCACCACCCACATCATGGGCGAAATCATGGGCCGGGCGATCACCGGCCAGCTTGAACACTTCGACACCTTCGCCGCCTGCCAGCACATCCGCGTGCCCATGGGCGACCTGCTCGGCAACCCGATGCTGGCGGCGGGCATGTGGTACTACCAGATGCTGGAGCGGCTGCGCTAAGGCAACTGCGAGGTTGAGGCAACAACCCCAATCCACTGTAGGAGCGAGCTTGCTCGCTCCTACAGTTTGTTCTTCAGTGAGACATAACGCTCAAGAATCTGCCTGCGTTACCTCGATTCCAAGCTTGCGGTAATCCTCGACATTGCCCGTCGCCACATGACGCTCAGCCAAGTATCAATTCTTTCGATCTTTCAAATCACCAAGGCGAATTTTTTATTTGCGCCCGATCTGTTCAAGATGAGCGCCATCACCCCTGTATCGGAAACAAACGTCATGAATATCAATTTCGCCTTTGCCTGCATGATCGTGGTTTCGTTCACCATTGCGTTGGTGCACACCTGAAGGCCCGCTCATCCTTCGCTTATTGGCTGGAATAATTGTCAAACAAGAACGCGTATCAGCTGGCCGCCTCTTTTGTAACTCAACGCTGTAATGACACCCAGCGTTAGAATTATTCCTATCAGGACAATCCGCATAACCCGCCGCCGGTCGATAAAATCCGCAGCCACTAAACCCGTCAAAACTTAGTGATCTAGTCTGAATGCAAGTTCGGCTGGAGAGCACTCCATGTCATTGACCGAAGAGCAAAAACCGCAACGTCGCAAGGAAATGCGGCTGTTCCTGTTTCTTGTCGTTTGCCTGTTTCCATTACTTTCAGTCGTCATCGTCGGCGGTTACGGTTTCATCATCTGGTTTTTCCAGATGCTCTACGGCCCTCCCGGTCCACCCAACTAAAAGCCTTCCATTAGAGCCTGTTGGAGCCCGCCATGGACGAACCCCTGCATATAGCCAGCCTTGTGGTCCTTGCCCGACCCGAACTGTTCGATGCCGTCAAAGCCAACCTGCGCCTATTGGACGGCGTGGAGCTGCATCAGGAAAGTGCCGCCGGCAAATTGGTGGTAGTCCTCGAGGCCGTACACGAAAACCAGATCCTGCAACGCATCGATCAAATCAACAATTTGCCGGGCGTACTCAACGCCGCGCTGATCTATCACGAAATTCTCGATCCCGCGGGAGACAGCCAATGAGCATGTCGCGCCGAGCATTCGTCAAGGCCCAGGCCGCCGCCATTGCAGCCTCCGCGGCCGGCCTGCCGATCTTCACCACTGCCAGCAACCTGGTGACCGAAGCGGACATGGTTACCCTGGACTGGAACAAGGCGCCCTGCCGTTTCTGCGGCACCGGTTGCAGCGTGATGGTCGCGACCCGGGACAACCGGGTGGTCGCCACACATGGCGACGTCAAGGCCGAGGTCAATCGCGGATTGAACTGCGTGAAGGGCTATTTCCTGTCGAAGATCATGTACGGCGTGGATCGCCTGACCCAACCGCTGCTGCGCATGACCAACGGCAAGTACGACAAGCAAGGCGAGTTCCAGCCGATCAGTTGGGACAAGGCCTTCGACATCATGGAGGAAAAATTCAAGCAGGCCCTGAAAAACAAGGGCCCGGAATCGGTCGGCATGTTCGGTTCGGGACAATGGACGGTGTGGGAAGGTTATGCCGCCAACAAGCTGATGAAGGCCGGCTTTCGCAGCAATAACATCGACCCCAATGCCCGTCATTGCATGGCCTCGGCAGTGATGGGATTCATGCGTACCTTTGGCATGGATGAGCCGATGGGCTGCTACGACGACATCGAAGCCACCGACGCTTTTGTGCTGTGGGGCTCGAACATGGCGGAGATGCATCCGATCCTGTGGAGCCGGGTCACCGACCGGCGCCTGAGCTATCCGCACGTGAAAGTCGCGGTGTTGTCGACCTTCGAACACCGCAGTTTCGAACTGGCCGACATCCCCATGGTGTTCAAGCCGCAAACCGACCTGTTGATTCTCAACTACATCGCCAACCACATCATTGAAAGCGGCGCGGTCAATCAGGATTTCATCAGCAAGCACACGCGCTTCGCCAAGGGCGCCGACGACATCGGCTACGGCTTGCGTGCGGATGATCCGCTGGAAAAACAGGCGAAGAATGCCGACAAGGCCAATAGCTGGACGGACATGTCCTTCGAGCAGTTCGCCGAGTTCGTGAAACCCTACACCCTGGAACGCACCGCGAAGGAAACCGGGGTGGCGCCTGAACGCATCAAGGCCCTGGCCGAGCTTTATGCAGATCCCAAGTGTAAGGTCGTATCGTTCTGGACCATGGGCTTCAACCAGCACACCCGTGGGGTGTGGGCCAACAACCTGATCTACAACATCCATTTACTCACGGGAAAAATCAGCGAACCGGGAAACAGCCCTTTCTCGTTGACCGGCCAACCGTCGGCCTGTGGTACGGCGCGCGAAGTCGGGACTTTCTCCCACCGCCTGCCCGCCGACATGGTGGTGACCAACCCGAAACACCGCGCCACTGCAGAAAAAATCTGGAAGCTACCGGCTGGGACCATCCAGGAGAAAGTCGGCTTTCATGCGGTCCAGCAAAGCCGCATGCTCAAGGACGGCGTACTCAACGTCTACTGGACCCAGGCCAGCAACAACATGCAGGCCGGGCCTAACATCATGCAGGAAGTCTTGCCGGGCTGGCGCAACCCGGAAAACTTCGTGATCGTCTCGGACGTCTACCCCACCGTTTCCGCCCAGGCCGCCGACCTGATCCTGCCAAGCGCCATGTGGGTGGAAAAGGAAGGCGCCTTTGGCAACGCCGAGCGCCGCACGCAGTTCTGGCATCAGTTGGTCAGCGCGCCGGGGGACGCCAAGTCCGATCTTTGGCAATTGGTGGAGTTTTCCAAGCGCTTCACCACCGATGAAACCTGGCCCGCAGAGTTGCTGGCCAAGGCACCGCAGTACAAGGGCAAAACCCTGTTCGAGGTGCTGTTCAAAAATGGCCAGGTCGACGAGTTTCCGATCGAGCAAATCGAGACCGGTTACAAGAACGATGAAGCCAAGGCCTTCGGTTTCTACCTGCAAAAGGGTCTTTTCGAAGAGTACGCCCAGTTTGGTCGCGGCCATGGCCACGACCTGGCGGCCTTCGATCGTTACCACACCGAACGCGGCCTGCGCTGGCCGGTGGTTGACGGCAAGGAAACCCGCTGGCGTTACCGCGAGGGGCTCGACCCCTATGTGGAAACAGGCAGCGAAGTGCAGTTCTACGGCTACCCGGACAAGAAGGCGATCATCTTCGCCCTGCCCTATGAGCCACCGGCTGAAGCGCCGGATGCCGACTACCCGTTCTGGCTGAGCACCGGCCGGGTCCTTGAACATTGGCACACGGGCACCATGACCCAACGGGTCGATGAACTGTACAAAGCCGTGCCGGACGCGCTGGTCTACATGCACCCCGAGGACGCCAAGGCCATGAAGGCACGCCGCGGCAGTGAAGTGAAGCTGATCAGCCGCCGCGGTGAAATCCGTGCCCGCATCGAAACCCGCGGGCGCAACAAACCGCCACGCGGCCTGGTGTTCGTGCCGTTTTTCGATGCCAACAAGCTGATCAACAAGGTCACGCTCGATGCCACCGACCCGATCTCCAAGCAGACCGACTACAAAAAATGCGCGATCCGCATCGAGTTGATCAGCGTGGCTTGAGGAGAACCGTCATGACTTTTCGCATCCTGCCGTTGTTCCTGCTCGCCGTGATGGGCGCGGTGATCGCCGCCGAGGTCGACTACCCACTGGATGCGCCGGGCCCGGACGGACGCCGGCCCGGCGGCACCCTGACGCAAAATGCGCCTGCACCGCCACTGGCCGACGATGAAAACAAGGACCTCAAGCGCGAACGCAATTACCCTGACCAGCCACCGACCATCCCCCACAGTATTCGCGGTTATCAGATCGACAAGAACGGCAACAAGTGCCTGTCCTGCCACAGCCGGGCCAACAGTGCACGCAGCCAGGCGACGATGATCAGCATCACCCACTACATGGACCGCGACGGCCAGGCGCTGGCGGCTGTCTCACCGCGTCGTTACTTCTGCAACCAGTGCCATGTGCCGCAAAAAGATGTGCTGCCGCTGGTGGGCAACAGCTTCGAGACCATCGACAAAATCCTGCAAGACGACGCCAACGCCGCGCAGAAACCTTGAGGAGGCGCCATGAAAGCACTGTTCGCCCTGCTTAAGGACTATTGGGGCATCCTCTGTCGGCCGAGCGTTTATTTCAGCCTGGGTTTTTTGACGCTGGGAGGTTTTATCGCCGGGATCATTTTCTGGGGTGGTTTCAACACGGCGCTGGAGCTGACGAACACCGAGAAATTCTGCATTTCCTGCCACGAGATGCGCGACAACGTGTTTGTCGAACTGCAGGACACCATCCACTACACCAACCGCTCGGGCGTGCGCGCAAGCTGCCCGGACTGTCACGTGCCCCATGAATGGACCCACAAGATTGCACGCAAGATGCAGGCATCGAAGGAAGTCTGGGGCAAGCTGTTCGGCACCATCGACACCCGCGACAAATTCCTCACCCTGCGCCGTGAACTGGCGGAACATGAATGGGCCAGGCTCAAGGCCAACGACTCGCGCGAATGCCGTAACTGCCACAATTTCGAGTTCATGGACTTTACCCGCCAGGGCAAACGGGCGGCTGCCATGCATTCGACCTCATTGGCCAAGGGCGAGGCAACCTGCATCGACTGCCACAAGGGCATTGCCCACAAGCTACCCGATATGAGCGGCGTCAAAGGCTGGTAGCTGTTCAGTTGCTCGCGACATGATCCACATGGTCGGCCGTCACCAGCGACTTCAGCGACGCATCGAATTGTTTCAACGCATTCACCTGCAACACCGTTTGCTGATTGATTTGCGCGGCGATTTGCGGCGCGGCCTTGCCATGCACCCACACAGAGGGCATCTGCTCTGCACGTGAGCCTGCGGCCTGACCGATGTATTGCAGGTTCGCATCGTAGAATTTCGCTACAAACCGCGCTTCGACCTGATTGTTGCGTTTCGACACCAGGCGACTGTAGGTGTCGAGCATCACCACCACATCCGGATGCGCCTGCAGCGCCGCATCCAGGCTGTCGTAGACCGTCACCGCAGCAAACTCCTTCTGCAACGACGCCAGCAACCAGCCGATCGCCCGCTGCGGATCGGAACTGTCGACGAACGCCTGGCTGATCCGCGAATCCAGCCCGGGATTCTGCGCCCCCTTCACTGCCACATCGTGGTAGCTCTCAAGGTATTGCTGGGTATTGAGGGTATTTTCGCTGTAGAGCACCGCCACTGTTTGCGCGTGCTGCAAACGGGCGGCGCTGTCGGCGATCGGCGGGAAACGGCAGGACGCATCGGCAGCAATGGCCGGTGCGGTGGCAGCGATGCCACCGCTGAACAGGGCGACAAAAGCCAGCAGGGTCGAGATTCTCATCGCGCTTATTCCTTCAATGGCGAGATCGGTATCACGCTATCTTCCTCCCTTGGTGGAAAAACAGAACTTGCATTGCTTAATGATGAGTATCGAGCAAATGAATGGTGGCTATGACGGCACCTGCTCGCCCGGTTTTCCGCAGGCTCCGTCCTGAGGCACGAGGTGGATATCGACACGACGGTTGGCCGCGCGACCATCCTCGCTGTCGTTACTGGCGACTGGCTGGCTGTCGGCAAAACCCTGCACCGCAAAGCAACTGTCGGGGATATCCCCCATCCGCTGCATCCAGCTGCGCACGGCTGAAGCGCGAGCGTGGGACAACTGCAGATTTTGCTCGGCATTGCCCTTCGCATCGCTGTGCCCGGCGATAACGATCAACCAGTCAGGTTGGGCCTTGATGTCGACCAGGGCGCTGATCAAGACCTTGGTCGAACCGGGTTTGAGTTCGGCGCTGCCGGGCGCGAACAGGGACAGGCTGTCCAGACGCACGGGCTCGGGCACTACGGGTGACGCTCGGAAGACACTGGTGAGGCGATTCACGCCCTCCTTGTCGGCGTTCGCCAGCCAGGCCGTCCAAACGACACCTGCAGCCAAGGTGATCGTCGCGGCGGCCGCGAACAGCCAAGGGGCAACGCGATGCATTTTTTTCGGTTGGCCGCCCGCCAGCACTACAGGCATCGGCGGTGTCGGCAGGATGACCACCGGCATCACCTGGGGCAGTTGTGGAAGTCTCGTCGACAACGCCACCGCGTCGAACAACCCGTGGGTTTGCGCGTGGCTCTGGGCGTGGCTCTGGGCGTGGGTCTGCGCCAATCGCTGCAGCAGGCTGTCGACTTGCTGACGCAAGGCTTGCAATGAACCCGGCGGGCGCTGCGCCTCTTGATCCAGTCGTGCTTGCAGGCGCTCCAGCCCAGCGCCCAATTGGGCAACGGCAGGCAGGCTCCAGTGTTGCAGTTCCAGGCTGCGCAACAGGGGCTGCAGGCGCGCGAACAGCCAGGCCAGGATATCCAGGCGCGCCGGCTCCATCGCGGGCCACAGGGTTGCCCATTCGCAGACCAGCGCCTCGATCAGCGCGATCCCCTGGGCCATACCCTCCAGGTCGTGGAGGTAACTACGGGCCAGGGCGAAAGCCGCGGCCGTTTGCAACTCCGCCCCGTTGCGCTGGAACATCGTCAGGCACAGTTGCTCCACCTTGGTCCAATCCACATCCGGGCAGGCCGGATGACTCAGTCTGGCCAATTCTTCCCGCAGCGCCTTGAACTCACTGAAGGCACCTGGATCGCCGCCGAGCCTGATTCGCATTTCAAACAACGCTGTCATCGCGCATTCCTTTGGTTAAAGCCCGGACATCGACAGGTAGTGCTGGCGCTTCAAGTGACGCACCAGGACATTGCCCCCTGGCGTCACTGTGGTGCCGAAGGTCACTCGCCGCCCCCCTTTGAGTTGCACCTCGAGGCTGTACTCCAGATGACCCGGTCGGGTCTGGGGCAACAGCTCGATGCCAAGCGTGGCCACGCGCGGCTCGTACTTGGCCAGGGTGTCGCCCATGGCACTCATCAGTCCATGCGCCGATCCGGGCAGGCCCTGAAGGATCTGGCCCATGTCCGGCAGGCCATAATCGGGCAGATGGTCGAGCGCACCGGCCCGGCAGTTGAGGATGCGGTGCAGGTTGTCCAGCACCGAGAGCGTGCCCTGATCCTCTTCGGCGACCTGATGCAGATCCAGTTCGCCGTCGAAGTTCTGCAGGAGTGTCTCGTACAGCGAGGGATTGAGATCGCTCATCTGTCACTCCTTGACCAGTGGGCGCAGGGTCAGGCGGTTGTCCCCCAGTTAGATCACCCGCACCCGGTCCGGGTCGAGGTCATCGCGGGCCAGGGTCAGGCGCCAGCTATCGGTCCGGCTATCAAACTCGCGGAACAAGGCAACCACGGCGACGTAGCGTGCCTGTTTGTCCAGGGGGATGTTCAGTTGCGCGCCCTCGTCGGGCTTGATCACCAGGGTTCGCTTGTCCAGCAGGTCGGCACTGAGCAAGTGCTCGTCCTCGCTGAGCAAGCTGTCGTAGTTCGCCCTATCCAGCGCCTTGCGGTCACGCAGTTGATAAATCCGCACCAGGGTCGGCACGGATAACGCATTCATATCGATCCCGGCGGTGTTCAGTGCCGCGCGCCCGCTGAGGTCCAGGCGCAGGGTTTTCACCTGCTTGTAGAAGATCGCCGCTGTGGTCGAGGTCGTTGCGTCTGTCACGCTCTGGGTCACCCCGCAACCGCCGAGCAATACACCGAACGCGGCGACTGCAAATGATTTAGTAACCGTACACGACATGCTGTTTCTTCCTATCCCGGAGGTTGTCCTGCAGGCCTTGATAGCGGCCCAGATTGATCGTGATGGTGGAGTTTTCACAGGCAGGCCAGGCAGCACTGCCCAGGCCGAGCACCGCGGTCATGCCCAGCAATACTGGCGCGTGTCCCAACAGCGGGTGTGGCAGGCTGTGCAGGGGCAACGACAATTGCAGCTTTGCCGTGCACCGCCAGCCCAGGTAAACGCGCAGCAGTACCAGCAGATCGTTGTACAACTGGCCACCGGGCAACCAGCCTCGGGCCTCGTCCCGGTCTTCGGTGAACAGCGCCAGATGCAGCTGACTGTTTGCGTCATAGCCGACACAGCCCAAGGGAGTGCCTTGGGACAGTCGCACCGGATGTTTGGCAGACAAGCTCGCCGGTTGCGCCAACAGCACTTTCTGCGGCCAGTGGGGAGTTAACTGCGTTCGGGTTTCGGGGGCCAGCAGCTTGACCAGCGCAGTGATGCCTTCGGCGTTGCGGGTCGGCAGGCGCATCACGCTGAGCAAGGCGAGGAAGCGCGATATCGGCGTTCCGATCTGCCTGGCCGTTCCGGGAATGCCCAGGCCGACCAATCCCAACAGGCATTGCGAAGTCGCATCCTTCCCCCCGGCTGCGAAGGTGGCCGGATAGGAGTACTTGCGCCATATCCGGTAGAACTGGGTAAAGATCCGGTGGTTGAAAATGTCGAGGAAGGCTTCAAGTGCCTCATGCCCCTCGCGCCGCTGGGCTATATCGTCCAGAAAAGCCGTGGGCAATGGCGAGTCCACGCCGTACAGACCCAATAGGCGCGTGCGCACCGTGGCCGGCCGCCCAGGGTGTTTATCGTCGGTTTCAATCGCCTTCAATTCACCGGCAGGAAAACCCATGCCGGGGTCTGGCCGAAAGCGTACCGGGTCATCCGCCGGCGACGTGGTACTGCCCAATGGTGGGTGATCGGGCAGCGCCTGTTCGAGCAACTGGCAGAAGCGATACAGATGGGCCTCGGCCACCTGTCCCTGCAGTGCCTCCAGTAATCCGCTGGCTTTCAGCCGGGAATACGCTGACTGTGGTTCTCGTTCCATTGAAGGCACTTCCCGGAAGGTTGAAGGATCAGCGTGAGCTGGTTGAACAGATGGATGTCGGCGTACAGGCCGAAGAAGCGATTGAGCATTTCGCCGAACAGGCTGATGTCGCCCTCACCGCTAAAGCCGTTGGCGTCCAGGGTGACTTCGATATCCACCCCGCGCAGCAGAAAGCCTTTTTCGAAGCGCTGAATCAGGTGGTGGCTAACCTCGACAATCGCAGCCAGGCGACGTCGGTTCAGCTCACTGCCCGTCCAGTCGTACAGCGCCAGCGTGCCGCGCAGCACTTCGGCGTTGTCGAGCATCGGCAGGAAGTTCGACCCCAGATGGCTCAGCACCCGCCAGTGGAAGCGGTCGCGGTTGGGCGGATAGCACGGCAAGGTCGGCGCACACAAGTTACGCACTCGCAAGTCGACCTCGATGGGTTGCACCGGCGTATCGAGCAAGGTGCCTTGCAGGGCCTTGCGCGGCAGCTGGCCGTGGGTGCCGGTCAGGCGCAACGACAGGCTTTCGCTGGTGTCGAGCCGATCCTGATCGAAACCTTCGCCGCCCAGGATCAACCAGGTGTCATGCAGGCCATTGGGGCCGCGCTTGAGTCGCGTATGGAAATAACGCTCGGGTGCTTCGTCACGCAACATGCCGCCCTTGTGACGAAAGCTGCTGAACGGCACGTATTCGTGGCGCACGGCGCTCTTCGACCCGGTGACCCGATCCACCGAATAAATCTCCGTATGGCCGTCCTGCAAACGCATGGGGCGAAGCAGGTAGTCGGTTTGCAAGGGCGCCAGGGTCATGGGGTCCGACTCCAACGTGAACAGGTTAATCACCGGCACGCAATGCAGGCGAATGTGCTCGGCGGTTGGAGTGAACGCCTGGGGTAAAGGCTCGCGCAGCACCACTTCGAGTTCGAACCAGGACGTCCCTTTCTCAAGCTTCAATTGCTCGAGCCCGCAGAGGGTCACGAACATGAATTTCTCGCGAAAGGTGAAATACTCCAGCAGCAACTGATAGCCGCTGAAGGCACTGTCACCCTTGGGCCACAGGCGATCCTCGTCGGCAAAGCCCTTGGCCCCGAATCGACCCTCCAGCCGCTGGCGCCCGCCCTGCCCCTCGAGACGCACATACAACGCCTGGGTGTTCAGGGTCAGCGCCTGATGCAGCGCACTGGCCAGCGCGGCATCGGCATTGAGGTACAACGGCAGACGGCTGAGGTCGATTGCGCTGCAGTCGGCCATCGCCCCGCAGGCAAAGCGCAGTCGCAGCAACGAACGACCGTCCGGTTCATGCGCCAACTGCACACTGTCCAGGGCCAGCGGCTGTAACGTCAGGTCCTGGGTAGTGGAGTATCGACAGCGGGTACGCAGCGGCCCGATGGGTTGCGACAGCACCTCGAAGCCGCTGCCGATCCGCTCGCTGCGCTTCATCTGTGCGAGCTCGGGCATCAGCTCGACAATCGAGAGCGAGGGAATGGTGCGCAGGTAATGTGGCCAGAGCAGGCTGACCAGGCCTTCGGTCAGCTCCGGCAGGTCATCGTCGAGCTTTTCCCGCAACCGCCCCATCAGGAAGGCAAAACCTTCAAAAAGGCGCTCCACATAGGGATCGCGCGCGCCCGTCTTGTCCAGGTTCAGCTGGGCCGCCCGGTCCGGAAAGGCCTCGGCGAACTCCTTGCCAGCCTCGCGCAGGTAGCGCATCTCGGCGTCGAAATAACGCAATGTCAGATTGTCGTTGTTCAAAGAAAGAATCCTGATAAATGAGGTTTAGCCACAGAGCACTGCGGCACGTACCGGGTCGACAGCCACCAGCGCTGCCAGCAACGCCTCCATCCGCCGGTTCAGGGTGGGTTTGTCTGCATCATTGCGTTGAGCCTTCAAGCGCATCAGCTTGAGCAGGCGCGCCTTGACCTCGAAACTCAGCTCCGATTCCCATTCGTCCAGCCCATGCCGTTGCCCGCTGGCATCCAGTTCGCCGAGCAAGTGGATGGCCAGTTCGCTCTTGCCGTATTGCTCGGCCACCCGTGCCATCAACAGGCGCAACAGCCAGCGCTGGCGACCGGTATGGATGCCCGGGCGTGCGGCCAGCCAGGCCAGCGAGTGTTCGACGCCGTCGCTGTCGGCCTGGGCCAGGGCTTCGCCTTCCAGTGACAAGATCTCGAGGTCGGCGCCGGCCACGGCAACGGGCGGCGCCGGCAGCCATTGCTGCGGGCGATTGCCACAGACGTGCTGGCTGATCCACTCGCGGGTGGTCTCGTCCGCCAAGGGCGACCCGTCGTTCCAGCACAGTGCCTCCAGCCCCGGCAATCGCTCGAGGAACATGCCCAGGTCGCGCTTGGCAATGTCGGCCCAGCTGTCCTGTGGCGCAGGCTGCTTGCTCAGTGCCTGGTAGAGGTACCACTGCAAATCCAGCCAGAAATGGTTCACGCCCTCGGCGTAGATCCGCTCCACCAGATCCAACAGTTCACTGGAGCTCTGCTGCAGATGCAGGCGCTTGAGTTGCGCGCGGTATTCGCCACGGGGTGGTGTCAGGCGAGTCTTGCCGCTGGCGTCCTGGAGCGGGGCTTGATGCACGGTGTCCCAGCGCAGGCTTTTCATCAGGCGATGCGCCGCCAGCCACCCCTGGGGCTGCTCGCGCAGATAGCCGGCGAGTGCCCGGCCGCCGTCCAGCAGGTCACGCCCGGACTTGATGGCCGTTGGATCGGGGGCGGCCGTTCGGGTGTTCGTCTCAAAGCGGGCGATGTTCTGCGGTACCAGCGCGTCGACCCCACCGGATTGCGCCAGTCGCGCAGACAACGCGGCATACAGCGCACCGAGGGCCGGACGCTGATCAAGGGGCCAGGCAGCCAGCGTTTGTTCCAGCCAGACCAGCGCCGCCACCGTCCCCTCGGCCTCGTTCTTCACCACTTCGGGGTACCGCGACAGGGTGTCGAGCACCTTGCTGCTCGCCAACCACTCCAGTGCCATCTTGCGGCTGTTGGGACGCGCGGGCAGCACCTGGACCGCGTAGCGTTCGAGCAAGGCGGCCAGCAGGTTCAGACCGTCGGCCAAGCCCGCTTCGCCATCCCGGTGCAAGCGTGCCCATATGTAATAAGTGACCACGCGCAGATCCTTGCAGGATCCGGCAAGCAGCGTCTGCGCCAGCTGGATGACCTGTTCGACATCGGCCCCGGACAGTTTGTTGACCTCCTCACGCATGCGCTGGAAATCATCATCACACGCCGGGTCTTTCCCTGCGGGCACATCCGCGCTGATCGGCTGCAACCAGGATTGCCAGTGCCCTGCTTGCGCCCGGGCAAGACCCAGGGCATCCCGCTCCCCCAGGCAACGTTCGATCAATCTGTCCAGGCTCATTCAGACCTTCCGTTCAGTGCATAGGGCATGGCTTTTTCGTCCTTGCCGAGAAAGATCTGCGTCGGCATCTTGAAACCACGCAGCTTGAGCAACGCCATCGGCCCTGCCCCCAGTTCGGTGCGCAAGTACCAGGTCAGGCCGATGCCATCGGGCGCCTTGAGCACCATCCGAAAACGGCTGTCGCCATCGTCCAGTGGCGTGACCTGGGCT